>NZ_CAMFIA010000003.1 GCF_945952405.1 uncultured Stenotrophomonas sp. | reverse complement strand
GGATGCGTTGCCGATGAGGATGATGTTGCCGGCCAGCGACCGGCACTTCCCTAACCACAGTAGATCGACGCCATGCGTCGATGGCATCCGGAGGCGCCAGGCAATGCCCGGCGCGTTCCTTCATTTCGGCTGGTAGCGCACGCTCAGCTGGTACTCGCGGCCGGGCTGGTTGAACCACGCCACGGTCTCGTAGCGGCGGTCGAACACGTTGGCGGCACGCGCCAGCAGCGACCACTCCGGCGTCAATGCGTACTCGGCACGCAGGTCCAGCGTTCCGTAGCCGGCAACGACGACCGTGTTGGCGGCATCGTCATAGCGCTTGCCAGCACCCTGCACGGTCAGGCCGGCGCGGACAGCGCCGAAACGGCGGTCGATGTCCAGTCTCGCGGTCTGCTGCGCACGGCGCGGCAGCCAGTTGTCGAACGGGTTGCTGCCCTGGGTACGGTTGCGCGGGTCGGTATGGCTCAGCTGCGCATTGATGTCGAAACCGGCCAGCAGCACGCCGCCGGTCAGTTCGGCACCGCGGATGCGGGCCTTCTCCACCTGCTGCATCTTCATGGTGGACGCATCGTAGGTGATCAGGTCATCGATGCGGGTTTCATACACGTCCAGTCCCCAATGCCAGCCCTGGCCCTGCTGCGACACGCCGAGATTGGCGCTCCTGGACGTTTCCGGGCTCAACGTCGGCACGCCGCTCCACGGGTCATACAGGTCGCTGAAGGTCGGTGCCTTGAAGGCGGTGCCGTAGCTGGCGTTGACGCGCAGGCCGTGGTCCAGCTGCAGCGCCCAGCCGACGCTGCCGGTGGCATGGTTGCCGAACTGCTGGTTGTCGTCGTTGCGCGCGCTGGCCTGCAGCTGGTGGCGGCCGAAACGGCCCTGGTACTGCACGAACACGCCGGTATTGCGGCGGCTGTCGACGAGGTAGCCAGCGCTGCTGCCATCCAGGTTGTCTTCGCTCCAGTCCACGCCGGCACTCAGCAGCTGGCCTTCGGCAACGCCGAAGTCTCCCTGCAGCGAGGCGCTGTCACGGTGCGTCTGCGCGCTGCCACGCGCACCGAAGTCGCCGAAGTTGTCCGATTCGTTGTCGCTGCGACCGACATTGGCAGTGAGGGCCACACGCTCGGAAGGGGTATAGCGCAGCTTGCCGGCCAGCACCTGCTGGCGGGTCTCGGAGTAGTTGTAGTAGCCGTCGTAGTGGTTCTTGCCGTCGGTGCGCAGGGCACTGCCTTCCACGTTCCACTGGTCGTTGAAGGTGTAACCGCCGCGCAGGCTCTTGGACAGGTTGCGGTAGCCGTCGCGGTCGGGCTCGTCGGCGAAGCAGCCGGCGAAGCGTGTTGCCGAGCCGCGGCAGGCATCGATGCCGTCGGAGTGCTGGTAGGCGATGTCGGCGCCGAACCAGCCACGTTCGGTGCCGCCACCGATGCCACCGCTGGCCTCACGCAGGCCATTGCTACCGCCACCGAGCTGGAAGTGCGGAGTGAAATTCCCCGTGTTGCGGCGGGTGAAGATCTGGATCACGCCGCCGATGGCATCGGCGCCATACAGGCTCGACTGGGGGCCGCGCACGATTTCCACGCGCTCGATCTGCGCCAGCGGCAGGTCCTGGTACATGGCCAGGCCAAGGTCGGCACTGTTGATGCGTACGCCATCGACCAGCACCACGGTGTGGCTGGAGTTGGTGCCGCGCAGGAACAGCGAGCTCTGCTTGCCGAGGCCGCCCGCATTGGTCAGGTTGATGCCGGCGCGGCCGCGCAGCAGTTCCTGCAGCGAGGTGGCCTGGCTGGCTTCGATCTGTGCGCGGTCGATCACCTGGGCCGGTGCGATGCTGTCCTGCAGGGCGATCGGGGTACGGGTGGCGGTGACCAGGATCTGGTCGAGTGCGGTGGTGTCGTCGGCGGCCTGGGCCAGCGCGGGCAGGGTCGCCAGTACGGCCAGGGACAGCATTCGGGACTGCAGCTTCATGGGGGACTCCAGGTGCCACGCACGCCCGCGTGGCGAAGGGGAGGAGCCGCGGAGGCAGGCACGCGCCGATGCCGCAGCGCGGGCCACGGTCATCCAGCGCCATGCCCACCGCATCGCGACCTGAGGCTTCCGGGCCGGTCTCCGGGCTCGCCGCCGGGTGGCGCGAGGCCACCGTCCAGGCGCCTTCCCATGCGCGCGGCACAGTGGCGTTGTTGCCTGGAACTGACGTGCTTACCGTTGCGGGGGCAGCGCCGGCATGGCGTGGAATCACGCGTCACCGGCTTCCCGTTTCAACCTGCCGGCCATGGCCGCAGGTCACCTGGAAGTGCGCGCAGTCTACGGCATCGCGGCCGTTGCGGTGGGCAGGCGCGGCGCCGGATCGAGTCGGGCATGCTCCACTGCCTTTAGAATGGCGTCTTGATCCCGTGGTGCCGTTGCCGATGTCCGCCCGTTTTCCGCTGTTCCCGCGTTGCCTGTACAGGACGCACGCATGATCCTCGACCTGGTCCGCCATGCCGGCAACGGTCGCGATGAGTTCCTCGATGGCCGCAGCGATCCACCGCAGCTGGCCCGGTTGCCGCAGGAGCTGGTCGATGCCTATGCCGCGCAGCCCTGGGAGCGGGTGATCAGTTCGCCGCGGCTGCGCTCGCTGCACACCGCGATGGCGCTGGCGACCCCGCGCGGGCTGGACGTGGAAGCGGACGAGGAGTGGGAAGAACTGGACTTCGGCGATTGGGACGGACAGTCACTGTTCGACCTTCCAGAGGACGCGCTGGCGGCGTTCCATGCCGATCCGCATGCGTTCCCTCCGCCGAACGGCGAAAGCTGGGGCCACTTCGAACGGCGTATCGCGCGCGCGCTGGATCGCCTGCTGGATGACGACGATCCGGTACCGACGCTGGTGGTCAGCCACGGCGGCCCGCTGCGCATGGTGCTGTCGCAGGTCTGCGGCCTGCCGATGTCGCTGTGCTGGGCATTGCGCATCGACCACGGCACGCGCCTGCGGGTGTGGCTGGAGCGTGGCGAAACGGGCCTGGTGGGAGAACTGCTGGAACTGCAGCAGCCCTGAGCGTGCTCGATCGCGCATCACCCGGGTGGCGCCGGCCGCTGGCGGCCGGCATTGCCAGGTACGCGAAGGCCTCAATCCTCGTCGGCGTGCTCGGCCACGCTGTCTTCGGCGTCATCATCGGCGTCGAAGCGCTGCTCATGCACCGGGCCCGATGCCGGGCCGGCCGCCTTCAGCGGGTGCGCGGCGATGCGTGCTTCGTAATCCTGCACCAGCGCATCGCGTTGTGGTTCGCTCAGTTCCTGCCAGTGGCAGTCCAGCAGCGCGCCTTCCAGCGAGTACAGCAGGTTCAGGCTGGGCTTGAAGCCGGCACGCTTGACCTTGACGAAGGCGCCGACCGCACCGATCGCGACCAGGTCTTCGCGGCTGCGCAGGCCGACCTGGCGCAGCCATGCTGCACTCTTGGGGCCGATGTTGCGCAGCTTCGGTGCGCTCATCCCAGGGCCTCGACGAACACGCGGGCAATGGCTTCCAGGCCGGCCTGGTCGTCGCCATCGAAGCGGCCGACCTTCGGGCTGTCGATGTCGAACACACCGATCAGCTCATCACCGCGCAGCAGTGGCACCACCAGTTCCGAACGCGAGGCGGAATCACAGGCGATGTGGCCGGGGAAGGCATCGACGTCGTCCACGCGCTGGGTCACGCGCTGGCGGGCGGCGGCACCGCACACGCCCTTGTCGAGCGGGATGCGCACGCAGGCCGGCAGGCCCTGGAACGGGCCGACCACCAGCTCGTTGCCGTCGTACAGGTAGAAACCCACCCAGTTCAGGTCGGGCAGGGCGTGATAGACCAGCGCGGAGAGGTTGGCCGCATTGGCGATACGGTCGGACTCGCCGTAGACCAGGCCACGGGCCTGTTCCAGCAGCTGGGCGTATTGTTCCGGCTTGCTGCCGGTAAGCGAGGCATTGGCGAACATGCCCGCAGTCTAGCAAGCCGTCCGTGCCGGTGATAATGCAGGCCCTGTTGCCCTGCTGGAGCCGATTGATGCCGTTGCCCGCCACGCTGCCGCCTGCCCTGTTCGTTACCGGCACCGACACCGAGATCGGCAAGACCGCGGCCAGTACGGCGCTGCTGCATGCGCTGCGCCGGCGTGGCCTGCGCGCGGTCGGCATGAAGCCGGTCGCCAGCGGCAGCCAGGACCTGGGGCAAGGCCTGCGCAACGAAGACGCACTGGCGCTGCAGGCCGCCAGCTGGCCGGTGCCGGACTATGCCGACCTGAACCCGTATGCGCTGCGGCAGCCACTGGCGCCGGAACTGGCCGCCGCCGAAGACGGCGTGCAGGTGGAGCTGGCACCGATCGTGGCCGCGTTCGAGCGGCTGCGTGCACAGGCCGACATCGTGGTGGTGGAGGGGGTCGGGGGTTGGCTGGCGCCGCTCTCGGCCGGCCTGGACCAGTTTGATCTGGTGCGCGCGCTGCGGCTGCCGGTGCTGCTGGTGGTGGGCATGCGCCTGGGCTGCGTCAACCACGCGCGACTGACCGCGCAATCGTTGCAGGCCAGTGGCGTCGACTGCCTCGGCTGGATCGGCAACCACATCGACCCGGCGATGCAGCGCCAGGACGAGAACATCGCCACCCTGCTGCAGCGCCTGCCGATGCCCTGCTGGGGGCGGCTACCGCATCTGCCAGGCGCGGAGGGCGAAGCGCTGGCGGCGCACCTGCTCGACGACCTGGGGTAGTGCCGGCCGCTGGCCGGCAACTGCATCCACCCGGCGATCCCGGGGTTGCCGGCCAGCGGCCGGCACTACCGTGCTGCAGCGGCCAGCTCGCGCGCGATCGCGCCCAGCCGCTCCACCGCGCCGGTGAAACGCGCATCCAGCGTCTGGCAGCATGACAGCCGCAGGCAATGGCGATAGCGCGCGCCCCGCGAATACACCTGCCCGGGCATGAACACGATGTCCTCCTGCAGCGCCCGCTCGAACAGTTCGCGTGTATCCACGCCCGGCAGTTCCAGCCACAGCAGGAAACCGCCCTGCGGCTCGGTGGCGCGGGTGCCGGGCGGGAAGTGCTCGGCCACCAGCTGGCGCAGCCGCCCGACCTGTTCGCGGTACAGGCGACGCATCCGATGCAGATGGTGCTCATAGCTGCCGGCTTCCAGATACGCCGCCACCGCGTCGCCGAGCAGCTGCGGTTCGCCGCCGGTGGACTGGAATTTCAGCAGCGCGATGCGCTCGGCGAAGCGACCACCCTCCAGCCAGCCGATGCGATAGTCCGGTGCCAGCGTCTTCGAGAAACCACCGACCACCATCACCCAACCGTCGCGATCGAAGGCCTTCAGCAGGGGCGCCGGCGGTTCGCAGAACTGCAGCTCGGCGTAGACCGCATCCTCGATCAGCGGCAGCTGCCGCGCGTTGACCAGTTCAGCCAGGCGCTGCTTGGCTGCCGTCGGCATGGTGCAGCCCAGCGGGTTGTGCACGGTCGGCATCACCACCAGCGCCGCCAGCGGGGTGTGCTCCAGCATCGCCGCCAGTGCGTCGACATCCAGCCCGTGCTGCGGATGGGTGGGCAGCTCGATGGCCTGCAGGCCGAGCGTGGCCAGCAGCGGATACAGGTTGAAATAGGAAGGTGCTTCGATGCCGACCGCATCGCCGGGTTGGGTGACCGCCCGCAGGGCAAGCTGCAGCGCTTCCATTGCGCCGTGGGTCAGCAGCAGGCGCTCGCTGTGGGTGTGCAGGCCCATGCGCGGGCCGCGGCGCACGATCTGTGCCAGCAGCCGTGGCGAACCGTTGGGGCGCGCGTAGGTCTCCACCGTCTGCTGGCCATGACGCAGCACCTGCGCGGTATGCCGGGCCAGCTGCGCACCCGGGTAGAACTGGCGGCCGCGCGGGCCGGCAAAGGCCAGGTCGATCACGCCGGGGCGCCGTTGCGCTTCCAGCACCCGGCTCATCAGCGCCTGCTGCAGCGGCGCGGTGGGGGCTGAAGGCACATCGCGCAGCGAGCGATCCGGCACGGACAGTCGCGGCGCTACCTCGAACCCCGCCTTCGGCCGCGGAATCACCAGGCCGGCATCTTCCAGCTGGCGGTAGGCGGCGATCACCGTGTTCAGGCTCAGCCGGCGCTGCAACGCCATCTGCCGCAGCGACGGCAGGCGGCTGCCGACGGGAAGACGACCGCCGTGGATGGCCTCGGCCAGTTCATCGGACAGCCGCTGGTAGCGGGGAGGAATCATCGAAGCCTGGTCATCTGTATCCATCGAAGTTCCCGCCATCTGGTGCTGTACCCATGATGATGGCGAGCCTAGCATGTCGTCGTCGGCCAGGCCTGATCGGAGCCTGGCCGATACTTCCCAAGCGCACGGCTGGATGGCCGTGCGTCTTTTTTTGTGCAGGTAGTGCCGGCCGCTGGCCGGCAATCCCTGGATCCGGAACGGTGCGGTTGCCGGCCAGCGGCCGGCACTACCCAGGTCGTCAACGCATCGGCACCAGCACCGCATTGCGCCGGTACAGCGCCGGGAACTGCTTGCCCAGCGCGGCCAGCTTCGGTGCGTCGTAGTAGCGGATGTAGGCCGCCTGCGGATAGTTGGTCATGTAGTTCTGGTGATAGCTCTCGGCCGGATAGAAGCGCTGTCCGCTGGCCAGCTGGGTGACGATCGGCGCGCGGTAGCTGCCGGCCTGGCCGAGCTGGGCGATGTAGGCGCGGCTGGCGGCCTGCTGGCGGCTGTCGTCGCTGAAGATCGCCGACCGGTACTGGCTGCCCTGGTCGGGCCCCTGGCGGTTGAGCTGGGTGGGATCGTGCACCACCGAGAAGAACACCTGCAGCAGCTGGCCATAGCTGACCTGGCGCGGGTCGTAGTCGATCTTCACCGCCTCGGCATGGCCGGTGTGGCCGCTGCTGACCCGCTCATAGCGTGCGTCGGCCGCGCTGCCGCCGATGTACCCGGAGACCGCATTGCTTACGCCCTTGACGTGCTGGAACACGCCCTGCACGCCCCAGAAGCATCCGCCGGCGAACACCACGCTGGCGTGGCTGGCCTCGTCGCGGAACGCGGCGTCGCCGCTGGGCGCCGGCAGTGCCCTGGCCTGCGCAGCGGCATCTACCGGTGCCGCAAGCGCACCATGATCGACCAGCAGCACGCCGGCGATGAGTGCTGCGGCCACCAGGCCGGCGACGCCGGCGGCGATGCCCTGTTCAAAGGAGAGTTTCATCGTGTCCTCCCGGTTCAACCAAAGGTGAAGGCGTAGGCCCGCGCGCCCGCATCGAGGAATTCGATCTCGAAGCGGTGCGGGCCGACCGTGCCGCGCTGGCGCACCAGCTGGTACAGGCGGTGTTCGTCAACCACGCCGCTGCCATCGGCACCGGCATCACTGCCGGCATCGGCGGCGGGCAGAGGCTTGCCATCCAGCCAGATGCGGAAGCGCACCGGCTTGCCGTCCGCCGCCGGGGCCAGCACCAGGTGCAGGTCGCGCGCATGGAACTGGAAGGCGATGCGGCCACCGGCCTGCTGCAGCTGCGCGGCCTCGTCGGTCACCGTCCAGCGTCCGGACAGGCCCCATTGGTTGAGTGCGAGGCGGGCCGGCAGCGTGTAGTCGAATGCACTGCCGCTGCGCTGGCCACCGGGCGAGGCAAACTGTTCGGCGCGGGCGTGCCCCAGGTAGGTTTCCGGCGAGCGCAGGTTGCCCATGTCGGCCTGTGCGGCGACGCCCTGCAGGTCGGCGGCGGCCGGATCGGCCGGCGGCGGCAGATGGGTCTGGCCAGCCTCGGCCAGCAGGCGCCGGATCACCTGTTCCGAGCGTGCGTAGTTGCCTTCGCCGAACTGATGGCCGCGGATGTTGCCCTGCGCATCGACGAAGTACTGTGCCGGCCAGTAGCGATTGTTGAACGCACGCCAGATGGTGTACTGGTTGTCGAGCGCCACCGGATATTCAACCTTCAGCTGCTGCACCGCCTTCATCACGTTGCGCGGGTCGCGTTCGAAGGCGAACTCCGGCGTGTGCACGCCGATCACCACCAGGCCGTGGTCGCGGTAGCGGCGCTCCCATTCGTGCACGAACGGCATCGCACGCAGGCAGTTGATGCAGGAATAGGTCCAGAAATCGACCAGCACCACCTTGCCACGCAACTGCCGCGCGCTCAGTGGCGGGCTGTTGAGCCAGCCGCTGGCACCGTCCAGAGCGGGCAGGGTGCCTTCCATCGGCAGCGCTGCTTCGGCGCCGCCGGTGGCGGCGGCCATCATCATCGGCGGCGCTGCGGGCTGTGCGCCGGGTACTGCGTCGAGCAGGCCCTGCTCGATGCGCGCGGTGCTGACCGAGGACAGCCGGGTCAGCAGGCCGGTATCCCAGCCCAGGCCGATCGCCACCACCGCCAGCAGCGCGGCCACGCCCAGCACCTTGCGCAGCATGTCACCGACGCCGAGCCGGGCCTGCAGGGCGCGGAACACCCGGCCGCCGACCCATACCGCCAGCGCCAGCGCGGTGATCGCACCCAGTGCATAGGCCAGCAGCAGCGTGCTGGTACCGGCGCTGGCGCCATGCAGGGCGGCGCCGGTCAGCACCAGGCCAAGAATCGGACCGGCGCACGGTGCCCACAGCAGGCCGGTGGCGATGCCGATCAGCAGCGAGGTCCAGGCGCCGCCTCGTCCTGCGGCATCGGCGGCATCGGCGCGTGCGCTCAGGCGGGCGCCGACGCGCTGGAACGGTGCCAGCAGATGGTCGGCCAGTCGCGGCCACAGCAGAGCCAGCGCAAACAGCGCCATCAGCAGCAGGGCGATCCAGCGTCCGATCTGGTTGGCCTGCGCCACCCATTGGCTGCCCACCGCGGCCAGGCTGGCGACCACGGTGAAGGTGAGCGCCATGCCCAGCAGCAGCGGCAGCGTACTGCGCAGGAACGGACGATCGGCGCGCGCGAATACGAACGGCAGTACCGGCAGGATGCAGGGGCTGAGCAGGGTCAGCGCGCCCCCGAGATAGGCAAGCAGCAACAGCAGCATGGTCAGGCTCCGGAAGCAGGGGACGAACCGACCGGCACGCGCCAGCCGTCGGCCGTGCCGCCATCGGCGGCACCGGCCATGAACACCAGTGCCGCGCCGTTCATGCAGTAGCGCAGCCCGGTCGGGCGCGGGCCATCGTTGAACACATGGCCGAGGTGGCCGCCGCAGCGGCGGCAGTGGACTTCCACCCGCAGCATCCCGAAGGTGACGTCGCGGTCCTCGCCGATGGCGTTGTGCAGCGGTGCCCAGAAGCTGGGCCAACCGGTTCCGCTTTCGAACTTGGTGGATGAGGAGAACAGCGGCAGGGCGCACCCGGCGCAGGCAAAGGTGCCCTGCCGGTGTTCCTTGTTGAGCGGGCTGCTCCACGGGCGCTCGGTGGCCTGCTGGCGCAGCACCGCGTACTGCGCCGGGGTCAGCTGTTGGCGCCACTGCGCATCGCTGTGCATGACCTCGAACTGCCGTGGCGGGCGTGCTTCGGCGGCGGCCGGCGCGGCGCGGCTGCAGGCGCCGAGCCCGAACAGCCCGGCGGCAGTGGCAACACCGCCCAGGCCCAGCAGATGGCGGCGGGTGAGGGACATGGCGGACTCCGGGAAGGGGCGACGGGGCCATGCTGCGCCCGCCCGGGTCAACGAATCCTCACGCAGGATTCAATTTTTCGTGAGGTATCGGCAGCCGTCCCGCGCCACAATGCGGACAGCCTCCCCGCTGCCGCCGAGCTGCCGATGTCTGCCAAACGCGTCCTGATCGTCGAAGACGATGCCCACATTGCCGACCTGCTGCGCATGCACCTGGGCGATGAAGGCTACGACGTTGCCCACGCCGCCAGCGGCGACGCCGGCCTGCGCCTGCTCGAGCAGGAGGGGCCGTGGGATGCACTGGTGCTGGACGTGATGCTGCCCGGCGTGGATGGCCTGCAGGTGTGCCAGCGCGCGCGTGCGATGGCGCGCTACGTGCCGATCATCATCATCAGCGCACGGGGCAGTGAAACCCAGCGCATCGTCGGCCTGGAACTGGGCGCGGACGACTACCTGGCCAAGCCGTTCTCGATGCCGGAACTGGTGGCACGGGTGCGTGCGCTGCTGCGCCGGGCCGAGGCGATGGCGCAGAGCGCGCGCATCGATGCCGGTGCGATCGAGCTGGGCGGGCTGCAGCTGGATCCGGTCGCGCGTACCGCCTCGGTGGAGGGCAGCGCGCTGGAGCTGACTCCCCGTGAATTCGACCTGCTGCTGTTCTTCGCCCGCCACCCGGACCAGGTGTTCGCGCGCATGGAACTGCTCAACCAGGTCTGGGGCTACCAGCACGATGGCTACGAGCACACCGTCAACACCCACATCAACCGCCTGCGCAGCAAGATCGAAGCCGATCCGGCCAACCCGCGGCGGCTGCTGACGGTGTGGGGCCGTGGCTACAAGCTGGTTGATCCGGCCGGGGCGGCGGCATGATCAGGCCGAACCTGTGGCAGAAGCTGGCGGCGGTGATCGCGGCGCTGATGCTGATGTGCTGCATGGCGCTGCTGGCGCTGCAGATGCGCGCCAACACCCGCCACGAGCAGGAAGTGGTGCAGCGGCTGTCGCTGGGCCTGGCCGAGCACATTGCCCAGCGCAGTGAACTGATGGACACCAGCGGCATGCGCGACGCTGCCGTGCGCGCGCTGTTCGGGCAGCTGATGGCGGTCAATCCCAGCGTCGAGGTGTATCTGCTGGATGACCAGGGCCGCATCCTCGGCCACGATGCGCCCAGCGGCCACCTGGTGCGCAACCGGGTGGACGTGGCACCGCTGCGGCGCCTGCTGGCCGGTGCGCCGTTGCCGATCCTGGGCGATGACCCGCGCAGCGCGGATGGCCGCAAGGTGTTCAGTGCCGCGCCGTTGATCGTGCAGGGCCGCCAGGCCGGCTACGTGTACGTGGTGCTGGTCGGCGAGCATCGGCAGATGCTTGCCGACGACCTGGCCGCGGGCAGCCAGTGGAACACCACGCTTTGGTCGGTGATGCTGGTCGGCGGCCTGGGCCTGCTGGCTGGGCTGGTGGCGTTCTACTGGGTGACGCGTCCGCTGCGGCGGCTGACCCGGCGCATCCAGGCGTTCGACATCGATGCGCCAACAGCGCTGCCACCGCCGCAGCCGCTGCGTCCCGGTGAGCGCGACGAACTGGTGATCCTTGAACACGCCCATGCGCAGATGGCGCAGCGGCTGGGCGAGCAATGGCAGCAGCTGCGCCAGCAGGACCTGCAGCGGCGCGAGCTGGTGGCCAACATTTCCCACGACCTGCGTACGCCGCTGTCGTCGCTGCACGGCTACCTGGAAACGATGGCGCTGAAGGATGCAACGCTGCCGGCAGACGAGCGGCGCCGCTATCTCGGCATCGCGCTGGCGCAGAGTGCCAAGGTTGGCCGGCTGGCACGCGCGCTGTTCGAGCTGGCACGGCTGGAGCACGGTGAGGTCCGGCTGGAGTGGGAAGTGTTCGCGCTGCCCGAGCTGCTGCAGGACGTGCTGCAGAAGTTCGAGCTTGCAGCGCAGGCCCGCAACCAGCGCCTGCATGCAGCGTTTCCCCCGGGCCTGCCGCTGGTGCGTGCCGATCTCGGCCTGGTCGAGCGGGTGCTGACCAATCTGCTCGACAACGCCCTGCGGCATGCGCCGGAAGGTGGCCGGATCGAGGTGAGCCTGCGGGCGACGCCCGACAGCGTGGAAGTGAGCGTGGCCGATGATGGCCCCGGTGTCGCGCCTGCGCTGCGCACGCAGCTGTTCCAGGCGCCGGCCGCGCTGGGCGCACGGCGTGGCGACAATGGCGGGCTGGGCCTGTTGATCGTGCAGCGCATCGTGCAGCTGCATGGACGCCGCATCGAACTGCGCGACAGCGCGCGTGGCGCGCTGTTCGTGTTTGCGTTGCCGCGTGCCGAGCCCGCGGCCTAGCAGTCCTGTTCGCACTCCACCACGGCGCCGGTTTCCAGCGGCAGGTGCAGGCGGATGCAGGCGCCACCCAGCTCCGAATCGGTCACCTCGACGTGACCGCCATGCTTGTCGGCCACCACCTGTACCAGCGCCAGGCCGAGCCCGAATCCAGGGCTGCCCGGGTCCAGGCGGACGTAGGGTTGCAGAACCTGGCCGCGCAGTTCCGGCGCGATGCCGGGGCCGTCGTCCTCCACCTGCAGGCACAGCCAACCGTCGTTGACCGTGCTGGCGATGCGGATCTGCCGCCGCGCATAGCGCAGTGCATTGCCCAGCAGGTTGCGCAGCGCCAGCTCCAGCATGTGCCGGTTGACGTTGACCAGGCCGGTCGGTGACAGCGCCTGCTGTACCGGCATCGGCAGCGGCGCGAACTGGGCCACCACGCCGCGCACCAGCGCGGCCAACTGCAGGCGCTGGCGGGTCAGCTGATGGCAGCGCCCCAGCGCGGCGTACTCGACGCCGGCATCGGTCAGGTGCTGCAGGCGATCAACGTCGGTGCGCAGGCCCCCCAGGGCATCGCGCTGCACGTCATCGAGCGCGGTGTCCTCCAGGTCGGCCAGGCCGAAGCGCATCCGCGCCAGCGGCGTGCGCACTTCGTGTGCCACGGCCTGTGCCAGTACGCGCTGGCTTTCCAGCAGCTGCTGCAGCTGCTCGGCCATATGGTTGAAGGCGTTGGCCAGCGGCCTCACCAGCGCGGTGCCCGCACGCGGCGCCCGCGTGTCCAGCTGGCCATCGCGCATCTGCCGGGCGGCCTGGGCCAGTTGCGAGACGTCGCGCCACAGGCGGTAGACCATCACGTACATCGGCAGCGCCACCGCCACCATCAGGATCAGCAGCAGGATCGCCACGCCGGAAACTTCGCTGTCCTGCCAGCCCTCATCGGGCAGTGCTTCGTCCAGCGGGCCCAGCATCACCGCGTAGTCGCTGTCGCCGATGCGCTGCAGGCTGCGCATGTGCTCAAGGTCGATCTGCACGCGACCGTTGTTGAACGGCGGGCGCTGGCTGGCCGGCAGCTCCTTGACCGCATCGGCCAGCGGCAGCATGCGCAGCGCATAGGCGAAATCGGCGTCGAGCTCGCGCGCCAGCGCCGGCCACTGGTCGCGCGGCGTTTCGGCGAAGCGGTGCTGCAGCAGGGCATGGGTACCGCGCATCTCGGCCTGCAGGCCGGCTTCGGTACGGTCCTCGAGCAGGGCGTCCCAGGCCCACAGGCCGAGCACGATCAGCAGCAGGTGGGCGACCAGGAAGCCGATGCCGTAGCGCAGGAAGTGGAAGGCGTGCCCGCGCATCGCCGACGGCGTGCGCTTCATCCCCATGCCGAGCGGCTGAACAGGTAGCCGCGGCCACGCACGGTCTTGATCCGTTCCGGTTGTTCCGGGTTGTCGCCCAGCTTGCGGCGCAGGCGCGAGATGCGGGCATCGATCGAGCGGTCCAGCCCGTCGAAGGCGATCCCGCGCAGGCCGCGCAACAGCGCGTCACGGTCGAGGATCTGGCCGGCATTGCTGGCCAGCAGGAACAGCAGGTCGAACTCGGCGGTGGTGAGCTCCAGCAGGGCGCCCTGCAGGTGCACGTTGCGGGTGGACGGGTCGATGTTCAGCTCGCCGAAGCGCAGGCTGCCATCGCGCGGCTCGACCCGGCGGTGGCGACGCAGGTGGGCGCGCAGCCGGGCCAGCAGCACCCGCGGTTCGATCGGCTTGCCGATGTAGTCGTCGGCGCCCAGCTCCAGCCCCAGCACCTGGTCGATGTTGTCGGTTCGGGCGGTCAGCACGCAGATGATGCCGTCATAGTGGGGCCTGATCTGCCGACACACTTCGAAACCATCCTGGTCCGGCAGGCCGACATCCAGCAGCACCAGCGCGGGCTTCTCGGCCAGGATCCGGGTCACCGCGCGCTCGCCGCTGCGCTCATGGGCCACCTGGTAGCCATGCCGCTGCAGATAGTCGCTGACCATCGTACCCAGGCGGGCATCGTCTTCGACCAGTACGATATCCAGCATTTTCAAGGCCTCCGTGGGCGCAAACGTACCGCCACGGCACGAGCGCGGCGATGCTATCCCAGCCTTCGGGCCGCCCGGGTCCAGGGGGCGGGCGCCATTCAGCCGGGGTTGCTGGCGCACGGGCCGGGCCTCAGTCCCGGCAACAACTTGGCGCCCAGCATAGCCGGTTGCCGTTACAAAACGTTACCTTCGTGATACATCCGGTGACCATCGCTGACAGCAAAGCGACTGACGCCGGGCCGGGGGCGGGCTGAGCATGGAGTCTCCTCCGTTCCGCGTGCCGTCCCCATGTCGCCCGCCGCTCCCCGCTTGCCGAGTCTGTCCTGCCGCCGTCGCCGCCGTGGAGGTGCCCGATGAGTGGCGTGGTCGGGGCCTGGCTGCCGCCGGCCGATGACGAGCACCTGCTGCAACAGCTGGCGCCGATGCTGCGCGCCCTGCAGCAGCGTGGCCGCGGCCGCATCGGTTACTGGACCGACGCCGATGCCGGCCTGGCACTGGGCCATTGCCGGGCGCCGACCGATACGCCCCTGCAACCGCTGAGCTCGGAGTGTGGCCGTTACGTGCTGTGCCTGGACGGCCGCCTGTACAACCGCGCCGACCTGCAGGCGCAGCTGCGCGATCTGCCGCGCAGCTGCAGCGATGCGCGCCTGTTGCTGCAGGCCATCGTCGAGTGGGGCGTGCAGCGGGCGCTGTCGCGCATCGAGGGCGCATTCGGTTTCAGCGTATGGGACCGCGAGTCGCGCGAGCTGTGGCTGGCGCGTGACCCGGTGGGCGAGCGGCCGCTCTACTACGGTTGGTACCAGGGCAGGTTCCTGTTCGCTTCCGAACTGAAAGCACTGCAAGCATTTGCCGGATTCTCGCCGAGCATCGACCAGGATGCATTGAGCCTGCTGCTGCGGCACGACTATGTGCCGGCGCCGCACACCATCTATCGCGGCATCCACAAGCTGGTGGCGGGCGCGATGCTGCGCATCGACCTCAGCGATCACGCCGCGGGCGGCTCCAGCCAGGCCGCGCAGGGCGGTTCGCGCTACTGGTGCGCACGTGATGCGATGCAGACCGCACTGCAGGAGCCGTTGCAGCCGGCACCCAGCCTGGAGCAGGCCACCGACCAGCTGGAAGCGGTACTGCAGAAAGCCATCGCTGCCCGCATGCATTCGCCGCTGGCCTGCGGCGCGTTCCTGTCCGGCGGCACCGATTCCTCGCTGGTGACGGCGATGATGCAGGCACAGTCGACCCTGCCGATCGAAGCGTGGACGGTCGGCTTCGACGATCCCGGCCATGACGAGAGCGACTGGGCCTCGCAGGTCGCGCGGCATCTGGGCGTGCAGCACCACCTGCACCGGATGGACGCGCGCCAGGGCCTGGATCTGCTGCAGCGCCTGCCACAGGTCTGGTGCGAGCCGTTCGCCGATGCTTCGCAGCTGCCGACCCTGCTGGCCAGTGAACTGCTGGGCGCACGCAAGCCGGTGGCGCTGACCGGCGACGGCGGCGATGAGCTGTTCTTCGGCCATCCCAGCTATGGTCGCGCGCTGCGCAATGCGCGGCTGTGTGGCGGCCTGCCGGACTGGGTGCGTGACCTGGCGCGGCGCAGCGGCAACCGCATGAACGTCGAACGCGGCCGCCTCGGTGGCTGGCGTGCACTGGTGGCCGAGGTCGCCGCCAACGATGTAGAGGGGCACTACCTGCAACGCGTCACCCGCTGGCGGCAGCCGGCGCAGGTGGTACTGGGCGCGCGTGAACCGATGACGATCTTCCAGCAGCAGGACACCGCGTTGCCGGCCGAGGCGCGCATCCAGCTGCTCGACTTCCGCATGGATCTGGCCGAGGGCATCCTCGCCAAGGTTGACCGGGCCGGCATGGCGGCGGGCGTGGAAACCCGCGCACCGCTGCTGGACATGGAGGTGGTGCGCCTGGCCTGGCGCCTGCCGCAGCACCTGAAGTACCACGATGGCGAGCACAAGCGGATCCTCAAGCACCTGCTGGCGCGCTATCTGCCGGAACCGCTGGTGTACCGGCCCAAGCGCGGCTTCGGTCCGCCGATGGCGCGCTGGCTGGCCGGTCCCCTGCGCGACTGGGCCGAGGCGCTGCTGGCCCCGCAGCTGCTGCGCAACCAGGGTTGTTTCGATGCGGTACGCGTGCGCGGTATCTGGGAAGCCTTCCTGCGCGGTGAGCGCAAATGGCACACGCACCTGTGGAACGTGCTGATGTTCCAGGCCTGGCACCAGCACTGGCATGGTGGCCGCGGGCGCTGAGGGCAACTGCGGAAAATTGATCGTCCCGAGCGAGAAGGCCAGCGAAGATGCCCAACACTGGGGTGTAACGATGCTCTTTGCCGGCAGGCGCGAGCGCCTGATACCCGATGAAGTGGCCGAGCGCATGGGCGTGGCACGTGGCTGAGTACGGTTTGGGGCGTGTTGGGACTCAAACCAAAGCCGAAACCAGCACGCCCACCCCGGATCTCAGCTCATGCTCATGCCGCGCACCTGCCCCTGCTGCTCGCGCTCCGTCTGCAGTTGCTGCTCCAACTGCTGCGCCTGAATCTGCTGCTGTTGCTGGCTGATCACCTCGAACCGCTGCAATGAATCGTGCACCGGGGTCTGTACTGCCTGCTCGGTAGGCATGTACGCACGCTGGTGCGCGGGGTTGTTCAGTTCACCCTGGACAACGAACACGTTATGCCCCGCAGCCTTGTCGGCAGTAGCATTGCTCAGCACCACATGGTCCACCCGATCCAATCCATTGTCCTTGGCCAGGACCAGCAGACTGACCGTCATCCGCTCGCTGGTCGCATCGAAGCTGCGCCCGTGCCTGGCATCCAGCGCCGTCACCTGCTCGCGGATCTGCTGATAGAGCGCATGGTCGGGATGATCGGCCTGTAGTGGCGTCATTGCCACCAGCGGCGTGTCTTGCTGGTAGGACGGCGCCGGCGTTGCTGGTTCGGCCCGCAGGTTCTCTGCCGGCTGAGCAGGCATCGCCTGATTGCGAGGCGGATGATTTTCGATGAGTTGGCGCTGCCCAGTGTCGGGCTGTCCGTTCAGCGGCGCACTCGGTGTGAGCTGATCGGGCAAGCGAGGTGCGGCATGCTGCTGCGAGGCGTCCTGGGCCCGGGCGCCCGTCAGCGCAACCTGGTGCTCATGCTGCGCCGATGGCGCGGGCTGCATGGGAACGGGTTGGCCAACATTGCCCGGCCGGGTCGAAGCATCCACCACGGCTGGGGCCGGCTGCAGATCCGGTTCAGTCCGTCGCGCATCGCGGTGAATGGGCGGCCGGGTTTGTTCAAGGCGTCCCGGCGCGATCAGCGGCGAAGCAGCAACGGGCGCGGACGCGGCGGCCATCGTCACTGCATCAGGTGACGGCTTTGCATCAGGTTGCCGCTGTACCTCGACCACCGCTTGCGGCGCCCGGGTTTCCTCCATTTGCGGAGCGTGCAGGTTGACTGCCGCCAAGGTTGCCACCCGCTGCGCCTGTTGGGTGGATACGCCCTGCCGGTTGGCTTCGCGCAGTGTCTGCTCATACGCGTGCCGCTGGTCCGGTGACAGCGTCGCGATGCGCAGCTCCGGGGTATCGGGGATGGGCATCTGCTCATGGCGCTGGGCTCGCACATCATGCAATGCCTGCCGCAGCTCTTTGCTGCTGGTAGTGGCGACTTGGTGAGCTACTCCGTCCGGCCCGGTCTGGAAGTGGAGGATCGGGCTGTCGAAGCCGCGCTTGTCCGCCCCATCGGGTTGCAGTTGCTGCATCGTCCGGCCGGTAACGTCGTTGGCCTCCAGTGTCCGCTGCACCGCCAGCGCGATGGCGTGCTGGGTATCCGGATTTACGTTCAGATCGATGCCCGCGCTGCGGTATCGGTGCAGCAGTTCGTTCTTCTCGGCTTGGGCTGCCGTCGGCGCTGGCATGGCCAGGATGTCGGCCAACGCCTGCTGCGAACGTTCCAGCGAAGGCTGGCGCATCAGGTTGGTCAGCTCCAGTTCCGTGGCCAGATTGCCATGGGCGACCCGGGAAGGGCTGGCCCACTCCCCGGCGTCATTGCGCTGGTAGACCCGGCTGTCTGAGCCCAGGACCCTATTGGCTTTCGCCCGCGCCAACTCCACCGCTGCCGGCACGTCCACGTGGTAGTCCTGCGCCCGTTGCGCGGCATGGCTTTCCAGGTAAGTGGCCGCAATGGCTTCGCGGCCGTTGCTGATATTGCCCTCGATACGGGCCAGTGCTTCCTGGTTGAGCTGCCGGGCACGCTGAGGCGTTGCGGTCTGGGTTGCGTAGATGCCGCGGTCGTTCGCGCCGGACACCCCCGTTCTGACCTGGCGTTCCCACGCCAAGGTATCGGCGTTGCGGCGCCAGTCCTGGTTGTCCAGCCCGCGTTGGTCGCTTGGCTGGGCGGGAATCACGAACGGGTCTCGCGGTGGTGGCACCCTGCCCAGCGCCAACTCCACTGCTTTTGCGCTGGCCATCGCACCCAGTTCCTGGGACTTTTGATAACTCGCCACCACATCTCGTTCGACGGAGCTGCTGCGCCCATCGGACGTGCTGGCAAAGGCGGTTTGGCGCTCCCAATTGCGGCCGTTGAACTTCCAGTCCACATCCGCCTTGTCGGTCTGGTGGTAGGTGGCCCAGTTGTCCCGCAGGTCCGCGCCTTTCTCGAATGCCTTGCTTAGCAGCAGGGCATCGGCCGCCACCACGGCGGCAGGCAGGAACCCACTGCCACCCAACGCCATGGCGGTGGCGGCACCGCCTCCCCATCCGCCGACATTGCGGGCGATGGCATGGTTGAACTCCGATTGCGCTGCGGTTGTATTGCCTTGCTCCAGTAGTTCGGCAGTGCGCCGGGCAGTCAAGATCGCATCGGCGCCGGTGGTCAGCAGGCCACCGGAGCGGACCAGAGTCCGGGCTGACGCCTCGCCCATGAGCAGTTCCATGGAAACCCCCCCTTGTTGAGCACGCGGAGCGCGAAGGGGGGAGGCAGCTTCAGCGCCCAAGGTGTTCTCTACCACCAGGATGCTACCTGGTGACATGCTCAAACGGCCGTCGTGGTGTGCGTTGGAGATCGCCAGGGAAAGACCATGGCGCTGCAGCTCCGTCGCACCACCGCGCGTCAGAGGGTTCGGAACGGTTTGGATATGCTGGAGCGCGCTCACCACGCGACCTTCGGTGTGGGTGACTCCCGCCCAACCATTGTCGATCGGAGCGAAGCGCTTCAACTGTTGAAGTTGGGCTGCATGGGCTCGCCCATAGCCGGATTCGTTCTGGAAGAAGCTCTGAACGTTGGGCCGGATATCGTCTGCGCGAAGGCCATAGGGCGCGTTGGTGTATAGGTCACCGTTGATCAAGCCGGCCCGAACGATGTCTCGGAAAGTCTCCACACGACCTGCAACTCGAGCCAGTGCGTCGGGATCGCCTGCAGCGCTCTGGCGCCATCGGGGCTTTGTTCGAGGCGCCGCAAACGCTGCTGAAGCCCGATCTGGTAGTCCGCGATAGGGCCGCCACCATGAGGCGTGATACCCAGAGTCTGCGCAAACACTGGATCGGCTGGGAGAAAGATGCGGTTCTCCGGGGCATGGATGTTGAAATGCCCGGCTTCCGAAATAGCTTTGAGCAAGGGGCTGCGGTCCAGCGTCTGCTGCTCGATAGCGTGGTGATCTTGAAAAACAGGTCCTTTACGGGACATGGATCAGGCTCCTTCCTGGTCACCAACTACTGGGCTATCAGATATCCGCGGCGTCAATGAACCACATGCCATTGGCATCACTATCAGTCGCAATACCTGCCGAAGCCGCGGCATCTTTAAAGGCTTGGTCGCAGAAGATCGTGCTTGTGTAAGGCGTCTTAAACACGTGTGCCGAACCCAGTACGTCTCGTTTGAAGGTTACGCTGGCACCACCCGTCAAGTCATAGAATTTGCCATTGATGAACTCTTCGGTCGTATCGATGAAGAGCTTGGAGGCCTCCTCGTCCAACGCGTCGATCTCTTGCACCACAGTGCACAGAAAGTGGCGCGGCCCCTTACTGCCATCTGGGAGCCGGTAATCAACCTCCGCGAAGGCGAAAGCACTGGGATCCACCACAGCCATGACGTTGTGCAACCGCTCTGACACGAGCCAGTAGCCGCTGAATCCTGGCTCCAGATCCCTCGGTGCGGGCCCTTTACTGGGTACGTAGACCAGGCGTGGAACTTCATTCAGCACAGGGAAGCCCCCACCCTCCGGCCGTAGAATCAGGCGCGGAGGTGACAGCAACTTGCCGAGGTTCTCAAAGACAACCCCGCAGGATGGGCCATTGATCGCTCCAGCTTCAAGGATGAAAAATTCCCCAAGCATGGGGTGGTTGGGCGTAGTCGATTTCATGCGGCTGCGTCTTCGGAATGGTCCCAGATAGCGTACTCGCCCTCCCGCTGACAGACCAATCCGTACCTTCGCGAGCGAGGTAACGATTGAGACTGGCACATCAATTCAGCGCTCAGGATAGGCGTTCAGACCCAACAGAGGTATTAGCAGAAGGTTCGGTAGGCAGGGCGAGAATAGGCCGATCCCGACATCAACCGCTGGACAAGTCGCGCTCATGTGAGATTCGTCTCAAATTACAGCCACGCTGGTAGTGTCCAGTCTGGTGCCGGTGTCCAGTTCATTTGGCGCTGCTGTCCAGTTTGTTTGGCGCTTGGTGTCCAATTGGTTGGCGTTTCGTACCGATGAGGTCAACTTCTACCTGCGCCTGCAGTAGCTCGTTGTTGTAGAAGACCTGTTGCTCAAGGATGTGATGGTCCTGAAAGATGGGGCCCTTACGCGGCATGCGGTCTCTTCGTCCTTGGAGTCAGGTTGTCGCTTCAGATATCAGCTGCGTCCGTGAACCACAGACCGCGGGAGCGCTTTTTCCCGCCAATGCCTGCATCCCATCCAGCCAGTAGCCACTCATTCTGCTTTCCAGATCCTCGGGCTGATCTCCCTTTTGGGGTGAATAGACCAAGCGCGGTGGTTCGACCAGATGAGGGAATCCCCGGGCCTCCGGCCGCAGGATCAGTCGCGGTGGGGTGCGTAGCCGCTTGACGTTGTCAAAAACAACGCCATGCCCTCTCCCTCTTCTCGTCGTGTCGGGGATGAGGAGAAAGAACTCCCCGCGCTTCGGGCTGTTTTGTGCTATCGGGCCACGCCTCGCGTCCATCCAGGGAGTTTTCACGCAGGGATGAGCTTACTGCCGGTGTGGAAAGGAGCGCGAGCGCTTCTCATGCAAGACCCTGCAGCTGACAGCGGGTGTCGTCCGGAACAAGCACATAGTTCCGGGCGAAGCGGGTGGATCGACTAGGCAAGCCCTTGCAGCATTGGGATGCGTCAGCGTGGCAATTGCGACTTCCGATGGATCGAGAACGTGGCCAAGGCCGTTCGGCGCCCGTCATGGTGGGGCGGTTCAATCACGTAGTTGTTCGACGCGCTTGGCGAAGCCGCTCTGCGACCAGCCAGTAGCCGCTCATCCCACCTTCAAGGTCTTGGGGGAGCACACCCTCATGCGGGTGATAGACCAGACGCGGAATCTCGCACAGTGGCGGGAAGCCGCCTGCCCTGGGTTTCACGATGAACCGTGGTGGCATCAGCAATGCCTGCTCGTTCTCCAAAACCACCCCATGGCCCTTTGGGCAACGTAAAGGGAATGACGGCCAGCGGCCGGCGGCGGGGGACATTTGCCCACAGCGCTGATCCGCGGCTGCGTGGCCCATCGGTACGCGCAGCGTGCCGGCAGAGAGGCGCTCCGCCATCCAGACGCCAGGCAAAAAAAGACCCGGCAGAGGGAGGGATCTGCCGGGTCCGGATTGCATGGGGGGAGGGACCCATGCAATGAGCGTTGCGTCGCGTCAGTGGCTGTTGCCGTTCGCGTCCGCCGTTGATTCGTTGCAGCCCTGCACCAGTTCGGACCAGGCCCTGCTGGCCTGCAGGCCGAGCCCGAGCATGTCCTGCTGGGCCTGGCCCAACCGCTGCAGGTTGTCCTGCCACAGCTGTGCCCCGCGCGACAGGGTGCCCACCGCATCCTCGCCGCGGGCCAGCTCGCCGAGCCAGCCGCCGGTCGCAGTCAGGCTGCGCTCCATTGCCTTCAGCTGCACCCCGAACATGCTTTCCGCGTTCTCCAACGCCAACCGGTTCGCGCGCGTTGCCGCGGCGGCGAGCTGGCGGGTGGCATCACTGAAGCGATCGCTGAAGGCGGCGGCCATGGGGCATCAGGGAGTGGCTTGATGCAATGCAGCATACGCCCTTGATGCGGCAATGCAACAAAAATAACAAAGGCGCTCGAGGCGCCTTTGAAAAACCTTTCAGATCAATGTGTTGATCAGGTGGCCGGGCCGCGGTAGCGGCAGCCGGAGGTGCAGGTTTCGTGCACGGTGATCTCGCTCAGCGCCGGCAGGCTGGGCTTGAGCTCGTTCCAGATCCACATCGCCAGGTTCTCGCTGGTCGGGTTTTCCAGGCCGGGGATGTCATTGAGGTAGTGATGGTCCAGGCGGTCGTAGATCGGCTGGAAGGCCGCCTTCACGTCGCCGAAATCCATGATCCAGCCGGTCTGCGCGCCGGGCTCGCCCTCGACCTTCAGTTCCACCCGGAACGAATGGCCGTGCAGGCGCGCGCACTTGTGCCCCGGCGGCACGTTGGGGAGGCGGTGCGCCGCCTCGAGCATGAAGACTTTGAAGATTTCCATGCCGCGATTGTACGCCGCAGCCGCGCGGGGAGCCTGAGCGGATGTTGGACTTTCGTGAAGAAATGCTTTCCATCCGGATGAAGAGATGATAGCTTCTCTTATATCCGTATGAAGAGATGTTATTGGCCGGACCCCGGCCAGGCATGGACTACTGCGGAACTTCGTCGCCCTTACCACCTCCCCCACATCGTCATGCCCAAGCACACCCTGCTCGTGGCGGCCCTGGCCGTCGCTCTGGCCGCGCCTTTGTCCGCCGCCGCCGAAACCTCCACCGACGCCAGTGGCGAAGCCAGCACCCTGGCTGCCGTGCGTGTCACCGGTTCCAACATCAAGCGCACCGATACCGAGGCCTCCAACCCGGTGCAGGTGATCGGCCGCCAGCAGCTGGAACAGACCGGCAAGGCAACCGTGGCCGACGTGCTGCGCTCGATCTCGGCCAACACCGGCAACGCCAGCAACGAAACCACCAACAACGGCTGGGCGTCCGGTTCGGCCGGCATCGGCCTGCGCGGCCTGTCGCAGAAGAACACGCTGGTACTGCTCAACGGTCGTCGCCTGGCCAACTACGGTTTCCCGGCCGGTGGCCTGTCCGACACCTTCGTGGATCTCAACGCACTGCCGCTGGTCGCGGTAGAGCGCATCGAAGTGCTCAAGGACGGCGCCTCGGCGGTGTACGGCTCGGACGCCGTGGCCGGCGTGGTCAACATCATCACCCGGCAGAACTTCGAAGGTGCCGAGATCGGCGGCAGCTTCGGCGGTGCCGACCAGGGTGGCCTGCACGAGCAGAACCTGAAGTTCGTCGGCGGCCTCGGCGATCTCGACCGCGATGGCTACAACATCCTCTTCAGCCTGCAGGGCTACAACCGCGAGCGCCTGGACCAGGACGAACGCAACCTGACCAGGAGCGGCATCTACACCGACAAGCCCGGTGGCCGCTGGAACGGCTGGTCGGCCAAGGGCGCGCGCTACCTGGTCAACGGCGTGTCGGTGCCGATGCTTGATGCCAGCGGCAACTGCCCGACCGGCACCACCCGTGTCGCCAGCGCGCCGATCGATGGCCTGGCCGGCGACACCTGCGGCTTCAACCAGGCACCGTTCACCACCCTGATTCCCTCGACCCGGCGCTACCAGGCCTATGCCAACGGCACCTTCCGCCTGAACGACACGGTCGAGGCCTTCGGCGAGGTGCTGTACAGCCAGATCAAGAGCACCGCGTGGTTCGGCAGCAGCCCGTTCTTCACCCTGGAGAGCGGCCGCTTCGCACTGAACGCGAACAGTGGCCTGGCCGAGCCGGTGTCGTCGCTGCTGCCGGCCAACAATCCGTACAACCCCTACGGCCGCGCGATTCCGATCGAATACACCTTCTTCGACCTCGGCGGCACCCTCAAGACCAACCGCTCCACCGCTTACCGCGGTGTGTTCGGCCTGCGCGGCACCACCGCGTCGTGGGATTGGGAAGTCGCTGCGTTCGGCGCGCGCAGCAGTGAGCGCGAGAGCGTGTCGGGCGGCTTCGCCAACCGCTGGGCGCTGGCCAACGCGCTGGCCAGCGGCAGCTACAACCTGCTCAACCCGGCGGCGACGCCGCAGTCGGTGCGTGACTCGATCAACATTGCCACGCTGCGCCCGGCCGAGTCCAAGCTGCAGGGCATCGATGCCAAGGTGTCCGGCAGCCTGGGCCACACCTGGGCTGGTGACATCGGATTCGCCGCCGGTGCCGAATGGCGCCGCGAGAAGCTGGATTCGAACAATCCGTGGCAGATCGATGCCGGCCTGCAGGTGCGCCCGGCGATCGCCGAAGTCCACGGCAAGCGCCAGGTCAGTGCCGCCTATGCCGAGGTGAATGTACCGCTGGCCTCGACGCTGGAACTGTCCGCCGCCGCACGCGCCGACCACTACGATGACTTCGGCGATGCTTTCTCGCCGAAGATCGGCCTGCGCTGGCAACCGCTGGACGTCCTGCTGGTGCGTGCCTCGGCCTCGAAGGGCTTCCGCGCGCCGTCGCTGTCGGAGAACTCCAACAGCACCAGCATCGCCTACGGCAGCGTGGTCGATCCGCGCGATCCGGACGTGCCGGGCTCGCGCCAGAACCCGACCTTCTTCACCGTCGGCAACAACGAACTGAAGCCCGAGCGCACCAAGAGCGTGAACTTCGGCGTGGTGCTTTCGCCGTGGGCCAACACCAACCTGAGCGTGGACTACTACCGCATCCAGCTGGACAACCTGGTCGGCACCAACAACACCCAGACCCTGGTCAACGACAACGCGGCCGGTGCCGTGCAGCGCGACGAACGCGGCAAGCTGCAGGCGGTCTACAACCGCTACCAGAACCTGAGCGAGCTGAAGACCTCCGGCATCGACGTCGAGCTGCGCCAGCGCATCCCGACGGCTGCACTGGGTGACTTCACCGTGTCTTCGGCCTACACCCACGTGCGCGATTACCGTCGCCCGACCGTGGTCGGTGGCCCGCTGGTGGACTATGCCGGCAGCAACCTGGGTGCCACCCTGCCCAAGGACAAGGCCACCACCACGCTGGACTGGAAGTACGGTGACTTCAACGCGGCCGTGACCTGGTACTACACCAGCGGTTACCGCCAGGAAGCCAGCACCGCCGCCAAGGCCGTGCAGCAGCGCGTCGGCAGCTACAGCCAGTACGACCTGTACCTGGCCTACACCGGCGTCGACAAGCTGACCGTGTACGCCAAGGTGCAGAACCTGGCCGACAAGACGCCGCCGTACGACGCGTCGTTCCCGGGCATCCGCGCACCGTACGACTTCAGCCAGTACGACCTGCGCGGCCGCTATTTCACGCTCGGCTTCGACTACCGCTTCTGATCCGCCCGCCGCGGCCGGTTCCCCACAGGGGCCGGCCGCGCGCTTGCCTGCCGTTGCATTCCCGGGGAGTCATCGTGTCCTTGCATCGTCGTGCCGTCTTTCCGCTGTTGATCGCCGTGGCCGCCGCACTGTCCTCAGCGCAGGCGGTGCAGGCGCAGAACGCCTACTTCTTCCCGCAGGCTGCCGACGCGGCCACGTTCGATGCGGCCATTCCCAGCCCGGAACAGTTCCTCGGCTATCCGATCGGCAGCCGCTACACCCGGCATGACCAGCTGGTGGCCTATTTCCAGGCGCTGGCCAGGCGATCGGACAGGATCAGCGTGCGCGAGATCGGCCGCAGCTACGAAGGGCGCCCACTGCTGATCGCCACGGTCACTGCGGCCGGCAATCACGCGCGGCTGGAACAGATCCGCCAGCAGCACGCGACCCTGGTCGATCCGGCGCAGCCGCGCAGTGCCGCCGGCGACAGCCCGGTGGTGGTGTGGCTGGGCTACAGCGTGCACGGCAACGAGACCTCCAGTGCCGAAGCCGCGATGCTGACCGCCTATTACCTGGTGGCCAACCGCAGTGCCGAGACCGAGCGCTGGCTGCAGCAGGCCGTGGTGCTGTTCGATCCGGCGCAGAACCCCGACGGCCGTGACCGTGCGGCGAACTGGCACAACGCATGGGCATCCGATCCTGCGTCTGCCGACCCGGCCGACAAGGAGCATGTCGAGCCGTTCCCGCAGGGCCGCACCAATCACTACTTCACCGATCTCAACCGCGACTGGCTGGCGCTGACCCAGCAGGATTCGCGGCCGAAGGTGGAAGTGTTCCACCAGTGGTACCCGAACGTGCAGATCGACTTCCACGAGATGGGCAAGGACAGCACCTACTACTTCGAGCCGTCGCCGAAGAGCATGCACAGCCCGCTGATTCCCGCCGCGTCCTACGCGTTCAACAAGACCCTGGCCAAGTACCACGCGCAGGCACTGGATGTACTGGGTTCGCTGTACTACACCGGTGAGAACTTCGACAATTTCTCGCCGGTGTACGGTTCCACCTATCCGGATTTCCACGGTGCGGTCGGTGTCACTGTCGAGCAGGCCAGCTCACGGGGCCGCGTGCAGGAATCGGTCAATGGCCTGCTGGCCTTCCCGTTCACCATCCGCAACCAGGTCGCCACCGGGCTGGGGACGGTGCGCGGTGCGGTGAGCGAGCGCAGCGGCCTGCTGGACCTGCAGAAGCAGTTCTTCCAGAGCGCACTGACCCAGGCGGCGCAGCAGCCGGTGAAGAGCTTCGTGTTCGGCGATGCGCACGACCCCGCATTGACCCGCCGCCTGCTGGAGCTGTTGCTGCTGCATCGCATCGAGGTACGCGCGCTGGATCGTGCCGTCAGCGTCGAGGGCCAGCGCTTCGAGGCCGGTAGCGCCTATGTGGTGCCGGTGCAGCAGGCGCAGTTCCGCCTGGTGCATTCGATCTTCGCCGAGACGCCGCCGATCAAGGGCGATGTGTTCTATGGCAGCACCAGCTATGCGATCGCACCGGCCTATGGCGTGGCCTTCGCCGGCAGCCGCAACCGCATCGAAGGCGGCGCGCGGGTGGCCTCGCTGCCCGCAGAGCAGGGCGCGGTGCAGGGCGGGCAGGCCGGATTCGCCTATGTCATCGACTGGCGCGACTACAACGCCGCACGCGCACTGGCCGCGTTGCAGGGCAAGGGCCTGAGCACGCGGGCCGCCTTCCAGCCGTTCACCGTCGCCACCGCACAGGGCGAGGTCAGCTTCGCCGCAGGCAGCCTGGTCATTCCCGTGGCCGGGCAGCCGCTGCAGGGTGCAGCGTTGCTTGAGGGGGTGGCATCGGTGGCACGCGATGCCGGCGTGCAGGTGCATGCGGTAGCCAGCGGCCGCAGCCGCGAGGGCATCGACCTCGGCAGCGACGGCGTCAAGGCGCTGCGCCGGCCGGCCGTTGCACTGGTGATGGGCGAGGGCGTGGCGGCCACCGAGATCGGCTCGGCCTGGTTCCTGCTCGACCAGCAGCTGCGCCTGCCGGCCAGCAAGCTGGATCCGTTGCAGCTGGGCAAGGTGCCGCTGCAGCGCTACACCACGATCGTGCTCTCCGGAGGCAGCTACGCCGGTGTCGACGCCACGGCAGTGGCCGCATTGAAACGCTGGGTGCAGGCCGGCGGCTCGCTGCTGACCTACGGCAGTGCCTCGAAATGGGCGATCGAACAGAAGCTGGCCGACGGCGCGGCGCTGGGCAAGGACGAAGAGGCCGCCGACGAGGGACGCCGCGCCTTCGGTGACCAGCGTGACATCGCCGCGATCGAGCGGGTCAGCGGCAACATCCTCAGCGCCGATGCCGACACCAGCCACCCGCTGGCGTTCGGCGTGCCGCGCCGGCAGCTGGCGATCAACAAGGAAAGCACGGTGACGCTGCAGCCCAGCACCAACCCGTTCTCGACGGTGGTGCGCATCGACACACCGCCGCGGGTCAATGGCTACCTCTCGGAGCGCAACCGCGCACGGGTGGCGGGCAGCGCGTGGCTGCTGGTGTCGGCGCAGGGGCAGGGCAATGTGGTGTTGTTTGCCGATGATCCGGCGCACCGCAAATACTGGCATGGGACCGATCGGCTGCTGACCAACGCGATCTTCTTCGGGAACCTGGTGAATCCGGCGAAAGTGCGGGAGTAAGGCGTTTGCCGCCGGGTCGTCATTGAGCCCGGAAGGCAGCGGCCTCCGCCAGGACCATCAGCAACAAAAAAGGGACGGCGCATCAGCGCCGTCCCTCGATACGCTCCCCGCGCAGCGGGAAGCGCTCTCCATGTCAGCCCGGATCAGCTGGCGCGACCGCCACCGCCGCCCTGGCCGCGGCCACGGCCGCCACCATTGCCGCCGCCGCCGCGACGCTGCCCCTGGCCCTGCCCAGCGCGCTGCTGGCCATTGCCACCGCCTTCGCGACGGCCGCCACCGGCCTTCTTCGGGCCGGCATGTGCGTGGCGCGGTGCATCACCGTGCGGACGGCGCGCGTGGCTCTTGCGCGGGGCGCGTTCGCCGGTATCGTGCTCGGCCTTGCCCGGTGCACTGTTGCCCCAGCGGATCGGCACCTGCAGCTCGAAGCCCGGCACATCGCGGATGTCCATGTCGCGGCCGAGCAGGCGCACGATCGCGCGCAGCAGCTTCACTTCATCCTGGGCCACCAGCGAGATCGCCTGGCCGGTGGCACCGTTGCGGCCGGTACGGCCGATGCGGTGCACGTAGTCTTCGGCCACCATCGGCAGGTCGAAGTTGATCACCTTCGGCAGCTCGTTGATGTCGATGCCACGCGCGGCGATATCGGTGGCGACCAGCACGGTCACGCGGCCGGCCTTGAAGTCACCCAGCGCACGCAGGCGCTGGCCCTGGCTCTTGTTGCCGTGGATCGCCGCGGTCTTGATGCCCGACTTTTCCAGGAACGTGGCCAGCTTGTCGCTGCCGTGCTTGGTACGGGCGAACACCAGGGTCTGCTCGCGGCTGTCCTGCGCCAGCAGGTGCAGCAGCAGGTCGCGCTTGCGGCCGGCATCGACCGGGTGCACGCGGTGGGTGATGGTCTCGGCCACGGTGTTCTTCGGCGTCACCTGGATCTGTTCCGGGTTGCGCATGAACTCCAGCGCCAGCTGGCGGATGTTGTCCTCGAACGTGGCCGAGAACAGCAGGGTCTGGCGGTTCTGCTTCGGCAGCTTGGCCAGGATGCGCTTGATCGACGGCAGGAAGCCCATGTCGAGCATGCGGTCGGCTTCGTCCAGCACCAGCAGTTCAATGCCGGACAGGTCGATGCTGCGACGCTCCAGGTGGTCGATCAGGCGACCCGGGCAGGCCACCAGCAGGTCCACGCCACGGCGCAGGATGTCCAGCTGGTTGCCCATGCCGACGCCGCCGTAGATGCAGGCGCTGGGGATGCGCAGGTACTTGCTGTAGCCACGCAGGCTGTCATGCACCTGGGTGGCCAGTTCGCGGGTCGGGGCCAGGATCAGCGCGCGCGGCTTGCGCGGGCCACTGCGCACTTCCTGCGAGGCGGTGCCCAGGTGCTGCAGCAGCGGCAGGCCGAAGGCGGCGGTCTTGCCGGTACCGGTCTGTGCACCGGCCAGCAGGTCGCGACCGGCCAGCGCCAGCGGGATCGCCTGCTGCTGGATCGGGGTCGGGTTTTCATAGCCCTGCTCGGCAAGCGCACGCAGCAGGAAGGGCGCCAGGCCCAGCGATTCAAAAGACATCGAGATTGCTCCAAGTACAAGAAACGCCTGTCCGAACGGACAGACGGGGGCAGATCAAACTGATCGGCTGACTCGGAGCGTTCCCGTGAACCGCGCTGCGAGAATTGGGTGCAGCCGGCACGAAGCGCAGGCTGGAATGCGTGACGAACGGCGTCGGAGTGGGGGCGGGCGAAGAGGGCGGACCCTGGTCGCCGGCGGTCCCGGAGGGAAACGGACGGCCGCTGCAGACCCGGCAAGTCTAAACGATGTTTGAGACTTCACGCAAAAAGGCCTGTTCAGGTAGGGGATCTGCCTGCAGGGCCTGCAGCCCTGCACCCGCAGAGGCCGAAGCAACGCCCAAAGCTGGTTTCCTGAGGGATAGCGGGGTGGGTCCGGTGGCGGGAGACGCCGTGAACCCGTCCATGGGGGCTTGGCCGCGGCATCCATGCCGCGAACACTCCCGCCACCGGACCCACACCGCCCCGCCCAACTCACAGCAAACCAGAGCCGCTCTGGCATTTGACGTTGCCCTGGCTTGAAGCAGGTGCAGGGCCGCAAGCCCTGCCGAACCTCCCACTACGGTAGGGTGGGGCGATGCCGCGCTGCAGCTTGGCGTCGCCGCATATTTGATTACACTTGAAACTTGTTTGCCTACGACTCCGGACACCCACCCATGAAGCTTGGTTCTTTGAAGGAAGGCGGCCGCGACGGCACCCTGATCGTCGTCTCGCGTGACCTGCGCCACGGCGTGCGCGCCACCGGCATTGCTGCCACCCTGCAGCAGGCCCTGGAGGACTGGAGCCACATCGCACCGCGGCTGAACGCCCTGTACGAATCGCTCAACGCCGGCGACGCCGATGGCGTGTTCGACCTCGATCCGCAGGCGCTGGCGGCGCCGATGCCGCGCGCCTATGAGTTCGTTGATGGCAGCGCCTACCTGCCGCATGTCGAGCGCGTGCGCCGCGCGCGCGGTGCCGAGGTACCGGAAAGCTTCTACACCGATCCGCTGATGTACCAGGCCACCAGCGCCGGCTTCTACGGCCCGCGTGATGCGGTCAAGGTGGTTAGCGAGGACTACGGCATCGACCTGGAGGCGGAGATCGTGGTGATCACCGACGACGTGCCGATGGCGGCCACCCCGGAGCAGGCTGCGGGCCACATCCAGCTGGTCGGCCTGGTCAATGACGTTTCGCTGCGCAACCTGATTCCGGGCGAACTGGCCAAGGGCTTCGGTTTCCTGCAGTCCAAGCCGCGTTCGGCGCTGTCGCCGGTGTTCGTCACCCCCGATGAGCTGGGCGCTGCATGGCAGGACAGCAAGGTGCACCTGCCGCTGCTGACCCATATCAACGGCCAGTGGTTCGGTGCGCCGGAGGCCGGCGTGGACATGCAGTTCAACTTCGCCCAGCTGGTCGCGCATGCCGCCAAGACCCGTCCGCTGGGGGCTGGCACCATCGTCGGTTCGGGCACGATTGCCAACGAAGACACCAGCAAGGGGGCCTCCTGCTTCGCCGAGCAGCGCGTGGTGGAGACCCTGCGCGATGGCAAGCCGAGCACGCCGTTCATGTCGTTCGGTGATGTGGTCCGCATCGAGATGCTTGATGCGGCCGGCAACAGCATCTTCGGTGCGATCGAGCAGCGCATCGAGCAGGCGGCCAAGCCCTGAGCATGGAGGCGGCGATGGAGATCCCGGTCGACGACGGCATCGTGCTGTACACCTACTGGCGATCCAGCGCCGCCTACCGCGTGCGCATCGGCCTGGAGCTGAAGGGCCTGGCCTGGGAAGCACGGCCGGTGCACCTGGTCCGCGAAGGCGGCGAGCAGCACTTCGATGCCTATCGCACGCTCAATCCGCAGCAGCTGGTGCCGACCCTGCTGCACGATGGGCATACCCTGACCCAGTCGCTGGCGATCCTGGAGTATCTGGATGAGCGCTTCCCGCAGGTACCGCTGCTGCCAGCCGATGCGGCCGGCCGTGCGCGGGTACGTGCGCTGGCCCAGCTGGTGGCCTGCGACATCCATCCGATCAACAACCTGCGGGTGATGCAGTATCTGGAGCGCAACCTGCAGCTGCCGGCGGACGCCCGCACGCAGTGGACCCTGCACTGGATCGCCGAAGGCTTCGCGGCCATGGAAGCGATGCTGGCCGGCAGCCGCGACACCGGCACCTTCTGCCACGGCGACCGCCCGGGCCTGGCCGACATCTGCCTGCTGCCGCAGCTGTACAACGCGCACCGTTTCGGCCTCGACCTGGCTCCGTACCCGACCCTGCGCCGCATCGAAGCGGCCTGCCAAGCACTGGACGCGTTCGACCGCGCACGCCCGGAAAACCAGCCCGACGCCACCTAATAAAAAGGGGACGGAGGGAATTAAGTCGTAAATGCACTTACGACTTAATTCCCTCCGTCCCCTTTTTCGTTGAGGCGGGCCAGGTCATCGCGGAACAGCCGATAGGCGTCCTCGCGCCGGGTGTCGTCGCGCTGCCGCAATACCCATGCAGGGTGCACGGTGGCGTAGGCGCGGGTGCCGTCCTCCAGCGTGTGCCAGCGCCCCCGCTCGCGTGACAGGTCGAAACCGCTGCCCAGGACCGAGGTCGCGGCGGTCGCACCGAGGCAGACAATCACCCGTGGCCTCACCCGCGCGATCTCGCCCATCAACCAGGGGCGGCAGGCCTGGATGTGGCGGTTGTGCGGACGCTTGTGCAGCCGGATCTTGCCGCGGCGTTCATGGTGGAAGTGTTTCACCGCATTGGTCAGGTACAGCGTGGCACGATCGATGCCGAGCTCGGCCAGGGCACGGTCCAGCAGCTGGCCGGCCGGACCCGCGAACGGCTGTCCACGCAGGTCCTCGCTATCGCCGGGCTGTTCTCCCACCAGTATCACGCTGGCATCCGCGGGGCCCTGGCCGAACACCGTCTGCGTGGCAGCCTCCCATAGCGGGCATTGGCGGCAGCCATTGGCCTGCCTGCGCAGCCTCTCCAGGCTGTCGGCAGCGCTCACCGCTGCCGCCGCCTCGGCGTGCACGGGAATCCTTCGCTGCGGCGCCTGCGCCGGCCGCTCATGCATCTGCTGCACGCGATCAGCTGCGTCGCGCACCAGGCGTGGCAGCAGTTGCGCTTCCGGCAGATGGCGCCAGTACTTTGCCGGCATTTCCTGCTGCATCATCCGCGTGTTGAGCCGTGCCGGATTGAAGATGCTGGCGTAGTAGGTCTGCCACAGCGATTCGCGTGCGTCCTCGGAGGGCGCGTCTTCGCGCCGCGCCCCTGCGCCGAAGGCCAGCACCTGCCCGTCCCATGCAACGCTGCGCGAGGGCGTCAGGATGGCCCAGCGCATCCCGGTGAAGCGGCGCGCGAAGAAGGGCGCCACCCGGTCAACGATGTGATGCTGTGGCTCGAACCACGCAATGAACGTGTCGGGCTGGCCGGGGACTTCACGGAAACGCACGAATGCCTTCATCTTGTGGGTGTCGCGACGAACTGCCTGGGCCATCGCCATTGCGCGCAGGACATCGGCGTCGGCAGGATTGGTCAGTAGCGCGCGCTCGCCCTGCGTGATGCGCAACAGCAGCCGGTACAGCAGGGGCAGGCGCTGCGGTTCGCCGTGGCACAGGCAGGTAGAGGCCAGTTCCAGGAAATCACGCGGAACGCTGGGCGCGATCAGGTGCTCCGGCGCAGGTGCCTGCTGCACCGGCGGAGCATCCAGCAGCGATGACTCGGCGCCTTCCAGCCAGTCAAGGTGCTCGGGCGCGATGCCACGCCACAATGCCTCGCGCGCACTATCACGCCAGGCCTGCAGCGACCACGCGGGGTCCACCCGCAGCGACCAGCGCTGCGGATCAGTGGGCGGATGGGGCATCGAACAGTGATCCCTGGCGGGGCGGTGGCGCCAGTTGCGCGCGCAACGCGGCCGGATCATCCAGTGCCTTGCGCGGATGATGGTCAGCCAGCACAACGAAGGGCAGCAGCTTGCTCATCGGCGCCTTCAGTCGGGCGAGGTCGGCCACGCGCAAGCGTCCGTGGCGACGCGCCATCAGCACGCGCTTGACGTTGCGCACGCCGAGTCCGGGCACCCGCAGCAGCATTTCCTTCGATGCACGGTTCAGATCCACCGGGAAGCGTTCCGGGTGGCGGATCGCCCACGCCAGCTTGGGATCGATGTCCAGGTCGAGCATGCCGTCCTGCGTGTTGCCGGTGATCTCGTCCACGCCGTAGCCGTAGAAACGCAGCAGCCAGTCGGCCTGGTACAGGCGGTGCTCGCGCTGCAGCGGAGGCGGTTGCAGCGGCAGGTGGCGGCTGGCATCCGGAATCGGACTGAACGCGGAGTAGTACACCCGGCGCATGCGGTAGGTGCCGTACAGGCTGTCGGCACTTACCAGGATCTGCTGGTCACTGGCGCCATCGGCACCGACGATCATCTGTGTACTCTGGCCCGCAGGAGCGAAGCGGGGGGCGCGTGCCCGCCCACTGCGGCTGGCCGTCGGTGCGACCGGTGGCGGTGCCCTGCGCGCTTCCCTGGCCTCCTCGATGCGCCAGCGCAGCTCACCCATCGCGCCGCGGATCGAGTGGATCGTCTTCTCCGGGGCCAGCGCGTTCAGCCCTGCTTCGGTGGGAAGCTCCACATTGATCGACAGCCGGTCGGCGTGGCGGCCGGCGCTGGCCAGCAGTTCCGGCGAAGCCTCCGGAATGGTCTTGAGGTGGATGTACCCGGCAAAGCGGTGTTCCTCGCGCAGGCGCCGCGCCACCTCCACCATCTGCTCCATGGTGTAGTCCGCAGTGCGGATGATGCCGCTGGAAAGGAACAGGCCCTCGATATAGTTGCGTTTGTAGAAGTCCAGGGTGAGCGTGACCACCTCGTCCACGCTGAATCGGGCGCGGGGCACGTTGCTGGAGACCCGGTTCACGCAATAGGCGCAGTCGTAGACGCAGAAGTTGGTCAGCAGGATCTTCAACAACGATACGCAGCGGCCATCCGGCGTATAGCTGTGACAGATGCCCATGCCCTCGGTGCTGCCGATGCCGCCGCTGGCGCGCGAGTCGCGCTTGCCCGAGCCGCTGGAGGCGCAGGATGCATCGTACTTGGCGGCGTCGGCCAGGATGGCCAGCTTGCGGATGGTTTCCATTGAGGAAACCTACGGACAGGAGGTCTCATTGGATGAGACACCTCCTGAATTCTTCAGAAAAAGGGGACGGAGGGAATTAAGTCGTAAGTGCATTTACGACTTAATTCCCTCCGTCCCCTTTTCTTAGAAGCCGTGGGTGATGCTGGGGGCGCCGGCGGAGAAATCGGCGTAGGGGTCGTGCTCGCCGCTGCTGCCTTCGGACAGGCGGAACTTCAGGGCCAGCCCGTCGCGCGAGTCGGCGGCGCGCAGCGCTTCCTCCTGCTCGATGATGCCGGCCTTGGCCAGCCGGAACAGGCACTGGTCGAAACTCTCCATGCCTTCCTCCAGCGAGCCCTCCATCGCCGCCTTGATCTCGTGCACCTGGCCGCGGCGCAGCAGGTCGCGGATCATCGGTGTGTTGATCAGCACCTCGGTGGCCGGCAGGCGACGCCCTTCCTTGTTCTTCACCAGGCGCTGGCTGATCACTGCCCGCAGGTTCAGTGCCAGGTTCATCAGCACGTTCTTGTGCGCGCTTTCCGGGAAGAAATTGAGAATGCGCTCGATGGTCTGGTCGGCGTTGTTGGAGTGCAGGGTGGCCAGGCACAGGTGGCCGGTCTCGGCAAAGGCGATCGCGGCCTCCATCGTTTCCGCGTCCAGGATCTCGCCGATCAGGATCACGTCCGGCGCTTCACGCATCGCGTTCTTCAGCGCGTTGTGGAAAGCGTGGGTATCCAGCCCGACCTCGCGCTGGTTGACGATCGACATCTTGTGCTTGTGCAGGTATTCGATCGGGTCCTCGATGGTGAGGATGTGCCCGGTGGTGGTGCTGTTGCGGTGGTCGATCATCGACGCCAGCGAGGTGGACTTGCCGGAACCGGTGGACCCCACCACCAGCACCAGCCCGCGCGGGGTCATGATGACGTCCTTCAGCACCTGCGGCAGGTTCAGCTCTTCAATGCTCGGAATGCGGCTGCGGATGGCACGGATGACCATGCCGACCTCGCCGCGCTGCTTGAACACGTTGACGCGGAAGCGGCCGGCATCGGGCAGGGCGATGGCCATGTTGAGCTCCAGCTCGCGCTCGAACTGCGGCACCTGGCCCTCGTCCATCAGCGAGTAGGCGATCTTCTTGACCATGCCGGGCGGCAGGCCGGTGTTGCCCAGCGGATAAAGCTTCCCCTCGATCTTGATGTAGACCGGTGCTCCGGTGGTCAGAAACATGTCCGAAGCGTTCTTTTCGGTCATCAGCTTCAGGAAGTAGCCGATATCCATTGCAAATTTTCCCCAACGAAACGGCCGACGCCCGTTGCCAGCACGGTGTCGGCTTGACGACAATGGCCGTGAACCGACAACCGGTACGGCCTCCCCAATGAAACGACCTAGCTTCGCACGAATGCGCCATGGCCTGTATGTGATGGCGTTTGCATTCGCACTGTCTGCCCCCGCCTGGGCGCAGGACGCCGCCCTGGAACTGGCACAGGCCCGACAGGCGGTCGACAAGGCCACCCAGGCCGATGCCGACCAGTACGCCCCCGACCTGATCGGCCTGGCCCGTCAGGGCCTGGAGCAGGCCCAGCGCGCCGCCGGCGACCGCCGCGAGCGCAAGAACGCCCCGGCGATGGCCCTGCGCGCCGCCGCCGATGCCGACCTGGCCCGCGTCCGCAGCGAGGAAGCCACGGTCACCGCGCAGCTGCAGCTGCGCCGCAACGAGGTCAACCAGCTGCAACGCCAGCTCTCGACCGGGGAGGATCGCCGGTGAAGCCGATGACCGCCGCAACCCTGGCCGCGCTGCTGGCGCTGCCGACCCTGGCCATGGCCGCCGACAACCCGATGGTGGCGCAGCTGAGCCAGCGCCTGATGGCCATCCAGGCCAACCCCGACACGGCTGAACTGGGTGCCTTCGAGCGCATGCAGGCCCAGCAGGCGATCGCCACCCTGGACAAGGCCAAGCGCCGCGACCAGGAACTGGCCACCTACCTGGCCGAGCGCCGGGTCGAGATCGCCGAGACCGCGGTGCGCACCGCGCTGGCGGCGCGTGAGGTTGACCGCCTCGAGCGCACCCGCAGCGACCTGCTGATCGAGGCCAGCCGCCGCGACGCCGCCCGTGCCCGCCAGGAAGCCGAGCAGCTGCGCATGCAGGCGCAGATGCAGGCCGAGGAGGCCGAGCGCCTGCGCCAGGCTGCCGAGGCCGAGACCCTGGCCCGCCAGGACGCCGAGAACGCGCTGACCAGCGTGGCCGGCAAGCAGCAGCAGCGCCTCAGCGCCGCGCAGCAGAACGCCGCCAAGCTGGCCCGTGAGGAGGCCGAGCTGGTGTCCGGGCAAAAGCTGCCGGGGTCGAAGTTCGACGGCCGTGGCGAGGTCTTCACCTTCAACGGTGACGCCTTTGCCGCAGGTGCTGCCAGCCTCTCCGGCGGCGCCCGCAACCAGGCCAAGGCCCTGGCCGAGTACCTGAACATCGGCAAGAAGGGCCGCCTGCGCATCGAGGCCTATGACAGTGCCAACGGTGTCGGCCAGAAGCGGGCCGAAGCCCTGCGTGATGCCCTGGTCGCGGCCGGTGTCGCCAGCAACCGGATCCAGCTCAGCGGCAAGAAGGCCGCGTCCACCCGGGCGCGTTCGGCCGAGGTCATCATCGCTCCGTAATTCATTGATATTGTTTGTTTTTCGTTGCACTGAGCATTCAGCCTGAACCCCGCCATGGCGGGGTTCGGTCTTTTTGCCGCAGGGGTCTTGTACCCCGCCCTGAGCAGGCGTAGGGTCAATCGTCCGGGACGCAATGCCGCGGACCGGACGATGGGAGGGCCGGGCCGATGCAAACAGGGCGCGAACCGCAGCAGATCGACGTGCGCAGGCCAGTGCCGCAGGTCGTTGCAGGCGTCCAGGTGGCCATCGACCGGCGCTCCTCCATGAACAACGCCCCGTGCCTTGCGGCCGGGGCGTTCGTGTATCTGTCGAAGGAGGTCCATCATGTTTGAAGATCAGCCCCAGAGCGAGATCGACGCACGTCGCGCGCGTGATCCGGAGTTCAGGGCACTCCATGACCAGCACCGCAAGTTGAACAAGAAGTGCATGGACGCGGAGTTGGGTGTACTCCCGATCGATGATGTCACCCTGGGTCGCATGAAGCGTGAGAAGCTGCTGGCCAAGCAACGACTTCTGCGAATGTACGAAACACCGCTCCCAACGACGTCCCCCACGCTTTGACGCACCCCGTCACGTCCGGAACGGCGTGATCCGGCCATCGATGGCCCCGCCGGGCGCTCCTGCCCTGGCACCGCGGCACCGCCGATGAGGCGGCCGCGCCAAGGCACCACAAGCGGTGGTGCCTTGGCCTGCAGGCACAACTCACCGATGCGGGCGGTACCGGTCTCCTCGTCGATCCGGGGCCGTCCGCATCTCTTTTTGCAGGCGGATGGGCGGTTGCCCTGCCGACCTGACATTCAGCACCAACCATCGGATAATCATCGGTCCGGCCCTGTGTGGCGCGAACCGAAAGTCCTCCGAATGCCCATCCATTCTTCCGTCCTCGAACTCATCGGCCAGACCCCGATCGTCAAGGCCCAGCGCCTGGACACCGGCGTCTGCGAGCTCTACCTGAAGCTGGAGAGCGCCAACCCGGGCGGATCGATCAAGGATCGCATCGGCCTGTCGATGATCGAGGCGGCGGAGCAGCGCGGTGACCTGAAGCCGGGCGCGACCCTGGTTGAAGGCACCGCCGGCAATACCGGCCTTGGCCTGGCGCTGGTGGCCCAGCAGAAGGGCTACAAGCTGATCCTGGTCGTGCCCGACAAGATGAGCCGCGAGAAGATCTTCAACCTGAAGGCAATGGGCGCCGAAGTGCGCCTGACCCGCTCGGACGTGGCCAAGGGCCATCCGGAGTACTACCAGGACCTGGCCAAGACCATTGCCGAGCAGACCCCGGGCGCCTACTTCATCAACCAGTTCGGCAATCCGGACAACCCGGCCGCGCACGAATTCGGCACCGGCCCGGAAATCCTTGAGCAGATGGGCGGCGACCTCGACGCCATCGTGTTCGGCTGCGGCAGCTCCGGCACCATGACCGGCCTGTCGCGCGCCTTTGCCAAGCTGTCGCCGAAGACCGAGCTGGTGCTGGCCGATCCGGTCGGCTCGATCCTGGCCGAGTACATCAATGATGGCGTGCTCAACGACAAGTCCGGCAGCTGGCTGGTGGAAGGCATCGGCGAGGATTTCCTGCCGTCGATCTCCGACTTCAGCCGCGTCGGCAAGGCCTACGCGATCAGCGACGCCGAGAGCTTCCACACCGCGCGCGAGCTGCTGGGCAAGGAGGGCATCCTCGGCGGCTCGTCCACCGGCACGCTGCTGGCAGCCGGCCTGAAGTACTGCCGTGAGCAGACCACGCCGAAGAAGGTGCTGGTACTGGTGCCGGATACCGGCAACAAGTACCTGTCGAAGATGTACAACGACTACTGGATGCTGGACAACGGCTTCCTGCAGCGCCCGCAGCACGGCGACCTGCGCGACCTGATCCTGCGCCCGTACGGCCAGCGCGACACCGTGGTGATCGGCCCGAATGACCTGCTGACCACCGCCTACCAGCGCATGAAGCTGTATGACGTGTCGCAGTTGCCGGTGATGGACGGCGAGCAGCTGGTCGGCATCGTCGACGAAAGCGACGTGCTGCTGCATGTCTACGGTGACGAGGCACGCTTCCGCGACACCGTCGCCACTGCGATGGTCAGCAAGCTGGACCGGCTGGACGTGAAGTCGCCGATCGAGGCGCTGCTGCCGGTGTTCGACCGCGGCCAGGTGGCGATCGTGATGGACGGCGACAGCTTCCTGGGTCTGATCACCCGCATCGACCTGCTGAACTACCTGCGCCGTCGCGTTCAGTAAGCCGCTGATCGCAGACGTTCGCCGCTGAATTCCGGTTTATCCGCGTCAAAGGTCGTTAAGGCCGCGCTGATAGACTTCCGCACCTTCGATGGCGCCGAGCTTCGGCGCCCCTCAGGAAAGAACATGTCCAACCCTACTTCGCAGGATCGCGCCCTGGCCCTGGCCACGCTGGCCATCCACGGCGGCCAGTCGCCGGATCCCAGCACCGGCGCGGTGATGCCGCCGATCTACGCCACCTCGACCTACGCGCAGTCCAGCCCGGGCGAGCACCAGGGGTTCGAGTACTCGCGTACCCACAACCCGACCCGCTTCGCCTACGAGCGTTGCGTGGCATCGCTGGAAGGCGGCACCCGCGGCTTCGCCTTCGCCTCCGGCATGGCGGCCAGCTCGACCGTGATCGAGCTGCTTGACGCCGGCAGCCACGTGGTGGCGATGGATGACATCTACGGCGGCAGCTTCCGCCTGTTCGAGCGCGTGCGTCGCCGCACCGCCGGGCTGGACTTCAGCTTCGTCGACCTGACCGACCTGGCCGCGTTCGAAGCGTCGATCACCCCGGCCACGCGCATGGTGTGGATCGAGACCCCGACCAACCCGATGCTGAAGATCGTCGATATTGCTGCGGTTGCCGCCATCGCCAAGCGCCATGGCCTGATCGTGGTGGTCGACAACACCTTCGCCTCGCCGATGCTGCAGCGCCCGCTGGAACTCGGCGCGGACCTGGTCCTGCATTCGGCCACCAAGTACCTCAATGGCCACTCGGACATGGTCGGTGGCATGGTCGTGGTCGGCGACAACGCCGAACTGGCCGAGCAGATGGCCTTCCTGCAGAACTCGGTGGGCGGCGTGCAGGGCCCGTTCGACAGTTTCCTGGCCCTGCGCGGCCTGAAGACCCTGCCGCTGCGCATGAAGGCCCACTGCGCCAATGCGCTGGCCCTTGCCCAGTGGCTGGAGAAGCACCCGGCGGTGGACAAGGTGATCTATCCGGGCCTGCCGTCGCATCCGCAGCATGAGCTGGCCGGCACGCAGATGGCCGGCTATGGCGGCATCGTCTCGATCGTGCTGAAGGGTGGTTTCGACGCGGCCAAGCGCTTCTGCGAAAAGACCGAGCTGTTCACCCTGGCCGAGTCGCTGGGCGGCGTGGAAAGCCTGGTCAACCACCCGGCAGTGATGACCCATGCCTCGATTCCGGTCGCGCGCCGCGAGCAGCTGGGCATCAGCGATGCGCTGGTACGCCTGAGCGTAGGCGTCGAGGATCTGGGTGACCTGCAGGTGGACCTGGAGAGGGCGCTGGGTTGATGCACGATATCTCCTTGACTATGCAGATCGGGTGCCGCTGATGAGTGGGCGTATTGGAAAGCTGCTGCATACGCTTGTGCTGGGGCCGTGGGCCCAGCTGTGGCGGAACAAGACGTTCACCCTTTCGCTGGTAAGGCGCGAAATTGAAGGGCGTTACCGCGGGGCTTATGGTGGCCTGCTGTGGTACATCATCAATAACCTGATGTTGCTGACCATCTACAGCTTCGTGTTCGGGACGATCTTCAAGGCACGCTGGAACATCCCCGGCGCGGAGGGCAATTTCTCGGTGCCGCTGTTCCTGGGCATGATCATGTTCAACGTGTTTGCCGAGTGCATTTCGCGGGCGCCGATCTCGATCACCGGCAATGCGAACTATGTAAAGCGGGTGGTGTTCCCGCTGGAAGTGCTGCCGGTCGTCAACATGGGGGCCGCGCTGTTCAACTTCATGGTGGGTGTGGTGGTACTGGCGTGCCTGGCGTTCGTGCTCGGCGCACACATCCACTGGCAGATCGTCTGGCTTCCCGTCCTGCTGATTCCGGTAGTGCTGCTGGTACTGGGGCTGTCCTGGTTCTTGGCGGCCATTGGCGTGTATGTGCGTGACGTAACCCATATCGTCGGCTTCGTGGTCATCAGCACGATGTTCATGTCGCCGATCTTCTTCCCGGGCAGCGCTTTCCCGGAGAAATTCAAGTCGTGGATGCTGGCCAATCCGATGACCTTCCCGATCGAGGCGGGCCGGGCAGCCGCGCTGCAAGGGCAGACTCCCGACCTGTTGATCCTGGGCATCATGAGCCTGGTCGGGCTGGTCGTGGCGCATCTGGGATACACCTTGTTCCAGGCCACCAGAAAGGGGTTTGCCGATGTCCTTTGACAGCGTCTTCGAGCACGATCCCGCGCACGAGATCAAGCGCATCATCCCGCCGGAAGAGGTGGTCATTGCCGCGCACGATCTGGGCAAGGCCTACGCGATGTACGCCAAGCCCTCGGATCGCCTGAAGGAAATGTTCATGCCGCCGCTCAGGCGCGTGCTGGGCATGAATGAGGTGGCTTATCACCGCGAGTTCTGGGCGCTGCGTGGCCTTTCCTTCGAGGTCGGCAAGGGCGAGACCGTTGGCATCATCGGCCGTAATGGTTCGGGCAAGTCGACCCTGCTCCAGCTCATCTGCGGCACCCTGCAGCCCACCGAGGGCTCGGTGCGGACCAAGGGGCGGGTTGCCGCGCTGCTGGAGCTGGGCGCAGGTTTCAATCCCGAGTTCACCGGGCGCGAGAACCTGTTGCTGAATGGGCAGGTGCTGGGCTTGACCCGGAGTGAGATCGATCAGCGATTCGACGAGATCGTCGGATTCGCCGACATCGGGGAGTTCCTTGACCAGCCGGTCAAGACGTACTCCAGCGGCATGTACGTCCGCCTGGGCTTCTCGGTTGCCATCCATACCAGCCCTGAGCTGTTGATCATCGACGAAGCACTTGCCGTGGGTGATGCGAAGTTCAATGCCAAGTGCATGGCACGCATCAAGAAACTCCGCGAGTCCGGTCTTTCGATCCTGTTCGTCTCCCACGATGTTGGCGCGGTGCGCTCGCTGTGTGATCGCAGCATCTGGCTGGACAAGGGGCGCCCGCGCATGTCCGGCTCGGTGTTCGCGGTCACCGCGCAGTACATGCAGAACCTGTTCGAGGAGGATTCGGCACGCCTGGAACACGAGCGCGAAGAGGCGGTGGCCAACGCGACCCAGGAAATCGCCGATGACAAGGCGCAGGAACAGCTGCGCGCGCGCAAGCCGGTCAACCACTGGGGCAGCCATGTCGGCTCCATCCTTGCGGTGGAAACCGAAGCGGCCGATGGCCAGCGTCGCAACATGTTCTTCACCGGTGAGAAGCTGTGCATCCGCATCAAGGCCAGGATTCCGCCATCGGCGAATCGGGAGTGCCTCAGCATGGCGTTCTCGCTGAAGGACATGGCCGGCAGCGACCTGGTGGTGGGTACCACATGGGATTCGCCGCGGCTGCGTCTCGATGCGCAGGGCGATACCGTGGAAGTTGCATTCACGCTTGACTGCAACCTGCGCGAAGGTGACTACGTGCTGGTTGCAGCGCTGGAAGACCGTTCCTCCGACAGCATCCAGTACTTCGAGTACATCGAAGGTGCGCAGTATTTGAAGATATTCATGAAGGAGTTCCGCTACGGTACCTTCATTGTGCCCATCGAGAAGAAGGTGCTTTGATTTCATGAAGATCACGGGAAATCCGCTATGACGAGCATCGACATCAACGGGCAGGACTACTGGGAGTCGCGTTTCCAGCAGGACTGGATCCAGAACGAAGGCCAGAAGCAGAGCCAGTTCTTCGGGATGGTTGCCTGCCGCCTGTTGCCGGCCTGGTTCGTGGATGACGTGAAGCGCAATGGCCTGGGTCTGTGCGACTGGGGCTGTGCGATGGGTGACGGCACGCAGGTGATCAAGTCCGAGTTGGGACTTGATCAGGTGGCCGGCCTGGATTTCTCAGCGTCCGCCATCGAGCAGGCACGCCGCAACTATCCGCAGATCGCGTTCGCCACTGACGATCTCCTGGCGGAAGGGGTGGACCTCGACTACGACGTGATCTTTTCCTCCAATACGCTCGAGCATTTCCACGAACCGTGGGACGCGGCAGCCAAGCTGACCGCTCATGCCCGCGAGTATTTCGTCATGCTGGTTCCGTTCCAGGAGTCGCTTGAAGAGCGCCACGAGGAACACTTCTACAGTTTCCACTGGCACAACCTGCAGCGCGATCTTCCCAATGGCTTCCGCCTGGTCCACGTGGGCGTCATCGATGTCGGGCTGCTGCCGGATCCGCAGTACAGTGGCAAACAGCTGCTGGCGATCTATGCATCCGAATCGGCGGCGCAGCGTGTCATGCCTGGGCTGGTGGAGCAGGGGCTGGATCTGCTGGGGCGCTATGGCCATGTGCATGATCGTCTTGCGTCTGTTGCGATGGAGCTGGAGGCCACCATCCGGCAGCGCAACGAGTTGGGCGCGAAGCTGGATGATGCGCTGCTGCAAGGTGACGCGATCCGGGCGGATGTGGAGCGCCTCGCGGCCGAGCAGGCGCGCCAGCTGAACCTCATCGCGGGCCTGGAGCAGGGGCGCAGTGAACTGCGCGATCGGGTGCTTGAGGTGGAGACGCAGCTGAGCAACGCACAGACCGCGGAGCATCAGGCCACATTGCGCGCGGAGGCGGGTGAACGCCGGCATTCCGAGGCTGAGCGCCGGCACACCGAGGCAGAGAAGGCACTGCAGAACCTGCAGAAGGAGAACGAGGAGATTGCTCGTCGCCTGGAGCAGGTGTATGCCTCACACTCCTGGCGCCTTACCGCCCCCTTCCGTTCAATCCGTCGCCTTTTCTGACGTCGATAAGCAGTAAATCAAAGGAATTTCAGTAGATGGCCAAGAAGCGCCAATTGACCATAGTCTCGCCGTATCCCGCGAATGATCGTTACATGGACGGCTGGATGAGCCGTATCAAGACCATTGACGGCGTGTTCGAAGACTATCCGCGCACCTACATTGACTTCCAGGAATGGTACCCGGCTGCGCAGGAGCCGGAAGTGGTGTACGCGGACGAGCTGATCAAGGCGTATCGCGTCAATCCCCATTCCAAGGCCCATTCCGATTTCGTGGCACGCATCTTCGATGCGGCGGATTTCGTCTACATCCACACGATGCATCAGTGCGAGTACATGCTTCCGCACTTTGACGCGTCCAAGATGTACGTGGACATCCACGGCGTGGTTCCGGAGGAAGAACTGATGCTCGGTTCACCCGAGCGCTCGCGGATCTTCGCCGAGGTCGAACGGCAGATCATCTCCAAGCTCAAGCATGCTTCGGTTGTGACGCTGGCCATGAAGGAGCACTTCCTGGCCAAGTACCCGGACGCTGCAAACGTCGATTTCATCCACGTTCCGGTCTTCGACTTCGGCTCGCTTGGCCAGTCGGTGCAGCGCGTGGCTGCGTCGCGCATCGCGCGGCGGCAGAACGCGCGGCCGACCGCTGTCTATGCCGGTGGTGCCCAGGTCTGGCAGCGGGTGGACGAGATGGCCGACATCATGGCCGCCGCACCGTTCTGCAATTACGAGATCTACTCCCACGATGTGGAAGCATTTGCCCCGAAGCTCTCCAGCCGCGGCATCCCGGTGGAGGTCTTCAAGGGCTACGCGAGCAAGGAAAAGCTGGAGCAGGTCTATCGGTATTCGAACTTTGGATTCGCCCTGCGTGAAGCCTGTACGGTGAATCGGGTGGCGTCGCCGACAAAGCTGTGTGACTACTTCGCGCATGGCGTGCTTCCGGTGGTTGATTTCCACCTGATCGGCGATTTCGACGCCTATGGTTACGCCTATGTCGATCATGCCGATTTCCGGGAGGGCTACATTCCCGACCTGCAGACGCAGGACTGGATGATCGACAGGAACCTTGGATGCCTGGAGACGATGTATTCAGATTTCAAGAAGGGAATCACGGCAGTCAAGGATCTGGTGGAAACGGTATGAATCCAATCATCGGCAACAATCAGGCAGCGCATCTGATCGACATTTCCGCAATGCTCGATGCCGTGCTCGGCTGGGCGTCCGACAAGCTGGGCGACCCGGTTGAGGGCTACAGCACGGATCTGCTCGGCAGTGACCTGACCCGCCTGGCTGCGCATTCGGCGCGCCGTATCGGTTGGGCCCCTTCCCGTGAGCCGGGTCGCCTGGATATCGCGCTGATCGACGGTACCGAGCCGGGGGCCTCGCAGGACAACGGCGCAACGCCTGCTGCCGAAAACCGCCTGCATGTGTTCTTTGCCTTCCCGGGCATGTCGGGCCACAAGTCGGACGAGCTGCTGGCTGGCTACTCGCAGTTGTTCAAGGCCGAGATGGTTGCGGCGACCTGCCTGGAGGCACCTGAAAGTGCCGCGATGGTGCTGGCAGTGATCACCTCGTCGCGTGCGGTGCCGTCCGCGGAATCCTGGTGGGAGTTCGCAGACGCACTCAACACCTTCGGCTCGTTCAAGCTTTCCGACATGTCGCGCAAGCTGCAGTCGGCCTCGGCCGGCCTGAAACACGCCGCCCTGCTTGCCGATGAAATGGTCAACGAAATCTCGACGTTGGCAGTCGAGCGCACCCGCGACCGGCATTCGCTGTGGCGCATCGCCCGCAATCTGCGCCAGGAAGTGCTGGAGCATCGATTCCGCAAGCTGGAACGACCGGTGGTTACGCCGCGCGAGGGTTACTTCCGCAGTGCTGCCGGCCGCCTGCTCAAGAATGCAGGCATGATCCAGGCCAACGCGCATGCCGACAGCAGCGTGCTGCAGTCGCTGGCGGTAAGCGCGGTGCGCACCCGATGCGCATTGCTTGTTGCCGAGGACCATACCTTCGGTGGGCTTGAACAATGGGTCTGTGATTTCGCACGGCACCTGCGTACCAAGAATTTCGTGCCTTACCTGATCGTGCTGGGATCGCCTTCGCTCAACAGCCGCATCGCGCAGCAGTTCCCCGGCGAACTGGTGTACCTGGATGGGCAGTCGGCGTTGCTGGGCGAGACGGTCGCGCGCGGGCGCTTCGAGTCGCTGGTGGTCAGCCATGCCTATGATGGCCTGCACACGATCGAACCCGGTTGCAAGGTCGTCGAGGTGCTGCACAACATCTATTTCTGGCAGCTGCAGGATCCGGCGCTTGAGCGCGAGCGTGCTCGCGTCGACGAGTACATTGCCGTTTCGAGCGAAGTGGCCGACTACGCGTGCGTGTACCAGAAGCTGGCGCGTTCGAAGGTGACAACCGTGCCGCACGGCCTGAACATCGTTGACCTGTATCGTCCGCCGGCGGACTACCTGCGCAGGGCGCGCGGGAAGCGCGATGCGTTCAGGATCCTGTTCGTGGGCAATCTCTACCCGCAGAAGAACGTGATTTGCCTGTTGGAGGCATTTGCCAGGCTCAGGCAGGAGGCGCCGCAGGCGACGCTGCGCATCGCAGGTGCGCTGGCTGAATCGGGGAACGCCACCAAGGTGGAAGAGACCATCCGCCGGCTGGGCCTTGCCGGTTCGGTTGAACTGCTGGGCTCGCTCAAGCGCCGCGAACTGAGCCGTGAGTATTCCCATGCACACCTGTTCGTGCTCCCCTCCCTGTTCGAAGGCTATGGGTTGGTGAACCTGGAGGCAGCCCACTTCGGCCTGCCGATGGTACTGTCCAATACCGGCTGCGCAGCCGAACTGTCTGCGGGAACGCCGGCTTGCCGGGTTGCCCCCATCGCGGTCACGCACGACAAGCTCAGCCACAAGGAAGTCGCGGAACGCAGCCGTGCGCCGGCCGAGAAGGATGTGGCGGCGCTGTACGGTGAGTTGTCGCATGTCATGCGGAACTATCCGGAGCTGATGGAAGCGGGATTGGCGATGATCGAAGCGCCTCCCTTCAGCACGCTGCAGCAGGCGGGCGATGCGATGCTGGATGTCGTTACGCGGGCGTCCTGAGCGGGTTACGGGTTGGAGCAGGAACAAGGGCTGCGATCGCATGGGTAGCGTCGGTCAAACCGTGACGAACGGTGGCATGCAGGCCATGCGCATCCTGATCTGCGCGCATGACTTCCAGCCCAACCCGTCACCGCAATCACTGCGGGTGACCCAGCTGGCCAGCGGGCTGGCCAGTCTTGGCCATGATGTCCATGTCCTGACCCGGACACGTGGTGCCGGCATGCGACAAATGGAGGACCCGGCCGGGCTGAAGGTGCATCGGACCTCGCCGCAGGGCGTCGAGGCCGTGATTGATGCGACGTCGCGCATGCTGGCCCACCTGCGCCGTTTGCGGCGCCGGGCCCCGGCTGCGGGAACACGCCCGCTCCCACAGGTGGCTTCACCGACCGCGCCGTCAACAGGGACGGGGGCGTTGAACCGGAAGGGGCGCGCGATCGCATGGCTGCGCTCGTTCCTGGATGCGCGGGTTTTCCCGGATGGCCGCTCGCGTTGGATCGGTGGTGCCCTGCGTCATGGCCGGCAACTGATCAGCCAGTGGTCGCCGCAGGTGATCATCGGATCACATGAGCCTGCGGCAGGACTGCTGTTGGCGTCTGCGCTCTCGCGCGAGTCCGGCATTCCTTTCGTTGCCGAGCTTGGTGATCCCGTGCTGACGTCCTACACCCCCGAACGCTGGAGGGCGGCGTCGCTCGAGCTTGAACGGCGGGTTTGCCACGAGGCTGGCGCCATTGTCGTTACCTCCGAGGCCACCGCGGCCCTGATGCAGGAGCGGCATGGTCCCGGGATCGCGCCGCTCAGCGTGATTCCGCAGGGATTCGCCAGGGTGGAACCGCCGTTGCCCGAGGTTGCCAGGTCGGCCGGCGGGTTGCAGCTGGTCTACACGGGGCGCTTCTATCCGTTCCGCGACCCCATGCCGCTGGTCCGCGCGGTGCTGGCATCGCCCGGCTGCACGCTTACCATCGCAGGCCCTGGCCTGCCACCAGAACTGGCGAAAGCGTGCGCGGAGCATCCGCAGGTCCTGCGGTTTGCCGGAAGCCTGGATCATTCCCAGGCCATCGAACTGCAGCGCGGTGCGGATGTCCTGGTCAACATCGGCAACGCAGGCATGACCCAGATCCCGGGCAAGCTGCTGGAATACCTGGGTTCGGGCCGGCCGGTACTGCATCTGCAGCCGGATGCCGCCGATCCGGCGGCCGCCATCATCGGCAGGGAGCGTTGCGGGTTTCTGGCCGCCAATGAGGTTGCTGCGATCAGCGCGCTTCTGCACGAGCTGCTGCAGCGCAAGCAGCAAGGGCGGCTGGATGAAGGCCTGCGCCTGGGGCCGGATGCTTTCGCCGAGTATCGTTGGGATCGCCTGGCTGAGCGCCTGGCCGCGGTCTGTCGTGATGCGGCGATGGCGGGGCAACGACACGCCTAGCTTGCCGTTGCCTCGCGCATCGGGTCAGGCCGGCATCGCCTCGCCTTGGATCAAGGCAGCAATGCGTGCAGCGGCCTTGCCATCACCGTACGGATTATGGGCATGTGCCATTGACTGGTAGGCGGCTTCGTCGTCGAGCAGGCGGGTGGCCTCAGCCACGATCCTGCCAGCATCGGTGCCAACCAGCAGTACGGTGCCTGCGTCCACCGCTTCAGGGCGCTCGGTGGTATCGCGCATCACCAGCACCGGCTTGCCCAGCGACGGGGCTTCCTCCTGCACGCCACCGGAGTCGGTGATGATCAGCGTCGACTGGGTCATCAGGTAGACGAACGGCAGGTAATCCTGCGGCTCGATCAGGAACACGCCCGGGGCATCGGCGAGGATCCGGTTGACCGGCCCCTGCACGTTGGGATTGAGGTGGACCGGGTAGACGATCTGCGTATCGCCGCGAGCGGCCAGCGCCTTCAGCGCCTCGCAGATGCTCTCGAAGCCGCTGCCGAAGTTTTCGCGGCGATGGCCGGTCACCAGCACCAGGCGCTTGGAGGCGTCGAGGAACGGGAAGCGGGCCCGCATCGATTCAATCAGCGCGGTGTCGTGCTTCAGCTTGTCGGCGACGGTGAGCAGGGCATCGATCACGGTGTTGCCGGTGACGTGGACGTCCTTGCTCGCGGTGCCTTCGGCCAGCAGGTTGTCACGCGAGCGGGTGGTCGGTGCAAAATGCAGGCGGGTCAGCGGCCCGGTCAGCCGGCGATTGGCCTCTTCGGGCCACGGTGCATAGATGTCGCCGGTGCGCAGCCCTGCTTCCACATGGCCCACGGCCACGCGGTTGTAGAAGGCGGCCAGCGCACTGGCCAGCGTGGTGCTGGTATCACCATGCACCAGCACCAGATCCGGCTTGTGCTCGGCGATCACCGCGGTCATGCCGGTCAGGATCTTGGCGAACAGGCCCGCCAGGGTCTGGCCAGGTTCCATCACGTTGAGGTCGACGTCCGGCGTGATACCGAACAGGTCCATGACCTGATCGAGCATCTGCCGATGCTGCGCGGTAACCGCAACGATCGTCTCGATCTCAGGCCGGGCCTTCAGCGCTTCCACTACCGGGGCCATCTTGATGGCTTCCGGGCGGGTACCGAAAACAACCATTACCTTCTTGTAGGGAGTACTCACGATTACCTGCTTGAATTCAGAGGGACAGTGCCGCTGGCCGGAGCCAGCGGCAGGTGCACGTCAAAGTGCCTTTTCCAGCTCCGGCAGGATCGCGAACAGATCCCCCACCAGGCCGATGTCGGCGATCTCGAAGATCGGCGCGTCGCCGTCCTTGTTGATCGCGACGATGGTGCCGGCATCCTTGATGCCGGTCAGATGCTGGATTGCGCCACTGATGCCGACCGCGACGTACAGCTCCGGCGCGATGATCTTGCCGGTCTGGCCGACCTGCAGGTCGCTGGGCACGTAACCGGCATCGACCGCGGCGCGCGAAGCACCGACAGCGGCGCCGAGCTTGTCGGCTAGCTGGAAGATGACCTTGAAGTTCTCTTCCGAGCCGACGCCGCGGCCGCCGGAGACCACGCGCTTGGCGCTCTGCAGGTCCGGGCGGTCGCTGGCACCGGCGGCCAGGCCGACGAAGCGGGTGTGGTCCGGCAGCGCGGCATCGACACTGGCGGCTTCAATCGCGGCACTGCCGCCCTGGGCGGCTTCCGGCCACGATGCGGCACGCACGGTGGCGACCACGATCTGGTCGGCGGGCGCTTCCACGGTGATGATCGCGTTGCCGGCGTAGATCGGACGCTTGAAGGTGTGGCTGCCTTCGACGCTCATCAGGTCGGAGACCTGGTTGACGCCGAGCAGGGCGGCCACGCACGGCATCAGGTCCTTGCCGAAGGTGGTGGACGGGCCGAATACGTGGGTGTAGCCCTTGGCCAGCTGGGCGATCTGCGGCGCCAACACCTGGGCGATGGCCTGGGCGTTGGCCGCGTTGGCCACGGTCAGGACCTTGGCAACGCCACTGATCTTTGCCGCTTCGGCGGCGACGGTGGCCGGATCGGCGGCCAGTACCAGCACGTCGATGCTGGCACCGCTGATGGCGGCGGCGGCGCTGACGGTCTTGGCGGTGGCGGCGTTGAGCTTGCCGTCGTGGTGCTCGGCGATGACGAGAATCTTGCTCATTACAGCAGCCCCTTCTGCTTGAGTGCGGCAACCAGTTCGGCCGCGTCCTTGACCATCACGCCCTTGCTGCGCTTGGACGGCGCGGCGTAGTGGGTGGTCTTGAAGGTATCGGCGGCTTCAACGCCGAGGTCGGCCAGCTGCAGCGTTTCCAGCGGCTTGGCCTTGGCCTTCATGATGTCCGGTAGCTTGATGAAGCGCGGCTCGTTCAGGCGCAGGTCGGTGGTGACCACGGCCGGCAGGTCCACTTCCAGCGTTTCCAGGCCGGCGTCGACTTCACGGGTCACCGTGGCCTTGCCGTCGGCGATCTCGAGCTTGCTGGCGAAAGTCGCCTGCGGTCGGCCCCACAGCGTGGCCAGCATCTGGCCCGTCTGGTTGGCGTCGTCGTCGATGGCCTGCTTGCCGAGGATCACCAGGTCCGGCTGTTCCTTCTCGATCAGCTTGAGCAGGGTGCGCGAGGCGGTCAGCGGCTGGATGGCCTGGTCGGTGACGACGTGGATGGCACGGTTGGCGCCCATGGCCAAGCCGTTGCGCAGGTGCGCCTGGGCGTCGGCCGGAGCGATGGTGGCAACCACCACTTCGCTGGCGATGCCCTTGTCGCGCAGGCGCAGGGCTTCTTCCAGGGCGATTTCATCGAAGGGATTGGGCGACAGCTTGACGCCATCGGTGACCACGCCGGAACCGTCCGGCTTGACCTGAATGCGGACGTTGTAGTCCACCACGCGCTTGTACGCGACGAGGATTTTCATCTGGTACGGGGTCCTTCACTAAACAGGGAGAACATCCGGTCCTGGAATAGCAACCGGTTCGGGGGTGGGACCCCGATTCTAGCTGGCTTGGGGTGACCATGCGAATGCGTATGGTGGCGCCCGTCCGGCAGGTGTTCGATTCGATCAGCGCCAGGGTTCCATGTACCTGGCGCCGGGTCGTCCAGACCGCTGTTTATCTGCAGAGCTTGGAGAAGCCGATCCAGTCGCCGATCTGCTGCGGACCTTCACATGCCGTGTTGTCCATTCCAGAGACCTGATACTCGACATCCTTGATGCCGAGGACGTGCTGCGTGTGATAAAGGGTGGAGAAACCAAAGAACTGCGGAGCCGCGACAATGACGTGCTCGCCCTGCTGGTATTGCGCGCTGATGGCCCGGTTGGCCTGCATTGCGGGACGAAGGGCGAAATCACGGGTGTACTGCGCCACGCCGGCAAAGACCAGGACGGCGTTGACCAGCATCACCAGGCTGGCAAGCGAAGATGCAACGCGGACTCCCTTGATCGTAGATCCTGAACAGACGAGCAGTACAAGTATCAGGGCGAGGTACAGGAACGGGACATAGCGAGCCCACCAGGGCGCTGCATGCGCGATGGCCATGACCACCAGATACGCTACGGCGGCCAGCAGGTACCAGTGATTGATGCCCTGGCGGCGATTGCGCCGTTCCAGCACCAGTGCAAGAACAATTGCCACTGCGGCGATCACCAGGGCAAGTGAGAACAAGGGGCCGAATCCGGCGAATCGCGGATCCGGTGCACCCGATGATTTGATCTCGTCCATGGCGAAGGTGCCTGGAATCTTCATGCCCGGGAACGTAGTGGCGTTTGACGTGTGGGCAAGCAGTGACTCTGCAAGTGTCCGGATCCGCGGCTTCTCAAGCACCGATGCCTCGGCCTGTCCGCGCAGAACCATATCCGTACCGGTAACCGGGTAGCCGATATCCAGGTCCGAGGCGATATGGTTGAGGTAGGGGTGGGACAGGGCAATGGCTCCCAGCAGGGACCAGGTCGCAATCTCTTTCAGGCCAGGGCGGCGTACCACCAGGAATGGAAGCGCAAGCATCGCCGCGTACAGGGCACCGGTGAACTTCACGCCGGCAAGAATGATCAGGCTGCACCAGACGATCACGTTGACGGCAGGACTACGATCGCGGTCAAGGATGCAAAGCGTTGTGAGCGCAATGACCGAATACGTGCAGCCATCCACATAGTTTGTGGGCAGTTGGCCGACGATTGGCTGGCACGCCACCGCAAGCAGCGCGAGCACTTCCACCTGCCAGCGGTTCGGCAGGTACTGCTTGAAGACAGTGCGCGCATATACGAACAGGGCGATCGCAAGAAGCAGGTTCAATGCCTTGCCGGACTCCCATCCAAATCCGTAGTCCATCAAGGCTGCACTGAACAGCCAGGACAGGTTCGGGTAGTGGCTGACCCACATGGCGTTCGGATTGCCGTCCCATACGCCGGACGAATAGTAGATCTCGCTTCGCGTAGCGGCCCAGTCGGAAAACTCAGGGAAAAGCCACGGATTCCAGCCATCGTGCAGCGCGACAATGGCGACCTTGTGGTACATGTTGCCGTCCCATGTCGAGTCCGGCACGATGTTCAACAGCAGTGCGGACAGGGAAAGGACCAGCAATGCCTTGACCGCAGGGGCGGCCCAGGCCAGACCAATGCGGGGTGCAAGAACAAGGACCGCCAGGATGGGCAGTATGTAGGTAGCTGCCTTTACGCCGCTGTAGGCGGCGAGCGCTTTCGAAACGGCCAGCAGGACAACCAGTCCAACAGCACAGACGACGAACCTGCGCGCAGCCTGGCCGTCGGGCAGGAGGGCATCGGAAGAAGAGGGACGACTTTCCATGTGCATTGGATATGGGTTGATTCAGTAGGTCAGCGACACCGGGCAAGACAGGTCATGTCGAAGAATCCATGGCCGGGGCCGAAGTATTTTCGGGATCAGCGGGACTTGCTGTAGTGCTCGTAGGCCGCCACCAGCATGTCTTCGTCATTCTTGGTCGGCGCCCACTGCAGCGTGGATTCGGTCGGTGCGATATCGACCACGTAGTTGATGTCGGCAATCTGGTACTGCTCGCGGTGCAGCAGCGGCTTGCCCAGCTTCTCCAGCAGCGAGAGCGTCAACTTGAGCGGACCGGCAGGCACCGGAATGACCATCGAGTGCGAACCGATGCGCCGGATCGTGTTGCGCAGCAGCTCGCGCACCACCGGCGCCGGGCCGGAGCCCAGGCTCAGAGCGACGGCGGGCAGGTCGTGCGCCACCGACAGCTGGATGGCGTTGACCACATCTTCCACGGCGATCATCTGGTAGCGGTTGCGGCCGCTGCCGATGGTCGGGATGGGGAGATTCAGGTCCATCAGCTTGAACAGCTTGGTCAGGATGCCGAATCGACCCGGGCCGACGATCATTCTCGGGCGCAGGATGGTGATCCGGTACCCGCGGCCCCGTGCCTGTTCGCACAGCTGCTCGGACGCGGCCTTGCTGCGGCCATACGGACCCAGCGGATTCTTGGCATGGTCCGGCGGAACCGGCAGCTTCTGCGGCAGGCCGTAGACCATGTCGGTACTGGTGTAGACCAGCCGCGGCGTAGCCAGCTGCGCCATCCATTCCAGCACGTTGGACGTACCGCCGACGTTGACTTCGGCGAACCACGCATCCTGGTTGTGGTGCGGCACGTCGTTGTGGAACTGGCGCGCCGCCAGGTGATAGACGATATCGCCCTCGGCCAGGGCCACCTGCTGCAGCGCACCGGGGACCACGATGTCGATGCAGTGATAGTCCACCCGTCCCGCGAACTCGGTGGGAAGGGCGGCGATGTCGATGATCGTGACCTGCTGGTTCTGCGCCAGCAGCGAACGCGCCAGGTAGGTGCCGGTGAAGCCACTGCCACCGATGATGATATGACGGGCCATTGCTCAACCTCCCTTCGCGACGAGAACGACACCGACGCAGATCAGGGCGACGCCAGCGAGCTTCATGATGCTTACCGGTTCGCGGAACCAGAAATAAGCGGCCGCGACGACGATGACATAGCCGACGCTCAGGAACGGGTAGGCGAAACTCACCTGGACCTTGGACAGCACGTACATCCACAGCACGATGCTGACCGCGTAGCAGGACAGGCCTGCGAACACCCAGGGATTGAAGACCACGCGAAGGCCACTGGCGAGCAGCGGCAGGAAGCCGTCCGAGGTCACCAGCGCGACCTGGGGCATGCCCTGGCGCAGGAACAGCTGGGCACTGGCGTTCAGCGCGACGGAAAACAGGATCAGCGGAATGAAGGCGGTATACATGTGATTCCAGGGACTCTGGCAGGAAGGGGGTAGCCGACGGCTACCACTGGAATGTTGCGCAGCCGACGATGGCCAGCGCGAGCAGGGCGATTGCCTGGCTCACGCGGTCGCGCGCAGCGAACACGATCGGATCGTCGTGCATGTTTCCGCGGTGGGCGATGATCCAGGCACGGCTGATCCAGTACAGCAGGACCGGGCACAGCAGCCACAGGATCTTCGGCTGCTGATAGAGGGCCAGGCTCTCCGGGCTGTTGATGTACAGCGCGAACACCAGCACGCCGATGTAGCCGGCGGCGGCGCCGAACGACTGGATCAGCGGCAGATCGCCGACGGCGTAGCCACGGCCGCTGGCCTTGGTCTTGCCGGCCGATATCACTGCCTCCAGCTCGGTATAGCGCTTGAGCAGGGCCAGACTCAGGAAGATGAACATCGAGAAGGCGAGCAGCCAGAACGACAGTTCCACATCGATCGCGACAGCACCACCGATGATGCGCACCGTGTACAGGGCCGCAAGCACGACAACGTCGATCATGACCATGCGCTTGAGTACGAACGAATAGGCCAGGGTCATGACGTAGTAGCCGACCAGCACCAGCGCGAAGGCCGGGCTGGTCCACAGCGCAAGGCCGAACCCGACCAGGGTCAGCAGCGGTGCCGCCAGCAGACCCTGCAACAGGGGAAGATTGCCGGCCGCAAATGGACGCTTGCGCTTGCGGGCGTGTTGCCGGTCCGGGGCCAGGTCGAGCAGATCATTGAGCAGGTAGACGCCGGACGCGCACAGCCCGAACGCAATGAATGCGGCGGCGGCATCCAGCACGGCAGGCAGGTCGAAGAAGCGGTGGGCGGTCAGCAGTGGCACCAGGACCAGCAGGTTCTTGGCCCACTGGTAGATGCGCAGCGCCTTGATCCAGGTGCGCAGGCCACCGCCACGGGCCGGCCAATGGGCATGCACGGCCGTCTGCCGGGCTGCGCTGGCGGCGAGCCCGGTGCCGGCGTTGACCACGTAGGCGCCTCCGGCATGCTTCCAGACCTGCAGGTCCACGCTGGCATTGCCCATGTAGTCGTAATGGCCCGCGCCGAAGCGCGCATTGAGCGCGTCGGCCTTGTGATGGCCGGCAAGGTTGCGCTGGCCATCGCTGGCCATGACTTCATCGAATACGCCCAGATGGGCTGCGATGGCGTTGACCAGGCCGCTGTCCGACGCTGAGCAGAGCACGCGGGGCCTCTGTTCTGTCGTCTTCAGCAGCTCCAGCACGCGTTCGTCGTAGGGCAGGAACTCAACCGGCAGCGTGACCCGCGAGGCAATCTCCCGCTTCAGTGCGGCCTTGCCGCGCAGCAGCCACAGCGGCAGCAGGAAGACGTACAGGGGGTTGCTGGCCAGCAGGGTCAGCAGGGATTCGTACAGCAGATCCGATCGCAGCAGGGTGCCATCCAGGTCTACGCAGAGCGCGTGATCAGTTTCTTGCATTCGTTGCCTGCCGGGTTCCGTGTATGCTTCAGGCTTGGTGAGGTCTACCTGAATCCGGAGCGAAGTATAGCCGCTGGTGTCGTATTCGGCATGATCGCGCTACGGCGAGTGCTGGTCAGCCCTGCCTTTTCATTGCCACGTTGCGGTCTTTGACCCGATTCCCAGATGCCCTTGCACCCCCGTTCGTCTGCGCTTACCGGCCTGCTGTTGATCTGCGTCGCAGGCATCCTGCTGCGGGTCGCATTCGTAGCCTCGGTGCCGATTCCCCCTGTTTCCGACTTTGCGCGCTACGTCGAAGTGGCAACCAACCTGGCGAACGGGCAGGGCCTCCAGGTCGCTGGCACTCCCTTCATTGGCCAGCCGCCGCTCTATCCGGCGTTGCTGGGTGCCTGGTTCTCGGCTTTTGGTGCCCATGTGGCGGCTGGCAAGGCGCTGAATCTCCTGCTCGGATCGGCGACGCTGCTGCTGTGGGCCTTCGCCAGTTCGCGAAGTGGCATGCGCCGATCCTGGCAATTTGCCAGTCTTGCACTGCTCGCCTTTCATCCGGCCTTGATTGCCTATACCGGGGTGCTGGGCACGGAAACGCTGGCCGTGTTCCTTGCAGTATTGGCCTTTGCCCTGGCTTGCCTGCCGATGTGGATGCCTGTGTCCGGCATTCTGGGCGTTGTGCTGGCTCTGGCCGCATTGAACCGGCCGCAACTGCTGCCGTTGCCCATTGGCGTTGTCTTCTGCTTGCTGCTGGGCAGGTTCGATCTGCCCCGGGTGCGCAGTTGCCTGGTGATCTTGCTCGCATTTGGCGCAGCTTTGTTGCCTTGGACGCTGCGCAACGAAGCACTGTTTGATCATGCGATTCCTGTCAGTGCCAATAGCGGCTATACCCTGTTGGTCAACAACAATGCTGACAACCAGACAGGCGGTTGGATGCCGTTGAGTCGAGTGCCGTTGTCGGCTCAGGACCTGAAGCGCTTCCAGCAGGAAGCTGATCTGGCCCCCGCCTTCCTCGCCGGAGGGGATGAGGATGCCAAGTTCCTTCAGTGGACTCCCGCTGCCGATGGCGTAGCCAGGTCGATTGCTCTGGACTGGATGAGTGAGCATCCGCAATCGGTCCTGCGCTTGGCCGCGATGAGGATAAAGGCCAGCATGGATCCGGCCACCCTCCTGTACTGGCCGTTCATCGACGTCGAGGGAGCTCCCGCCTGGCTCGGATGGGTCGTTGGGTTGCTTGATGTACTGCTTGTCCTGCTAGCCGCCATGGGAGCGGTCAGGGCCGGGCTTCACCTGCGGCAGCTGTCTTTGGCGACGCTGTTGGCGCTTGGCATGCTGGGGCTGGGATGGCTGTCGATCGCCGTGTTCGAGGGGCAGGGTCGATACCTGATTCCCATGCTGCCAGCAATGCTCTGGCTGCTTGCGGCACCGTACCGCGATTACAGGGATGTCTGCCGGACAGCGACAGGTCATCCTTCCGTTGACACAGGAAAGGTATCCTCTACCTCCTGAGAGCGCTGCCGGGTCCGGACGCGCGCGTCCCCTGAACTGGAGAGTGGATGGTGCCTACCTGGCTCGTCACCGGCGGTGCCGGTTTCATTGGCGGCAATTTCGTCCTTGAGGCGGTTGCCCGAGGTGTGAAGATCGTCAACCTCGATATCCTGTCCTACGCCGGCAACCTGAAGACCCTGTCCAGCCTGGACGGTGATCCCGGCCATGTGTTCGTGCAGGGGGATATCGGTGACCGCGCGCTGGTCGCCCGGCTGCTGGCCGAGCACCAGCCGGACGCCGTGCTGAACTTCGCTGCGGAGAGCCATGTCGACCGTTCCATCGACGGTCCGGGCGCCTTCATCCAGACCAACGTGGTCGGCACGCTGGGCCTGCTGGAAGCGGTGCGCGACCACTGGAAGGCGCTGCCGCCCGCGCAGGCAGCGGCGTTCCGCTTCCTGCACGTGTCCACCGATGAGGTGTATGGCAGCCTGGGTGAGAGCGGCTCGTTCAGCGAAACCACCCAGTACGCCCCGAATTCGCCGTACTCGGCGTCGAAGGCGGCTTCGGACCACCTGGTCCGCGCCTTCCACCACACCTACGGGCTGCCGGTGCTGACCACCCATTGCTCCAACAACTACGGCCCGTACCACTTCCCCGAGAAGCTGATCCCGCTGGTGATCGCCAAGGCGCTGGCCGGCGAGCCGTTGCCGGTGTACGGCGATGGCAGGCAGGTACGCGACTGGCTGTTCGTGTCCGATCACTGCGAAGCGATCCGCACCGTGCTGGCCAACGGCAAGGTCGGCGAAAACTACAACGTGGGCGGCAATTCGGAGAAGCAGAACATCGAGGTGGTGCACGCGATCTGCGCGCTGCTGGACCAGCGTCGCCCGCGTGCGGACGGCCAGCCGCGCAGCCGCCAGATCACCCATGTGGCCGACCGCCCCGGACATGACCGCCGCTATGCGATCGATGCCTCCAAGCTGAAGAACGAACTGGGCTGGGAGCCGGCCTATACCTTCGAGCAGGGCATCAGCCGCACCGTGGACTGGTACCTGGACAACCAGGCGTGGGTCAACAGCGTGCTCGATGGCAGCTATCGCCTGCAGCGCATCGGCACCGCCGCCTGAGGCCAGGAGACGACATGACCCAGCGCAAGGGCATCATCCTCGCCGGTGGCTCCGGCACCCGGCTGTATCCGATCACCCAAGGTGTCAGCAAGCAGCTGCTGCCGGTGTATGACAAGCCGATGATCTACTACCCGCTCAGCGTGCTGATGCTGGCGGGCATCCGCGAGGTGTTGATCATCAACACCCCGCACGAACAGGCGCTGTTCCGGCAACTGCTGGGCGACGGTTCGCAGTGGGGCATGGACATCCAGTACGCCGTGCAGCCCAGCCCCGATGGCCTGGCCCAGGCCTATCTGATCGGTCGCGATTTCGTTGCCGGCAAGCCGAGCTGCCTGGTGCTGGGGGACAACATCTTCCACGGCCATGGGCTGAGCGAAATGCTGCGCCGCGCCGACGCACGTGACCAGGGTGCCACGGTGTTTGGCTACTGGGTCAACGACCCCGAGCGCTATGGCGTGGCCGAGTTCGACGCCAGTGGCAAGGTGGTCGGGCTTGTCGAGAAGCCGCTCAACCCGCGCTCGAACTACGCGGTGACCGGCCTGTACTTCTACGATGCGCATGCCTGTGACTACGCCGCCGAGCTGAAGCCCTCGGCCCGCGGCGAGCTGGAGATCACCGATCTCAACCGCAGGTACCTGGAGCAGGGCCTGCTGCACCTCGAGCCACTGGGCCGCGGTTATGCCTGGCTCGATACCGGCACCCACCAGTCACTGCTGGAGGCCTCCAACTTCATCGAAACCATCCAGACCCGGCAGGGCCTGCAGGTGTGCTGCCCGGAGGAAATCGCCTTCGGCAAGGGCTGGATCGACGCCGCGCAGCTGGAAGCGTTGGCGGCACCGCTGATCAAGAACGGCTATGGCCAGTACCTGCACAAGCTCGCCCTGCGTGGAGTGGTTCCGTGAAAGTGATTGAAACCGATCTGCCCGGCTGCGTGGTGATCGAGCCGGCGGTGTTCGGCGATGCCCGTGGCTGCTTCTTCGAGACCTGGAATGCCGAGCGCTTCGCCGCGCAGGGCCTGCCGGACCGCTTCGTGCAGAGCAATGTATCGACCTCGACACAGGGTGTGCTGCGCGGCCTGCATTACCAGTGGCCGCGTCCGCAGGGCAAGCTGGTGAGCGTGCTCGAGGGCGAGGTATATGACGTCGCCGTGGACATCCGCCGCGGCTCGCCGACCTTCGGGCGCTGGGAGGCGGTGGTGCTGAGCGCGGAGAACCGGCGGCAGTTCTGGATTCCGGAAGGTTTCGCGCATGGCTTCGCCGTGTTGTCCGAGCGCGCGGTGTTCAGCTACCTGTGCACCGAGGTGTACCTGAAGGACTTCGATGCCGGCGTGCGCTGGAATGATGCCGACATCGGCGTGGACTGGCCGCTGGGCACGCCGACCCTGTCGGCCAAGGACGAGCATGCTCCGTTCCTGGGCGAGATCGCCGAAGACCGCCTGCCGGTCTACCTGCCATGAGCATTCTGCTGTTCGGCGGCAACGGCCAGCTCGGCCAGGAGTTGTTGCGCGCGCTGGCTCCGCTGGGCAGCGTGGTCGCAACCACCCGCAGTGGCGTTCTGCCCGACGGCCGTGCCTGTGAAGCCGCTGATTTCACCCAGCCTGGCAGCCTTGCTGCGCTGCTCGAGCGCGTGCAGCCCTCGATCGTGGTCAACGCCGCCGCCTACACGGCAGTGGACCGTGCCGAACAGGAGAGCGACGCGGCCTTTGCCGTCAACGCGCAGGCACCGGGCGTGATCGCGCGCTGGTGCGCGGCGAACGGCGTGCCGTTGGTGCATTACTCCACCGATTACGTGTTCGATGGCCAGGCCACCGCACCCTATCGTGAGGACGCGCCGACCGCTCCGCTGGGCGTCTACGGCACCAGCAAGCGCGACGGCGAGGACGCGGTGCGTGCCGCGGGAGGCCGCCACCTGATCTTCCGTACGGCGTGGGTGTATGCCGCGCACGGCACGAACTTCCTGCGCACCATGCTGCGCGTCGGCGCCGAACGGGATCAGCTGCGGGTGGTGGCCGACCAGGTCGGGACGCCCACGCCGGCGGCACTGATCGCCGACGTCACTGCGCGGGCGTTGCAGCACCCCGGTCGCTTGTCGGGAACCTGGCACCTGACTGCCAGCGGCCAGACCAGCTGGCATGGCTTCGCCGAGGCGATCTTCGCCGAAGCGCTTGCCACCGGCGTGCTGTCGAAGGCGCCGATCGTCGAGGCGATTCCCGCCTCGGCGTATCCGACACCGGCCCGCCGCCCGGCCTGGTCGGTACTGGACAACCACAAGCTGCAGCGGGATTTCGGCATCGTGCTGCCGGCATGGCAGGACGGCCTGCAGCGGGTGATGGCCGAGATGGCATGACCTGGTAGGCGAAGTGCCGACCAACGGTCGGCACCCACCCCGAGCAGCAGTCGGCACCCACTCCGAGCAGGAGCCGGCACCCACTCCGAGCAGCAGTGGGTATCCACCCGCGGGGGCTCAGCTCCGCCCGTAGGTGTCTTCGAAACGCACGATGTCGTCTTCGCCGAGGTAGCTGCCCGACTGCACTTCGATCAGTTCCAGCGGCAGCTTGCCCGGGTTGCGCAGGCGATGGGTCACGCCCAGCGGGATATAGGTGCTCTGGTTCTCGCTGAGCAGGATCACCTCGTTGCCGCGGGTCACTTCAGCCGTGCCGCTGACCACGATCCAGTGCTCGGCGCGGTGATGATGCATCTGCAGGCTGAGCGTGCCACCAGGCTTGACCGTGATCCGCTTGACCTGGAAGCGTTCGCCGTTGTCGATCGAGTCGTAGGCGCCCCACGGGCGGTACACCTTGCGATGCCAGGTCGCCTCGCTGCGGCCTTCGGCCTTCAGCTGCGCCACCACGGTCTTGACCTCCTGCATGCGGTCGGCCTTGCCGACCAGCACCGCGTCATCGGTTTCGACCACGATCACGTCGTCCAGGCCGACCAGTGCCACCAGGCGCTGCGCATAGGCATAGGTGTTGCGGCAGTCGATGGCGATCACGTCGCCCTGGTGGGCATTGCCATCGCCATCCTGCTGCGAGACATCGCGCAGTGCGGTCCACGAACCGACGTCGTTCCAGCCTGCGTCCAGCGGGATCACCACCGCATCGGCGGTCTTTTCCATCACGGCGTAGTCGATCGAATCGGACGGCACCGCGGTGAAGGCGTCCTTGTCCAGGCGGGTGAAGTCGGCATCGCGGCGGGCCTGCTGCCAGGCCTGGCGGCTGCCGGCCAGCATCGCCGGCTGGAAGCGCTCCAGCTCCTGCAGGTAGCGCGAGGCCTTGAACAGGAACATGCCACTGTTCCAGTAGTACTGCCCGCTGGCGACGTAGCCGGTGGCCGTGTCCAGGTCGGGCTTCTCGACGAAGCGCTCGACGGCGCGCAGGCCCTGCCCATCGGCCGCCTTGATGTAGCCGTAGCCGGTTTCCGGGCCGGTCGGGACGATGCCGAAGGTCACCAGCTTGCCGGCCTCGGCGGCACCGGCGGCGGCCTGTACCGCACTGCGGAACGCCGCCTCGTCGGTGATTACATGGTCCGAAGGCAGCACCAGCAGCAGCGCGTCGGCACCGTCACGGGTGGCTTCCAGTGCGGCCACGGCGATGGCCGGGGCGGTGTTGCGACCCACCGGCTCGAGGATGATCGCGGCCGGTTCGGCGCCGACCTGCTGCAGCTGTTCGGCCGCGACGAAACGGTGTTCCTCGTTGGCGATCACCAGCGGTCCCCGCGCCGCAAGCGGCGCGATGCGCTGCCAGGTGGCCTGCAGCATGGTCAGTTCACCGGCCAGCGGCAGGAACTGCTTTGGATACGCTTCGCGCGACAGCGGCCACAGGCGCGTGCCGGATCCACCGGACAGGATGACGGGCTGGATGCTGCTCATGCGGACCTCGGTTACAGCTGGATCAGGCGGGAGATTTCGTCGGTGCGTGCCTGCATCAGTGCAGCATCACCGCGCGATTCGACGTTCAGACGCAACAGCGGCTCGGTGTTGGAGCTGCGCAGGTTGAAGCGCCAGTTGCCGAAGTCCGCGCTGATGCCGTCGGTATGGTCCAGTGCCGGCGACTGTGCGGCGAAGTGCTCCATCACCCGCGCGACCGCCGCCTTGGCATCGTCCACCTTGAAATTGATCTCGCCGCTGCAGGGATAGGCCGCCATGCGGTCTTCCACCCAGTCGGCCAGCGAACGGCCACTTTCGGAGACCAGCTGGGCGATCAGCAGCCACGGAATCATCCCCGAGTCGGCGTAGGCGAACTCGCGGAAATAGTGGTGGGCGCTCATTTCGCCGCCATACACGGCATCCTCGGCGCGCATCTTTTCCTTGATGAACGCATGGCCGCTCTTGCACTGCACCGCCACGCCGCCGGCCTGTTCGACCATGTCCACCGTGTTCCAGACCAGGCGCGGGTCGTGCACGATCCTGCCGCCCGGATTGCGCGCCAGGATCGCCTTGGCCAGCAGGCCGACCAGGTAGTAGCCCTCGATGAAGCGGCCGGAATGATCGAAGAAGAAGCAGCGGTCGAAGTCGCCATCCCAGGCGATGCCGAAGTCGGCGCCATGCTCGCGCACCGCATCGGCGGTGGCGGCGCGGTTTTCCGGCAGCAGCGGGTTGGGAATGCCGTTGGGGAAGCTGCCGTCGGGTTCGTGGCAGATGCGGATGAATTCAAACGGCAGGTGCGGCGCCAGCAGGTCGACGATGGCACCGGCGCCGCCGTTGCCGGCATTGACCACCAGCTTCAGCGGCTTGAGCCGACCGCCATCGACATAGCCCAGCAGATGCTGGATGTAGGCGCTCTTGTCATGCTCGGCGACCTGGCCCGCGCGCGGCGGTGGGGCCTGCTCGGAGGTGTCGGCGGCGACTGCATCGGAAATCGCGAACAGGCCGGTATCGGAGCTGATCGGCCGAGCGTTCTGCTTGACCAGCTTCATGCCGTTGTAGTCCATCGGGTTGTGGCTGGCGGTGACCATCACGCCACCCGCGGCACCGCGGTGATCGGTCTGGAAATAGACCTCTTCGGTGCCACACAGGCCGATGTCGATCACCTCGCGGCCGCTGCCGCGCAGGCCGGCGGCCAGTGCCTCCTGCAACCCCGGGCTGGTCAGGCGCACATCATGGCCAAGCACCACCGGGCCGGGAGCGAGCTGAGCGGCCAGCGCCACGCCGATACGGCGGGCCAGCACTTCATTCAGTTCCTCGGGCACGCGGCCACGGATGTCGTAGGCCTTGAAGGCGGGCAGGGGCATCGAACCAGTCCATCCGGAAGTGAGTGCCGATTATAGCGGGAGGGTCCGCAAACGGCGGGTGAGCCGGCGGACGGATCCAGCGGTGGCGGGGCGCAGACGGGATGGGGCGGTCGCGGCCGGGCCGAACATGGCCCGCCGGCAGTTCGCTTACAATTGCGCGCTGAATACCGGGGATGTGGCCTGTCGTGGCCACCGCCGATTGGCCTGCTGCTCCAGAAGGTTCGAGGATTGCTTTGAAATTCACTCACGATCAGAAGCGCGTGCTGGTGACCGGCGGCGCAGGCTTCCTGGGGTCGCACCTGTGTGATCGACTCATTTCGGCTGGCCACGATGTCCTCTGCGTGGACAATTTCTATACCGGCAGCAAGGCCAACGTGGATGGGCTGCTCGGCCATCCGCGCTTCGAGCTGATGCGCCATGACGTGACCTTCCCGCTGTACGTGGAGGTCGACCGGATCTTCAACCTGGCCTGCCCGGCGTCGCCGATCCACTACCAGCAGGATCCGGTGCAGACCACCAAGACCAGCGTGCATGGCGCGATCAACATGCTTGGCCTGGCCAAGCGCCTGCGCGCGCGCATCCTGCAGGCCAGCACCAGCGAGGTCTACGGCGATCCGGAGATCCATCCGCAGGTGGAGGGCTACTGGGGCCGGGTCAATCCGATCGGCATCCGCAGCTGCTATGACGAAGGCAAGCGCTGTGCGGAGACGCTGTTCTTCGACTACTGGCGCCAGCACCAGCTGGAGATCAAGGTCATGCGCATCTTCAACACGTATGGCCCGCGCATGCACCCCAATGATGGCCGGGTGGTCAGCAATTTCATCGTGCAGGCGCTGCAGGGCGAGCCGATCACCATCTATGGTGACGGCAGCCAGACGCGCAGCTTCTGCTATGTCGATGACCTGATCGAGGGCATGCTGCGGCTGATGGATTCGCCGGCCGACCTGACCGGCCCGATCAACATCGGCAATCCGTCCGAGTACACCATGCTGGAGCTGGCCGAGACCGTGCTGCGCCTGGTCGGCGGCACCTCGAAAATCGAGTTCCGGCCGTTGCCTTCGGATGATCCGCGCCAACGCCAGCCGGATATCAGCCTGGCCAGGGCGGACCTGGGCTGGGAGCCCAGGGTCGGCCTGGAGGACGGCCTGAAGGAGACCATCGCCTATTTCCGCCATCGCCTGCAGGCCTGAGGTGGCAACGATGCGCAAGATCGTGGTGATGCCGGTCTACGAGGACCTGGAAGCCTCGTCGAAGCTGTTCGTGGAGCTGGCCCGCACCCAGGGCCCTGATACCTATGTGGTGGCCGTGGACGATGGTTCGGTGCGCCAGCCGCTGCCGATCAGCGCCATTGAAGCCTCCGGGCTGGAGGGCGTGGTGATCCGCCTGCGCCGCAATGTCGGCCATCAGCGTGCGATCGCCATCGGCCTGGGCTATGTGGCCGAGCACTTCGAGGGCAGCGACATCGTCGTGGTGATGGACTCCGATGGCGAGGACACGCCCGAGAGCATCACCGAGCTGGTGGCGGGGCTGGCGTCGGACGATGTCGACGTGGTCGTGGCCAGCCGCCGCAGCCGGGTCGAATCGCTGAAGTTCAAGTCGTTCTATGTCGTCTACAAGCTGCTGTTCTCGCTGCTCAGCGGGCGCCAGATCAGTTTCGGCAACTTCATGGCGGCGAAGATGCCGGCGGTGCGCCGCCTGGCCTCGATGCAGGAGCTGTGGATCCATGTCGCGGCCTGCGTGCTGGGTTCGAAGCTGCGCGTGCAGACCTGTGCCCTGGATCGCGGCCCGCGTTACGCCGGTCGCAGCAAGATGAATTTCGTTGGCCTGGCCCTGCACGGATTCCGTGCCCTGATGGTGTTTGCCGAGGACGTGCTGGTGCGCGTGGGCATCGCCTGCACCATGGTGGCGGCACTGTCGATCATCGGTGGCATCGTCGCCACCGGGCTGAAGATGCTGGGGTTTGCCTCGCAGGGCTGGTTCTCGCTGGCGTTCGGCATCCTGGTGCTGGTGTTCCTGCAGACCGCGGCGCTGACGCTGATCATCCTGATGCTGTCGGGAATGATGCGCGGTGGCGGCGTGATGAGCGTCGGCAGCTACCGTGAGTTCGTCGACGAGGTCCTGCATGCCGGCCGCCGCAATGGCTAAGGATGCGCTCGGCGGGCAGGCCGTCCGTTACGTGATCAACGGCCTGGCCGCCACTGCCGTGCACTACGGCGTGCTGCGCTTCAACATCGAAGTGCTGCATATCCCGCTGGCGGCAGCGGCCAATGCGCTGGCCGCCGTGTTCGGCATCACCGCCTCGTTCCTGGGCAGCCGCTACTTCGTGTTCCGTGGCCGCCAGGGCAGCCTGGCACGGCAGGGCTCGTTGTTCCTGCTGGTGTACGCCTCGATCGCTGTGCTGCACGCGCTGGTGATGTACCTCTGGGCCGATCGGCTGGGCCTGGATTACCGCATCGGCTTCGTGCTCGCCACCGGGATGCAGATGGCCATCAGCTTCATTGCCAACCGATGGGTGGTGTTCAAGTGAACAAGTACTTCCGTGCCGCACTGGCAACCCTGGTCTTCATCGTGGTGCTGCTGCTGGTCTACTACGTCCACATGCGCCAGTTCCGGGTGAACGTGGTGCTGTACGCCAGCATCCTCGATGCGGTGATCGCGCTGGTGGTGGTGTTTGCCGGCCTGTACGCGCTGAAATGGTTCAGGGATTTCAGCCGCCTCGAGTTGATCCAGCTGGCTGCCATCTGGCTGCTGGGAGGCTATGTGTTCGCGATCTCGGTCCCGACCGTCATCGACCGCTCGCTGTCCTTCTACATCCTGGAGAAGCTGCAGCAGCGCGGCGGCGGCATACGCGAGGATGCGTTCCGCCAGGTGTTCACCGAAGAGTACGTGCGCGAGCATCACCTGGTGGAAGTGCGCCTGACCGAGCAGCTGCAGTCCGGAACGGTGCAGATCCATGATGGCTGCGTCCGCTTGACCGCCCGCGGCGAGCGCCTGGCATCGTTCGGCCGCTTCTACCGGCAGAACCTGCTGCCCACCCATCGCCTGCTGATGGGGCAGTACACCGATGCACTCACAGATCCCTTCCGCGACAGCCGGATGCCGTCCGACTACCGTTGCCGCTAGCTCCATCGCTGTATCGCATTGATTCCCGCTGCCCGCTCCTTGAACGTTTCATGGAAGACATGACCTCCACTCCTACCTCCTCTCTGCCACGCCTTGCGGGCTGGGATCTGGCGATTGCCGGGATCCTTGCGCTGCTATGGGGTGTCATGCTCGTTTCGGTCGCCAAGCGATCGGAGTTCCAGGCGTCGTTGCTGCGCCAGGCGCTGGCGGACGATGCCGGCTTCAGCGCGGCCGTACCGCGCGAAGTGGTCGATGCGCGCGACCTGCTGCGGGCGCAGCCGGGCGATCTCTCGCCGCTGTCGCTGGGGCAAGGGCTGAAGGACGATCCGCTGATCCAGCAGCGCATGTGGGAGGCACTCTATCCGGTGCGCTTCAGCGACACCGACGCGGCGCACCGCCTGCTGAAGTCCAACGATCCGCTGCTGGGGCAGTGCCAGGTACTGGGGAGGCGTGGCGATGTCGTCCTTGCCAACTGCGGTTGAATGGGGGCGCCGCGCGGCGCTGGCCATGCTGGTCTTTGCCCTGCTGGGCTATGGCCTGGCGGCCATCGGGCTGGTCGGCTGGCCGGTCCTGGTGGTGTTCGCGGCATTCGTGCTCAGTGCCCTGCTTGCGCTGCCGGCGCTGCGTGACCTGCGCACCGCACCGCTGGTGCTGATGGTGCTGGTGCTGGTGCTGATCGCACTGGGCAGCCCCAGCGATGGCTGGGACCCGCGTTCGATCTGGTTGTTCCATGCCAAGCGGATCTTCCTGGAGGGCACGCTGTACGCGCAGCTGGACGATTACGCGCCCTGGAGCCACAACGACTATCCCGCGCTGGTGCCCTGGCTGATGGCCTCCGCCGCAGGCCTGGCCGGGCACTGGAACGAGCTGCTGCCGAAGGCGGTGGCACCGTTGCTGCTGCTGCCGGCGCTGCTGCTGATCGCCCCGAGTTTCCGCTGGCGCTGGTGGGGCGTGCTGTTCGCGCTGCTGCTGATGCGCCTGGGCCGCGACATGCTGATCAACGGCTACATGGATGCGCTGGTGGCCGTCTACGCGGTCGCTGCCGTGGCGACCGCCATGCGCTACCGCGTGTGCGGGAACGCGGGTGAGCGCCGTGAGCTGGTCGCATTCACCTTGCTGATCGCCGTGCTGTCGATGCTGAAGAACGAAGGTGCCGTGCTCGCGTCCTTGTTGACCGCCGTGGTCCTGGGCGAAGGCCTGCTGCGCGAGCGTCGCCTGGGCTGGCGCATCCTGCTGGCCGCGGTTGTGGCGCTGCTGCCGCTGCTGGCATGGAAGCTGGCCATCGGGCAGGCAGGGGTCGGCAATGACCTGGCCGGAAGCGACATGAAGGCGCAGCTGCTGGCGCGCCTTGGCCGCGAAGGCGGAACCCTGGCGATCGTCCAACGTCTGCTGCTGGATGCCTGGGTGCTGGTGCCGCTGCTGGTACTGGCCGTGCTCTGGCGCCCGCTGCTGCGCATTCCGGCGGCATCGGCGGCGGTGCTGGCGGCGCTGGCGTACGCGGCCGTCCTGTTCCTGGTCTACCTGGGCACACCGCATGACCTGGACTGGCACCTGCGCACCAGCGTCGACCGCGTCCGCATGCCGGTGACACTGCTGCTGGGGTTTGCGGTGCTGCTGGCACTGGAACATCGCGCCACCGCGAAGATCCCGCGCACGCGCTGAGCCGCAATGTGCCGTGGCTTCATGCTGCGGCGCATCCCAGCCGTATGCGGGTGTGGCGCTAGAATGCGCTCATTCTTCCCGTGTGGGGCTGTAGAAATGGAACACGTGACTTCCACCGGCAAGCGCGGCAAGCGCTTCGCCACCGCAGCGCAGGCGCTGGAGGGCGTGGTCGCCGATGGCCAGACCCTGGCTGTTGGCGGCTTCGGCCTGTGCGGCATTCCCGAGGCGCTGATCGCCGCGCTGCGTGACAGCGGTGCCAAGGGCCTGACCGTGATCTCCAACAACGCGGGGGTCGATGGCTTCGGTCTGGGCCAGCTGCTGGAAACACGCCAGATCAGCAAGATGATTTCGTCCTACGTGGGCGAGAACAAGGAGTTCGAGCGGCAGTTCCTGGCTGGCGAGCTGGAACTGGAGTTCAATCCGCAGGGCACCCTGGCCGAGCGCCTGCGCGCCGGCGGTGCGGGCATTCCGGCGTTCTTCACCGCAACCGGCTACGGTACGGTGGTGGCCGAGGGCAAGGAAACCCGCGAGTTCGACGGCAAGCACTATGTAATGGAAACCGCGCTGCGCGCCGACGTGGCGCTGGTCAAGGCGTGGAAGGCCGACGAGGCCGGCAACCTGGTGTTCCGCAAGACCGCGCGCAACTTCAATCCGGCCTGTGCGATGGCCGGCAAGCTCTGCATCGCCGAGGTCGAGGAAGTGGTACCGGTGGGTGCGATCGACCCTGACCAGGTGCACCTGCCCGGCATCTACGTGCATCGCATCGTGCACAACCCGCATCCTGAAAAACGCATTGAACAGCGCACCATCCGCGCGGAGGGCAACTGACATGGCGTGGACCCGCGATGAGATGGCGGCACGCGCCGCCCGTGAACTGACCGATGGCGCCTACGTGAACCTGGGCATCGGCCTGCCGACCCTGGTCGCCAACCATATTCCCGAGGGCGTGGATGTGTGGCTGCAGTCGGAGAACGGCCTGCTCGGCATCGGCCCGTTCCCGACCGAGGACGAAGTCGACGCGGACCTGATCAATGCCGGCAAGCAGACCGTCACCGCGCGTGCCGGTGCCAGCTACTTCGGCAGCCACGACAGCTTCGCGATGATCCGCGGCGGCCACGTCAACCTGGCCATCCTCGGCGCCATGCAGGTGACCGACAAGGGCGATCTGGCGAACTGGATGGTGCCCGGCAAGATGGTCAAGGGCATGGGCGGCGCGATGGACCTGGTGGCCGGCGTGCAGCGCGTGGTGGTGCTGATGGAGCACACCGCCAGGAACGGCGAGCACAAGATCCTGGCCGAATGCACGCTGCCGCTGACCGGCGTGGGCGTGGTCGACCGCATCATCACCGACCTGGCTGTGTTCGACGTGACCGATGCAGGCCTGCGGCTGGTGGAAGCAGCGCCGGGTGTCAGTGATGACGAACTGAAGGAAAAGACCGGCGTGGCGTTCGCGCGCGCCTGAGGCGGCGTTGCCGCTGCAGCGATCAGTCGCGCAGGAGTGCTTGCAGGCTCCTGCGCGCCGCATCGCTGGAGAAATGCTCGCGGATGTTGTCGTAACCCTGCTCGGAGATGCGGGACCACAGCGCCGGGTCCGAGTACAGGCGCAGGATGGCCGCGCTGAACGCCTCGGTGCCCGAGGCGACCAGGGCGTTCTGCCCGTCGATCAGGAACATGCCTTCGGCGGCGATCGGCGTGGCCACCACCGGGATGCCGTGGCTCATCGCTTCATTGACCTTGCCTTTCACGCCTGCGCCGGAGAGCAGGGGGGCGAGCGCGATCCTGCAGCGCGACAGGAAGGGCTGCAGTGATGCCACGTGGCCGTGGACGATGACACCGTTGCCGGCGTAGCGCGCCGCCACGTCCTCCGGAATCTCTCCGATCAGGTGCAGGACGATCTCCGGGCGCTGCGCACGGATGCGCGGATGGATCTCGCCGACCAGCCATTCCAGCGCTTCCTGGTTGGGCTGATGGGCATAGCCCCCCACGAAGTACAGGTCAGCGGTGTCCTCGAAGCGGCGTGTGCCGCCCTGCACGTCATGGATGTTGGAGAGCAGCCGGATGTCGCTGCCGGGCAGTTGCGCCTGCAGCATCTCCAGCTCGGTCTGGCTGACCACCAGCGTCGTGTCGCTGGCGTTGATCAGGGCGAACTCGCTTTGCCGCGTACGTTCGGCCTGCCGCTGCAGGTCCGGGTCCTGGCGCAGGTCCGCAGCGCGCTGCTCACGCACATGGTGCAGGTCCACGGTGTCGAAGATCACCTTGCCCACGGCGTAATCGCGGATCAGCCCGATGTGGGCTGCCGCCACATGGTGGCGGCTGAGCAGGGTCGCACGCAGCTGCTGGCCGTGCACGCGCAGCCACTGGTCGAGGCGGGGACGGCCTGCGATGCCGATCAGGTCCACGCCCAGCGCGTCGAGGAAGCCGCGACTGTCGGCACTGATGACACCATTGTCCGGCATGAACACCGGTTGCCATCCCAGCTCGCGGATCGACTGGAGGATCTTGCACATCCGGACCGAGCCGGAATCGCGGGTCGGATCGGGCGCGCTGGCATCCAGCACCAGCACGTACCCGGCACCGGCAGGGGCCGTGCTGCGTGCTTCGCCGGAACAACGCGCCGGTTGATCGGGCACCGATGCCGCGGCCGGCGGATGTGGGCGAAGCACCGCCTTGACCTTGCGCAGCGTAGCGGCCGGGCCCACCTGGCGCAGGTTGTGAACCACCGAGGCCAGCCGGCGCGAGGCCTGGCGAATCCGCCATTTGAGGCTGTACCAGGAGTGCTTCATCGTCATCATCGTCAGGCGGCGCGCAGGAATGCGGGCGACCATCATAGTCGCTGGCCGCGGAGGGGGTGTGCTAGCGTGCTGGCATGCATTTCCCATTGGACGACGCCGACATCCACTGGCATCGGGGCTGGCTGGCCGCGGACCAGTCGGACCGGATGCAGCGGCAGCTGGAGCACCACATCCCCTGGCAGGTGCATCGCATCCGCATGTTCGGCCGTATCGTCGATTCACCCCGCCTGAGCTGCTGGATGGGGGATGCCGAGGCGCGCTATCGCTATTCGGGTACCGATTTCCTGCCCGAGCCGTGGCAGCCGGTGCTGCTGCCGCTCCGTGAACGGCTGCAGGCATTCTGCGGGCATGCCTTCAACAGCGTGCTGCTGAACCGCTATCGGGGCGGCGCCGATTCGATGGGCTGGCACAGCGATGACGAACCCGAACTGGGCCCGCAACCGGTGATCGCTTCGTTGAGCCTGGGCGCGGCGCGGCGCTTCCTGCTGCGCCGGCGTGACGACCCGACGCGGAAGGCCGAGTACCTGCTCGGCCACGGTGACCTGCTGGTGATGGCGGGGCAGACCCAGCGCTTCTACCAGCACGCACTACCGAAGATGGCGCGCGTGCAGGGCGAACGCATCAACCTCACCTTCCGCTGGATCACGCCGCGCGGATGAAGGACGGGGTCGGTTCCTTTCCTTCCGGAAAGGGATCTGACCCGTTGCCACGCGGTGCCGATCAGCGCTTGGTGCCTGCATCGTTCTGGCCGCTTGTCAGCGTCCAGCCCACCATGTCCTGCGCCAGCTGCTGCAGGCCACGCTCGAAGGCCGCGGCAACCGCCGGTACGTCGGTGCTGCCGACCGGCTGTGCCTGGCGGAAGGTGCGGTCGGCCACCACCCGCTGGTCGGCGACGTGGATCAGCTTGGCGTTGACCTCGATCACCACGGTCGGCGTGGCCTGGCCCTGGTAGTCCGATTCGAAGCGGCGCACGTCGGTGGACAGCTTGTAGTCGGCACGGATGCCGGCGGTACTGCGGGCCACGCCACGGATGCGGCCGGAGTCCTCGAAACCGCGAAGCAGCGTGTCCTCGATCATGTCGGTGGCCGGCTGTGCCCAGCTGGCACCCTTGTAGATCTCCATCTGCGACGGTGTCGGCCGCACGTTGATGCGCGGGCTGTCGACCATGCGCGCGGCGCTGGGCTTGGCCAGCACCAGCTGCCAGCTGGCCTGCGGCCACGCCGGGTCGGCCTTCACCTGCACTGCGGGCGAATACAGCGTCACTGCGGTTTTCTCGCTGCTGCCGAGGATGGAGCAGCCGCCCAGCAGGGTGACCATCGAAGCGGCCAGCAGCAGGCGCGGAAGGGTGGTCGGGCTCATTTGGGTTCGAACTCCTTCGGTGCGTCGCGGCCCAGCAGGTAGCGCGCGGGGTTGTTCTCGAGGCGGTCGCTGACCCGGCGCAGGTCACGGATCAACCCGCGCAGTTCGGTCAGTGTCGGGCCCAGCTGGCCGAGGCCATCGTTGGCGAAGCTGTTGATCGCGGCGCGGTTCTCGCCAAGGATCGAATCGGCATTGCCGGCGGCCGAATCGAGCTTGGCCAGGGTGCCGTCGAGCTTGTCGATGATGGCGGGCAGCTGCTGCACCAGGTTCTTGTCCAGGCGCTCGATGGTGCCGTTGGTGGTCTTGAGGGTGGTGTCCAGGCTGCGCGCGGCATCGCGTGCGCTGAGCAGCAGCGCCTGGGTGCCCTGGTCGCGGTCGGCCAGGCCACCGCTGATGGTTTCCAGGTTGGCCAGCGTCGCATTGATCGAGGCCACGTTGCGGTCGCTGAGGATCTGGTCCATGCGCTCGACGATGCGGTTGGCGACATCGGTGATGTTCTGCAGCGCCGACGGGGTGGTCGGGATGATCGGCGCCGGGTCCTTGTTGACCGTGGTCAGCGCCGGCGACTGCGGGGTGCCACCGCTGAGCTGGATGATCGACGGGCCGGTGAGGCTGGTGATCGCCAGCTTGGCGCGGGTATCGGTCTTGACCGGGGTGGTCGAGTTCAGGCGGATGCGCGCGACCACCTGGCGCGGGTCGTCCGGCACCAGGTTCAGCTCGACGATCGAGCCGACCGCGATGCCGTTGTACTGCACCGGGCTGCCCACCGAGAGGCCGGTCACCGCTTCGCGGAACACCACGCGGTACTCCTGCCAGGTGCGGTCGGAGGAGTACTTGGCGGCCCACAGGCCGAAGGCCAGCAGGGCCAGGCCGGTGATCAGGGTGAACGCGCCGATCAGCACGTAGTTGGCTTTGGTTTCCATGGCTCAGGCACTCTCGATCTGTTCGCCACGCGCGGCACGCGCGCGGGGTCCGTGGAAGTATTCCTGGATCCACGGATGATCCAGTTTCTCGATTTCCGGCAGTGGGGCGTTGGCGACCACCCGGCGGTCGGCCAGCACGGCGACGCGGTCGCAGATGGCATACAGCGTGTCCAGGTCGTGGGTGATCAGGAACACGGTCAACCCCAGCGCTTCCTGCAGGGTCTTGATCAGGCGGTCGAACGCGGCCGCACCGATCGGATCGAGGCCGGCAGTGGGTTCATCCAGGAACAGCAGCGGCGGATCCAGCGCCAATGCGCGGGCCAGGCCCGCACGCTTGCGCATGCCGCCGGACAGCTGCGAGGGCAGCTTGTTGATCGCGTCGGCAGGCAGGCCGGCCAGCTTCACCTTCAGCAGGGCCAGCTCGTAGTGCCAGCGCTCGGGCAGCTCGCGGTGATGTTCCTTCAGCGGCACCTGCACGTTCTCGCCCACGGTCAGCGAAGAGAACAGGGCGCCGTCCTGGAACAGCACGCCGGTATTGCGTTCGATGTGCAGGCGGCTTTCGGCATCGTCGGCGCGCGCATCGCGGCCGAGCACCTCGATCTGCCCGGCATCCGGCACGCGCAGGCCGAGGATCGAGCGCATCAGCACCGACTTGCCGGTACCCGAGCCGCCGACCACGCCGAGGATCTCGCCGCGGCGTACGTCCAGGTCCAGGTCCTCGTGCACGGTCTGGCTGCCGAAGCGGTTGACCAGCCCGCGTACGCGGATGGCCAGTTCGCGGCCGTCGTCGTCGCGCATGTCCAGGGTTTCGGGGCGGGTGGATGTGCTCATGTCACCAGTCCATGTGCATGAACCACAACGCCGCGAAGGCGTCGATGATGATCACCAGCGAGATCGTCTGCACCACGCTGGAGGTGGTGCGCTCGCCGACCGACTGCGCGGTGCCTTCGACCTTCAGGCCCTCCAGGCAGCCGATCAGGCCGATCACCAGGGCGAACACCGGTGCCTTCGACAGGCCGACCAGCATGTGCCGCACTTCCATCGTGTCGTGCATGCGCGCGATGTACATCTGCGGCGGAATATCGAGGTCGAACGCACCGACGGTGATGCCGCCGGCCAGGCCGGCGACCATCGCGATGAAGGTCAGCAGCGGCAGGGTAACCAGCAGGGCCAGCAGCCGCGGCAGCACCAGCAGATCGATCGGGTCCAGGCCCAGCGTGCGCATCGCATCGATTTCCTCGCGCGCCTTCATCGCGCCGATCTGCGCGGTGAACGCACTGGCGGTGCGGCCGGCCAGCACGATCGCCGTCAGCAGCACGGCGAACTCGCGCAGGAAGGCGATATTGACCAGTTCGACCACGTAGATCTCGGCGCCGAAGTCGCGCAGGATGGTCGAGCCGAGGAAGGCGATCACCGCACCGACCAGATAGGACAGCAGCGCCACCAGCGGCACCGCGTCCAGCCCGACCTGTTCCATCTGGTGCACGGTCGCGGTCAGCCGGAAGCGGCGCGGCTCCTTGACCAGGCGGGCCGCCTTGACCAGGTTTTCGCCGAGGAAACTGCACAGCGCCTTGATGTTGTGGCCGGTGGCGTGGACGCTGACACCCAGCCGCTCCAGTGCCGCGAGTACGCCGAAATCGCGCTTCGGCTTGGGCCGGTCGTCGGCCACTTCCTCGATGGTGCACACCAGCGCCTGGTGGTCCGCGCGGAACTGCAGCGCGTCCTCGCCCAGATCGGCGCGGTGCGCCACGCGCAGCACCTGCAGCACGCCGGCCGAATCCATCTGCTCGATGCCGGTGGCATCGATGCCGGTCAGCTTTTCGGGAACGCCACGCAGGACTTCGGCCGCGGCCAGCGCGGTCTTCAAGGTCCAGGTGCCGGACAGGTGGATCAGGCCCGGGTCATGGGCGTCCTGTTCGAGCTGGGGGGCGAGGTTCGGGGTCACTTGGGCCATTCGGGTCGCAGCATAACCGTTCTGTCTTGTGCATCGCGTCGAACTTGGATGAATTTCTCCGGTGGGCCCCGGCCTAGGTAATACTACGGCGCATGTCCGCAGACGCTCACACGATCCCCACGCCCCAGGCCACCTACGCACAGCGCGTGGCCTTCGTTTCCGAGATCGCCGGACGCCTGCACAGCTACGGCACCACGGCCCAGCGCCTGGAAACGGCGGTGGTGGCACTGGCACGCCAGCTCGATCTGGATTGTGAACCGTGGTCGAATCCCACCGGTATCATCCTCAGCTTCAGCGACCCGGCGCAGGCCATCGGTTCCAGCGACATCACCCGCGTGATCCGCCTGGCGCCGGGCGAAAACGACCTGCACAAGCTCAGCGTTGCCGACCATATCGCCGAGGAAGTGGCCAACGGGCGGATGAGCATCGCCCAGGGCCACACCGCGTTGCGCCAGCTGGACAAGGATCCGGGCCGGCGCGGCAAGCTGCGCACCATCCTCTCGTTCACCCTTGGCGCGGCCGGCGTGGCCGGAATGTGGAAACTGCCGTGGCTGGACATCGCCACCGCCGGCGTCATCGGCCTGATGATCGGCCTGCTCGGCATGGTCACCGACCGCCGCCCGGCCACCCGCGAAGCGGCCGAGGCACTGGCGGCGCTGCTGGCCGGCCTGGTCGCCACGCTGGTTGCGTCATTCATCGGTGCACTCAACCTCAACACCGTCATCATCGCTTCGCTGGTGGTGCTGCTGCCGGGCATGTCGCTGACCAATGCGGTCAACGAGCTGGCCAGCCAGCACTGGGTGTCGGGTACGGCACGCTTTGCCGGTGCACTGACCACCATCATGAAGCTCAGTGTCGGCGCGATGATCGCGGTGACCCTGGCCGACGTGCTTGGCCTGGACCCGGTGATCCGCGCCACGCGGCCGCAGGGGCCATGGGTGGAGTGGGGCTCGCTGCTGACGGCGGCGTTCGCCTTCGCGATGCTGTTCAAGGCCAACCGCCGCGACTACCCGTGGGTGATCGCCGCTTCGGTGGCCGGCTATGCGATTTCCAAGTTCGGTGGTCATGCCTGGGGCGCTCCGGCCGGCATCTTCCTGTCGGCGATGCTGCTGACCGCCGGCGGCAACCTGTTCGGCCGCCTGGTAGGACGCCCCGGCGCGATCATCCGTCTGCCCGGCATCATCATGATGGTGCCCGGCAGCACCAGCCTGCGCGGTGTGCTGACCCTGGTCCAGCAGCAGGATGTGGGCGCTGGGCAGAGCGTGTTTCTCACCGTGCTCAACGTGGTGATGGCGCTGGTCGCCGGCCTGCTGTTCGGCAACCTGCTGATGCCGGCGCGCAAGACTCTGTAGCGCCGGGCCCATGCTCGGCCTTGCCTATGTAGCCGAGCGTGGGCTCGGCTCTACAAACAAGAAACGCCGGCTTGCGCCGGCGTTTTTCATTCCATCCCGATCCGGCCTCAGGCCTTCTTGATCAGGAAATCTTCCGGCTTCTTGTTGCCCTTGGCGGTCAGCTCGGCCATCCAGCGCGGCTGCTTGCCACGACCGGTCCAGGTTTCCTTCGGGTTGGCCGGGTTGCGGTACTTCGGCGCCACCTTGCCGAGCTTGCGACCGGCCGTCTTGGACGGTGCCTTGGCTGCGGGGGCAGCCTTGCGGGTGCGCGGGGCGGGGGCGCCGCCGAACAGTTCCTCGATGGTGTAACCCTCGGTCTTGGCCAGCTTGGTCAGCTGGGCCCGGACCTTGGTGATCGGCCGGCGCTTGGCGACGATGGTCTGCTGCTTCTTGGCGGTGCGGATCAGGGCGCCCAGCTCGCGTGCCGACAGGCCGGTCAGGTCAATGCTCATTTACGGTTACTCCGGAAACTAAAATGTGGACGGGACGAGCCAGTCCATGGCGTCGCAAGACAGAATAAAGATGAATTATTCCGAGCACAAATACAGGCGGGTCATGGCTTGGCGGCGTGCCGGCTGGATTGCGTCGATTTTGACCGGATTATGTCCGCCGCAAAATCGGGCGATGGGGTTCGATGCCAAAAAAAGACCGGGGCATGCCCCGGTCTTTTCCTGATCAACCCTGCAGGCGCTGCAGCAGGGTGGCCTTGTCCAGGCTCTCCGCTTCGCTGGCGCGGCGCGAGCGGTACTCGTAGGTTCCGGCGGCCAGGCCGCGCTCGCTCACCACCACGCGGTGCGGGATGCCGATCAGTTCCATGTCGGCGAACATCGCGCCGGGGCGCAGGCCACGGTCATCGAGTGCCGCGTCCAGGCCCGCCTCGCGCAGCTCCTGCAGCAGGTTGGCCGCGGCGTCGGCCACGGCGGCGTCGCCCTTCGGATTGATCACGCACACCACCACCTGCCACGGCGCCATCGCGTCCGGCCAGATGATGCCGGCTTCGTCATGGTTCTGTTCGATCGCGGCAGCCACCACCCGCGAGATGCCGATGCCATAGCAGCCCATCGCCATCACGGCGGCCTTGCCGTTTTCGTCCAGCACGGTTGCGTCCAGCGCTTCGGCGTACTTGCGGCCGAGCTGGAACACGTGGCCTACTTCGATGCCACGGGCGATCTTCAGTTCGCCGCCGTCCAGCGCACGGTCACCGGCACGCACGTTGCGGATGTCGGCCACTTCCGGTTCCGGCAGGTCGCGGCCCCAGTTGACCCCGGCCAGGTGGAAACCGGCCTGGTTGGCACCGACCACGAAGTCGGACAGGGCAGCCACTTCGCGGTCGGCGACCACGCGGATGGCCTTGGCCGGGGCGACCGGGCCGAGGAAGCCCGGCACGCTGCCCAGGTGGTCGGCGATTTCCGCTTCGCTGGCGAAGCGCTGTTCGTCCAGGCCGGCGACCTTGGCCAGCTTGATCTCGTTGACTTCATGGTCGCCGCGTACCAGCACCAGCACGAACTGCTGCGCCTTGCCCTCGCCGGCGATCAGCGCCACCGACTTCACGGTGCGCTGCAGGTCGATGCCGAGCAGGGCGGCGACCTCTTCACAGGTCTTCTGGGTCGGCGTGTCGACCTTGCGCATGGCTTCGGCGGCCGCGGCACGCGGCGCCGGATCGGCAGCGATCGCCGCCTCCATGTTGGCCGCATAGTCCGAGCCGGTGGAGAACACCAGCGCGTCCTCGCCGGAGTCGGCGATCACGTGGAATTCCTGCGAGGCATCGCCACCGATCGCGCCGGAGTCGGCCTGCACCATGCGGAAGTCGAGGCCGAGGCGGGTGAAGATGCGGCTGTAGGCCGACTTCATGTTCTCGTACTCGCGCACCAGGCAATCATCATGCAGGTGGAACGAGTAGGCGTCCTTCATCAGGAACTCGCGCGAACGCATCACGCCGAAACGCGGGCGGATCTCATCGCGGAACTTGGTCTGCACCTGGTAGAAGTTCACCGGCAGCTGCTTGTAGCTCGACAGCTCGCTGCGCGCGAAGTCGCAGGCGGCTTCTTCGGCGGTCGGGCTGTAGCAGAACACCTGGTCCTTGCGGTCCTTGATCTTCAGCAGCTGCGGACCGAACTTCTGCCAGCGCCCGGTCTGCTCCCACAGTTCCTTCGGCTGGATGGTCGGGATCTGGAATTCCACGGCACCGGCACGGTCCATTTCCTCGCGGACGATGCGTTCAACCTTGCGCAGCACGCGCAGGCCCAGCGGGGACCAGGTGTACAGGCCGGATGCGAGCTTGCGGATCATGCCCGCGCGCAGCATCAGCCGGTGGCTGGTGAGCTCGGCGTCGCTGGGGGTTTCCTTGGTGGTGTGCAGGTGGAACTGGGAGAGGCGCATCGTCGGCTTCGGATAACGGCAGAGGGGCCTATTCTGCCAGCCCGGCCGGGGTGGGGGGTACTGGCAGGGCTGCGCCCTGCGCCCGCCTCAAGCAACGTCAACTGCAACAGCAACAGCGGGTTTCCCGTGGGATGGCGGGGTGGGTCCGGTTGCGGGGGACGCCTGGGGTCAGATCCGTTTTCCCGCGGAAAACGGATCTGACCCCAGATTCCATTCGGGATCTGACAGATTTCATCCACGCATGGCGTGGATCTACCAGCCACCGGCCAACTGCCGAAGGCGGGGCACGGTGGGCTTGCGGCGGCCCCGCCATCCCACAGGAAAGCCGCTCTTGCTGTTGTTGCCGGCCAGCGGCCGGCACTACCGCAGGGTGTAGGGCTGCAAGCCCTGCCGATCCCCTCACTGGGCCGGGCAGTAGGCCTTGATGGCCGCTTCAGCCAGTCCCTTCTGCGCGCTGCGCTGCTCCGGGCTCAATGCCGTGTCGGCCTTGCCGTCGCCATCGGTGTCCTGCATGACCTGGCCGCTGCCCTCGAGCAGGGCCAGGTTGGCGCGGGCGGTGCTGCACTGCTCGGGAACCGCCGCGGCCGGGGTCTCGGCGCTGGCCGCGGCCTGCGGGGTGCGGGCCTGTTCGCGGGTTTCATACTTCTTGCCCGCCGGCGGGGTCTCCGAATACTGGGTCACGCCCTGAGCGTCCTTCCATTTGTAGACCGGGCCGGCGATGGCGTTGGCACTGGCCAACAGCAGCAGGCATCCAAGGCAGGACAGGGCACGCATGGCAAACTCCGCGGAATGGGCGTAGAACGCCGATTGCAGCATTGGCGCCGAGCACTGGCAAGTCGATTAAACTGGATTCCATGGACCCGATCACACCGCCGCCGCGTTCGCGCACGATTTACCTGCTGCCCAACCTGTTCACCACCGCCGGCCTGTTCGCCGGCTTCTACGCGATCATCGCCGCCGCCAACGGGGATTTCGTCAATGCCAGCATCGCTGTGTTCGTGGCCGCGGTGATGGACGGCCTGGACGGGCGCGTGGCGCGCCTGACCGGTACCAGCAGCGAATTCGGCGTGCAGTACGACTCGCTGGCCGACCTGGTCAGCTTCGGCATGGCGCCGGCGCTGGTGATGTACCACTGGTCGCTGTCGTGGCTGAAATTCGATGACCCGCTGCTGGGCCGTGTCGGCTGGGCCGTGGCCTTCCTGTATGCGGCCTGCGCGGCGCTGCGCCTGGCCCGCTTCAACACCCAGGTGGCGGTGGTCGACAAGCGCTGGTTCGTCGGCCTGGCCAGCCCGGCGGCGGCCGGCCTGATGATGTCCTTCGTCTGGGCCTTCGCCGATGGCAACCTCGGCTGGGACGGCAACCAGCTGCGCTATGTGGCACTGGCCGTGACGATCGTGGCCGCGCTGCTGATGGTCAGCCGCATCCGCTTCTGGAGCTTCAAGGGCGGTGCCGCCAAGGGCACCCGTTCCGATCGCGTGCCCTTCCTGGTGCTGGCGCTGGTGCCGGTGGCGATCGCCATCGCGGTCATCGACCTGCCGCGCGTGCTGTTCGCGGTGGGCATCCTGTACGCCCTGTCCGGCCCGGTGATGTGGGCCGTGCAGCGCCTGCGCAAGAAGCCCGAGGCCGCGTGAGCGAGCAGCTGCCCGTGCTGTGGTCACCGGCCCAGCAGGCCTGGCTGCAGGCCATGGGCTACACCGTCTACCACGACGGCCAGCTGGCTGCGGAGCTGGATGCCGCGCTGCAGCTGAGCGTGGCCGAAGCCGAGGCCGCCGCCGCACCGCTGGCGGAGCCGACCCGGGCGGGTGCCGCACCCGCGCGCGGACCCCGTGCCGACACCGCACCGCCGAGCCGCCAGGAACGTCCGGCGCCTCCGCGCCGCGAGACCCCGGTCAGCGCTCCGGATACCGTGCCGGCGGCGGCCCGCCCGGCGCCGAGCGGCAATGCCCGGCAGCCGGTGGTACGCCTCCCGGACCGCCTGCAGATCGCGTTGCTGCGGGCCTCCGGCTGCAACCCCAATGATCCGGCCACGCAGGCGCTGATGGACAGCTGGCCGTTGGACCAGCTGAGGCACGATCCGGCCGCCAAGCGCGCGCTGTGGCCGCAGCTGCGTGCCCTGCGCAAGCGGGGCGCGCCGTGAGCGCGGTCAGCCAGCCGGGCCCGGTCAGCCTGCGCGCGCTGCGCGAGACCGACCTGACTGCGGTGATGGCCATCGAAGTGCGCGGCTATCCGTTTCCGTGGACCCGCGGCATCTTCGTCGACTGCCTTCGCGCCGGTTATCCGGGCCTGGCGATGGAACGCGATGGCCAGCTGATCGGCTATGGCGTGCTCAGCATCGCCGCCGACGAGGCGCATGTGCTGAACATCTGCATCGACCCGCTGACGCAGTCGCGCGGGCTGGGTCGCCAGCTGCTGCGCGCGCTGGTACAGCTGGCCGCCGATCGCGGCGCGCAGCGCGTGTTCCTGGAAGTGCGGCCGTCCAATGCACCGGCGCTGGCCCTGTATCACAGCGAAGGCTTCAACGAGATCGGCCGCCGCCCGCGCTACTACCCGGCCGCGCAGGGCCGCGAGGATGCGGTGGTGATGGCGATCGAGCTGGTCGACGACGACCTGCAGGCGATGCCGCCGCTGTAGCGGATGGGTTGCCGGCCAGCGGCCGGCACTACTACCGGTAGCAGGCATGCGCGGGTTACGCCAGCCGCAGTGCCAGCACGCCGCCCACGATCAGGCTCGCCGCCAGCCAGCGCCCACGCGGAATCCGCTCGCGCAGCAGGAACACCGAGATCAGCAGCGCGAACACGATCGACGATTCGCGCAACGCCGAGACCATCGCCACCGGTGCCTGGGTCATCGCCCACAGGGCCATCGCATAGGAGGCGGTGGTGCCGGCACCGCCGGCCAGGCCCAGTGGCCAGTGCTGGCGTGCATAGGCCAGCACCGCGCCGCGCCGCTTGTACAGCGCCCACAGCGGCAGTGGAACGCCCGACAGCAGGAACAGCCACAACGTGTAGCTGAGCGCGCTGCCGGACTGGCGCGCGCCCTGCGCATCGACCAGGGTGTATGTCGCGATCATCGCTGCGGTCAGCAGGGGCAGGCGAAGCTGGCCGCCCCTGGCCCCCAGCGCCATGCACAGGATGCCGGTGCTTACCAGCACCACGCCGAGCCACGCCGCAGGCGGCAGCTGCTCGCCCAGCAGGGTGCCGGCCAGCGCGACCAGGATCGGCGCGCTGCCACGCATCAGGGGATAGGCCAGGCTCATGTCGACCTGCTGGTAGCAGCGTGCGACCAGGCCGTAGTACGTCACCTGCAGCAGTACCGACGCGCCCAGCCACGGCCAGCTGTGCGCCGCGGGGAAGGGCAGGAAAGGCAGGGCGGCGGCCGACAGCAATGCGGCGCTGCCGGTGACCAGCACGGTGCCGAGGAACTTGTCCGGCCCGCGTTTGACGATCGCATTCCAGCTGGCATGCAGTGCTGCAGCGGCGAGTACCAGCAGGAAGATGGAAAGCGGCATCCGGCCATGATGCCATGCGCGGGAAATGTAGAGTCGAGCATGGCTCGACTCTGCAACAGAAAAGCGCCGGGCGAACCCGGCGCTTTTCCTGCGGTTACAGCTTCGCGCGCTGCTCGCGCAGGCCGCTCAGCTGGGTGTTCCAGTCGACCAGGCGGACACGCTCCTGCTCGACCACCGCCGGCGGCACCTTGTCGGTGAACTTGGCCAGCTTGGCCTCGCTCTTTTCCTTTTCGCCTTCCACGCGCTTGATCTCCTTGTCCAGGCGCGCGCGCTCGGCATCGAGATCGACCAGCCCTTCCAGCGGCACCAGCAGCTTCAGCTCGCCGACGATCGCAGCGGCCGCCGGCGGCGCGCTTTCGCCTTCCGCCAGCCACTGGATGCTGTCCAGCTTCAGCAGGAACGACAGCGAGGCACTGAAGCGCGCGATGCGCACGCGATCCTGCTCGAGGCCGGCCTGCAGGCGCAGCGGCACCAGCTTGGACGGGGCAACATTCAGTTCGCTGCGCACGCGGCGCACTGCACTGATCACTGCCTTCAGCCATTCCACGTCGGCCTCGGCCTGGGCGAAATCGCCTTCGAACTCGGCTGCGGACGGGTACGGGCGCAGCGACAGCGTGGTCTCGGCCAGGCCCAGGCGCGGTGCCAGCTGCTGCCACAGCTGCTCGGTGATGAACGGGGTGAGCGGGTGCAGCAGGCGCAGCAGCGCTTCCAGCACGTACAGCAGGGTGTGGCGGGTGCTTTCGGCGTCAGCAGCATTGGCACCGTTCAGCGCCGGCTTGCTCAGTTCCAGGAACCAGTCGCAGAACTCGTTCCAGGCGAACTCGTACAGGCACTGTGCCAGCAGGTCGAAGCGGTACGCGGCGAAATGGCCCTGCGCCTCGGCGGTGGTGGCTGCCAGGCGCGAGAGGATCCAGCGCTCGGCGTCGGTACGCGGCGCCGGCACGCCGGTGAACGCGGCGCCCTCGGTGTTCATCAGGGCAAAGCGGCTGGCGTTCCACAGCTTGTTGCAGAAGTTCTTGTAGCCCTCGGCGCGGTTCATGTCGAACTTGATGTCGCGGCCGTGGGTGGCCAGCGCGGCGATGGTGAAGCGCAGCGCATCGGCACCGTGCGCGGCGATGCCGTCCGGGAATTCCTTGCGGGTGGCCTTCTCGATCTTCTCGATCATCTTCGGCTGCATCAGGCCACCGGTGCGCTTGGCGACCAGGTCGTCGATGGTGATGCCGTCGATGATGTCGAGCGGGTCGAGCACATTGCCCTTGCTCTTGGACATCTTCTGGCCCTGGCCGTCGCGGATCAGGCCGGTGAAGTAGACGTCCTTGAACGGAATGCTGCCGACCAGGTTGTCGGTGGCCATGATCATGCGCGCCACCCAGAAGAAGATGATGTCGAAACCGGTGATCAGCACCGACGACGGCAGGTAGCGGTCGAAGCCACGCTCGGCCATGGCCTGCGCGTTCGGCCAGCCCAGAGTCGAGAACGGCCACAGCTGCGAGGAGAACCAGGTCTCCAGCACGTCACTCTCCTGGTTCAGCACCACGTCGCCGCCCAGGTTGTTGTTGGCCCGCACTTCGTCTTCGCTGCGGCCCACGTAGCAGGTGCCGGTGGCGGCATCGAACCACGCCGGAATGCGGTGGCCCCACCACAGCTGGCGGCTGATGCACCAGTCCTGGATGTTGTTCATCCAGTGGCGGTAGGTGTTGATCCAGTTCGGCGGCACGAAGGAAATGCTTCCGTCCTCGACCAGTTCCAGGCCGCGCTTGGCCAGGTCGTCCATCTTCACGAACCACTGGTCGGTCAGGTACGGCTCGATCACCTGGCCGGTACGGTCGCCGCGCGGCACCTGCAGCTTGTGCGCCTTGGTCTCGACCAGGATGCCGAGGTCTTCCAGCTCGGCCAGCACGGCCTTGCGGGCTTCGTAGCGGTCCAGGCCCTGGAAGCGTTCCGGCGCGTTCTCATTCAGCGCGGCCACCGGGGTGAACAGGTTGATCATCGGCAGGCTGTGGCGCACGCCGACTTCGTAGTCGTTGAAATCGTGCGCCGGGGTGACCTTGACCACGCCGGTGCCGAACGCACGGTCGACATAGTCGTCGGCGATCACCGGCACGCGGCGGCCGGTCAGCGGCAGCACCACGCTGCTGCCGATCAGGTGCGCATAGCGCTCGTCTTCCGGGTGCACCATCACCGCGGTATCACCCAGCAGGGTTTCCGGGCGGGTGGTGGCCACCACCAGGTAATCGCGGGTTTCGCGCAGGGTCTCCACGCCATCGGCATCGCGCTCGACGTGCTCGTAGCTGAGCCCTTCATCCAGCGTGTAGGCGATCGACCACAGGAAGCCGTCTTCCTCGGCGCTTTCCACTTCCAGGTCGGAAATGGCGGTCTTCAGCACCGGATCCCAGTTGACCAGGCGCTGGCCGCGGTAGATCAGGCCCTGTTCGTACCAGCGCACGAAGGCTTCGTTGACCGCCGCCGACGGCTGCGGATCCATGGTGAAGGTGCTGCGCGACCAATCGGCCGACGTGCCGAGGCGGCGCATCTGGCGCTCGATGGTGTCGCCGGACTGCTGCTTCCACTCCCAGACCTTGCCGATGAAGCCTTCGCGGCCCAGCGAGTCGCGGGTTTCACCCTTGCCTTCCAGTGCCAGGTTGCGGCTGACCACCATTTCGGTGGCGATGCCGGCATGGTCGGTGCCGACCTGCCACAGCGTGTCGTAGCCGCGCATGCGGTGGTAGCGCACCAGGGCGTCCATCAGGGTCTGCTGGAAGGCATGGCCCATGTGCAGGGTGCCGGTCACGTTCGGCGGCGGCAGCAGGATGGTGTACGGCTCGCCCGTGCCGGACGGCTTGAAGTGGCCGGCCTTCTCCCAGGCCTCGTAGAGGTCGGTCTCGAAGGACTTCGGGTCGTAGCTGGAGGCGAGTTGGGTCATGCGGGGGAACCAGGAGGTAATCGTTGAAGGATCAGGGCGCGGCGGCGGCCCATCAAGAGGGCCGGGGCGCGCTTACATGTCGTGCTTGTTCAGGTCGTAGCCGGCGGCCTTGTACTGGCGCCAACGCTCGCGCAGCGGTTCGCGCGCTTCCGGATCGGCCGGGACCACCTCCAGCACGCGCTCGCACTGGCCCAGCCAGGGATCATCGCGCAGGTTGATGACCAGCGGGCGGGCCGGCGCCTCGGTGCCCGGCACCGCAATCAGCACCAGGGCCTCTTCCTCATCCATGTCCTCGCCGGCGATCTGGTGCGGGATGTAGGCATCGTCGTCGAACGCCCACAGCAGTTCGTCCAGTTCCTCGGCCTGGGCCTGGTCGCGGGCCAGCACCAGGGTGAACAACCCGGCGTCGTTGGCCTTGCGCGCCAGCTCGCAGACCAGGCGCAACGGCTCGGTCAGGAAGCGGGGCTTGGCGATCAGGTAGAAGTCGGCACGGGGCATGGCAGGATCCGGGTCAGGCAGGGGCCCGGCGCGGCCGGGCGAGGCCCTGGCCGGCGGTGGCCGGCCAGGGTCGGGTACGGCATCAGGCGCGGGCGACCTGGTCCAGCAGCCACTGGCTCAGCAGGCCGACCGGGCGGCCGGTGGCCATGCCACGCTTGCCTTCATCGCTGGCCACGCCGGCGATGTCGAGGTGGGCCCAGCGCTGGCCTTCGGCAAAGCGCGACAGGAAGCAGCCGGCGGTGATGGCGCCGGCCCAGCGGCCGCCGATGTTGTAGACATCGGCGAAGGTCGAATCCAGCATCGGCTGGTATTCGTCCCACAGCGGCAGGCGCCAGGCGCGGTCGAACACGTGCTCGCCAGCGGCCAGCAGCTCGTTGGCCAGGTCGTCGTGCTTGCTCATCAGGCCGGCGGTCTGGTGGCCGAGGGCGACCATGCAGGCACCGGTCAGGGTGGCGACGTCGACCAGTGCGGCCGGCTCGAAGCGCTGCGCGTAGGTCAGCGCGTCGCACAGGATCAGGCGGCCTTCGGCGTCGGTGTTGCCGACTTCGATGGTCTTGCCCGACATCGAGGTGATCACGTCGGACGGGCGGTAGGCATTGCCGTCGATGGCGTTCTCCACCGCCGGCACCACCACCACCAGGTTCAGCGGCAGCTTGGCGGTGACCGCGGCGACGAAGGTGCCGATGACGTTGGCGCCACCGCACATGTCGTACTTCATCTCTTCGATGCCGCCCTGGGTCTTCAGGTTGACGCCACCGGTATCGAAGGTGATGCCCTTGCCGACCAGCACGTACGGCTTGGCGTCGCCGGCGCCGGTCCACTTCAGCACGACCAGGCGCGGGCGGTTGGCCGAACCGCGGGCCACGGCCAGCAGCGAGCCCATGCCGAGGGCTTCCATCTGGGTCTCGTCGAGGATCTCGGCTTCGGCACCGTCGTGCCCGGCGGCGAACTTCACGCCGACCTCGGCGAGGTAGGCCGGGGTGCAGTAGTTCGGCGGCAGGTTGCCCAGTTCGCGGGCGAACTCGACACCGGCGGCAATGGCCTGGCCCTGGGCCAGGGCCTGCGCGTCGTCACCGGCGATGGCCAGCTGGGCCAGGCCGGCATCGTCGGCCTTCTTCTTGCCCAGGGTGGCGGTGTAGCGGTAGGCGGCATGATCGGCGGCGATCACCGCCTGGCGGATCGCCCAGGCCGCGTCGCGGTCCTTGACCGCCACTTCGGACAGGGTGAACAGCGCGCTGCGGGTGGCGCCGGCCTTGAGCGCGCGCACGGCGTCGCCGACCGCCTTCAGGTACTGCGGCACGCCGAAGCGGGCGGCTTCGCCGAGGCCGACCACCAGCACGCGCGGGGCGGTCACGCCCGGCAGGTCGTGCAGCAGGGTGGTGGCGCCGGTCTTGCCGGACAGGTCGCCGCGCTGGGCCAGGGCGGCCAGGCGGCCACCGCTGGCGGCATCCAGTGCCTGTGCGGCCGGGGTCAGGGTATGGTCGGCATACGCGCCGACCACCAGGCAATCAACGGTGGCGGCGGCCGGAGCAACGTGGTTCAGGGTGAATTCGAGGGCCATTGAGCAGATTCCATTGGCGAGTCCGTACAATCGCAGGCCGTTTACGCCCAGACAGTAGACTGGGCGGCACCGCGAACGAACCCCAGAGTTTAAACCACCGCCCCATGCTGAAGCTCGACCGATACCTGCTGGGCGATTTCGTCCAGAGTTTCCTGGCTACCCTGATCGTCCTGCTGGTGGTCAGCGTGGGCGGCGTGCTGGTGGACATCCTCGGCAACATCGCCGACGGGCGCCTGCCGGCCAAGCTGCTGTTCTCCCAGCTCGGCCTGCAGTTCATCGCCTACCTGCCGCTGATCCTGCCGCTGGCGCTGATGCTGGGCCTGCTGCTGGCGGTCGCCCGGCTGTACCGCGACTCGGAAATGGCGGTCATCACCGCCATTGGCGTGGGCCCCAAGCGCCTGCTGCGGCCGCTGCTGATGCTGGTGGTGCCGGTGGTGCTGCTGGTGGGCGCCTGCTCGCTGTGGCTGGGCCCATGGGCCGGCCGGGTGGCCGAACAGATGATCATCGAGGCCAACCGCAGCGTGCTGATGGCCGGCCTGGAGCCGGGCCGCTTCACCCAGCTGCCCAATGGCGGCGTGGTCTACCTGTCCTCGATCTCGCCCGATGGCACCCACTTGGGCAAGGTGTTCCTGCAACGCCAGAAGGGAGACCGCCTGGAGGTGGTGTCCGCCAACGGGGGCCAGATGTTCTTCGAGGGCAGCCGCCAGCGCTTCCTGGAACTGGATGACGGCCACCAGGTGGAAGGCCCGGTGGCGGGCGGGCTGGACTACCGGCTGGCGACCTTCGCCCGCAACGACGTTGCCCTGCCTGACGGCGCGCAGACCCGCACCGAGGATGATCCGGAACTGATGCCGACCCTGAAGCTGATCGGCGATGAGCGCCCGCAGGCGCAGGCGCAGCTGCACCGCCGCCTGGCGCCGCCGCTGATCGCGCTGGCGTTCGCCCTGCTGACCGTGCCGCTGGGCCGCAGTTCGCCGCGCCAGCAGCGCTACGGACGGATGATGCTGGCGCTGATGGCCTACATGGTCGGCACCAACCTGATGTTCATCGGCAGCGGCTGGATCGCCAACGGCAAGATGCCGGCCGCGCTTGGCCTGTGGTGGCTGACCCTGCCGCTGCTGGCGCTGTCGATCTGGATGTATGCACGTGATGGCCGCCTGGGCCGCCCGAAGGGAGCCCGCGCATGAGGCTGCGCCCGATGCGTTTCGATCTGTACCTGGGCCAGTCGGTGTTCACCACGGTGCTGCTGACCTGGGCCGTGCTGGTCGGCCTGGACGTGGTGATGGCGTTCTCCGGTGAGTTCAAGGACATCGGCAAGAACGGCTACACCCTGGGCCATGCCGCCGCCTGGGTGCTGTACACGGTGCCCCGACGCGCCTACACGATGTTCCCGACCGCAGCGGTGATCGGTGCGCTGATGGGCCTGGGCCAGCTGGCCGCGACCTCGGAGCTGACCGCGCTGCGCGCGCTGGGCCTGTCGCGCAAGCGGCTGAGCGTATCGGTGGCGATCGCGCTGTCGCTGCTGACCGCGGTGATGGTACTCAGCGCCGAGACCCTGGGGCCCTGGGGCCAGGACCGCGCCGACGCACTGAAGGCCAGCGCCAAGTGGGGCCGGGATATCTCCAGCAGCCGCTACTCGGGCCTGTGGGCCCGCGAAGGCGACACCTTCCTCAGCGCCGTTGGCGGCGAAGAGCAGCTGGTGGGTGACAAGGGCACGCGGCTGATCCTGCGCGACGTGCGCCTGTACCGGATCGGCGAGGATGGCAAGATCGCCTCGTTGACCCATGCCGACACCGCCGAGCACGACAAGGACGGCTGGGTGCTGACCGGGGTGCGCCGGGATACCTTCGGCGAGCGCTCGGCGACCCGCCAGGAAGTGGCGCGCGAGCCCTGGAATTCGAAGCTGGACCCTGCGGCGCTGGCCACCGGCATCGCCAAGCCGCGCAACCTGAGCCTGGCCGAACTGAGTACCAGCATTGCCTATCGCCAGCGCAACGGGCTGGATGCGCGTGATTTCGAGGACGTGTACTGGAGCCGCTGGTTCTACCCGGTGAACGTGCTGGCGCTGTGCCTGGCGGCGGTACCGTTCGCGTTCGGTTCGCTGCGCAGCGGCGGCATGGGCAAGCGGCTGTTCCTGGGCATCCTGTTCGCGCTGGGCTTCTGGCTGCTGCAGCTGTTCTTCGGCCGCATGGCTGGCGCGTTGAAGTTCGACTACCGCATTGCCTACGCCTTGCCGCCGATCGTGATGCTGGCGGTGTCCGGCCTGCTGTTCCGGCGCAAATCCGGCTGATCACTGTAGCGCCGAGCCATGCTCGGCTGCTTTGGGCGCATCACATGCCAGCCGGACACCGGCCCGGCTCTACGCCGCGGAATCGTAGCGGCGGGTCATGCCAGGCGTCGCGGTGAGCCCATCACCGCTTCGGGATGCGTAGCAGGCGGGTGCCGCTGGCGCGGTCGTGCCAGGTCAGGCGCTGGCGGTCGACCCAGGCCCACCAGAACCCCAGGCCGCCGAGCAGCAGCGACAGCGTGCCTACCGCGAACCGCAGCCACAGCTGCGCACGCCGCAGCGGCGCGCCATCGAGCGATTGCAGCTGCAGCCGCCACGGCCGCATGCCCAGCGTCTGCCCGCCACGCTGCCAGCTGGCCGTCGCATACGCGCCGGTGATCACCCAGCACACCGCCCAGAGCAGCCACTGCCAGGCACTGAACGGTGCGATGTTCTCGCGCTGGGCGTGGCCGCTGAAGGTGTAGGCCAGGGTGAACAGGGTGCTGGCCAGCATCCACAACGCCAGTACCGGCAGGGCGTCGTAGACCATCGCCAGCAGGCGCCAGGGCAACAGGGCACGCGGGCGGGGCATTTCGGTAACGGCCGCAGTGGCCGTGTCGGTGGCGGGGCGGGACATGCGCCGAGCATACGCAATGCTGGCCGCCTGCGCAGTCGCCCTCGTATCCTGCACGCATGGCCCTTGTTTCCACTCCCGCCGAACGCCGCCAGCTGGTCCAGCAGCTGCCCGAGCTGCGCAGCGACGACAGCGTGCGCATCCAGCGCTTCCTCGATGCGATCTGGGCCGAGAACGGCCTGGCCCGCGCCACCCTCGACAGCTACCGCCGCGACCTGGAAGGACTGGCCCGCTGGACCGACGGGCGCGAGGGGGGCCTGGCCGGCATCGGGCGTCCGGGGTTGTTCGACTACCTGGCCTGGCGTACCCGTCATGGCTGGTCGCCGCGCAGCAATGCACGCCTGCTGTCGGCACTGCGCGCGTTCTTCGCCGATGGCGTGCGTCGTGGCGAGCGCAGTGAGGATCCCAGTGCGTTGCTGGACCCACCGAAGCTGCCACGGTTGCTGCCCAAGGCGCTGGCCGAAAGCCAGATCGATGCGCTGCTGGCCGCACCGGATATCGACAGCGCGCTTGGCCTGCGTGACCGCGCCATGCTGGAACTGATGTATGCCGCCGGGCTGCGCGTGAGCGAGCTGGTGCTGTTGCCGGCCACCGCGGTGAACCTGCGCCAGGGCGTGCTGCGCGTCACCGGCAAGGGCAGCAAGGAGCGGCTGGTGCCGCTGGGCGAAGAATCCCAGCACTGGCTCGAGCGTTACCTGCAGCAGTCACGCCCGCAGCTGGTCGGCAAGGGCAGGGTGCAGGCACTGGCGGATGGGCAGACCCCGCTGTTCGTCGAGCCGGCACTGCATGCGCTGACCCGGCAGGCGTTCTGGCACCTGGTCAAGCGCTACGCGCAGGTGGCGGGCATTGATCCGGCGCGGATCAGTCCGCATGGGCTGCGCCACAGCTTCGCCACCCACCTGCTCAACCGAGGCGCCGATCTGCGCGCGCTGCAGATGCTGCTCGGCCACAGTTCGCTGTCCACCACCCAGATCTATACCCTGGTGGCCCGCGAGCACCTGCAGAAGCTGCACGCCCGCCACCACCCGCGCGGCTGAGCAGGGGCCTGAACCCCGGCTCCGGGCCGTGCACGGTGTCGCGGCCCGCTACCGGAGGCTGTGTCAGAATCCGGGGTCTTCCTCTGCTGCGGACTGCTCCATGCTCCGATTCGCCATCGCCGCCGTGTTCGGTGCGCTCAGCCTGACCGCCTGCGCCCAGCCGGCCCCGCCGGCCGCCACTGCGCCCGCGGCACCTGCTGCCAAGGCCAGCCCGGCCGCCAACACTCCGGCCGACCAGGCCGTGCGTGCCGCGCTGACCGCGCTGAACCCCGGCTTCCAGGTGGACTACATCGGTGCCGCGCCGTTCCCGGGGTTCCGCGAGGTCGTGGTGTCCGGCCAGCTGCTGTACGTCTCCGACGACGGTCGCTACCTGTTCCAGTCGCAGCCGTACGACACCCGCGCCAAGGGCCCGGCCAACAGCGAGGGCCTGCTCGGCTACCGTCGTGGCCTGCTGGCCACCGCCAACCACGGTGACCGCATCGTGTTCGCCGCGCCGAACGCGAAGTACACGATCAGCGTGTTCACCGACATCGAATGCGGCTACTGCCGCAAGCTGCACCAGGACATCGCCGAGCTCAATCGCAACGGCATCACCGTCGAGTACCTCGCATTCCCGCGCATGGGCCTGGGCAGCAAGGACTACATCGACATGATCTCGGTCTGGTGTGCGGCCGATCGCCGCCAGGCGCTGACCAACGCCAAGCGCGGTGGCAACGTGCCGGCCAAGAACTGCACCAATCCGGTGGCGATGCAGTACGCGCTGGGCCAGCAGCTGGGCGTGAACGGTACGCCGGCAATCTTTGCTCCGGACGGCACCCAGCTGGGCGGCTACCTGCCGCCGGCGCAGCTGCGCGCGGCGCTGGAGAAGCTGTCGGCCAAGCGCTGACGGCTGCTGGCCGGCCCCGGGAAACAACAGCCGAGCATGGGCTCGGCTCTACAGGTTTGAGGCCGGGGGCGCGTATCGCGCCCCCGGCTTTTGTTTTATTTCAGGCCATCACTGACCGCCTTGGTCAGCGTGCCCTGCGCATCGTCACCACTGAACTCCCAGACGAACGCACCGCCCAGGCCCTGGGTCTTCACGTAGCCCATCTTGCGGGTGATGTTGGCCGGGGTGTCGAAGCTCCACAGCGTGCTGCCGTTGTAGATCCAGGTGGCACCGGCGGTGTTGTCGGTGTAGCCCGGCCACGCCAGGTTCTTCAGCACCTTCCAGTCTTCGATGCCGGCCTCGTAGGTGCCCGGGGCGGCGCCGGTCGCGGTCTGGTACAGGCCGTTGTTGGCGTTGGCCACACCGGTCCAGCCGCGGCCGTAGTAGCCGATGCCCAGGTTGAGCTTGGCTGCAGGCACGCCACGGCTGATGAAGGCCTCGATGGCATCGTTGCTGTTGTAGAGCTTCTGGTCGCCGGTGGACGGATCATTCGGCGAATCGAACAGCGCCGACTGGTGATTGGTCTTCGCATCCCACGCGCCGTGGAAGTCGTAGGTCATCACGTTGATGTAGTCCAGGTACGGGTGGTACGCGGCCGGATCGGTGACGCGGATCTTGTCGATGCCGGCACCCACCGCCACCGTCAGCAGCAGGCCCGGACGCACCGCATCGAGCTGGCGGCGGAACTCGGCCATCAGCGCGGTGAAGTTGGCGTTGTCCTCCGGCTTGCCGCATTCGATGCCGCAGGCCACCGGGTACTCCCAGTCGATGTCGATGCCGTCGAACACGCCCAGTGCGGCACCGGCGCCACCGGCACCATCGGTTACCGGCAGGTTGCCCTTGATGTAGGCGTCGATGCACGAGGCGACGAAGGCCTGGCGGTTTTCCGGGCGCGCCGCGCTGGAGAAACCACGTGACCAGGTCCAGCCGCCCAGCGAGATCAGCACCTTCATGCCGGGGTACTTGGCCTTGAGCTGCTTGAGCTGGTTCCAGTTGCCGCGCAGCGGCTGGTCCCAGGTATCGGCGCTGCCGCTGACGCTCTCGGCGGCGCTGAAGGCCTTGGTGTAATCGGCGAAGGCATCGCCACCGGCACCGCTGTTCGGATCCGACGGCTGGGTGATGCCCACTTCGCAGCGGTTGTTGCGCACGTTGCCGAACGCATAGTTGATGTGGGTCAGGCGTGCCGCCGAGCCACTGCTGTCGATGTTCTTGACCCGGTAGTTGCGGCCGTAGATGCCCCACTGGGTGAAGTAGCCGATGACCCGCTTGCCGGTGGTGCCGCCGTCACCGGCCAGCGTGGTGGCGCTGATCTCGGTGCCCTGTGCCGAGGCGTTGCCGGCGTTGTCGCGGGCACGCACGCGGTAGCGGTAGGTGGTGGAGGCGGTCAGCCCGCCATCGACGTAGCTGGCGCTGGACGGCGAACCGACCAGGCTGCCGTTGCGGTACACGTCATAGCCGGCCATGCCGCTGCCACCGGCGTTGTCGGTGGACGGGCTCCAGCTGAGCGCGATGCTGCTGGCGGTACGGGTACCGACCGCCAGACCACCGGGCACGCTCGGTGCGGTGGTATCGCCACCGGCGGCGTTGACGGTGATGGTGATGGTCGGCGTGCTGGTGGTGGCGTTGTTGTTGTCGGTGGCCACCGCGCGCAGGGTGTGGCTGCCGGCGCTGGCATTGGCCCAGCTGGCCGCGTAGGGCGCACTGGTGGCCACGCCGAGCGTGCTGCCATCGCGGAAGAACTCGACCTTGGCGACGCTGCCATCCGGATCACTGGCGGTGGCGGTCACGTTGATCGTGCTGCCGGCGCTGAAGGTGGCACCGTTGGCCGGCGAGGTCAGGCTGACCACCGGCGGCTGGTTGGCGCCACTGCCATCGCAGGCGCCAAGGTTGGTGTAGTAGGGCGCACCGGCCGGATGGTCCGGCGGCGCGTTCCAGATGTCCTGGTTCGCCCGATAGAGGACGCCTCCTTTCTGCAGGGTATCGCCGGCCCGGTAGATCTTGGCCTGGTCCCACTGGGCCACCCCGGCACAGCTGGCGGCCTGCGCCAGGCCGGGCAGGGCGGCAGCACCGGCGGCCAGGGCGAGCAGCCAGGCCAGGCGGCGGGGACGACAGCTTCGGGTCGAACGTTCGGCACTGCGCACAATCGGGTCGTACATGGGTAAGTCTCCGATCAAAGGGCGCGCGGGCCCCGATGGCGCCGCGCGTGACGCAGGTCCGGGCGTCGCCCGGGAAGACGACGGAGGGGGCGGACGGGGTACCTGGGAGGCCGGGGAGAGAGTCCGGCACCAGGTGGGGACAACGTTGTCATCAAACGCGTGGTCAATCCGTGAGCAAGCGCATGGTTCGGGGATCCGGGGGGAGAGCGGCGCTGCGCGCGGCCGGCGGCCATCGGCGGAGCCCCCTCATGGCGGGTCGCAGTGCGATTTCATGGGGTTGGCCGGGCGGGTGGGCATCGCGGGGGACGCCGTAAACCCGTCCTTGGGGGCTTGGCCGCGGCATCCATGCCGCGGACACCCCCGCCATCCCACGGGAACCCCGCTTGCTTTGGCAGTTGCTGTTGCTGTTGCCCTGGCTTCGGCGGGTGCCGGGCGCCGCCCGGCCAAAGCCCATCCCCCGCTTCCGGTACAATGTCGGGCCCGTTTCCCAACTACGGTTCCCCGGACATGATGGTCCTCGAGGGCGCGCCCGCCCTGTCGCCGTTCCGCCGCGAACGTCTTGAATCCCGCCTGCAGTCCATCGCTCCCTCCCTGCGCATCAGTGGTGCCTGGCACGTCTACTTCGTGCAGCCCGAAGGTGCCGCCGCTCCCGACCTCACCACCCTGTGCCGGATCCTCGAAGCCGCGCCGCAGGCCGAGGCCGTTGCCGAAGGCGCGGTCAGCCGCATCGTGGTGCCGCGCCTGGGCACGCTGTCGCCGTGGTCGAGCAAGGCCACCGAACTGGTCCGCGGTGCCGGCCAGCCGGTGAGCCGGGTCGAGCGTGGCCTGCGCATCGATGTGCAGGGCTGGCCGGCCGACGCCGAGGCCCAGCAGGCGCTGGTCAAGGCACTGCATGACCCGATGACGCAATCGGTGCTGGAGACCGTGGAACAGGGCCAGGCGTTGTTCTCGGCGCCGGCCCGTGGCGAACTGGAACGCGTGCCGGTGGACCAGCTGGAGGCCGCCAACCAGCGCCTCGGCCTGGCCATGGCCCAGGACGAGATCGACTACCTGCGCGAACGCTTCACCGCGCTGGGCCGCTCGCCCTCCGATGTTGAACTGATGATGTTCGCGCAGGCCAATTCCGAGCACTGCCGGCACAAGATCTTCAACGCCAGCTGGACCATCGACGGGCAGGAGCAGGACCGCTCGCTGTTCCGGATGATCAAGAACACCCACCAGCAGACGCCGCAGCACACGCTCAGCGCGTACAGCGACAACGCAGCGGTGATCGAAGGCCATCCGGCCTCGCGCTACCGCCCGGACCCGGCCAGCGGCGAATACCGCCGCGAACCGCAGGTGCCCAGCGCGTTCCAGATCAAGGTTGAAACGCACAATCATCCGACCGCGATCGCGCCGTTCCCGGGCGCTTCGACCGGCGCCGGCGGCGAAATCCGCGATGAAGGCGCGACCGGCCGCGGTGGCAAGCCCAAGGCCGGCCTGACCGGCTTCTCGGTCTCGCACCTGCGCATCCCCGAGCTGCCGCAGCCGTGGGAGGCGCCGCGCGCGCTGAACCCGCGCATGGCACCGGCGCTGGAAATCATGACCGACGGCCCGCTCGGCGGCGCCGCGTTCAACAACGAGTTCGGCCGCCCGAACCTGCTGGGTTATTTCCGCAGCTTCGAGCTGCCGGAAGGTGCCGATCTGGTGCGCGCGTACGACAAGCCGATCATGCTGGCCGGTGGCCTCGGTGCCATCGACCGCGTGCAGGTCGACAAGATTCCGCTGCAGGCCGGCGATGCGGTCATCGTGCTCGGTGGTCCGGCGATGCTGATCGGGCTCGGCGGTGGTGCCGCCAGTTCGGTGGCCTCCGGTGAGAGTGCCGAGGACCTGGACTTCGCCAGCGTGCAGCGCGACAACCCGGAAATGGAACGTCGCTGCCAGGAGGTCATCGACCGCTGCGTGGCGATGGGCGCCGGCAACCCGATCAAGTTCTTCCACGACGTCGGCGCCGGTGGCCTGTCCAACGCCATCCCCGAGCTGCTGCACGACTCCAAGGTCGGCGGCGTCATCGACCTGGGCAAGGTGCCCACCGATGATCCGTCGCTGTCGCCGATGCAGCTGTGGTGCAACGAGTCGCAGGAGCGCTATGTGCTCGGCGTGGCCCAGGAGCGCCTGGCCGAGTTCGCTGCGCTGTGCGCCCGCGAGCGCTGCCCGTTCGCCGCGGTCGGCGTGGCCACGGCCGAGGAGCACCTGGTGGTGGCCTACGGTGCGGTGCCGGGCCACACCCCGGCCGAGGCACCGATCGACCTGCCGATGGACGTGCTGTTCGGCAAGCCGCCGAAGATGCACCGCGACACCGCGCATCCGCCGGCACCGCGCTGGCCGGCGCTGAAGACCGGCGGCCTGGACCTGCAGGACGCCGGCCTGCGCGTGCTTGCGCATCCGACCGTGGCCTCGAAGAACTTCCTGGTCACCATCGGTGACCGCAGCGTGGGTGGCCTGACCGCCCGCGAACAGATGGTCGGCCCGTGGCAGCTGCCGGTGGCCGATGTGGCGATCACCCTGGCCGACTTCGATGGCGTTGCCGGTGAAGCGATGTCGATCGGCGAGCGCACCCCGCTGGCGCTGCTCGATGCCGCTGCCTCGGCACGCATGGCGGTCGGCGAGGCATTGACCAACCTGTGTGCGGCGCCGGTTGATGCATTGGATGAGATCAAGCTGTCGGCGAACTGGATGGCCGCTGCCGGCCACCCCGGCGAAGACGCCCTGCTGTATGACGCGGTGAAGGCGGTGGGCATGGAACTGTGCCCGCAGCTGGACATCAGCATCCCGGTGGGCAAGGACTCGCTGTCGATGCAGGCGCAATGGCACGACCAGGGTGAAGCGCACAAGAGCGTGTCGCCGGTATCGCTGGTGATCTCCGCCTTCGCGCCGGTTGCCGACGTGCGCCAGCAGCTGACCCCGCTGCTCGACCGCGACGTGGAAAGCGAGCTGTGGCTGATCGGCCTGGGCGCCGGCAAGCAGCGCCTGGGCGGTTCGATCCTGGCCCAGGTGCATGCCGACCACGGCGACCTGCCGGCCTTCGCCGGCGCGGCCCCGGACCTGGATGATCCGCAGCGCCTGCGTGGCTTCTTCGAACTGATCCGCGACGCGCGCCAGGCCGGTCTGCTGCTGGCGTACCACGACCGCAGCGACGGTGGTGCGTTCGCTGCATTGTGCGAAATGGCCTTCACCTCGCGCCTGGGCCTGGATATCACCCTCGATGCATGGGGCGATGATCCGTTCCGCAGCCTGTTCAACGAAGAACTGGGTGCCGTGGTGCAGATCGCACGTGAAGACCGTGCCGCGTTCGCCGACCTGGTCGAGCGCCATGCGCTGACCGAATGCGCGCAGCGCATCGCCAAGCCGACCACCGCCCCGGTGGTGCGCGTGTCGCTGGGCGGCGAGAACCTGGCCGAGTGGCGCTGGGAAGCGCTGTTCGACGCCTGGTGGTCGGTTACCCATGCAATGCAGAAGCGCCGCGACAACCCGGCCAATGCCGATGCCGAGCGCGAGGTTGCCCGTGCCTTCAACGCCCCGGGCCTGAAGCCGAAGCTCAGCTTCGACCTCAACGAGGACGTGGCTGCACCGTTCATCAGCAGCGGCGCGCGCCCGCGCGTGGCGGTGCTGCGCGAGCAGGGCGTCAACGGCCAGATTGAAATGGCCAACGCGTTCGAGCGCGCCGGCTTCCGTGCATTCGACGTGCACATGAGCGACCTGATCGAAGGCCGCGTGGCCCTGCAGGACTTCACCGGCCTGGTCGCCTGCGGCGGCTTCAGCTACGGCGACGTCCTCGGTGCCGGCCGCGGCTGGGCGACCTCGATCCTGGAGCGCAACGCGCTGCGCGATGCCTTCGCCGCGTTCTTCGCGCGCGAAGACAGCTTTGCGCTGGGCGTGTGCAACGGCTGCCAGATGATGAGCCAGCTGAAGGGCATCATTCCCGGTGCCGAGCACTGGCCGCAGTTCCGCCGCAACGCCAGCGAGCAGTTCGAAGCCCGCACCGCGCTGCTGGAAGTGGTGGAATCGCCGTCGATCCTGCTGCGTGGCATGGCCGGATCGCGCCTGCAGGTGGCGGTGGCACATGGCGAAGGCCAGGCCGTGTTCGACAATGCCGTCGACCAGGCCGCCGCGCGCGTCTCGCTGCGTTACATCGATGGCCATGGCAACGTTGCCAGCCAGTACCCGCTGAATCCGAACGGTTCGCCGGACGGCATCACCGGCCTGACCAGCAGCGACGGCCGCGTCACCATCATGATGCCGCACCCGGAACGCACGCCGCGCGCGCTCAACCTGAGCTGGGCACCGGCCGAGTGGCAGGGTGATTCGCCGTGGATGCGCATGTTCCGCAACGCGCGGGTATGGTGCGGCTGATCGCATCGGATCGCGCAGGCTTCAATGCCATCGCGTATGGAAAAACCCGCCGTTGACCGGCGGGTTTTTTCTTTGCACGGGTGAAACTCCTGTCCTGCCCGCTAGTTACATGGATTTTCAGGCGACAACGGATCGTCACGCGTGCCTAACAAAATCGCTTTATAAACAGGTGAAATAGTGAACTGCTTCACGGCAATAGGATTTGTCGTGTCAAAGTCTTGACGATTTGGAAAGTTGCCGTTAACACTTGAACCCCGTTTCAGAATCATTCATTTCGCAGTAACCGGTTGGCGCACGCGCTCGGTTTTCTGTCGCTGCGCGCCGTTCGGCAATACCCCGCAGTAAATCACGCGAATAAACGCCCCCAGGGGACGTTGGGCCGGAAAGCCCAGCGGTGGCGTTGCTTTGCCCAAAACCAGTCCAATCAGGAGCCGTACCGATGAATCGGATTTATCGCAAGGTCTGGAACAAAGCATTGGGTCAGTTGGTGGTGGCCTCGGAACTGGCCTCCTCCGACAGCAGCAGTGGCGCGGTGGTCGACCAGCGCCGCGATGCGACGCAGGCCACGCCCGCACTGCTGGCGGTGGCACTGGGCCTGGTAGTGGGATTGGGCATGAGCGGCACCGCCGCCGCACAGTCGGTGCAGATCGGCGGCAGCGCCAACTGCCTGGTGCTCAGCGGCAAGCTGCTCGAGAAATGCCTGGTCGAAGGCACGGCCACGGCCAAGGGCAGCAACGCGGTGGCGATCGGCAGCAACAGCAGCGCCAGCGCCGCCAACAGCGTGGCACTCGGTGCCGGTTCCAAGGCCACCCGGGCCAACACCGTGTCGGTCGGTGATACCGGCAAGGAACGGCAGATCACCCACGTCGCCGCCGGCACCCAGGCCACCGACGCGGTGAACAAGGCGCAGCTCGACGCGCAGGCGCGCGCCACCCAGGCCGCGCTGGCCGACGTCGCGGCCGATGGCCAGCGCTACTTCAAGGCCGATGGCAGCGGCAACGACAGCGACGCAGCGAAGACCGACGGACAGGGCGCATTGGCAGCCGGCGCCGGTGCGCAATCGCTGGCCAACGCCACCACGGCCATCGGGACCCAGGCCATCGCCGCCGGCATCGGCGCCAGCGCCTTCGGCCAGGGCGCCCTGGCGATCGGCGACGCCAGCGTGGTGGTCGGGCAGAGTGCCGCCGCCTTCGGCCTCGGTGACACCGCCGTCGGTGCCAGTGCCTATGCCGCCAGCGAAAACGGGGCGGCGACGGCACTTGGCGCGCTGTCCGAAGCCAGCGCTGATGGTGCCACCGCGGTCGGCGGTGGTGCCGTGGCGGCGGGACCGGGCAGCACGGCGCTGGGGCGCGGCGCCACCGCTGCCAATGAAGCCTCGATCGCGGTCGGTGCATTCAGTACGGCGGTCGGCGAGTACAGCACCGCACTGGGATCGAACGCGGCAGCGGTCGCGACCGGCAGCGTGGCACTCGGTGCCGGCTCGCTGGCCGACCGTGTCGATACCGTGTCCGTGGGTGCCGCCGAATACGGCCTCACCCGGCAGATCACCAGCGTGGCTGCCGGTAGCGAAGACACCGATGCGGTCAACGTGGGCCAGTTGAAGGGGGTAGCCGCAGTGGCCGATGCCACCGCCAAGCGCTTCCAGGCCACCGGCAGCAGCAACAGCGATGCCGGTGCACTGGCCGAGGGCGATGACGCGCTGGCCGCCGGCGAGGCCGCCAATGCGATCGGCAAGGGCGCAACGGCGGTCGGCGCCGGCGCTACCGCCGTCGCGCAGAACGCCACCGCAGTCGGCAACAACGCGCTGGCCTCGGGCCAGAACAGTGCGGCATTCGGCAACAACGCGCAGGCCAACGGCCCTGGCAGCGTCGCCGTGGGCGGTGCTGCGGTGGACGCCAACGGCAATCCGTTGATCACCAGTGGCGGCGTGCCGGTGGAAACCGGCGCGACCAGTGCCGGTGTCGGCGGCACCGCGGTCGGCGCCAGTGCCGATGCCAGCGGCTTTGCGGCATCGTCCTACGGCGTGGGCGCCTATGCGTCCGGCGCGCAGGCGTCTGCCTTCGGTGCAGTCTCCAATGCCATCGGTGACTACTCCACCGCACTGGGCACGCAGAGCAATGCCACCGGCACCAGCAGCGTCGCCATTGGTGGCCCGGCCGACCTGATTCCGGGGCTGGGCTTCTTCGTGCAGACCCAGGCCAGCGGCGAAGCCGCGACTGCGGTCGGCGCCGGTGCCATCGCCAGTGGCGACCGCAGCGTAGCCAACGGCAGCCTGAGCGAAGCGTCCGGCACCGAAGCCAGCGCGGTCGGCTACTTCGCCTACGCACCGGGTGAGAACGCCAGTGCATTGGGTGCGCAAAGCTGGGCCAGCGGCGCGCAGAGCACCGCCGTGGGCTACTACGCCACGGCGCGGGGTGCCAACAGTGTTGCGCTCGGTGCCAACTCCGAGGCGGTGCGCGCCAACAGCGTGGCGGTCGGCAGCGCTGGCAACGAGCGGCAGATCACCAGCGTTGCTGCCGGCAGTGAAGCCACCGACGCGGTGAACAAGGCCCAGCTGGATGCGGTGGCCGGCACCGCCGACGCCACCGCGCGCTTCTTCCAGGCGCAGCCGGAAGCTGGCAGCGATGCCGGCGCGCTGGCCGAAGGCGAGGGCGCCATCGCGATCGGCTCGTCGAGCAATGCGATCGGTGCCGGCGCCGTTGCGCATGGCGCGGCGGCATCGGCGATCGGCGATGACAGCGTCGCCGTCGGCCGCAACAGCACGGCCACCGGCAACGGAGGCGTTGCCATCGGTGGCCTGGGCCAGGCCTACGATGAGTTCAACCAGCCGATCATCGGCGCCGATGGCAAGGTACAGCAGGTCGGCACCACCGCCACCGCCGATGCCACCGCGGTCGGCAGCGGCGCGCAGGCCAGCGGTGCCGCCAGCAGTGCCTTCGGCACTGCCGCCAGGGCCAGTGGCGACAACAGCTTCGCTGCGGGTGGCAAGTCGCGCGCAACCGGCAGCTATGCGGTCGCGGTGGGCGACAGTGCATTTGCCAGCAGCGATGACAGCACCGCCGTCGGTGGCTACAGCTGGGCCACGGCCAGTGGTGCCAGCGCGTTCGGTTCCGGCGCATGGGCCACCGCCACCAATGCATCGGCCTTCGGCAACGCCGCCTGGGCCAGTGGCAGCGGTGCCACCTCCATCGGCTACAACAGCTGGGCCAATGGTGCCAGCGCCACTGCAGTGGGCCGTGGTGCCTTCGGTTATGGCGACAACAGCGTGGCACTCGGCTTCCAGGCGCTGGGCAACAGCCTCAACAGCATCGCCATCGGCACCAATACGGTGGCAGGCGGAGAGAGCGCGATCGCGCTTGGTGCGGGCAGCAATGCCAGTGCCAGCAACGCCGTCGCGCTGGGCGCCGGTTCGGTTGCCAACCGTGCACGCACGGTGTCGGTCGGCAGCGCGGGCAACGAGCGGCAGATCACCAGCGTCGCTGCCGGCACCCAGGCCACCGACGCGGTGAACAAGGCGCAGCTGGATGCGGTGGCGACCACCGCAGCGACCACCAGCCGCTTCTTCCAGGCCAGCGGCAATGGCGAGGATGTGGCCGGTGCACTGGTGGAGGGTGACAACGCCCTCGCCGCCGGTGATGCCGCCAACGCCATCGGCAATGGCGCCACCGCGCTTGGCAGTGGTGCCAATGCGCTGGCCGGCAACGCCCAGGCGCTGGGCTTCAATGCACTGGCCACCGCCGCCAATGCCAGCGCGGTGGGTGCGAATGCACAGGCCCTCGGTGAATACGCCACCGCGCATGGTACCGAGAGCGAGGCCAGCGGCGAACAGAGTGCAGCCTTCGGCGCGGCCAGCATCGCCAGCGGCGCCGGCAGCACTGCCAGTGGCGCGCTGTCTGAAGCGTCTGGCGAAGAAGCCGTGGCAGTGGGCTATTTCAGCAACGCCAGCGGCAGTGCCGCCACCGCCGTCGGCAGCGAGAGCGTGGCCAGCGGTACGGCGTCGGCCGCGTTCGGTATCGGTGCCGAGGCTACCGGTGGCTACAGCACGGCGATCGGTGGCTATGCACAGGCCTCGGCCTTCAATGCCACCGCGTTCGGCAATTTCGCCAAGGCTTCCGGATCCAACAGCGTGGCACTGGGGGGTGACTCGGAAGCCTCGGGGGCTTACAGCACCGCTACCGGCCAGGGCAGCCTGGCCACCGGCACCAACAGCGTCGCCATCGGCGGTTCGCTGTTCGGCACGCTGGCCACCGAAGCCTCGGGCAACTACTCCACTGCGGTCGGTGGTGGCGCCTGGTCGGGCGGCATCAACAGCACTGCGCTGGGCAACGCGGCCGAATCGCGCGCCGCCAACAGCGTGGCGCTGGGTGCGGACTCGATCGCCGACCGTGACAACACGGTTTCGGTGGGCGGCGGTGGCAATACCCGCCAGATCACCAACGTTGCCGACGGCACCCAGGGCACCGATGCGGTCAACCGCAACCAGCTCGATGCCGTGGCCGCGGTGGCAGCGAAGACCAGCAGGCAGTTCCAGGCCAGTGGCAACGCCGATGGTGAAACCGGTGCCCTGGTCGAGGGCGACAACGCATTGGCGGCGGGCGATGCTGCCAACGCGATCGGCAACGGTGCCACCGCACTCGGCAGTGGCGCCAATGCACTGGCCGCCAGCGCCACGGCGGTGGGTATCGATGCGCTGGCCACCGGCAACAATGCGGCTGCACTCGGCAGCACGGCACAGGCCACCGGCGACGACAGCGTGGCCCTCGGCAGCGGCGCCAGCGCCAGCGAGCTGGGTACAAGCGCGCTCGGTGCGCGTGCCCAGGCCAGCGGCGCGTACAGCACGGCCACCGGCACCGAGGCCAACGCCAGCGGTACCCAGGCCCTGGCCAGTGGCTTCCGCAGTGCGGCCTCCGCGGATGGCACCACCGCCGTTGGCGGCTATGCCGAAGCCAGCGGCCGCCTCGGCACCGCACTCGGCTACGGCTCGGCGGCGAGCGGTGCCAACACCACGGCGGTGGGCTTCGGCGCGGCCGCTGCCGGCAGCGGCGCGGTTGCGGTCGGCCAGTCGAGCGAGGCCAGCGGCGCCGAGAGCGTGGCGATCGGTGGTAGCACCTACTTCGGCCTGATTCCGTCGCGTGCCAGTGGCACCGGTGCGGCGGCGTTCGGTGCCGGTGCATGGGCCACCGAGGACTACGCCACTGCGATCGGTTGGAATGCCTGGTCGGCCGGCACCAACGCAACCGCCCTGGGTGCGAACGCAACGGCGAACGGCAGCAACAGCGTCGCGCTCGGTGCCGGTTCCAAGGCCGACCGCGACAACACGGTAGCGGTCGGCAAGGCCGGTGGCGAACGCCAGGTCACCCACGTCGCAGCCGGCACCGAAGCCACCGATGCGGTGAACAAGGGCCAGCTGGATGCGGTGGCCAGCGTCGCCGACAAGACCGGTCGCCAGTTCCAGGCCAGCGGCAATGCCGATGGCGAGGCGGGTGCACTGGTTGACGGTGACAACGCGCTGGCCGCCGGCAATGCGGCCAATGCCATCGGTGCCGGCGCCACCGCGCTTGGCAGCGGTGCCAATGCGATGGCGGCCAATGCCACGGCGGTCGGCTTCGATGCACTGGCCACCGGCAGCAATGCCGCCGCGCTGGGCAATGCCGCGCAGGCCAGCGGTGTCGACAGCATCGCCCTGGGCAGCGGAGCCAGCGCCAGTGCCACCAGCGCCAGCGCGACCGGCGCCGGGGCCCAGGCCAAGGGCGCCTACAGCACCGCCAGTGGCGCACAGGCCACCGCCAGCGGCGCCCAGTCGCAGGCCAGTGGCTTCCGCGCCAGTGCGTCTGCCGATGGCGCCTCGGCGCTGGGCAGCTACACAGACGCCAGCGGTCGCCTTGGCACTGCCGCCGGCTACGGCAGCAAGGCCACCGGTGCCAATGCAACGGCGGTGGGTGCCAGTGCCACCGCCAGCGCTGCCGGCAGCGTGGCACTCGGCGCGGGTTCGGTGGCGGATCGTGCCAACACCGTGTCGGTGGGCAGCAGCACCAGTGATCGCCAGATCACCCGTGTCGCCGCCGGTACCGAGCGTACCGATGCGGTCAACCGCGGCCAGCTGGACGCGGTTGCCGCGACCGCCGATGGCACCGCGCGCTACCTCAAGGCCAGTGGCAACGGCACCGCCAGTGCCAGTGGCAGTGATGCCGCCGCGTTCGGCTCGGCCGCCAGCGCCAGCGGCGCGCGCAGCAACGCGTTGGGCGCCAACGCGGTGGCGATCGGCAACGGTGCGGTGGCGATCGGCAACAGTGCCGGTGCCTCCGGAGCCAACTCGGTCGCGCTCGGCGCAGGATCGCGCGCCCTCGATGCCAACGTGGTGTCGGTCGGTGGTGGCAATGGCAGCGACGGCCCGGCCACGCGCCGGATCGTCAATGTGGCCGACGGCCGTATCGGCGCCGGCAGCAGCGATGCCGTCACCGGTTCGCAGCTCAATGTCACCAACCAGCGCGTGGGGGCGGTGGAAACCCGCGTCGGCGATTTCGATTCGCGCATCGCCACGGTGGAAACCACGGCCGCCAGCGCGGTCGGCTACGACGATGCCAGCCGCGATCGCCTGACCCTGTCCGGCTTCCAGGGCACCACGATCGACAACGTCGGTGCCGGCAGCATCGCCGCCGGCAGCCGCCAGGCGATCAATGGTGGCCAGCTGTTCCAGTCGCTCAGCGACGCCGCCAGCTTCCTCGGTGGTGGTGCCAGCGTCGGCATGCAGGGCGTGTTCGTGGCGCCGAACTACGTGATCCAGGGCGCCACCTACAGCAACGTCGGCGATGCGCTGGGTGCACTGGACCGCAAGGTCAGCGAGATCGACCGCCGCACCGCCAGTGGCAGCCGCAGCGGCACCGCCAGCCTGCGCGCGATGAGTGCAGCGCTGGATGAAAGCCCGTTGGCCAGTGTTGCCGAGGCACCGGCAGTGGCCGATGCGGCGCCGGCCAGCAGCGCACGCGTGCAGGGCACGCCAACGGCTGCCGCGGCGGGGGCCGGCATTCCGGTGGGCACACCGGGAAGCGGTGCCAACTCGGTCACGGTGGGTGATGGCGCAATCGCCAGCGGTGCATCGTCCACTGCCATCGGCCAGGGCGCGACCGCAACCGCCAGCAATGCCATTGCCCTGGGCCAGGGCTCGGTTGCCGACCGGGCCAATACGATCTCGGTCGGCAGTGAGGGCAATGAGCGCCAGGTCGCCAACGTCGCCGCCGGCACCAACGCTACCGATGCGGTCAACAAGGGCCAGCTCGACCGCGGCATGGCCACCGCCAACAGCTATACCGACAGCCGCGTCCAGGCCGTCGCCGACAGCTTCGATGTGTTCAAGGGCGAGATCGACGGACGCCTGCGCCACATGGATCGCCGCATCGACCGCCAGGGTGCGATGAGCGCCGCGATGCTCAACATGGCCACCAGTGCCGCCGGCATCCGCACCCAGAACCGGGTCGGCGTCGGCATTGGTTTCCAGGGCGGCGAATCGGCGTTGTCGCTGGGTTACCAGCGTGCGATCAGCGATCGCGCCACGGTGACCTTCGGCGGTGCCTTCAGCAGCGACGACAGCTCGGTCGGCGTCGGTGCCGGCTTCGGCTGGTAAGCCACTCCATCGCGCCGGCGGCCACCCACGCCGGCGCAGCACCTGCAACGAGGGCCTGGGGGGAGGTCACGGCAATCCCGGCTGGGCCGGCCGGGAGTCGTCAAGGAATGATGGCCGCAGTGTTGGTTCGATCCATGACCCAGAAGAGGAATTCGACGTGATCAAGAAGCAGAACCTTCGCATCAACGTGTTGGCAGCCGCCGTGCTGTCGCTGACCGGTGTTGGCCTGGCACAGGCCGCCGACCTGAAGGTAAGTGCGCCGTTGTCCGGCCCGAAGACGCAACAGGTCGATGGCATCATCGTGAAGTACCGCGCAGGCAGCGCTGCTGCCGCCGACGCAACGGCCAAGCTGGCCGTGGTCAACTCCGCGCTCTCGCGCGCCTCCGTGGGAGGCGCCAATGCCGCTGCCCGCAGCGCTGCGCTGCGTCCGCAGGTGGCGCGCAAGCTCGGCATCGGTGCCGACCTGATCCGCCTGCAGGGCGGGATCGCGCGTGCGGACCTGGACAAGGTGCTGGTCGAGTTGAAGGCCGACCCGACCGTGGAATACGCGGTGGCCGACGCCATCATGTACCCGATCGATGCCGGTTCCAGCTCGCGGCTGGAGGCTGCGCCGAAGGCCGACGCGTCGCCGAACTTCGTACCCAACGATCCGTACTACCAGAGCCATAACTGGCACTTCCACAACCCGGTGGGTGGCGTCAACGCGCCGGCGGCGTGGGATGTCTCGCAGGGCGAAGGCATCGTGGTCGCGGTGATCGACACCGGCATCCTGCCCGAACACCCCGATTTCGCCGCGGGCACGCTGCTGGAAGGCTACGACTTCATCAGCCAGGCCAGCCGCTCGCGTCGTCCTGCCGATGGCCGCGTGCCGGGTGCACTCGACTACGGCGACTGGATGCCCACTGCCAATGCCTGTTATGACGGCTCGCCGGTGCGTGACAGCAGCTGGCACGGCACCCACGTGACCGGCACCATCGCCGAGGCCACCAACAATGGCCTGCACACCGCCGGCCTGGCCTACAAGGCCAAGGTGCTGCCGGTACGCGTGCTGGGCTATTGCGGCGGCACCCTGTCGGACATCACCGATGCGATCACCTGGGCCTCGGGTGGCACCGTGGCCGGCATTCCGGCCAACCAGAACCCGGCCGAGATCATCAACATGAGCCTGGGCGGTTCCGGCAGCTGTGATCCGGCCTACCAGGCCGCCATCACCGGCGCCACCAACCGTGGCACCCTGGTCGTGGTGGCCGCGGGCAACGACTCGATGAATGTCGCCAATGCCCGTCCGGCGAACTGCGATGGCGTGGTCTCGGTCGGCGCGACCGGCATTACCGGTGCGATGGCCTACTACTCCAACTTCGGTACCCGCATCGATCTGTCCGGCCCGGGCGGCGGCGTGACCGACGGCAACCCGAACGGCTATGTCTGGCAGGCGGTGTCGAGCAGCAAGACCTCGCCGCCGGCGGCCGGTTCCACCGAGGGCTACACCCTGGGGGGCAAGGCCGGCACCTCGATGGCGGCGCCGCATGTGGCCGCAGTCGCGGCGCTGGTGCAGAGCGCGCTGATTGCCGCCAACCGCGATCCGCTGGCGCCGGCCGGCATGCGCACGCTGCTGAAGGAAACGGCGCGTCCGTTCCCGGTCAGCATCCCGTCCGCGACCCCGATCGGCACCGGCATCGTCGACGCCAAGGCCGCGCTGGACAAGGCGCTGGAAGCACCGTGCACCGAGAACTGCGGGCCGGTGGCCAAGCCGTTGACCAACAAGGTGGCCATCGGTGGCCTCAGCGGTGCCGCCGGCAGCAGCGTGCTGTACAGCTTCGAAGCCGCGGCGGGCAAGCAGCTCAGCGTCATCACCTATGGCGGCACCGGCAACGTCTCGGTCTACCTGGCCAAGGGCCGCGAGCCGAGCGCCACCGACAACGATGCGCGCTCGACCCGCCCGGGCACCTCGGAAACGGTGCGCGTGACCGCTGCCACGGCCGGCACCTACTACATCAAGGTGGTCGGTGAAGCGGCTTACAGCGGCGTGAGCATTCTCGCCACGCAGTAAGCGCTCAGTGTCGTAGTTGAATGGACGAAGCCCGTCAGCTGCATGTGACGGGCTTCGTCTTTTTACCAAAGCGGTCAGCGGGGCGGCGGAACTCACGGCTTAACTGCTAAAGTCGGGCCGATCGACAGGAGAGCTACGTGAACGCGCTTGCTGCACCCGCTGCCGACGACGTCGAAGGACGCATCCTGGATGCGTTGCTTGCGCGTGGCCGGCTCAAGGAAGGAGATCTTGCACGGGCGCGGCCACTGCACGCGGAGGCCGGCGGCAGCCTGCTCGGCCTGCTGGTCAGGCTGGGGCTGGTCTCCGAACGTGACCAGGCGCAGGCCAGTGCCGACGTGCTGGGACTGCCGCTGCTGGAAGGCAAGCAGTTGCCGGAGGCCCCGCCGCAGGGCCTGGCCGAGGGCCTGCCGCTATCGCTGCGCTTCCTCAAGCAGTTCCACGTATGCCCGCTGGCGCTGGATGAACAGGGCGTACGGCTGTGGCTGGCCGATGCCCATGATCCCTACCCGCAGCAGGCCGTGCAGCTGGCGCTGGGCGTGCCGGTGACGCCGGTGCTGGGCATGCGCGCGGAAATCGATGACCTGGTCGAACGCTGGTTCGGCCAGGGCCGCAGCGCGATGGGCGCAATCGTCGAGACCGCCGACGGCGAAGGCGGCGCGGTCGATGACATCGAGCACCTGCGCGACCTCGCCTCGGAAGCGCCGGTGATCCGCCTGGTCAACCTGGTGATCCAGCGTGCCGTGGAACTGCGCGCCTCGGACATCCATGTCGAACCGTTCGAGAGCCGGCTGAAGGTGCGCTATCGCGTCGATGGCGTGCTGGTGGAAGGCGAGAGCCCGCCGGCCAACCTCACTGCCGCGGTGATCAGCCGCATCAAGATCATGGCCCGGCTCAACATCGCCGAACGCCGCCTGCCGCAGGACGGCCGCATCATGCTGCGCGTGCAGGGCAAGGAGCTGGACCTGCGCGTGAGCACCGTGCCCACCGCGCACGGCGAGAGCGTGGTGATGCGCCTGCTCGACCGCGAAACGGTGGTGTTCGATTTCCACCGGCTGGGTTTCACCGACGCGTTCCTGCCGCAGTTCCGCAAGGTGCTGGAGCAGCCGCACGGCATCCTGCTGGTGACCGGCCCGACCGGCTCGGGCAAGACCACCACGCTGTATACCGCGCTGAGCCAGCTCAACACCGCCGACGTCAAGATCATCACGGTCGAAGACCCGGTCGAGTACCAGATCGAGGGCATCAACCAGATCCAGGCCAAGCCGCAGATCGGGCTGGACTTCGCCAACGCCCTGCGCAGCATCGTGCGCCAGGACCCGGACATCATCATGATCGGTGAAATGCGCGACCTGGAAACCGCGCGCATCGCGATCCAGTCGGCGCTGACCGGCCACCTGGTGCTGTCCACCCTGCATACCAACAATGCGGCCGGCGGCATCACCCGCCTGCTCGACATGGGCGTGGAGGACTACCTGCTCACCTCGACCATCAACGGCATTCTCGCCCAGCGCCTGGTGCGGCGGCTGGAGCCGACCCACGCCGAGCGCTACCCGGCCTCGCCGGAAGAGATCGAGCGCTTCGAGCTGCGCCGCCTGCAACCGCAGGGGACGATCCACCTGTATCGCCCGAAGCCCTCGGCGCTGGCGCCGACCGGTTACCTGGGGCGCACCACCATCATGGAATTCCTGGTGATGAACGATGCGCTGCGCCGTGCGGTGATGCGCCGCGATGGCATGGGCGAGATCGAACGCATCGCGCGCGAAGCCGGCATGCGCACCATGTACGAGGATGGCCTGGCCAAGGCGCTGAGCGGGCAGACCACCCTCGAGGAAGTGCTGCGCGTGACCGAGGAAAACTGATGCGCGCGGGACGCCGGGGCTGACATGCCGAACTACCGCTACAAGGCCCTCAATCCACATGGCGAGGTCTTCGACGGGCAGATGGAAGCGGCCAGTGAGGCCGAACTGATCGCGCGCCTGCAGGACCAGGGCCACCTGCCGATGGAGACGCAGCTGGCCGATGGCGGTTCGATCGGTGGCAGCAGCTGGCGCAACCTGCTGCGCCAGCGCCCGCTGCAGGGCGCCGCGCTGCTGCAGTTCACCCAGCAGCTGGCGACTCTGCTCGGGGCCGGCCAACCGCTGGACCGCGCACTGTCGATCCTGCTGGGCCTGCCGGAAGACGAGCGCTCGCGCCGCGCGATCACCGACATCCGCGATGTGGTGCGGGGCGGCGCGCCGCTGTCGACCGCGCTGGAACGCCAGCATGGCCTGTTTTCCCGGCTGTACGTGAACATGGTGCGTGCCGGCGAGGCCGGTGGCAGCCTGCACGAGACCCTGCAGCGCCTGGCCGACTACCTGGAGCGCAGCCGCGCACTGCAGGGCAAGGTGATCAACGCACTGGTCTACCCGGCGATCCTGCTGGTGGTGGTGGGCGGCGCGCTGCTGTTCCTGCTCGGTTACGTGGTGCCGCAGTTCGCACAGATGTACGAGAGCCTGGACGTGGCATTGCCGTGGTTCACCAACGTAGTGCTGCAGCTGGGCCTGTTCGTGCGTGACTGGTGGCTCCTGCTGCTGGTGGTGCCGGCGCTGCTGGCGCTGTTCTTCGAGCGCAAGGCGCGGCAACCTGCGTTCCGGCTTGCGCTGGATGGATGGCTGCTGCAGCGGCGTGGCATCGGGCGCCTGCTGGGCGAACTGGAAACCGCGCGGCTTGCGCGCACGCTGGGCACATTGCTGCGCAATGGCGTGCCGCTGCTCGGTGCGCTGGGGATCGCCCGCAACGTGCTGGGCAACCGCGCGCTGGCCGCCGATGTGGAAGCGGCGGCCGATGAGGTGAAGAACGGTGCCGGCCTGTCGCTGGCGCTGTCACGCGGCAAGCGCTTCCCGCGCCTGGCCCTGCAGATGATCCAGGTCGGCGAGGAATCCGGTGCGCTCGATACCATGCTGCTGAAGGCCGCCGACACGTTTGAACAGGACAGCGCCCGGCGCATCGACCGCCTGCTGGCCGCGATGGTGCCGGCGATCACCCTGGTGCTGGCCTCGGTGGTGGGCGCGGTGATCATTGCCGTGCTGGTGCCGTTGTATGACCTGACCAATGCCATCGGTTGATGATGGTTCCCTACGCAACCTCGACACTCCGCAACTGAAAGGACCGACCATGATTGCTTCCCGTCGACCGATCCGCCTTTCCTTCACCGCTGCACGCAACCAGTCCGGCATGAGCCTGCTGGAGATCATCATCGTCATCGTGCTGATCGGTGCGGTGCTGACCCTGGTCGCCAGCCGCGTGCTGGGCGGCGCCGACCGCGGCAAGGCCAATATCGCCAAGGCCCAGGTGCAGACCGTCGCTTCCAAGATCGACAACTACCAGATCGACACCGGCAAGCTGCCGGGCTCGCTCAACGATCTGGTGGCCGCCCCGGCCGGTGTCGGTGGCTGGCTGGGCCCGTACGCGAAGCCGGCCGACCTGAACGACCCGTGGGGCCATGCGCTGGAGTACCGCGCACCGGGCGAAGGGCAGCCGTACGAACTGATCAGCCTGGGCAAGGATGGCAAGGCCGGCGGCAGCAGTGTCGACGCTGACATCCGTTACCAGCCGTAATCCCGCATGACGCATTTCCTGCCGCGCCGGCTGCCCCGCCCGCACCTGCACGGCAGGCGCGCAGCGGGCTTGTCGCTGCTGGAAATGCTGCTGGTGATCGCGCTGATTGCCGCGATCGGCCTGATTACGGCAGCGGGCCTGTCACGAGGATTCGCCGGCATGCAGCTGCGCAGTGCCGGCAAGGACATCGCCAACCAGTTGCGCATGGTGCGTGCGCAGGCCATTGCCCGTGGCGAGCCGCAGCGCTTCGTGATCGAACCGGCGCGCCGCCACTGGGAAGGTGCGAACCAGCGCCAGGGCGAGCTGCCGGCGCAGTTGCAGGTGCAGTTCGAAGGCGCCGCACAGCTGGCCACTGCGCCGGGACAGGGTGTGATCGAGTTCCATCCGGATGGCGGGTCCAGTGGTGGCCGCATCCGCCTGCAGCGCGACGGCGCCGAATGGCGCATCGATGTCGGCTGGCTGACCGGCGAGGTCCGCTCCGGCCCCTGGCGGGCGCAATGAGGCGGCGTGCGCGTGGCTTCACCCTGCTGGAAGTGATCATCGCCTTCGCACTCCTGGGCCTGGCGTTGACCCTGCTGCTGGGCAGCCTGTCCGGCGGGGCCAGGCAGGTGCGCGAGGCTGAAGTACGCACGCGTGCGGTGCTGCATGCGCAGTCGTTGCTGGCCGAGGCCGGTGTCGCCTCGCCATTGCAGATCGGCAGCCAGCAGGGCGACTGGGAACAGGGGCGCTACCACTGGGAACTGCAGGTGCAACCGTGGGTGGAACCGCGTGCCGGCAACGCGGCGCAGGCGCAGGCACCCTCACCGGGCACGCCCTGGCTGGCCGAGCTGCAGCTGCAGGTGCGCTGGGGCGACAGTGAACGCGAGCAGCTGCGCTGGCGCAGCCTGCGCCTGTTGCCGCCGGACCTGGAGAGCGCACGATGACCCCGCGCCGCGCTGCCGGGTTCACCCTGGTTGAAGTGATGCTGGCCACCGTGCTGCTGGCCGGTGGCCTGGCGCTGGCGTTTGCCAGTGTGCGCTCGGCGATGGCGGTGAGTCAGCGTGGCGAGCAGATTGCCGCGGAAAGCGAGCGCATGCGCGCGGTCGAGGCGTTGCTGCGGCGTCAACTGGCTGCTGCACTGCGCACGCCGCTGGAAGTGCCTGACCCGACCCGCGAGCCGGTGTTCTTCCAGGGCGAAGAGCAGCGCATGCTGTTTGCCGCCGATCTGCCGGGCTATCTCGGCCGGGGCGGCGCCTACCTGCACGCGCTGCAGGTGGACGGCCGCAGCGGCCAGCAACGCCTGCTGCTGGACCTGGTGCTGCTGCAGGAAGGCGAGCGGATCGCCGAGAATCCACCGCGCCCGCCGGAGGTGCTGGTGGAGAACCTGAAGTCGGTGCAGCTGCGGTATCGCGGCATCGATGCCAGCAGCGGCCAGATGACGGACTGGATGCCACGCTGGGACGACACCCGGCGCCTGCCGATGCTGGTGGAAATACGCATCGTGCCGGCCAAGGGCGCAGCGTGGCCGGCACTGGTGGTCGCGCCGCGCGCAGGCGGCAGCGGAGGTGCACGATGAGCCGGTCGCGGGGCGCCGCGCTGGTGCTGGTGCTGTGGCTGATCGCGCTGATGACCGCGCTGGTTGGAGCGTTCGCGCTGAGCGCGCGGGTCGAGCACCTGCAGCAGCGGGTGCTGGATGACGATGCACGTGGCCAGGAGCGGGCACGTGCCGGCCTGGAATATGCGCTGATGCGTCTGTCCGCCGATCCGCAGCGGGCACCGTGGCGGGCCGATGGCCGCATCTATCGCTGGCAGTTCGATGGCGCCAGCATCGAGATCAAGGTGCTGGACGAGAACGGCAAGATCAACCTGAACCTGGCCGACGTCGCCCTGTTGACCGCCTTCCTCAAGGCGCTGGGCGAAGACGAGGGGGCAGCACGGCAGCTGGCCGGGGCGATTGTCGACTGGCGGGACGAGGACAGCCTGCTGCAGCCCGGGGGCGGTGCAGAGGCCCCCGACTACGCGGCGGCAGGGCTGCCGTATGGCCCGCGCAACAAGCGTTTCGAGACCCTGGGCGAGCTGCAGCGGGTGCTCGGCATGCGTGGCCCGCTGTACCAGGCCATGCTCCCGCACCTGACCCTGTACAGCCGCCAGGCGCGGCCCGACCCGCAGTTCGCCAGCGCCGTGGTGCTGACCGCACTCGGGCTCGACGCCGACACCGTGCTGGCCCAGCGCGCCCAGCAGGAGCGTGACGCCGATTCCGCTGCCGGTGCGTCAACCCTTGCCAGCAGCAGTGGCACCTATAGTATCGAGTCCGGTGTCACCGACGGCAGTGGACGCAGGTCGGTGCTGCAGGCAGTGGTACGCAATGGCTCGGGCGGGGTTCCCGGGCGGTCCTACACAGTGCTTCGCTGGGAGCAGGGAATGACGGCAAGATGACGGCTTGGCAGGACAGTCTGCGGCAGGTGCAGGGCCGGATCGGCCCCAGTGCCGGTCGCTTCCTGCGCTGGTGGCGGCAATCGCTGCTGGCGTGGGTGCCGGTCCGCTGGCAGTGGGCGCTGGGCTGGGCGCAGGCGCGCCTGCTGCTGCAGCGCGAAGGCGAACAGCTGCAGGTCTGGCGCGAGTCCGGTGAGCGCCGCGAAGCGGTGGCGCGGCTGCCGTGGCCGCTGTCGCCGGCCGAACTGGACCGGGTCCTGGAAGCGCGCCTGCGCAGCCTGCCGCGGGTGTGGCTGCTGCCGGCCAAGGATGTGCTGCGTCGCCAGCTGCGGCTGCCAGCGGCGGCGGCCGACCGCCTGCGTGCGGTGGTCGGTTTCGAGATCGACCGGCAGACACCGTTTGAATCCAGCCAGGTCAGCTATGACGTGCGTGAACTCGGCGGCGCCGCCGAAGGCCAGCTGCAGGTCGAACTGGTGGCGTGGCCGCTGCGCCAGCTCGAGGCCTGGCGCGCGACGGTGGGCCAATGGGCCGACGCGCTGGCCGGTGTCGACGCCATCGATGCGCAGGGCAATACGCTGCAGGTGAACCTGCTGCCGCCGGCGCAGCGGCAGCTGCGGGCCGACCCGATGCGGCGCTGGAACCTGCTGCTGGCGGTGGCCGCAGTGGTGATGCTGGTGCTGGCGGGCCTCCAGCTGCTCGACAACCGCCGCGCCGCCGCCGATGAACTGCGCACCCAGGTCGAGCGTAGCGCGCGCAGTGCGCGTAGCGTGGCCAGTGAACGTGCGCAGCTGCAGGCCATGATCGACGGCGCCGCATTCCTGGAAAAGCAGCGCAGCCAGCGCGCCGGTACGGTGGAGATCTGGACGGAACTGACCCGGCGGCTGCCGGAGGGCACCTATCTGGAAAAGCTGGCCATCGAGAACAACAACCTGCAGCTGATCGGGCTCAGCCGTGAGGCTTCGCAGCTGGTGCAGCTGCTGCAGGACGCGCCGCAGTGGCGCAAGGTCAACCTGACCGGCGTGCTGCAGGCCGACGGCGCGGCCAGTGGCCGCGACCGCTTTACCCTGAGCGCCGAGCTGCAGCCGTTGCCGGCAGCGGCCCCGACCCGGGAGGCGGCCGATGCCGATGCCAAGCGCACGCCGTGACCGCTGGCTGGCACTGGCACTGCTGCTGGCAGTGCTGGGCCTGGGCTACCTGCTGCTGGTGCATCCCTGGTTCACCCAGCCGCTGCGCGAGATCGATGCCGACGTTGCGGCGCTGCGCGAACGCCAGGCGCGCGTGCAGGCCCAGCTGCAGCAGCAGCCGCAGATCGAGCAGCGCCTGCGCGCTACCCGCGAAGCATTGCAGCAGCGGCCGGGCTTCCTGCATGAAGCCACCGCCGAAGCCGCCGCCGCGGCGCTGGGCGCAAAACTGCAGGATGCGGTGGCGATGGCCAGCCCGGGCAATCGCAGCTGCACCATCAGCAACCGCACGCCGCTGACCGACAACCGTCGCGACGCCGAGTTCGTGCGCGTGGCCATGCAGGTGCGCCTGCGCTGCGGCGTCGCCGAACTGGCCACGGTGCTGTACAGCCTGGAAACCGGCAGCCCGCGCTTGTTCGTCGACAACCTCAACCTGATCGCGCAGCGTTTCCAACAGTCACCGAATGAATCCGGCCTGGGGCTGGATGTGTCGTTCGAACTGGCCGGTTACCTGCTGCCGGGCGCGGCGACCGATGCCACCGCGCCGGCATCGGTGGCCGAGCCGGGATCCGCGCCGCAGCCTCCGCCGGCGGCACCGGCACCGGCACCGGCACCGGCACCGGCACCGGCCGCATCCGGGTCCGGTGAGGGACAGGAGGTGGCCGATGAAACTTGAGCAGATCAGCCTGCGCACCGGCTTCCTGTTGGCCCTGGCCGGCTGGGCCGCCGCCGTCTGGCTGGCGACCGGCTTTGGCCTCGGTAGCCAGTTGCCCGCTGCCGGCGCTGATGCCGATGCGGTCCCCGCGTTGCCGACCCTGCCAGCGCTGGCGGCCGAACGCATGGCCAGCGCCGACAGTTACAGCGCGATCGGCGAACGCCCGCTGTTCGCCGAAGACCGCAAGCCGCGACCGTACCTGCTGGGCGGAAGCGAACCGGCCGCCAGTGCCGCGCTGCGCTTGACCGGCGTGCTGCTCACCGGTGATTTCGGCATGGCCACCTTCACCACCGAACAGAGCCGCTCGTTGCGCCTGCGCCTCAATGGTGAGGCGGTGGATGGCTGGCAGCTGGTGGCACTGCAACCGCGCCAGGCTACGGTGATCGGCCCCGGCGGCAGCCAGGTGCTGGAACTGGCGGTGTTCAACGGGCAGGGCGGTGAGCCACCGACCGTGCTGCGTGGCGCCAATGGTGCGCCGCCAGCGGGGGCGATCATCGTGCCGCCACCCGCGGCTGGCCCGCCGGCGCCACCGCCGCCGGCGGCGGCCACCGTGCAGGCCGCAGCGACCGGCAGTGCGCCGTCGGCCGCCGCCGCGCCGCCTGCCAACAACAACAGCAACGGTCCCAGTGAAGCGCAGATGCAGGCCATCCGCGAACGCATCCAGGCCCGTCGCCGCCAGCTGCAGCAACAGCAGCAACAACCGTCGCCGCCCCCGGGCGATGGCACCAACCGATAGAGTGAATGCATGAGCCTGCGTTTTCTTCCCTGGTCCTTTGCCCTTGCCCTGCTGGTGGGCTGCAGCACCGTGTCCGCACCGCATGTGCAGCGCAACGGCAACCCGGCAGCCAGCACAGACGCCGGACAGGCGGCGGAGGTGGCGGCCGATGCCGCGCGTGATGCGCAGGGGGCGCCGCAGGCGGTGATCCGCCGCGGCACCGGCACCATGATCAACCGCGAAGCCGCGCGTGCGCCGGCACCGGCACTGCATGGCGCCAGCACCGGCGAGGCAACCTTCAACTTCGAGGGCGAGTCGGTGCACGCCGTGGTCAAGGCGATCCTCGGTGACATGCTGGGCCAGAACTACGTGATCGCACCGGGGGTGCAGGGCACTGTCACTCTGGCCACGCCCAAGCCGGTGTCGCCGGCACAGGCCTTGAACCTGCTGGAAATGGTGCTGGGCTGGAACAACGCCCGCATGGTTTACAGCGGCGGTCGCTACAACATCGTCGCCGCCGACCAGGCCCTGGCCGGCACCGTGGCGCCGAGCACGGCACCGGCCGCCAGCGCGCGCGGTTTCGAAGTGCGGGTGATCCCGCTGCAGTTCATCTCCGCCACCGAGATGAAGAAGGTGCTGGAGCCGTATGCGCGGCCCAATGCCATCGTCAATGTCGACAGCGGGCGCAACGTGATCACCCTCGGCGGCACCCGCGCCGAGCTGGAAAACTACATGCGCACCGTCGAGATCTTCGACGTCGACTGGCTGTCGGGCATGTCGGTGGGCGTCTTCCCGATCCAGTCGGGCAAGGCCGAGCAGGTCGCCGCCGACCTGGAAAAGGTGTTCGGCGAGGAGAGCAAGACCCCCAGCGCCGGCATGTTCCGCTTCCTGCCGCTGGAGAACGCCAACGCCGTGCTGGTGATCACCCCGCAGGTGCGCTACCTGGACCAGATCCAGCAGTGGCTGGACCGCATCGACACCGCCGGCGGCAGTGCCCGGCTGTTCTCCTACGAGCTGCGCTACATCAAGGCACGCGACCTGGCCGAGCGCCTCAGCGAAGCCTTCGCCAGCAGCGGCAACCGCGGCGGCTCGAGCCCGGCCTCGCTGGCACCCGGCGCGATTCCGTCGCAGCTGGGCAGCGACGGCGACCGTGGCATGGACAACAACAGCAGCAACAACAGCAGCAGCTTCGGCGGCACGCCGGGCAGCAGCTCCAGTGGCAGCAGCGGTGGCAGCATGAACCTGCCGCAGCGCCAGTCCGGCAACGTCAGCGTCAGCCTGGAAGTGGAAGGCGACCGCGTCGGCGTGTCGGCGGTGGAGGAGACCAACACCCTGCTGGTGCGTTCGACCCCGCAGGCCTGGCGCTCGATCCGAGAAGTGATCGAGAAGCTGGACGTGATGCCGCTGCAGGTGCACATCGAAGCCCAGGTGGCCGAGGTTTCCCTGACCGGCGATCTCAAGTACGGCGTCAACTGGTTCTTCGACAACGCGGTGCTCGGCCAGAAGCTGACCGGCGCCCTGGGCGGCGTGACCCTGCCCGCTGCTGCCGGTGGTTCCTGGAGCAGCTTCGCCGGTGCCGCAACCGGTGGCGAGGGGCTGGGCTGGGCATTCACCGGCCACAGCGGCGCGGCCGTGGTGAGCGCGCTGGACAAGGTCACCGATGTACGCCTGCTGCAGACCCCTTCGGTGTTCGTGCGCAACAATGCCGAAGCCACGCTCAACGTGGGCGACAAGGTGCCGATCAACACCACCACGGTGAACACCGGCATCGGTACCAGCAGCTACAGCTCGGTGCAGTACATCGACACCGGCGTGATCCTGAAGGTGCGCCCGCGCGTGACCCGTGACGGCACGGTGTTCCTCGACATCGTGCAGGAAGTCAGCAGCGCCTCCGAGGTGCCGGAGAACTGCAACCCGTCCGAGCGCAACTGCAACCCGCGCATCTCCACCAAGAAGCTGTCGACCGAAGCGGCAGTGCAGAGCGGCGATACCATCATGCTGGCGGGCCTGATCACCGACACGGCGACCGATGGCAGCGCCGGCATTCCCGGGCTGAGCCGGATTCCGGTGGTCGGTGCCCTGTTCGGGCAGAAGACCCGCAACAGCCGGCGTTCGGAAGTGATCGTGCTGTTGACCCCGAGCATCGTCCGCAACGGCCAGGAGGCACGCAACCTGACCGACGAATACAGCAAGCGCTTCCGCGCCATGGAGCCGCTGAACCAGCCGCGCGCGAAGAAGTAAGGGGTTACGGCCGGGCGGCACCCGGCCCCCGCAGAGGCTGGAGCTGGAGCAACAGCAACAGCAACAGCAACAGCAACAGCGGGTTTGCTGAGGGAGGGCAGGGCGGTGTGGGTTGTCAGGACACGCCGTAAACCCGTCCCTGGGGGCTCGATGGCGCCATCCATGGCGCCAACGGTCCTGCCAACCCACACCGCCCCGCCTCTGACAGATTCCCGCGGCTGTTGGTAGGTGTCGACCTTGATCGACACGTAGATCCACGCCATGCGTGGATGACTCTTCATCGAAATCGAATATTTCTGTATCTGTGAGATCTGAGCCGAGCATGGCTCGGCTCTACAGAAAGCAAGGCCCGACAGGTCGCAGAACTCTGTCGAAGGCGGGGTGGGTCCGGTTGCGGGGGCGTGAGCGCCATGGATGGCGCGACCGAGCCTACAGCGACGTACTTACGGCGTCCTCCGCAACCGGACCCACCTCGCCAACTCCAAGAAGCCCGCCTTTGCTTCGGCTGTTGCTGTTGCCTTGGCCTGAAGCAGGTGCCGGCTGCAACCCGGCCGATACCTTCCCGGTGCTACGCTGTGGCCACCGACAACCACGGAGGCGGGATGGGGGCGATCGTGTTGTTGCCGCTGTGCGTGGACGACGCTGCACTCGACCGCTGCCTGGCTGCGCTGGATGCCGGTACCGCACCGGGAACCTCGGTCTGGCTGGCCGATGATGCGCAGACCGGACCACGTGCGCAGGCGGTGGTGGAACACTGGTTGGCGCATACGCCATTGCAGGCCGAGTACACCCGGCGCGCACGGCCGCTGGGTGAAGTGGCGCACCTCGATGAAATGCTGCGCGCCTGCGATGGCCTCGATGTGGCCGTGTTGGCCCCGGACAGCGTGCCGGCGCCGGGCTGGCTGCAGCAGTTGCAGGATGCCTTCGCCCGCGATGCCGCCATCGCGACGGCCACCCCATGGTGCAACGCCGGCGAGACGGCCGCGTGGCCCCGGTTGGGCGAGATCAACCCCGAACCTGAAGATCCGCACCTGCTGGCACATACCTGCGCAGGCCTGCCGGCGCTGCATCCGGAGCTGCCTTCGGCGGTGACCCATGCGGTGCTGGTACGGGGCAATGCGCGTCGTCGTGCCGGAGGCCTGGACGTGGACAGCTATGCCGGCTGGAACGCGGCGCTGGTCGACCTCAGCCTGCGCATGGCCGGACTGGGGTGGCGCAACGTGCTGTGCGAGACCGCCTTCGTCAGCCGCGACGGGGAAGCGGTCAGCCGCGACGGTGACCTGGAGGCCCTGGCCGCGCGCTGGCCGGCCTGGGTGCCGCGGCTGGCGGACTTCCTCATGCATGATCCGCTGCATGGGCTGCGTGCCGATCTGCAGCAACGCATGCGGCAGGCGATAATGCCGCGCGAGCAGGGTGACCTGTTCGTCCCGTCCGCGCCGGAGCCACCCGTTTGAATGTTGCCATTGCCGCCATCGTCGTCACCTACCAGAGTGGCAGCACCATCGACGCCTGCCTGTCGCGCCTGCGCCAGGCACAGGACGTGGCCGAGATCAGGGTGATCGACAACGGTTCGATGGATGGCACGCTGGACATCGTGCAGCGGCATGCCAGCCATGATCCGCGCGTGCGCTTCGTCGGCAATCCGGACAACCCCGGCTTTGCCGCCGCCAACAACCAGGGCGTGGCGGATTCGAACAGCCCCTGGCTGGCCTTCATCAACCCGGACCTGATGGTCGAGCCGGATACGCTGGCCGAACTTCGGCGCCGCGCCGAGGCGCTGGGCGACTGCCTGCTGGGCGTGGAGCAGCTGGACGAGCATGGCCACGCCGACGAAGCCGTGCGCCGCCGCGATCCTGATTTCCTGTTGATGCTGCGTTCGCCCGGCAAGGGGTCGAAGCTGGCGGTGCCGCGTGATCCGCACCAGGCCCTGCAGCAGGTGCCGGCGCTGTCCGGTGCGCTGCTGATGATGCCGCGCGCACTGTTCGACCGTATCGGCGGCTGGGACGCCGGTTACCGCCTGCATGCCGAGGACCTGGACCTGTGCCGGCGTGCGCGCGAGGCCGGCGCGGTGGTGGCGATCGCCAATGACCTGCAGGTGACCCACGTGCGCGGCGTCTCCAGCCGCTCGCGGCCCTTCTTCGTGGAATGGCACAAGCACAAGGGCCTGTGGCGCTACTTCCAGAAGTTCGAGGCGAAGCAGCGTTCGCTTCCGGTGCGTGCTGCGGTGTGGGGCGCGATCTGGGCGCATGCGCTGATGCTGGTGCCCAGGTTGCTGCGCAGGTCGTTGTAGAGATCTGCATTCTGTAGCGCCGAGCCGATGCTCGGCGTTGCGGCAAGGCATCCACGCATGGCGTGGATCTACTGCATGCCAGGTGCGCGTCGCGCTCCCCTGTTCACCTGGCCGGGCGCATAATCTCCGCCATGCCTATCATCCAGTCCCTGCTCGATACCGACCTGTACAAATTCACCATGATGCAGGCGGTGCTGCACCAGCACCCCGGCGCCCAGGTGCAGTACCGGTTCAAGTGCCGTACCCCCGGCATCGAACTGGCGCGTTACATCGACCAGATCGACGAAGAGATCGACCACCTGTGCAGCCTGCGCTTCAGTGACGCGGAACTGGACTACATGCGTGGTCTGCGCTTCGTGAAGCCGGACTTCGCCGATTTCCTCGGCCTGTTCCATCTCGATCGCAAATACATCCAGCTGCGTGCGTCGAAGACCGTGCCCGGCGAGATCGAACTGGACATCACCGGCCCGTGGCTGCACACCATCCTGTTTGAAGTGCCGCTGCTGGCGATCATCAACGAGGTGTGGTTCCGCAATACCACCACGGCGGATTTCGCCGAAGGCGAGCGCCGGCTGCAGGCCAAGGCCGCGCTGCTGCGCGACACGCCGGGTTTCGAGCAGTGCCGCATCGCCGACTATGGCAGCCGCCGCCGTTATTCGCGCGACTGGCATGCGCGCCTGTTGCCGCTGCTGCGCGATGCGCTCGGCCCGCAACTGGTCGGCACCAGCAACGTGCACTTCGCGCGCCTGTACGGTATGACCCCGCACGGCACGATGGCGCACGAGTACCTGCAGGCGTTCCAGGCGCTGGGTCCGCGCCTGCGTGATTCGCAGGTGGCGGCACTGGATTCGTGGGCGCGCGAGTACCGCGGCGACCTCGGCATCGCGCTGTCCGATGTGGTCGGGCTGGACGCGTTCCTGCGCGACTTCGACATGTACTTCTGCAAGCTGTTCGACGGTGTGCGCCATGATTCCGGCGACCCGTTCGATTGGGGCGATCGCATGCTCGCGCACTTCCAGCAGCGTCGTGTCGATCCGCGCAGCAAGGTGCTGGTGTTCAGTGATGGTCTCGACATCGCCAAGGTGATGCGTCTGTACGACTATTTCCGCGGTCGTTGCCAGGTTGCGTTCGGCGTTGGCACCCACCTGACCAACGACCTCGGCCCGACACCGCTCAACATCGTCATCAAGATGGTCCGCTGCAACGGCCAGCCGGTGGCCAAGCTCAGCGATTCGCCGGGCAAGAGCATGTGCGACGACCCCGGTTACCTGGCCTATCTGCGCCAGGTCTTCGAGTTGCCGCCCGAGGAGAAGCCTGCCGTCACAAAGTGACACTTTGCGTCACTTGTGTGATCGAATGCTTACTGCGCTAGTTTGTGATGCGCATCACATTTATATGGCCGAACTTCACAGAATCGCTTACGATCTGGCGACAGGATGTTTAGCAGGCCTTGAGGGAGTTCTGCGGTGAAGGTTCTATCCGTGTCCGGTACCTGTCCTGAAGCACTCGGGAGGGGACCGCTGCTGAAGGCGCTGGGTGAGGCGCCGCGAATTGAATCGATCGTCTGCACCGCGGTCCAGCATCGGGCGATGCCGGACCGGGTGGCGTTGCTGGCCGCGGTCTTCGCCGGCCGCACCCCCGATGCCATCGCTTCCCGCCAGATGCGCAATGGCCTGGCGTCAATCTTTCCATCGCGCATTCCGGTCGGCCCTGTCGGGACCGACCCGTGCGGCCGGCCGCTGCCGAATCCAGTCCCGGCGGTCGCCGCGCCGGCCGTGCCCTTTCTCCTCTTCTCGAAGTGACGCCATGACCCAGACCGGCCGACGTACCTTCCTCCTGGTTTCCACCGCCCTGGCCCTGGCCAGCACCGCCGTCATCGCCCATGCCGCCGACAACGCGGCAGGCCAGTTCGCCGAGTGGACCGGCGACAGCACCGTCACCCGGCAGATGACCCTGCGTCAGCTCGGCTTCCGCCAGCCGCTGGTGCTCAGCGGGCAGGAGAGCCAGCGCGAGATCTACCTGCCGGTGCCGGTGGGCGTACCCACCCGCGACGCGCAGCTGCAGCTGGATGGCCGCTATGTGCGTGGCCACACCGGCCGCACCTCCGGCCTGTGGTCGGTGGATGGCGATCCAATCGCCGCGCGCTCGATCACCGATGCACAGGGCGATGCCAGCCAGCTGCTGGCGATCGACGGCGAACCGCGCGACAACGGCTTCGTCCGCGTGGGCGTGGGCTGGTGGTCGATCGTTTCCGATTACCGTTGCGCTGACCAGAGCGCACCGGCCAACGTGCTGCGGCTGTCGCCCGATTCGCGTTTCAGCTATCGCTTCGATGGCCGCGCCGTGGACACCGTGGCCAAGGCCTGGGGCGCATTGCCGCCGCGCGTGCGCCTGCTGGTCGATGGCAAGTCGTTGCAGGCGCCGTCGTACGACGCGGCCTGGCGCATCGGTGCCGCGCTGCAGACCGGTGGCAAGCAGGTGGACGTGGTGGCACTGCCCAAGGTCGGCGACAGCGTCGACCTGACCGGCATCAGCATTCCCGCCAGCCTGCTCGGGGTGCCCGCCTATGCGGCGCTGGCCGGAGCGGAGCGCGCGCACGCGATCAAGGATCTGGCCGAGGTCGGTGCGCTGCTGTCGCTGCGCGACAGCGGACCGCTGGCCGCCGACGTGATGATCGGCAGCGAGGCACTGCGCAGTGCTGTACGCGCGGCGCTGGACGCCCTGGCCGTGCAGGTGGGGGCCAGTGGCGCCGATGCTGCCAGCGCGTTCAGTGCGTGGCGCGCCGCCGACATGGCCGCGCTGGAAAAGCCGGCCGCCAATGCATCGGTGAGCGTGGCCGCGGTGGCCGGTCGGCCGGCGCTGGTGGTCGACCCGGCCGCCGGTGGCAAGGTGGCCGGGCTGCTGTCCGAACAGTGGCGCGCGTATGCGCTGGGACGTTCGCTGAAGGTGGACCAGGCCGGCGCGCCCGCCATGCAGGGTGACCTGGTGCTGCTCAGCCGCCTGGGCAACATCGCCGGTACCCAGGACATCGTCACCCGCGGTGACCGCAGTGCCACCTTTGAACTGGGCGCGCTGTCGGCCGACGGCCGCCTGCCCGAGGAAGTGGTGATCGACGTGTCCGCCGCGCCGAATGCGGGCGGGCAGGGCGCGGTGGCCACGATCTTCTTCAATGATTACCTGCTGGGTGCGCGGGTGCTGTCGGCCAACGGCAAGCCGCAGCGCCTGGTGGCCAAGGTGCCGGCCTATGCGCTGTCGGCCCGCAATGAGGTGCGTGTCAGTTTCCTGCGCCAGCCGGCACGCCCGTACTGCCACGATCCGGCCACCGCGTTCCCGGTGTCGATCCTGCCGAGCAGCCATATCAAGCTGGCCAAGCGCACCCTGGGCGCGGATTTCATCGGTGCCGCCAGCCTGCTGTCGCGCGCCAATGAAGTGTTCGTGCCGGGCAGCTGGCTGCAGGATGCCCCGCTGTCGCTGGCCAAGGTGATCGCCATCGCCAGTGCCGTCGGTGCGTCGCCGGAAGCTGCCGAGCTGAAGGTGGTCGATGCCGGCGCGGCGATCAGCCCGGGCAAGCCCTACCTGGCCTTTGGCGTGGCGCCGTCGGGTGTGACCCTGGCCGGGCTGAAGGATGGCCAGCTGGTGATTGCCGGCAAGCCGCAACCGCTGCTGGACCTGACCGGGCTGGAACATGCCGCTGCCGTGCAGGTGGCATCGGCCGGCGGCCAGACCGGCGTGCTGTACAGCGACCTGGGCGGCCAGGGGCCGGTGCTGGGCGCACCGTTCCGCCTGCTGCGCGGCGACCTGGCAGTGATCGATGGCAGCGACGTCGTGCGCGATTTCGACAGCCAGGATCCCTATGGTTCGCGCATCGCCGAAGAGGGCAATCCGCAGTCGGGCTGGGAAAAGCACATGGTGTGGCTGCTGCTTGCCGTTGGCGTGGTGGTGTTCGCCCTGCTGGCCGCCCGTATCACCCAGGTCCGCCGCCGCCGCAAGTCCGCCAGCACCGGGCACTGATCCGTCGTGGACGGTCTGTTCTGGAACATCCAGCTGGCCAACTACTACGCCGCCCTGGAAACAGTGGCGGCGGCAGTCGCCGTGCTGATCCTGATCTCCAGCCTCGATGACCTGTTCATCGACGTCTGGTACTGGGTCCGCGAAACCTGGCGCACGCTGACCGTCAAGAAGCGCCGCGAGTACAAGCCGCTGACCCAGCAGGACCTGCTGCAGCGGCCCGAGCAGCCGCTGGCGATCATGGTGCCGGCATGGATGGAGTACGACGTCATCGCGCAGATGGTCGAGAACATGATCGATGTTCTGGACTACCGCGAGTACGTGGTGTTCGTCGGCACCTATCCCAACGACCAGCAGACCATCGACGAAGTCGAGCGCATGCGCCGCCGCTACAAGCGGCTGCGCCGGGTGGAAGTGCCGCACGATGGCCCGACCAGCAAGGCCGACTGCCTGAACTGGCTGATCCTGTCGATCTTCGACTACGAGAAGCGCCACGACATCGAATTCGCTGGCGTCATCCTGCATGACAGCGAAGACGTGCTGCACCCGATGGAGCTGCGTTTCTTCAACTACCTGCTGCCGCGCAAGGACATGATCCAGTTGCCGGTGACCTCGCTGGACCGCGAGTGGTACGAGCTGGTGGCCGGCGTCTACATGGACGAGTTCGCCGAATGGCACGCCAAGGACCTGGTGGTGCGCGAAAGCGTGTCCGGCATGGTGCCTTCGGCCGGTGTCGGCACCTGTTTCTCGCGGCGCGCGCTGCTGGCGCTGAGCGAGCAGACCGACAACCAGCCGTTCAACACCGACAGCCTCACCGAGGACTACGACGTCGGTGCGCGCCTGGCGGCGATGGGCATGCATTCGATCTTCGCCCGCTTCCCGGTGCAGTTCCTGGTGCGGCGGCCGTCGTGGTTTGGCTGGGGGCCGGTGCGCGAACGCACCCAGCAGATGGCGCTGTGCGTGCGCGAGTACTTCCCCGACAACTTCCGCGCGTCCTACCGGCAGAAGGCGCGCTGGGTGCTGGGCATCGGCCTGCAGAGCTGGGAAACACTGGGCTGGCGCGGTTCGCTGGCGACCAAGTACCTGCTGGCGCGCGACCGCAAGGGCATCATCACCTCCTTCGTCAGCATCATCGCCTATGTCATCTTCCTGCAGCTGCTGCTGTTCTGGGTGCTGAAGGTGACCGGGGTATGGACCCTGCAGTACCCGAGCGTGTTCCAGGCCGGGACCTGGCAGATGAACATCGCACTGCTGACCACCGCAGCGCTGGCCACGCGCGTGGCGCAGCGTTTCTACTTCGTCAACCGGCTGTACGGCTGGGAACACGCGTTGATGTCGATCCCGCGCATGGTGGTCGGCAACATGGTCAACTTCATGGCCACCGCGCGGGCGTGGAAGATGTTCCTGGCCTACCTGCTGTTCGGCAAGCGCATGGTCTGGGACAAGACCATGCACGACTTCCCCGATGCCTCGGCGCTGGTGCAGACCCGCAAGCGGCTGGGCGAACTGCTGACCACCTGGCAGGCGGTCGAGCCCGAACGCCTGGAGCAGGCGCTGCTGCAGCAGCAGGGCGGGCGCAAGCAGCCATTGGGCCGCATCCTGCTGTCGCAGGGCTGGCTGGATGATGAAACCCTGGCCGAGGCGATCGCCTTCCAGGGTGACCTGCAGCGTGCGGTGATCGATGTCGATTACCTGACCCGGGGCGAGTTCCCGGTCAGCGTTGATGCCTGCGTGCAGTGGCGCATGCTGCCGTTGCCGCGGCTGCAGGACGACACCCTGCGCCTGGCAGTGGCCAATCCACTGTCCGAGGCTGCGCTGGCCCTGCTCAAGCAGGAAACCGGCAGCGCCCACGTTGAACAGAGCGTGGCCCGCGAAAGCGAGATCAACGCCGGCCTGCGCATGATCGGCGGTGCCGAACAGTGGCGCATCGATACCGTGCCGCTGCTCGGCGACCTGCTGGTGGAAATGCGCCTGATCGACCATGCCCGTTTCGAGATCGCGCTGGACGAATACAAGCCGCAGCGTGATGGCCGCATCGGCGATTACCTGGTGACCAAGGGCATCGCCACCGAAGAGGCCGTTGCCCAGGCCATGGAAGAGCAGCGCCGTCGTGCGGCGTTGCTGCAGTCACCGCCTCCCGGAGTCGTAACGGCATGAAGACCACGCTGCTCTCCACCGTCATTGCCGTGGCCCTGGCCACCGCTGCGCCGGCCTACGCGCAGGCGGACGCGCCGCTGCCGTTGTCCGGGCCGGCCTACCGCCTGGCCGAGCAGGCTTTTGCCGCCTACGAGCGCGGCGACTACAGCGCCGCCTACCGGCAGGCCAGCGAAGCCTCGCGCCTGCGCCCGGATGTGGTGCGCCTGCGCCTGCTGCAGATCTACGCCCTGCAGAAACTCGGTCGCGCCGACGAGGCACGCCAGCAGGCGCGCAATGCCCTGAACGCTGGCCTGAAGGACCCGGCGCTGGACGGCCTGGCCAGTGCCCCGGCGGCCGGTCGCGGCGGCACTGCCGGCGCGGGCGGCCGCGCTGTCCCCGCCGCGCGCCAGACCCCGGCCGAACGTGCGTATCAGCAGGCGTTCGAACTCGCCACCGAGGCCTACACCGCCTACAACAACGATCAGATGGCGGTGGCCGCCAGCAAGGCCGAGCAGGCCTTCCGCCGGCAGCCACAGCAGGGCGCGTGGGCGATCCTGTGGGTGGCCTCGCTGGAAGCGCAGCAGCAGCTGGAGCAGGCCGACGCCGCTGCGGCGACCGCGTTGCAGCTGGGCGCGCCCAACGTTGCCGATCTGCGCGCCAAGCGCGTGGCGCTGGGGCGCCAGCGTGCGGTGAAGCCAGCGCAGGATGGCTACCAGGCGCTGATCGCGCAGGATTTCGCTGCGGCCACCGGCTTCGCCCGCGAGGCCGTTGCGCGTGCGCCCGGTGTGGCCTCGCACCGCCTGCTGCTGATGACCGCGCAGCTGCTGGACGGGCAGCTGGCTGCCGCCGAGCAGACTGCCGACGATGCCCTGGACAACGACCAGGACGACACCGTTGCACTGGTGATGCGCGCCTACCTGCGCCAGCGCCAGGGCGAAACCGCGCAGGCCAATGCCGATTTCGATGCCGCGCTGAAGCAGGACTGGCTGGATGGCCAGCAGCAGCGCAACGTGCGCCTGCTGGCGGTGGATGCGGCGGTGGCGGCCGGTGACCGCGAGCGTGCCAGCACGCTGCTGGCACCGCTGCAGGCCGACACGCTGGCCGACGAGGACGAAAAGGCCCGGCAGGGCATCCGCCAGGCGGTGGCCGAGCGGGCCAAGGCGATCCGTACCGCGCGTGCCGGCCAGACCCTGACCCTGCAGTCGTACCCGGCGCCGTTCCAGCAGTGCCGCGATACCCCGTATGGCACCCAGTGCGAGGTGATGCCGGCCGACCTGCAGGGGGATGGCGGTGCGTCCCAGCGCGCCTATGCGGCCTACGGACGGCAGGACTACCAGCAGGCCATCATCGAAGCCCGGCAGGCAGTGCAGGAAACGCCGGACAGCGTGCCGCTGCAGGGCCTGCTGACCACCACCCTGGCCGCCGGCAACCGCAGCCAGCAGGCCGAGGCGCGGCAGCGCCTGGATACCGCGCTGGCCGCGCACCCCGACGATGCCGGCCTGCTGATGCAGCGCGGCTACCTCAACCAGGCCGCACGTGAGCCGGCGCTGGCGCTGGCCGACTTCCGTGCCGCCGAGGCGACCGGCAAGGCGCCCAAGACCGTGGTGATGGACCAGGCCTATGCCAGCGCCGCCACTGGCGATCACAGCCAGGCTGTGACCCTGCTGCGCGGTGCGATCGATGCCGCCGATGCCGGGCAGCTGCCGCTGGACAAGACGCAGCGCTACAACACGCGCAGTGCCATCGCCAATTACTCGCGGACCTGGGGCATGACCGCAGCAGCCGGTTATCGAGGCTCGCGCCAGGCCGCGACCAACCTCGGCGGTGCATCGACCAGCACGCCTGGCGCGTCGGTGTTCGGCACGCTGGAAGCGTTCTGGCGTCCGCAGGTGACCAACAACCAGCACGGTACGCTGGAAGCCTACGCGCGCCTCTCCAATACGCTGTATGACGCGGGCGGCACCTTCGAGTCGTTGTTGTTCGTCGACCCATGCACCGGGGTGGAGACGCCGGATACCCGTGAACGCGCGGAGCGCCTCAGCCGATCGCGTTCGATCGCGGGCTGGCCGTCCACCATCGGTTCGTTCGGCGTGCGCTATGCGTTCGGCCAGACCGGCCTCAGCGTCGGCCTCGAGCGCCGCCAGTTCCTGGGCAGCGCGACCCGCCGTGGCGGCATCTACGCCGATTCGGCGGCGATGCGCTGCCAGATCCAGATCGAGTCCGAGCGCCCGCTGCAGGCCAACCTGCTGGCCCGCTACCGCTTGAACGACAGTGCTGGCGGCTGGATGACCTACGCCACCTACGGCTTCTACAAGGGCACCGGCGTACGCACCGACGTCACCCAGTGGTGGACGGTCAGTGGCTATGCCCAGGCCGGCCTGAGCTGGGATGACAACCGCGCCCACTTCACCATCGATGCGCTGGATGCCAACGGCAACCCGGGCCAGCGGGTGAGCGAATCCAACGGCCGCCTGCGCCGCCAGCAGGCCTTCGCCGCGGCCGAGCTGCGGGCCGGCCGCAACTACCGCTTCGGTGCCGACCAGACCCGCTGGCTGCTGACCCCGTACCTGGTGCTGGGCGCGGACTGGCAGGACCAGCGCTCGCGGGTGCGTGGCATCGACTATCCCGGCATCGGCACGCAGTCGTTCGCGCTGTCCGATACCCAGCGCAGCTGGTCGCTCGGCGCCGGCCCCGGCGTCGGCCTGCGCTACTGGTTCCGCGAAGACCACTACAACGCGGCGCGGTCCTACCTGGACCTGTCGGTGTCGTACCGCTTTGCCATCGGTGGGGGCGATACCCAGCGGGCCAAGGGCCTGTTCGCCACCGCCACCCTGTACTACTGACTCCGCAAGAAGGAACTGCCGATGAAGCTCGTTTCCGTTTCAACCCCGAGGCTGCGCCCGCGCGCGCTGCTGCTGGCCGCACTGGCTGCGCTTGCCGTGGCCGGCCCGCTGCAGGCGCAGGCTCCGGCCGCGCCGGTCGCGGCGGCCAACCAGGATTCGTCGATCGTGCTGACCGGCAAGGACGGCTGGCTGTTCCCGGCCTGGGGCAGCCTGACCGAGGTGGACACTGCCGCGGTCGCCCGCAATACCGCACTGATCGCCGAAGCCCAGCGTGCGCTGGCCGCGGCCGGGGTGAAGCTGCAGGTGCTGGTACTGCCGGACAAGGCGCTGTTCTATGAAGACAAGCTGCCCGAGGGCAAGCGCCTGGGCGATCCGGTGCGTGGCCGTTACGCGCTGGAGCTGGATGGCCTGACCAAGGCACAAGTGCCGGCGGTCGATGCGCTGCAGGCGATGCGCCAGGTCAAGCAGGCCGGCCAGGACGTGTTCTACCGCAGCGATCAGCACTGGACGCAGCCGGCGGCCGATGCGGTTGCGGTTGCGGTTGCCGCCCGCATCAAGGAGCAGGTGCCGACCCTGGCCGGCCAGGCCGGTACCGGCCTGGCACTGGGCAGCGAGATCAAGGAGCGCCGCTTCGGTGACCTGGCCGAACTGTTCCTCACCGACGAGCAGCGCAAGGTGATCGGTCGCGATACCTTCACCGTGCGCCGCCAGGCCGAGCAGCAGTCGCTGCTGGACGATGCGCCGGCACCGGTGCACGTGACCGGGCACAGCATGGTGCAGCCGTACTTCGGTTTCCCGCAGAAGCTGTCCAACCTGATCGACCGGCCGGTATCGGTGAACTGGAAGCCCGGCAACGTCGGCCACTGGGTGATGCTGCTGGAGTACCTGGAATCGGCCGAGTTCAAGCAGAACAAGCCGCAGGTGCTGGTCTGGCAGATGTTCGAACCGTCCTACCCGCAGGGCCCGGATGCACGTGGCCAGTGGGACAACGCTTCGATCATGAGCGCCGAGCAGTGGAAGGCGCGCCTGCACAAGGCACTGGGACAGTAAACCGATGAATGCCCGTCCCGGGGCGCCTGCGCCCCTGCCACCTGCTGCCCCTGCACGCGCCCATCGGCTGACCGCCGTGGTGGTGTCGGCCTTGCTGCTGATCGGCGCCTGCGCCGGCGGCTGGATGCTGGCCAATGCCCGCTTGCCGGCTGAAAAACTGCTGCCGTCCAAGTGGGCCGACGGCGAGGCCGGCCAGGCGATCAACCAGGCGCTGCGCCTGCCGATCCAGAACGAAGGTGATCTGGTCGGCGCCGCCCTGCGCTACCGGCTGCTGGGGGATACCGGTGAGCAGGTGGCGCTGGGCTGCCCGGACTGGCTGTTCTACCGCGATGGCCTGCGCCCGCAGCCCGGTGCCGGTGCGCAGGTGCTCGCCGATCGCATCCGGCTGATGCAGCACTGGTCGCGGCAGCTGCAGGCCAAGGGCGTGCAGCTGCTGGTGGCGGTGGTGCCGGACAAGTCGCGCATCGAGCAGGCGCATACCTGTGGCCTGCGCTACTCCGAGCCGATGCGTGCCCGTTACGGGCAGTGGCAGCAGGCACTGGCCGCGGCCAGGGTGCCCAGCGTGGACCTGCTGCCGGTGCTGGCCGGGCAGGATGCGCCGGTGTTCTTCCGTACCGACGTGCACATGAACCGGATCGGTGCGCAGCGCGCCGCCGACGCGGTTGCCGCCGCAGCGCTGCCGCTGCTGGGCGGGCAGGGCGGCCAGGCATTCGATGTCGGCCCGCTGGGCGTGCCGAAGCCGCGCATGGGCGACCTGATCGTGCTGGCCGGGCTGGAACATGCACCGCCGGCCTGGCGGCCCGCACTGGACCTGGAACCGGAGCAGGTGATCGCCCCGGTCCGCAGCGGTGGCCTGCTGGACGACACGCCGCCGGTGGAGGTGCTGCTGCTGGGCAGTTCCAACGGCAGGCGCAGCCTGTTTGCCGAACGCCTGGGCCATGGCCTGGGGCGCGAGGTGTGGAACCAGAGCATGGATGGTGGCCAGTTCTCCGGCGCGCTGCTGACGGCATTGCCGCAGCAGGCGACGTGGCCACCGACCCTGAAACTGGTGATCTGGGAATTCTCCGAAATGGCCCTGTCCCTGCCGCTGACCGAAGGCGAGCAGAAGGCACTGGCCGGTATCGACTGAGCGCCGACCGACCATGCTTTTCAACTCATTCCTGTTCCTGCTGGTGTTCCTGCCGATCGCGCTGGGCGTCCACTACCTGCTGGGCGCGCTGCAGCCGCGGCTGGCCGCACTGTGGCTGTGCGTGGCATCGATCGTGTTCTACGGGTGGTGGAACCCGCAGTTCGTGATCCTGCTGGCTGGATCGATCCTCTTCAACTACCTGGTCAGCCTGGTCATCCTGTCACTGGCCAAGCGGCCGAAGCTGCAGCTGCTGGCCACCGCCTTCGGCGTGGCCGCCGACATCCTGCTGCTGGTGCACTACAAGTACTTCGCGGCGATGGTGAACTTCGTCCACGACATGGGCTTCAACGTCGGCCCGATGGACACGCTGATCCTGCCCCTGGGCATCTCCTTCTTCACCTTCACCCAGATCGGCTACCTGCTGGATTGCCGTGCCGGCGTGGTCAACGACCGCAGCCCACTCAGCTACGTGCTGTTCGTGACCTTCTTCCCGCACCTGATCGCCGGCCCGATCCTGCATCACAAGGAGATGATGCCGCAGTTCAGCAAGCGCGAAACCTACCGCTTCCAGGCCGAGAACCTCTCCATCGGCGGCATGCTGTTCGTCATCGGCCTGGCCAAGAAGGTGCTGCTGGCCGACACCCTGGCGCCGTATGCCGATGCGGGGTTTGCGTCCACCGGTGATGTGCAGTTCTGGGGCGCGTGGGCCACCGCGCTGACCTACGCGCTGCAGCTGTACTTCGATTTCTCCGGTTATTCGGACATGGCGCTGGGCCTGGCCAGGATGTTCGGCATCCGCTTCCCGCTGAACTTCAACTCGCCGTACAAGGCCACCAGCATCATCGACTTCTGGGCGCGCTGGCACATGACGCTCACCCGCTACATCACCGCCTACCTGTACTACCCGGTGGCGATGGCGGTGACCCGCTGGCGCACCCGCCATGGCCGCGCCACCGGCCCGGCTGCGGTGTCCACCGCCGGCGGTTTCCTGTCGATGATCGTGCTGCCCACGGTCTGGGCGATGGGGCTGGCCGGCATCTGGCACGGCGCCGGCCTGCAGTTCCTGATCTTCGGCCTGCTGCATGCGGCCTACCTGGCCATCAACCACGCCTGGCGCGTGTTCGTCGGCGGCCGCAAGCCGGCGGCGATGCGCACGCTCAACCCGTTCCAGCATGCCGGCTACCTGCTGCTGACCTTCGGTGCGGTGCTGGTGGCACAGGCATTCTTCCGCGCCGATGGCGTGCATGATGCCTGGCAGCTGGTGCAGGGCATGTTCGGCGTGCGCGGCTGGGAAAGCATGGAGAACCTGGGCCATGTGGGGGGCCTGGCGCTGGCCGACGGCCTGCGCCTGCTGATCGGCCATCACCTGCAGCTGCTGTACATCCTGGTGTCGCTGGCCATCGTCTGGCTGGCCCCCAACGCGCACCAGATCATGGGCGTGTACTCGCCTTCGCTGGCCAAGCCCAACCCGGCACCGCGCGCGTGGATGCGCTGGCAGCCGAACCTGGCATGGCTGCTGCTGATGCTGGTGCTGCTGGCGCTGTGCCTGCTCAACCTGCATAAAGAAACCCGTTTCCTTTACTTCCAGTTCTGACAAGGTGGATACCAACATGGACAAGCAGACGATCCAGAACCAGCTGATCGATATCGTCGAGGCCGTGATCGGCACGCGCGTGCAGCCGGACGAGTACATCGAGTCGCTGTTCGACTCGATGTCCAAGGTGCAGCTGATGGTCGAGGTCAAGGACCGCCTGGGCGTGACCCTGCCGGTGGATGAGATCGATACGCTGGTGGATTCGGTGCAGGTGCTGACCGACTACGTGGCCGAACACGGTTCCCGCTGACCGCGCAACGGCGCCGGAGGTAGCGCGATGTATTTCGATTTCGACCACTGCCGTTTCGCCGACCTGGAGGTTGCCGGGCAGGCGCCGGCCCTGCACACCGCCGATGGCGTGATGGACTGGGCCAGCCTGTACCGCAGCACCCAGGACTGGATCGAGCGTGCGCGTGCGGCCGGGCTGGCGGCAGGCGATGCGCTGGTGATTTCCGGGCACAAGGAAGCGGCCTTCGTGGTCGCCATGCTGGGCTGCCTCGGCTTGGGCGTGACCTATGTGCCGGTGGACAACATCAACCCGCAGGCGCGGCTGCAACGCATCACCAGCCTGGTGCATGCGCGGGCCGTCTACGATGCGGCGGCCGATGCGTTCCTGCCCGGCGCCGGCTCACCGCGCGCGCTGGCGGTGCCGGACCTGGCCTACATCATGTTCACCTCCGGCAGCACTGGAGATCCCAAGGGCGTGCAGATCGGCCGTGACAGCGTGGCGCTGTTCACCGGCTGGATCCGTGACTGCCTGGGCCTCGGCCCGGCACCGGCGTTCTTGAACCAGATGTTGTTCAGCTTCGACTTCTCGCTGTTCGACCTGTGTGGCGCGCTCGGCCTGGGCGGCTGCTGCGTGCTGTGCCCGCGCGATGTCATTGCCAGCAGCGAGCAGTTCATCGATCACCTGCGCGATTCGCAGGTGGCGGTGTGGGCGTCGACGCCATCGTTCGTGCGCCAGCAGATCCTCAACCCGCGCTTCGACGCCGCCCACCTGCCGGACCTGCGCGTGTTCGTGTTCGGTGCCGAGTCGCTCACCCCGCGCGTGGCCGAAGAACTGTGGGCGCGCTTCCCGCAGGTGCGCATCATCAATTCCTATGGCCCGACCGAGGCCACCTGCTCCACCACCTGGGTGGAGATCGATCCGGCATTGCGCGCCGCGGCGCCGAACCCGTTCCCGATCGGCGTCGGCAAACCCTATGCCGAGGTGTTCCTGCTCGATGGCGAAATCTGCATGGCCGGCGACCATGTCATGCGCGGCTACCTGGAGCGTCCCGACCTGGATGCCGGCGTGCTGTTCGAGCACAACGGCAAGCGCGCCTACCGCAGTGGCGACCTGGGCGACCTGGGCGACCAGGACGAACAGGGGCGGTTCTATTTCCGCGGGCGCCGCGATGACCAGATCAAGCTCAATGGCTACCGCATCGAGCTGGCCGAGGTCGATGTCGGCCTGGCCCGGCTTCCCGGCGTGGTAGCCGGTGCGGCGGTGGTGCTGCGCCGGCCGGATGGCAGCCTGGTGCGCATGATCGGTTTCATCGAGACCGCGCCGCCGGCAACCGGCGAACTGCAGCGGGTGCCGGCGGAACTGGCCGACTGGAAGGAGCAGATGGAACGCTACATGCCGCCCTATATGATTCCTTCGGAGCTGTTCGCGGTGGCGTCGCTGCCGCAGACGATCAGCAACAAGGTTGATCGCAAGCAACTGGAGCAGCGCTACCAGGCCCTGGCGCGCACGCTCCGCATGACGGAGAAACCTGCATGAACCTGTCGATGAAAACGCTGATCAGCGCGGCACTGGTGCTGGCGCCGTGTGCCTCCTTCGCCCAGCAGGCTGCGCCGGAAGGGCGTCTGGCCCAGCTGTATGCCGCGCGCCCGCCGGCCGGCTCGGCCTTCGTGCGCGTGCTCAACCCGGGTGCGGCCGCGGTCAAGGCCGGTATCGCCAACGGCGCCGACCAGAGCGTCGGCCCGGCCGCCCGCGCTACCCGCTATGCGATCGTTGAAGGCGGCAAGCCGTTCAGCGTGCGCGTGGCGGGCAAGGCGCGCACGCAGCCGGCGGTGGCCGCCGGCAGCTTCACCACGTTGGTGCTGGATGGCGCTGCGCCGTCCAAGCCGGTGACGGTGCTCGAAGACGGCGGCGGCAGCAGCGATGCGTTGAAGGCCGAGATCCGCTTCTACAACCTTGCCGCAGGCTGCGCGCAGGGCAAGCTGGCCATGGCCGACAAGGGCGCCGTGGTGTTCCCGGCGGTGGCCGCCGGGCGCAGCGCCGCGCGCGGCATCAACCCGGTGAAGGCGCGCCTGGTGGCCGGCTGTGGTGACAAGGACAGCACCGCGCTGGAACTGCCGGCGCTGCAGCCGGGCGATCACTACAGCCTGTTCCTGACCGGCACTGCCAGCGCCCCGGTGCTGCAGGGCCAGCTCAGTGGCACCGACGCGGTGGGCCGCTGACGCAATGGCCGAGCGCCCTGTCTTCCGCGACGACCACGACCTGTTCCGCGAACAGGTACGTCGCTTCATTGATGAACGCATTGCTCCGTATTACCAGCAGTGGGAACGTGATGGCATCACCCCGCGCGCGCTGTGGCTGGCGGCCGGGGAGGCCGGGCTGCTCAACTGCCAGCTGCCCGAGCCCTACGGCCTGGGCGGTGATTTCGGCCATGCCGCCTGCGTGATCGAGGAGCTGGCACGCGCCAACTTCCTCGGCATCGGCTTCTCGATCCACTCGGACATGGTCGCGCCGTACCTGATGCAGTACGCCGTGCCAGCCGTTCGCGACGCATGGCTGCCGCGGATGGCTCGCGGTGAAGTGATCGGTGCGATCGCGATGACCGAACCCGGCGCGGGCAGTGACCTGAAGACGATCCGGACCCGGGCCGAAGCGGTGGACGGCGGCTACCGTCTGAGCGGGCAGAAGACCTGGATCACCAACGGCAACAACGCCGACATGGCGGTGGTGGTGGCCACCGTCGCGCCGGAGCTGGGTGCCGGCGGCCTCAGCCTGTTCTGCGTCGACCTGCACCAGCCCGGTGTCAGCCGCGGCGAACCGATGGCCAAGGTCGGGCAGCACGCGCAGGACACCACCGAACTGTTCTTCGAAGACGTGTTCGTGCCGGCCGATCACCTGCTGGGCGAGGAGCGTCGCGGCTTCGCCTGCCTGGAGGAGCAGCTGGCTGCCGAGCGCCTGGCCATCGCCCTGCGCGCCGCAGCGTCGGCCGAGGGCATGCTGCAGGAAACGATGGACTACGTGCGCCAGCGCAAGGCATTTGGGCGGTTGCTGATCGATCACCAGAACACCCGGTTCGTGCTGGCCTCGGCCGCTGCCCAGCTGGCGATGCTGCGCAGTTTCCTCGACCAGTGCCTGGCCGAGCAGATGCAGGGCCGGCTGCTGCCATTGCGTGCGGCGATGGCCAAGCTCAATGCCACCGAACTGCAGGGCAGGGTGCTGGATGACCTGCTGCAGCTGCATGGAGGCTACGGCTACAGCAGCGAGTACGGCATCGGTCGCGCCTGGGCCGACGCCCGCGCACTGCGCATCTTCGGCGGCACCAGCGAGATCCTGCGCGACATCATCGGCCGCGCCCTCTAACAGCAAAAAGGGGACGGAGGGGATTAAGTCGTTTGTGCCACAAACGACTTAATCCCCTCCGTCCCCTTTTTGCGGGTCAGATTCCCCAGCGGCGGCGCAGTGTGGCCGCTTCCGGGGTGTCCTGGGTAAGCCACGGGTCCAGCGCATACACCAGCACATGCTCGGCACCGCTGTCGCGCGCCCATGCCAGCTGGCGCTCGATGCGTGCGGGGTCGGCGGTCTCGCCCTTGAACTGGGTGCCGTCGTTGTTCTCGCCGGGCAGTTCGCGGAACAGCTCCACGATCGCGTCGAAGGCGACGCCACGCTCGCGGAAATGCTTCAGCAGCGGCTGCAACTGCTGCACGTTGCCGGCACCGGCAACACCTACTCCGTCCTGCACCATCGGCCGCAGCGTTGCCTGCGCCAGCACCGCGTCCCACAGCGTCACCAGGTTGCCATCGGTGGCAAGGCGGCTGAAATAGCAGGAGATCGCCCAGTCGCCGCCACGCTCGGCGGTGGCCTCGGTGATGCCGTGCAGCCAGTGCGCCAGCCATTGCTGGCGGGCCGGATCGGCCCAGTGGTACTGCTCCAGTTCGTAGGGAACGTACCAGCCGTTGAACGCCTGCAGGCGTGCCCACGGCGCTTTCGCCAGCCACGTGCGCGCCTGCGCCAGGCTGTCGGCAAAGAACGCCTGCAGCGCCGCATCGTCGGCGCCGATCGCCTGCCACCAGCGTTGCTGGAAGGGCAGGCCGACGCGCACCTTGATGCCTGCTTCGGCCGCCGCGGTGAACAGCATGCGCACGCTGGTATCGGGCAGCTCCCAATCGCCGTCGGCGCCGCCACTGATGCCGGTCCATTGCAGCACCAGCTGCCGGCACCCCAGCTTACGGGCCAGCTGCAGCGAGCGTTGCCAGTCTCCCATGCCCCATTGCAGGTGGCTGCGCCACGGCTGCAGGAAGGTGCCGTCGACCTGCTCCGGCAGCGAACAACCGGGCAGGGCGGCCAGGGCACCGGCCACCGGTGCCAGCAGCGCCGCGCGCAGCAGGCGCCGGCGCAGCGGCGAAGACGGGTCGGATGGGAGCAGGGGCGCTGACATGCGCCCATCATCCCAGAGCGCCGTGCGCAGCGGGTGAACCGCTTGCCTGTCCGGCAGCGGCGGTCGCGCTTACTCCAGTGCGTAGCGCAGGGTGAACAGCACGGCGACCAGCCATACCGCAGGATGCACTTCGCGCCAGCGGCCGGTGCCGGCCTTCAGTGCGGCATAGGCGATGAAGCCGAAGGCCAGGCCATTGGCGATCGAGTAGGTGAACGGCATCGCCAGCGCACACAAGGCAGCCGGCACCGATTCGGTCAGGTCACTCCAGTCCACTTCCACCAGTTCGCGCAGCATCAGGCCGGCCACGAACAGCAGCGCCGGTGCGGTGGCATAGCTGGGCACCATGGCCGCCAGCGGCGAGAACAGCAGTGCCGCCAGGAACAGGGCCGACACCACCAACGCGGTCAGGCCGGTACGCCCGCCGACCTGCACGCCCGAGGCGCTCTCCGCGAAAGCGGTGGTACTGCTGGTGCCGAGCATCGAACCGGCCACGATTGCCGTGCTGTCGGCCAGCAGTGCGCGGCCGAAACGCTTCTGCGCGCCCGGCAGCTTCAGCAGGCCGGCGCGGCCGACCACGCCGTACAGGGTGCCGGTGGCATCGAATACTTCCACCAGCACGAACACCAGCACGACCTGCAGCAGTACCGCGATCGGAGCGCCGCCGTCATGGTGCAGCAGGCCCGGCAGGTCCAGCTGCAGGAAGGTCGGTGCCAGGCTCGGCGGCAGCGAAACCAGGCCCTGGTACTGCACATCGCCCAGCGCCCAGCCGGCACCGGTCACAGCCAGGATGCCGATCAGGATCGCGCCACGGATGCGGCGTGCTTCCAGCACCGCGATCAGCAGGAAGCCGGCCAGCGCCAGCAGCGGCGGCGCGGTATTGAGCGGGCCCAGTGCCACCAGGGTGTCTTCATTGCCGACGATCACCCCGGATTTCTGCAGTGCGATGATCGCCAGGAACAGGCCGATACCGGCCACGATCGCCGAGCGCAGCGAGGACGGAATACCCGACACCAGCCATGCCCGGACCCCGGTCAGTGACAGCACCAGGAACACCAGGCCGGAGATGAACACCGCCCCCAGCGCCTGCTGCCAGGGCAGGCCGGCGGCGCCCACCACGGTGAAGGCGAAGAAGGCGTTCAGGCCCATGCCCGGTGCCATGCCGACCGGGAAGTTGGCGGCCAGCGCCATCACCGCCGAACCCAGCGCTGCGGCCAGGCAGGTGGCCACGAACACCGCGCCTGCGTCCATGCCGGTGGTGCCGAGGATTTCGGGGTTGACGAAGACGATGTAGGACATCGTCAGGAAGGTGGTGACACCGGCCAGCAGCTCGGTGCGCACGGTGGTGCCGTGCTGCTGCAGCTGGAACAGGCGTTCGAACAGGGACATGGGGAAATCTCAACCCGTTGGTTGTGGGTACCGACCGTTGGTTGAGGGTACCGACCATTGGTGGTGGGTACCGACCGTTGGTCGGTACGCCTCCAGTCACCACCCACGGTGGTGACCTGCCAGAATGCAGAACGGCCGCGCAGAGCGCGGCCGTTCTTTGTTTCTTACTTCAGTGCCTTGAAGCGCAGGCGCTTCGGCGCCGCGTCATCGCCCATGCGGCGACGCTTGTCTTCTTCGTACTCGCGGTAGTTGCCCTGGAAGAACTCCACGTGCGAGTCGCCTTCGAACGCCAGGATGTGGGTCGCGATGCGATCCAGGAACCAGCGGTCATGCGAGATGACGAAGGTGTTGCCCGGGAACTCCAGCAGCGCATCTTCCAGCGCACGCAGGGTTTCGATGTCCAGGTCGTTGGACGGTTCGTCGAGCAGCAGCACGTTGCCACCCTGCAGCAGGGTCTTGGCCATGTGCAGGCGGCCACGCTCACCACCGGACAGCGAACCGACCATCTTCTGCTGGTCCTGGCCCTTGAAGTTGAAGCGGCCGATGTAGGCGCGCGACTGGATCTCGATGCCGTTGATGTTGAGGATGTCCAGGCCGCCGGCGATTTCCTGGAAGACGTTGTGGTTGCCTTCCAGCGCGTCGCGGCTCTGGTCCACGTACGACAGCTTCACCGTCGGGCCGACCACGATCTCGCCGGTATCCGGCTTTTCCTGGCCGGTGATCATCTTGAACAGGGTCGACTTGCCGGCGCCGTTCGGGCCGATGATGCCGACGATGGCGCCCGCCGGCACCAGGAAGCTCAGGTTGTCGAACAGCAGGCGGTCGCCGAACTTCTTGGAGACGTTCTTGAACTCCATCACCGCGTTGCCCAGGCGCTCGCCCGGCGGGATGAAGATTTCATTGGTCTCGTTGCGCTTCTGGTAATCGACCGACTGCAGCTCCTCCAGGCGGGCCAGGCGGGCCTTGCCCTTGGTGCGGCCACCCTTGGCATTCTGGCGCGACCACTCCAGTTCCTTCTGGATCGCCTTCTGGCGAGCCTTTTCCTGGTTGTCTTCCTGCTTCAGGCGCTCATCCTTCTGGGTCAGCCAGTCGGTGTAGTTGCCCTTCCACGGAATGCCGCGGCCGCGGTCGAGTTCCAGGATCCATTCGGCGGCGTTGTCCAGGAAGTAGCGATCGTGGGTGACGGCCACCACGGTGCCGGTGTAGCGCGCCAGGAACTGTTCCAGCCATTCCACCGACTCGGCGTCGAGGTGGTTGGTCGGTTCGTCGAGCAGTAGCATGTCCGGCTTCTGCAGCAGCAGGCGGCACAGCGCCACGCGGCGCTTCTCACCACCGGACAGCTTGCCGACGATGGCATCCCACGGCGGCAGGCGCAGCGCATCGGCGGCCACGTCCAGCTGGTTTTCCAGGGTATGGGCGTCGCCGGCGGCGAGGATCGCCTCCAGGCGCTCCTGTTCCTTGGCCAGGGCGTCGAAGTCGGCGCCTTCCTCGGCGTAGGCGGCATACACCGCTTCCAGCGCAGCCTGCGCCTGCAGCACTTCGCCCACGCCTTCCTCGACCGCTTCACGCACGGTCTTGGTCGGGTCCAGTTCCGGTTCCTGTGCCAGGTAGCCGACCTTGATGCCCGGCTGCGGGCGGGCTTCGCCCTCGAAATCGGTGTCCACGCCGGCCATGATCTTCAGCACGGTGGACTTGCCGGCGCCGTTCAGGCCCAGCAGGCCGATCTTCGCGCCCGGGAAGAAGGACAGCGAGATGTCCTTGATGATCTGCCGCTTGGGCGGGACCACCTTGGACACGCGGTTCATGGTGTAGATGTATTGCGAGGACATGAGGTCTCCGTAGGCGCGGCCCTGCGCCCGACCCGTCACGGGAAGATCCCGTTGCGGCAGCGGGCACAGACTGAAAAGGAATGCCGCCAATTATAGCCGGAACCGGTTCCGGGCCGCGCCCGGAAGGCGCGCCGGGCTGGCTATCGCCTGAATACCGGGTCACAGTTCCGCAGCGGGAAGCGTTTCCAGCGGGAAACGGTTCAGATCGAGTGCGCAATATGGGGTCACCACCCACCCAAGCAGAGGTCTGACATGCGCATCAATCGAGTAATGGCCGGAGCCGTGGCCTCTGTGCTGGCGCTCGGCGCGGTTGCCCCGGCCTTCGCCGACAACGACCACCGTGACCGCCGCGAGTGGCGCGAGGATCGCCGGGAGTGGCGTCAGGACCGCCGTGACTGGGAGCGCGACCGCCGCGAGGCCCGGCGCGACTGGGAACGTGACCGCCGCGACTGGCACCGCGACCATGACCGCTACTACCGCCCGGCACCGCCGCGCGTGGTCTATCGCCCGGCCTATGGCCCCGGCTACGGCTGGAAGGTGGGCCACCGCTACCGCGACTACTACCGCGGCCCGATCTACGTGGTCAACGACTACCCGCGCTACCACCTGCGCCGCCCGCCGTACGGGCACCAGTGGATCCGCGATGACCGCGGCAACATGCTGCTGGTGGCCATCGCCAGCGGCATCATCGCCGACTACATCGTCAGCAGCCGCTGACGATCCGCCCGCGGGGCCGCACGCCTTTCCCGGGAAAGGGCTGCGCCGCCATCAGGCAACCATACGGGGCCGGATTCCTTCGCGGATGCCGGCCCCGTCCGTTTCGGCCCCAGCAGGCCGGTGCGGGGCTACAATCGGGGGCTGAGTCGTACCCCTTTCCCTGCCTGCTGGAGTACCCGATGTTCCCGCGTGACGTCCGCATCGAAACCTACGATCCCGAACTGGCCAAGGCCATCGCCGCTGAGACCCAGCGCCAGGAAGACCACGTCGAGCTGATCGCCAGCGAGAACTACACCAGCCCGGCCGTGATGGAAGCCCAGGGCAGCCAGCTGACCAACAAGTACGCCGAAGGCTACCCGGGCAAGCGCTACTACGGTGGCTGCGAGTACGTGGACATCGCCGAGCAGCTGGCGATCGACCGCCTCAAGCAGCTGTTCGGTGCGGGCTCCACGGAAGACATGTACGCCAACGTGCAGCCGCACAGCGGCTCGCAGGCCAACCAGGCCGTGTACTTCGCCCTGCTGCAGCCGGGTGACACCATCCTCGGCATGAGCCTGGCCCATGGCGGCCACCTCACCCACGGTGCCAAGGTCAACGCCTCGGGCAAGCTGTTCAACGCCGTGCAGTACGGGGTGAACGACCAGGGCCTGATCGATTACGACGAAGTCGAGCGCCTGGCCCTGGAGCACAAGCCGAAGATGGTCGTGGCCGGCTTCTCGGCCTACTCGCAGGTGATCGACTGGGCACGCTTCCGCGCCATCGCCGACAAGGTCGGTGCCTACCTGTTCGTTGACATGGCGCACGTCGCCGGTCTGGTTGCCGCTGGCGTCTACCCGAGCCCGCTGGAGCACGCCCACGTGGTCACCTCGACCACCCACAAGACCCTGCGCGGCCCGCGCGGCGGCATCATCGTCGCCAAGGGTGCCGACGAGGACCTGGTCAAGAAGCTGCAGTCGATCGTGTTCCCGGGCATCCAGGGCGGTCCGCTGATGCACGTCATCGCCGGCAAGGCGGTGGCCTTCAAGGAAGCGCTGGAACCGGGCTTCAAGGCCTATCAGCAGCAGGTGGTGAAGAATGCCCAGGCGATGGCCAACACGCTGATCGCGCGTGGCTACAAGATCGTCTCCGGCGGTACCCAGAACCACCTGATGCTGGTCGACATGATCGGCAAGGACGTGTCCGGCAAGGACGCGGAAGCCGCGCTGGGCAAGGCCCACATCACCGTCAACAAGAACTCGGTGCCGAACGATCCGCGCTCGCCGTTCGTGACCTCGGGCCTGCGCCTGGGGACCCCGGCGGTAACCACCCGTGGTTACACCGAGCAGGACTGCGTGGACCTGGCGAACTGGATTGCCGACGTGCTCGACGCGCCGGGCGATGACGCCGTCATTGCGCGCGTGCGCGATGCCGTCAGTGCGCAGTGCCGCAAGTACCCGGTCTACGGCTGATCGGAACAACGGGGTCGGATCCCTTCCTGCGGGAAGGGCTCTGACCCCGGTATTGGAGTCAGAGCGCATGGATGAGCTGCTGCACAAGCGCGTGGTCGCTGTCGCCGGCCTGGTGCTGGGCCTGCCCACACTGGCTGCCGGAGGCACCGTTGCGGTACTGGGGCTGATGGTGGCGCTGGAGGGCACGTATCTGTCCGGCGACGAGCCGACGGTGCTGCTGCTGTGGTCGCTGGGCGGGATCCTCGGCCTGCTGTCCTGGCTGTGGTTGAGCATCGTCTTCCTGTGGCGTGGCCGTGAGGGCCTGCGCCAGTCCCCACGAGTTGTGTGGGTAGGCCTGCTGCTGGGCGTCTTCGCGGCGTGTGGCGTGATCGTTGCGGTGGCGCGCCTGCTGTGGACCCATGGCGAATGGCAGATGCTGGCCTACCTGGGGCTGGGGCCACCGCTGCTGCTGCTCGCAGGGCATCTGGCGTGGCTGCGATGGGGCCGGCAGGGGGCTGCCGCCGGCCGGGAGCGCTGAACGGCGCAGCGGCGACGCTCACGCGGCCTCTTCGACCGTAGCGCAGGCACTTCCGCGCAGACAGCATTTGCTGCTGGGGCCCTTCTCAGGTACCGTTGCGACGCTGCCGTGACGATGGCAGCCGGTACTTTCCTGAGCCAGGCCTCCATGCATTGCCCCTTCTGCCAACATGCCGATACCCGGGTCATCGACTCGCGCGTCTCCGAAGACGGCGCGACGATCCGTCGTCGGCGTGAGTGCGAGGCCTGTGGCGAGCGCTTCAGCACCCTGGAAACGGTGGAGCTGAAGCTGCCAGCGATCGTCAAGAGTGATGGCACCCGTGAAGCGTTCGACCAGCGCAAGGTACGCGCCGGCTTTGATCGCGCGCTGCAGAAGCGCGCCGTGGCCGAAGACAAGATCGAAGCGGCGGTACGCGCCGTGGTCCACCAGCTGCGCATCAGCGGTGAGCGTGAAGTGCCGTCGATCAAGGTCGGCGAGTTCGTGATGAATGAACTGCGCAAGCTCGATCATGTCGGCTACGTGCGTTTCGCCTCGGTGTACCGCAGTTTCGAGGATGTGGCCGATTTCCGCGAGGAGATCGAGAAGCTCGAACGCGAGCTGCCGGCCAGCACCGAACAGCTGCAGCTGCTCGGCGATGTGATCGCCCTGGCCAAGAAGAAGAAGGGCTGAGCCCGCGGTAGCCGCCAACCCTGGTTGGCAAGCCCCATGCCCTGGTAGCTGCCAACCCTGGTTGGCGAGGTTCATGCCCTGGTGGGTGCCAACCGTTGGTTGGCACGGACGCCTGCATCCACGCGTGGCGTGGATCTACTGGCGGTACCATGGCCACATGAGCCACCTGTTCTCCGTCCTCGATCACCTGCACATGGCCAACGCACTGCGTCTGGCCGAGCGCGGTGCCTACACCACCCGCCCCAACCCGATGGTGGGCTGCGTGATCGCCCATGGCGAACGCGTGGTCGGCCAGGGCTGGCACCAGCGCGCGGGTGGCCCGCATGCCGAAGTATTCGCGCTGCGCGAGGCCGGTGCTGAAGCACGCGGTGCCACCGCGTACGTGACCCTGGAACCCTGCGCGCACTACGGACGCACGCCGCCGTGTGCGCTGGCGCTGATCGAGGCCGGCGTGTCGCGCGTGGTCGCGGCGATGCGTGATCCGTTCCCGAAGGTCGATGGCGGCGGTTTCGATCTGCTGCGCAACGCCGGTATCGAGGTCGCCGAGGGACTGATGGCGGCGCAGGCGCGCGAGATCAACAAGGGCTTCCTGTCGCGGGTGGAGCGCAACCGCCCGTGGCTGCGGGTCAAGCTGGCTGCCAGCCTGGATGGGCGTACCGCGATGGCCGACGGCAGCTCCAAGTGGATCACCGGCGCGGCCGCACGCGAAGACGTGCAGCACTGGCGCGCACGCGCCGGCGCGATCCTGACCGGCGCCGATACCGTGCTGGCCGACGACCCGATGCTGACCGTACGCCTGGCCGAGACCGAGGTGATGCCGCCGCTGCGCGTGGTCCTCGATTCGCGGCTGCGCTCCCTGCAATGCAGCCGTGTCCGCGAGGGTGGGGCGCCGACGCTGTACCTGCATGACCCGGCCGTGAGCGCGCCGGATGCGGCTGATGCCGGATTCGCCAGCGTGCCCAGCCGCAACGGGCGGCTGGACCTGGGCGCAGTGCTGGCATTGCTGGCAGAACGTGGCATCAACGAAGTGCATACCGAAGCCGGCGCGACCCTGGCCGGCGCGCTGCTGCGGGGTGGCTGGGTGGATGAGCTGCTGCTCTACCAGGCACCTACGCTGCTGGGTGACAGCGGTCGCCCGCTGCTGGCCGGCCTCGGCATCGAGGCGATGGAGCAGCAGCGCCGCCTGCGCGTGATCGACCAGCGCCAAGTGGGGGACGATCTGCGCCTGCTGCTGCGCGCGTAGCGAGCGCTGGCGGCGCCGGGCGGTGCCCGGCGCCACTCGTCATTGGCTGCAAGCGCCGGGCCTGGCCCGGCACCCGCGCATCAGGCGCACTCGTCGGTCCACATCATCTCGGCGATCGGGCGCAGCGCCTTGCACTCCTGGGTCATCTGCTCGGCCGACTGCACCTGCGCCTTGGCCTTCAGTTCCTCGGCCATCGCGTCCACGCCACCGATCTGGTCCGGCGCGATCTTCGCCACGCAGCTGCGGTGCTGCTGCAGCAGCAGATCGCAGCCCGGCACACCGGTCACTTTCGGCGCATTCGCGGCCTGCGCGTCCTGCATCCACTCTTCGAACGGTGCCAGTGCACCGGTGACGGTGCCGACCAGGTCGTCGAAGTTGCCGCTGTACCAGTAGCCGTTGTCCTTGGCCGGGTAGAGGGTGAAGGTGCCGCTGACCGGCTGCCGCGCGCCACTCTGCAGCGCCTGGGTGTAGGCGTCGGTGAACTGCCTGCGCGAGGCCGGGCTGGCATCGGCGGCCAGGCTGGCGGCGAACAGCGGGCGGACCTTGGCCAGGTCGGGAACCTGGCAGCTGAAGTTGATCCGCGCCAGCTTCTGGTCTTCGACGTACTCGTTGTCTTCGATCACGCTGCCGGTGGCACGGCACTTCGAATCGCGCAGGGCCTTGGCATACAGCGCTTCAGTGGCGGCGGCATCGACCTTGGCGCCGCTGCTGGCCAGCACGGTCTGCCAGGGTTCGGCCAGGGCCTTGGCCAGCGCGCCCGGGGCAGGGGTGACGGCGTCCTGGCCCTCGAAGGCCGGCTTCAGTGCATCGTTGAGCGTGCGCGTCGCGGCGGCGTCGTCTTCCAGCAGGACGCGTGCGTACAGGTCGAAGGCCTGTTCGGGCGTCAGCGTGGCCGGTGCGGCCTGGGCAAACAGCGGAGCGCACAGCAGGGCGCTGGCCAGCAGGGTACGGATGGGGGTCTTCATGACGGTGGTTCCTGTTCCAGAGGCGCGCAAGCCTAGCGCATCTACGGGTACTTTCGATGGCGCGCTGCGGCCACGTGCCGCTGTGCCGCGGCCAAAAAAAACGGGCCCCTTGCGGGGCCCGTTCGATCGCACGACGAGGATCGGGCAATCAGAAGCTGGCGCGGACGCCGGCCGAGAACTGGGTGACGTCGCGGTAGCCCGAGATCTCACCGACCAGGCCCCAGGTCTTGGTGAAGTTGACCTGGCCACCCAGGGTGCCGACCCAGGTGCCCTTGAAATTGTTGCCGCCATCCATGTAGCCGGCCTTGGCCCAGGCTTCGGTCATGCGCGACGGCTTGCCACGCACGCCCATGGTGACGCGGCCCAGGTTGACGTGGTCCTTGTAGCGCTCGGAGTGACCGTAGTAGCGGTCGGTCAGTTCCACGTTCTGGCGCACCCAGGCGGCATCGGCGGTGAAGTCGACGCGGTCGGTCCACGGCATGTGGTAGCCGATGCCCAGCTCCGGCTGGTTCAGTTCCAGCTTCATCGAGCCATCGCGGTAGTGGTAGGTCTTGCTGGTGCGCGACCAGCCACCGAACACGTGGACCTGCTCGGCCACGGCCACCGAACCGCGCAGATAGGCGCCGTCGACCTTCGGGTCATCCAGCAGGTCATCGTTGGTCTTGAACTGCGTCCAGCCGCCTTCGACGTAGGTGTAGCTCAGGGCTTCGGCCGAAGCCGAGAACGGGGCGGCGGCCAGCAGAGCGGCCACGATCAGGATCTTGCGCATGGGAATTCCTGTGTACTTCAGTCCATTGGCGGGTCCGCCCTCCGGGCGGCCCGTGGCGACCTCATGTCGTCCGGCGGCGATTTTAATGAAAGTTTTACAAAATGCGAGAGACGGTCGTCACAGGCTGCCGTGGGGCTGACCAGGCATGGGGTCGGATTTCTTTCCTGCGGAAGGGAATCCGAGCCCATGCCTGAACGACCCCGTTCAGCCTGGGCTGGTACACTACGCAGGCCGGTTCGCCGGTACACAAACGTCTTCAGGGCGGGGTGCAATTCCCCACCGGCGGTAGGTGCCCCAGGGCACGAGCCCGCGAGCGCCCCGGCTTACGGCCGGGGGTCAGCAGATCCGGTCCGATGCCGGAGCCGACGGTCATAGTCCGGATGAAAGAAGACGGTGCCACAGGGCGTATGCCCTGCGTGCGCCTGTTTGCCTTGCGGCGTTTTTCGCTCACATTCCGCGGAGAACGTTACTTGTTTACTGGAATCATCGAAGGCGTCGGCCGTCTGGCTGCACGCGAGCCCATCGGCGGCGATGTCCGCTTCACCTTCAACGTCGGGAACCTGCCGTTCGACAACGTGCAGCTGGGCGAGAGCATCGCCATCAACGGCGTCTGCCTCACCGTCATCGCATTCGACGCCAGCAGCTTCCAGGCGGATGCGTCCACCGAGACGCTGGGCCTGACCACGCTGGGCCAGCTGGACCAGGGCGCGGTCATCAACCTGGAGCGTGCGATGCGCCCGACCGATCGCCTTGGCGGCCATCTGGTCAGTGGCCACGTCGATGGCCTCGGCCAGGTGCTGTCCATCCATGAAGACGCGCGCGCCCAGCGTTGGCGCTTCGCCGCGCCGGCCTCGCTGCGCCGCTACATCGCGCGCAAGGGATCGATCTGCGTGGACGGCGTCAGCCTCACCGTCAATGAAGTGGATGACGAGGGTTTCGAAGTCGCGCTGATCCCGCACACCGTGGCCAATACCGCCTTCTCCGCCACGGGCGTGGGCAGTGCGGTCAATCTTGAAATCGACCTGGTTGCCCGTTACGTCGAGCGCCTGATCAGCGTGCCGGCCAATGGCCAGCACCCGCATGGAGATGCAGCATGAATTTCGCGCCGATTCCGGAGATCCTGGAAGACATCCGCCAGGGCCGCATGGTGGTCATCGTCGATGACGAAGACCGCGAGAACGAAGGCGACCTGATCATGGCCGCCGAGCTGGTCAAGGCCAGCGACATCAACTTCATGGTCACCCACGGCCGCGGCCTGGTGTGCCTGCCACTGAACCGCACCCGCGCCGCCGACCTCGGCCTGGCACCGATGGTGCAGGCCAATACCGCGCAGTTCCAGACCAATTTCACGGTCAGCATCGAGGCCGCCGAGGGCGTCACCACCGGCATCTCGGCACATGACCGCGCGCATACCATCCGCACCGCGGTGAAGCCCAATGCCAAGCCCTCGGACCTGCACCAGCCGGGCCACATCTTCCCGCTGATCGCCCAGCCGGGCGGCGTGCTGACCCGCGCCGGCCACACCGAAGCGGCCGTGGACATGGCCATGCTGGCCGGTCTGGAGCCGGCCGGCGTGCTGGTGGAGATCCTGAACCCCGACGGCAGCATGGCGCGCCGCCCGGAGCTGGAAGTGTTCGCCCGCGAGCACGGCCTGAAGATGGGTTCCATTGCCGACCTGATCGCCTATCGCCTGGCGACCGAGAAGACCGTTGAACGCGTCGATGAACGCGACATCGATACCGAATTCGGTCCGTTCAAGCTGGTGACCTACCGCGACCGCATCGCCCACGACCTGCATTTCGCCCTGGTCCGGGGCACTCCGGATGCGGATATCCCGACCCTGGTGCGGGTGCAGGTGGAAAACCCGCTGGCCGACCTGCTGCACTGGCGCCGCGATGACTTCGGCGTGGCGGCCACCGACGCCCTGCGTGCGATTGCTGCCGAGGGCGCTGGCGTGATGGTGGTGTTGTCGGCCCCGCGCGACGGCGAAGCGCTGTTGGCCCGCCTGCGCCAGCAGCCGGCGCCGGTGGTGCCGGGCAAGGACAAGGACGTGGGCCAGTGGCGCCGCAACGGCGCCGGTGCGCAGATCCTGTCCGAGCTGGGCCTGGGCAAGCTGCGCGTGCTGGGCACGCCGCGTCGCCAGATCGGCCTGGCCGGGTACGGCCTGGAAGTCGTGGAAACCGTGGGCTGCTGACCGGCATCACCGGTGCGTGCCGAGCGTTGGTCGGCGCGCAGTTCCCCTGATTGCCGGCCAGCGGCCGGCACTACCGGTGGGTGCCGACCGTTGGTCGGCACGCCCCCGGCAACGGCCGGGGCCCATCCACGGTAGAATCTCCCCCTTATCGAGTCCCCCAAGCCGCATATGAGCCACTACGAAGGCGATCTTCGCACTCCCGAGTCGGCGCGCTTCGCCATCCTGGCCAGCCGCTGGAACGCCCGCATCACCGACACGCTGGTCGCAGGCGCACGCCTGAGCCTGGCCGGCAACGGCATCAGCGAAGCCAACATCGACGTGATCCGCGTGCCGGGTGCCTGGGAACTGCCGCTGGTTGCCGCGCGCCTGGCAGCCGCCCATGAACACGCCGCCATCCTCACCCTGGGCTGCGTGATCCGTGGCGACACCCGTCATTACGAACACGTGGCCGACCGCTGCGCCGAAGGCCTGATGCGCGTGCAGCTGGATTTCGGTGTGCCGGTGCTGAACGGCGTGCTGGCGGTGGAACGCGTGGAAGACGCCGAGGCCCGCGCAGGCGGCAGCCACGGCAACAAGGGCGAGGAAGTCGCACTCGCCGCATTGGAAATGGTCAATCTCCTGGAGCAGCTGCCATGAACAAGAACACCCAGGGCAAGCCCTCCGGTAAACCCGTCCGCCGCGATGGCGTCGATCCGGTGCTGCGCTCGCGCGCGCGCCGTCGTGCCGTGCAGGCCATCTACGCCTGGCAGATCTCCGGCGGCAACGCACAGTCGCTGATCGCCCAGTTCGCCCACGAGCAGGCGCGCGAGATCGCCGATCTCGGCTATTTCGAGAACCTGCTGCACGGCGTGCTCGACAACCGCCGCGACATCGACGAAGCGCTGGGCCCGTACCTGGACCGTGGCATCGAGGAAGTCGACGCGATCGAACGCGCGGTGCTGCGCCTGGCTGCCTACGAGCTGCGTTACCGCCTGGACGTGCCGTACCGCGTGGTCATCAACGAAGCCATCGAATCGGCCAAGCGCTTCGGTTCCGAGCACGGCCATACCTACGTCAACGGTGTGCTGGATCGTGCCGCCGTGGAATGGCGCAAGGTCGAATCGGGTCACTGACCTGCCTGTGGTAGTGCCGGCCGCTGGCCGGCAGCTGCAGGGATCCTCAGGTTGCCGGCCAGCGGCCGGCACTACCGCCCGCCGCGCGATGCGCGGCATGCACAACTGCGGGAGCATCCCCATGTCCCTGGCCGAATTCGCCCTGATCGACCGCATCCGCGCCCGCACCGTCGAGCGCGACGACATCCTGCTCGGCATCGGTGATGACGCCGCGCTGCTGCAGCCGCGTGCCAACGAGCAGCTGGTGGTGACCGCCGACACGCTCAACAGTGGCGTGCATTTTCCGGCGGAAACCCCGGCCTTCGACATCGGCTGGAAGACCCTGGCGGTCAATCTCTCCGATCTGGCCTCGATGGGCGCGCGCCCGGCGTGGTGCACGCTGGCGCTTTCGCTTCCGGAAGCGTCGGAGGACTGGATCGATGCCTTCGCCGATGGCTTCTTTGCCCTGGCCGATCAGCACGACATTGCGCTGATCGGGGGCGACACCACGCGCGGGCCGCTGTCGCTGTCGGTGACCGCGATGGGCCAGGTGGGGCGTGGCCAGGCCCTGCGCCGCGACCGCGCGCAGGTCGGCGATGATCTGTGGGTCAGCGGCACCCTGGGCGATGCCGCCGGTGCGCTGCGCCTGTGGCAGCAGGGTGCGCTGAGCGTGGCCACCGCAACGCTGCTGGCCGACTACGAAAGCCTGCGCCTGCGCCTGCTGCGGCCGACGCCACGGGTCACCCTCGGCCTGCGCCTGCGTGCATTCGCGCATGCGGCAGTGGACGTGTCCGACGGCCTGCTGGCCGACCTCGGCCACATCGCCACGCGCAGCAACGTTGCTGCCCACGTCGATGCCGATCTGCTGCCGGTCTCGCAGGCGCTGCGCGAACTGCTGGGCCGCGAAGGCGCGCGCGATTGCGCACTGCGTGGGGGTGACGACTACGAACTGTGCTTCACCGCCGCTGCCGACCAGCGCGATGCACTGCACTACCTGGCCGAATCGCTGGATCTGCCGCTCACCCGCATCGGCCGCATCGCCGAAGGGCAGGGCGTGCACGTGGACGGCGAAGCCAGCGAGGGTGGCTACCAGCATTTCGCGTGAGACCTCTGTAGAACCGGGCCCACGCTTGCCTGGCAACATGTCGCCCGTCAGCTGAAATCCGCCGGAGCCTGGTGATCCGCTGCGATCGCGCCTGCGCGCCTTGCGGATGCCTGGCTGGACCGCGGTTGAACAGAAACCGCATCTGTCGCAATTGCCCGTTGAGTGTGCGGGCCGGCGGCGGTGATGCTGATGGATCGCCCGCCACGTCCACCCGCATGACCTCTACCGAACGTCCCCACAACGCCGCCATCGATGGCCTGCGTGCGCTGGCGGTGCTGGCCGTCATCCTCTTCCACGTCAACGCCGCCTGGTTGCCGGGTGGTTTCACCGGCGTGGACCTGTTCTTCGTGGTGTCCGGCTTTGTCATCAGCCAGTCGCTGGCCGCGCGCGCGGGCATGCCGCTGGGGGCGTTGCTGCTCGACTTCTATCGGCGCCGCGTGCTGCGCCTGCTGCCGGCGCTGCTGGTGATGCTGATGGCCACCTTCGTGCTGTCGGCCTTGTTCATACCGCGTGCCTGGCGCAATGAACAGTTCGACCAGACCGGGTGGGCGGCGCTGGTGGGCGCCAGCAACCTGGTGCTGGCCGGCCAGCCGGACGACTACTTCTCGCCGGGTGCGGAACTCAACCCGTTCCTGCATACGTGGACGCTGGGCGTGGAAGAACAGTTCTACCTGGTATTCCCGCTGCTGTTCTTCATCTGGCTGCGGGGGCGCGGGCAATCGCTGGGGTCGCGCTGGCTGCTGCCGGCGCTGACCCTGCTGTCGCTGGCGTGGGCGGCCTGGCAGGCGCATGCCGCGCCGGCGTCTGCCTTCTATCTGCTGCCGTCGCGGTTCTGGGAACTGGCGGCCGGTGCGCTGCTGTACCAGTGGATGAGCCTGCGTGCGACGAGCCCGTGGGGTGATCGCTCTGCAGCGCTGGGCCTGGCGTTGCTGGCAACCGGCGTGATGGTGGCTCCGCGGCTGCCGATGCCGGTGCCGGGCGTGCTCGCCACCGTGGCCGGCACCGTGCTGCTGTTGGCGGCGGTTTCGGCGCCGGGCACCTCGCGCATCGGCCGCGCGCTGGGCTGGGCGCCGCTGGCGTATCTGGGCCGGTTGTCCTACTCACTGTATCTCTGGCATTGGCCGCTGCTGGTGCTGCTGCGCTGGACCCATGGCCTGCAGGGCGCAGCGCTGTGGCTGTACCCGTTGTTGCTGCTGGCGGTGTCGGCAGCCTCCCATCATCTCGTGGAACGTCCGCTGCGCAGTGCCGTACCGCTGCTGCGCGTGGCTCCTGCCAAGCTGCTGGCGTCGGCACTGGCGGTGGTGGCGGTGTGCGCTGCGGGTGCCTGGGCCACGGTGGAGTACCACGAGCAGATCTCGCTCAGCGTCACCCGCGATGGGTATGCGTGGCAGGCCCGGCGCTATCCAGCGTGGCGGCCACTGCAACCGGTTGCTGCGCCGGCGCTTGCAGGGCGGCGCCTGTTCGTGGTCGGTGACTCGCATGCGGCGGCCTATCGCACGATGACCAGCATGGCCGCGCGCCAGACCGGCATGCAGCTTCATCAGCAGGATCGCGGTGGTTGCAGCTTCGTCAACCTGCTGCGGGCCAGCCCGGCCGAGTGCCAGGACTTCATCGAAGAGGCGCTGTCGACCGTCGAGAGCGAGGCCCGCCCGGGCGATATCGTGCTGCTTGCGGCGCTGCGCATGCCGGAGCTGCGTGGCTTCGACTGGCAGCAGCAGGATCCGCAGCAGATCTACCGCCAGCTGCTGGACGCGCGTACGCCGGTACATGCGCAGGCTGCGCGTGAGGAAGCCGAACGTGTCCTGCAGCGCCTGCAGGCGCTGCGCGTGCACATCGTCATCGACGCACCGCTGCCGTTGTTCAAGGCCGGTGCGTATCGCTGTTCGGACTGGTTCAACCGCCGCAACCCTGCGTGCGCAGGTGGCCTGAGCATGCCGCGCGCGGATCTGGAGCGGCTGCGCGCGCCGCAGATGACGTTGCTGGCGGAGCTGGCCGTGCGCCATCCGTTGCTGACGGTATGGGACCCGCTGCCATGGCTGTGCGGGCCCGACACCTGTGCCGCGGTGACGGACGGCGAGCCGCTGTTCTTCGACAACGACCATCTGAGCGGGCACGGCAACCGCGTGCTGCTGCCCAGTTTCCGCCAGACCCTGGTCGACCTTGCCGACGACGCGCCCCTGTAGCGCCGAGCCGATGCTCGGCTTGCCACGTGCGGCGCGGGTGTCATCGTGATCTGGGCGGAGAGCAGCCGAGCATGGGCTCGGCGCTACAGGTGGGTGCGCTCGGCGCTATGCCGGAGGCAACACCTTGCCCGGGTTGAGGATGCCGTCCGGGTCCAGCGCGGCCTTGATTGCCCGCATCGCCATCAACGTGGCCGGGCTGAAGGCCTGTGCCATGAAATCGCGCTTGGCCAGCCCAATGCCGTGTTCGCCCGACAAGGTACCCCCCAGCGCCAACGTCAGCTCGAAGATCTTCGGTAGTGCGGCATGCGCACGCGCATTCTCGTCGGCATCGTCAGGGTGGTAGAGGATGTTGACGTGCAGGTTGCCGTTGCCGGCATGGCCGAAGGTGACGATGGTCAGCGCGTAGTCGCGTGCCAGCGCCTGTACACCGGCCACGAGTGCAGGGATGCGCGATACCGGAACCACCACGTCTTCATTGATCTTGCCCGGCGCGACGCTGCGCAACGCCGGCGACAGCGCCTTGCGCGCGGCCCACAGCTGGTCACGCGCGCGCCCTTCCATCGCCACGTCCAGCGCAATCATGCCGTCGCCTTCGGCGGCGCTGGCCAATGCCTGCAGCAGGTACGGGAGGGTGTCGTGGTCGCCATCGGCTTCGACCAGCAGCATCGCGCCGGCGTCCGGCACATCGGCGCCGTTGAGGCGCAGCAGTTCCAGGCTGCGGGCGTCCATGAATTCCAGGCGGGTCGGCACCACCGGTTGCGACATCAGCCGCGACACCGCCGCAGCGGCGGCATCGGCGTCGCGATACAGCACGCGCAGGCCGGCCTGGCTTACCGGCAGCGGCGTCAGTTTCAGCGTGGCTTCCACGATCAGGGCCAGCGTGCCTTCGCTGCCCACCAGCAGGTGGGTAAGGTCGTAGCCGGTGGCGTCCTTGGTGTAGGCGCCGCCACAGCGGATAAGGTCGCCGCTGCCGGTCACCGCCACCAGCCCGAGTACGTTGTCGCGGCTGGTGCCGTACTTCACCGCGCGTGGGCCGCCGGCGTTGCAGGCCAGGTTGCCGCCGATGCTGCAGACGTCCGCGCTGGAGGGGTCGGGCGCCCAGAACAGGCCGTGCGGCGCCAGTGCCTGTTGCAGCGTGCCGTTGAGCACGCCCGGCTGCACTACCGCGCAGCGGTCGCCAGCGCGGATCTCCACGATGCGGTCCATGCGGGTGAACGACAACACGATGCTGCCCGGCAACGGTACGGCCGCACCGGTGGTGCCGGTCCCTGCGCCGCGCGCGACCAGGGCCACGCCATGCGCACGGCAGGCACGCACCAGCGCCTGCACCTGCGCCACATCGGCCGGCAGCGCGACGGCAGCAGGATGCTGGTGGCGCCACGAGTTGTCCTGTGCGTTCGCTTCCAGGCTGCCCGGATCCGTGCGCCAGCCCTCCGCGCCCAGCAGGGCGGACAGTTCGGCAACCAGGGCAGCAGGCAGGGCGGTACTCATGACGGATCTCGTGGGGCAGCAGAAGAGGGTTGGATCAGTTTCCAGGCGACGACGGCAGTGGCCAGTGGCAGCCATACCCAGCGCAGTTCAGACAGCAGGGTGGCGACGCCGCGCGCGCTGAAGAACTGCGCGGCAAACGGTGAAACGCGGATCGGCCGCCACGGTGCGAAGAAGCGCTGGTCGCTCCAGGGCCAGGCCAGGGCAACGCCGAGCCCGCCGGAGGTCATCGCATCCAGCAGCGGGTGGCTGGCCGCGCACACGAAGACGAACACCGCGGCTTGTAGGATCGACGCAACCGTTGGCCCTGCCTTGGTAGGTGCCAACCTTGGTTGGCACGAACCCGCCGACCAAGGTCGGCCGCTACCAAAGAATGCCAACACCGCCGCTACCGCCGCCAGCACGAACGCGAACAGCAGCGAATGGCTGGCACCGCGATGGCCAAAGGCATCGGCATAGGGAATGTGCAGGGCGAAGGCCAGCACGTCGGCATCGGGCAGCATCGCTGCGACCACGCCGGCGGCCAGCAGGCGCGGCGGGATGCGGCCGCGGTCGGCGGCACACCACAGTGCCAGCGGCACGGCGGCATGGGTGATGATCGAAGGCATCAGTCCTGCACTCCTGCGGCGCCGCCCGCTGGCCGGCAACAGGTCTGTCGGGTGATGCTGGCCGTTGGCCGGCAACAGGTCTCTCGGGTAGGGCCGGCCGCTGGCCGGCTGCATGTCTGTCGGGTAGGGCCGGCCGCTGGCCGGCTGCATGTCTGTCGGGTAGGGCCGGCCGCTGGCCGGCTGCAGGTACACATCAGCAATCATCCAGCCGGAACGCATCACGCAGCCAGTGCAGCTGCGGCGGTTCGCCACTGGCCTCGACCACGTCGAAGCGGCAGGGCGCATTGGCCAGCGCGGGATTGTCCTGCAGGAACAGTTGCGCGGCGTGGGCCAGGCGCCGGCATTTGCGGGCGTCGACCGACGCGGCGCCACCGCCGAAGTCGGATCGCGCGCGATAGCGCACTTCCACGAACACCACGGTGCCGGCGTCGTCCATCACCAGGTCGAGTTCGCCGCCGCGATAACGCACGTTGCGCGCACGCGGCTGCAGCCCGGCCTGTTGCAGATGCTGCTCGGCGGCGGCTTCCACCGCCGAGCCACGCTGGCTGCGCTCAGCGACCACCGACGATCGGCATCGGCCGGCCGCCATTGAAGGTCGACCACGCCGGCTGGCGCAGGATGTTGCCGTTGCTGTCCAGGAACAGCGTGCCAGTGGCGCCGTCCAGGCCGCCTTCATTGGACAGCTTGTCCAGGTAGGCGGTGATCTTCCAGGCGTCGGCGCCGAAGGCGAACAGGCGGCCGGCGGCACCCCGTGCACTCGGCAGGGTGCTGGCGACCTGGCTGGCCGAGGGCAGGCCGGACACACTGCGTACGTTCCAGGCTTCGTTCGGATAGACGATGCCGTCCAGGGCCACGTCTTCTTCCACCTTGCCGCTGCCGACGGTCAGCTGCGAGGTGCCGACGCGGGTCGCGCCACCGGCACCGGCCAGTGCCAGCTGCGGCGCCAGCAGGCGTGCCTGCGGTGCGCGCACGGCCAGGAACACGGCATCGACCTGGCCGGCATTGCGCACCTGCGCGCCGACATCGCCCACGGCGTCGCCGACATTGAGCGTGGCCACCACCTGGCCACCGCGCTGGGCGAAGCGCTGGGCGAAGGCCGTGGCGGAGCGGCGGCCGGTGTCGTCGTTGCTGCTGATCACCAGCGCACGGCTGCGTTCGCGGCCACGCAGGTATTCGGCGGCGACGATGCCGTCGTCTTCCGGCGCCAGCGAGAACCCGGCGCTGCCGGCCGGCGGCGCATCCTTGCCGCGGTTCAGTGCAAGCACCGGTACCTGCAGCTGCTGGCGGCCGTACACGGCGTCCACTTCGTCGCGGCCCAGCGGGCCGACCACGAAGTCGGCACCGGCGGCGACGGCCTTGTCATAGGCGGCCAGTGCACCGGCCGGCGTACCGGCGGTGTCGATGAAATTGATGTCCGGGCGGCGGCGGGTCTCGCCGTAGTAGGCGGCCAGCAGGCCGTCACGCACCGGCTGCGCGGCGGTGGCCAGGCGGCCGCTGAGCGGCAGCAGGACCGCCAGCTTGGCCGGCGGGCGGTAGCCGTCGCTCATTGCCGGGGGGCGCTTGCTGGTATCGAACTGGGCTGCACCATCGCGGTCGAACGGGCGCGGCAGCGGCAGGCCGCGTGCGATCAGCGCACGGCCGGCGAAGTTGTACAGCGGGTCGTTGGCCGGCAGGGCGGCGGCGCGGCTGCGCAGGGTGGCGTCGTCGAGGGTGCCGAGCAGGCCGGCGATCGCGGCCTGGTTCTCGCTGCGCGCGCTGCCGGTCAGGCTGGCATGGGCGCGTGCGCGTTCGGTGGCGGCGCCGAACGCATCGCCGGTGCCCTGCAGGGCCTGGGCGCGGGCCAGCAGCCAGCGCGTACGCAGGCCGACCGCCACGCTGTCGGCATGATCCTTCAGCAGTGCCAGTGCCTGCGCCGGCTGCTTGTCGGCCAGCGCCAGCTCGGCACCGGTCAGCTGGTAGCGCTGCAGGCTGGCACCGGACAGCTGGCGGGCCGTCAGCTGGCCGAGCAGGCTGCGCGCACGGGCGCTGTCACCGGCCAGATGCCAGGCCCAGGCCGCATCGGCCAGTGCGTTGCTGCGCGCGCCGCCACGCAGGGTGGCGGCCAGGCCTTCCAACTGCAGCGCGGCGTCGCGGGGCTTGCCCTGTTCGATCAGCGCCAGCGCCTGGCTCTGGGCCGGCGAATCGGGCGTGCTGGTCAGGCTGGTGGTGGCACAGCCGGCCAGCAGCATCAGCGACAACGACAGGGCGGAGATCCGTGCGGCGGGCTTGTTCATGATCGGGTCCATGCGATGAGGGCAGCGGCCTTGGCCGGGTACACGCTACGATTCTACCCTTGCCCCGTGAGTACCGCTGAAATGAGTGTCCCAACCCTGTACGTCGTCGCCACCCCGATCGGCAACCTGGCCGATCTGAGCCCGCGCGCGCAGGAGGTGCTGCGTTCGGTGGCGGCCATCTGTGCCGAAGACACCCGCCGCAGTGGCCAGTTGCTGTCGCATTTCGGCATCCAGCAGCCGCTGGTGGCCCTGCATGAGCACAACGAAGATGCGCTGGCGCAGCGCCTGGTTTCGCGCCTGCAGGCGGGTGAATCTCTGGCGCTGGTCAGTGATGCCGGGACGCCGCTGGTCAGCGATCCGGGCTTCCGGCTGGTGCGTGCCGCGCGTGCGGCCGGCATCCGGGTCAGCCCGATTCCTGGCGCCTGTGCTGCCATTGCCGCATTGAGCGTCGCCGGCCTGCCGAGCGACCGCTTCAGTTTCGAAGGCTTCCTGCCGGCCAAGGCCAGCGGGCGCCGCGATCGCCTGCAGGCGCTGGCCGGCGAAGTGCGCACGATGGTGTTCTACGAATCCTCGCACCGCATTGCCGAGTCGCTGGCCGACATGGCGGCGATCTTCGGCGGCGAGCGCCCGGCGGTGCTGGCGCGTGAACTGACCAAGCTGTTCGAAACCGTGCTCGATGGTGACCTGGCCGGCCTGTTGGCCCGGGTCGAGGCCGACGACAACCAGCGCAAGGGCGAGTTCGTGGTGATGGTGCAGGGCGCTGGCGACGACGAGGAAGCGCAGCTGGCGCAGGGACGTCGCGTGTACGCGAAGCTGAGCGAGCACCTGCCGCCGTCGACCGCGGCCAAGCTGGCCGCCGAGTTGACCGGCGCACCGCGCAAGGCGTTGTACGGCAGTTGAGGGCGCCAGATCCACGCCATGCGTGGATGCCGATCAGCGTGCAGCCACGCATGGCGTGGCGCTACTGCGGTAGAATGCGCGCTGGCGGAGCCGGCCAGACAGTCGCGTCATCCCTTCGGGGGTGCCGAGGAAAGTCCGGGCTCCATAGGGCAAGGTGCCAGGTAACGCCTGGGCGGCGCAAGCCGACGGAAAGTGCAACAGAAAGATACCGCCTACGTCTTCTTCGGAAGGCCGGTAAGGGTGAAATGGTGCGGTAAGAGCGCACCGCGAGTCTGGCAACAGACCGGCACGGCAAACCCCACCTGGAGCAAGACCAAATAGGGATCCTTTGGCGCGGCCCGCGTTGGATCCGGGTAGGTTGCTTGAGCGTTGCGGTGACGTAACGCCTAGAGGAATGACTGTCCACGACAGAACCCGGCTTATCGGCCGGCTCCGCCTCCTTCTTCTTCCACGCAAGGCGTGGATCGACCGTGATTGCGGGGCCGGATGCCTTTCCACAGGAAAGGCATCCGGCCCCATCACGGTCAGCGGTACTGGCCGGCTGAAATGAACTGCGAGAAGCGCTCGCACCACACCACGACCGTGGTGTAGTCGTCCACGTCCACGTTGCCGGGTACGTCCACCAGGAAGCGGTTGAAGGTCTTCACCTCGCCGATGCGCTGCGCCTGTGCCTTGATCCTGAGGAAATCGGCCTTGTTGTCGACGAAGTCGCGGACCAGATAGACCTTGTAGTCCGGGCCCGGCCCCATCCTGCCGTCGAAGGCGACCTGGCGCGGGCTGACGCTGACCTCGCCTTCGGCCCAGTGCACCGCGTCGCTGCCCTTCAGGTCGCGCCGGAAGCGGGTGTGGTGGGGGGCCTCGCGCATGGCCGCCTGCACCTGCGCGAGCGGCGGGTCATCGGGCGCGGTCAGGATCGGCAGGAAATACACGCCCAGGCCGAAGCCCAGGCCGAGGGTGAGCAGGTGGGTGGCGGACAGGATGAGGATGCGGCGCATGGGGCCTCCTTGTGGCTGCGATGGATCGCGCGGCGGGGTGCCGGGCCGGACCACCCTGGGAGGTTGCGGGCATTATTTATAGACACAGCGCCGGGTCAAAAATGGGCACAGCCGGCCGCCGCGGGCGCGCAGACCCCTGCGGCGCAGCCGGTTGGGAGGCGGTCCCTGGAGCTGAACGACGCCTTCGGGATGTCGCGTTGGGGGTCCGATGCTGCAGGTTGCGACAGCCGCGCGGTCAGAAAATGACCTGGCTGTGTCCGCTGGGGATGCCCTGCGGGCCGAAACGGCGCTCATGGATCTCACCGTGGCCGTCGGCATCGATCAGCAGCACGGTGCTGGCGCGGGTGCCGTAGTCGTCGCCGCGGATGAAGGCCGGGCTCAGCCAGCGCTCGCGTTCCAGGCCGATGCCGGTATCGGGCAGGTCGCTGTCGGCGGGGCGGTGCTCATCGGCCAGCGCGGCCCAGAGCGGGGTCAGGTCACTTTCCCCCTGGGCCAGGGTTCTGGCCCGGTCTTCCTGCAGCCAGCCTTCAAGGGCCGCCATCAACCGCCGGGTCTTCGGCCACGGCGCGTCCAGTGCGCCGTTGGACATGCCGTGCACGCCCGGGCCAAGGCTCTGGCGTTCGGCCGGATGGTTGCCCAGGTATTCCAGGCTGTTGCCATCGGCCAGCAGGAGGTTGAAGGGAGCGTAGGCGCCGGCCACCGTCGCCAAACGATCGATATGCACCGCAGCGGGGTCGCGGCCACGCAGGAAGTCGGCGACCAGTGCGCCGCGCGAGGGGCCGGTCTGGGCGGCCAGCGGGTCGCGGACATTGGTGACCACGGCCATCCGGCCAGAGGCGCCCACCCCGGCCCAGCCGCCCCCGGAGCGCAGGTCGCGCCCCCCGATGACGGAGGTCTCATCTTGCCAGGGGGCCAGCGCCGCCGTCGGGCGCGCGTGGAACTCATCACGGTTGCCGGTCATCACCAGCCGCCAGCGCGGGTGGTGCATCCAGCCAAGAGCGAGCAGGCACATGGCTTCATTGTGCACGGTTTGCGCAGTCCGGCGTCGTTTTCAGCGCGCTCCGGATGAATGCGCGGGCGATGTTTCACGCCCTCTCCACGCCCCTGAACTTCTGTTCAATCTCAAAAATTGAGACGGATCAGCAACTTGTGGATAAGCCTTGAACAATTCTCTAAAGGTTGTTGCAAGCCATTGATGCGGCTGGCGATTTCCCTGCGGAAAAGGTGTTGACAACCCTTGGCTCGCTGCTAAGGTGGGCATCAGAGGGAAATCCGGGTGTTTTGTGGGTTTTCGTGGTTCAATGTTTCACCGGGCGAAGGACAAGGTGCAGGCGTCGTGTTCCAGGGCGAGACGGCCATCACAGTTGACGATAAAGGGCGCATGGCGGTTCCCACCGCTTACCGCGACCTCGTCGCGCGCGCCAGCAACAACCGTCTCGTGTTGACCTACAACCCGTTCGAAGCCGGCTGCCTGTGGCTGTATGCAGAGTCGGAATGGGAGCGGGTCCGCGACGATGTGATGTCCAAGCCCAACACCCAGCGCGTCGTGCGCCTGTTGCAGCAGAAGCTGGTCGGTTCGGCCGCCCATCTGGAACTGGACGGCAACGGTCGCATCAGCATCCCCGCCAGCCACCGCGGTGCGGTGGGCATTGAGAAGAAGGCGGTATTGCTCGGTATGGGCGACAAGTTCGAATTGTGGAGCGAGCAGGCGCATCGGGCCCTGATCCAGCAGACATTGTCTGATGAGGATCTGGGTGATGGGTTGCTCGACCTGAAGTTGTGAGCCGGGGTGCCCGGATGCGCCCAGAAGCGCAGGCCGGTCACCTTCCGGTGTCGCAGTCGCCGGCGGTGCACCTGCCGGTCCTGTACACCCAGGTCCTTGAAGGCCTGAGGGTGATCGAAAACGGACGTTATCTGGATGGCACGTTCGGTCGTGGCGGTCATGCACGTGGCGTGCTCACCCAGCTCGGTCCCGAGGGGCGCCTGCTGGTCATGGACAAGGATCCCGAAGCCATCGCCGTAGCCGAGCGCGATTTCGCGCCGGATCCGCGCGTGTCCATCTTCCGCGGCAGCTTCGCCCAGCTGCTGCAGTGGGATGCGACGGCCGAGGGCCTGGACGGCGTGCTGTTCGACCTCGGCGTGTCGTCGCCACAGCTGGATGTGGCCGAACGCGGCTTCAGCTTCGGCAAGGATGGCCCGCTGGACATGCGCATGGATCCGGACAACGGTGAAAGCGCCGCGCAGTGGATCAACCGCGTCGAAGAGCGCGAGATCGCCGACGTGCTGTGGACCTACGGCGAAGAACGCCAGAGCCGGCGCATCGCCCGTGCCATCGTGGCCCGCCGCGAGAAGCAGCCGTTCTCGCGCACCGCTGAACTGGCCGAACTGATCGCCTCGGTGATGCCGCGTGGCAAGGACAAGATCCATCCGGCCACGCGCAGCTTCCAGGCCATCCGCATCCACATCAACCGCGAGCTGGCCGATCTGGAAGCCGGGCTCGATGCGGCGGTGGAACGGCTCAAGCCCGGCGGCCGGCTGGCGGTCATCAGCTTCCATTCGCTGGAAGATCGCATCGTCAAGCAGTACATGAACCGCCTGGCCAAGGCGCCGCCGGCCAACCGCCGCCTGCCCGAGGCGGTCGCGTTCGTGCCGACCCTGGACCTGATCGGCGGTGCCATCAAGGCGACCGACGAAGAGCTGGCCGCCAATCCGCGCGCCCGCAGTGCCGTGCTGCGCGTGGCCCAGAAGCGGGAGGCCGGGGCATGAGCCGGCTGCTGCTGATCATCCTGCTGGCCTCCACCGTGGCCTCGGCGATCGGCGTCGTGTTCGTGCGTCACCGTCATCGGCAGACGTTCATCGAGCTGTCGCGCGCCGAGCGCAAGCGCGATGACATCAATCTCGAGTTCGGCCGCCTGCAGCTGGAGCAGGCGACCCTGGCCGAAGCCAACCGCGTCGATCGCATCGCGCGCGAGAAGCTCGGCATGAAGTTCCCCGAGGCGGGCGACATCGTGGTGGTGCGCCCATGAGCAAGACCGGCCGCAACCGCCCCCGCAATGCCTTCAACCTGCGCCAGCGCCTGCGCTGGGTGGCGCTGGCACTTGGCCTGTGCTCGGTATCGCTGGTCGGCCGCGCCGCCTACGTGCAGATCATCAACAGCGATTTCTACCAGCGCCAGGGCGAGGCCCGCTACCTGCGCGAGCTGCCGATCAAGACCTCGCGCGGCATGATCACCGACCGCAACGGCGAGCCGCTGGCGGTGTCCACGCCGGTTGCGTCGATCTGGGTCAATCCGCAGGACCTGCTGCGTTCACCCGAACGTATCCCGGAACTGGCGCAGGCGGTCGGCATGTCGGTGGATGAGCTGAGCAGCCGCCTGTCGCAGAAGTCGGACAAGGAATTCATGTACCTGCGGCGCCGGATCAATCCGGACGAAGCAGAGAAGGTGGTCGCGCTGAAGATTCCGGGCGTGGCCGCACAGCGCGAGTTCCGCCGCTTCTACCCGCAGGGTGAGGCGATGGCGCACGTGCTGGGGTTCACCAATATCGATGACCGCGGCCAGGAAGGCCTGGAACTGGCCTTCGACGAGTGGCTGCGCGGCAAGGCCGGTGCCAAGCGGGTGATCCGCAACCGCAAGGGCGAAACCGTCGAGAGCGACCTGCTGCGCGCAGCCGAGCCGGGCAAGGACCTGACCCTCAGCATCGACCGCCGCATCCAGTACCTGGCCTTCAAGGAACTGCGCAACGCGCTGGTGGCCAACAAGGCGGCCGGCGGTTCGATGGTGATCATGGACGTGACCACCGGCGAGATCCTGGCCATGGTCAACCTGCCGACCTACAACCCGAATTCGCTGACCGGCGCGCTCCCCGATGCGCGCCGCAACCGCGCGGTGACCGATCTGGTCGAGCCGGGTTCGACGATGAAGCCGCTGACCATCGCCACGGCGCTGCAGGCCGGTGCGGTGACCAAGGACACCATCATCGATACCAACCCGGGTTACATGACCCTGGGTCGCTTCACCATCCGCGACGTGCCGCGCAACAACGGCGTGTTGAACGTCACCGGCGTGATCACCCGCAGTTCGAACGTGGGTGCCGCCAAGGTCGCGGCAAAGATGCCCGACCAGGTGTTCTACGACGGCGTGCGCCGGTTCGGCTACGGCTCGGTGCCGCACAGCGGCTTCCCCGGCGAGTCGGGTGGCGTCGTGCTGCGCCCGGCGCGCTGGTCCGGCACCACCAAGACCACCATGTCCTACGGCTACGGCCTGAACGTCACCCCGCTGCAGATCGCGACCGCCTACTCGGCGCTGGCCAATGGCGGCCGCCTGATCGCGCCGACCTTCGTCAAGGGCCAGCGCAACGAAGGCCAGCAGATCATCGACGAGAACGTCGCCAGGCAGGTGGTGGCGATGATGGAAACGGTGGTCACCCAGGGTGGCGCCAAGCAGGCGGCGGTGCTGGGCTACCGCGTGGCCGGCAAGACCGGTACCGCGCGCAAGGCCGGCCCCGGCGGATACGAGCGTGGCCACTACAACGCGCTGTTCGCGGGCGTGGTGCCGGCCACCAATCCGCGTTTCGCCACCGTCATCGTCATCAATGACCCGCAGGCCGGCAAGTTCTACGGCGGCCTGGTGTCGGCGCCGGTCTACCACAACGTGATGGAGGGCACCCTGCGCCTGATGGACGTGCCGCTGGATGACCTGCAGTCGTGGCTGGCCGCACAGCAGTCCGGCAAGGTCGGCCATTCGGCCTCGATCCTGCCCGCGCCGCCGGCCGAGGCCGCGCTGCCGGTCGATGCCGCCGCTGAATTCGATGCTGCGCTGCCGAGCGCGCAAGCCCAGACGCCGCCCGCTACGGGAGGCACGCAATGAGTCCTTCGATGTTGCTTTCGCAGTTGCTTCCGGACGTTGCCCTTGCCGGGCACGACCCCGCCCTGACCGGCCTGGTGCTGGACAGCCGTGCCGTGCGCCCCGGCAATGCCTTCGTCGCCATCGCCGGTTTCGGCGCGCATGGCCTGGGCTTTGTCGAGCAGGCCCGCGCGGCCGGAGCGGCCGCCATCCTGTTCGAGCCGCCGACACCTGCCGAGCTGCCGGCGCCGGCCGATGCGATCGCGGTTCCGGGCCTGCGCGCGCGCATGGGCGCGATGGCCGACCAGTTCCATGGCGCACCGTCGCGGGCGATGGCGATGGTCGGTGTGACCGGCACCAACGGCAAGACCTCCACCGTGCAGCTGCTGGCCCAGGCCTGGCACCTGCTCGGAACGCCCAGTGGCAGTATCGGCACGTTGGGCGCCGGACTTTATGGTTCGGTCGAGCCGACCGGCTTCACCACGCCGCTGGTGCTGCAGATGCATGCGCTGCTGGCGCAGCTGCGTGACGCCGGCGCGCGCGCGGTGGCAATGGAAGTCAGCTCGCATGCGCTGGACCAGGGCCGCGTGGATGCGGTGCACTACGACGTTGCGGTGTTCACCAACCTCACCCGCGACCATCTGGATTACCACGGCGACATGGCCAGCTATGGCGCGGCCAAGGCACGGTTGTTCCATCGTCCGGGCCTGAAGGCGGCGGTGATCAACCTTGACGATGCGTTCGGTCGCCAGCTGTTCGCCGGCCTGCCGGCGGGCGTGCAGCCGATCGGCCTCAGCTCGCGAGGAGCCGGCGATGCCAGCGTGCGCGCCGAAGCCCTGCAGCTGGATGGCCGTGGCATCGCCTTCGAGCTGGTCATCGACGGCCAGCGTGCGGCGGTACAGTCGCCGCTGCTGGGCCGCTTCAACGTGGACAATCTGCTGGCCGTGGCCGGCACCCTGCATGCGCAGGGGCAGCCATTGCCGCGCATCGCCGACGTGCTGTCGGCGCTGCAGCCGATCCGTGGCCGCATGAACCGCCTCGGCGGCGAAGGTGGCCTGCCGACCGTGGTGGTCGACTACGCGCACACCCCCGATGCACTGGAGCAGGCACTGGACAGCCTGCATGGCCACCTGCACGGCACGCTGTTCTGCGTGTTCGGCTGCGGTGGCGAGCGCGATACCGGCAAGCGCCCACAGATGGCCGCGATCGCCGAGCGCCTGGCCAACCAGGTCATCGTCACCGACGACAACCCGCGTGGTGAGGACGGCGATGTGATCGTTGCCGACATCCTGGCCGGATTCATCGATGCCTCCGCCGTGACCGTGCAGCGCAGCCGCGCGCGCGCGATCGGCCTGGCGGTGAAGCGCGCCGGTGCCGGCGACATCATCCTGATCGCCGGCAAGGGCCATGAGCCCTACCAGGAGGTCAACGGCGTACGCCATGACTTCGACGACACCGAAGTGGCTGCTGCCGCACTGGCCGCCAAGGCCGGCGTGCTGCAGGCACAGGCTGCGGAGGGCGCGGAATGAAGCGCACCCTGCTTTCGCTGATCGCGCACTGGGCCGGCGGCGAGATCCACGGCGACGACGTGGCCATCGACGCGGTCAGCAATGACACCCGCAGCCTCGGCCCGGGCAGCCTGTACGTGGCACTGCGCGGCGAGCGTTTCGACGGCCACGACTTCGCCGCGGATGCCCAGGCGCGCGGCGCCAGCGCACTGCTGGTCGAGCGCCTGTTGCCGATCGAGCTGCCGCAGGTGCTGGTGGCCGACAGCGAGCTGGCCCTGGCGAAGATTGCCACCGGCATGCAGCGCGACCGCGCCACCGAGGTGTTCGCGATCACTGGCAGCAACGGCAAGACCAGCGTGAAAAGCCTGCTGCTGTCGATCCTGCAGCAGGTGGCGCGGCAGGCGCACAAGGTGGTCTACGCCAACCCGGGCAACCGCAACAACGAGATCGGCCTGCCGCTGGCGGTGGTCGACGCGCCGGAAGACGCCGACTATGCCGTCTACGAGATGGGTGCCGGCAAGCCGGGCGACATCGCCTACCTGACCGATATCGCCCGACCGCGCTATGCACTGGTCAACAACATCGCCCCCGCCCACCTGGAGCGGATGGGCAGTCTGCTCGGCGTGGCCGTGACCAAGGGCGCGATCTACGCCGCACTGCCGGCCGATGGCGTGGCAGTGATCAATGCCGACGATGCCTATGGCCGCTGGTTCGAGCAGCATTTCGTCGGTACTCCGGCACGCTGCCGCGTAGTGCGCTACGGCCTGGAGCACTCCGCCGAGGTGACCGCGCGCGACATCCGCGCGGGCGCGCAGGGCAGCCAGTTCACCCTGCTCACGCCGGCAGGCGAGGCCCGCGTGGTACTGGGCCTGCCGGGTCGCCACAACGTCAGCAACGCGCTGGCCGCCGCCAGCCTGGCGCTGGCCGCGGGCGTCGATCTGGCGCTGATCGCTGCCGGCCTGGCCGAAGCACAGCCGGTGCCGGGCCGCCAGATTGCCCACCAGCTGCGCAACGGCGCGGTGCTGGTGGATGACAGCTACAACGCCAATCCGGGTTCGCTGGCCGCCGCCATCGATGCCTTGGCCGCCGCGCCGGAAGAGGGCTGGCTGGTGCTGGGCGACATGCGCGAACTGGGCCCGGATGCCGAGGCGCTGCATGCGCAGGCCGGGCTGCGCGCCCGTGCCGCGGGGCTGAAGCGCCTGTATGCGCTGGGCCCGCTGAGCGCCGCCGCAGCCAATGCCTTCGGCGAAGGCGGCCGTCACTTCGCTACCCATGACGCGCTGTCGCAGGCGCTGAAGGACGAGCTGCACGCCGGCGTGCGCTGCCTGGTCAAGGGTTCCCGTGGCAGCGCCATGGACACGATTGTCAAAGCGCTGCTGGCGCAAGGAGAGGAATCCCCGCATGTTGTATGAACTGGCTCGATGGTTGCAGCAGTTGGAGAGCCTGTTCGGGCTGTTCAACTACCAGACGTTCCGCGCCATCCTTGCCGCGCTGACGGCCCTGTTCCTGTCGCTGTGGCTCGGCCCGGCGATGATCCGCAAGCTTGCCCAGTTCAAGGGCGGCCAGCCGATCCGCAAGGACGGTCCGCAGACCCATTTCTCCAAGGCCGGCACGCCGACCATGGGCGGTTCGCTGATCCTGCTCACCATCACCCTGTCGGTGCTGATGTGGGCCGACCTGCGCAACCGCTACGTGTGGCTGGTGCTGGCGGTGATGCTGTGCTTCGGTGCCATTGGCTGGTATGACGACTGGATCAAGATCGTCCGCCGCGACCCGAATGGCCTGAAGTCGCGCTGGAAGTACCTGCTGCAGTCGATCTTCGGCCTGGCCGCCGGCCTGTTCCTGTTCTACACGGCCGACGTGCCGGCGGCGCTGACCTTCTATATCCCGATGTTCAAGTCGATCGCGCTGCCCCTGGCCGGCATCGGTTTCGTGGCCATCGCCTACTTCTGGATCGTCGGCTTCTCCAACGCCGTGAACCTGACCGACGGCCTGGACGGCCTGGCGATCATGCCGACCGTGCTGGTGGCCTGCGCGCTGGGCGTGTTCGCCTACGCCTCGGGCAACGTGGTGTTCGCCAACTACCTGCAGATCCCGCAGATCCCGGGGGCCGGCGAGCTGGTCATCATCTGCGCGGCGATCGCCGGCGCCGGCCTCGGCTTCCTCTGGTTCAACACCTATCCGGCCATGGTGTTCATGGGCGACATCGGTGCACTGGCACTGGGCGCGGTGCTGGGCACGATCGCGGTGATCACCCGCCAGGAGCTGGTGCTGGTGATCATGGGCGGCGTGTTCGTCATCGAAACGCTGTCTGTGATGATCCAGGTCGCCTCGTTCAAGCTGACCGGCAAGCGCGTGTTCCGCATGGCGCCGATCCACCACCATTTCGAACTGAAGGGCTGGCCGGAGCCGCGCGTGATCGTGCGCTTCTGGATCATCTCCGTCGTGCTCGTGCTGATCGGCCTGGCCACGTTGAAGGTGCGCTGAGATGAACGACCTGTCCCGCCAGGCAACACGCCTTGAAGCCATCGAAGGCAGCTACGACAAGTGGCTGCTGGGCGCGATCATCGCGCTCACCGGCGTCGGCGTGGTGATGGTGGCGTCCAGCTCGATCGCACTGATGAGCAGCCCGTTCTACTACCTCAACCGCCACCTGATCTTCCTGGCGGTCGGTATCGTGTTGGCGGTCATCGCCGCACGCACCGAGCTGAAGTCCATCGAGCAGTACAACCAGATGCTGCTGCTGGGCTGCTTCGTGCTGCTGCTGGCGGTGTTCACGCCAGGCCTGGGCAGCACGGTCAACGGTGCGCGCCGCTGGATCAACCTGGGCATCTCCAAGTTCCAGACGGTCGAAGCGGTGAAGGTGCTCTACATCGTCTGGCTGTCCAGCTACCTGGTGCGCTTCCGCGACGAGGTCAACGCGACCTGGCCGGCGATGCTGAAGCCGCTGGGCGTGGCCGGTGCGCTGGTGGTGCTGCTGCTGCTGCAGCCGGACTTCGGTTCCTCGACCCTGCTGCTGGCGATCACCGCCGGCATGCTGGTGCTCGGCGGGGTCAACATGCCGCGCATGTCGATGCCGGTGATCATCGGCCTGGTCGGCATGAGCGCGCTGGCGATCATCGAGCCGTACCGCATGCGCCGCATCACCTCCTTCCTGGACCCGTGGGCCGACCAGCAGGGCGACGGTTACCAGCTGTCCAACGCGCTGATGGCGGTGGGCCGTGGCGAGTGGACCGGCGTCGGCCTGGGCAACTCGGTGCAGAAGCTGTACTACCTGCCGGAAGCGCATACCGACTTCATCTTCTCGGTCACTGCCGAGGAATTCGGTTTCCTCGGCACCTGCGTGATCGTGGCGCTGTATGCGCTGCTGGTCGGCCGTACGTTCTGGCTGGGCATGCGCTGCGTGGAAATGAAGCGCCACTTCTCCGGCTACATCGCCTTCGGCATCGGCCTGTGGATCAGCATGCAGACCTTCGTCTCGATCGGCGTGAACCTGGGCATCCTGCCGACCAAGGGCCTGACCCTGCCGTTGATCTCCTCCGGCGGTTCGTCGGTGCTGATGACCTGCGTGGCGATGGGCCTGCTGTTGCGCGTTTCCTATGAGCTCAAGCGCGCCGAGCGCCGCCAGGCCGTGCGTATCGGCGGCGCCGAAGACGCCGCTGCCGAGCCGATGGACGAGCCGGCTGCGCCGGTGGCTGCCAGCGTACCGATGAGCGCCGAGCCGGTGGCTGCCGCTGCGCCGAACGCCGCGCGTGGCACCAGCCGCCTGCAGTCGCGCGTCGAACCGACCTTCGGGAGGCTGTCATGAGCGCAGCCCACGACTCTGCACGCCCGGTGATGATCCTGGCCGGCGGTACCGGCGGCCATATCTTCCCCGGCCTGGCCGTGGCCCGCGTGCTGCGCGAGCGCGGCGTGCCGGTGACCTGGATGGGGGCCGATGGCGCGATGGAGACCCGTCTGGTGCCACAGCACGGCATCTCGATCGACACGCTGGCGATCAGCGGCCTGCGCGGCAAGGGCAAGCTGGCCCTGCTGGCGGCGCCGTGGCGGCTGATGCGCGCGCTGCGTGCCGCCGGCATGATCATCCGCAGGCGCCAGCCGCGTGCGGTGGTGGCCTTCGGCGGTTTCGCCTCCGGGCCGGGCGGCATGGCCACGCGCCTGCATGGCCTGCCGTTGATCGTGCATGAGCAGAACCGTGCACCGGGCCTGACCAACCGCATCCTGTCGCGCTATGCGCGGCGGCTGCTGACCGGTTTCCCGGGCACCTTCGCCAAGCGCGAGGAATTCGTCGGTAACCCGGTGCGTGCGGAAATCGCTGCCATCGCCCCGCCGGAACAGCGCTTCGCCGACCGTCACGGCCCGCTGCGGGTGCTGGTGGTGGGTGGCAGCCAGGGCGCGCGTGCGCTCAACACCGGGGTGCCGCAGGCGATCGCTGCACTGGGCGCTGCGGTGCCGGTGCAGGTGCGCCACCAGAGCGGTGAAAAGATGCATGCCGAAGCGGTCGAGGCGTATGCCAAGGCCGGCGTGCAGGCCGAGATCACGCCGTTCATCGCCGACATGGCCGAGGCGTTCGCCTGGGCTGACCTGGTGGTGTGCCGCGCCGGCGCATCGACCCTGGCCGAGCTGTGCGCGGTCGGCGTCGGCAGCGTGCTGGTGCCATTCCCCGCTGCCGTCGACGATCACCAGACCCGCAATGCGGAGTACCTGGTCGAGCGCGGCGCGGCGGTTTTGCTGAAGCAGGACGGAACGCTGGCCGACGGCATTGCCGCACTGCTGCGCGATCTGTCCGAAAATCCCGCCCGCCGCATGCAGATGGCGCAAGCCGCGCGTGCCCTGGCCAAGGTCGATGCCGCCGAGCGCATCGCCGATATCATTCTTGAGGAAGCTGTATGAAGAAGGCATGCCACCGCGCCTGCCCTGCGCGAGGCCGCGCATGATCCGTCGCCTGCACGACACCAACGACCTGGTGCGCGCGTTCCCGCGCGTGCATTTCGTCGGCATCGGCGGCACCGGCATGAGCGGTATCGCCGAAGTGATGCTGACGCTGGGCTATGAAGTGTCCGGCTCGGACAACGCCGACAACGTGGCGACCCGCCGCCTGGCCAGCCTGGGTGCGCGCATCATGCGCGGCCATTCGGCGGCCAACGTGCTGGGTACCGACTGCGTGGTGGTCTCCAGTGCCATCCGCGAAGACAACCCGGAGCTGATGGAGGCGCGCAGCCAGCGCATCCCGATCATGCCGCGTGCAGCCATGCTGGCCGAGCTGATGCGTTTCCGCCGCGGCATCGCCGTGGCCGGCACGCATGGCAAGACCACCACCACCAGCCTGACCGCCGCCGTGCTGAGCGAAGGCGGCCTGGACCCGACCTTCGTGATCGGTGGCCAGCTGCTGGCAGCGGGTGCCAATGCCAAGCTGGGCGGTGGGCAGTGGCTGGTGGCCGAGGCCGATGAAAGCGATGGCAGCTTCCTGCGCCTGAACCCGCTGATGTCGATCATCACCAACATTGATGCCGACCACCTGGAAAACTACGGCAACGACTTCGCCCGCGTGCAGGCGGCGTTCGCCGAGTTCCTGCAGCGCCTGCCGTTCTACGGCCTGGCCGTGCTGTGCATCGATGACCCGGAAGTGGCCGCCCTGGCCGCCAGGACCCCGCGCCACGTGATGAGCTACGGGCTGAGCCCGCAGGCAGACGTGCGCGCCGAGAACGTGGTGCAGGAAGGTTCGCGCATGCGCTTCACGCTGCGCCTGCCGCAGGGCACCAGCCAGGAAGTGGTGCTGGCGCTGCCGGGCAAGCACAACGTGCTCAATGCGCTGGCCGCTGCGGCGGTGGGCTGGCAGCTGGGTGTGGCGCCGGACGCGATCGCGCGCGCGCTGGAAGGTTTCGCCGGTGTCGGCCGTCGCTTCAACGACCTTGGCGAAGTGACCACCGCCAGCGGGGCCAAGGTGCGCATCATCGACGACTACGGCCATCACCCGAGCGAGCTGGAAGCGGTGTTCGCCGCCGCCCGCGGCGGCTGGGCCGACAAGCGCCTGGTGGTGGCGTTCCAGCCGCATCGCTACAGCCGTACCCGCGACCAGTTCGACAAGTTCGCCGCGGTGCTGTCCAGCGTCGATGCGCTGGTGCTGAGCGAGGTCTACCCGGCCGGTGAGGAACCGATCGCCGGCGCCGATTCGCACGCGCTGGCCCGCGCCATCCGCGCGCGCGGCCGCAGCGAGCCGGTGGTGGTGGGCAAGGCTGCGGAACTGGCCAGCGTGCTGCCGGATGTGCTGCAGGACGGTGACCTGCTGCTGATGATGGGCGCCGGCGACATCGGTGCGGTGGCCACCCATATCGCGGTGGAAGGCTTCAAGGGGGAGGGCCAGGCGTGAGCGCGCTGACCTTCCCGCCGCTGCGCGTGACCGACCCGGCCGAGTTCGGTCGCGTCGCGGTGCTGCTTGGCGGCAGCTCCAGCGAACGCGAGGTATCGCTGGATTCCGGGCGCAACGTGCTTGAGGCCCTGCAGTCGCGCGGCGTCGATGCGTTCGCCGTGGACGGCATCCCGGCGCTGGCCAGGGCGTTGGCCGCCGGCGGCATCGATCGCGTGTTCAACATCCTGCACGGCCACAACGGTGGTGGTGAGGACGGCATCGTGCAGGGCCTGATGGACGCCTTCGGCGTGCCGTACACCGGCTCGGACGTGCTGGGCTCGGCGTTGAGCATGGACAAGATCCGCACCAAGCAGGTGTGGCTGTCGCTGGACCTGCCGACTCCGCAGTACAGGAAGGTGGATGCGTCCACGGTCCACGCGCTGGCCGCCGAACTGGGCCTGCCGGTGGTGGTCAAGCCTGCCAACGAAGGTTCCAGCGTCGGCATCAGCCGGGTGACCGATGATGCCGGCCTGGACGAAGCAGTGGCCCTGGCCGCGCGCTACGACGGCCAGCTGCTGATGGAGCAGATGGTGGTCGGCGACGAGTTGACCGTGGCCATCCTCGGCGACGTCGCGCTGCCGTCGATCCGGATCGTGCCCAAGGGCCAGTGGTACGACTACAACGCCAAGTACATCGCCGAGGACACCCAGTACCTGTGCCCGGGCCTGGACGGTGATGCCGAGGACGAGATCCGCCGCATCGCGCTGGCCGCGTTCCGCGCCGCCGGCTGCCGTGGCTGGGGCCGGGTAGACGTGATGCGCGACCGCGCCAGCGGCCGTTTCTTCCTGCTGGAAGTGAACACCGCGCCGGGCATGACCAGTCACTCGCTGGTGCCCAAGGCGGCGCGGCAGGCCGGCATCGGTTTCGAGGAACTGGTGTGGCGCGTGCTGGAACAGACCCTGGAGGCCTCGCACGCATGAACGCGGTGCTGCGCATCTTCGTCTGGCTGTTGGCGCTGTCGGTGGTTGCACTACCGGTGGTGGCCGTGGTCAATGGCTGGGTTGGCGCCGAGCGCTGGCCGCTGGCGAAGCTGCGCGTGCATGGCGAATTCAAGCGGGTGCCGGCCGAACAGCTGCAGCAGGTACTGCTGCCGTATGCACGTTCCGGTTTCTTCGCGGTCAAGCTGCAGGACGCGCAGGACGCCCTGGAAAGGCTGCCGTGGGTGGAAAGCGCGCAGGTGCGCAAGCAGTGGCCTGACGTGCTGGAAGTGACCCTGGTCGAGCACAAGCCGTTCGCGCGCTGGGGCAACGATCGCCTGGTCTCCGAGCAGGGCAAGCTGTTCCCCACGCCGAAGAAACTGGCCGACCTGGCGCTGCCGGAACTGGATGGCCCGGACAGCCAGACCGAAGAAGTGATGAAGCTGTACAGCGACTCGCGTGCATTGTTCGCACCGGCCGGCGTGGACGTGCGCCGGGTGACGATGGATGCGCGCGGCAGCTGGTCGCTGGTGCTGAGCAACGGCACCGAAGTCGTGGTCGGCCGTGACGACGCGCGCTCGCGCATGCAGCGCTTCGTCAAGGTGCTGCCGCAGCTCAACCGTCAGGACGCGCCGATCGAGCGTGCCGACCTCCGTTACACCAATGGTTTCACGCTGAGCTGGGGTACCCCGGCCACGCCGGCGAAAACGCCGGCGACCCCGGCCAGAAGCACGCAGGAAAGGACATGAATCGCAAGGGTGACAAATCGCTGATCGTTGGCCTGGACATCGGCACCTCCAAGGTGGTGGCGCTGGTGGGCGAGTATTCGCCGGGCAATCCGATCGAAGTGATCGGCATCGGCTCGCATGAATCGCGCGGGCTCAAGCGTGGCGTGGTGGTCGACATCGAATCGACGGTGCAGTCGATCCAGCGTGCGGTGGAAGAAGCCGAGCTAATGGCCGGCTGCGAGATCCGCTCGGTGTATGCCTCGATCTCAGGCAATCACGTGCAGTGCAAGAACTCGCCCGGCATCGTGCCGATCCGCGACGGCGAAGTGACCTGGGGCGACCTGGACCGGGTGCTTGATGCGGCCAAGGCGGTCGCGATCCCGGCCGACCAGAAGATCCTGCATGCGATCCCGCGCGAGTACGTGCTGGACGATTCGCAGGAAGGCATCCGCAATCCGGTCGGCATGACCGGCGTGCGCCTGGAAGTGCATGCCCACCTGGTGGTGTGCGCGCAGTCGGCGGCGGCCAACATCAGCAAGTGCGTGCAGCGCTGCGGCCTGCAGGTGGACGACCTGGTGCTGTCCTCGCTGGCCTCCAGCGTAGCGGTGCTGACCGCCGACGAGCGCGAGCTGGGCGTGGTGCTGGTCGACATGGGCGCCGGCACCACCGACATCGCGGTGTTCGTGCAGGGCGCGATCTGCCACACCGCCTCGCTGCCGATCGCCGGCGACCACGTGACCAACGACATTGCGCACATGCTGCGCACGCCGACCCCGGAAGCCGAGCAGATCAAGGTGCGCTACGCCTGCGCCCTGGCCCAGCTGGCCACCGCCGAGGAGAGCATCCAGGTGCCGTCGGTGGGCGACCGCCCGCCGCGCCGCATGCCGCGTCATTCGCTGGCGCAGGCCGTGCAGGGTCGTTACGAGGAGATCTTCGAGATGGTGCAGGCCGAACTGCGCCGCTCCGGCTTCGAGGAGCTGGTGCGCGCCGGCATGGTGCTGACCGGCGGTGCCTCGAAGATGGAAGGCGTGGTCGAGCTGGCCGAGGAAATGCTGCAGATGCCGGTGCGCGTGGGCATCCCGCAGCACGTCACCGGCCTTGGGGAAGTGGTCGGCAACCCGGTGCACGCCACCGGCGTAGGCCTGCTGCTGATGGGCAGCCAGATCGAGCACCCGCGGCGGCCGTCGCTGCCGACCGGGCGCGCTGGAAGCATGTTCAAGAAACTCAAGACCTGGTTCCGCGGCGAGTTCTGACGCGGCACCGCTGGACCCGGGCCGCGCCCGGGCGCAACACCTGCAGTACCCGCATCACAACGCAACACCGGCAACACACAACCCACACAGCCGCAACGTCGGCATGCAGCAGGACGGCAGGACGCCCGAATGCCCATGCCAGCCAAAGCGGATACAACGAGGACACGGACATGGCGCATTTTGAACTGATCGAAAAGATGGCACCCAATGCGGTGATCAAGGTGGTTGGCGTGGGCGGCGGCGGCGGCAATGCCGTGGCGCACATGGTCAACTCGGCGGTGGACGGCGTGGAGTTCATCACCGCCAACACCGACTCGCAGGCCATCAAGAATTGTGGTGCCAAGCTGCAGCTGCAGCTGGGTACCAACGTGACCAAGGGCCTGGGCGCAGGCGCCAACCCGGAAGTCGGCCGCCAGGCCGCGCTGGAAGACCGCGAGCGCATCATGGACGCCCTGCAGGGCGCGGACATGGTGTTCATCACCGCCGGCATGGGCGGCGGCACCGGTACCGGCGCTGCGCCGGTGGTGGCGCAGCTGGCCAAGGAGATGGGCATCCTGACCGTGGCCGTGGTCACCAAGCCGTTCCCGTTCGAAGGCCGTCGCCGCATGCAGGTGGCGCTGAAGGGCATCGAGGAACTGAGCCAGCACTGCGACTCGCTGATCACCATCCCGAACGAGAAGCTGATCACCGTGCTGGGTCGCAACGCGACCATGATCCAGGCCTTCCGTGCCGCCAATGACGTGCTGCAGGGCGCCGTGCAGGGCATCGCCGACCTGATCGTGCGTCCGGGCCTGATCAACGTCGACTTCGCCGACGTGCGCACGGTCATGTCCGAAATGGGCCTGGCGATGATGGGTACCGGCACCGCCCGTGGCGATGACCGTGCCCAGGCCGCTGCCGAAGCCGCGATCCAGAACCCGCTGCTGGACGATGTGAACCTGGCCGGTGCCAACGGCATCCTGGTCAACATCACCGCCGGCGCCGACTTCACCATGGCCGAGTTCGACGAGATCGGCCGCACCATCGATGGCTTCGCTTCGGAAGATGCCACCGTGGTGGTCGGTACCGTGCTGGATCCGGACATGCAGGACGAAGTGCGCGTGACCGTGGTCGCCACCGGCCTGAACCGCGTGTCGGCCAGCAAGACCCAGCGTCCGGGCGAGCGTGCCCCGATCAAGCTGGTCCGTAATGCCACCACCGGCCAGCCGGAGTTCGGCGAGTTCGACAACGGCGGCGACGCCGTGTCGAAGGCGGTGGGTGGCATGGGCATGGGCATGGGCCTGCGTCGTGCCAGCAGTGACACCGCGGCAGCCTCCGCGCCGTCGGCCCCGGCGGCTTCGGCCCCGGCTGCGGCGGAACTGCCGAACGACTACCTGGACATCCCGGCGTTCCTGCGCCGCCAGGCGGACTGAGCGGGGCTGCCCGGGGCTTGTCCTCCCCGGGTTGCGCCACCATGTCCTGAAAACGCGGGCGCCGGGCCAGGATGGGCCCGGCTGCCCTGCTTCATGCGCGTCCCTGCGGCGCGCCGGTGCGTCCTGCCGGCGTCTTCACTGGCGTTTCAGCCGGGGTAGGGGAGCGCGCGTGTTAATCTAATGTGTCACTTCCGGTCCATCCCCCATGATCCAGCAACGCACCCTCAAGAACACGATCCGCGCCACCGGCGTTGGCCTGCACAGCGGTGACAAGGTCTACATGACCCTGCGCCCGGCACCGGTCAATCATGGAATCGTGTTCCGCCGTGTGGACCTGGACCCGGTGGTGGAAGTGCCGGCCAAGGCCGAACTGGTCACCGAAGTGACCCTGTGCACCGGCCTGACCTGCAATGACGCCAAGATCCAGACCGTCGAACACCTGATGTCGGCGCTGGCCGGCCTGGGTGTGGACAACATCATCGTCGAACTGTCTTCGGCCGAGCTGCCGATCATGGACGGTTCGGCCGGCCCGTTCGTGTTCCTGCTGCAGTCGGCGGGCATCGTGGAGCAGGATGCGCCCAAGCGCTTCATCCGCGTGCTGAAGACCGTGGAAGTGACCGAGGGCGACAAGGTGGCCCGCTTCACCCCCTACGAGGGCTACAAGCTGGGCTTCACCATCCAGTTCGACCACCCGATGATCCCGGCCAAGCAGTCGCGCCAGGAAATCGAGTTCTCGACCCTGGCCTACACCAAGGAAATCTCCCGGGCGCGCACCTTCGGCTTCATGCGCGACCTGGAATACATGCGCGAGCGCAATCTCGGCCTGGGCGGTTCGATGGACAATGCCATCGTGCTGGACGAGTTCCGGGTGCTCAACGAAGACGGCCTGCGCTACGCCGACGAATTCGTGCGCCACAAGATCCTCGACGCGATCGGCGACCTCTATCTGGCCGGTGGCCAGGTGCTGGGCGCCTACGAGGGCTTCAAGTCCGGCCACGCACTCAACAACAAGCTGGTACGGGCCCTGATGGCCGACGCCAGCGCCTGGGAATGGGTCAGCTTCGACTCGCCGGCGAGCCCGGATCCGGTCGAATACGCCACTCCGGCCTACGCCTGATACCTGCAGGCCATTGAATTAAAAGAAAAAAACGCCGCCTTCCAGGGCGGCGTTGCGGTTTCTGGTGTCAGTGACGCATTCAGCGCGCCTGGCCCCCCTGCGCGAAGGTCCGAGGTCACGGTTTTGTGAACCTGTTGGACCGGAAGCCTGAATTTAACGCAGTTTTAACAACAATCTAACGACAGGCCCCCGGATGGCAGCTAGGATGCGACCCGGCCCCCGAAATGTTTCACGCCGTGGTGACACGCGCGACGGGGAGCGGAGCCGGATGCTCCGTTGTCGTCAGGACCGCTTCTTCGGCTTCGAAGGAACGTCCTGCAGGCAAGCCAAGGCGTCGCGTAGCCCTTTGTGCGTGGCGGCTGAAACTGCGTGGGGGCCATTCCGGTTGTCGATCGCTGGGGAGCGTGAGGGAGTGGTGGACGCAGTCTTGATGGTCACCCTGGTGGCCTTCAGCCCGATGGAACGGGCCGCGTCGAGCAACTGGGCTTCGGCAAGCCGCAACTTGGCATGCCAGACCGGGGATTCGACGAGAAAAACGAGGTGTTCCCCGTCCACATTGGCCAGCCGGCAACGGCTGCGCAGAGGTGGCGGTAACTGGGGGCGCAACTGACGGTCCAGCGCGTCGAGCCACAAGGCACGCCGCAGCGGGTTCCCGCTTTTGTCCGCCATCACCGCATCCAGCGCCGGTTTCGGCACTGACGCGGGGCGAACGCTGGATTTCGGCTCAGACATGAAAACTCACTGATGGCATTCAAAAAGATCGTAATCAAAACGCGTGAAGGACAGGCCAAAGCGTCGCCGATCGCGCGTTTGCGGTTCTATTTCGAGGACCGCCCCCGCGCCCTGCTGGGCAGCGTGCTCGGGGTAGGCTGCATTATCGGCCTTGCCGGCGGCATTGGCGCCAGCGCGCTGAATGATTCGCGCCTGCAGGCCAAGGTCGAGCGCCAGGATGCGGAGCTGGCCAAGGTCAAGCGCGATGCGCAGACCCAGGTCAACGCGCTGGCCGCCCGGCTCGGCGAGCTGCAGGCCCAGGCCACCCGCCTCAACGCCCTCGGCGAACGGCTGACCCAGATGGGCAAGCTGGAAGATGGCGAGTTCGATTTCAACGAGACCCCCGGTCTCGGTGACGGCGACGCCGGCGGCCCGACCAGCGACATTCCGGTCAAGGACGTCAACGCCGACTTACAGGTGCTGGAGCAGCGCTTCGCTGCTTCAGGCCGCCAGTTGTCGGTGATGGAATCGCTGATGTTCGACCACCAGCTGCAGCAGAACGCCGTGCCCTCGCGCATGCCGATCCGCAACAGCTACGTGACCTCCGGCTTCGGCACCCGTGCCGACCCGTTCGGCCGCGGTGCCGCCACCCACAAGGGCATGGATTTCCACGCCAAGGTCGGTGACCCGGTGATGGCGGTGGCCGAGGGCGTGGTCAGCTTCGCCGGAGTGAAGGGCGGCTACGGCAATGTCGTCGACGTCGACCACGGTAATGGCTATGTCACCCGCTACGCGCACAATTCGCGCCTGGTGGTGAAGGCCGGTGACCTGGTCCGTGCCGGCCAGGAAGTGGCCAAGGCCGGCTCCACTGGCCGCTCGACCGGTGCCCACGTGCACTTCGAGGTGTGGGAGAACGGCAACGTGGTCAACCCGCGCAAGTTCCTCGGCGACGGCGGCAACACGCCGGTCGGCCGCATCAGTCGCGGCTGACCCCTGGTCTGGGGTCAGAGCCCATTCGCCATGGCGAATGGGATCCGACCCCGATCCCGCACGGGGTCGGATCCCTTCCGCAGCGCGGAAGGGCTCTGACCCCATCGCCGAAGGGTTGAAACCCCTCGCGGCCGTCCCAAGCTACAATGGGTGTTGCCATCGACAGGGCGCCAGGCGCCCTGTTTCGTTTGCGGCGGACGGATCCCAAGGGGGAGGCCGGGCGTCGTGTCCATCCAACCCGGTTCCTTCAATGATCAACAGCCTGCTTACCCGCGTATTTGGCAGTCGTAATGAACGACAGCTGCGCCAGCTCAACCGCATCGTCGCCAAGATCAATGCGCTGGAGCCGGAGATCGAGAAGCTTTCCGACGAGCAGCTTCAGGCCAAGACGCCGGAGTTCAAGCAGCGCATCGCCGACGGTGAAGCCCTGGACAAGGTGCTGCCGGAAGCGTTCGCGGTCTGCCGCGAAGCCGGTCGCCGCGTGCTGGGCATGCGCCACTACGACGTGCAGCTGATCGGCGGCATGGTGCTTCACCTGGGCAAGATCGCAGAAATGCGCACCGGTGAAGGCAAGACCCTGGTGGCGACCCTGCCGGTGTACCTCAACGCGCTGGAAGGCAAGGGCGTGCACGTGGTCACCGTGAACGACTACCTGGCGCGCCGTGACGCCGCGCAGATGGGCAAGCTGTACAACTGGCTGGGCCTGAGCGTTGGCGTGGTGTATCCGGGCATGCCGCACAGCGACAAGCGCGAAGCCTACGCTGCCGACATCACCTACGGCACCAACAACGAATTCGGTTTCGATTACCTGCGCGACAACATGGCGCTGTCCAAGGCCGACCGCTACCAGCGCGGCCTGCACTACGCCATCGTCGACGAAGTCGACTCCATCCTGATCGACGAAGCGCGTACCCCGCTGATCATCTCCGGCCCGGCCGATGACTCCCCGGAGCTGTACATCCGGGTCAACCGCGTTGTGCCGCACCTGGTCAAGCAGGAAGTGGAAGACGGCGAGGGCGACTTCTGGGTCGACGAGAAGGGCAAGCAGGTGCACCTGTCCGAAGCGGGCATGGAGCACGCCGAGCAGCTGCTGGTCGAGGCCGGCATCCTCAACGGCGAGACCGAAGGCCTGTACGCGGCGCAGAACCTGACCGTGGTCCACCACCTGAACGCCGCGCTGCGCGCGCATGCGATCTACCAGCGTGACGTGGACTACATCGTGCGCGACGGCGAAGTGGTCATCGTCGACGAATTCACCGGCCGTACCCTGGCCGGCCGCCGCTGGTCCGATGGCCTGCACCAGGCGGTGGAAGCGAAGGAAGGCGTGCCGGTCCAGCGCGAGAACCAGACGCTGGCAAGCATCACCTTCCAGAACCTGTTCCGCATGTACAAGAAGCTGTCCGGCATGACCGGTACGGCCGATACCGAAGCGTTCGAGTTCCAGAGCATCTACGGCCTGGAAGTGGTGGTCATCCCGACCAACCGCCCGACCATCCGCAAGGACAGCCCGGACCAGGTGTTCCTCAACCGCAAGGGCAAGTTCAACGCGGTGCTGGCCGACATCGAAGAGTGCGCCAAGCGCGGCCAGCCGGTGCTGGTGGGTACCACTTCGATCGAAACCTCGGAGATGCTGTCCGAGCACCTGAGCAAGGCCGGCGTGAAGCACGAAGTGCTCAACGCCAAGCAGCATGACCGCGAAGCGACCATCGTCGCCAACGCCGGCCGTCCGGCGGCGGTGACCATCGCCACCAACATGGCCGGCCGTGGTACCGACATCGTGCTGGGCGGCTCGCTGGAAGCCGAGATCCACGCCCTGGGCGAGGACGCGACCGATCAGCAGAAGGCTGCGGTCAAGGCCGAATGGCAGAAGCGCCACGATGCAGTGAAGGCCGCTGGCGGTCTGCACATCGTCGGCACCGAGCGCCATGAATCGCGCCGTATCGACAACCAGCTGCGCGGCCGTTCGGGCCGCCAGGGTGACCCGGGTTCGTCCCGTTTCTACCTGTCGCTGGAAGACAACCTGATGCGCATCTTCGCCTCCGACTGGGTGCAGAAGGCCATGCGCATGATGGGCATGAAGGAAGACGACGTCATCGAGGACCGCCTGGTCAGCCGCCAGATCGAGAAGGCGCAGCGCAAGGTCGAGGCCCACAACTTCGACATCCGCAAGAACCTGCTGGACTTCGACGACGTCAACAACGACCAGCGCAAGGTGATCTACGCCCAGCGCGACGAGCTGCTGGACGCCGAGTCGGTGAAGGACAACGTCGATGGCATCCGCGACGACGTGATCTTCGATGTGGTGGCGCGCTTCGTGCCGCCGAACTCGATCGACGAGCAGTGGGACCTGCGTGGCCTGGAGGCGACCCTGCTGTCGGACTTCGGCCTGCAGATGTCGCTGACCGATCTGGTCAAGGATCACGAGGAACTGGATGCCGAGGCGATCGCGGCCAAGGTGCAGGAGCGGGTCAACCAGCACTTCGCCGAGAAGGAAGCCGGCGTGGGCGAAGAGACCATGCGCGCACTGGAGAAGCACGTGATGCTGACCGTGCTGGACCAGAGCTGGAAGGAGCATCTGGCGCGCATGGACTACCTGCGCCAGGGCATCTACCTGCGTGGCTACGCGCAGAAGCAGCCGAAGCAGGAGTACAAGAAGGAAGCCTTCGAGCTGTTCTCGGACATGCTGGAGAACGTCAAGCGCGAAGTGGTGACCCTGCTGTCGCGTGTGCGCGTGCGCAGCGACGAGGAAGTGCAGGCACTGGAAGCCGCCGAGCGCCAGCAGGCCGAAGCCCGCCTGAGCCAGTCGCAGTTCCAGCACCAGGACGTGGGTGGCTACAGCGCCGACGAGGAAGCCGCGCAGGTGCAGGCCGCCCAGCAGGGCGTGGCACAGCTGCAGCGCGACGAGCCGAAGATCGGCCGCAATGATCCGTGCCCGTGCGGCAGTGGCAAGAAGTACAAGCACTGCCACGGCCAGCTGAGCTGATCCGGAAGAGCCCCGCGAACGCGGGGCTTTTCTTTTGTGGTACATGATCCTGGCCAGATCCGCGATTGCGCCGATCGCCCTGTTCTGGGCATGCTTCCCCCATGCCTTCCCCCACCCGATCGATCCATGTCGTGGCTGCCGTCATCACCGACGCGCGTGGCCGCGTGCTGCTCAACCGCCGTACCGAGAACCGCGACATGGCCGGGCTGTGGGAATTCCCCGGTGGCAAGCGCGAATCCGGCGAGACCTCCGAACAGGCCCTGGTGCGCGAGCTGCGCGAGGAACTGGGCATCGAGGCCGATGTCGGCGAGTGGCTGATGGACGTGCCGCAGCGCTACCCGGACAAGCACCTGACCCTGGAAGTGCGCCATGTGCGCAGCTGGAAAGGCACCCCACGCGGGCGCGAGGGCCAGGCGATTACCTGGGTGGCGCAGGACAAGCTGGGCCGCTATTCGATGCCGCCTGCCGATCTGCCGGTGGTGGCCGCATTGCGCCAGCCCGACCGCTACCTGATCACCCCGGCGCCGGCCGACGATGCCAGCGGCGTGCAGCAGTGGCATGACCAGCTGCAGCGGGCGGTGGCGGCCGGTCAGCAGCGCATCCAGCTGCGCCTGCCTGCTGACCATCCGCAGCGGCAGGCGATGGTCGAGCAGGCCGTGCGCGCGCATCGCCGCAATGGGGTGCAGTGGCTGCTCAACCGCGATATCGAACTGGCACGCGCATTGGGCGTGGGCGTGCACCTGGGCAGCGAACAACTGTTGCAGCTGTCGCAGCGGCCGCTTCCCGCGGGCCAGCTGGTGGCGGCCTCCTGCCATGACCTGCCGCAGCTGCAGGCCGCACAGCGTCTGGGCTGCGACTTCGCCGTGCTCGGGCCGGTGCAGGCCACGGCCAGCCATCCGCACGCCGAGCCGTTGGGCTGGGATGCCTTCGCCACACTGCGTGCGCAGGTGTCACTGCCGATCTACGCGCTGGGTGGCCTGGGCAGTGGCCACATTGCCGAGGCGCGCCGCCATGGTGGGCAGGGCATCGCCGCGATCCGCGGGTTGTGGCCGGAGTAAGAACGAATCCTGGGGTCAGAGCCCTTTCCGCTGGAAAGCGATCCGACCCCTCCCGATCACAACGTGATCCAGAAACACCCGTATTGCCGCCGCAACCCCAGCACCGTCGAGGCGCGCGCCACGCTGCCGGGCAGGGTCTGCTCCAGGCGCAGGCCGATCGGATGCCGTACGGCCGGCGGCTCAGGGTCGGCTTCCTGTGCAGCAGGGCTCTGACCCTCCTCCTGCGAGGACGCCGGCCCCTGTGACGGATACACCGGCACCACGTCCACCAGTGGCCGTCGCGCCAGCGATTCGAGTTGGCCGAGGATGCGTTGTGCACCGGCGTCGGAGACCGCACCCCACAGGTACAGCGAAGACAGCCGGTTCACATCGTTGCTGGCGATGCCGCTGCGCAGCGCCTCGACCAGCTCGCTCAACCGGCGCGGGCAGCGTGCACCCAGTGTGTCACGCTGGCCGATGTTGCCCGTCGATGCAGGCGCAGGTGGTGGCAGGCGCGAGCGCGCGCCGACGCTGTCACAGGGCCGATCGGTATAGACGCTCTGGCCCTGCGCGTCGCTGCAGCGGTTCAGGCGCGTGGTTTGTGCGTGGGCCGCGTTCGGCGGCGACCACAACGGCAGCAGCAACAGCAGGAAGGAAAGCCGGATCATCCCTGCAGGGTAGCGCCGATCACGCCTTCCCGGCGTGCTTTCAGCCCTGCAGCAGTTTCAGCACCGAGGTGGTCGGCTTGGCCAGGTTCAAGGTGTAGAAGTGCAGCCCGGGCGCTCCGCCTTCGATCAGGCGCTGGCACAGCCTGGCCACCACTTCGGCACCGAAAGCACGTACCGACTCGGCGTCATCGCCGTAGGCCTGCATCTTGCGGCCGATCCAGCGCGGAATCTCCGCACCGCACTGCTCGGAGAAGCGGCGCAGCTGGCTGAAGTTGGCGATCGGCATGATGCCGGGCGTGATCGGCACCTGCACGCCGAGCCGGCGCACTTCATCGACGAAGTGGAAGTAGGCATCCGGGTTGAAGAAATACTGGGTGATCGCCGCGTCGGCACCGGCATCGATCTTGGCCTTGAAGTGCTTCAGGTCGGCCAGTGCATCGGTCGCCTGCGGATGCGTTTCCGGGTACGCGCCCACTTCGATGTGGAAGGCATCGCCGTGCTCGGCGCGGATGAACGCGATCAGCTCGGCGGCATAGCGCATGTCGCCGGGGAAGCCCATGCCGGAGGGCAGGTCGCCGCGCAGTGCGACCAGGCGCCGGCACCCGATGGCGCGGTACAGCTTGAGCAGCTCGCGGATTTCCTGGCGCGTGCCGCCGACGCAGGACAGGTGCGGCGCGGCCTCGAAGCCATGATGCTGGTTGAGGTGGCGCACCGTCTCCGAGGTGTAGCTCAGGGTCGAGCCACCGGCGCCGAAGGTACACGACACGTACTCCGGACTGTAGTCCTTCAGCCTGGCCGCGGCACGGTCCAGCTGGCTGCGCTGTTCGTCGGTCTTGGGCGGATAGAACTCGAAGCTGATGGCGGTCATGGCGCGGGCGGCGGCGGCGGTTGTGAATAAGTATATCGCTTCATCAAGATGGATGTGCAATGAATGTGTGAGGGGCACCATCCGTCCGTGCGACCGTTCGCCCCGGCGTCCGGCCGCTGCTCCGAAATCGCAACCGGGCTGCCACGGCCGACCGCAGGCTGCTTCCATCCCGGCAACATCCACCCGATGAAGGAGCAGACGATGAAGATCTTCCTGGCACTCTGGTACGCAATGAAGGCGCTGGCCCGGCTGGCGATGATCGGCATGGCGATGGCCGTGCTGGGCTCCGGTTCCGCCCATGCGGCGGCCGCCACAGGCACCGGCAAGGTGCAGGTCGAGGTGGTCGGCACAGGCCGCCCGGTGTTGATGATCCCCGGCCTCAACAGCAGCGCCGAGGTCTGGCGCGAGACCTGCCTGGCACTGAAGGACGTGCAGTGCCACCTGGTGCAGCTGCCGGGTTTCGCCGGCGCGGCAGCGGCCGATCCGGATCCGGCCGGGTTCCTGCCGGCGATGCGCGGGCAGCTGCTGGCCTACCTGCATGACCGCCACCTGGGGCCGGTGGTGGTGGTCGGCCACAGCCTGGGCGGCCTGCTGGGCCTGCAGATGGCGCAGGCCGAGCCGAACGCGGTCAGCGCGCTGGTGGTGGTTGATGCACTGCCGTTCCTGCCGGCGGCACGTGACCCGAACGCCACCGCGGACAGCGTGCGGCCCATGGCCGACCAGTTGCGCAAGGGGATGCTGGCCGCCGACGCCGCGCAGTGGCAGGCGCAGCTGAAGGCCGGGCTGCCAGGCATGACCCGGAATCCGCAGCGCCAGGCCGAGCTGGGGCGCTGGGGCGAAGCCAGCGACCGCCAGACCACGGCCGATGCCATGCATGCGGTGATGACCACCGACCTGCGTGACAGCATCGCCTCGATCAGCGCGCCGACGCTGGTGCTGGGCAGTTGGGCTGGCTACCAGCCGATGGGCGGCACCGAAGACAGCACCCGCGCGGTGTTCCTGGCGCAGTACGCGAAGCTGCGGGGCGTGCAGGTGGCGATGAGTGCGCAGGGCTTCCACTTCCTGATGTGGGATGATCCGAGCTGGTTGCAGGAGCAGCTGCGTCGCTTCCTGGCCGCGCATTCCTGATTGCTGTGCATTCCCTGCCCACCGCCAAGGCCCACATGGACGCCACCACGCCCTCCCGCCGCTTCTGGACGCTCAACGCACTGGCGTGGTCCGGCTATGCGCTGTACGGGCTGTGGGTCGGGATGCGGATCGGGGGCGGCGCGGTATACAGCGGCATCGTGTTGATCACCGTCAGCGTGGCTGCCTGCCTGTGGCTGTGCAGCGGTGCGCTGCGCTCGGTTGCGCTGCGCCAGCGCTGGTGGGACGGAAGCCTGGGCAGCCTGCTGCTGAAGCTGGCCGCCGGCGTGGTGCTGGGGGCCAGCGTCGCACAGCTGGTGACCGCCGCGCTGCTGCTGCCGGCGCTGGCGCTGGGCTGGGTGCAACTGCCCGGAGGCCATGCGGACTACCAATGGTCTTCGGTACTGGTGTACTGGATGAACACCGCGCTGTTCCTGCTGATGTGGACCGGCCTGTGGGCCGGCCTGCACGGCCTGCGCCGGGCCCGCCACAGTGAGCTGGCGCGGCTGCGCGCAGAGGCCGAGCGCAGCGCACTGGAACGGGACGCACTGCGTGCGCGGCTCAACCCGCACTTCATGTTCAATGCGCTGAACAACCTGCGCGCGCTGATCCTGGAAGACCCGGAACGCGCGCGCGACATGGTGACCCGGCTGTCGCGCACGCTGCGCCAGGCCCTGGCGCACAACCGCAGCGAGCAGGTCACGCTGGCCGAGGAGCTGGCGATGGTCGACGACTACCTGGCGATCGAGGCGATCCACTTCGAACAGCGGCTGCAGGTGCAGCAGCACATCGAGGCCGATGCCTCGCAGGCGCAGCTGCCGGCGATGGCGCTGCAGCTGCTGGTGGAGAACGCGATCAAGCACGGCATTGCCAGCCGTCCCGGCGGCGGCGAGGTGCGGATCCGTGCTTCGCTGGACCACGACGTGCTGCGCCTGCGGGTGGACAATCCGCTGGGCAGTGCCGGCGAGCCCAGTCACGGGCACGGTGTTGGCCTGGCCTATCTGCGTGCGCAGCTCGGCACGCGCGGGCGTTTCACCCTGCAGCCGGTCGGCGACCGCATGCAGGCGCTGCTGGAGATTCCGCAATGAGCGCGATGCTGCGCGTGCTGATCGTCGATGATGCGCGGCTGGCGCGGCAGGAACTGCGTACCCTGCTGTCGGCGCTGCCGTGGGTGCAGTGCGTGGGCGAGGCCGATGATGTGCCCGCCGCACGCGAGGCGATCGCCACGCTGGCGCCGGACCTGGTGCTGCTCGATGTGCAGATGCCTTCCGGCAGTGGCTTCGATGTGCTGGACGACCTGGAGACGGTGCCGGCCGTGGTCTTCGTTACGGCCTATGACACCTATGCTGTACGCGCGTTCCAGGCCAATGCGCTGGACTACCTGGTGAAGCCGGTCGAGGCGCCGCGGCTGCTGGAGGCGCTGGAGCGGGCCCGCCAGCATCCGGCGGTTGCGGGCGAAGCGCCGGCGTTGCGCGGCACGCTGGGCGCGCAGGACCAGGTGTTCGTGCGCGAAGGCGAACGCTGCTGGTTCGTGGCGGTTTCCGAGATCCGCCGGCTGGTGGTGGATGGCAACTACACGCGGTTGTGGTTCCGCGACCAGAACGCCCTGCTGACCCGCAGCCTGAGTGCATTGGAAGCCCGCCTGCCGCCGGATCTGTTCTTCCGTGCCAACCGCAACACCCTGGTCAACCTGCGCCGCATCCGTGGCGTGACGCCGAGCATCGGCGATGGCTATGACCTGGCGCTGGATGACGGCAGCGAGGTGGAGGTGTCGAGGCGGCAGGCCCGCGACCTGCGCGAGCGGATGGCGCTGTAGCCGTGGTTACAGTTCGGCACTGACCGGACTGGTGGCAAATCCCCACAGCAGGCGCGCCATGACCGCTGGCGAACGCGCCTGCGCGCGCGCGTAGGCCAGCAGGGCATCCAGTCGTGGACGGTCGTAGAGATGGCCGGCCAGCAGCACCGCGTGCACGCGCCGGGTATGGGCGGTGTCCTGTAGCGGATTGCCGTCGAGCAGCACCAGATCGGCGGCCTTGCCGACATCGACGCTGCCGTGCGAGGCCTGCAGTTCCAGGTGGCGCGCCGCCTGCAGCGTAGCGGCGCGCAGCACGTCGGCCTGGCCGAGGCCGGCCTGTCGCAGCCATTGCAGCTCATCGTGGTAGCGCAACCCGCCCAGCCCGGTGTCGGTGCCGACCAGCACGGTGACGCCTGCCCGATGCGCAGCACCGGTGAGCGCCAGGCCATGTTCGAAGTAGGCCCTCAGCGCGTCTTCGCCGCGCAGTCCGGGATAGCGCTGCACCGTCGCCTTGAGATCGTCACGCCATGCCCAGCGCGAGAGCGGATCGAGATAGGCCAGGCGCGGATCGTCGACGAAGGCCGGGTCACGTGCGCGCGCGTCTTCTTCGCGGGTCACGTGGGTGGGCACGAAGGCGGCGCCGCTGGCCTGCATCAGCCCGAACGCTTCGTTGCAGAGCGCCGGTTGGTAGCCGCCGACCATGCGTTCGGCCAGGGCGGTCGGGTCTTCGCCATCCAGCGTGCCGCCCCGCCAGGCGGCGGCATTGTCGAAGCAGTGGCGGACGAACAGGTGGGCGTGCTCGAAACTGCGCTGGCCTGCCTGCAGGGCGTCCTCCAGCGGCACGGCCCTGGGCAGGTGCCCGACCAGCGGGCGGTGCATCCGCTGTGCTTCGCCGGCCAGCCGCTGGTAGGTATCCGCACGCAACCGGTTGTAGACCTTCAGCGCATCGATGCCGCGTGCGGTGTAGGCACGTGCGCGCAGTACAGCGGCCTCCGGTGCGAGCGCCGGATCTTCAAAGTAGAAGCTGGCGATCTGCACGAAGCGCGGCGCGACCTGCTGCCCGGCAATGGCCTGTGCGGTCCAGCGGCGCTTGTCGGCCACGCAGGCAATGAGCGGGTCGGCCGGCTGCGGGCAGTCCATCATGTCGCGGGTACCGGTGATGCCGTTGGCCAGCATCAGCGGGAACTGCAGCTGCGGTGACAACTGCAGGGCATGGGTGTGCATGTCCCAGAAGCCCGGCAGCAGCCAGCGACCCCCGGCATCGAGGACCGGCAATGCCGGGTCATGCGCCTGTTCGCCGATGGCAGCGATGGTGCCGTTGCGCAGGATCACCGTGGTGGGTTCGCTGACCTCGCCACGCGCGACGTCGACCACCCGCGCGTTGAGGATCACCCGGCTGTTGCCGGGTTCGGGCAGCGGCGGTGCCGGCAGCGGCCAGAGCAGGGCAGCGCTGAACAGCAGCGGCGGCACCAGCACGAAGGCGGCCAGCACGTAGGGCCATCGGCGGCGGCGGGGCAAGGCGCGTGCTGCATCCATGAGCCGGCAATCCAGAGGGTGGGTCGCCCGCAGGGTGCGGCAAGTACGCGACGGATGCCAGTGACCATCGGCATCCGCTCCACCGCGCCCGCGGGCGGTTACCCTGTGCAGCGGATTTCCTGATCGTGTCCCGCCATGTCCATCGTCCTCACCGATTTCGCCCGTCCCCGCCTGTTCCCGCGCGTGCCGCGTGGTAACACCATCCAGGACTGCACGGCCGAGCAGTTCGAAGCCCACCTCAACGCGCACGCGCCGATGAAAGTGCTCGATGGCTACGCACCATTCTGCAAGCTGTTCGTCTACGAGAACTGGACCCGCACGCGCTGTCTCACGGTGCCGGTTACCGATGCCAACCGCCACCTGCTGCGCAGCGGCTACGAAGCGCGCAATCGAGAAGAGCTGCCGGTGCTGGTGCGCTGGTTCGAAGGCGTGGAGTCGCCGCGTGCGAACTATCTGGTGGTGATCCTGTACAGCGCCGAACAGCTGGCCAGGGAAGGTTCACCGATCGAGGCCGACTGGGGCATCGTCGGCTGCATCTACACCGCCGAGCCGGAAGAGGTGCCGATGGCGCCGATCACGATGATGCGCAATGCGCTGGGCGTGGACGAAGGGGGTTCGGGCGTGCCGCTGGACCGTGAGGCCTACCGGCGCTCGGTGGCGTTCTGGGAGAACAACGCCAACTGGCGGCCGTAGCCGGCCCGGGTCGGCCCCCCGCGGCGCGGGGCTCTGACCCGATCGTTCGAACCCGGAGCCTGGGCCCTTCCCTTGGGAAAGCGAGCCGACCCCATGCGCGCGCTATGATCGGGCCAGGCAGACCCACGGAGGGCAGGGCATGGCGATCTGGGCAAGGATGATCCTGGCGGTGCTGGCGGGCACGCTGCCCGCCGCCCCGGTACTGGCAGTGAAGCCACCTGCCGAAGCCGCGTGCGCGCCGTTGGCGGCCGTTCCGGCGTTGCGCGATGCGGGCGTGACCGCGCTGTCGATGCAGCCCGAGGGCGGTCGCTGCGTGGTCGAGGCGACCGCAGCCAATGGCAAGGCGCTGCTTCGGCAGCAGCAGATGCTGCATGTATTGGCGCAGCATGCCTGCGCAGCGCCCGCCGAGGTGACCGTGGACCACGCGCAGTTGTCTCTTCAGTTGCGCCTGCCGAAGCACTGCGCGGCACGCAGCAGCCGCGATTTGTTCGCGGGCGAGGGGATCCCGTGGATGCAGCCACGCGGCGTATCGCCACGGTATCCACCAGAGGCCATGCAGCAGGGACTTTCCGGTCGCAGCCAGCTGAAGGCGCTGATCGATGCACGAGGGGGTGTTGCCGCGGTGATCGTGGAGACATCCAGCGGCTACGCGCTGCTGGATGAAGCGGCCGTGGAAGAATTGCGTGGCTGGCATTTCATCCGCGCCGATGCGAAGAGCACGGTGCCCGAGCTGACCCTCGTGCGCGTGCCGATGCGGTACGAACTGGTGGAGTGATCGCCCTCCACGCATGGCGTGGATCTACTGATGGGGGCGGTTCCGCGGGGTCATGCCCTCCACGCATGGCGTGGATCTACTGATGGGGGCGGTTCCGCGGGGTCATGCCCTCCACGCATGGTGTGGATCTACTGATGGGTGTGGTTCCGCGCGGTCATGCCCTCCACGCGTGGCGTGGATCTACGGATGTGGGTGCGGTTCCGCGTTGGATCCACCGGACCGCAGTAGCGCCACGCCATGCGTGGCTGCAGGTCGGTCAGAGCGCTTTCCACTCCCACCACGGGTAGTGGTACTCGCGGTCGATCGCCTGCCAGTGCTGGCCGCACTGCGTGCAGGCGACGGTGTGGCAGTCGCCCCATCCGTCCTCGGCGGGTTCCATCGACAGCAGCTGCATCTGCCCTTGTTCGAGCAGGCGGCGCGGATCGAAGAACGGGTAGCCGGGATTGAGTGCGCACAGGCAGCCCGTGTGCGCCTGCCAGTAGCGCAGGCGCTGCAGGGCGGCCTTCAGGTGCGACTGGTTGCTGATCAGCATGCCGCCGAGTGCGATGCCACGGCAGCGCTGTTCGATCAGCTCGACATGCGCGGCCAATGCCTCCAGCGAGGACGCGGTGAACAGGCGTGCGACGGAGCGTGCGGCGGCGGTGATGCGCGTGCCGTCGCGCGACAGCAGCTCCTGCATCAGTACATCGGCCTGTGCATCCTCGAGCCGGGGCGAGGGCGCCGTGGACCACGGCCAGCGCATCAGCGGGCCTTGCCGATCGCGGCGTAGCGGCCGGCGGTCAGGCGCAGCAGGTCGGCCGGTGCCAGTTCCACCTCGAGGCCGCGCCGGCCGGCGCTGACATGCAACTGGGGCAGTGCCTGCGCGCTGGCGTCCAGGAAGGTGCGCAGGCGCTTCTTCTGCCCCAGCGGGCTGATGCCACCGACCAGGTAGCCGGTCGCGCGTTGCGCGGCATCAGCCGCGGCCATTTCGCACTTCTTGCAGCCGGCCGCTTCGGCCAGTGCCTTCAGATCCAGCTGGCCGGCCACCGGCACGATCGCCACCAGCAGCTCGTGTGTCTCGGTGCTGGCCAGCAGGGTCTTGAACACCTGGGCCGGGTCGAGGCCGAGCTTGTCGACGGCTTCGCCGCCATACGATTCGGCGTGGGCGTCGTGCACGTAGCTGCGCACGGTGTGGGCGATCTTCTCGCGCTTGAGCAGGTTGATGGCCGGAGTCATGTGCGCATCGTAGCGTGGGGTCGGGGTGTTGCCTTGACCGAGGCTATTGCGGGTGGATCATCCACGCATGGCGTGGATCTACTGTGGGTTGGCTGCGGGGGATACGGCCGCACGCGAACGCAGAACGGGCGCCCGCAGGCGCCCGTTCTTTCTGCTTCCATTGCTGGGGTCAGAGCCCTTTCCTGCGGAAAGGGATCCGACCCCGTGTACGCCGGTAGTGCCGGCCGCTGGCCGGCACCGCGCAGGCATCAGTAGCGGTAGTGGTCCGGCTTGAACGGGCCTTCCACCGGCACGCCGATGTAGTCGGCCTGTTCCTGGCTCAGGGTGGTCAGCTTCACGCCGATCTTCTCCAGGTGCAGGCGGGCCACTTCTTCGTCCAGCTTCTTCGGCAGCAGGTAGACCTTCTTCTCGTAGCTGTCCTTGTTCGCCCACAGGTCGATCTGTGCCAGGGTCTGGTTGGCGAAGCTGTTGGACATCACGAAGCTCGGGTGGCCGGTGGCGCAGCCCAGGTTCACCAGGCGGCCTTCGGCCAGCAGGAAGATCGCGTTGCCGTTCGGGAAGATGTACTTGTCCACCTGCGGCTTGATGTTGACGTGCTTGATGCCAGCGAACGACACCAGCGCATCGACCTGGATCTCGTTGTCGAAGTGGCCGATGTTGCAGACGATGGCCTGGTCCTTCATCGCGCTCAGGTGCTCGATGCGGATGATGTCCTTGTTGCCGGTGGTGGTGACGTACAGGTCGGCACGGCCCAGCGTCGATTCGATGGTGTTGACTTCATAGCCTTCCATCGCCGCCTGCAGGGCGCAGATCGGGTCGATCTCGGTGACGATGACGCGCGCGCCGTAGGCACGCAGCGATGCCGCGCAGCCCTTGCCGACGTCGCCGTAGCCGCAGACCACGGCCACCTTGCCGGCCAGCATCACGTCCATCGCGCGCTTCAGGCCGTCGGCCAGCGACTCGCGGCAGCCGTACAGGTTGTCGAACTTGCTCTTGGTGACCGAGTCGTTGACGTTGATCGCCGGGATCAGCAGGGTGCCGGCCTGGGCCAGCTGGTACAGGCGGTGCACGCCGGTGGTGGTCTCTTCGGAGACGCCCTTCCAGTCCTTGACCACGCGGCCCCAGTAACCCGGGCGCTCCTTGGCAACGCGCTTGAGCAGGTTCTTGATGACCTGTTCTTCGTGCGAGGAGGACGCGGTGTTGACCCAGTCACTGCCGTTTTCCAGCTCGTAGCCCTTGTGGATCAGCAGGGTCACGTCACCACCGTCGTCGACCACCAGTTCCGGGCCGGTCAGGGTGCCGTCGGCCAGGGTGAAGGTCAGCGCGTCCAGGGTGCAGTCCCAGTACTCTTCCAGGGTTTCGCCCTTCCACGCGAACACCGGGGTGCCGGTGGCGGCGATCGCGGCGGCGGCGTGGTCCTGGGTCGAGAAGATGTTGCACGAGGCCCAGCGCACGTCGGCGCCGATGTCCTTCAGGGTCTCGATCAGCACGGCGGTCTGGATGGTCATGTGCAGCGAACCGGTTACGCGCACGCCCTTCAGCGGCAGCTCGGCCTGGTACTTGCGGCGGATCGACATCAGGCCCGGCATTTCGTGCTCGGCGATGTCCAGTTCCTTGCGGCCCCAGTCGGCCAGCGTGATATCGCGGATCTTGTAATCACCTTCGGTGGAGAAGGTCTTGGCAACAGCGTTCATTGGTGTGCTCCGGTTGTGGACGAGCGGGTGCTCGCATCTGGCCGGGCGCCGTTGTTACAAAGCCACCTTACCGAGCCTGGCCGGGCCTCGTGGGATCCGGTCGCAGCGCCCCTCGGCAGGGGAGAACCCCCATTATATCGCGGCCCCGGGGTGACATCGGGATGACCCAACCATCGGCAGATGGGCTGGCGTGCATGGCCTGTTAAGGTCGGTGTTTTCACGCAATACACAGGTGGAACGATGAGCATGCACGCGCGCCGCACACGGCGCTGGACCGGCCTGGTCCTGTCGATGGGACTGCTGGCGGTCGCCCCGCTGGCCTGGGCCGCGGCCCCGCAGCCCGCGGCGGCGCAGGCACAGGGCGTCAACGGCTACGAGCTGCCCTCGGCTGCGCTGCAGGCGGTGGTCGATGCCCCGCGCGCGCCGTCGTTGTTCCTGTCGCCGCGCCGCGATGTGGCCGCGCTGATGCAGATGCCGTCGCTGCCGTCGATCCAGGTGGTGGCCCAGCCGGAACTGAAGCTGGCCGGCCTGCGCATCAACCCGCGTACCTTCTCCGACAGCCGCTTCAGCTTCGGCGAAAAGCTGTGGCTGATGAACGTGGCCGATGGCAGGGAACGGCAGATCAGCGGACTGCCGGGCAAGCTGTCGATCGCCAGCGTGACCTGGTCGCCGGACCAGAAGTGGCTGGCCTTCAACCAGGTCGACGCCGCCAGCGGCGCCAATGAACTGTGGCTGGTGGACGTGGGCGCCGGCAGTGCGCGCCGCCTGGTTGCTGGGCTGAACACGGTGATCGGCAGCGGCTACCAGTGGCTGCCGGACAGCCGCGGGCTGGTGGTGTTCACCCGCCCGGCCAATCTTGGTGCAGCGCCTGCCGCCGACGGCATCCCGACCGGTCCGGCCGTGCAGCAGACCAGCCAGGGCGGCGGCGTGGTGTCGATCCGCACCTACCAGGACCTGCTGAAGAACGAGGCCGACGCGCGCCAGTTCGATTACTACGCCACCACCCAACCGGTGGAAGTCGGCCTGGACGGCAGCACCCGCGCGATCGGAAGCGCCGGCATCTTCATGGGCTTTGCGGTTTCGCCGGATGGCCGCTTCGTGCTGCGCCAGCCGGTGCAGCGCCCGTACTCCTATGTGGTGCCGGTGGACAGCTTCCCGCGCCGCATCGAAGTGATCGACCGAGCCAGCGGCAAGCTGGTGCACACCGTGGCCGTGCGCCCGCTGGTGGAAGGCCTGCCGACCGGCAACGATGCTGAAGTGACCGGCGTGCGTGACATCCGCTGGCGCGGCGACGCCGATGCCACCCTGGTCTGGGCCGAAGCGCAGGACGGCGGCGACCCGAACCGCGACGCCAAGGTGCGCGATGCGGTACTGATGCAGGCCGCGCCGTTCGACAGGCCGCCGGTGACCCTGGCCCAGCTCGGCAGCCGCCTGGCCGGCATCAGCTGGGGCCGTGGCGACCTGGCCCTGCTGACCGAATCGTGGTGGAAGACGCGCAAGACCAGGACCTGGCTGATCGCCCCGGACAACGCCGGTGCCGAGCCACGCCTGCTGTGGGATCGCGACGCGCAGGACCGCTACGCCGATCCGGGCCGGCCGCTGTTGTCCAGCGACGAGCGCGGCCGCTCGCTGCTGCAGACCAGCCCGGATGGCAGCAGCCTGTACCTGGCCGGTGCCGGTGCCTCGCCGGAGGGCGACCGCCCGTTCGTGGACCGCTTCGACATCGCCACCGGCAAGGCGACGCGTCTGTTCCACTCGCAGGCGCCGAACTACTCGTTGCCGGTGGCGTTGCTGGACGACCAGGGTCGTTCGCTGCTGCTGAGCCGTGAGAGCCCGGACGAGCCGGCCAACTTCTACGTGCAGTCGCTGGCCGATGCCGGCACCGCGCCGCGCGCGCTGACCCACTTCGCGCATCCGCTGCCACAGCTGAAGGGCGTGCAGAAGGAACAGATCCGCTACAAGCGCAAGGACGGCGTCGACCTGACTGCGACCCTGCTGCTGCCGCCGGGCTACGACCCGAAGCGCGATGGCCCGCGCCCGCTGCTGATGTGGGCCTACCCGGGTGAGTTCAAGAGCGCGGCCGCGGCCAGCCAGGTCACCGATTCGCCGTACCGCTTCAATGCGGTCAGCTATTGGGGCCCGCAGGCGTTCCTGGCCAAGGGCTACGTGGTGCTGGCGAGCCCGTCGATGCCAATCATCGGTGAAGGCGACAAGGAACCCAACGACACCTACATCGAACAGCTGGTGGCCAACGCCCAGGCCGCGGTGGACGAAGTGGTGCGGCGTGGCGTGACCGATCGCGACCATATCGCCATCGGTGGGCATTCCTACGGTGCGTTCATGACCGCCAACCTGCTGGCGCATACCCGCCTGTTCAAGGCCGGCATCGCACGCAGCGGCGCCTACAACCGCACGCTTACTCCGTTCGGCTTCCAGGCCGAGGAGCGCAACTACTGGCAGGCACAGGAGGTCTACCAGAAGATGGCGCCGTTCAATTACGCCGACAGGATCAAGGATCCGATCCTGTTCATCCACGGCGTGGACGACAACAACTCGGGCACCTTCCCGATCCAGAGCGAGCGCATGTTCGCGGCGGTGAAGGGCCTGGGTGGCACCGCGCGGCTGGTGATGCTGCCGAACGAATCGCATGCCTATCGTGCGCGCGAATCGATCATGACCATGCTGGCCGAGAGCGAGCGCTGGCTGGAGCAGACCATCGGTCCGGCCGAGCAGGGCAAGGCAAAGAAGCCGCGCTGACCGGACCGGGTAGTGCCGGCCGCTGGCCGGCAACCTCAGGGACCCACGCAACCCGAGGTTGCCGGCCAGCGGCCGGCACTACCAGATGAAACCATTTTTGCATCGCAGCACGACACCCGATCTGGGATAGGCTTGGGGCCAGGATCCGTTGACCGAGGCCCGTGCGTCGCCGATGAACGAGTACCGCAGCAGCATCGAATTCGCTTCTCCCGATCTTCCGCTTCGCGATGATGTGCGCCGGCTCGGCGCACTGGTCGGCGATCTGCTGGTCGAACAGGTGTCGGCCGCCTTCCTCGACGATGTCGAGGACGTGCGTACCCGCGCCATCGCCCGCCGCGAGAACCAGGCGCCCCTGTCGGAGCTGGCCGCAGGCCTGGCCGGGCGCACGCCGCAGCAGGCCGAGACCATGGTGCGTGCGTTCAGCACCTACTTCCAGGTGGTCAACATCGCCGAGCGCGTGCATCGCATCCGCCGCCGCCGCGACTACCAGCGTGCCGGTACCGCCGCGCCGCAGCCCGATGGCCTGCAGGATGCACTGCTGCATCTGAAGGCACAGGGCGTGGGCCTGGACGAGCTGGCGCAGTGGTTGCCGCGCATCGATATCGAACCGGTGTTCACCGCACACCCGACCGAAGCGGTGCGCCGCGCGCTGCTGGAAAAAGAGCAGCTGATGGTGGCCAGCCTGGTCGACAATCTCGACGGCCAGCGCACGCCCGGCGAGGCGGCGGCTGATGCCGCGCGCTTCCGCATGGCACTCACCGCCTCGTGGCAGACCACCGATTCCTCGCCGGTGCGGCCCACCGTCGATGACGAACGCGAGCACGTCGGCTTCTACCTGGTGCAGGTGCTGTACCGGGTGATCCCGGTGCTGTACGAATCGCTGCAGCAGGCACTGCGCGATACCTATGGTGAAGAACTGCCACTGCCGCGCCTGCTGCGTTTCGGTACCTGGGTGGGCGGCGACATGGACGGCAATCCGAACGTGGATGCCCACACCATCCGCAGCACGCTGGATGCGCAGCGGCAGGCGGTGCTGGGGCGCTACCAGAAGGAACTGCTGCAGCTGGCCAGCCTGCTCAGCCAGTCCACCGAGCGGGTGGGGGTCAGTGATGCGCTGCAGGCACGCGTGGTGCATTACCAGCAGCTGCTGCCGCAGGTGCAGTCGCGGCCACGCCATGCCGACATGCCGTACCGCCTGCTCAATGACCGCATGCGTGCACGCCTGCAGGCCACGCTGGAGGACGGCGAAGGCGCCTATGCCGGACCCGCGGAACTGATCGAGGATCTGCAGCTGATCCTCGACAGCCTGCGTGCCAACCGCGGCGAGCATGCCGGTGGCTTTGCCGTGCAGCGCCTGCTGTGGCGGGTGAAGACCTTCGGCTTCCACCTGGCGCGGTTGGATGTGCGCCAGGAGTCGAGCGTGCATGCGCGCGCGCTGGCCGCAGTGCTGGGTGGCGAGGAGGCATGGCAGGCGCTGGATGCGGTGGGCCGTGCGCGGCTGCTCAGCCCGCATGCCAGCGGTGAAACGGCATTGTCCAACGGCGATGACGAGGGCAACCAGCGGCTGGATGCGGTTTTCGCTGCACTGGCCGATGCACGTGCGCGCCATGGCGGCGACGCACTGGGCAGCTACATCATCTCGATGGCACATGATCGCAGCGATGTGCTGGCGGTGCTTGCGCTGGCACGCCGTGGCGGCCTGGTGGAAGAGGGGGGGGCGGTGCCGCTGGATATCGCACCGCTGTTCGAAACCGTGGACGACCTCAAGCGTGGCACCGCAACCCTGCGCGACCTGCTGGCCGACCCGGTGTATCGCGCCCATCTGCATGCGCGCGGCGATGTGCAGATGGTGATGCTGGGCTATTCGGACAGCAGCAAGGACGGTGGCATCGCCGCCTCGCGCTGGGGCCTGCAGCGCGCGCAGGTAGAGCTGCTGGAGGTGGCGGCCGAGGCGGGCATCCGATTGACCTTCTTCCATGGCCGTGGCGGCTCGATCAGCCGGGGGGGCGGCAAGACCACGCACGCGGTCGATGCCTCGCCGCGCGGCAGCATCGATGGTCGACTGCGGGTGACCGAGCAGGGCGAGGTGATCCACCGCAAATACGGCATCCGCGCGCTGGCGCTGCGTTCGCTGGAACAGGCCACCGGCGCGGTGCTACGCGCCAGCCTGCGCCCGCGCGCGGCCGAGCCGCGCGAGGATGACTGGCGGCCGGTGATGGATGCGGTGGCTGCGGCCAGCAGCGAGGTCTATCGTGGCTTCGTCGGCCAACCCGGTTTCATGGACTACTTCCGCACCGCCACGCCGATCGATGTGATCGAGCGGATGACGCTGGGCTCGCGGCCGTCGCGCCGGCTCGGCCAGGACGCGGCGCTGGGCAACCTGCGCGCGATTCCGTGGGTGTTCGCCTGGAGCCAGGCACGCGCGGTCATTCCTGGCTGGTATGGCGTGGGCAGTGGCCTGCAGGCGGCCGTGGATGCCGGTCACGAGGGCATCCTGCGCGAGATGGCGCGCGACTGGCCGTTCTTCCGCACCTTCCTGGATGACATTGCGATGGTGCTGTCCAAGGGCGATATCACCATTGCCGAGCAGTTCTCGCTGTTGTCCGGTGAGCTTCACGGGCGTTTCTTCCCGCAGGTGCAGCGCGAGCTGGAACTGACCCGGCACTGGTTGCTGGCGCTGATGGACCAGCAGACGTTGCTGGACCACGATGCGCGGCTGGCGCTGTCGATCCGCCTGCGCAATCCCTATGTGGACCCGATCAGCGTGCTTCAGGTGGATCTGCTGCAGCGCTGGCGGGCCAGCGACCGGGAAGACGACGATCTGCTGCGCGCGCTGGTGGCCTGCGTGAACGGTGTTTCGCAGGGCGTGCAGAATACGGGCTGAGTTGTTGCGGTAGTGCCGGCCGCTGGCCGGCAATACGTCATTCCTCCGGCGAAGGCGGGTTCGACGCCAGCAGTTCCAGATGGCGCTGTTCCATTTCCTGGCGCAGCTGGCGACGGATCTGCGCGGCGGCCTGGCGTCGCTTCTCGTCGGATGTGGCCGGCTGCAGGGGCGGCACCGGCGTCGGCCGGCCTTCTTCGTCCACCGCCACCATGGTGAAGAAGCAGCTGTTGGCGTGGCGCACGCTGCGCTTGAGGATGTCCTCGGCCACCACCTTGATGCCGATCTCCATCGACGAGGTGCCGGTGTAGTTCACCGAGGCCAGGAAGGTGACCAGCTCGCCCACCGCGATCGGCTGGCGGAACATCACCTGGTCCACCGACAGGGTGACCACGTAGCTGCCGGCGTAGCGGCTGGCGCAGGCGTAGGCGACCTGGTCGAGCAGGCGCAGTACCGCACCGCCATGGACCTTGCCGGAAAAATTGGCCATGTCCGGCGACATCAGCACGGTCATGGACAGCTGGTGGGTCTTGAGTTCGGTCGACATGGGACGATTGTATCGACAACCGGTAGTGCCGGCCGCTGGCCGGCAACCACGCGATTGTTTCCGGAGGCCATGAAAAAGCCGGCCAGCGGCCGGCTCTACCGGAAGCAGAAGGGCCGCTTGCGCGGCCCTTCGTGTTTCTTACTTCAGCTTCGCATCGGCGCGCAGGGCGGCGGCGCGGTCGGTCTTCTCCCAGGAGAAGGCCGTGGCGTTGACGGTCTCGCCTTCGCCGTTGAGGTAGCTGAACTCCTTCGGCTTGCGGCCGAAGTGGCCGTAGGCCGCAGTCTGCTGGTACATCGGGTGCACCAGGTCCAGCATCTTGATGATGCCGTACGGGCGCAGGTCGAAGTGCTTGCGGATCAGCTTCTCGATCTTGTCGTCGCTGATCTTGCCGGTGCCGAAGGTGGTGACCGAGATCGAGGTCGGCTCAGCCACGCCGATGGCGTAGGAGACCTGCACTTCGCAACGGTCGGCCAGGCCGGCGGCAACCACGTTCTTGGCGACGTAGCGGGCCGCGTAGGCTGCCGAACGGTCGACCTTGGACGGGTCCTTGCCGGAGAAGGCGCCACCACCGTGACGGGCCCAGCCGCCGTAGGTGTCGACGATGATCTTGCGGCCGGTCAGGCCACAGTCGCCCACCGGGCCGCCGATCTCGAACTTGCCGGTCGGGTTGATGTGGAACTTGGTGCCCTTGTGCAGCCACTTGGCCGGCAGCACCGGCTTGATGATCTCTTCGCGGACGGCCTCGATGAGGTCCTTCTGCTTGATGCCCGGGGCGTGCTGGGTCGACAGCACCACCGCGTCGATGGCCGAGACCACGCCGTTTTCATAACGCAGGGTGACCTGGCTCTTGGCGTCCGGGCGCAGCCACGACAGCGGCGAGTTCTTCTTCTTGCGGATCTTGGCCTGCTGCTCGACCAGGCGGTGCGACAGGTGGATCGCGGCCGGCATGTAGCTGTCGGTCTCGTTGGTGGCGTAGCCGAACATCAGGCCCTGGTCGCCAGCGCCCATTTCTTCCGGCTTCTTGCGATCCACGCCCTGCGCGATGTGCGGCGACTGCTTGCCGATCAGGTTCAGCACGCCGCAGGTGGCGCCGTCGAAGCCGACGTCGGAGCTGTCGTAGCCGATGTCCGTGATGACCTTGCGGGTCAGGGCTTCCAGGTCGATCCAGGCGCTGGTGGTGATTTCACCGGCGACAATGGCAACACCGGTCTTGACCATGGTCTCGCAGGCCACGCGGGCGCGCTGGTCCTGGGTCAGGATCGCGTCCAGCACCGCATCGGAGATCTGGTCGGCAACCTTGTCCGGATGGCCTTCGGAGACCGACTCGGAGGTGAAGAGATAGCTGGACATCAGGCGTAATATCCCTTGATTCGGATGGAAAGATGGGCGCGCATGATACACGGGGTGCGCCGCCTGTGCATTGTGAACCTGTACCGGTTGCCGGTGGTTAAGCCCGCGTAGGCCCGGCAGGGCCCATCACGCCGGGATTGGGGTCCAGCCTCGAGGCCCAGTGTTCCACCAGCGTGACAACGAGCCGGGTGGTGAGGGGGGCGGTTGCGGCCGCCCGCCGGGCGGGACGACCGTCATCGTTCTGCCCCAAAACCGCCATCTGGCTGCCGCCTGCCGGGCGCAGGCTGTCGGCCAATCCGGCCGCCGGGTACGAGTGGATCTGCCATGCAGGAACTTGAACAGCGTCTCCAGCAACGCTTCCCCGACTGGTTCCATGGCCGCCGTGGCCAGCTGGCGCGGCCGCTGCTGCGCAGCGTCGGGCGCTGGTCGCGGTTGGACCAGATCGAAGCCTTCCTGCAGCGCAGCGCAGGGCTGCGCGGGTTCGGCTTCGTCGCCGCCGGGCTGGAGTTCATCGATGGCCAGTACCAGGTGGATCCGGCCGCGCTGGCGAAGATTCCGGCCACCGGCCGCCTGCTGATCGTTGCCAACCATCCCTCCGGCGCCCTCGACGCGCTGGCCCTGCTGGACGCGGTCGGCCGTATCCGCCGCGACGTGCGGATCGTGGCCAACGACCTGCTGGGGGCGATCGCGCCGCTGCAGGACCTGCTGCTGCCGGTGCGCATCCTCGGTGGCAAGGCGCAGCGTGGCAGCCTGCACGCGGTCGAGCAGGCGCTGGCCGCCGAGCAGTGCGTGATCGTGTTCCCGGCCGGCGAGGTCTCGCGGCTGTCGCTGCGCGGTATCCGCGATGGCCGTTGGCAGCGCGGTTTCGTCCGCTTCGCCCGCGCCGCGGGCGCGCCGGTGCTGCCGGTGCGGGTGGAGGCACGCAACTCGGCGTTGTTCTACGGCGCCTCGACCCTGTTCAAGCCGGCCGGCACCGCCTTGCTGGCACGTGAGATGTTCACCCGCCGCGGGCGTCCGCTGCGCCTGCGCATCGGTGAGCCGATGCAGCTGGGCAAGGGCGGCGACCCGGGGGCGCAGCTGCTGGCAGTGCGGCGGGCGCTGTACGCGCTGGGTCGCAGTACGGGGGCTGATGATGCCGCCTCCTGCACGGGGCCCGAACCGCTGGCCGCGCCGGTGCCGCCCTCGCAGGTGGCCGCCGGCATCGCCGCCGCCACCCAGCTCGGCCAGACCGCCGACGGCAAGCAGATCCTGCTGGCGACCTGTACCGCCGATTCGCCGCTGCTGCTGGAGCTGGGCCGGCTGCGCGAACTGACCTTCCGCCAGGTCGGCGAGGGCACCGGCCGCAGCCGCGACCTCGACGACTACGACCCGCAGTACGAGCACATCGTGATCTGGGACGCCGCCGCGCAGCGCATCGCCGGTGCCTACCGGATCATGCGGGGGGCGCAGGCGCTGGCCCGGCACGGACTGTCCGGGCTCTACAGCGCATCGCTGTTCCGCTATTCCGACGATGCCATCACCCACATCGCCGAAGGCCTGGAACTGGGCCGCAGCTTCGTGGTGCCCGATTACTGGGGCAGCCGCAGCCTGGATTACCTGTGGCAGGGCATCGGCGCCTACCTGCAGTGCCGGCCAGGTATCCGCTACCTGTTCGGCGCGGTGTCGATCAGCGCGGCACTGCCCCGCGATGCGCGCGAGCAGCTGGTGGCGTATTACCAGCGCTACTACAGCGGTACCGCTGGGCTGGCCGAATCGAACCGCCCGTTCCAGTATTTCGCCGCGCCGCCGAGCTTCGGCGAGCTGGATGCGGGTGCTGCATTCGACGTGCTCAAGGCCAACCTGGCCGCACTCGGTACCGGCGTGCCGACGCTGTACCGCCAGTACACCGATCTATGCGAACCCGGCGGGGCGCGCTTCCTCGCCTTCGGCGTCGATCCGGACTTCAGCGATTCGATCGACGGCCTGATCGAAGTGGATCTGTGCGCGATCCGGCCGAACAAGCGCAAGCGCTACCTGCGCGACGCGGGGGCACCGGCATGAGCGCGCCGGCGAACCTGTCGCCGCACCGGCGCGCAGTGTTCGTCTCCGATGTGCACCTGGGCTCACGTCACTGCCATGCCACCGAACTGGCGCGGTTTCTCTCGCAGCTGCGCTGCGAACGCCTGTACCTGGTCGGCGACATCATTGACCTGTGGTGGATGGCCCACCGCCGCGCCAACTGGCGGCAGTCGCACAGTGAAGTCATCCAGGCGCTGCATGCATTGCGCCGCGCCGGGACCGAGATCATCTACATCCCCGGCAACCACGACGCCTCGTTGCGCCATGTGTGCGGGGTGATGCTGCCGGCGATGCAGGTGCGCCGCCGTGCCATCCACGTGACCGCCGATGGCCGCCGGCTGTTGGTCGCGCACGGTGATGAGTACGACGGCGTGACCCACTTCGGTGGCCTGCAGGAGAAGTTCGGCGACTGGCTGTACTACCGCATCCTGACCGGCAACCAGGCGTTGAATGCGGTGCGGCGGCGGCTGGGCATGCGCTACTGGTCCCTGTCGGAGTTCCTGAAGAAGCGCAGCGGTGCGGCGGAGCGTTACATCGAACGCTTCGTGCAGGCGGGCCTGGACGATGTGCGCCGGCGCGGCCTGGATGGGATCGTCTGCGGCCACATCCATCGCGCTGCGCTGGTCGAACGCGATGGCCTGGTCTATGCCAACGATGGTGACTGGGTGGAAAGCCTGACCGCACTGGCCGAAGACCATGATGGCGCGTTGCGCCTGCTCGACCACAACGGCCTGACCCTGGTCGAGCTGCCGGGCGCGCGCATTCGGCAAGCCGCCTGAACCGCGCGGAATGACGTTTCTGTAGAGCCGAGCCGATGCTCGGCTGCAGCGCGTCCACCGTGTAGAGCCGAGCCGATGCTCGGCTGCAGCGCGTCCACCGTGTAGAGCCGAGCCGATGCTCGGCTGTTGTGGTGCCGAACGGAGAGCAGCCGAGCATGGGCTCGGCTCTACAGGGGCCATGCGCCACCGCCGGGCATGGGCTCGGCTCTACAGCGTGGTGCGCGAGACGGCACGCGTGCAAGCCGCTAGCATCGGCGCATGGATTCCTTGACCCAGATCGTGCTTGGCGGCGCCGTCGCCGCTGCCATCGCCCCGCCCGGACATCGCCGCGCGGCCCTGTTGGCCGGTGCCGCGCTCGGCACCCTGCCGGACCTCGACGCGCTGTGGCTGGGCTTCACCGCCGCCGACCCGGTGGCGAACATGGTCGAGCACCGCAGCTTCAGCCACTCGCTGCTGGTGCTGCCCTGGGTGGCTGCGCTGATCTGGTGGTTGTTCAGGCGCTTCGGCAAGGGGCGTGTCGCACAGTCGCCGACACGCTGGTTCTGGGCGATCCAGCTGGCGCTGGTCACCCATCCCGTGCTGGATGCGTTCACCGTCTACGGCACGCAGCTGTGGTGGCCGCTGCGGCCACACCCGGCGATGGGGTCCAGCGTCTTCATCATCGATCCCGGTTACACGGTGTGGTTGCTGCTCGGTTGCATCCTGGCCTGGTTCGGCCGCGCGCGACCCTGGGCGGGCAAGGTGCTGGGGCTGGCACTGCTGCTGAGCACGGGCTACCTGGGGTGGGGCCTGATCGCCAAGGCCCAGGTCGAGCGCGCCGCACAGCAGAGCCTGGCCGCGATGGGCCTGGGCGACGCGCCGCGGTTCTCGGTGCCGATGCCGTTCAACACGCTGCTGTGGCGGGTGGTAGCGATGACCCCGAATGGCTATGTGGTTGGCGACCGCTCGCTGGTGGCCGATCACGGACCGATGCGGTTCGAGGGCCATGCTTCCAACGTGCAGGCGCTGCGCGAGGCGCAGTCGGTACCGGCGGTGCAGCGGCTGCAGTGGTTCAACCGGGGCTTCATGCGCGCTCAGGTGGTGGACGGCAGGCTGGTGCTGAGCGATCTGCGCATGGGCCTGGAGCCGGACTACACCTTTAATTTCGCCGTGGCCGAACAGCAGGGTGGGCAGTGGCGTGGCATCGTGCCCGAGCAGTTGCGGGTGGACTACAGCAGCCCGGCAGCGCGTGCCGACGCCGGGCGCCGTCTTGCCGCGATGTGGCAGCGCATCTGGCACGAACCGACCGCGTCGCAGACCGATACCGCGGCTGCGCAGTAGATCCACGCCATGCGTGGATGGCGCAGCAGGCGACTCAGTACACCGTGGCGCGGCCCTGCACGAACGAATAGAAGAACACCGCGTTCGGATCGTTCTGCACCAGGCGGAACTCGCGGCGCATGCCTTCCACAGTGTCCTCGTCCACCGTGCCGGCCTGCAGCAGCTGGTCGGCCGCCGACAGCAGCAGCTGTTCCCAGAACGCGATCATCGTCTTGCGGCGCGCCGGCTCGCGGTTGTCCAGGTGGATGGTCTTGATCTCGGTATGCACGTCGCGGAAGCCACCGGCCAACAGCAGGTTGCCCAGCTTGGCACCGACGAACGGGTCGCCACCGTGGTCGTACTGGAAGTCGTTGAAGGCCATCCAGTAGCGCCAGATATGCGGCGAATACGGATCAAGCAGGAACGAGGCGTTCATCACTTCGGTGATGTACACCGGCGAACCCGGGGCGAGCACGCGGCGCACTTCGCTCAGCACGCGCGCCGGTGAGGGCACGTGTTCCAGCACCCAGCACAGGAATGCCGCGTCGAAGCTGCGCGCCTCGAATGGCAGTTCGCCAGCGTCAGCCTGCTGCAGGGTGTAGCGGTCGCTGCACCACGGCGTGCGCGACAGGTTCTCGCGCGCGGTCGCCAGCTGGGTTTCGCTCAGGTCCACGCCGGTCACGTGCAGCTCGGGGAAGCGGCGCAGCAGGATCTCGGTCTGTGCTCCAACGCCGCTGCCGACTTCCAGCAGGCGCCGCGCGCCGCTGTAGTCGATCTGGCCGAAGATGCTCGATTCCAGCAGTCGCGCCTGGGTCATCAGGCGTTGCTGCTCGGTGCCGGAAAAGCCGTGCAGATAGGTTGGGGAGGAGATCGGCGGGGTCATGGCGGGCTCTTGTAGAGTCGAGCGTGTTCGGTGGGGCATTCAACGCGGTCGAGCGGGCTCGACTCCACGCCGATGGGGAGAATCAGGCGGCCGAAGACAGCACCGGTTCCCCGGCGATCAGGCGGTCGAAGTACTCGGTGGTCAGTGCGATCTGGCTCTGGGGGTCCTCGGCACGGTTGACCACCGCACGGAACGCGGCGTTCTCCGGCCGGTCCTTGGCGTACCAGCCCAGGTGCTTGCGCGCGATGCGCACGCCCTGCGGCTCGCCATAGAACGCATGCAGCGCATGCAGGTGGCCGAGCAGGATGTCGCGCACCTCGGCCAGCGACGGCGGTGGCAGTTCCTCACCGGTGGCCAGGTAGTGCGCCACCTCGCGGAAAATCCACGGCCGGCCCTGCGCCGAGCGGCCGATCATCACCGCATCCACGCCGGTCTGCCGCAGCACGAAGGCGGCCTTCTGCGGCGAATCGATATCGCCGTTGGCGATCACCGGAATGCGAAGTGCGGCCTTGATCTCAGCAATGGTGGCGTACTCGGCCTGGCCGGTGTAGTGCTGGTCGCGGGTACGCCCGTGCACGGCCAGCGCGGCAATACCACTGTCCTCGGCGATGCGCGCGATCAGCGGGCCATTGCGGTGGTCACAGTCCCAGCCGGTGCGGATCTTCAGGGTGACCGGCACGTCCACGGCGTTGACCACCGCCTCCAGGATGCGCGCCACCAGCTGTTCGTCGCGCATCAGCGCCGAGCCGGCCCAGGCGTTGCACACCTTCTTGGCCGGGCAGCCCATGTTGATGTCGATGATCTGCGCGCCGTGGTCGACGTTGTAGCGTGCCGCCTCGGCCAGCTGCTGCGGCTCGGTGCCGGCAATCTGCACGCTGATCGGAGCCGGTTCGCCCTCATGGTCCATGCGGTGGATCGACTTGCGCGTGTTCCAGAACCGCGGGTCGCTGATGGTCATTTCCGAGGCGGCCAGGCCCGCACCCAGCCGTTTGCACAGCAGGCGGAAGGGCTTGTCGGTGACGCCGGCCATGGGCGCCAGCACGACGTTGGGGGCAATGGTGTAGGGGCCGATCTGCATGCGCCCATTGTAGGCTGCGGGCGGCAACGCGATCGTGTCAGCGGGGCCCGGGTTCAGGCCGATCGGCACCGACCTCATGCCGTACCGGCATCAGCAGATGCTTGACGGTTGCTTCCCGCACCCCCATGCGCGGGCGATGGTGGGCGGCTGGGTGCGGGCCGATGCAGCCAGGTCGGGACGGTCGCCGGGCCGGGCCAGCGGTAACGTCGACTGCCGGTGGACGCGCGCCGCGCGCCCCCGGCGCCGGCCGCTAGCCCAGCGTTTCCCAGGCCTGGCCGGTCCCCAGTGCGAAGGCCACGCCCAGGCCGAGGCAGACCAGTGAACTGACCGCCCAGAAGCGCACGCCGTTGTAGCCGGGGCGGAACAGCGCCAGGCCGAAGCCCATGGCAGCGCGCAGCAGCAGCAACGCGGCAATCGCGGGCAGCACCAGGCGGCTGGCCGGCAGCGGCGGATGCCAGCCGGCGGCCGCCAGCGCGTACAAGGCCCAGGCGACCAGCAGCGTGGTGATGCCAGCAGTCATCACGGGCGGCCACCAATGGCCGGCCTGGGCCAGCCGGACCATGCGCGGGCCGGCGCCGAAACGCTGGTACCAGGGGGCGCCGAAGGCGATGCAGCCGATGTGCAGCAGGGCCGCGATGGCGCTGCCTGCGGCCGCGACCAGCAGCCAGGGGAATCCGTCCATGTCCAGCCCGTGCAGGAAAGCTGCGCGGATGGTGGGCGAGGGCGGCGACGCCGGCAATGCGACAGGCGGTCGCAGCAGGTGGGGTCAGCGCGACGGGTCGATCCGCAGCCCGGCACCGAGCCGGTCCAGCGCCACGCATTCATGCTGCACGGGCATCAGCAGTGCTCAGGTGCAGACATTCATCTGATGCACCTCACGCGAAGCTGTCGTTCCAGGCGTTGAGATCCGAATTGGCAAGCTGGTAAAGAGCGCAGATCGCGGCGTTGCAACATGCGTGTCGGCGACGCATGCAGCAGCCTGCGCATCGGCTCTTCGTGGACAACATCGATCAACAGGATGGCGGCGACGAGCCTGCCACTTTGGATCAAGAGGACGCTGTCGGTATCAGCTCTTGATTCGACAGGTGTCTCCGCTGCAGGCTGATAAACCGATGAGCCGACATCGCGGCCAGAACTCGATCACAAGGACTGTCATGCCCCTGATCCGTTCCCTGCTGGTGTTCGCGTTGGCGCTTCCGCTGGCGGCGTGTGCGCAGCGTGATGTGCCGCGCAACATGTCTCCCACGCAGACCAACGAGCAGGGGTGCACACGCAAACGCAGCATTGGCCCGCAGGACGCCTATGCCGTGCCAGTACCGCTGAAGCAGGCCTGTGTTGGCCCGTACCTGCTGGAGCTGCCGCAGAACTACTACTACAACCAGATGGGCCCGGAGCATGACGGCAGCTTTGGCCTGGCGCTGGAGTATCCCCGCCTACTGCCCTTCAAGCCGGGTGAACGGATCAACCCCAGTGTGGACGTGGCAGTGCGCACAGTCACTGTCGATTACGCGTACATCGACAGGATCGATGTACGGCAGGTGCTTCGAAATGCCTATACGCCACGCTCGTATGCACCGGATGATCCGGCGGCATCACTGGAGGGACGCATCCAGGGGGAGCCTGTACATGGGCTTGTTCCGTACTTCATCGATATTCAGAAGATCCGTAACTACCAGCGTGCACGGGGCATTAGAGAAACCGCGTCAGTGATGAAGTCTGACTCCCACTACGACTGGTACGTTTCCCATGACGCGTCAGGCGAAATCGACCAGCTGATCGAATGCACGCCACGCGAGATCATCGAATCGGGTGTCGAGTACCGTGACGGAAAAATGGTGAAAAAGAAGGTCTACGGATTTGCCGAGTGCAAGCAGAAGTTCGTCATTGAGGAGCTCAACACCGTCGTCAATGTGAACTATCCCCGCGAGGGCTTGCCGAACTGGAGAAAAATGGAAGCACGTGCGCGCGCGCTGCTGATTGACAACATCCGCAGGAAGGAGGGCAAATGAGCACCGTTGGAGCAGGACTGAATCGGAAGGATCTCGAGATCCTCAGCGCCTATGCTGCAGCGGATAACCGGGAGCTCTACTTCAACTATCTGGCGCAGAAGCAAGGCAGCGATGGATATGCGCTGCTCGCCCTGGGCGTGGTTCGAAACGATAATGTTCCCGGTGCCACTGCCAACACCTTTGCCAATCGCCAGGCGTTGGCTGACGGTGTCCATATGAGTGAGGGCGATTGGCAGGCGTTTGGCGTCGAGTTGATGAAGGCAGACCTCCGTTGCGATCATGGCGCTTTGACCGTGGAGAAACGGATCTCGCGCTGAATCTTCCCGTTGAGGATGTCCAAGCCTCGCACGATTCCACCTTCCAGGGTCGAGGCATCCATCCTTCCGCCTGGACACCCTACAAACTCATCGTCGCCGCCCGCGCGTACGGTGGCAGGGAAGAAGCCGAAGCCGCCTGGAAGATGCTGCTGGACAATCGCAATCTGGGGCTGGATCGCGGCACGCAGACGTCGATGCTGGTGCTCCTCAAGTACCGTGACCACTTGCAGGATCCGGAGAGCTATATGCACGATATGGCGAACGCGCGCGCGCCGCATGGCCTGATCAAGCCGGTGACCAATCTGGATCCGGATCGGGTGCTGCATCGTGGGAAGTGGTATGTGCATGATGCCAACGGCTGGCAGCACGAAGTGAATGCTCCGATCAGCGTGCCGCTTGGCGCGACGCCGATTCCGCTGCCGCTCGGTTCGATTTCGATGGGAACGGTGCCGGTCACCAAACCGGAGACCCTGCGCTATCTGGACGATGCGCGCGCCACCCGGCAACTGCGTGAAGAGCTGCGACAGCAGTTCCATCCGGAGGATCCCAACCGGGATCGGCCGATCATGCGGAGCCCGGAGGTGCTGAGCGACGCTGCGCCACTGGACCCGCAGCCGGAGCGTCCGCTGGCAGCGGCAGTGGATCCAACCTCACCACAGCATCCGCGGCATGCGCTGTACGCGCAGTGCGTGGCCGGTGTGCAGGGGCTGGATGCGCAGGTCGGCAAAACCTGGGACCGGCACAGCGAATGCATGGCGGCCAGCCTGACCACGCTGGCCGCAGGGCAGGGGCTGCAGCGGGTGGACCATGTGCTGCTGAATGGCCCGGCGCCCGGCCTGCAGCCGGGGCAGAACGTCTTCGTGGTGCAGGGCGAGCCGTCCGACCCGGCCCATCTGCGTACGCAGATGCCCACCGCACAGGCGCTGGCCACGCCACCCGAGCAGTCGTTCCAGCAGCTGGCGGTGAACGATCAGCGCCAGGCGCAGGAACAGGCGCAGGCGTTGCAGCGCAGCCAGGAGGAACAGCTGCAGCCGGCGCGCGCCGCGCCGGTCATGCAGGCCTGAGGGCGGTTAGCGCCCGGGCGGCCCGTTTCCTGGTCGGCAAAAAAGAAGCCCGGGCATCTGCATGCCCGGGCTTTTTCATCCATTTCATCCACGCGTGGCGTGGATCTACTTCACTTCCGCGTCGGCCGGAGTGAAGCGCGGCATTGCCGCCGCCGCACCTTCCTTCTCGGTGGAGCGGCCGGCGAACTGGTTGGCGAAGCGCACGTGGCGGGCGAACGGGGCATCGGCAACCTGCGCCAGCGATGCCGCCAGCGCGCCGTTGAAGGCATCACCGGCACCGGTGGTGTCGATCGCCTGCACCTGTTCGGCGCCCACGCGGTAGTACGGCTGGGTATCGCCGCGCAGGTTCTCGTCGGCGTGCGAAACGAACACGCCCACCGAACCCAGGGTCACCACCACCGTGCCGTTGCCGACCAGCTTGCGGCACAGCGCGTGCAGGCTGGCGCCATCCAGCGCGGCGACGTCGTTGGCGTCTACGCGCTCGCCGACGTGGCGACCGAGCAGGGCGGCGAACTCGGTCTCGTTCGGCGTGATCACATCGGCCAGCTTGAGCAGGCCGATGGTCGAGGGTGCATCGGCCGGCGCGGTGTTGAGCACCGTGGTGACGCCGGCCTCGCGGGCGGTGGCCAGTGCCGCTTCGATGGTCTGCACCGGCGATTCCAGCTGCACCAGCACGACCTTGGCGCTGGTCAGCAGCGACTGCTGCTGTTGCAGGAAATCGGTGCTCAGCGCGGCGTTGGCGCCGGGGCCGATCACGATGGTGTTGCGGCCACGGGCATCGACATAGATGCCGGCGGTGCCGGTCGGTTCGCTGCTGGCTTCGGCGATCAGCTCGAAGCCATCCTGCGCGGCCAGTTCGCGCGCGGTGGTGCCGCCGGCATCATCGCCCAGCGCGCAGACGAAGCGGGTCTCGGCGCCGGCGCGGCAGGCCGCGACCGCCTGGTTGAAGCCCTTGCCACCCGGGCCGGTGCTGTAGCGGCCGGCAATGGTCGCACCCGGTGCCGGCAGCGACTCGCACCGCCACACGTGATCGACATTGAAGGAACCGACGACAACGACACTGCTGCTCATAGGGAATCTTTTCTCAACCAAGGGTTCAACTGAAGTGCGTCAGCACGCCGGCGATGGTCGCCGTCATGAAGGTGGCAATGGTACCGCCCAGCACCGCGCGCAGGCCGAACTTGGCCAGGTCGTGGCGGCGTTCCGGTGCCAGGCCGCCGATGCCGCCAATCTGGATCGCGATCGAGCTGAAGTTGGCGAAGCCGCACAGCGCGTAGGTGGCGATCAGGCGACCTTCGTCGGACAGGCTCACGCCCGCCACCTGGCCGTTCACGATCTGCGACAGTTCGGTGTAGGCGACGAACTCGTTGATCACGACCTTCTGGCCGATCAGCGAGCCGACCGTGGTGGCATCGGCCCACGGGGTACCGATCACCCAGGCGATCGGGGCCAGCAGGTAGCCGAAGATGGTCGACAGGTTGGTCGGCTTGCCGATCTGCGCAGCCAGGCCGGTCACTTCGCCGATCCAGGTCAGCGGTGCGTTCAGCAGCGCGATCAGGGCGATGAAGGCCAGCAGCATCGCGCCGATATTCAGCGCCAGCTTCAGGCCGTCACCGGCACCGGCAGCGGCGGCGTCGATGATGTTGCTGGAGGTCTTCTCCACTTCCATCTTCACCGTGCCGCGGGTCAGCGGGGTGCCGGTTTCCGGAATCAGCAGCTTGGCCACGACCAGGGTGGCCGGAGCGGCCATGATGCTCGCCGCCAGCAGGTGCTTGGCGTAGAAGGCCTGCTGCGCCGGATCACCGCCGCCCAGCATGCCCACGTAGGCCGCCAGCACGCCGCCGGCGATGTGCGCCATGCCGCCGATCATCATGGTCAGCAGCTCGGACTGGGTCATCTTGGCGATGTACGGGCGCACCGTCAGCGGCGCCTCGGTCTGGCCGATGAAGACGCTGGCGCAGACACTGGTGGTTTCCGCACCGGACACGCGCATCACCTTGGTGATCGCCCATGCCATCACGCGCACGATCGCCTGCATGATGTTCAGGTGGTACATCACGCCCATCAGCGCCGAGAAGAAGATGATGGTCGGCAGCACCTGGAAGGCGAAGATGAAGCCGTAGTTCTTGGTGTCCATCAACGAGCCGAAGATGAACCCCGAGCCTTCGTTGACGTAGCTCAGCACCTTGACGAAGCCGTGGCCCAGCGCATCGAACACGTCGCGGCCGCCCGGCACCAGGATCACCAGCGCCGCGAAGGCGATCTGCAGGGTGATACCGGTGGCAACCAGCTTCCAGTCAACCGCGCGCTTGTTATTGGAAAACAACCAGGTGATGCCGATCAGCACCGCCAACCCGAACAGGCCGAAGCCGATCCTGCCCAAACCTTCGACCATGTGAGTGACTCCCCTGGGGCGTCGCGAAAAACGGGAAGCCTAGTGCAGGGCAGGGGCCGGGGCAAGAAAAAGCAGCGTGCGCGCACCCATCGGTCCCGATCAGGCCAGCAACGACAAGGGCTTGCGGCCGGCGGGGGCAGGTAGAATGGGGGTTCGATCCCGGCCCGGATGCGGGCCTGCAGCAGGAGATTCGCATGCAATACCGTCGCCTGGGCTCCACCGGCCTGCCGATTTCCGCTCTGTCCTTCGGTGCCTGGGTGACCTTCGGCAACCAGATCCCGCGCGACGAGGCCCGCAACCTGGTGGCGGCCGCCTGGGATCATGGAATCAACTTCTTCGACAACGCCGAGGGCTATGCCAACGGCCGCGCCGAACAGGTGATGGGCGATGTGATCAGCGACCTGCGCCTGCCGCGCGATGGCTTCTGCGTTTCCAGCAAGGTGTTCTTCGGCAGCGCCAAGGACCCGCGGCCGACCCAGCGCGGGCTGTCGCGCAAGCATGTGACCGATGCCTGCCATGCCGCGCTCAAGCGCCTGCGGGTGGACTACCTGGACCTTTATTACTGCCACCGTCCGGATCCGGACGCGCCGATCGCCGAGACCGTGCACGCCATGGACACCCTGGTGCGGCAGGGCAAGATCCTCTACTGGGGCACCTCGGAGTGGTCGGCCACGCAGATCCAGCAGGCGCTGGACATCGCCGCCGCGCGCAACCTGCAGGGCCCATCGATGGAACAGCCGCAGTACAACCTGCTGCACCGCGAGCGGGTGGAGGTGGAGTACGCGCCGCTGTACGCCGGCGCCGGCCTGGGCACCACCATCTTCTCGCCATTGGCGTCGGGCCTGTTGACCGGCAAGTACGACCAGGGCATCCCGGCCGACGCACGGCTGGGCCGCGAGGGCATGCAATGGCTGCAGGAGCTGGTGCTGGGCGCCGACGCCGAAGCCCGCCTGGGCCAGGTGCGCCGCTTCAGCGAGCTGGCGCGCGCGCTGGGCCAGGCGCCGGCGACGCTGGCGATCGCCTGGTGCCTGCGCAATCCGAACGTCTCCAGCGTGATCCTCGGCGCCAGCCGGGTCAGCCAGTTGCTGCAGAACCTGCAGGCGCTGGACGTGCTCGAGCAGGTCGACGCGGCCGGCTGGGCCCAGGTCGAAGCCGTGTTCGCCTGAAGGCGTCGCCTCCTGTAGCGCCGAGCCATGCCCGGCTCCGCGCGAAGCGCGGGCTTCCAGCGCCCGGTGGCTCCCCCTGTAGCGCCGAGCCATGCCCGGCTCCGCGCGAAGCGCGGGCTTCCAGCGCCCGGTGGCTCCCCCTGTGGCGCCGAGCCATGCTCGGCTCCGCGCGAAGCGCGGGCTTCCAGCGCCCGGCTTCCCCTGTAGCGCCGAGCCATGCTCGGCTCCGCGCGAAGCGCGGGCTGTACCGGGACGCGATCGAAGCGCAGCCGGGCACGGCTCGCCTCCACAAATGCCATTCAATTGACGAAGTCTATCAATTCGTTGAGTTTGATAATTAATCCCATCAATCAAATTGAGAATGGTTGTTGATTGTCAACTGAGAATCATTATCATTTAACTCGTCCCTCGCACGAGTCCAGATGCTCATGAATGCTCAACCTGTACTGCTGCGCCCCGAAACGCTGACCCTCCGCGATCGTCCGGTCCGCGTCGTTCCGCCGGAAGAGGTTATCGACAGCGAAGCCCTGCTCAAGGGCCGTCGTGAAATCCTGATCCAGCACGGCGACCGTTTCTATCGCCTGCGCCACACCAGCAACGACAAGCTGATCCTGACCAAGTAATCGCGGCCTGGTCGCCCGCCTCCCTCCCTCCCTCCCTCCTGCCGGCGGCGCCGGCAGGGTGGGCGACCCGTCCGCTCCCGCTCTCTCCCCCTCGGCCTACCGCGTGCACCCTCCGGGTGTGCCGGTAACCGGGGGTTCCCCTGCCTGACCGAACGAGCCCGATGACCCGCCATACCGCCCTTTGCCTTGCTGTCTGGATGGCCCTGCCGCTGTCCGCCCACGCTGCCGCTGCCGCCGCACCCGATGCGCGCGAATTCGACCGGGTGCAGGTCACCGCCACCCGCACCGAGCGTGCGGTGAGTGATGTGGCGGCCACGGTCGATGTGATCGACCGCGAGCAGATGGACCGACACCTGGTGCAGGACATCAAGGATCTGCTGCGCTACGAGCCGGGCCTGTCGGTCAACCGCAGCGCGGCTCGCTTCGGCCTCGGCAGCATCCGCATCCGTGGCCTGGATGGCAACCGCGTGCGCGTGCAGACCGATGGCATCGCGATGCCGACCAGCTTCAATATTGGTTCGTTCTCCAATGCCAACCGCAACTTCACCGATCTGGACACGCTCAAGCGCGTGGAGATCGTGCGCGGTCCGGCCAGCTCGTTGTATGGCTCGGACGCGCTCGGCGGCGTGGTCGCCTTCGTCACCAAGGATCCGGCCGATTATCTGAAGGACGGCAAGGACAGCTACGTCGGCCTGAAGTTCGGCTATGACGGCGAGTGGAAGGGGCTGCTCGGCGGCGTCACCACCGCCTTCGGTGGCGAGCACTGGAGCGGCATGGTCAACATCAACCATCGCCAGGGCCAGGAAACCGACAACAAGGGCGACGTGCGCAGCCTCGACAACACCCGCACCGCGCCCAACCCGCAGGACCGCGATGGTCGCAGCGGCCTGGCCAAGCTGGTCTACGCGCCGAGCGAGGACCAGCGTTTCCGCCTGACCGTGGAAGGCAACGAAGACAAGACCGAGACCAACGTGCTGTCGTCGATCGACCGCACTACCACCACCGGCATGAAGGCGCGCGACAAGCAGAACCGCACCCGCGTGTCGTTCGCGCATGAAATGGATGCGCTGGACAAGGGCTTCGCCGACAGCCTGCACTGGCAGGTCTACACCCAGCACAGCGAGACCACCCAGGTGACCGACGAGGACCGCGCCAACCGCAGCCGTCGCCACCGCGAGTTCAATTTCGATCAGCGCGTGTACGGCCTGCAGGCGCAGTTCAACAAGGCCTTCAGCACCGGCAGCGTCGAACACGCGCTGACCTACGGCTTCGAGGGCGCACGCACCGAAATCCGCCAGAAGCGCGATGGTTTCCAGGTGCTGGCCAACGGCCAGACCAGCACCACCATCCTGCCCGATGCGTTCCCGGTGCGCGATTTCCCGATCAGCAAGACCACCGAGCTGGGCCTCTACGCACAGGATGAGATGCGCATGGCCGGCGGCAAGCTGTCGCTGGTGCCGGGCGTGCGCGTTGACCGCTACGAGCTGAAGCCGGAGGTGGACAGCATCTTCGCCGAAGACAATCCCGGCGTGCCGGTGGCCAAGCTGACCAAGACCAGCGTCTCGCCGAAGCTGGGCATGGTCTATCGCTTCACCGACGAATGGTCGCTGTTCGCCGGCTACTCGCATGGCTTCCGCTCGCCGCCGTACAACGACGTCAACCTCGGCTTCACCAACTTCGCCTTCGGCTACACCGCCATTCCCAATCCGGACCTGAAGCCGGAAACCAGTGATGGCATGGAGCTGGGGCTGCGCTTCCTGTCGCCGGCCGCCTACGTCAGCGTCAGTGGCTACTACAACGAATACAAGGACTTCATCGAGTCGCAGTCGCTGGTGGGCACCAACGCGCAGGGCCTGATGGTGTTCCAGTCGCGCAACATCGCCGACGCGCGCATCTACGGCGCCGAACTGAAGGCCGGTGTCGACTTCGGGCAGATCAGCCCGACCCTGCAGGGCTGGGCACTGCGCAGTGCGGTGGCCTGGTCGCGCGGCGACAACAAGACCGAAGATGCGCCGCTGGATTCGGTCGATCCGCTGCGCGGCACCGTCGGCCTGATGTACGACACCGAGACCTGGGGTGTCGAGCTGGCTGGCACGTTCGTCAAGCGCAAGGACCGGCTGGCCAGCACCACGGCCTATCGTCCGGCGGGCTACGGCGTGACCGACCTGATGGCGCACTGGAACTTCGCGCCGGGCGCGACCTTCAATGTCGGCGTGTTCAACCTGGCCGACAAGCGCTACATCGATTGGTCCAACGTCGGCTCGACGCTGCTGCCGACCAGCCGTGTGCTGGACCGCTATACCAGCCCGGGCCGCACCTTCTCCGCCAGCCTTGCCGTTTCCTGGTGACCTCATGAGCCGAGCATTGTCCGCACGCAGGAACGACTCCATCGCCGCACCGAACGGTGCGGCCTGGCCGACCCCGGCACAGCTGGCCACGCTCGGCACCGTGTTGTGCCTGTACCACGCCGACGGCAACGAACTGGGCGGCTGGCGCCAGGCGGTGCGCGTGCATGCCTGCCAGGGCGTGGACAGCGAGGGCCTGCGCGAAAGCCTGTGCTTCCTCGATGGCCGCGGCCGCTGCGTATGGCGGCTGTACCTGCTGCCGGACAGCGATTTCCTGGCCTGGGACCGGCTGGTGGCCGCGCTGCCGCCCGGCCCGGAACACGACAGCGATGGCAGCGTCGGCGAGCGGCTGTGGCGACGCCTGGCCGGCCACCTCGGTGGCCAGCGCTGGCGGTTGTGCGCGCTGCGCCTGCATGCCGCCGACGATGGCCGCACCCTGGCCGCCAGCCTGTCGACCCTGTCCTCGCTGGGCGCCGCCACGGCGCGCCGCATCGCTCGCCTGGAAGGTGCCGAAGGCGAGCTGGCGATCGACGACTGCTGCTGCGCCGACGCCGCCCGGCGACCGGCACCGAGGATTCCCGGCGACCTGCCGCTGATCCGTCTGTGAACCTGATGGAACGCCTGTCGGCCACGGATGGCCTCTCAACAAACCTGCAACCCTGAAGGAAGACCCCGATGAAGTTCCAGACAGCCAGCGCCCTGCTGTTGCTCGCCGCCAGCGGCGTGGCCAGCGCGCAGCCCTCCGACATCGCCCGCGACCATGACAGCATCCTCGCCATGCAGGGCGAGTACACCGTGGATTTCGCCTTCGACGAGACCGTGCTGCTGAAGCCCGGTTACGAACGTGCGCCGGCGATGCGCAGCGGCGGCAACGAAGTGGTCATCGTGGTGGAAGACACGCCGAAGCGCATCGTGCTGCAGCACCTGCTGCTGGACGAAAAGAGCGGCCACATCACCAAGCATTGGCGCCAGGACTGGGTGTACGAAGCGCCGAACCGCTTCGAGTTCAGTGCCGACCAGACCTGGCAGGTGCGCACCATCGCGGCGGCGACCAACCAGGGGGCGTGGACCCAGTGCGTGTATGAAGTGAGCGACGCACCGCGCTACTGCGGCACCGGCAAGTGGACCTACACCAACAACGTGCCGAGCTGGACCAGCGACCTGAGCTGGCGTCCGCTGCCGCGTCGCGAGTACACCAAGCGCAGCGACTACAACGCGCTGGCCGTGATCAACCGCCACACGCTGACCCCGAACGGCTGGACCCACGAGCAGTTCAACACCAAGGTGCAGCGCAATGCCGATGGCAGCCAGGTGGAGATTGCCCGCGAGTTCGGCTTCAACGACTACGTGAAGACCACCGAGGTCGACTTCACCCCGGCCCGCAGCTACTGGAAGGCGACCGCCGGCTACTGGGCCAAGGTGCGCCAGCGCTGGGACGGCTTCCTCGGCCAGGCCCCGGGTGTGCACCTGAAGACCAAGATCGACGGCATGGCGATGATCATCCCGATGTTCACCCAGGCCGAAGAGATCCAGGCCGGCAAGAAGGTGAAGGACGCGCAGATCGACGCCGTGTTCGCCGAGTTTGTCGAAAAGGCACCGAAGGAAGGCTGATCGCCGCCGCGGTTGCGGGCGGTGCCGGGCATGCCCGGCACCGCCAAGACCAGTAGATCCACGCCACGCGTGGATGAGTAGATCCACGCCACGCGTGGATGAGTAGATCCACGCCACGCGTGGATGAACCCGGCAACTCCCTCGACGGACTCAGGCTTCGCGCAGGGCCAGAGCCGGCGAGGTGTGCAGGATGCGCCGGGTGCCCCACCAGCCGGCCAGCACGCTCAGGCCGACGCCGGCAGCGCCGCCCAGCAGCAGGCCCGGCCACGGCGGCAGCAGTGGCAGCTCGAACACCTTGTGCGAGACCGCCACGCCGATCGCGGCCGCCGCGCCCACCGCAAGCAGTGCTGCCAGCGTGCCCAGGGCGCCGAACTCGACCAGCACCGCGCCGCGCAGCTGGCGCCGGGTCGCGCCCAGGGTGCGCAGCACCGCGCTGTCGTAGCGGCGCTCGCCGGCCGTGGCCTGCAACGCGGCCAGCAGCACCAGCACGCCGGCCAGCAGGCTGAACACCATCACCAGCTGCACGGCCTGCGCGACCCGCTCCATCACGTCGCGCACCTGCGAGATCACCGCATCCACGTCCAGCAACGACAGGTTCGGTTGCGCACGCACCAGTTCGCCCAGCCCGGCGGCCTTGCCGGCGGGCAGGTGGAACGCCGACAGCAGGTTGTGCGGGGTGTCGCCCACTGCATTCGGATTCAGCAGCACGAAGAAGTTCGGACGGAACGTGTTCCAGTCCGCCTTGCGCAGGCTGGTCACGGTGAAGCCGCGTTCCTGCTCGCCCACCGCAAGGGTGATGCGGTCGCCGGGCTGGACGCCGTAGCGCTTGGCCCAGCCGATCTCCACCGAGGCCTCCGGCGCCGTGCTGTGCGGCGTCCAGAACGCGCCCGCGACCAGCGTATTGGCGGGCGGGAAGTGGCTGCGCCAGCTGAAATTCAACGGCCGGTTCTCGTCATCGTCATCGCGCTCGGCATCGCGCGGTGCCGCCTGCCCGTCCTGTGCCGGCGTGCGGTCCACGCGCAGCGGCGGCTTGCCGTTGATCGCGATCAGGCGGCCGGTGGCCATCGGTTCGATGCTGGCATCGCCGGCACCCAGCCCACGCAGGGCCGCGAGCACGCCGTCGCGCTGCTCGGGCTGGATGTTGATCAGGAAATAGTTCGGCGTATCCGCCGGCAGCCGCTCGCGCCACTGCTGCAGCAGGCCGGGGCCGGTCACCGCCAGCAGCAACAGCGCGCACAGCGACAGCGACAACCCGACCAGCTGCATCACCGCCAGCATCCGGCGCCGGGTCAGCGCGGCCAGGCCCAGCCGCCAGTTGCCGTGCAGGCGATGCTGCAGGCCGCGCAGCAGCTGCAGCAGGCCGAAGCCGAGCGCGCCGGCGGCCACCGCCAGGGCGGCCAGGCCGCCCAGTACCCACAGCGCCAGCGAGAGATCGCCGGTGACCTGCACCGCCAGCAGCAGGCTGGCCGCCAGCGCCGCCACATAGGCCAGCAGCGAGGCCGGTGGCAGGGCGGCGAAGGAACGGTTGAGCACGCGCATCGGCGGTACCCCGCGCAGCCGCAGCAGCGGTGGCAGGCCGAAGCCGAACAGCAGCAACAGGCCGATGCCGGCGCCGGTCAGCGCGGGCGTTGCCTCCGGCAGCGGCAGGCGCTGCGGCACCAGGCTGCCCAACACCTGCACCAGGCCTTCCTGTGCCGCCATGCCCAGGCCGATGCCGAGCGCGCAGGCCGGCACCGCCAGCATCAGCAGCTGCAGCGCCAGGCCGGCCAGGATGTCGCGCTGGCGTGCGCCCAGACAGCGCAGGATCGCCACCTGGTCGATGCGGCGCAGGGCGAAGCGGTTGGCCGCCAATGCGGTCGCCACGCCGGCCAGCAGGACCGCCAGCAGCGCGCTCAGGCCAAGGAAGCGCCCGGCCAGGTCGAAGGCCTGGCGCACGCCGCGCTGGGTGTCATCCACGCTCAGCAGGCGCAGGCCCTTCACCTGCGGCAGCAACCACTGGCGCAGCGCGGCAACCTGATCGGCCGGTCCGGCGAACATCAGCCGGTAGTTGATGCGGCTGCCCGGACCGAGCAGCCCGGTGCCCTCCACATCGGCGCGGTTGACCAGCAGGGTCGGCGACAGCGTCAGCAGGTCGCCGCCGGTATCCGGCTCGGCCTCGATGATGCCGGCGATGCGCACGCTGCCGGCACCAAACTCCAGGTCGTCACCGGCTTTCAGTCCCAGCCCCTGCAGCAGGCGCGGGTCGGCATAGGCCTGGCCCTGGGGCGGCATGCCGGCGCCGGCGATCAGGGCGCCGCCGGGCGTGGCGCGGACCCGCAGCGTGCCGCGCAGGGGGTAGCCGGCCTGTACCGCCTTGATGCTGGCCATCTGGCTGGCGTCGCCATGGAACAGCACGCTGCCGAAGCTGGCGATGCGCGTGTGCGCCAGCCCACGCCGTTGCGCTTCCTCGGCGAACGCCTGTGGCGGGTCATCGCGGCCGCCGACCCCGAGGTCGCCACCGAGCATTTCCGCCGCGCTGCCGGTCAGCGCCAGGTTGACCCGGTTGACCAGCGTGCCGACTGCGGTCATCACCGCGACGCCGAGCACCAGCGCGGCGAATACGGTCAACAGGTCGCCGGCCAGCGCCTCGCGGCGCAAGGCGCGCCAGGCATGGCGCAGCAGGTTCATGCCGGGGCTCCGCGTTCGACCGGCAACAAGCGGCCGTCGTCGATGCGGTGGATGTACTGGCAGCGCTGCGCCAGGCGCAGGTCGTGGGTGACCAGCACCAGGGTGGTGCCGCTGCCGGCATTGAGTTCGAACAGCAGGTCGCTGATGTGCTGGCCGGTCGCGTGGTCCAGCGAGCCGGTCGGTTCATCGGCGAACAGGATGCGTGGGCGGGTGACGAAGGCGCGTGCCAGCGCCACGCGCTGCTGCTCGCCACCGGACAACTGGCGTGGATAGTGGCGGCCGCGATGGGCCAGGCCGACCTGGGCCAGCACCTGTTCGACCCGCGCCGGGTCCTCGCGCCCGGCCAGTTCCAGCGGCAGCGCGATGTTCTCGGCGGCGGTCAGCGCCGGCAGCAGGTGGAAGCTCTGGAACACGAAGCCGACCTCGCGTGCGCGCAACCGGGCACGTGCTTCCTCATCAAGGCCGGACAGATCCTGGCCGCCCAGGCGGATGCGGCCGCGGCTGGGCAGGTCCAGCCCGGCCAGCAGGCCAAGCAGGGTGGTCTTGCCGGAGCCGGAGGCGCCGACAATGGCCGCGCTGGTACCTTCATGGACGGTCAGGGTGATGTTGTCCAGTATGTGGACTTCACCCTCCGGGCCCTGCACGGACTTGCCGACCTGGTCGACGTCGATGGCGACGGGCGCGCTGCGGGGGGACAGGCTGTCGATGAGGAGACTCCAATGCGCAAGACGGGATGGAGCCGGCGAGCCGGCGCGATGATGGTGCTGCTGCTGGGATTGCTGCTGCTGCCCGGGCTGGCCGGGGCCAAAGCGGCGGCCGGCACCGTGCTGGTACTCGGTGACAGCCTCAGTGCCGCCCACAATATCCCCGCCGACGCCGGCTGGGTCAGCCTGCTGCAGCAGCGGGTCAGGCAGCAGTCGAAAACACCCGCGCGCATCGTCAACGCCAGCATGAGCGGGGAGACCACGGCCGGCGCGCTGACCCGCCTGCCGGGCCTGCTGGCGCGGGAGAAGCCGACGGTGGTGGTGATCGCCCTCGGCGGCAATGATGCGCTGCGCGGATTGAGCCCGGCGCAGGTGCAGGGCAACCTGGAAAAGATGGTGCAGGCCAGCCAGAAGGCCGGTGCCAAGGTGCTGCTGCTGGGCATCGACGTGCCGCCCAACTACGGGCCCGCCTACCGCCAGCGCCTGGCTGCGGCCTATCGCGCGCTGGCCACGCAGTACAAGGTGCCGCTGCTGCCGTTCCTGCTGGAAGGCGTCGCGCTGCAGCCGGGCATGATGCAGGCCGACGGCCTGCACCCGACCGCGCAGGCGCAGCCGCGGGTGCTGGACAACGTCTGGCCGCTGCTCAAGCCGCTGCTCTGAACCGATTGATGACCTCTTGACGGAACTTCACATCGCGTCCACCGTCGATCCGGCATGTTTCACAAAGCTGAAGTTAGAGGGAATCACATGCGTCAGACGAAGGAGACCTCCGGCTTGGTGCTGGTGGTCGAAGACAACCGCAACATCTCCGAGATGATCGGGGAATACCTGGAAGGTCGCGGCTTCGAAGTCGACTATGCACAGGACGGCCTGGATGGCTACCGCCTTGCGGCGGAAAACAGCTATGACGTCGTGGTGCTCGACCTGATGTTGCCGCGCCTGGATGGCATCGAAGTGTGCCGTCGCCTGCGCAACGATGCGCGCAAGTCCACCCCGGTGCTGATGCTCACGGCACGCGACACGCTGGACGACAAGCTCACCGGCCTCGGTTTCGGCGCCGATGACTACCTGACCAAGCCGTTTGCGATCCAGGAACTGGAAGCCCGCCTGCGCGCGCTGATCCGTCGCGAACGTCGCCAGGTCGGTTCGGAAGTGCTGAAGGTCGCCGACCTGGTGCTCGATCCGGTCAGCATGCGCGCCACCCGTGCCGGTACCGAGCTGCAGCTGTCGCCGATCGGCCTGCGCCTGCTGACCATCCTGATGCGCGAATCGCCGCGCGTGGTCACCCGCCAGGAAATCGAACGCGAGATCTGGGGCAACGGCCTGCCGGATTCGGACACCCTGCGCAGCCACCTGTACAACCTGCGCAAGATCATCGACAAGCCGTTCGACCGTCCGTTGCTGCACACCGTGCAGAGTGCCGGCTACCGCATTGCCGACATCGCCCAGCCGATGGCCTGAGCAGGGCCCGCGCCGGTGCAGCTGCAGGCCCGGCCGGAGTGCGGCCACGTTCGAGGGCAGGGCATGACCGGCCGGGGTTGCCGCCGGTCATCGCCCATGCACCCGCACGGCGCGGCGCGCTGCCTATAATCGCAGCGCTCTGACCGGGACCCCGCAATGCCGCACGGCCTGCCGCGCAAGATCCGTATCGCCTTCATCCTGCAGGCAGTGCTGGCCAGCCTGGGCATCCTGCTCGGTGCCTGGCTGGTATCGCTGGTGATCAAGCACAGCCTGGTCGGTGCCGCCCTGCGCGAGGAAGCGGCGTATTACTGGACGCTGCACGAGGCATCGCCGGTGCAGCCGCCGCCCAATACCCAGAACATCCGCGGTTACCTGCTGGAAAGCGGGCAGTCGGCGCTGTCGTTGCCGGCCAACCTGCGCAATCTGGAGCCCGGTTTCCACGAACTGCCCAAGGACGATCAGCTGGTGCTGGTCGATGTCCGCCCGGCCGGTCGCCTGTACCTGGTGTTCCTGCGCTCGCGTGCGGAAATGCTGGCGTTCTGGTTTGGCATCGTCCCGGTGCTGCTGACCCTGCTGGCGGTCTACGGCGCCAGCTGGGTGACCTACCGTGCCTCCAAGCGCCTGGTGTCGCCGGTGAACTGGCTGGCACGGCGCGTCTCGCGCTGGGATCCGGGCCACCCCGAGGCGGCCGACCTGGAACCGAACAAGCTGCCGGCGGACATGCAGGGCGAGACCCGGCAGCTGGCGGCGGCCTTGCATTCGCTGGCCAACCGGGTGAGCGCGCACGTTGCGCGCGAGCGCAACTTCACCCGCGATGCCAGTCACGAACTGCGCACGCCGCTGACCGTCATCCGCGTGGCCAGCGACATGGCACTGGGTGATGAAACCCTGCAGCCGCGCCTGCGGCGCAGCCTGCAGCGCATCCAGCGTGCCGGCCGTGACATGGAAGCGGTGATCGATGCGTTCCTGATCCTGGCCCGCGAGGCCGATGTCGAGCCGCAGATCGAGCTGTTCGACGTCAATGACATCGTCCGCTACGAAGTGGACAACGCCAACGAACTGCTGGGCACGCGTCCGGTGTCGGTGCACCTGCACAGCGACGGCCCGGTGCAGCTGCACGCACCGCCGCGGGTGTTGCAGGTCGTGGTCAGCAACCTGGTGCGCAATGCCTGCAGCTACACCGACGAAGGGCGCATCGACGTGCATGTGCACAGCGACCGCGTGGTGGTGCGCGATACCGGCATCGGCATGTCCGCCGAGGCGTTGGCGCGGGCCTTCGAGCCGTTCTACCGCGCCGAGCCGAGTCGCCCGCAGGGCACCGGCCTGGGGCTGTCGATCGTGCGCCGGCTGTGCGACCGCTTCGGCTGGAAGGTCAGCCTGGCCAGCGAGCCGGGGCAGGGCACCGAAGCGACGGTGGTGTTCCGCTGAGCCGGCGCCTGTGGCCTGGGGTCAGATCCGTTTTCCCATGGAAAACGGATCTGACCCCGATCAGCACGGTAGATCCACGCCATGCCCGACGCACGCCTGCCTCAATCGCACTTCACCTTCGGTGCCAGCGCCTTGGTCCAGATCGCATACCCCGCCGGGGTCATGTGCAGCATGTCCTCGCGGAACAGCTTCGCATCCGGCTGGCCGTCGGCGCCGAGCATCGGCGTGTAGACGTCGGTGAAACCGGTATTGGGCAGCCGGGCGAGGGCAGCCTTGATCAGCGTGTTGGCCTCGTTGATCGCCGGCAGCAGGTGCGCACGCGACGGGCTTGGCTTGATCGACAGGTACTCGATCCGGGTCCTGGGCAGGTCGCGATGCAGGCGCTGCACGAAGGCGACCACGTCGTCACGGACCTGCACGGCGCTGCGGCCGCTGTTGAGATCGTTGTCGCCGGCGTAGAAGAACACCTTGCAGGGCGCATACGGCACCACGATGCGGTCGGCATACCAGGTGCTGTCGCGCACTTCCGAACCGCCGAAGCCACGGTTGAAGACCGGCTGGCCGGGGAAGTCGGCGGCCAGGCTGGCCCACATGCGGATCGAGGAACTGCCGATGAACTCGATGCCGCCGCGCGGCGGCGGATTGGTCTGGTCGGTGCTGGCGAAGTGGGCCATGTCGCCGGCCCAGGCCACATTGGAGACCTGCTCCGGTACCTGCGGCGACCTGGCCGCGTCCAGGGCCTGGGCCAACGGCGCGGCGGTGAGCAGGCCCAGCATCAGCAGGCAGGTACGGCGACGGGACATCATGCGCTCCAGCAGGGAAGGGGAGACCCATCATAGGAGCTGGGCCGCGCCGTGGTTTGCCATGGGCAGGCCATTCGCCCGGCCCTTCGGGGGTATGGCTGGCGGCCTTGTGGCAAAATGGCGGCCATCTGCCTATTCCTGTGCGCCCATGATTCCCTGCCGTGCGTCTGAGCGGTCGCTGCGCCGCGCCCCTGTTGCTGGATGTTCCACCCGTGGCTGATCAGTTCGGCCACCTGCCCCGCGGCCCGCGCCGCATCTTCCAGGCCGCCCGCTGGTCCTGGCAGGGCCTGCGTGCCGCCTGGCTGCACGAGTCCTCGTTCCGGCTGGAGGTGTACCTGCTGATCGTGCTGACCCCGGTCGCGATCTGGCTGGGCCAGACCCCGGTCGAGCGCGCGCTGCTGATCGGCTCGATGCTGCTGGTGCTGGCGATGGAGCTGGCCAACTCGGCCATCGAGGCGGTGATCGAACGCTATGGCAGCGAGATCCACGAGCTGGCCGGGCGCGCCAAGGACATGGGCTCGGCGGCGGTATTCGTGCTGATGATGAACGTGCTGCTGTGCTGGGCGCTGGTCGTGGTTCCGCACGCACTGGCCGGCAGCTACGGCTGAAACCCCATTCCCCCACTGCCTTGAAGAGTTTCCATGTCCTTTGAGTTCCTCGCTGACCCCAATGCCTGGGTAACCCTGTTTACCCTCAGCGCTTTGGAAATCGTGCTCGGCATCGACAACCTGGTGTTCATTTCCATCGCGGTCAGCAAGCTGCCGGAAGAGCGCCGCCCGTTCGCGCGCAAGCTCGGCATCGCGGTGGCCTGCATCACCCGCATCGCGCTGCTGGTGTCGCTGGCGTACCTGGCGCACATGTCCGCCAACCTGTTCAGCGTGGCCGGCATGGGCATCTCCATCCGCGACCTGGTGCTGATCGTGGGCGGCCTGTTCCTGATCATCAAGGGCTGCATGGAGATCAAGGAACTGATCAGCGGCGGCGAGGATGAAGACCCCAGCACCACCAAGGCCTCGGCCGTGTTCGGCTACGTGATCGCGCAGATCGCGGTGATCGACATCGTGTTCTCGCTGGACTCGGTGATCACCGCCGTCGGCATCGCCGACCACATCCCGGTGATGGTCGCCGCGATCCTGCTGTCGGTGATGGTGATGCTGCTGGCCGCCAATCCGCTGGGCCGCTTCATCGACGCCAACCCGACCGTGAAGATGCTGGCCCTGGCCTTCATCCTGATGATCGGTGCGGTGCTGATCCTGGATGGCCTGGACCTGCACGTGCCCAAGCCCTACATCTACGCCGCGATGGGCTTCTCGGTGCTGGTGGAGTGGCTGAACCTGCTGATGCGCCGCCGCGCACGCGAGCACAACGTGCCGGGCGCCGGCAACTGGTAAACGCGTCATCCAGAACCCCCGGCCCGGCCGGGGGTTCTGCGTTGTGGAGCCTTGTAGAGCCGAGCCCCTGCTCGGCGTCGCATGCTGCGGTCAGCCGGGCGGGGCTGGTCCCTGCACGATGGGCAGGGGCGTGGGTCGTCATTTGTGAACCCCGGTCAACAGTGTTTCCCCACTGCGGGGCTTAATCCGGCGCAACGATGCGCGCAGGCTACGCGCTCTCTTTGCCAAGGCCTGCCCCACGCAGGAACACCGCCCATGAATTCCCGAGCCGCCCTGCTGGCCCTCGCCGTCGGCGCATTCGCCATCGGTACCACCGAGTTTGCCCCGATGGGGCTGCTGCCCGTCATTGCCGACGGCGTCGGCGTGAACATTCCCACTGCCGGCATGCTGATCACGGCCTACGCCGTGGGCGTGATGCTGGGCGCACCGGTGATGACCCTGCTGATGGGGCGCTTCGGCAGGCGCACCGCGCTGATGCTGCTGATGGCGATCTTCGTGGTCGGCAACCTGTTGTCGGCGCTGGCCCCGAACTATGGCCTGCTGCTGCTGTCGCGGCTGGTCACCAGCCTCAACCACGGCGCCTTCTTCGGTATTGGCGCACTGGTCGCGGCCAGCGTGGTGCCGAAGGACAAGCAGGCCGCGGCGGTGGCCACCATGTTCATGGGCCTGACCATCGCCAACATCGGCGGGGTGCCGCTGGCGACCTGGGTCGGGCAGCAGCTGGGCTGGCGCCTGTCCTTTGCCGGTACCGCAGCGCTGGGGCTGGTTGCGATCACGGCACTGGGCTTGGCGTTGCCAGCATCCGCGCCGGGCCCGCGCCCGGAGGTGCGCCGCGAGATGAAGGCGATCCTGCAGCCGCAGGTGCTGTTGGCGATGGCCACCACCGTGCTTGGCGCCGGTGCGATGTTCACCCTCTATACCTACGTGGCGCCGGTGCTGACCGAACTGACCGGGGCCTCCAATGCCTTCATCGCACTGTCGCTGGCCCTGATCGGCATCGGTTTCACCTTCGGCAACGGGATCGGCGGGCGCATGGCCGACTGGTCGCTGGAAGGGGCTACCCGCATCCTGCTGGCGGTCCTGGCGCTGCTGATGTTGGTGCTGCCGCTGGCGTTCATGAGCCATGCCACGGCCGCCATCGGCGTGCTGCTGTTCGGTGCGGCGACCTTTGCGATCGTGCCGCCGTTGCAGATCCGGGTGATGCAGGCGGCTGCCGAAGCCCCGGGGCTGGCGTCGTCGATCAACGTGGGCGCGTTCAACCTGGGCAATGCCGTGGGCGCGGCGCTGGGCGGCGCCGTGATCAGCTCGGGCCTGGGCTATGCCGCGATACCGGTGGCTGGCGGCATGCTGGCGGCCTCGGGGTTGCTGCTGGCGTGGCTGGGGCGGACGCGTGCTGTGGTGGCCGAGGTTTGCTGAGGGGGGCGTTCCGGCAGGGCTTGCAGCCCTGCACCCGCCGAGGCCACTGCAACAGCAACAGCGTGCATTCCGTGGGATGGCGGGGGGGGGCCGGTGGCGGGGGACGCCGTAAACCCGTTCATGGGGGCTTGGCCGCGGCATCCATGCCGCGGACACCCCAGCCAGCCCACCCTCCCGGCCAGCCCCAGAGAACCAGCAAACAACCCACCGCGGAGGGGGCGGCGCCCGATGGCCGGTCTTTCACCCGAACCATGGCATGCTCGGCGCCAAGCCCACCCGGAACCTCCGCCATGCGCCTGTTCACCCGCGTCCTGCCCCTGCTGCTGCTGGCTTCCCTGCTCTCCGGCTGCGGCTACAACGCCATCCAGCAGAAGGATGAAGCGGTCAAGGCGAGCTGGTCGGAGGTCATCAACCAGTACAAGCGCCGCGCCGACCTGGTGCCCAACCTGGTGCAGACCGTGAAGGGCTTCGCCAGCCAGGAAGAGCGCGTGCTGACCGAAGTCACCAATGCCCGCTCGCGGGTCGGCCAGATCAACGTCAACGCCGACGATGAGGCCTCGCTCAAGCAGTTCCAGCAGGCCCAGGGCGAGCTCGGCAGCGCGCTGTCGCGGCTGCTGGTGGTCACCGAGAACTACCCGCAGCTGAAGTCCGACCAGAACTTCCGCGACCTGCAGGCGCAGCTGGAAGGTACCGAGAACCGGGTCACCGTGGCCCGTGGCCGCTACATCCAGCAGGTGCAGGACTACAACACCTACATCCGCTCGTTCCCGCAGGTGATCACCGCCAAGATCTTCGGCTACAAGACCAAGCCGAACTTCACGGTGGACAACGAGGCGCAGATCTCCAGCGCGCCGGCGGTCGATTTTGGCAACGCTCCGCAGCCGCCGGCGCCGCAGCCGGGCCACTGACCCATGCGCCTGGCCTCCGCGCTGCTGGCCCTGCTGCTGTGGCTGCCGCTGGCGTCGCATGCGCAGCCACTGGCGCCGATCCCGGCGCTGGATTCGCCGGTGGTCGATACCACCGGCACGCTGGATGCCGGCCAGAAGCAGGCGCTGCTGCAGCAGGCGATTGAACTGCAGCAGCGCAAGGGTAGCCAGCTGCAGGTGCTGGTGGTGCCCAGCACCCAGCCGGAGGACATCGCGCAGTACACCACGCGTGTCTTCGACCAGTGGCAGATCGGCCGCAAGGGCGTGGACGACGGCGTGCTGCTGGTGGTGGCCAAGGATGACCGGCGCGTGCGCATCGAGCCGGGCTACGGCCTGGAAGGCGCGATTCCCGATGCCATCGCCAATCGCGTCATCCAGGAATACCTGGTGCCGCGTTTCCGCAGTGGCGATTATGCCGGCGGCATCACCGATGCCACTGCCGTGCTGGTCAGGCTGATCGACGGTGAGGCGTTGCCGGCGCCGGTCAGCGCCCATCGGGGACGCGAACAGGTGGGCGGCGGCGATACCTGGTTCCTGGCACTGTTCATCGGCGTATTTGCCGGCAGCATCCTGCGTGGCGTGTTCGCGCGCGTGCCACGCCCGTTGCGCGGCCTGCTCGGCGGCGCCGGGGCGGCGCTGGCAGCCTTCCTGTTCACCTCGACCCTGCTGGCCACCGGGGTGGCCGGCGTCGTCGGCCTGATCGTGGCGATGCTGTCCGGGCATCCGGGCCGCTTTGCCGGTGGCGGCGGCTGGGGCGGCGGAGGCGGTTTCGGCGGAGGGGGAGGCTTCGGTGGTGGCGGTTGGGGCGGTGGCGGCGGCCGTTCCGGCGGCGGCGGCGCTTCGGGAGGCTGGTGATGATCCAACGTCTGTGTCGTCATGTGTTCTCCCCGTCGGTGCGGCGCGCGTTCCCGCCGGCCACCCTGCAGGCGATCACCGAGGCCATTGCGGCCGGTGAGCAGCGCCATGGTGGGCAGGTGATGTTCGCGGTGGAGGCCGACCTGCCGCTGGCTGCGCTGTGGCACCGGGTCACGCCACGCCAGGCTGCCGAGCATGCCTTCGCCCGCCTGCGCACCTGGGATACCGCCCATAACAACGGGGTGCTGATCTACCTGCTGCTGGCCGACCACGCGATCGAGATCGTCGCCGACCGTGGCCTGCACGGGCGGGTGGCCCCGGCGCAGTGGCAGCGGGTCTGCACCCATCTGCGCGAGGGGTTGCGCGGCGCCGATCCGGTGGGGGCGCTGCAGGGGGCGATCGACGAGGTCTCCAGCCTGGTGGAAGGGCACTTTCCGGCCTCGACGCGGTCAGACCATGACGGCCTGCCGAACACGCCGCAGATCCTCGGTTGAGCCGGGGCGGCGCTGGCCCGAGAATAGGCGTTCAACCGCAAGGCACCTTCCATGATCTATTTCCACGACATCGACCCCATCGCCCTCTCGCTGGGGCCGATCAAGGTGCATTGGTACGGCATCATGTACCTGCTCGGTTTCACCGCCGCCTGGCTGCTGGGCCGCAAGCGCATCGCCGACGGGCGCCTTCCGGGGGTCGATGCCAATGGCTTCTCCGACCTGCTGTTCTACGCCATGCTCGGCGTGGTGCTGGGCGGGCGCATCGGCTACATGCTGTTCTACGCGCTGGGCGATTTCCTGCACAACCCGCTGCTGCTGTTCAAGGTGTGGGATGGCGGCATGAGCTTCCACGGCGGCCTGCTCGGCGTGCTCGGCGCCTGCTGGTGGTGGTCGCGCAAGCACAGGCTGCACTTCTTCGACACCATGGACTTCATGGCACCGCTGGTGCCGCTGGGCCTGGGCTTTGGCCGCATCGGCAACTTCATCGGTGCCGAGCTGTGGGGCAAGTACACCGACGGCACCTGGGGCGTGGTGTTCCCGTCCGGGCTGCCGGCTCCGTTGAACCAGCTGGACCACGCGACCCTGCAGGCGCAGTTCGCCACCGGTGCGCTGAATCCGTTCGCCCGCCATCCTTCGCAGCTGTATGAAGCCTTCCTGGAAGGCCTGGTGATGTTCGTGGTGCTGTGGGTGGTGTCGGCCAAGCCGCGCCATCGCTACCTGGTCGGCGGCCTGTTCGCGCTGATGTACGGCCTGTTCCGCTTCGCCGTGGAGTTCGTGCGCATGCCCGACAACGGCGTCTACGTCGCCTTCGACTGGCTGACCCGTGGCCAGATCCTCAGCCTGCCGCTGATCGCCTTCGGCCTGGTGCTGCTGGTGATGTCGCGCCGCGCGCCGGTGCTGCAGCCGCAGCTGCCGGTGGCCACCGAGGGCAAGGCATGAAGGCCTACCTGGACCTGCTGTCGCATGTGCTGGAACACGGCGCCGAGAAGAGCGACCGCACCGGCACCGGCACCCGCAGCGTGTTCGGCTGGCAGATGCGCTTCGACCTCAACGAAGGGTTCCCGCTGGTCACCACCAAGAAGCTGCACCTGCGCTCGATCATCCATGAGCTGCTGTGGTTCCTGAAGGGCGACACCAACATCGGCTACCTGAAGGACAACCAGGTCCGCATCTGGGACGAATGGGCCGACGCCAACGGCGACCTCGGCCCGGTATACGGCAAGCAGTGGCGCAGCTGGGCGACCGCCGACGGCGGCGAGATCGACCAGATGCAGTGGCTGGTCGATGAGATCAAGCGCAACCCGGATTCGCGCCGGCTGGTGGTCAGCGCCTGGAATGTGGGCGAGCTTTCGCAGATGGCGCTGATGCCGTGCCACAACCTGTTCCAGTTCTACGTGGTGGACGGCAAGCTCAGCTGCCAGCTGTACCAGCGCAGCGGCGACATCTTCCTCGGCGTGCCGTTCAACATCGCCAGCTACGCGCTGCTCACCCACATGGTGGCTCAGGCCACCGGGCTGGGCGTGGGCGACTTCGTGCATACGCTGGGCGACGCGCACCTGTATTCGAACCACTTCGAGCAGGCGCGCGAGCAGCTGTCGCGTGAACCGCGCGCGCTGCCGACGCTGTGGCTGAACCCGGCGGTGACCGATCTGTTCGGCTTCCAGTTCGATGACATCCGCATCGACGGCTACGACCCGCACCCGGCCATCAAGGCGCCGGTGGCGGTGTGAGCGCAATGAAGCTGTCGATGATCGTGGCGCTGGATCGCAACCGTGGCATCGGCCAGGGCAATGCCATGCCCTGGCACCTGCCGGATGATTTCAAGCACTTCAAGGCGCTCACCCTGGGCAAGCCGATCCTGATGGGGCGCAAGACCGCCGAGTCGATCGGCCGTGTGCTGCCGGGGCGAACCAACCTGGTGCTGACCCGCAGCGGCCAGGTACCGTTCGAGGGCATGCACGCGGTGGCGTCGCTGGACGAGGCGAAGGCGGTGGCCGAAGACGAGGGTGCCAGCGAGCTGTGCATCATCGGCGGCGGCGAAATCTTCCGCCAGCTGCTGGACCAGGCCAGCGACCTGTACCTGACCTGGGTCGACGCCGAAGTGCCTGCCGACACCCATTTCCCCGAGGTGGATGCGCAGGTCTGGCGGGAGGTGGGCAGCGAGCCGCATCCGGCCGATGCGCGCCACGCCTACGCGTTCCGCTTCGTGCACTACGTGCGCCGCTGACCGCCTTTCGCGGAAACGGCCCCGCAGCCGAGCAGGGCTCGGCGCTACAGGATGCGAATGGCCTACGGCATCCGGTAATGGCCGATGATGCGATGCCGGAACAGCAGGTTCTCTTCGCGGGTACCGCGCGCGATGTTGTGCAGCACCAGCGGCGTGCCATCGGCAAGGCGGCGGTCGGAGACGATGCCGACATGCAGCAGGCCGTTGCCGTTGAGCTTCCAGGCAACGATGTCACCCGCCGCGTAGTCGGCAGCGGAAGCCGTGACCGGCTGCTGCCAGCCGTGCCGCTCGAACCAGCGCATCAGGTTCGGTACCCGGCGATGGTCGATGTTGCGATCCGGCCGTGACAGGCCCCAGATCGCCGGATAGGCGCCGAAGTCACCCCGCATGTCTTCATGCACCCGTGCCTGCAGATCCAGGCCCTGGCTGCGCAGCGCACGCACCACCACATCGGTGCAGACGCCACGGTCCAGCGGCACGTCGCCGCCGGGATAGGCCAGTACCTGGTAGGCAGGGTCGTAGCGGGTGGTGACGCCGATCTGTGCGCGTGCTGCCGCGACCAGCGGCGGCGAGGGGGCCTGTGCAGGCGCCGGCGTGTGTCCAGCGTTGTCTGCCGCCGTGGGAGCCGGCGGCGAGGCGGGCTGGCAGCCGCTGGCCAGGGCCAGCGCCAGCAGCAGCACCGTCCATGGTGCCCAGCCCTGTCGTGTCATGCCTGCGGTGGTGCGCCGTTGTTGCCCGGGCCCGCAGCGCCACCACCACCACCACCGCCGCGGCGGCGGCGGCGGCGAGGGCCACGGTTGCCGGGGGCGGCAGCGGGCGGGTTGCCGGCGCCCTGTTCCCTGCCCTGCGCCGCTGCGGCCGGGCGCTCGTGTGCCGGCCGTGCCGGCGGTCGAGCGTGGGGAACCGGCGCCGGCACATCGCGGCCGGGTACCTGCACCACGCGCAGTTCATCGGTATCGAGCTGGATCGCGGTCAGCTTGCCGCCCCACACCGCGCCGGTGTCGATGGCATGCACGCCCTGGGTGATGGTCAGGCCCAGCGCCGACCAGTGGCCGCAGACCACCTTCAGGTCGCGCTCGACCCGGCCCGGCACTTCGAACCAGGGGTACAGCCCCTGTTCCTGGGTGCCAGGAGTGCCCTTGTCCTCGATGCCGATGCGCCCACGCGGGGTGCAGTAGCGCATGCGCGTGAGCACGTTGATGATCGCGCGCGAGCGGTCGTAGCCGGACAGGTTCGGCGCCCAGCTCGGCTTGTCGCCGTACATGTTGCGGAACAGCTTGCGGTAGCCGGCGCCGTGCAGCTGCGCCTCGACTTCGGCGGCATGCTTTTCGGCCATCTGCGTGCTCCACTTCGGGGCCAGCCCGGCATGCACCATCATCCAGCCCAGCTCGCGGTCCACGTGCACCAGCTTCTGCAGGCGCAGCCATTCCAGCAGTTCGTCGCGGTCCTCGGCCTGCACGATGCGCAGCAGGTCCGGGTTGACCTTGCGCTGTTCCTCTTCGGTGCGTGCACCGACAGCCAACAGCGACAGGTCATGGTTGCCCAGCACCACCACGCTGTGCTCGCGCAGCGAGTGCACCAGCCGCAGCGTTTCCAGCGACTGGCCGCCGCGGTTGACCAGGTCGCCGCAGAACCACAGGGTGTCATGCGCCGGGTCGAAACGGATCTTCTCCAGCAGTCGCTGGGTTACGTCATAGCAGCCCTGCAGGTCGCCGATCGCCCACACACTCATCGTTCGGCCTCCGTGTCAGTGCAGGGTACGCGGGACGGCCAGCACGAACGGTGCGACCGGCGCGGCGAATTCGGTGCCATCGTCGGCGACCATGTCGTAGTGCCCCTGCATGGTCCCGTGATCGGTCCCCAGCATGACACCGGACGTGTAACGGAAGTCTTCACCGGGGCGCAGGCGTGGCTGCTCGCCGATCACGCCATCGCCGTCGACATGCTCGACGCGGCCGTTGGCATCGGTGATGCGCCAATGGCGCGCCACCAGGCGCGCGGCAACGCGCCCCTGGTTGTGGATGCGGATCGTATAGGCGAACGCGTAGCGGCCGTCTTCCGGGGTGGATTGATCGTCGAGGAAGCGCGGCGCGACTTCGACGGAGATGGCATAAACGTCAGCGTCTTCCATACCGGCAGTGTAATCAGGAGGCATTGGCCAAAGCGATGAATTCGGCCACGTCCAACTGTTCGGCGCGGGCATCGGGACGCACGCCTGCGGCCACGAACTGCTCGGCGGACACCACGTTGTTCAGGGCGTTGCGCAGGGTCTTGCGGCGCTGGCCGAAGGCGGCCTTGACCACTTCGGCGAAGCGCTTGTGGTCATTGATGTTGATCGTGGCCGGGTCACGCGGCACCAGCCGCACCACGGCCGAATCGACCTTCGGCGGCGGACGGAAGGCACCCGGCGGCACCACGAACAGCGAGGTTACCTGGCAGTACGCCTGCAGCATCACGCTGAGGCGGCCATAGACCTTGCTGCCGGGGCCGGCGGCCATGCGGTCGACCACTTCCTTCTGCAGCATGAAGTGCATGTCGCGGATCACCGCGGCATGTTCCAGCGCATGGAACAGGATCGGCGAGGAAATGTTGTAGGGCAGGTTGCCGACCAGGCGGATCGGCTGGCCGTCGGCCAGCGCGGTGAAGTCCACGCGCAGCACGTCGCGGTGCACGATGGTCAGCTCACCCAGCGGTTCGGCGGCAGCGGTCAACGGCGCGATCAGGTCGCGGTCGAACTCGATCACCGTCAGCTTGGGATGCACGCGCAGCAGGGGCAGGGTGATCGCGCCCTGGCCCGGGCCGATCTCGACAAGGCGATCGCCATCTTTCGGGTTGACCGCCATCACGATCTTGTCGATGTAGTGGCGGTCGGCCAGGAAATGCTGGCCAAGCTGCTTCTTGGCCGGGGCGGTGAACACCGGGCCGGAGGGGGAATGCGGGGAATTCATGCGCTCAGTGTACGTTGCCGCGCCAGCTGCGCACACAGCGTCGTTGCCGCCTGCAGACTCGAGGGATCGGCGATGCCGCGGCCGGCCAGGTCCAGCGCGGTGCCATGGTCCACCGCCACCCGTGGGTAGGGCAGGCCCAGGGTCAGGTTCACCGCCTGCTCGAAGCCCGAATACTTCAGTACCGGCAGGCCCTGATCGTGGTACATCGCCAGCACGGTGTCGAAACCGGCCAGCTTGGCGGGCAGAAACGCGGTGTCGGCCGGCAGTGGCCCGGCCAGGTCCATGCCCTCGGCGCGCAGGCGCTGCAGCAGCGGAATGACCAGGTCCAGTTCCTCGCGGCCAAGATGGCCGTCTTCACCCGCGTGCGGGTTCAGGCCGAGCACGGCGATGCGCGGTGCAGGCAGGCCGAACTCGCGCCGCAGCGCGGCATGCACGGTGCGCAGGGTGTGTTCCAGGCCGGGGGCGGTGATGGCGTCGGCCACCTCGCGCAGCGGCAGGTGGGTGGTGGCCAGCGCCACGCGCACGATGTGGTTGGCCAGCATCATCACCACCTTGACCCCGGCCTGGTCGGCCAGCAGTTCGGTGGTGCCGCTGTAGGCGATGCCGCCCTCATTGATGACGGCCTTGTGCACCGGGCCCGTGACCACTCCCTGCAGCTCGCCCGACAGGCAGGCCTGGCCGGCGCCGAGCAGGGCGCCGATGACCGCGCCGGCATTGGCCGGGTTGGCCTGGCCGAACCGGCTGGCGGTGGCGTTGCCGACGGCGCGCAGGCGCAGATCACCGGGGACGCGGGCTTCGGCGTCCTCGGGCAGCAGTTGCAGGGGCAGGTTCAGCGCGGCGGCGGCCGCGCGCAGGGTGTCCGGGTCGGCGAAGGCCAGCAGCCGGCAATCTTCGCGCGGCTGCTGGACAAGGCGGACACACAGTTCCGGGCCGATCCCGGCGGGCTCGCCCGGTACCAGAGCGAGCTCGGGGCGCATCGGTCAGGACTGCGGCGGGGTGGCGGTGTTTTCCGCGCGGTCACCGCTGCGGAAGCTGACGTAGGCTTCGCCACGCAGCTCCTGCAGGAAGCGGTTGTACTCGTCTTCCAGCTTGCGGCGACCGATGGTCTCGCGGATCTGCGCACGCTGGTTGTCGTTGGTCACGTCGGTCTGGCGGGTGGCCACGCGCTGCACGATGTGCCAGCCGGCATCGGTACGGAACGGCTGGCTGACGCCGCCATCCTGGATGCCGGACACCTGTTGGCCGAACGCCGGACCGAACGCGTCGGCCGGGAACCAGCCCAGATCGCCGCCCTGGCCCTTGCTGTTGTTGTCCTCGGAGGACTCCTTGGCCACGGTCTCGAAGTCCGCGCCACCGGCAATGCGGGCACGCAGGGTATCGATCTTGGCCTTGGCGGCCGCGTCGGTCTGGTGGTCATCCACGCGCACCAGGATGTGGCGGCCATGGTACTCGGTGACGGTGCTGCCACCGGTGGCGGCGCTGGCATCGCGCACTTCCACCAGCTTCAGCAGCTGGAAGCCGCTGGGGCCGCGGATCGGGCCGACCACTTCACCGGCCTTCATCTTTTCCATCATCTGCGCGAAGGCCTGCGGGATTTCATCCAGGCTGCGCCAGCCCAGGTCGCCGCCTTCCAGCGCGTTGGGGCTGTCCGAATAGCGGACCGCGGCCGCATTGAAGTCCAGCTCGCCCTTGTCCAGCAGGGCCTTCACGCCGTCGGCCTTCTTCTGGCCGGTGGCGATCTGGTCGGCGTTGGCGCCGTCGGGCAGGGCGATCAGGATGTGCGCCAGGTGGTACTGGTTGCCGGCCGTGGCCTGCTGCTTCAGCGCGGCGTCGACTTCGCCCTCGCTGACGCTGATGCGGCTCTGCGCGAAGCTCTGGCGCAGGCGCTGCACGGTGATCTCGTCCCGCACCGAGGCGCGGAAATCGTTGAAATCGATGCCGTCATGGGCCAGGCGCTGGCGCAGCGCATCCAGGGTCGAACCATTCTGCTGGGCGATGGTGTTCATCGCCTGGTTCAGCTCCTGGTCGCCGACACGGATGCCGCTGCCCTGGGCACGCGCCACCTGCAGCTTGACCAGCACCAGGCGCTCGAGCACCTGGCGGCTGAGCACGTCTTCCGGCGGCAACTGGTTTTCGCGGCCGGCGTACTGCGCCTTGATGTTGGCGATCGCACGCTGGAGCTCGCTCTGCAGGATCACGTCCTCATCGACGACGGCGGCGATGCGGTCGAGCGGTCGCGCCTCCTGGGCAAGCACCTGCAGGGGGGCGGACACGCTGGACACCGCCAGCAGCGAGGCGAGTAGAACGGGGAAGCGCTTGGTCATGGGATCAGATTCGGATCGTAGTCATCCCGGGTCGCCCCGGTGTTGCTGGGCGGCACGAGATAGAGGTCGTCGCGGTTGTAGCCGAGGATAGCACGGCGCAGGGTGCGGTCCGTGTCCTGGCCGATGGAGCTCAGGCCCTTGAGAACGAACTCCACCTGGATGGCATTGTTCATCTCGCCTTCGCGGTTGCGGACGTAGCGGCGGGCGACCGCACGCACGGCCAGGCAGCAGCTGTCCCACTGCACGCCGGCGATGATTTCCAGCGGTTCCTTGTCCTGCAGCGAGTAGTAATACCGGCCCACCAGGCTCCAGCGCGCATTCAGCGGGTACAGGAACGACAGGTCGGCCTGCTCCAGCAGGGTCCGGTCATGCTTGTTGGCGCCCGCCGCGGCACCGGCATTGATGCGGTAGCGGTAGCTCAGGTTGACCACGCCATCGTTGGGCATCAGGTAGCGGGCACGGACGCTGGCCAGATCCTCGCGCTTGTACTTCGGGTCCCACTGGTAGGTGGCGCCCAGGGTCCAGCGGTCGTTGATCATGTAGTTGCCGTCGGCGATCCAGGCCGACTTGCCCTTCTCCACCGGCGCACCGCCCGGGGCCACGGTCACCCGCGACTCGTCGAAGTACTGGATCTGGCCGATCGCGGCCGAGAACCGTTCCTTGCCGGTGGTCTGGTCGATGAAGCGGGTACCCAGTGCCAGGGTCAGCTGGTTGGCATCGTTCTGGCGGTCGGCGCCGGTATAGCGCGAATCGCGGAACAGCTGGCCCCAGCTGAAGGTGAAGTCACGGGTATCGAAGATCGGCAGGTCGTCCTGGTTGCGGTACGGCGTACGCAGGTAGAACAGGCGCGGTTCCAGCGTCTGCAGGAACGACTTGCCGCGGATGCTGGTCTCGCGGTCGAAGAACAGGCCGGCGTCGATGCTGCCGATCGGCAGGCTGCGGCTGGGCGAGGTGTTGCCGCGCAGCTGTTCCGGGGTCGCGGTGGCCGGGTTGATACCCTGCGAACTCAGCACGCTGGCGCGCACCTGGTCGGCCAGCCCGCGGTCCAGCTGGTAGCCGGTGTAGCGGTAGGCCAGGGTCGGGGTGATGTACCAGGCCGCGCCGCTGAGCGGGAATGACACGTACGGCTTCAGGTCCAGCCGCGAACCGCCATACATGCGCTGGACCTGGCCGGTGCGGGTGTACTGCAGGTCCGGGCCGGCGCTGGCGTCGTACTTGAAGTTGATGTCGTCGTGGGTGAAGCGCACGGCTTCGGCGTAGACGCCGGTTTCCAGCCACGGCAGGACCGGCTTGTCCCAGTTGAAGTACAGGCGCGGCTGGCGGTTGTAGGGCAGCGCGCTCTCGTTGAGGGTGTAATCGGTCAGCTGGAAGCGGTCGGCCATGATGCCGGCCGTCCAGTTCTTGCCGGTGCCGTACAGGCCAACCGTGCTCTGCAGGTTGGAGGCGGTCACCCCGACCAGGCGGTTGGCGAAGTCCTCGACATAGCGCTCGTCGCTGACCCAGGCCAGGTTGGCGCGCGCCTGCCAGTGGCTGTCCACGTTGTGGTAGCCGGTGAACATCACCCGGCCGCGGTCGCGGTCGCGCAGGCGGTCGTTGGGCATGAACGAGGTCAATACCTCGCCGCGGCCGCCGTTGTAGAGGTAGCGGAACTCGTTGTCGAGCAGCAGGCCGCGCCGGCTCATGTAGCGCGGGGTCAGCGTGTCGTCGTAGTTCGGCGCCAGGTTGAAGTAGATCGGCTGCGCGTAGTCGACGCCGTTGCGGCCGGACATGCCCAGCTGCGGGAACAGCAGGCCGGTCTTGCGGCGGTCATCGATCGGGAACTTGAAGTACGGCGCCCACAGCACCGGCACCTTGCCGATGCGCAGCACGGCGTTGCGGGCGGTGCCGAAGCCTTCGTCGTTGTCCACTTCAATCTGCGGCGCCGACAGCTTCCACACCGGCTGCGACGGGTCGCAGGTGGTGTAGGTGGAGCGATGCATCTGGCCGACCGCGCCCTGCAGGTCGACCGACTCGGCATCGCCGTTGCCGCGGCGCGACACCAGCTGGTACTTGATGTCGGAGATCTTGTGGGTGTCGCTTTCCTGGTTGCCCTCGGCGCGCTTGGCGATCATCCGGATCGACCCGTCCTGGTAGCGGACATTGCCGTCGGCGATGTAGTTGCCGGTCTCGGTATCGAAGCTGAGCTTGTCGGTACCGACGAACTGGTCGCCCCGGCGCAGCGCCACGTTGCCCTCGTACTGCGGCACGGTGGTGGTGCCCAGCAGCTGGTCACCCTCGATGTCGGTCGGCTGTTTCTCGCGCGCGGCGGCGGCGCTGGCCTTGTCCTGGCCGGGGATCGGGGTCGGCGCGTCGGTGAACGCGGGAATGACGTCGGTGGCCGGGCACAGGCCCCAGTTGAGCGGCTTTTCATCGGCCATCGCCGGCAGGCTGATGGCGATGCTCAGAGGCAGGGGAAGCAGGCGGAGGGCTCGGCGCACGCGGTTCGGATTCGGGCGAAAACGGACGGTAGCTTGCCCCATCCCTTGCATAGGGGCAATGAAGGGCGCCGGAGACTGCCGGTTCGGGTTCATCCGGCGGTGGCACCGGAGGCCGCTGACATCAGGGCCTGGACGTGCGCCACGCTGCACTCTGCGAGGGCCTGCAGGTCGTAGCCGCCCTCCAGCATCGACACCACCCGGCCGGCCGCATGGCGACGCGCCAGCGCATGCAGTTCACGGGTGATCCAGGCGAAATCGTCGGTCTCCAGCATCAGGTCGGCTTGCGGATCGCGCAGGTGGGCGTCGAAGCCGGCCGAGATCAGCAGCAGCTGCGGGCGGAAGTCGTCGATCGCCGGCAGCATCTCGTCGGCCCAGACATTGCGGAAGCGGAAGCCGCCGCTGCCCGGGGGCAGCAGGATGTTCATCAGGTTGCCGGCACCGCGGTCGCGGCGCAGGCCGGAGTTGGGGAACAACCCGGCCTGGTGGGTGCTGTAGTACGAGACCCGGGCATCGTGCTGGAAGATGTCCTGGGTGCCGTTGCCGTGGTGCACGTCGAAGTCGACCACGGCGATCCGCTCCAGGCCGTGGCGGTCACGGGCGTAGGCGGCGGCGATGGCGATGTTGTTGAGCAGGCAGAAGCCCATCGCGGTGCTGCTGGTGGCGTGGTGGCCCGGTGGCCGCACCGCGCAGAAGGCCAGCGGGTCGTCGCCCAGCATCACCGCATCGACCGCGGCCACGCCGGCGCCGGCGGCATGCACGGCGGCGCTGGCCGAGCCCGGCGAGGTCCAGGTGTCCATGTCCAGCTGGCGCAAGGGGGCTGTCTGCGGCTGCAGCACGAAGTCGAGCAGGGCGCTGTCATGCACTCGGGTCAGCTCGCCGAACTTGGCGGGCGGGGCTTCGCGCCATTCAAGCTGGCCGGGAAAGGCCGCGTGCAGGGCATCAAGCACGCGCTGCAGGCGCTGCGGGCATTCGGGATGCCCGGGGCCGGGGTCATGCAGCAGGCAGGACGGGTGGGTATAGACCAGCATCGTGCCGACTCAGCGCTGGCGCTGCTGTGGTTGCCACAGCGCCTCGCCCTGGCCATCGGCACGGGCCAGCACCCGGGCCAGCACGAACAGCAGGTCCGACAGCCGGTTGAGGTACTGCAGCGCCTCGCTGCGTACCGGTTCGCGGCGGGCCAGGGTGACCGTTTCGCGCTCGGCACGGCGGACGATGGTGCGTGCCAGATGGCAGCGCGCGGCGGCCTCTCCCCCCGCCGGCAGGATGAACTCCTTCAGCATCGGCAGGCCGGCGTTGTAGTGGTCCAGCTGCTGCTCCAGCGCCGAAACATCGGCGGCATGGATGGCCGCGTGGCCGGGAATGCACAACTCGGCGCCCAGGTCGAACAGCTGGTGCTGCAGGTGCACGACCAGTGCGCGCACGTCTTCGGGCAGAGCGGTCGCCAGCAGCAGGCCGAGTGCGGCATTGGCCTCGTCAACGGTGCCGTAGGAGGCCACGCGGGCGTCATCCTTGGCTACGCGCTGGCCATCGCCGAGGCCGGTACTGCCGTCGTCGCCGGTGCGGGTGTAGATGCGCGAGAGGCGATGACCCATGGTGCGGCTCAGTGACGGATGTCGCGGCGGGCCTGCTGGAGCTTCAGTACCTGCTCCACGGCCAGTTGCAGGGCAGCGGCCAGCGCCACGTAGATCGCGGTGGTGCGCAGGTACGGCCCGAACCACTGCGCGTAGTTCTGTGCCCAGCCGGCCACGGTCGGTTCGGCCACGTTGCGGCTGCTCCAGTAGAAGCCACCCTGCGCCAGCAGGTGGCAGACCGCCACCGAGGCCACCAGCAGCAAGGCGCCCTTGGCCAGCACCGGCCAGCGCGCGCTCTGGTAGTTGCGGCCCAGCAGCATGCCGCCGGCCCACAGCGAGAAATACGCTGGCAGCAGCAGCCAGTAGCCCGGCGACACGCAGTAGTGCTGCCAGAAGTCCAGGCCGCTGCTGCGGATCACGATCCAGTCGACCAGCACCGCGAACACCATCAGCAGCGGGAACGCCCAGCGTGTCCAGCGCGCCAGGTAGAAACCGCCGATGAAGAACACGGCCCAGGAGGCATCGGGGATCGCCGCGAAGTGGTTGACCCGGGTCGCCGCCAGCAGCAGTACGAGTACGGACAGGACGAAGGCGCGGTTGGCGGTGTCGGACATGGTGGCGGGCCCGGGGCGGATTCAGGTTTCATTCTAGCCCGCCGCGCAGGTTGGCGCAGGCGCTGTCCCGTTCGGCGTACAGTCGGGGCGAGCGCGTATCATGAACGCATGAGTGAACGACATGACGTGCTGATCGTCGGTGGCGGCCTGGTCGGCGCCAGCCTGGCCATTGCCCTGGACCGCCTGGGTCGCGACGTGGGCCTGCTCGAGGCCAGCCCGGCCGGCGAGCTGCCGGCGGTGTTCGACCAGCGCAACCTCAGTTTTGCTGCGGCCACCGTCAACGCGCTCACCGCGCTGGGGGTGATGCAGAAGCTGGCGATGGCACCCGGTCCGATCCGTCACATCCATGTCAGCCGCGCTGGCGATTTCGGCCGCGTGCAGCTGCACGCAGCCGATTACGATCGGCCGTGGTTCGGCCAGGTGGTGGTCGCGCGTGATTTCGGCCAGGCGCTGGAAGCACGCCTGCAGGAGCTGCCGCGGCTGCGCCGATACCGGCCGATGCGATTCCTCGGGCTGGGCCCGGTGGTCGATGGCTACCGCCAGGTGCGGGTGGCCGACGAGGCCGGCGAACGCGTGCTGCTGGCCCGGCTGGTGGTCGGTGCCGATGGCACCGGCAGCGGCGTGCGCGACGCGCTGGGCATCGAGGTCGATCGCCATGATTTCCAGCAGACCCTGTTCGTGGCCCGCGTGCGCAGCCAGCGCGCGCCCGACGGCACGGCCTGGGAACGCTTCACCGATACCGGCCCGACCGCGCTGCTGCCGCGCGGCGACCGCCACTTCGGCTGCGTGCATGGCGTGGCACGCGATCAGGCCGATGCGGTGATGGCGCTGGACGATGCCGCGTGGCTGCAGCGCCTGCAGGCGGCGATCGGCTGGCGTGCCGGCCGCCTGCTTGAATCCGGCCCGCGCAGTGCCTACCCGCTGATCCAGGTGCTGGCCCGCGCGCTGGCCGCTGAACGCACGGTGCTGCTTGGCAATGCCGCGCAGACCATCCACCCGCTGGGCGCGCAGGGGTTCAACCTGGGCCTGCGCGATGCGCTGACCCTGGCCGAACTGCTGGAGGATGCGCACGATGATGCCGGCAGCGATGCGCTGCTGCAGGCCTATGTGGCCCGCCGCGAGGAAGACCGCCGGCAGACGGTGGCGTTCTCCGGTGGCCTGGCCCGCCTGACCAGCAACCCGGCACCGCTGCTGCGGCCGTTGCGCAGCCTCGGCCTGGTCGCCGCGCAGCGTGCGTCGGTGCAGTCGATGCTGGTCGGCGGGGCCATGGGATTCCGTGGCGAAGTGCCACGCCTGTGCCGCGGAGAAGCCGCATGAGCCGGCGCGCGCGCCTGGATGTGGCCATCGTCGGCGGTGGCGTGGTGGGGGCGGCCGCAGCGCTGGCACTGGCCGAGGCCGGGCTCTCGGTTGCGCTGGTGGAAGGCCGCGAACCGTCGCCGTGGCAGGCCACGCAGCCGGACCTGCGCGTGTTCGCATTCGCCGCTGACAACGTCCAGCTGTTGCACCGCCTCGGTGTGTGGTCGGCGATCGCGCAGGCCCGCGCCTGGCCCTACCGGCGCATGCAGGTATGGGATGCGGCCGGGGGTGAGGATCTGCTGTTCGACGCCGATCGGTTCGGCCGCCGCGAACTGGGTTACATCGTCGAGAACGGCCTGTTGCAGGATCGCCTGTGGGCCGCGCTGCCGGCGGCTGGGGTGCAGCTGCACTGCCCGGCACGGGTGGAGGCGCTGGAGCAGGACGAAGAAGGCGTGCGCCTGCGCCTGGACGACGGCCGTCGCCTGGAAGCGGCGTTGGCAGTGGCGGCCGATGGTGCCGAATCGACCCTGCGCCAGCTGGCCGGGATCGAGGTCGAACGGCATGACTACCACCAGCGCGGCGTGGTGGCCTACGTGGACAGTGAACTGCCGAACCAGGCCACCGCCTGGCAGCGCTTCCTGCCGACCGGGCCGCTGGCACTGCTGCCGGTTGCCGAGCGTCGCAGCTCGATCGTCTGGACCTTGCCCGAAGATGAAGCCGCGCGCGTACTGGCACTCGATGAAGACACCTTCAACCGGGAACTGACCCGTGCCTTTGCTGCGCGCCTGGGTGAGTTGCGGCTGGCATCGCCGCGAGCCGCGTTCCCGCTGCGCCGGCAGTTGGCCCGTCACTACGTGGCCGGCCGCGTGCTGGCGCTGGGCGATGCCGCGCACGTGGTGCACCCGCTGGCCGGGCAGGGCGTGAACCTGGGGCTGCGTGATGTCGCGGCCCTGCAGCAGTGGCTGGCACCGTCCGCGGAGCGCCGCGGCCAGCCGCGGCTGTCACCGCAGCGCCTGCAGCGCTGGGCGCGTGAGCGACGCAGCGACAACCACATCGCTGCCTACAGCTTTGATGCGATCAACCGCCTGTTCTCCAACGACGAAATGCACCTGACCCTGGCCCGCGGCCGCGCGCTGGGCTGCGTCGGCAAATGGCCGCCGCTGGTGCAGGCGTTCTGGAAACGCGCCGCCGGCGTCTAGAACAAAAAGGGGACGGAGGGGATTAAGTCGTTTGTGGCACAAACGACTTAATCCCCTCCGTCCCCTTTTTCAGTCGGTCAGCCAGCCGGCCAGGTCGGCGCGGTCGAGCTTGCCGCGGTGCCTGCGGTCCAGTGAGTTGAATTCATCCGCCAGCGCGGGGTTGGCCTGCGCTTCCTGGCGGCTGATGAAACCGTCGCCGTTGACGTCAAGGTCGCTGAAGCGGAAGCGGTACTGGCCGATCACGCTGCTCGGTTCCAGCGAACGCACCGTCACCTGCGCCTCGCCGGCCGGCTGTGCAATCTCGACACTGCCGGTGACCTGGCCAGCGCCCAGCGGCTGCTGGCGGATCGCGCCGCCGGTCGGGCCCAGCGGCCGGCTCTGCGCCGGCGTGGACGGTGCATGCTGGGCCACGACGGGGGCCGTGGCCAGCAGTGCGGCCAACAGGACAGTGCAACGCGCAATGCTCATCACAGGCTCCTTGCCAGGGGATACCGGCAGCGTACTCCCGGCAACCTGTGCCGCCGATGACGGATCAGCGCAGCGGCGAGGCCAGTACGGTGATCTCTTCACGATCGTGATAGAGCTGCTTGGCGCGGACCACCAGTGGCTTGCCGGCCTGGTCCTGGAACAGGTCCAGGCACAGGCGCGTTTCGTCCCAGCGCTTCTTCATCGGCAGTTTCAGATTGAAGATGGCATGCCTGCACCAGCCTTCGCGGAACCAGGTGGCCATGCGCTCGGCCACGCGGCGCGGCTGCTCGACCATGTCGCAGACCATCCAGTCCAGCGGCTGTTCCGGGTGCCAGTGGAATCCGTCCGCGCGCAGGTGCTCGACCAGGCCGGTGTCCAGCACGTGCTGGCGCAGCGGGCCGTTGTCGATGCTCAGTACGTGCATGTGCTGGCGGGTCAGCACCCAGGTCCAGCCACCCGGTGCGGCGCCGAGGTCGGCCGCGCGCATGCCGGGCTTGGCCAGCGCCTCGCGTTCTTCCGGGGTCAGCAGGGTCAGCAGGGCTTCGTCCAGCTTCAGCGCCGAGCGCGAGGGCGCTTCCGGCAGCAGTTTCAGGCGCGGAATGCCCAGCGCCCATGGTGCGCTGTCGGCCGGATCTGCCACGCAGACGAAGGCATGGGTACCGTCGACGAACACCACATGCAGGCGCGGCAGGCGGTTGTTCGGCTTGTCGCTGAGCTTGCCGGCCTTGCGCAGCGCCGGGCGCAGCGCATTGCCGAAAGCCCGGGCCAGCCCGGACAGCGGCTTGCCGGCGTCGGAATCAGGGTGTTCTACCCACAGGTCGCCGAAGCGCGGCGCATCGGCCAGCACCTCCAGCATCGGGGTGATGCGATCGCTCGGGTCGAGCTGCGGCAGTTCGGCCAGCACCACCAGCTTCTGGCGCGCGAAGATCAACTCGCGCCAGCGCAGGCGAGGTGCCAATGCGGCCGCCTCGTCGCACATGAACAGCACGTAGCCGTCATTGCGCTGGGTGCGCGCATAGCCGGCGAACCCGGCTTCACCGGCGCGGAACTGCAGCTCACCGGCCAGCTCGGGCTCGAAGCCCTGCCGGCACAGGCACAGCAGGCCGATGCCGGCCTCAGTAACGGGCGCCATCGCCTTCCCCATAGGCACGCAGCACGCTGCGTGCGGCGTCGCGGTTCAGGCCCTGCACCACTTCGATGCCGCGCTTGTTGAGTTCGCCAACCCAGTCGGCCGGCAGCGGGCCTTCATCGAACGGGGTCAGTTCCTCGACGTCGGCCGAATTGGCGCCGATCAGCAGGCGGTCGATGCCGGCCCACACGGTGGCGCCGTAGCACTGGCAGCAGGGCTGCGAGCTGGTGGCCAGGGTAACCGGCGACAGCACCGCGTTCAGGCGCGGGGTCTGCAGGCGCTGCTGGGCCAGCATGTAGGCCATGTTCTCGGCGTGCGCCAGCGAGGTCGCGTGCGGCATCACCCGGTTCACGCCCGCGGCGATGACCTTGTCATCCGGGCCGAACACCACCGCGCCGAACGGGCCGCCGCTGGCGTGCTCGACGTTCAGCCGCGACAGTTCGATCGCCAGCGCGACCTTGGCCTCATCGCCCGGATATCGACGATCCAGGTCGATCTGGTCGTGGATCCAGGCGGGAAGGGTCAGGTGGACTTGCGCGTACAGCATCGCGGGGGTGCCTCGTAGGGAATGGAAGAAGGTGCGGTTGCTTGGGAAACCGGCGCGCAGTGTAGCCGCACCGGCCTGTATCGGGTGTGGGCGCGGGTCAGGCCGGCGAACCGGTGCGGATCACCACGTACTGCTTGCGGAATTCCAGCCCGGCCTGTGGCCAGCTGGCGGCATAGGCGCGCAGCAGGGGCAGGGCGGCGGCAAAGTCATGGCCGTTGACCCGGCAATCGGCCTCGCACAGGCCATCGGCATCGCGCGAGGCGAACAGGCGGATGGCCAGGAACTGGCGCGCCTTCAGCAGCTCGTCGAAGGCATCCATGCTGCGCGTGAACAGGCAGCACGGGCAGGAACCGTGGTCGTCTTCGCTGCAGGTGGAGGCATCCACCTCGCGTGCGCGGTAGTGGGCCAGCGGCCCCAGCACGACGGTGCGCTGGTGTTCCTCGCCGTCGTCGCCGGCTGGATAGGCCAGGCCCATCATCGGCAGGCCCTGTGCGTCCTCGGCGCCGATCGCGGTCTGCAGGGTCGCCAGGTCCACCCGCACCCATGCCTGGAAGCCGGACAGCAGCGAGGCCCGCTCGTCGGCACCGTTGGCGTGCTGGTACTCGAACAGGCCATCGGCGAACAGCACGGGGTGCTGGGTCTCGATGACGGTCGAGGTCTGCCAGCCGCCGTTGTCGCGCGCCTGCGCGGCCATCGCGTGCGGGGTCAGGCGCAGCCCGCTGTCCAGCAGCAGCGCGCCGTCGTCGGTCCGGCAGGCGATGCCGCCGTCCTGCAGCGCCTGCTGCAGCAGTGGGAGGAGGGCAGTGGAGGGGGTGGTCATGTCAGGCCTGTGGGGGATGGGGTGGAACCTCCAGGCAGGGCCTGGACCTAGTGATCGAGGGCGTCGAGTTCAGCGCGATAGCGCTGCGCGTCGGACTGCTGCTGAGGGTCGTCGCCCTGGTCGCGCAGCCAGGTTTCCAGCTCGCGGCGATAGTCCGCGCGGAAAGCGGCGTTGCCGGGGCTGAAATGCAGCTTGCGCGCCGCGACCTCCACGCGCTCGCGCGCGTTGGCACGGGCCTCGGCGATACCGTGCGGTGATTCGTTGGTGAGGATGACGAAGTTTCGCGGGAAGCCCGGCGTGTACTTCACCACGAACGGCTGGTCCTGCGCCGGAATGCGGATCGCGTTCTCCAGCGGCCACAGCGAGGCGGTGTTGGTATGGAACACCACCTCCACATCGCGGCCCTCGGCCGTGCGCAGCACCGCTTCATAGCGCCAGATGTACTGCTCGTTCATCGTCGAGCTGGTCTGCTCCGACTTCACGATCACCGCTTCGCCGCGCTCTCCCACTACGTTGAGGAAGGCGGCGTTGAGGAAGTGACCGAGGAAGATGTTGAGCATCGCCAGCGGGAACACCACGATCGCGTAGCCCGGGAAGCGTCGCCACCACGAGACCAGCCCGGCCAGCACCATCGCCGAAAAGAACGTCAGCAGCGGATGCTGTGACAGGAACCAGAGCAGGGCGGACAGGGCGGTGGTCATCGTGGCGGGCGTGCGGGCGCCGTCCCGGCGCCCGCGCAGGTCCTCAGGCCGACCAGGTGTCGCGCAGGGTCACGCTGCGGTTGAACACCGGCTTGGCCTCGGTGTGGTCGCGGCGGTCGGCGACGAAGTAGCCGGTACGTTCGAACTGGAACGACTGCTCCGGCGCGGCGCTGGCCGCGGCCGGTTCGACATAGCCGGTGACGGTGCGGCGCGATTCCGGGTTGAGATAGTCGCGGTAGGTCTTGCCTTCCGACTCGTCATCCGGGTTGGGCACCGAGAACAGGCGGTCGTACAGGCGGATCTCGGCCGGCACGCCATGCACGGCGCTGACCCAGTGGATGGTGCCCTTGACCTTGCGGTTGGCGCCTTCCATGCCCGGACGCGATTCCGGATCCAGCCAGCCGCGCAGTTCGGTGATGGTGCCGTCGGCATCCTTGATCACTTCATCGCAGCGGATGATGCCGGCGCCGCGCAGGCGCACTTCGCCGCCCGGTACCAGCCGCTTCCAGCCCTTCGGCGGCACTTCGGCGAAGTCCTCGCGGTCGATCCACACTTCACGTGCGAACGGGACCTGGCGGCTGCCGAAGCTCTCGTCCTTTGGGTGGTTGCTGAAGGTCAGCTGCTCTTCATGGCCTTCCGGCAGGTTGCTCAGTACCAGCTTGAGCGGGTCGACCACGGCCATGCGGCGCGCGGCGGCGCTGTTCAGGTCTTCGCGCAGGGCGCCTTCCAGCACGCTGAAGTCGATCAGCGAATTCTGCTTGCTGATGCCCACGCGCTCGGCGAATAGGCGCATCGCTGCCGGGGTGTAACCGCGGCGGCGCAGGCCCTGCAGGGTCGGCATGCGCGGGTCTTCCCAGCCGTCCACCAGCTGCTCGGTGACCAGCGCCATCAGCTTGCGCTTGCTCATCACCGTGTAGTTGATGTTCAGGCGCGAGAATTCGATCTGGCGCGGCTTGGCGGCTTCGCGCGGCAGGCCGGCATCGACCAGCGGCTGGGTCAGCGCGTCGTCATGGGCGAAATCGACGTTGTCCACGCACCAGTCATACAGCGGGCGGTGGTCTTCGAATTCCAGCGTGCACAGCGAGTGGGTGATGCCCTCGATCGAATCGCCCAGTGCGTGGGCAAAGTCGTACATCGGGTAGATCGGCCACGCGTTGCCGGTGTTCTGGTGCTCGACGTGCTTGATGCGGTACAGCGCCGGATCGCGCAGGTTGATGTTGCCGCTGGCCATGTCGATGCGCGCGCGCAGGGTGCGTGCGCCATCCGGGAATTCGCCGGCGCGCATGCGGCGGAACAGGTCGAGGTTTTCCTCGACGCTGCGGTCGCGCCACGGCGACGGGCGGCCCGGCTCGGTCAGGGTGCCGCGGTAGGCGCGCACTTCCTCGGCCGACAGGTCGCAGACATAGGCCTTGCCCTGCTCGATCAGCTTCTCGGCCGCCAGGTAATAGGTCTGGAAGTAGTCCGAGGCATGCCGCAGTTCGTTCCAGCTGAAGCCCAGCCAGCGCACGTCATCCTGGATCGCGGCCACGTATTCCGGATCTTCCTTGGCCGGGTTGGTGTCGTCGAAGCGCAGGTTGCAGACGCCGCTGAACTCGCCGGCGATGCCGAAGTTCAGGCAGATCGACTTGGCGTGGCCGATGTGCAGGTAGCCGTTCGGTTCCGGCGGGAAACGGGTCTTGATCGCCTGGTGCTTTCCGCTGGCCAGGTCCTCGCGCACGATCTGGCGGATGAAATCGCGCTTCTCGTGGCTGTCGGCGGGGGTCTCGGGGCTGGCGGGGGTGTGCTCGGACATGAGGCGGCGAAAGAGAGGCAGAAAGATCAACAGTCTAGCGCGTACCGGGCAGGGCTGCCCGGCGGTGCCCCTCTCCCGGTAGCACCGGCCGCTGGCCGGCGCAACGGTCATGGGCCGTCACCGGCGGCATTCAGCGCCCGGGCGTATGCTGGAAGCCTGCCCCGAGGAGATGCGCCATGCATATCGTCTACAAGGCCGACAACCTGTTCGACGCCCACCTGGTCAAGCACGCGCTGGAAGACGCCGGCATCCCGGCCTTCGTGTTCGGCGAGCAGCTGCTGGGCGGCATGGGCGAGCTGCCCCTGTTCGGCGTGTTGCGGGTCGGCATCCCGGATGCGGCACGCCCGCAGGCCGAGGACATCGTTGCCGCGCTGGACTTGGGCGCGGCGCCGGGCGACCCCATTTCCGATGCAGACGATTGGGCCGGACAGCCGGCGTAGGAGCGCATCATGTTGGGAATTGGCCAGGGCATCCTCGGCATCGGGGCCTTCAAGCAGCGCCTGCCGCGCCCGGAAGAGGCGCTGCCGGGACGCGAGCAGCCGTTGCCGCTGCACAGCAACCAGCACTTCGTGAACAGCCATCCACTGAAGGACCGCTTCGCCGGCCTGCAGCAGATCCGCTTTGCGCTGGGCTGCTTCTGGGGCGCCGAGCGCAAGTTCTGGACCGAGCCGGGGGTGTACAGCACCTCGGTCGGCTATGCCGGTGGCCTCACCCCGAACCCGACCTATGAAGAGGTCTGCTCGGGCCTGACCGGGCACACCGAAGTGGTGCAGGTGGTGTTCGACCCGGCGCTGGTGAGCCTGGAACGGTTGCTGCAGCTGTTCTGGGAAAGCCACGACCCGACCCAGGGCATGCGCCAGGGCAACGACACCGGCACCCAGTACCGTTCGGCGATCCATGCCACCGACCCGACCCAGTACGAAGCTGCGCTGACCAGCCGCGAGGCCTACCAGGCGCAGCTGGATGCGGCCGGTTACGGCCCGATCACCACCGAGATCGTGTACCCGGCACCGGAGTACTACTACGCCGAGGATTACCACCAGCAGTACCTGGCGAAGAACCCGAACGGCTACTGCGGCATCGGCGGCACCGGCGTGAGCTGCCCGATCGGCCTGGATGTGGAGGCGCCGCGCTGACGCGCGGTGGTCCGCCTGCGGCGGGCAACGTCAAAATCAACGTCAACAGCCAAAGCGGCTCTGGGTTTCTGCGGGTTGGGTGGGGCGGTGTGGGTTGGCAGGACACGCCGTAAACCCCCCTCCGGGGTCCGGCCCAGCCGCTGGCGGCTGTGCGTTCGGGCGCTTGCGAAGCAGTGCTTCGCAAGCAAAGCGCCCTCGCCCATGGGGGCTCGATGGCGCCTTGCTCGCGTGCGCTGTCCTGCGCACACGGCAAGACCGGGGTTGGGCGTCCTGCCCAACCCGCCAGTCGCATGCGACTGGCCCATGGCGCCAACGGTCCTGCCAGCCCACACCGCCCCACCCCTGACAGTTTCCCGGTGACGGTGGGAAAGAGCATTGGGTTACTGACGAACTGATGGAAAGGAAAAAGGACGCGGCTTTCGCCGCGTCCTTTTTGTTTGATCCTGCAGTGCTTTCTGTAGAGCGGAGCCATGCTCCGCTCCGAGCAAGCGAAGCGCGCGACCCGCTCTGCACTTCCTTCTTCCTTCCGTGGCGGGCGGCCACAGGAAACTGTCAGAGGGCGGGGCGGGTTGGGTTCGCGGGAGTGTCCGCCGCATGGATGCGGCGGCCAAGCCTCCAGGGACGGATTCACGGCGTCTCCCGCGAACCCAACCCGCCCGACCCAGCGCGGCTGTTGCTTCATGCATTTCGCGACCCAGCCCCCCGTCACGAGGGGCTCAGCCGTTGGCCGGAATCACAGTTCCGAGCGAATGCGCTCGCGCAGCGCCTGCAGATCCTTGGCAAACGCATCGATACCGGTCGCCAGCTTCTCGGTTGCCATCGGATCCGCGGCCAGGTCGGCTGCGAACTTCGCCGCATCGATCGGCGTCACCGCGGCGCCGTCGGCTGCACCGGCCACCAGCTTGCGCGGCAGCTCGCCGTGGTCGGCGTCCAGCTTCTCCAGCAGGTCCGGCGAGATCGTCAGGCGGTCGCAACCGGCCAGCGCTTCGATCTGCGCGGTGGAGCGGAACGACGCCCCCATCACCACCGTCGGCGAGCCACGGCGCTTGAATTCGGCATACACGCCGCGCACGAACTTCACGCCCGGGTCTTCGTCGATGTTGGCCGGGGTTTGGCCGTTGGCCACGTACCAGTCCAGGATGCGGCCGACGAACGGCGAGATCAGGAACGCGCCGGCTTCGCTGCAGGCCAGCGCCTGGGTCGGGTTGAAGATCAGGGTCAGGTTGCAGTCGATGCCTTCGGCCTGCAGGATGCGCGCGGCTTCCACGCCTTCCCAGGTCGCAGCGATCTTGATCAGGATCTTCTCGCGCGGTACGCCGGCATCGGCGTACATCTGGATGAACTGGCGGGCCTTGGCCACGGTGGCAGCGGTGTCGTGAGCCTGGTCGGCATCCACTTCGGTGGACACGCGGCCGGGGACCAGCGTGCTCAGCAGCGCGCCAACGCCGATGGTCAGGCGGTCCGCCACGGCGTGCACCACGGTTTCGCGGTCGCCGCCCTGCTGGCGGCCCCAGGCCAGTTCGCGTTCGATCAGTTCGGCGTAGACCGGCAGGTCCAGCGCCTTCTTCACCAGGGTCGGGTTGGTGGTGCAGTCCACCGGCTGCAGGCGCTTGATCGCCTCGTAGTCGCCGGTGTCGGCAACGACCACGGACAGTTCGCGCAGCTGGGACAGTTTGGACGGGGTACTCATTACGGCTCCTGGTGCAGGGGGATCGAATCGCGCGCGGTGCGCAGCGGTAATCAGGGGCGGTCGTTGTGGACCGCGGTCACGCGCAGGCGCAGCTTGCGGCCGCCGGGCGCGTTCCAGTCGATGCTCTGGCCGATCGCCAGGCCGAGCAGGGCACTGCCGACCGGGGCCAGCACGGAAACCTTGCCTTCATCGACATTGGCTTCGCGGGGGAAGACCAGGGTCAGGACATGCTTTTCGCCCGACACTTCATCTTCGCACTCCACGCGCGAATGCATCATGACGATGCCTTCGGGAATCTGGTCCGGTGCCAGTACGGTGGCCCGGTTGAGTTCTTCAGCAAGCGCGAGCGCGGCAGGCGTCTGGCTCAGCGCAGGGGACTCGAGCATGGCATCCAGGCGGTCCATGTCGAAGGAAGAAACGGTGATCGACGGCGGCAGGCCGCTGGCGGTGTTCATGGTGAAGCTCCTTGGTTGAAAGCCATGCAAAAGGCGGCGCCAGCTGGCGCCGCCTGTCTGTATTGTGGGGACAAATGCGACCGGAATCGACTCCCGCCGATTCCGGGCCGGTGCCGCGGGGGCTCAGCCGTTCAGCACGGGGCCGGGCAGGGAGCCGGCATCGCCGCCGGCATTGAGCGCATCGAGGGTGAACAGCGCCTGTGGCAGGCGCTTGAACTGGTCGGCCAGCTCCATCAGGAAGTCGTTCATGGCCGAGCTGCGCCGCCAGATCATGGCGATGCGACGGCTGGGACGGCCTTCGCCGGTGAAATCGAGCAGGCGGATGTTGCTCGAACGCGGTACCGGTGGCTGTACCGACAGGCTCGGCAGCAAGGTGATGCCGACGTCGGCGGCGACCATCTGCCGCAGCGTCTCCAGGCTGGTGGCGCGGAACTCGGACTTCTCGTTGGCGCCGAACAGGCGGCAGACCTCCAGCGCCTGGTCGCGCAGGCAGTGGCCGTCTTCCAGCAGCAGCAGCTTCTGCGTGGCCAGCTCCTGCACGTCCAGGTGCTCGCGACGGGCCAGCGGGTGGCGCCCGGAAACGGCGAGCAGGAACGGCTCCTCGAACAGGAACTCGGCATGCAGCTGGTCGTCGATCACCGGCAGGGCCAGCAGCGCGGCATCGAGCTTGCCTTCGCGCAGGCGTTCCAGCAGCACGTCGCTCTTTTCCTCGATCAGCAGCAGTTCCAGATCCGGGAAGCGATCGCGGATGCGCGGAATGACATGCGGCAGCAGGTAGGGCCCCAGGGTCGGGAAGATGCCCAGGCGCACCGTGCCGGCTTCCGGGTCGCGGCTGCGTCGCGCCGCTTCCTTCAGTTGTTCCACTTCGGACACGATCACCCGTGCCCGCGTGGCCGCTTCCTGGCCGGCCGGGGTCAGCATCACCTTGCGCGGCGCGCGTTCCACCAGTGGCAGGCCCAGTTCTTCTTCAAGCTTGCGGATCTGCGTCGACAGCGTGGGCTGGCTGACGAAGCAGGCAGCGGCAGCCCGGCCGAAATGCTTATGTTCGGCCAGGGCTACCAGGTACTTCAGATCACGTAGGTTCATCCTTACACCCCAGGGGTAACGGACCGGCTGACGGCTTGGTTACCCGACAGGCAGACAATGTTCCCGGTGACCTGGGAACGGTGGATCAGGCGGCTTCAGCAACGGCACCGCTGCTGTTGCTGACCGACGAGCGGATCAGGTGGTCGAACGCGCTCAGTGCGGCGGTCGAGCCAGCGCCCATGGCAATGATGATCTGCTTGTAGGGCACCGTCGTGCAATCGCCAGCCGCGAACACGCCCGGCAGGTTGGTCTGGCCACGATCGTCGATCACGACCTCGCCACGTGGCGAAAGCGACACCACATCCTTCAGCCACTCGGTGTTGGGCAGCAGGCCGATCTGCACGAAGATGCCTTCAAGCTCGACACGGTGGGCATCTCCGCCGACGCGGTCCTTGTAGACCAGGCCGGTGACCCGGCTGCCGTCGCCCAGCACTTCGGTGGTCTGCGCGCTGGTCAGCACGGTCACGTTGGCCAGACTGCGCAGTTTTTTCTGCAGCACTTCGTCGGCGCGCAGGCTGGAATCGAACTCCAGCAGGGTCACATGCGACACGATGCCGGCCAGATCGATGGCCGCTTCCACGCCGGAGTTGCCGCCACCGATCACCGCCACGCGCTTGCCCTTGAACAGCGGGCCATCGCAGTGCGGGCAGTAGGCCACGCCCTTGTTGCGGTACTGGTCCTCGCCGGGCACGTTCATCTGGCGCCAGCGCGCACCGGTGGACAGGATCACCGAACGCGACTTCAGCACCGCGCCGTTCTCCAACTGCACCTGCACCAGGCCGTCTTCACCGGCCGGCAGCAGTGCGCTGGCACGCTGCAGGTTCATGATGTCCACCTCGTACTCGCGCACGTGCTGCTCCAGCGCGGTGGCCAGCTTCGGGCCTTCGGTTTCCTTCACCGAGATGAAGTTCTCGATCGCCATGGTGTCCAGCACCTGGCCACCGAAGCGCTCGGCGGCAATGCCGGTGCGGATGCCCTTGCGCGCGGCATAGATCGCCGCGGCGGCGCCGGCCGGACCACCGCCGACCACCAGCACGTCGAAGGCCTCCTTGGCGGCGATCTTCTCGGCATCGCGCTTGCCGGCATTGGTATCCAGCTTGGCGACGATCTGCTCGAGGGTCATGCGGCCCTGGTCGAACACTTCACCGTTGAGGTACACGGTCGGCACCGACATGATCTCGCGCTTCTCCACTTCGTCCTGGAACAGCGCGCCGTCGATGGCCACGTGCTGGATGCGCGGGTTGAGCACCGCAGCGAGGTTCAGCGCCTGCACCACGTCCGGGCAGTTCTGGCAGGACAGCGAGAAGTAGGTCTCGAACCTGTATTCGCCCTCCAGGTTCTGCACCTGCTCGATCAGTTCGGCAGTGGCCTTGGACGGGTGGCCGCCGACCTGCAGCAGCGCCAGCACCAGCGAGGTGAACTCGTGGCCCATCGGCAGCCCGGCGAAGGTCAGGTGGATGTCCTGGCCCGGGCTGCCCAGGTCGAAGGACGGCACGCGGCCCTGGCCATCGCGCAGGACCTGCAGCGAGATCTTGTCCGACAGGCTTTCCAGGGTCTGCAGCAGTTCCAGCATTTCCTGCGACTTGGCGCCGTCGTCGGCGTGCGCGGTGATCTGGATCGGGCGGGTCACGCGCTCCAGATAGGTCTTCAGCTGCGACTGCAGGTTGGCGTCCAACATCGGGTCATCTCCTGGCTTCAGGCAAACAGGGGGCGTGGCACCGCTATAGAAGGTAGCGGACCAGCGGGGGGTAGGGGTGAACCCAAGACAGCGTTGCGCGTGTCCGGGGGGGCAGGCGGCTGGCGAGCGATGGCGTGCTGGCGCGACTGGCTTGGGTTCACCCCCACGCCGGCGTGGGGCCGGCATGGGGATGGGCGCGCCGTGGCGTGGGGCCACGGCAGGCCGGTGCAGCGTCAGATCTTGCCGACCAGGTCCAGCGACGGGGTCAGGGTCTTCTCGCCTTCCTTCCACTTGGCCGGGCACACCTGGTTCGGGTTGGCGGCGGTGAACTGGGCAGCCTTCAGCTTGCGCAGGGTCTCGGAGACGTCACGGGCGATCTCGTTGGAGTGGATCTCCAGGGTCTTGATCACGCCTTCCGGGTTGATGATGAAGGTGCCGCGCAGGGCCAGGCCTTCTTCCGGAATGTGCACGCCGAAGGCGTTGGTCAGCTGGTGGGTCGGGTCGCCGACCAGCGGGAACTGGGCCTTGCCGACGGCCGGCGAGGTTTCGTGCCACACCTTGTGCGAGAAGTGGGTGTCGGTGGTGACGATGTAGACCTCGGCGCCGGCCTTCTTGAACTCGGCGTAGTGATCAGCCGCGTCTTCGATCTCGGTCGGGCAGTTGAAGGTGAAGGCCGCCGGCATGAAGATCAGGACGGACCACTGGCCCTTCAGGCTGTTGTCGGAAACCTTGATGAACTCGCCATTGTGGTAAGCGTTGGCTTCGAACGGCTGGATCTGGGTGTTGATGAGGGACATCATTTTTCCTCTGGTGAAGGGGAGTGGGTGAATCGACGGGAATTAGATTACCGATTTGATCGCGATAAGAACAATCCATTGATTGCATCTATTTGATAGGCGCAGTCTATCAATTGACGATGAGCAGGCACTGAATCTCGCCTCCCTCATCCTGCAACTGCTTGTGTGACAAGGAAAATCCGGCGATGCGGCTGAATGGCGCCGATAGCTGATCCTTATCTCCTCCGGTAGAACCTGAACGGATTCCAGCGCTTCCTGGCGTCGAGCGACGCGCTGCGCAGGATCTGCAGCGCCGAGCCCATGCCCGGCTGTTCAAAAAGCAGCCGAACCTGGGCTCGGCTCTACAATTGCGGCATGTCCTTCAAATCAGAACTCACCCTGCGCCAGGTCGTGGCCGAGGCCAGTACCCGCCTGGGCGGCATCGAGGCGCGCCACGAGGCGGAACTGTTGTTGCTGCATGTGCTGGAGTGCCCGCGCAGCTGGTTGTTCGCGCATGCCACCGATCCGCTGGCCAGCGCCGACCAGGCGGCCTTCGAGGCGTTGCTGGCGCGTCGCCTGGCCGGTGAGCCGGTGGCCTACCTGACCGGTCGCCGCGGTTTCTGGACGCTGGATCTGGAGGTTGACCCGGCTACCCTGATTCCGCGCCCGGAAACCGAGCTGCTGGTCGAACTGGCACTGGAGCGCCTGCCCCACGACCGCCCGCTGCAACTGGCCGACCTCGGTACCGGCAGCGGTGCGATCGCGTTGGCACTGGCCAGCGAACGGCCGCAGGCACAGGTGCTGGCCACCGATGCCAGCCCGGCTGCGCTGGCCGTGGCCGCGCGCAATGCCGCCAGGCATGAACTGCGCAACGTGCGCTTCGTCGAGGGCGGGCACGACTGGTATGCGCCGCTGCAGGGCGCGCGCTTCCACCTGATCGCCAGCAACCCGCCCTACATCGCCAGCGACGACCCGCACCTGGAACAGGGCGACCTGCGCTTCGAGCCGGCCACCGCGCTGGCCTCCGGGGCGGATGGCCTGGACGACATCCGGCGCATCGTGGCCGGTGGCCAGGCCCATCTGCTGCCCGGTGGCTGGTTGCTGATCGAGCACGGTTGGGACCAGGGCGCGGCGATCCGCGCGCTGTTCGAGGCGGCGGCGTTCGCCGAGGTGCAGACCGCGCAGGATCTGGAGCAGCGTGACCGGATCACCCTGGGCCGGCGTCCGGCCTAGAATGGAGGTTCTCCTGCCCCGGCAGGGCATCACCCTGGAGCTGCAAGCATGCGTACGCTGTACCCCGCCATCACCCCTTACGACGTCGGCACCCTGAAGGTCGACGACCGCCACACGCTGTACTTCGAACAGTGCGGCAATCCGGACGGCAAGCCGGTGGTGATGCTGCACGGTGGCCCGGGTGGCGGCTGCAGCGACAAGATGCGCCAGTTCCACGACCCGTCCAAGTACCGCATCATCCTGTTCGACCAGCGTGGTGCGGGTCGTTCCACCCCGCATGCGGACCTGGTCGACAACACCACCTGGGACCTCGTCGCCGACATCGAGGCGCTGCGCGAGCACCTGCAGGTTGACCGCTGGCAGGTGTTCGGCGGCAGCTGGGGCTCGACCCTGGCGCTGGCCTATGCCGAAACCCACCCGCAGCGCGTCACCGAGCTGGTCCTGCGCGGCATCTTCATGCTGCGCCGCTGGGAGCTGGAATGGTTCTACCAGGAGGGTGCCAACCGCCTGTTCCCGGATGCGTGGGAGCACTACCTGAAGCCGATCCCGGCAGTGGAACGCCATGACCTGATCTCGGCCTTCCACCGCCGCCTGACCAGCGACGACGAAACCACCCGCCTGGAAGCCGCCAAGGCGTGGGCGGTGTGGGAAGGCGCGACCAGCTTCCTGCACGTGGACGACGACTTCATCAACAGCCATGAAGACCCGCACTTCGCGCTGGCCTTTGCCCGCATCGAGAACCACTACTTCGTCAACGGTGGCTTCTTCGAGGTGGAAGACCAGCTGCTGCGCGACGCGCACCGCATCGCCGATATCCCGGGCGTGATCGTGCACGGCCGCTACGACGTGGTCTGCCCGCTGGCCAATGCCTGGGACCTGACCAAGGTGTGGCCGAAGGCGAAACTGGAAATCACCCCGGCCTCGGGCCACTCGGCCTTCGAAGCGGAGAACGTGGACGCGCTGGTGCGCGCCACCGATGGGTTTGCCTGATGCTGAAGGGTCGGATCCCTTCCCGTCGGGAAGGGCTCCGACCTCGGGCCTGTAGTGCCGAAATCCCGCATCCACGCGTGGCGTGGATCCACGGTAGGGACGCGCTGGCGCTACCAGGCCCCGGCCATCAACGCGTCGGCCAGCACCTGCAGTTTCGGCGAGCATTGCCGTGAAGGCGGGTAGATCAACGACAGTTCGCGGCTGCGGCCTTCATACGGCTGCAGCACGCGCAGCAGGCGCCCATCGGCCAGCGCATCGGCCACCGCGAAATCCATCACCTGCACGATGCCGATGCCGGCAATCGCCGCTTCCACCAGCGGATCGCCGCTGTCGAACACCATCCGCGCCGGCGGCGTGATCTCACGCAGGTGGCCGTCCTGCAGGAACTGCCAGTCCACCAGCCGCCCACTGCGCAGGTTGCGCACGGCCAGGCAGGCGTGGCCCTGCAAGCCCGCCACATCGTCGGGCGCACCGCAGCGGGCCAGGTAGCCGGGACTGGCCACGGTCACCCAGCGCAGCGGCCGCAGCGGTCGCGCGACGATGCGCTGGTCGGCGATGACGCCGGTACGCAGCGCGGCATCGAAACCTTCCTCGACCAGATCGACCAGGCGATCACTCAGCACGGCTTCCACCTGCAGCTGCGGATGCTGCTGCAGCAACGGCCCCAGCAGTGGCACCAGCACCTTGCGCCCGAACATCGACGGTGCGCTGATCTTCAACGTGCCCGAGGGCGTGCAGGGACGATCCGCCAGTTGCCGCTCGGCATCGTCCAGGCCGGCCAGCAGGGGGGATACCTGTTCGACGAACTGGCGGCCATCCGGCGTCAGTGCCACGTTGCGGGTGTTCCGCTGCAGCAGCTTCACCCCCAGCGTGGCCTCCAGCCGGCCGATCGCGCGCGACAGGCCGGACTGGCTCAGGCCGAGCTGGCCGGCGGCGACGGTGAAGCTGCGTGCTTCGGCGACCTGCACCAGCATGCGCACCGCATTGAGGTCCATCGAGGCTGGATTCATGCCGAAAATCATGACAGATATGGCCCACAAGGGGTTTATTGATTGGCCGGCATCAATGAGACTGCGCTCCCCCATCGCTCCAGACCGCCGATGCCTCCCCTCAAGTACCCGCGCTGGGCGCTGACCCTGCTGGCCACTGCCCAGCTGATCATCGCCCTGGACGCCACCATCATCTTCGTCGCCCTGCACGACATGGGCCGCGCGCTGCAGATCAACGCGCAGCAGCTGCAGTGGGTGGTCAGTGCCTACACCGTGGCCTTTGGCGGCAGTCTGCTGCTGGGTGGACGCGCGGCCGACCTGATCGGCCGCCGCCGCTTCTACCGGCTGGGCATGCTGCTGTTCGCCCTGGCCTCGCTGCTCGGCGCGCTGGCGCCGAACGCTACCCTTCTGATCCTTGCGCGCGCGGCCCAGGGCGTCGGTGCGGCATTGCTGTTTCCGGCCACGCTGGCGCTGATCAACACGCTGTACGCGGAAGGCCCGGCGCGCAACCGCGCGCTGGCGATCTGGAGCATGGCCAGCGCGGTCGGCCTGGCGCTGGGCACACTGCTCGGCGGTGTGCTGACCCAGGCCTTCGGCTGGCCGGCGGTGCTGGCGGTGATCGTGCCCCTGGCGGCCGCGTGTGCGGTCGCGGCCGGGGCGTGGCTGCCGGCCGATGGACCGCGTGCGCAGGGCCGCCCGTTCGATCTGGCTGGCTGCATCACCGTTACCCTCGGCGGCAGCCTGCTGGTGACCACCCTGGTGCAGGGCCCGGAGTGGGGCTGGAGCGCACCGGCCACACTGGGCTGCCTGCTGCTGTCGGTGCTGCTGCTGGTGGCGTTCGTGCAGATCGAACGGCGCAGCCGCGACCCGCTGATGCAGTTCGCGCTGCTGCGGCTGCCAGGCCTGCGCGCCGCGCTCGGCCTGACCTTCGCCTTCATGAGCAGCTACGGCGTGCAGTACTACTTCATGGCGCTGTACTTCCAGGAGGGCTACGGCTGGAGCCCGCTGCAGGCCGGCGTGGCGTTCCTGCCGGCCACCGCGGTGTGCACGGTCGGCATCCAGCTGGCCGAGTGGATGCTGCAGCGCTCGAGCGCGCGCAGGGTGCTGGTGGCCGGACAGCTGGCCGGCGCGCTCGGCATCGGCTGGGTGGCGGCGACGCTGCCGCACGGCGCCAGTTTCTGGCCACTGCTGCCCGGCGTGGTGGTGCTGAGCGTGGGGCAGGGGATGACCTGGACCTCGATGTGGATCGTGGCCGGGCAGGGCGTGCCCTCCGCACAGCAGGGCGTGGCCTCGGGCATGGCCGCGACCGCGCAGCAGATCGGCGGAGCATTGGGCCTGGCGGTACTGGTGATGGTGGCCAATGCCGATGCGGGGGGCGCCGGATCGCCGAGCGCGCTTGCCGGGCTGGTGCGCGCCGAGTACGGCGCCGCGCTGTTCGCGCTGTTCGGCGTGGTGATCGCGCTGGGCCTGCGCCCGGCACCGGTAGACTCGGCGGCACCCCCCTGCCTGGGCAACGACGCATGATCGCGCTGCTGGACCTGCAACAGACCCTGCACGCCTTTGCGGCCTGCAACGACGACGATGCCGTGCATGCCTGCTTTGCTTGGGTGCACGCCACCGAGGGCGATCTGCTGCAGGCGCGGTTCTGGTTGCCGGCCGACGAAGATGCCGCGTTCGACGACGACGGTGATGTCCCTGCCGAGGCACGCGCACTCGGCCTGTCCAGTTGTCTTGAACCGGCGACCTTTGCCGACGTGCTCGACGTGCAGAAGCGGCAACAGCCGCTGTCGACACTGGCCGACTACGCCCGGGCGCTGGCGTACTACGCCGAGTACGATGCCTTCCAGCAGGTCGATGGCATCGACGAGGCGTTGGGCGAAGCGGGCGAGGACGCGTGGGCGGCCGCGCGCGACGCCGATGTGGGCGCGGGTATCTTCGCGTCCTTCGATCTGGTGCTGATCGCGTGTCCGGAGGCGCAGGTCAAGGCAGTGGCCCAGCGCGTGGCGCATCTGCTGGAGATTCCGCTGGGCGAAGCGCTGCCACGCTGTCGTGGGTTGCCGCTGATGCTGGGCGAAGCACTGGACCGCAAGCGTGCGCAGGCGATCAAGGATGACTTCGCCGCCATTGACGCAACGCTGCAGGTGCGCGGTTTCAAGCCGTTCCCGTGGATGGATGCGCCACGCCTGCGGTAATGCCGGCCAGCGGCCGGCAACCGCAATGATCCAACGGCCCTGGGGTTGCCGGCCAGCGGCCGGCACTACCGATCCAGGTTGGATCCACGCCATGCGTGGATGGGATCATGCCAGGGCCAGCAACTGCGGCTGCAGCGTGCTGAAGATCCGCGCCAGCCGTTCCGCCCAGGCCTGCTGCCCGGCGGCATCGGCGATCAGGTCCTGGCGGATTTCCAGTTCCACATGCACCAGGCCACGGCCTTCGCCATGCACCGGAACGGCGTAGTCGCTGCTGCTGCTGACCGAATACGGTTCGTTGTCACCCACCACCAGGTCGCCTTCGTCGCGCAGCGCCTGCAGCAGTGCCTGCGCGAACCGCGTGTCCTGGTGGTACAGCACGCCGGCATGCCAAGGCCGCTGCATGCCGTTCATCGCCGGAGTGAAACTGTGCATCATCACCAGCAGGGTGGGGCGGCCGGCATCGCGACGGGCATCCAGCTCGGCCTCGATGCGTGCGTGGTAGGGCGCGTGGATCGCCTCGATGCGCTGCTGCCGCTGCACCGCCGACAGCCCGGCATTGCCCGGTACCACGGTGTGGTCGCTCACTTCCGGAATCAGCGTGGGCGAGGCCAGCGGGCGGTTGCAGTCGATCAGCAGGCGCGAATAGGTCTGTTCGATCGCCCACGCATCCAGGCGTTCGGCCAATGCGCGGGTGGTGCCGGCGATGCCGATGTCCCAGCCGATATGGCGGTCCAGCTCGGCCTGCGCCAGGCCAAGCGCGGCCAGTGCCTGCGGTACCCGCTGGCCGGCATGGTCGGCCAGCAGCAAGAACGGCGAGGCGCCGAGCGGCCGGTGGATCGTGTGCACCGCCGGGTCGCCGGCGCCGAGCAGCGGCGGCAGTGCGTGCAGGTCGGCGTCAGCCACGCGGGCGCCCGTCCAGATGGTGCTCGATCATCCACAGGCCGGCCCACAGCTTCGCATCCAGCTCGTAGCCTTCGCCCATCTTCTGCACCAGCCATGCCGCTGCCTGTGCACGCGGGATCTCGTGCACGGTGATGTCTTCACTGTCGTCGCCACCGCCCGCACCGATCCGGCGCAGGCCGGTAGCGCGCACGAAGGCGATCTTCTCGTTGCTGGCGCCGGACGAGGTCGGGCCGATCATCAGCACTTCGGCATGATCGGCGGTCCAGCCGGTTTCTTCCTCCAGCTCGCGCACTGCCGAGACTTCAATCGACTCGCCGGCATCGATGTCGCCGACCAGGCCGGCCGGCATCTCGATGGTGGGTGCCTGCAGCGGCACGCGGAACTGCTCGACGAACAGCACGTTGTCCTCGGGGGTGACGGCAATGATGATCGCCGCCAGGCCGCCGGCGTGGGTGCGTTCGCTGTATTCCCAGGTGCCGCGCACCAGCATGCGCTGGTACTTGCCTTCATAGACGACACGCGGGGCTTCTGTGTTGCGCTGGCTCATGCGGGCTCGCTGTGGGAGGGGAGAGGGTCGGCCACGCCGGCTGCATCGAACAGGCGGCGGCGGGTCATCGGGCCGAAGCGCAGGGTCTGGCACAGGCCACCGAGCAGCTCCGGGTCGGCCGCCTGGCGCAGCAGGCCGGGTTGGCTGCCTTCCAGCGGCGCGTCCAGCGCGATGGTGGTCAGCTGGCGCCAGAGCTGGGCGTGCGCGCGCTGCTCGCGCAGGCGCACCGCCATCTGCGCAGCGCCGCGCAGGCGCAGGAACGGTACTTCGTCCAGGCGTTCGTACAGCGCATCCATGCTGCCGAAATGGGCCAGCAGCACGGCGGCGGATTTGCTGCCGACACCACTGACACCGGGAATGTTGTCCACCGCATCGCCGCACAGTGCCAGGTAATCGGCGATCTGGTGCGCGTGCACGCCGTGGCGCGCCTTCACGCCGGCCACGTCCCAGCGCTGGTTGCGTGCGTAGTCCCACTGCTCGTCATGATCGACCAGCAGCTGCGACAGGTCCTTGTCGGCGGAAATGATCACGCCGCGATGGCTGCCGCGATGCACGTGCAGGGCGCTGCCGATCAGGTCGTCGGCCTCGTACTCGTGGTGGGCCAGCACGGCCAGGCCGAGTGCGGCGCACAGCGCCTTGCAATGCACGAACTGGCGCTTGAGGGCTTCCGGCGCCGGGTCGCGGTTGGCCTTGTAGTCCGGGTACAAGCGGTGGCGGAAGCCACTGTCCAGCGCCTCGTCGAAGGCGATGGCGATGTGCTGCGGGCGCTCGCGCTCGAGCAGGTCGAGCAGGAAGCGGGCGAACCCGTGCACGGCGTTGGTCGGCCAGCCCTGCGCGTCCTGGAACTGGTCCGGCAGCGAATGCCAGGCGCGGAACACGTAGATGCTGGCGTCGACCAGGTACAGCGAGGGCGGTGCTGCCGGCAGGCTCATGCCGGTGGGATCCAGTCGCGCAGCAGCGCGGCCGGATCCGGCCGCTCGCGTTCGGGAACGGCAGCCTTGGGCGTGCCGATGTGGATGAAGCCCGCGATGCCTTCGCCCTCGGCCAGGCCCAGGTGGGCCTGCACGACCGGGTCGAACGCCATCCAGGCGGTCAGCCACTGCGCACCGAACCCCAGCGCCTGCGCGGCCTGCAGCAGGGCGAAGCAGACGCAGCCGGCGGTCATCAGCTGTTCCTGCTCGGGCACTTTCGGGTCGGGGCGTGGGCTGGCCACCACCACGATCACCAGCGGTGCATGGCTGAAGCGCTGGCGGTCTTTCTCGAACACCGCTTCGCCGGCGTGCGGGTCCCGCTGGCGGCTGCGTTCGGCCAGGAAGTCGCCCAGAGTGTGACGTGCATCGCCGGCGATCTTCAGGAAGCGGAACGGCACGCGCTTGCCGTGGTCCGGCACGCGTACGGCCGAGGCCAGCATCCGCTGCAGGGTGGCCGGGTCCGGTCCCGGTTCGCCGAGTTGTCGCGAAGGCACTGAGCGGCGGGCATCCAGGGCGAGCAGGGCGGCGGGGTCGGGCATGGAGTCTGAACCGGTCATCACGGGTGTTTGATTATAGTCGGGCGGGTCAAAGACGCCGTTTGTGCCGCGTCCGGCCTCTGAATATCAAACTGTGATGAACGTCATGCCACTGACGGGGAACGGACGGCCGCTTCCCCTCGCCTCGCAGGCCTTGCACGGCTTACGATATCTATCTTGCCGGGCCGCCGGTCATGAGGTTTGAAGTGAGGACTGTTTCACTGTCCGTGACGGGCTGGCCGGCCTACCATCGACGTACCGGTACATGGGGTGTACCGGCCGTCGCGATGTCCATGCTGTCTGTCGTACCAGAGAAGGTGGGGAGCCTTCCCGAATGATGAGCGTGCCCACACCGATGGGATCGCCCGGGCGTGACCCGGTCCAGCTCCAGCGTGCCCGTGACATGGTCCTGCCGGCGCTGTGCCAGGCCTTCGGGGCCGCACTGGCGCGCTTCGACGATGCCCTGTTCGACCGGGCCGGCAATGCCGGCTCGTCGCAGCTGCTGTTCCTGGATGCGATGCGTGAACTGCGCCGTCGCCGCGAGGAGATCGCCGCTGCCTTTGCCGGTCACCTGCAGCGGGCCTGGGAGGCGCTGGCCAGCGCCGAGCCGCTGTCCGCCGAAACGACCCTGTCCGGCCCGGCCGAGGATGGCCTGAGCCTGCTGGCGGAGCACGTGCTGGAATCGCGCCTGGCCGTGCGCAACTTCGCCACGGTGCTGCTGCGCGACTTCAAGCCGGTGCTGGCGCGGCTGGATCGCCGCCTCGGCCGTCTGATCGGCGGCGCCGAGCTGGATGCCGACCACAACCCGATCAGCCCCGAACACCTGGGCGTGGCCATCCACCAGGCCTTTGCCGGCTGCGAGCTGGCCCCGGAAGTGCACCTGGTGCTGATCAAGCTGTGCGAGCGTGACCTGCGCGCGCCGGTCGGGCGCATCTACGAGAAACTGGATGAACACCTGGCCGCGGCCGGAGTGATGTCGCAGATGGGCGCACCGCAGCGCCCGCTGTCGGCCGCGCCCGACCCGCGCATGGCCTCGGCCCTGGACGACCTGGTGGAACAGCGCCAGGGCGGCGGTTTCGACGCTGAATTCGGCGATGAAGAGCAGGCCGCTCCGGCCTGGGCGCAGCGCTTCGCCGCGCGCTGGTCCGAGCGGCGCGGGCATATGCAGCAGCAGCTTCCGGGTGACGACACGGGTGCCGGCGAGGCCTACGCCGGGCAGCAGGGCATGCTGCTGGAAGCACTGCACGAACTGCTGCAGCAGACCCGCCATGTGCGCGAGGACGCAACGTCGGCCGCGCAGGTGGCGATCGGCCAGCAGCGCCCGCTCAGCCAGCGCGAGATGATGTCGGTGTTGTCGCTGCTGCAGGCCACGCCCAGTGCGACCCTGCGTGCGGCGATCGGCGAAGACGGCGAATCGCTGGCGCAGCGGCTGAAGAGCGAAGTGCTGTCCAGCGCCACCCGTCTCGGCGTTGATCCGGGCCAGACCCGGCTGGACCCGCAGGACGAGGATGCGATCGACCTGGTCGGCATGCTGTTCGACGTGATGCTGGACGAGCGTGAGCTGGAAGGCCGCTCGCGCGAGTTGATCGGCCGGCTGGTGGTGCCTTTCGTCAAGGTAGCCATGCTCGACCGCCGCATGTTCGTGCAGAAGACGCACCCGGCCCGCAAGCTGCTCAACTCGCTGGCCGAGGCCTGCGAAGGCAACACCGGAGAGAGCCAGGCCGAGCGCATGCTGATGGCCAAGGTCGAGGAGATCATCGAGCGCCTGGTGGCCGAGTTCAACGAGAACCTGGCGATCTTCCTGACCCTGGAAGAAGAATTCCGCGAGTTCCTCGTGCAGCATCGCCGCCGCGTGGAAATCGCCGAGCGCCGTGCCGCCGAGACCCAGCGGGGCCAGGAAAAGCTGGAAATGGCCCGCAACCGGGCCGGCGCCGAGCTGGACCGCCGTATCGGCGATGCCACCCTGCCGTCGGCCATCGCCGAATTCCTGCGCCAGCCATGGCAGCACCACCTGACCCTGGCGCTGCTGCGCGAAGGCGAGGAGGGCGCATCGGTGGCCGAGGCGCTGAGCCTGGGCGATGGCCTGCTGGAGGAAGTGGCCGAGGCCCGCCGCCAGATCGTCGGCAAGCCATGGCTGCAGGCCTGGCAGCCGGTGCTGTCCAAGGTGTTCGCCAGTGTCGGCGTGCACGGCGACGCGGCCAGCGCCGCCATCGACGCATTGCATGACACCCTGCAGGGAATTGCCGAATCGCGGCCGGAACTGCAGCGCGCGCTGCCCGAGCTGCCACAGGTCGCGTTGCCGGCGCCGCCGGTGGCCGAGTCGCCTGCGGTGGAACTGGGCGGCCAGATCGACGCTGACGACTTCGACAACGCCGACGCCGATCGCTTCCGTCGCATGGAGATCGGCAACTGGCTGGATTTCGTCGACAAGGACGGCAAGGTCCAGGCCGGCAAGCTGTCCTGGGTCAGCCCGATCTCCTCGCGCCTGCTGTTCGTGAACCGCCGTGGCGTGCGCTTCTGCGTGGCGTCGCCGGAAGAACTGGCGGTCATGGTGCGGCTGGGCCGGTTGCGCGCCCATGTCGACGACGGCGCCTTCGACAGTGCCATGCAGGGCGTGATCGATCGTCTCGACCCGGGCAGCGCCACCCTGCACTGAGCGGGTGGCGCCTGCTAGGATCGGGAAAACTCACCGATCAGCGGGGACCTGCATGGCCGTGGCGTTGCTGGGGATCAAGGAGACCGCGCCGGGCGAACGGCGTGTGGCACTGACGCCGGAGACCGCGCGCAAGCTCGGTGCCCTCGGCATCACCGTCTGGTATGAAGCCGGTGCCGGCCTGGCGGCGGGTTTCACCGATGCCGCCTACGACGATGCAGGCGCGCGTGCGTTCGATGCGGGGCGCTGGGCCGAGATCGATATCCTGCTGTGCGTGCAGGCACCGCCGGCTGCGGTGCTGCAGCGGCTCAAGCCCGGTGCCAGCGTGGTGGGCCTGCTGACGCCGTCCAGCGATCCGGCCCTTGCCGCGTTGGCGGCGGATGACCGCCTGCACCTTTTCCCGCTGCAGCAGCTGCCGCGCACCACCCGCGCGCAGGCGATGGACGTGCTCAGTTCGCAGGCCGGCATGGCCGGTTACAAGGCCGCGTTGATTGCGGCCGAACGCGCACCGCGCTTCTTCCCGATGCTGACCACCGCGGCCGGCACCGTGCGACCGGCCAAGGTGCTGGTGATCGGTGCCGGCGTGGCCGGCCTGCAGGCGATTGCCACCGCGCGCCGGCTCGGCGCGCAGGTGGAGGGATTCGATGTGCGCCCGGAAACCCGTGAGCAGATCCAGTCGCTGGGTGCGCGCTTCCTCGACCTCGGGGTGAGCGCGGCCGGCGAGGGCGGTTATGCGCGCGCGCTGACCGACGAGGAACGCGCCGAGCAGCAGCGCCGGCTGGCCGACCACCTGCGCAGCGTCGATGTGGTGATCTGCACCGCAGCGGTACCGGGACGCCCGGCACCGACCATCGTGACCGCCGCGATGGTGGAAGGCATGGCCACCGGCAGCGTGATCGTGGACCTGGCCGCGGAGAGCGGCGGCAACTGCGCGCTGACCCGGCCGGGGCAGTGCATCGAGCATCACGGCGTGATCGTCGATGGTCCGTTGGGCCTGGCCAGCCGCGGCGCGACCCAGGCCAGCGAGATGTACGCGCGCAACCTGCTCAACTTCGTTGCGCTGTTCGTGCGCGACGGCCAGCTCGGTTTCGACTGGGACGACGAACTGCTGGCAAAGACGCGCTGGCAGGCCTGAACGGCCTGGGGTCAGATCCCTTTGCCGTAGGCAAAGGGATCTGACCCCATCCAGAAAACAATTACCGCGGCTTCGAGGCCGGCGGGTTGTCGCGCACCCACTCCTTGCGCTGCTCCGGGGTCATCTGCGACCAACGCTCACGCAGGGCGTCGCGTTGCGCGGGAGGCAGTTCCCGCATCTGCCCGAACAGGGCGCGCGCCTGTTCGCGCTGCTCAGGGCTCATATGCTCGAAGCGGCGCAGGCCACGGCGGGCCTTGTCACGTTCCTCCGGGCTCATCGACTGCCAGCGCTGGCCGTGCGCGAGCATGCGCTGGCGCTGGCCGCCATCGGCGCTGTTCCAGCGGTCGCGCAGGGGGGCGAGCAGCGATTCGCGCTGGGCTTCGCTCAGCTGTTCCCAGGCAGGCAACGGCGCGCCTGGCGCGGGCCGGGTGGCGAGGGTGGGCGTGGCGCTCTGCGCCAGCGCCGGGGCGGCCGGCAGCAGCGACAGGGTCAGCAGCAGCGGCAGGATGTGCAGTCGGGACATGGTTCACTCCATCGCCAGGTCGGTATCGCCCAGCCACAGGTACAGATCGGGATTCTCGTCGTACAGCGCGCTGTTGTCTTCCACCGAGGCAAGAACCGGCGCCGGCGCCGGGCCGGGCAGGGGGCCGTGGCCGCTGAACTGCAGGCCGATACCCAGTGCCACCACCAGCGAACAGGTGCTGGCCAGCCACCAGCGCCAGCGCCCGCGATGGGCCGCCGTGGCGCCGTGGCGGGCCTGGCGCAGCCGTGCCAGCGTCGCCGGCGACAGGGCCTGCAGCGACTGCGCGTGCAGGCTGCGCAGGGTGTCATCGGTGGGCAGGGAGCGGTTCACGGGTGGGTCTCCAGGTAGTCCTGCAGCGCCTGCCGGGCGCGTGCCAGATGGGTTTTTACCGCGCCTTCGCTGCAGCCCATGGCGCGGGCGGTGGTGGCGCCGTCCAGGTCCTGCAGCACGCGCAGGGTGAAGGCCTCGCGCTGGCGCGCAGGCAGGCTGCGCAGCGCGTGTACCAGCTGCTGGTACTGCTGGCGCTGTTCGAGCGCCTGCGCCGGATCCGGACCGGGGTCGGCCCAGTCGATCTCGCCGCCATCCGCATCCTGGTTGTCGCGCCAGAACGGCAGGCGGAAACGCCGCCGGCGCTGCAGGTCGATCACGCGCCGGCGCAGGATGCTCCAGAACAGCGGCGCCCATTCGGCGGCCGGCTTGTCGGCATAGTCCAGCATGCGCAGCAGCGCGTCCTGCACGGCATCCATCGCATCTTCGCGCTGGCGCAGGCCGGCCTCGGCGAAACGGAACGCACGCGGGCCGATGCTGGCCAGGAACGCCTCCAGCGACGCCGGCAGGGCATCGGTCTCGGCGCTCGGGGGGACAGGGCTGCTCACCAGCACAGGGTACGGTTCCTCGCTCGGGGTCACCATCGACAACGCGTGAGTGCGGTCGCGGTTGACAGCGACTGGGCGCCGGGTTCAGCGCATGGTTATGATGGGGCGACGAAGACAGAGCGGGAGCGTTGCCAGTGAGTGACGGGTTCGTAGCGCTGTATATCTTCATGCTGGCGGCCATCGCCGGCCACGTGATCATTTCGCGGGTGCCGGTGATCCTGCACACCCCGCTGATGTCGGGCTCCAATTTCATCCATGGCATCGTGCTGATCGGCGCGATGGTGGTGCTGGGGCACGCGCAGACACCGCTGGAAAAGGTGCTGGGCTTCCTCGCCGTGGTCCTCGGCGCCGGCAACGCCGCCGGTGGCTATGTGGTCACCGCGCGCATGCTGGAAATGTTCAAGCCGAGCGCGCCCAAGGGCGGCAAGGACGAACCGAAGGAGCCGCAGGCTTGAACATCAGCACCGTCGAACTGCTCGACTGGCTGGTCAAGGCCAGCTATCTCGTTGCCGCCACCCTGTTCCTGCTGGGCCTGCAGCGCATGGCCTCGCCGCTGACCGCCCGCAGTGGCATCCGCTGGGCCGGGCTGGGCATGCTGCTGGCCACGGCGGCGACCTTCTTCCTGCCCGAGCTGCACAACGTGCCGCTGATCCTGGTGGCGCTGCTGCTGGGTGCGGGCCTGGCCTGGTGGTCGGCCGGCAAGGTCGCCATCACCGACATGCCGCAGATGGTGGCGCTGTACAACGGCATGGGCGGTGGCTCGGCGGCGGCGATCGGCGCGGTGGAGCTGCTGCGCTATGCCTTCCTCGCCCATCGCGACACCACGCACTGGAGCACGCAGGCGCTGGCCGAGCTGGCCGCGCGCCAGCCCTCGGGTACGGTGCTGCTGCTGGCGGTGGTCGGCGCGGCGATCGGCGCGGTGTCGCTGTCCGGTTCGGTCATCGCCTGGGCCAAGCTCGATGGCCGCCTGGACAAGCGGGTGACCTGGCCCGGCCAGCAGGTGATGAACCTGGCGGTGGCGCTGGCGGTGGTGGTGCTGGCGATCATTGCCGCCAGCACGCTCAGCACCTGGGCCATCGTCGCCTTCTTCGTGCTGGCACTGGCACTGGGCGTGCTGATGACGCTGCCGATCGGTGGCGCCGACATGCCGGTGGTGATCTCGCTGTACAACGCGTTCACCGGCCTGGCGGTGTCATTCGAAGGCTACGTGCTGGGCAACGAGGCGTTGATCATCGCCGGCATGATGGTCGGCGCAGCCGGCATCCTGCTGACCCGGCTGATGGCCAAGGCGATGAACCGGCCGATCCGCAACGTGCTGTTCTCCAACTTCGGTGGCACCGCCGGTGCTGAAGCGCAGGCGATCTCCGGTTCGCAGAAGCCGATCGAGGCGGCCGACGTGGCGGCGATGATGGCCTTCGCCGAACGCGTGGTGATCGTGCCCGGCTACGGCATGGCGGTGGCGCAGGCCCAGCATAAGATCTGGGAACTGGCGCAGCGGCTGGGCCAGCGCGGGGTGAAGGTGAAGTTCGCGATCCATCCGGTTGCCGGGCGTATGCCCGGGCACATGAACGTGCTGCTGGCCGAAGCGGGCGTGCCGTATGACCTGATCGCCGACATGGACGACATCAACCCGGAGTTCGCCAACACCGACGTAGTGCTGGTGATCGGTGCCAATGACGTGGTCAATCCGGTGGCGCGTACCGACCCGGCCAGCCCGATCTATGGCATGCCGGTGCTGGATGTGGTCAATGCGCGCAACGTGGTGGTGATCAAGCGCGGCAAGGGCACCGGTTTTGCCGGCATCGAGAATGCGCTGTTCTACGCCGACAACACCCGCATGCTGTACGGCGATGGTGCCGAGGCGGCGGCATCGCTGGTGAGCGAACTGAAAGCGCTCGACGGCGGCCATTGAGAGCCGGGGTCAGATCCCTTTCCTGTGGAAAGGAATCTGACCCCTGTCCAGTAATGCGTCAGCGCGCCAGCCAGGCGCCCACCGCCACTGCCACCGCCAGCCACAGCCACTCCAGCGTGCCGTTGGCCAGGCTGATCAGGGTCCAGGCCAGGTGCGGGCCCATCCGCATCGTCGCGTCCCAGAGGTCCAGCCCGATCGAACCGCCCATCCAGGCGCTGGCGATGGTCCAGTTGGCCACCGCGGCTACCAGCAGGGTGCCCAGCACCACCAGGGCGATACGCAGCCGGCCCGGGCCCAGCGTGCCCATGCGCAGCATGAACACCAGTTCCAGGGCAGTCAGTACCGCCATCCAGCCGACCTGGCGGCCGGTCATCAGCGCCAGCACCATCCAGGCGAGGGGAGCAACAAGCAGGCCCAGCAACAGCATGATGGGCCAGAGCCAGGTCACGGTCCTGGCACGCGCGGCATTGGAGGACATCGAAGCTCCCTGAAGATCACGCACAGGATACTGTGGTTTGCCGCAGTGCACCGGCGGTGGCGGGGCGGCTGGGCTAGAATGCCGTCTTGCGTGGCCTTGGCCACGGCCCCATATCGGTCCCCATGTATTCCCGTAGCAGCGAACCTGTCCACTTCGAACGCGATTGCGAGGCCGTGATGGTCCCGCAGGGCGACACCGTGACCCTGCCGGCAGGCAGCTATGGGTACATCACCCAGGCGCTGGGTGGCAGTTACTCGGTGTTCGTCGAGGGCAACCTGTTCCGTATCGCCGGCAAGGACGGCGACGCCATCGGCAAGGAGGCACCGGCCCCGCTGGAGCTGCCGGCCGATGCCACCGATGAACAGGTGGAACAGCTGGTGTGGCAGCAGCTGCGTACCTGCTTCGACCCGGAAATCCCGGTGAACATCGTCGAACTTGGCCTGGTCTACGAGGTCGAGATCAAGCACCTCGATGCGGGCCAGCGCGAGATCGACGTGAAGATGACCCTGACCGCGCCCGCCTGCGGCATGGGCGACATCCTGGTCGACGATGTGCGCAGCAAGCTTGAAATGATCCCGACGGTGGCCGAGGCCGACGTCGAGCTGGTGTTCGATCCGCCGTGGAACCAGCACATGATGTCCGAGGCGGCCCGGCTCGAGACCGGCATGCTTTGATCCAGGGCCCGCAGTGACGCGGGCCCGGCACTACCCGCAACCAGAACAGGAATCCTCCGGTGTCCCAGTCCATTCCCAGCTTCGCCGTCACCCGTTCGGACCACCCGCGCAGCGCTGAAGAGCGCGCCCAGATCCTGGAGAAGCCGGGTTTCGGCCTGCACTTCACCGACCACATGGTGGAAGTGCGCTGGGACAAGGATGCCGGCTGGCACAACGCCAACGTGCGCGCCTACGGCCCGCTGCAGCTGGACCCGGCCGCGGCCGTGCTGCACTACGGCCAGGAAATCTTCGAAGGCATCAAGGCCTACCGCCATGCCGACGGTTCGATCTGGACCTTCCGCCCGGATGCCAATGGTCGCCGCCTGCAGCGCTCGGCGCAGCGCCTGGCGCTGCCGGAACTGCCGGTGGAGATCTTCGTCGAATCGCTGAAGCAGCTTATTGCCGTGGACAGCAACTGGGTCCCGTCGGCCGATGAGTCGAGCCTGTATTTCCGCCCGTTCATGATTGGCGATGAAGCCTTCCTCGGCGTGCGCGGCGCGCACAAGGCCGGCTACTACGTCATCGCCAGCCCGGCCGGCCCGTACTTCGCCAAGGGCGTCGCGCCGGTGTCGATCTGGCTGTCCACCGAATACGCACGTGCGGCCAAGGGCGGCACCGGTGCCGCCAAGTGTGGTGGCAACTACGCCGCTTCGCTGCTGCCGCAGCAGAAGGCCCAGGCGCAGGGCTGCTCGCAGGTGCTGTTCCTCGACCCGGTCGAAGGCAAGTACCTGGAAGAGCTGGGCGGCATGAACGTGTTCCTGGTCTACAAGGACGGCACCCTGGTGACCCCGGAACTGTCCGGCAGCATCCTCGAGGGCATCACCCGCGAGAGCATCCTGCAGCTGGCCCGCGACCGCGGCATGAAGGTCGAAGAGCGCAAGGTCAGCATCGACGAGTGGAAGGACGGCGTTGCCTCCGGCGCGATCAGCGAAGTGTTCGCCTGCGGCACCGCCGCGGTGGTCACCCCGATCGGCCAGCTGAAGGGCGAAGGCTTCTCGGTGGGTGACATCAACGCGCCGGCCGGCGAAGTGACCATGTCGCTGCGCAAGGAACTGACCGACATCCAGTACGGCCGCCTGCCGGACCGCCACAACTGGCTGGTCAAGCTGGGCTGATCGCCCGCCCCAGGCTGTGTTGTTCCCGGAAAGCCCGTCCCTGTGACGGGCTTTCTGCGTTGAGGGCGTCGCGATCAGATCCCTTTCCTGCGCAGAAGCGGGCTGACCCCGCCAGCGGCGGGCGCCGATGTCGGCAAAGTCATCGGCAGACAGGACACCACCCAGTCAGGTGCGTGCAGGGCGCGAGAAAGTTCCTTCACCTTCACAAACCCTCGACCCGGGAAGTCTCAGAACGAACATTTCATCTTGCTGAAAAGACGCTGAAAATCTTGTGGTGTCCGGTTTTGGTCATTAGCGTCATCTGCACGGCGGATCGACAGGGGGATCCGCTGACTCGCCGGACTTCGAACCTCGCCATCGCAAGCCAGCCCCGGGTTCGGGCCGGTGCTTCTGCCGATTCCGGCATTCACACCACTAGAAAGGGAAATACGATGTCCCAGGTAACGCAACCGCGTGTGCGTCGAGTGTGGGTGGTCGTTGGTGCGTCCGTTCTGTCATCGCTGCTGCTGGCCACGCCTGCGCTGGCAGGTGATGTCCAGCTCAGCGGCCTGCAGTCCGCGCCGACGCACCAGCGTTTCATCGTGAAGTACCGCGACGGCAGCGCCCCGGTGGCCAACACCACCGCGCTGGCTTCCTCGTTGAAGAGTGCCGCCGCCGGCCTGGCCAGCAGCCAGGGCCGCGCGCTGGGCCTGCAGGAGGTCCGCAAGCTGGCCGTCGGCCCGACCGTGGTCCGGACCGATCGTCCGCTCGACCAGGCCGAATCCGAGCTGCTGATGCGCAAGCTCGCCGCCGACCCGAACGTGGAATACGTCGAAGTCGACCAGATCATGCGCGCGACGCTGACCCCGAACGACACCCGCTTCAGCGAGCAGTGGGGCTTCGGCACCAGCAATGCGGGCATCAACATCCAGCCGGCCTGGGACAAGTCCACCGGCACCGGCGTGGTGGTGGCGGTGATCGACACCGGCATCACCAACCATCCCGACCTCAATGCCAACATCCTGCCGGGCTACGACTTCATCAGCGATGCCGCGATGGCGCGCGATGGCGGTGGCCGCGACAACAATCCGAACGATGAAGGCGACTGGTACGGCGCCAACGAGTGCGGCTCGGGCATCCCGGCCTCCAACTCCAGCTGGCACGGCACCCACGTCGCCGGCACCGTCGCCGCGGTAACCAACAACGCCAACGGCGTGGCCGGTACCGCGTTCAATGCCAAGGTCGTGCCGGTACGCGTGCTCGGCAAGTGCGGCGGTTACACCTCCGACATCGCCGACGCGATCGTGTGGGCATCCGGTGGCACTGTCAGCGGCGTGCCGGCCAATGCCAATCCGGCCGAGGTCATCAACCTCTCGCTGGGCGGTGGCGGCAGCTGCTCGACCACCTACCAGAACGCGATCAACGGCGCGGTCGGCCGGGGCACCACCGTGGTGGTTGCCGCCGGCAACAGCAACACCAATGTGTCCTCGTCGGTGCCGGCCAACTGCCCGAACGTGATCGCGGTGGCCGCGACCACCTCGGCCGGTGCGCGTGCCAGCTTCTCCAACTACGGTGCCGGCATCGACATCTCGGGCCCGGGCCAGAGCATCCTGTCGACCCTCAACACCGGCACCACCACGCCGGGCAGTGCCACCTACGCGTCGTACAACGGCACCTCGATGGCGGCGCCGCACGTGGCCGGCGTGGTCGCGCTGATGCAGTCGGTCGCGCCGAGCCCGCTGAGCCCGGCGCAGGTGGAGAGCATCATCAAGAGCACCGCACGGCCGCTGCCGGGGGCCTGCTCGGGTGGGTGCGGCGCCGGCATCATCGACGCCAACGCCGCGGTGGCTGCCGCGATCAATGGAGGCACGCCGAACCCGGGTGGCAACGTCCTGCAGAACAACGTGCCGGTGACCGGCCTGGGCGCCGCGAGCGGTGCCGAGCTGAACTACACCGTCGCGGTACCGGCCGGCAGCACCCAGCTGCGCGTGGCGATCAGTGGCGGCAGCGGTGACGCCGACCTGTACGTGCGCCAGGGCAGTGCCCCGACCGACACCACCTACACCTGCCGCCCGTACCTGAGCGGCAACAGCGAAACCTGCACCATCAACAGTCCGGCCGCCGGCACCTGGTATGTACGGGTGAAGGCGTACAGCACCTTCTCGGGCCTGACCCTCAGCGCCCAGTACTGAGCCCAAGTCCCTCTCCATGGGCACGCCCCGGCTCCGGCCGGGGCGTTTCTGTTTCTGTAGAGCCGAGCCTACGCTCGGCTGCTGCGGCTTCGGATGTTCATCAACCGCGATGGCGGAATGTACGCCGCAATGCTTCGGCGGCGGACCGTTGTGCCGCGCTGGCACGGTTGCCGGGCATGGGCTCGGCACTACGCAGGGGTCAGACCGATTCGAAGCGGTTCGCGGCCACGTTCTTGCGCACGTGCTGCGGGTCGAAGATGCGGCCGTTCATCGCGATGTACACGCCGGTCGGCAGCGACTGCACCGCGCCGATCGCACAACCGATATTGAACTCCGCATCCGAGCCACGGAAGCGCGCCGGGCTCAGCGCACCGGTCATCACGATGGTCTTGTCCGGGATCGTGGCCAGCACCTTGCCGGTCTGCACCATCGAGTCGGTGCCGTGGGTCACCAGCACGTGCCGGGTCGGCTGCGCGGCGATGGTGGCGCGGATCAGCTCGCGGTCCTCATCATTGATGTGCAGCGAATCCTTGCGCAGGATCGGGATCACGTTGAAGCGGAACGTCACGCCCAGCTCGCGCAGGATCATGCCGATCTGGGGGTCGCCGATCTGGTAGTCCGACTTGTCGTCGAAGTAGATCTTGTCGATCGTGCCACCGGTGGTGACGACCAGGAGCTCTTCCATCATGTGCATGCGCGAAACCAGGACAGGTACAGCGGCGCGGGGCCAGGAACACAGATGATACGGCCCGGCGGCCGCAGCGTCAGCGTCGCTTGCCGAAGCGGGCGCGCAGCCCGGGCAGGCTGGCGCTGAAGATCACCAGCAGGGCCAGGGCGATCTCGATCAGCGCCAGCCAGCGCGTTTCCGGGTGGCTCCAGGCGCTCATCACGCCGTGGCTGAACCAGCCCAGCGCCAGCACCGAGGCCCAGAAACCGGCCTTGCGCCAGCCCAGCCGCAGCGCCACCGCCAGCGCCAGCGGTGGCGCGGTGAACACCAGCTGGGTGGCCAGCCAGTGCTTGTCATTGATGAACCAGCCGGCGAACAGCGCGGCCAGCCCCATCAGGGCCAGCAGCAGCACGGTGCGCGGCGCGCTGCTCATCGGGCCAGCCGCTGCGCGATGTCGGCCACCCGGCGGCCCAGCGCGCGTGCCAGCACGGCCTCGTCGTCGGTCGGTTGCGGGTCATCGGCCGCGCCGGCCACGTGGCTGGCGCCATAGGGCGTGCCGCCGCTGGTGGTATGGCTCAGCGCCGGTTCGGTGAACGGGATGCCGACAATCACGCAGCCGTGGTGCAGCAGCGGGACCTGCATCGACAGCAGGGTCGATTCCTGGCCGCCATGCATCGAGGCGGTGGAGGTGAACACGCCGGCCGGCTTGCCCGACAGGGTGCCGTTGACCCATTCGGCGCCGAGCCCGTCCAGGAAGTGCTTCACCGGCGCGGCCATGTTGCCGAAACGGGTCGGGCTGCCGAGCAGCAGGCCCTGGCATTCGACCAGGTCCTGCACGCTCACGTAGGGCGCGCCGTCATCGGGCACCGGCGGCTGTGCGGTCTGGGTCACCGCCGCCACCGGCGGCACCGTACGCAGGCGCGCGCTCATGCCCGGCACTTCGCCGATGCCCCGCGCGATCTGGCGCGCCAGCCGTGCCACTGAACCGCCCCGGCTGTAGTACAGCACCAGAATCTCGCCCATCGTGCCCGCTTCTCCTCGTCGTGTGGCCACCAGTATGGCTATCCTGCGAGCATTCCGCATCGGGTACCCTTTCGCCGATGGAACCTTTGGATACGCTCAACCTGTGGATGGAGCGCGCGCGGGATCGCGCACGGGCCATCAGTTTCGGCCGCTTCCTGTGGCATCGCTTTCTCGACGACCGCCTGTTCCAGGCGGCGGCGGCGCTGGCCTACACCACGGTGTTTGCCCTGGTGCCGCTGGCGATCGTCGTTTTTGGCGTGCTCTCGGCCTTCCCTGTCTTCGATCGCTGGAGCGACCAGCTCAGCGATTATGTGTTCTCCAACTTCGTGCCCAACGCCGCGCGCGCGGCGGAAGGCTACCTGCGCCAGTTCTCGGCCAGTGCCGGGCAGCTGACCGCGGCCGGCTTCATCGCGCTGGTGGTGTCGCTGCTGATCACCCTCAACAGCGTCGAAGAGACCTTCAACCAGATCTGGCGGGTCGGTTCGACCCGGCCCAAGCTGACCCGCTTCCTGGTCTACTGGACCGTGCTGACCCTGGGCGCGATGCTGGCCGCCGCCTCGCTGGCGGTGTCGGCACGGGTGTTCGCGATGCCGCTGTTCGGTACCCAGGAGGGGCGCTGGCTGGCCGAACTGGCGCTGCGGCTGGCGCCAATCCTGATCGAGTTCGTCTGCATCACGCTGATGTTCCGGGTGGTGCCGCACCACACGGTGAAATGGCGGCATGCCGTGCCCGGTGCGATCCTGGCGGCGGTGATCCTGGAACTGGTGAAGTGGGGCATCGGCGCCTACCTGGGCAGCTTCCAGTCCTACCAGAAGCTTTATGGCACGGTGGCCTTCGTGCCGATCCTGCTGCTGTGGATCTACCTGTGCTGGGTGGCCGTGCTGCTGGGTGCATCGCTGGCTTCGTCGATGGCCGCCTTCCGCTACCAGCCGGTGGAACTGCGCCTGCCGCAGGGCTACGAGTTCTACGGCCTGCTGCGCCTGCTGGGCCGCTTCCACCACGCGCGTGCCAAGGGCAAGGGGCTTGCCGACGATGAGATCCTGCGGCTGGAGCCGATGCTGACCGACTCACTGTTGCAGGATCTGGCGTGCAACCTGCAGGAGATCGGGCTGCTGCGCCGGGATGAGCGGGGCGAGTGGCTGCTGTCACGTGACCTGGACCAGGTCAGCCTGGCTGACCTGTACGAATGCACCCAGCTGCGCATTCCGGTGGCCGAGCAGCACCTGCCGTACCGCGATGACAGCCTGGGACGTGCCGCACTGGCGGCGCTGGACGATCTGCGACTGCCCCTGCGCGAACGCCTCAAGCGCAAGGTCAGTGATATCTATACCGATTCTGGAGACATGCCATGACCCGCAAGACCCCGTTGCTGCTGGTGCTTCCACTGGCCCTGCTGCTTTCCCTGTCGGCCTGCAAGCCGGCCCAGGAGCCGACGCCGGCCAGCAGCCAGCCGCCGGCGCAGGCACCGGCGCCCAGTACCCCGGCTCCGGTCGAGGAGACACCGGCCGAGCGCACCACGGCCGAGTTCCCGACCCTGAAGATGAAGGCGGTGGATGGCAGCGAATACGACCTGGCCGCGCACCGTGGCAAATGGGTGGTGGTGAATTTCTGGGCGACCTGGTGCGCGCCGTGCCGCAAGGAAATGCCGGAGCTGTCGGCACTGCATGCGATGCGCAGCAACATCGAAGTGGTCGGCCTGGCCTATGAGGACATCGAAGCCGCTGAAATGCAGTCCTTCCTGACCAAGCACCCGGTGACCTATCCGATCGTGATCGTGGACCCGTTCGATCCGCCGGCCGACTTCGCCACGCCGCGTGGGCTGCCGCTGACGCATCTGCTGGACCCGCAGGGCAAGCTCGCCCACACCTTCCTCGGCCCGGTGACTGCCGCCGACATCGAAAAGCAGATCGCGGCTGCCAAGTAGTGGGGGGCGGCAGGGCCTGCGGCCCTGCACCCGCCGAAGCGGTAGTGCCGGCCGCTGGCCGGCAACATCAACAGCAGCGGCCCGCCTTCGACTCTTGGGATCAGATCCGTTTTCCTGCGGAAAACGGATCTGACCCCAGATTGATTTCGATATCTGACAGAGATTCATCCACGCATGGCGTGGATCCATCAGCTACCGGGAATCTGTCGAAGGTGGGGCGGTGTCGGATTGCGGGGTGTCAGCCGCATGGATGCGGCTGCCAAGCCCCCATGGAGGGGTTCACGGCGTCCCCGCACTCCGACACCGCCCCGCCATCCCACGGAATGCCGCTTCGGCCGTTGCTTCGGCTGTTGCCATTGCCTGTAGCAGGTGCAGGGTGCAACCCTGCCGAACAGCCCTACTCCTCGACCGGGAAGTCCTCGATCGGCTTCAGCACATCGTAGTGCTCCCGGTGCAGCTTGCCTTTCAGCTTCGGCAGCTCCGGCAGCGGTGCATCCACGCGTGTGTCCGGCAACCGGTCCAGCAGGTTGCGGACCAGGGTCAGCCGGCCCAGACGCTGGTCGTTGAAATCCACCAGTGTCCACGGCGCGCCTTCACGATGCGTCGCGCGCAGCATCGCCTCCCGTGCTTCGGTATACGCGCTGTACTTGCTGCGTGATTTCAGGTCCACCGGCGACAGCTTCCAGCCTTTCAGTGGATCGATGTGGCGTTCGCAGAAGCGCTTCTCCTGCTGCTCCTGGTCCACGCACAGCCAGTACTTGAACAGCAGGATGCCGTCGTCCACCAGCAGCTGTTCGAACACCGGGGCCTGGCGCAGGAACTGCTGGTATTCGGTCTCGCTGCAGTAACCCATCACCCGCTCGACGCCGGCACGGTTGTACCAGCTGCGGTCCATCAGCACGATCTCGCCGGCGGCGGGAAGATGCGACGCATAGCGCTGGAAATACCATTGCGTGGCTTCGCGGTCGGTGGGCTTGGGCAGCGCCACCACCCGGCATTGGCGGGGATTGAGGTGCTGGCTGATGGCCTGGATCGCGCCGCCCTTGCCGGCGGTATCGCGGCCCTCGAACAGCACCAGCAGGCGTTGCCCGCTGTGCTGTACCCAGCGCGCCATCGCGGTCAGTTCCAGCTGCAGCGGCAGCAGCAGTTCGTCGTAGTCCTTGCGCTTGAGCTTGGCCATCATCACACCACGCGGGGAGGGGGCCCGAGCGTAGCGCAGGCTTCGCTCAGGCGATGTCGACGCCCTGCCAGCCGTGTTCAGCGGCGAGCTGCTGCAGCAGCGACGACAGGTCACGGGCACAGGCGGCCATGTCGAACAGGCCGCTGTGCGCGCGTGCCTGTGCCAGTTCGCTGCGCAGTGCCGCCAGCGCCGCTGGCGAGTTGCCCAGCGCACTGGCGGTGGCGATGAAGGCCGCATCGTCGCCGACATTCATCCGTGCCAGGCCCAGATGATGGTTGAGGCTGCCGGCCACGCGTGCGGCGAACGTGTCGCCCGGGCAGGTCAGCACCGGGCAGCCGGCCCACAGTGCGTCGGACGCTGTGGTATGGGCGTTGTACGGATGGGTATCGAGGAACAGGTCGGCCAGTGCATAGCGGGCCAGGTACTGCGCGTGTGGCAGCTTGGCCATGAACACCAGGCGCGCCGGCTCCAGCCCGGCGGCCTGCGCGGCGGCGCGCAGGCGTTGATCGGCCTGGCCGGGGCCGGACAACAGCCACAGCACGCTGCCGGGGACCGCATGCAGTACGGCGAAGGCGCGGCCCATGCTGCGCGGGTTGAGCTTGTAGCTGTTGTTGAAGCAGCAGAACACCACGCCCTGTGCCGGCAGTCCGCAGTCCGCACGGGTCGGCGCAGGCTCCAGCACGCGGGTGTTGTCGGAGGGCTGGAAGGCGCGCGGCAGGCGCAGCACGCGCTCGCTGTAGTGCGGCTCCAGCGACGGCGGCAGGGCGAAGCCATCGCCGATCACTGCATCCATCCACGCCGCACCCGAGGTGCCGGGGTAGGCCAGCCAGTTCAGCTGCAGTGGAGCAGGGCGCATCGCCAGTGCTTCCGGCGCGCCGCCACCGCCCCAGCCACGCAGGTCGAACAACAGGTCGATGCCCTGCGCGCGGATCCGCGCGGCGGTGTCGGCGTGACGCAGCCCGGCTACGTCATGCAGCGATGCCGCCACCTGCAGGCGCTGGCGGATGCGGCTGCCGTCGTCGCGGTTCAGCGCGAACAGATGCAGTTGCAGCGCCGGGTCGTGGCGCAGCTGCTCGAACAGGGCGACGGTCAGCAGCCCGGTGGGATGGGCGCCGAAACCATTGGAAAGGAAGCCGACCCGCAACCGGCCCCGGGTGCGCACGCTCGCCGGGGGCAGCGGCCGCACCGAGGCGGCCACGGCCTTGGCGCGGGTACGCGCGCAGGCCAGTTGTTCGGCGGCACTGGCGTCTTCGCTGAGGAAGGCGAACGGTTCGACCACGCCCTGCCCGGAGGCCAGCGCAGCGCGTACCTGCGCGGCGAGCGCGTCCACGTCCTGCCAGTCGCACAGGCGGCGCTGCCAGGCTAGGCGCTGCGCGGCGATGTAGGGCTCGGCCGGCATCAGCTGGTGCGCGCGCCGATAGGCCGCCGACGCGCCTTCGGCATCGTCGGCATCTTCCAGTGCGTGGCCGAGCCACAATGCGATCCCCGGGTGCTGCGGGGCCAGCGCCGAGGCCTGGCCGAGCAGGCGCGCGGCATCGCCATGCGCGCCGGCCATCCACGCCACCCGGCCCAGCCGGGCCAGGGCTTCCGGGTGGTTCGGGCGCAGCTGCAGCGCACGCCGTGCGGCCTGCTCGCCGGCGGCGATGTCACCGGCTTCCAGTTCCAGGTCGGCCAGCATCACCCAGGCGACGAAATCGCCGGGCTGGCGTGCGATCGCTTGTTGCAGGTGCTGTCGTTGCTGCCAGGCCGACATCGTGCTCAGCCCGCCGACAGCTGGGCCAGGGCATCGACCTGGTGTTCATGGCTGAGCCGCTGCAGCAGCGGATCGAGATCGCCGGCGAGGATGTTGGGCAGGTCGTACAGGGTCAGGCCTTCGACGCGGTGGTCGGTGATCCGGCCCTGCGGGAAGTTGTAGGTGCGGATGCGCTGGCTGCGGTCGCCACTGCCGACCTGCAGGCGCCGCGACTCGGCCTGCGCCGCGTCCTGGCGTTGGCGCTCGGCGTCGAGCAGCTGCGCCTTCAGGCGCTTCATCGCCTTGTCGCGGTTGGCGTGCTGGCTGCGTTCGGTCTGGCATTCGACCACCACGCCGGTCGGCACATGGGTGATGCGGATCGCCGATTCGGTCTTGTTGACATGCTGGCCACCGGCGCCCGAGGAACGGAAGGTATCGACCTTGAGGTCGGCCGGGTTGATGACGATGTCGTCAACCTCATCGGCCTCCGGAATGATCGCCACGGTGGCCGCCGAGGTATGGATGCGGCCCTGCGATTCGGTGGCCGGCACGCGCTGCACGCGGTGGGTGCCGGATTCGAACTTCAGGCGCGAGAACGCGCCACGGCCGACCACGCGCGCCACCACTTCCTTGTAGCCGCCATGCTCGCCGGGATTGTCCGATTCGATCTCGACCTTCCAGCCCTGGCGTTCTGCATAGCGGGCATACATGCGGAACAGGTCGCCGGCGAAGATCGCCGCTTCGTCGCCGCCGGTGCCGGCGCGTACTTCCAGGAACAGGTTGCCTTCGTCGCGTGGGTCGCGCGGCACCAGCAGCAACGCCAGTTCCTGCTCCAGTTCCTGCAGGCGCGCCTGCGCGGCGGCGATTTCCTCGTCGGCCAGTTCACGCAGGTCGGGATCGGCGCGCATGCCTTCGGCCGCGGCCAGGTCGGCCTTGGCGCGGGTTTCATCGGCCAGCGCGTTGGCGACCGGTTCAAGTTGGGCGAATTCGCGCGAAAGGTCGCGGAAACGGGTGTTGTCGGCGACCACATCGGGTTCGGCGAGCAGGCGTTCCAGTTCTTCGCGGCGCTCGGCCAGCGCTTCCAGCTTACGGCGCAGGGTCGGCGTCATCGGGTCTCACGGGTGGGTGGCGGTAGCCCGGCGTGGCCGGGAACAGGCGCTCGGCGGCGCGGGTCAGGTCGGCATCGCCGCTCAGCGCGGCGGCGCGCAGCGCAGCGGTCGGCGGATGCAGCAGGCGGTTGGTCAGGCCGTGGGCCAGCAGTTCCAGTACTTCGTCGGCCGGCTTGCCGTTGGCCAGCTGCTGGCGTGCGCGTTCCAGCAGTTCGGTGCGGGTGGCCTCGCCGAACGCACGCAGCTGCCGCAGCGGCGCCTGGTGGGCGCTGGCCTGCTGGGTCTCGACGAAGCGCGACACCTGCAGGTCGATGATCGCCTCGGCCTCGGCAGCGGCCTCGCGACGGCCGCGGCGGTTGTCTTCCACCGCACGCTCGAGATCATCGACGGTGTACAGGAAGGCGTCGTTGAGCGTGCCGACCTCGGCTTCGATGTCACGCGGCACGGCCAGGTCGAACAGCAGCATCGGCTTGTGCCGGCGTGCACGCAGGGCCTTGGCCACCATCTCGCGGTGGATGACCGGTTCGCGCGCGGCGGTGGCCGAGAACACCACGTCGGCCTCGGCCAGGTGGCGGTCCAGTTCGGTCAGCGGCAGCGCTACGCCGCCGTGGCGGCTGGCCAGCTCCTGGGCGTGGGCGAGGGTACGGTTGGCGATCAGCAGCCGTCGCACCTTGCCTTCACTCAGGTGCCGCGCGGCCAGCTCGATGGTCTCGCCGGCGCCGACCAGCAGCACGGTGGAGTCGTCCAGGCGCGCGAACGCATTCTGCGCCAGGCGCACCGCGGCTGACGCCACCGACACCGGGTTGGCGCCGACCTGGGTATCGGTGCGCGCACGCTTGGCCACCGAGAAGGTCTGCTGGAACAGCCGGTCCAGGCGCTGGCCGAGCAGGCCATGGTCACGCGCGGTCGACCACGCATCCTTCACCTGGCCGAGGATCTGCGGTTCGCCCAGCACCATCGAGTCCAGCCCGGTGGCGACCCGGAACAGGTGGCGCACGGCCTCGGCATCGGCGTGCTGGTACAGGTAGCCCTGCAGGTCGCCGGCCTGGGCATGCAGCCACTGGTCCAGCGCCTGCGCCGAGTCGGCCACGGCGTACAGCTCGGTGCGGTTGCAGGTGGACAGCAGCACCGCTTCGGCGATCTGCGGGGTATCGCGCAGCGAGCCGAGCGCGCGCGGCAACGCCTCACCGGCGAAGGCCGCGCGTTCGCGCAGCTCCACCGGTGCGGTCTGGTGATTCAGTCCGAGCACCCACAGGGTCATTGTTCAGTTGCTTGCGATAAGCTGCTGGCCATTGGACGACATTTTAAGGCCCCGATGCCGACGATGCCCGCATTGATTCGCATCCCCAGTGTTCTGCTGCTGTCCCTGGCCTGTGGCCAGGCCCTGGCGGCGGTGCCGGCCAAGGCCCCCGTGCGGGCCCCGGCCACTGAGGAACTGGCGCTGGAACCGGTGATGGCCGGTGAGTTCGCCCTGCAGGCGGGCAAGCTGGCCGAGGCCGCGCGCTGGTACCTGCAGGCGGCCCAGCAGACCGACGGAGACGCTGGCCTGGCCGAGCGCGCGACCCGCATTTCCATGCTCGCCAACGACGATGCCAGCGCGGCCAAGGGCCTGGCCCTGTGGCAGCAGCGCGCGCCGCGCTCGCTGACCATGCGCAGCGCCGCCGGTGCGCTGGCCATGCGCCAGGGCGATGTGAAGGCCGCCCGTACCGAACTGCAGGCCCTGCTGGCCGATCCCGACGAGCGTGGCTGGAAGTTCGCGCTGGCCGCGTTGATCGGTGGTGGCCGCGATCCGGCGGTGCCGGCGCAGGTGCTGGGCGAGCTGGTCGAGGCCAATGCCATTCCGCCGAAGATCGAAGCCTGGCAGGAGTTCGGCCGCCTCGCGCTGCGCATGGACAAGCCCGAGCTGGCCCGGCGCATGATCGATGAGGTGGTCAAGCGCTTCCCCGAGGAGCCGCGCGTGGCGCTGCTGCGTGCCAGCCAGCTGCAGCAGGCCGGCGAGACCGACAAGGCGCTGTCGCTGCTGCACGACGTCGAGCCGAAGACCCGCCAGGACCCGGAACTGCGCAATGCGGTGGCCATCGCCTATGACAGCCTGGGCCAGCCCTCCGCGGCCGAGCGCGTGCTGGCGTTCGGCCCGCAGGACGTGCAGACCTGGGGCATGCGGGCCTCGCTGCTGGCCAAGCAGGGCGACAAGGCCGCGCTGTCCAACCTGTACAACGAGCTGTCGCGGCAGGCGGCCAAGCCGGATCCGGCGCAGCGCCTGTTGCTGGGCAAGATCGCCGAGTACCTGAAACGCTACCCCGAGGCGGTGCAGTGGTACCACAGCGTGCCCGGCGGCGATGAGCTGAGCGAGGCGCGCCTGCGTGCCGCCAATGCCCAGGCGCTGGCCGGGCGACTGCCGCTGGCGCTGGACGAAGTACATGCGATCCAGTCCGATGCGGTGGTCGACGACGATGTGCGCCGCGACGCCTACCTGCTGGAGGCCGAGCTGCGCCAGCGCGCCGATGACAGTGCCGGTGAGCTGGATGCGCTGGCCCGCGGCCTGGCCGCCTACCCGGATGACAACGGCCTGCTGTACGCCCGTGCGCTTGCCTGGGAGCGTCGCGACGACATCCCGCGTGCCGAGGCCGACCTGCGCAAGATCCTGGTGACCGAACCGGAGAACGTGCCGGCGCTCAACGCGCTGGGGTATACCCTGGCTGACCGTACCGGGCGCCTGCAGGAGGCGCTGGAACTGATCGATCGTGCCCGCGTGGCCGAGCCGGACAATGCCGCCATCGTCGACAGCTATGGCTGGGTGCTGTACCGCCTGGGGCGCAAGGAAGAGGCACTGGTGCAGCTGCGCCGCGCCTGGACCCTGGCCAAGGACCCGGAGATCGCGTCCCACGTTGGCGAAGTGCTGTGGGTGCTGGGCAAGCATGACGAGGCCCGCCACTTCTTCGAAGAGGCTGCCAAGCTCGATCCTGAAAACCGCGCGCTGCTGCGCGCCCGCGAGAAATTCAATCCATGAGTGTTTCCCTGATCCGGCCGCTGCTGTTGGCGGCCGCGACCCTGGCGGTCACCGCCTGCACCAGCGTGGGCACGCAGAAGACGCCGGCGCCGGCCGTGGTCGAAACGGTATCGGCCGAGGCCGCGCAGGCCGAGGCCGCGCGCGTGGCTGCGCTGCATGCCCAGCCGGACTGGGCTTTCCAGGGCCGGGTCGCGGTCAGCAAGGGCAAGGATGGCGGCAGCGGCCGCATCGACTGGAAGCAGGAGGGGCGGCGCTATGGGGTCGAGCTGAGCGCGCCGGTGACCCGGCAGAGCTGGAAGCTGACCGGCGATACCCATTCCGAGGCGGGCCGCCTGGAGGGGCTGGCCGGCGGCCCGCGCGATGGCGAGGACGCCCAGCAACTGCTGCTGGAAGCGACCGGCTGGGACATTCCGGTCAATCAGCTGCCGGACTGGATCCGTGGCCTGGTCGCCGGTGACGCGGCCGGCCCGGAGACGGTCGAGCGCGATGGCGAGGGTCGTCCGCGGCGCATGCAGCAGATGGGCTGGCAGGTGCAGTACCTGGACTGGTACCCGGCCGAGGCCGGGCGCCCGGCGCTGCCGCGCCGGATCGAGGCCAGCAGTGGCGACGCCAAGGTGCGCCTGCTGGTGGACCAGTGGGGGCAGGGCTCGCCATGAGTGCCGCGGGTGACGACGCGGGCTGGTCCTGGTGGCCGGCCCCGGCCAAGCTGAACCTGTTCCTGCATATCACTGGCCGCCGCGCCGACGGTTACCACGACCTGCAGACCGTGTTCCGCCTGCTGGACTGGGGCGACCGGATTGGCCTGCGCCTGCGTGAAGACGGCCAGGTGCGCCGGCAGGGCGAGGGCCTGGCGGGAGTGGCGGAGGCCGATGATCTGGCCGTGCGTGCCGCGCTTCTGCTGAAAGATGTCGCAAATGTCGCGCAAGGTGCGGACATCATCGTTGAAAAGCACGTATCGGCAGGGGGTGGTTTCGGCGGAGGGTCATCCGATGCGGCGACCGTGCTGGTGGTGCTGAACCGGCTCTGGCGGGTTGGCCTGGACGAAGATGCGCTGGCCGCATTGGGCCTTCGGCTGGGCGCCGATGTGCCGGTGTTCGTGCGCGGCCGCAACGCCTGGGCCGAAGGCGTAGGTGAACGCCTGCAGCCGATCGAGCTGGCGCCGGCCTGGTATGTGGTGGTTGAGCCGGGTGTTCATGTGCCCACCCCGGCCCTGTTCGCAGACCCGGATTTGACGCGCGACAGCCCAGTGGCGAAAATAGAGGACTTCGCTTCCGGAACCCTGGTCGGGAACGCGTTCGAACCGGTGCTGCGCCGCCGTGAGCCTGCCGTCGAGGCAGCGCTTGCAGCGTTGAGCGGCATAGGATCGGCGCGGCTGACCGGTTCGGGAAGTGGTTGTTTCGTCGAGTTCGCATCGCAGTCTGCCGCAGAGCAGGGACGGTCGGAATTGCCGAAGGAGTTGCGGGCAAGGGTGGCTGCGGGCGTTGCGCGTTCGCCACTGCTGGATGCACTCGAGCAACACTGATTTATCAATGCAGGGGCGTCGCCAAGAGGCCCAAGGCACCAGGTTTTGATCCTGGCATTCGTAGGTTCGAATCCTACCGCCCCTGCCAATAGCGGCTGTGTCCGCGCCTTCCAGCGCATCGCCCGCGCGGGACGTGGAAACAACCGCGGTGTTGTCAGCAGCAAGGGTCCATCGGGGTCCTTGCCGACTCCGGATCCCCGCCACTCGTCCCCGCCCGAGACAATCATGATGCAAGAGTCCCCGAACCTGCTGGTCTTTTCCGGCAACGCCAACAAACGTCTGGCGCAGAACATCTGCAAGGAACTGGGGGTCCGCCCGGGCAAGGCGCTGGTCTCGCACTTCTCCGATGGTGAAGTGCAGGTGGAAATCGAAGAGAACGTCCGCAAGCAGGACGTGTTCGTGATCCAGCCGACCTGCGCGCCGAGCGCGGAAAACCTGATGGAACTGCTGGTGCTGATCGACGCGCTCAAGCGCGCATCGGTGGCCAGCGTGACCGCCGTGGTGCCGTACTTCGGCTACTCGCGGCAGGATCGCCGCATGCGCTCCTCGCGCGTGCCGATCACCGCCAAGCTGGCGGCCAAGATGTTCAGCACCGCTGGCGCTGATCGCGTGCTGACCGTCGACCTGCACGCCGACCAGATCCAGGGCTTCTTCGATATTCCGGTCGACAACGTGTACGCCTCTCCGCTGCTGCTGGCCGACATCTGGCGCGCCTACGGCACCGAGAACCTGATCGTTGTTTCGCCGGACGTGGGCGGCGTGGTCCGCGCCCGTGCGGTGGCCAAGCGCCTGGACGACGCCGATCTGGCGATCATCGACAAGCGCCGCCCGCGCGCCAACGTCTCCACCGTGATGAACATCATCGGTGACGTCGAAGGCAAGACCTGCGTGATGGTCGATGACATCGTCGATACCGCTGGCACCCTGTGCGCCGCTGCCGCTGCCCTGAAGGCGCGCGGCGCGCTCAAGGTCGCCGCCTACTGCACCCACGCGGTGCTGTCGGGCCCGGCGGTGGACAACATCACCAATTCCCAGCTCGACGAGCTGGTGGTGACCGACACCATTCCGCTGAAGGACGCAGCACGGGTGTGCAGCAAGATCCGCCAGCTGAGCGTGGCGGAGATGCTGGCTGAAACGATGCGCCGCATCGCCTTCGGCGAGTCGGTCAGCTCGCTGTACGTCGACTGATTTTTCGTCCCTGCCGGCAACGGCGGGGACATGCCCCGGGTGCTTCTGGTCGCGGAAGCATCTTCAACCGCCAAGCCGCAAGGCGAGGCAACAACCTGAGTAGTCGAAAATGTCGAAGACCCATGAAATCAAGGTCACCAAGCGTGAACTGCAGCGTAAGGGTGCGAGCCGCCGCCTGCGTCACGCTGGTGTGATCCCGGCCATCGTGTACGGCGGCAACGCCGAGCCGGTCGCCATCAGCCTGGACCACAACGAAATCTGGCTGGCCCAGCAGAACGAGTGGTTCTATGCCTCGATCCTGGACCTGAACCTGGACGGCCAGGTGCAGAAGGTCCTGCTGCGTGACATGCAGCGCCACCCGTACAAGCAGCTGATCATGCACCTGGACTTCCAGCGCGTGAACGAGAACGAAGCCCTGACCGCTTCGGTCCCGCTGCACTTCGTCAACGAAGACACCTCGCCGGCCGGCAAGGCTGCCGACGTCGTGGTCACCCACGAACTGAAGGAAGTGACCATCACCTGCCTGCCGAAGGACCTGCCGGAGTCGATCGAAGTCGACCTGGGCGAGCTGAAGGCCGGTGACGTGGTGTACCTGTCCAACATCAAGCTGCCGAAGGGCGTGGAACTCCCGGCGCTGGCGCTGGGCAAGGACCACGACGACGCCATCGTCACCGCCAAGGCCGGCAAGGCTGACGCGGCCGACGAAGAAGCGGCTGCCGAGTAATACCAAGCGGCGCCTGCCTTCGGGCAGGCGCCGTGCTGGAAGGAACCATGGCAGGACTGCGACTGATCGTCGGTCTGGGCAACCCCGGATCGGAACACGCCCGGACCCGGCACAATGCCGGGTTTCATTTCGTTGAGGCCCTGGCTGAAAAAGCCGGTGCGCGATGGAACGTGGACAGCAAGCTGTTCGGTGAGACCGCCAAGGTCGAGATCGCCGGGCAGACCGTATGGCTGCTTAAGCCGGCCACCTTCATGAATCTCAGCGGCAAGTCGGTCACCGCCGCACAGCGGTTCTGGAAGATCGAGCCGGAAGAAACCCTGCTGGCCCACGACGAACTGGACCTGGCGCCCGGCGTGGCGCGGCTGAAGTTCGACGGTGGCCATGGCGGCCAGAACGGCCTGCGCGACACCATCCGCCTGCTCGGCCACGGCAAGTTCCATCGCCTGCGCGTGGGTATCGGCCACCCCGGCCACAAGGACCGCGTGGTGGGCTGGGTACTGGGCCGCCCGTCGAAGGACGATGACGTGCTGATCGCGCGTGCCATCGACGATGCGATCGACGTGATGCCGCTGGCGGTGCAGGGCGATTTCAGCGAAGCGATGAAGCGCCTGCACACCCCGAAATAATCGGCCCGGCAGGTACCGACCGTGGGTCGGTACGCAAGAGGTCCGGTAGGTACCGACCGTGGGTCGGTACGGAGAATGATTGGAAAAACGGCGCCCACGTCGCTGTTTTCCCAATCACTTTCACCCCAGAGAGCTGTCACCCATGGGTATCAAATGCGGCATCGTCGGCCTGCCCAACGTCGGCAAGTCGACCCTGTTCAACGCGCTGACCAAGGCGGGTATCGCCGCGGCGAACTTCCCGTTCTGCACCATCGAACCGAACGTCGGCATCGTGCCGGTGCCGGATCCGCGCCTGAACGAGCTGGCGGCCATCATCAATCCGCAGAAGGTCATCCCCACCGCGGTCGAGTTCGTCGACATCGCCGGCCTGGTGGCCGGTGCTGCCAGCGGTGAAGGCCTGGGCAACAAGTTCCTGGCCCACATCCGCGAGGTCGATGCGATCACCCACGTGGTGCGCTGCTTCGAGCACGGCGACATCGTGCACGTGGCCGGCAAGGTCGACCCGATCTCGGACATCGAAACCATCGATACCGAACTGGCCCTGGCCGACCTGGACAGCGTCGAGAAGGCGTTGAACCGCGCCGAGCGCGCCGCCAAGGGCGGCGACAAGGACGCGGCAGCGCGCAAGCCGGTGCTGGCCAAGCTGCAGGCGGCGCTGTCGGACGGCAAGGCCGGCCGTTCGGTTGGCCTGGACGAGGAAGAAAAGGCGCTGGTGCGTGACCTGTTCCTGCTGACCCTGAAGCCGGTGATGTACATCGCCAACGTGCTTGAGGACGGTTTCGAGAACAACCCGCACCTGGAAGCCGTACGCGCGCATGCTGCCGCCGAAGGCGCGCAGGTGGTGCCGGTGTCGGCCGCGATCGAAGAAGAGCTGTCCCAGCTCGACGACGAAGACCGCGATACCTTCCTGGCCGACCTCGGCCTGAGCGAGCCGGGCCTGAACCGCGTGATCAACGCGGCCTACAGCCTGCTTGGCCTGCAGACCTACTTCACCGCTGGCGTGAAGGAAGTCCGTGCATGGACCGTGCGCAAGGGCGCCACCGCGCCGCAGGCCGCCGCCGTCATCCACACCGACTTCGAGAAGGGCTTCATCCGCGCGGAAACCATCGCGTATGACGACTTCATCAAGTACAAGGGCGAAGCCGGCGCCAAGGAAGCCGGTCGCCTGCGCCTGGAAGGCAAGGAGTACCGCGTGCAGGAAGGCGACATCCTGCACTTCCGCTTCAACGTCTGATCCTGCGCCATCGGATCAGCGCCGGACGCCCCGCCTTGTGCGGGGCGTTCGCGTTTCCGGAGTTGCGATCCGTCGGGGTCAGATCCCTTTTGCAGGCAAAAGGGATCTGACCCCAGCAGGAGAGGCCGGCTGGACAAAAAAACACCACCTGCGGAAACGCCTGCGGCACGTGGTTCGCAGGCATTTGTCCACAGCAAACTCCCACCGCTTTCCACGTGACGTGTGGAAAACCTCTGAGCGCCCTGTAGAGCCGAGCCCACGCTCGGCTATTGGCGTCGGGGTCAGATCCCTTTTGCAGGCAAAAGGGATCTGACCCCAGCAGGAGATACCGGCTGGACAAAAAAACACCACCTGCGGAAACGCCTGCGGGGCGTGGTTCGCAGGCGCTTGTCCACAGCAAACTCCCACCGCTTTCCACGCCATGTGTGGAAAACCCCTGACTACCTTGTAGAGCCGAGCCCACGCTCGGCTGTTGGCGTCGGGGTCAGATCCCTTTTGCAGGCAAAAGGGATCTGACCCCAGCAGGAGATACCGGCTGGACAAAAAAACACCACCTGCGGAAACGCCTGCGGGGCGTGGTTCGCAGGCGCTTGTCCACAGCAAACTCCCACCGCTTTCCACGTGATGTGTGGAAAACCCCTGACCGCCCTGTAGAGCCGAGCCCACGCTCGGCTGTTGGCGTCGGGGTCAGATGACGGTTGGACAAAAAAACACCACCTGCGGAAACGCCTGCGGCACGTGGTTCGCAGGCGCTTGTCCACAGCAAACTCCCATCGCTTTCCACGTGATGTGTGGAAAACCTCTGAGCGCCCTGCAGAGCCGGGCATGGGCTCGGCTCTACAGCGTGGCACGCGCAAAAAAGCGCCCGGCCATCCCTTGCCGGGCGCTTCCCGCATCACCAGTTGTAGGAGAGACCCAGTTGCGCGCCGACGTTGCGGAAGCCCATGCCGCCACGCTGCCGGCTGATTTCTCCCCAGCCCCGCCAACCACCGGACAGGTTCAGCTGCACGCCGGCCTTGGCCTCGTAGACGTCACGCGGCAGCTGCCGTTGCAGGCGTTCGCCGTCCATCGCCAGCCCTGCGCCATTGCCACCGGACCACCAGTTCACCGCCACATACGGATGGACCTGGCCCTGCGCCGCACCCAGCGCCCTGCTGTACAGGCGCAGGCCGAGGCGGGTGCTTGTCTCGCCACCACCGCGGTCCTCGACCCGGGTGCCGTTGGCCTCGACCACGCGGTCACTGTCGTAGCGGCTGTGCACGACCTGCACCTGTGGTTCCAGGTAGATGCCACGCTGCGCGTTGCGCTGCAGCGGCAGTACATAGCCGGCCTCGGCCGATGCGCTCCAGCTGCGGGCGTCGTAGCGCTCCTTGTGCAGGCCATCGCCCTGCACGCTGTTGCGGAAGCGGCCGTACTGCAGCCAGCCATCCAGATAGGCACCGCCCTCCAGGCGTGCGTCCTGCAACCAGGTGGCATAGGCGCCGACGCTGCTGCCGGTGATCACGCCGCGCGCGGCGTAGCCGGTCAGCTGCGAGCGGCTGTCGTTGCGCGCGCGGCCATGGCCGAGCATTGCACCGGCCTGCAGTTCGCCGCTGCCACCGACATCGAAGCGACGTCCAGCGCCAATCAACAGGCTGTTGATATGACCCTCCACCCGTACCTGGCGGCTGCGGTTGTGGCCGCCGGGCTGCTCGCTGCGAAGATGCATCCAGGCCACTGCATCGCTGCCGTTCTCGGTGGCCGGATCGCCGGCGCGGTCGTGCAGGCTGTGCCGGAACATGCCCAGTGCGGCGCTGCGGTTGGCCAGGTAGGCGGCCGGCTCCGGGCGCTCCACCTGCGGGCGCGGCGGATCGATCGGCGGCGCAGGCGGCAGCGGTGGGTCAACCGGCGGTTGCGGCGGGCCGGGCGGATCGATCGGGGGGGCCGGCGGATCGACCGGCGGATCGACCGGGGGCACGGGCGGATCCACCGGCGGTACGTACTCCGAGCGCAGGTACCAGTGCCCATCATCCGGGGTCGAGGTGCCGCCCTTGAACAGGAAGTAGTCGTAGGCGCCGGCCACCGCACGCCCCTGCAGGCCGAACTGCGCATCCGACTGGCCGCCGACGCTGATCAGGCGGATGCCTTCCCGGGTCAGCGCGCCTGCACCGCCGGCATTGCGCACGCTCACGCTGGCGGTGCCGCTGCTGTTGCCGCCGATCACCAGCTGGTCGCCCAGCGAGGCGTCATCCCCCAGGGCGCGGTTGAACACCCAGTGGCCGCCCTGGCCGACGTAGTCACCGTCGACGGTGATGGTCTTGAATGCTCCCGATGCGGGGGCGTCGAAGACGATGCTGCCGGCATGCTCGAGCGTGCCGACGCTGGAACTGGCGCGCACGTTCCATTGGCTGCTGCCATCCAGTGCCAGCCGTGCGAGCCGGAAACCGGATTCATCACGTAGCGCACCGCTGAACCGCGTGTTGTTGCGCAGGACCATGTGCACGTCAGCGGTCGCGCTGTCGACCACCACGTCGCCGCGCAGTGTGCTGGCATCGGCGCTGAAGTCGATACGGCTGGTCGCCACGCGGCTGCCGTCGGTGAACACCGTGTCGCTGACCCGCAGCAGCCGGCCACTGCCGTTGCCGGCAATGACGTCGCTGCCGTTGATGCTCAGCGCATGATTGCTGCCCTGCAGCCAGAAGGCGGCACCCGTGCTGGTCTCGATCTGGCTTTTGTTGAACACCACGCGGTCCCAGTACGGACCGAACACGGTGACGTAGGAACGATAGGCGCCCGAGTTCGCGCCCTGCGCATGGATGCGCAGGTTGTCGGCGCTGAGCCTGGCGGTGTTCATCTGCACGATGCCGAACGAGGACGCCCCGTGGGTACTGATCGAACCGCCGTCCAGCTGCACGTCCGCCGTGCTGCCGCCCAGGAACACGCCGCCGGACGCGGCGCCGTAGGTGGCGATATCCACGTTCCTGGCACGGATCCGCGAGTAGGGCGTCGGCGGACTGCTGCCGGACGCGCGCAGGCCGTAAACACCGTCGCCATGCGTATCGATGCTGCCACCGGTGATCGTTGCGGTGCCGCCCCAGACGTCCACGCCGTGGCCGTATCCGGTGTCGCCGAAGGTGCTGATCACGGTGTTGCTCAGGTCAGCCAGTGAATCCGCTCCGGACAACCAGATCCCGGAGTTGCCGTCGCGGACCGTGAAATGGGTGCCATCAGCTGTCAGCTGGCCCCAGCTGTTGACGTTCACGCCATAGCCGCCGACGGTATCGAAACGGCCGCCGTTGATCACGGCGCTGGAATGGACGCGCGCGATGCTGCTGCCGAGCAGGCGCAGGCTACCGCCCACCGAGTCGGCCTGCACGTTCTCCAGCAGCACGCTGCCGCCGCCGCCGATATCGAACCAGCCTCCGTCGATGCGGGTGTCGTACAGCTCGGCACGACTGCCTGCGCCGTCCACCGCAACGCCAGCCAGTACACCGCCGGGTGCCAGCGTGATCCGGCTGTTGCGGATCGTCAGCAGGCCGGCACTCTCGGCGCGCAGGCGCGCGCCGCTGCCGGCGCTCATCTGCAGGTTGTCCAGATGCACTTCGCTGCCGTTGCCGGAGGCCCCCGCCAGCGTGCCAACACCGCCGCTCACCGTGATGCGCCCACCCCGGTAGCGGAGCACGCCGCCGTTGTAGGCCTGCACGCTGGCATAGCCGCTGCCGTTATGCGTCCCATCGATATCCACGTCGTGCGCATCAATCACGCTGCCGGCACCGCTGGCATACAGCGCATAGAAGCCGACGCCGGTTGCCGGCGCAATTGAAAGCGTTGCGCCCTGCAGCTGCACCTGGCCGCCCTGGGTGGCGGATACCGCGCTGCCATTGCCGGTCACCTTGATGTGGCTGCCGGCGATCTGCGCATGGCTGCCCGCACCGCTGACCGTCAGCGCAAAGCCGCTTGCGCTGTGGCTGAGGACATCATCTGCGCCAAGCTGCAGGCTGTCGCCGCCGCTGACCTGCAGCGGACCGGTCAGTTCGGCGGCGTGTGCCGGCAGGGCGGCGCACAGGGCACTGGCGAGCAGGCCGGGAATGAGCGGCACGCGCGTGGCGCACGCGCGCGCGGACGCACGGCGAGGCCGTGTGGGGGAGGCGTTCATGCTGGAGGACTTCCTGTGGCAGGGCGCAGCGCGGCTGCGCGAACTGGCGCGGCGGGGCCGCTTCGCTACGGAAGCCATCTGCAATGGCGACTGCAGGCGCCATCGGCTTCCGTCCCCCATGACAGCGCAGCAACAGCCAGCAGGCGCCACGTGGCGGGATGGGTCCAGCCTAGGAAGCGGCGGCGGTCGATGGAATCAGGCGTTTCCTAAAGCGCCCGCCGGCCGGGCCCGGGGCTCGCCAGGTTCAGCCCACGCTTGGGCTCAGGCGAACAGTGAGGCCTGCAGGCAGTACTCGATCAAGGCCTGGTCGCTGTCCACCCCCAGCTTGCGCATGGCACTGATCTTCTGCGTGCTGACGGTCTTGGCGCTGCGCTGCAGCTGCCGGGCGATATCGCCCACGCTCATGCCTCCGGTGAACAGGCGGATCACCTCCAGTTCGCGCGGCGACAGCCGGGCACGCACGGTATCGGCATCGCCGGTTGCAGCGGCCGCCACCGGCAGCAGTCCAGGTGGGCGATAGACGCGGTCGGCCAGGACCACGCGCAGGGCCTGCACCAGGCTGCCCAGGCCGTGGCTCTTGAGCACCACGCCGCCGGCACCGGCGGCATACATCGCGGCCACCAGCGATGGGTTGGAGATCATCGTCAGCACCAGCAGGCGGGTGTCCGGGAAACTGCGGCGCAGGAACGAGATCAGCTTGATGCCATCACCGAAGCGGTCACCGCCGGGCATGCTGTAGTCGGTGATCACCGCCTGCGGCCGGGTACTGCCCATCAGTTCGATCAGGGTTGCCGGATCGGCCGCCTCGCCAACGACCTGCAGATCCAGTTCGCCGGCCAGCACTTCGCGGATGCCGGCCAGCACGATCGGGTGGTCGTCGGCGATGAGGATCCGTGTGGTCATGGTGGGGGAGAGCCATCAGGGGAGGAAGGGGAGGGGGGGCCGGCCAGCGGTTCCAGCAAGCGCTGCAGCCGGCGCTGGAAACCGCTCAACGGGCCGCTCAATGCTGCCAGCGCATCGCCTCGTGCGATGTGCCGTTCGATCAGCAGGCCACTGTCCACCAGCGCAGGGGCGCCGACGATGACCAGCGCGCCGCGGATGCGGTGCAGCACCTGCGCCACGCGAACGCTGTCGGCCGCGATGATGGCCTCGCGCAGGCTGTCCAGGTCGGCCTGCATGGTCTGTACGAACAGCGTCTGCATCTTCGCCGATACCTGCAGCGGAGGGTCGTCGCCGATGCCATCGGCGGCGGCAGGCTCAGCGACCGGGAGCGGCTCGGCGCTGTCGCCGCCGCTGAGTCCGGCCAGCAGGCGCTGCAGCGCCTCGAGGGTGATCGGCTTGACCAGCACGCCCTGCATTCCAGCCTCCCTGCAACGCTGACGTTCGGCCGGATCGGCATTGGCCGTGGCGCCAAGGATCGGTACCACGGCGCCGCGCGCGCGCAGCGCGCGGGCCAGACCGTAGCCATCCAGCCCGGGCATGTTCAGATCGGTCAGCACCAGGCCGAATACCCCCTGTTGCCAGTAGCCCAGCGCTTCGTTGCCATCGCTGGCGACCACGGCACGGCAGCCCAGCTGCTCCAGTTGGCCGCGCAGGATCGCCTGGTTGATCGGGTTGTCTTCGGCCACCAGCACCTGCAGGCCGAAGCGGCGTGTCGCCGGCAGGCGACCCTCGCCGCTGGATGCCAGCGGCTGGCCGCTGGCCGTCGCCAGGGCCGCCACGATGGCATCGAGTCGATGCAGGCCCACCTGCCAGCTGGCGCCGACCCGTTGCGCCCTGGCGCCACCTTCGCGGCAGGCCACGACGTGTGCACCGCCGCTCCAGGCGGGTACTGCGCCGTCCAGTACCAGGTCGAGCAGCACCGCCGTGGGAGGCATGCCCGCCGCCATTTCCGCACGGCAGACGCGGGCATCCGCCCCGCGTTGCTGCAGGCGCTCGCACAGTGATTGCACCAGTTCGCGCACGCTGCCGCGGACCTGCACCTGCAGGTCCAGCGGCAGCCGCGGCGGGGGCGACTGCAACGGGTCCGGCGCTGCCGGCGGCAGCGGCAGCTCGACGCTGAAGCTGCTGCCCAGCCCGCTCTCGCTCACCACGCGCAGCTGGCCGTCCATGAGCGCCGCGAGATGGGCGCAGATGGCCAGGCCGAGGCCGGTTCCACGCATCGCATCGGCGCCGGGGTTGGCCTGGAAGAACGGTTCGAACAGATGGGCCTGGTGCTCGCTGGCGATACCGATGCCGGTGTCGGTCACCTGCCATTGCAGCCAGCAGCGCTGTTCCTGCCAGCGCACCGAGAGGCGCACGACCACGCGCCCGGCGTCGGTGAACTTGAGCGCATTGCTGATCAGGTTGTTGAGTATCTGGCGGATCCGCGCCGCATCACCGCATACCGAGGTGGGCACGTCAGCGTCGATGCAGGCATAGAACTGCAGTCCCTTGTTGGCCGCTGCGGCGGCGTAGGAGTCCAGTGCATCCTCGGTCAATCGTTCCGGATCGAACGGGCTCGGTTCCAGGCTCAGTTGCCCGGCCTCGGCCTTGCTCACGTCGAGGATGTCGCTGATCAACTGCATCAAGGTCGAGGACGAGCGCTGGATCGTGGACAGATAGTCCTGCTGGCGCGCATCCAGGGGCGTCAGGCCCAGCAGCTCAAGCGTGCCGAGGACGCCGTACAGCGGCGTGCGGATCTCGTGGCTCATGGTGGCCAGGAACTGGCTCTTGGCCCGGTTGGCCTGGTCGGCGGCGCGCCGGGCCTGTTGCAGCACCTGCTCGGCTTCGTGCTGGCTGCTGAGATCGATGAACAGGCACAGCAGCGCGGGCTCGCCACGGTAGCGCGCCGGGGTCGCCTTCACCAGCAGATGGCGGCCATCGGGGGTGGTGTAGGCCACGCCATCGCCGGACGGGGTGCCTGCGGCAGCCAGCACGCTGCGTCGCCATGGACCGTGCCAGCCGCCGCCGTGATGGTCTTCGCCCAGCCAGCTGCGCGCCAGGGCGTTGTCCAGCAGCACCGCGCCACCGGCGCGTTGCAGCAGGCACAGCCCGATCGGTGCATTGTCCAGCACCGTGCGGCTGAAGGCTTCGCTTTCCAGCAGGCGTGCGTGGTTGCTGCGCAGTGGTTCGATGACCGAGCGCCGATACGCGCGCAGCACCAGGGTGCCGCCCAGTGCCAGCAGCAACGCCAGCGCCGTTGCCCCCAGCAACGGGCCCTGCGGGTGCTGCAGGATCTGCTGCCAGCTGACGTGGTAGACCGCCAGCCAGCCTCGATCGCTGCGCATGCGGAACTGCAGGCCCGCCATGCCCGCGTGCCAGGAGGTCGCGGCGTCGCTGGCATCGGCGGCATCGCCGAGCAGGAGCCGGCCAGCGGCATCGAACAGCGACAACTGCTGGAACACCGGCACGCCCAGCACCTGGCGGTAGTCATCCACCCGTGCCGGGTCGAGCAGGCAGGCCAGCGCCGCCAGCGAGCCCTCGCGGCGCTCGCCCCACAGCCGTGCATCCTGCGGGGCATGGGCGATGGCCAGCAGGCGCGTCTGGCCGTCGCGCCAGGGCACGGCAACCCAGGCGATGCCGCCGCGCTGCAGTGCGGGCTGGGTGCTCATCGCCTGATGGATGGCGGTGATCGCCGGGCGCAGATGGTGCGGACTGTTCTGGCCGGCCTCCGCGCCGGACATCTGGACCGGTGCCAGCAGCCCGCGTGTGCCCTGCCCATCGACCAGCAGGCAGTGCGGTGGCGGGTAGTGCGAGGCCGACCAGAAGGTGCCGTAGAAGCGCAGGAAGCGATCGCCCAGTTCGGTTGGTGCGGGGGCACCGACGCGTTCTTCTTCGCTGCCGACCAGAGCGAAGTTGGCGAACAGCGGACCGCGCTGCAGCTCCGTGCTGGCATCCGGCATCGGCACTCCCTGCGTGCCGACATCATGCAGCCGCCACTGGCGCAGGAACCGTTCCTGTTCGCGCAGGGTGCCGTCCAGGCGACGGAAGTGGTACTCGATCTTGCTGCGTTCTTCGTTCAGCAGCTGCGTGCCGGTGGACAGCAGCAATCCAGCCTGCAGGGTGGCCAGTACCACCACCCCGATCAGCAGGGCATGGACACGCAGGGAGCGGCGAGCGAGTCGGCGAACGGGAGCGGCCTCGGCCGGCATGGCAGGTCTCGGAGCAAGGGGCGGTCAGCGGTGGCGTGCGGAGCGCGGGGGTGGCCGGCTGCCGTTGCATAGACAGGATCGTCAATGCCGCTTGATGAATCCGTGAAGCCGGCGTGCAGCCGGCTTCAACGCATGATCGCCGGAGTGGCCTCGTCAAGGCGGGGGGCTTCACCGTCCAGCAGGCGGGTGAATTCGTCCGAAGGCAACGCCTGCGAGATCAAGAAGCCCTGCACCTGGCTGCAGCCGAGCTGGCGCAGCGCTGCAAGGTCGGCATCGCTTTCCACGCCCTCGGCCACGATGGTCAGCCCCAGCTGGTTGGCCAGGGCGATGATGGTCGACAGGGTCAGGTGCAGGGCGGGATCGCGGGCACAGCCACTGACCAGTGCACGGTCGATCTTGACCTCGGTGAAAGGCGTGTTGACCAGGTTGTGGACCGAACTCAGGCCCTGTCCGAAATCGTCCTGGGCCAGCCCGAAGCCCTTCATGCGCAGGCGGCAGGCCCCCGCATAGAAATCGCTGACATGGCGGGTGGTGCTGTTCTCCATCAGTTCAAAGCAAAGTTCGCCGGGGTTGCCGCCGAGGGCCAGGGTCATGGCCAGCAGCTCGTCGGGCAGGTCGGACTGCTCAAGCAGATGCGGCGGCAGATTGATCGAGACCGGTACCCGGAAGCCCTGCGTGCGCCAACGCGCCTGTGCCGCGATGCTGGCCTTGAGCATCATCCGCAGCAGCTCGCCTTCCAGCCCGTGCCGGCACATCGCGGGAAGGAAGCTGCCGGCCGCCAGCGTTCCCAGCAGGGGATGGCGCCAGCGCACCAGTGCTTCAGCCGCCACGACCCGTCCGGACTGCAGTGATTTCTTCGGCTGGAACCAGGCCGTGAGGCTGCCGTCGGCCATCGCCTGCCGCAGCTGCCGCGCATCGGGCTCGGCCAGCGCCGGGGCGTGGGCCGGTGCGGTGTCCGTGGAGGGACGTGCCTTTGCCAGCGCTTCAAACAGGGCTTCGACATCGGCCGCCGACACCGGCTTGGGCAGCAGGCCGATCACATCCAGCCCCAGCGATTCGGCCATCAGGCGCGCCGAGGTCATCATCCGCCGCGAGGCGGCGCTGGCCACCGCAAGGCGCGGCGGACGCGGTTGCGCGGCCAGTGCCTGGATGAACTGGATGCCGTCCTGTCCCGGCATCAGCAGGTCACTTACCACCAGGTCATAGGACTGGCAGGCGCACAGGGCGATCGCCGCGTCCACGTCCTCGCAGGCGTCGACCTGCACGCCGTCGCGGCTGCCGAACAGGTTGGCCAGGTAGCCACGCTGGAACGGCTGGTCTTCCAGGATCAGGATGCGCTGGGTCATGCGCAGTGTCCTTGGCGCAGGGCGGTGATCGCCTTGCGCAGGCGCGCGATGTCGATGGGCTTGCTCAGGTAGCCCTGCATGCCACTGGCCAGGCAGCGTTCGCGTTCCTCGGCGGTGGCATTGGCGGTGGCGCCGATCACCGGCAACGGGTTGCCGTCCTCGCGCAATTGCCGGGCCAGCGCATGGCCATCCATGCGCGGCATGTTGATGTCGGTCACCACCAGGTCGAAGACCTGTTCGCGGCACAGCTGCAGTGCTTCCGCGCCGTCCTGGGCCAGTTCCACCGCGCAGCCCAGGGTGCGCAGCTGTTCGGCCAGGATCACCCGGTTGATCGGGTTGTCCTCGACGGCCAGCACGCGCAGGCCCAGTGGCATCAGCGGGGTGGCGCCGAGGGTTTCCGGCAGCAGGGCGCGCTGCTGCTGCAGGCTGGCCAGGGCATTGCCGATCGCGGTCATGCCATGCAGGGTGACCAGCAGGCTGCCATCGGCCGCCAGCGTCGGCTGCTCACCGCCGTCGATCGAGGCCACCACCCGCGGGCCGGTCCACGCCAATGGCGTGGACGCTTCGCCATCCATCAGGATCGCGCCGTCATGGTCGAGCAGGGCCGGGTCGCCCAGCAGCGGCTGCGCGTTGGCCCCCCAGCGCTGCAACCAGCCGCACGCACTGTCCACCAGCTCACGGTCACGGCCGCGGACCAGGATCTGTGGCTCCGCCTGCAGCACCGGGCCGTCGTCGGGTGCGGCCAGCACCGGCAGCGGCAGGCGCACGCTGAAGCTGCTGCCCAGTCCCGGTTCGCTGACCACCTGCAGTTCGCCGCTCATCAGGCGCACCAGGCGGTCGCTGATGGACAGGCCGAGCCCGGTGCCCTGCGCGCTGGCGGCGCCGCGGACCTGGCGGAACGGCTCGAACAGGCGTGCCTGTTCCTCGGCAGCGATGCCCACGCCGGTGTCGGTCACCTGCCAGGCCAGTACGCTCGATTCACCTTCGCGCTGTACCTGGCGCACGCGCAGCACCACGCGGCCATGCTCGGTGAACTTGATGGCGTTGCTGAGCAGGTTGCCCAGCACCTGGCGGATGCGGTCGGCGTCGCCGAGGACGCGCGTCGGCAGGCGTGGATCGGTGCACACCAGGATCTGCAGGCCCTTGCAGGTGGCCGCCGCAGCAAAGCTGCGCAGCACGCTCTCGGTCAGTTCGCGTGGCGAGAACGAACTGGGCTCCAGGCTGAGCTGGCCGGATTCGATCTTGGAGACATCCAGGACATCGCTGATCAGCTGCAACAGCACCGACGACGAACTCTCGATGGTGCGCAGGTACTGCGACTGCCGCGCATCCAGCGTGGTGTGGCCGAGCAGCTCGAGGGTACCCAGCACGCCGTACAGCGGGGTGCGGATTTCATGGCTCATGGTGGCCAGGAACGCGCTCTTGGCCTGGTTGGCGGCATCGGCGGCCTGGCGTGCCGACGACAGTGCGGCCTGTGCCTGGCGATGCCGCGAGATGTCATGGAAGACACACAGCAGCACATCATCGCCCTGGTAGCGGCAGGCGGCATGCAGCACCTGCAGCTGCCGCCCGTCGCGGGTGGTGAACTCCAGGCCACGGCCACGCTCGCCGGCGTGCCCGCGCCAGGGCGCCTGCCAGTCGCTGTCTTCGCCATCCTCGCCCAGCCAGTCGCGCAGGAGCTGGTTGCTGAGCAGCAGGTGGCGGTCGCCGCGGCGCAGGACGCAGATCCCGACCGGTGCCATGTCGATCACGGTTGAGCTGAAGTCGAGGTTCTCCAGCAACCGCCGGTGCTGCTGCAGCGCCGGCTGGATGAGCTGGCGGTCGACGCGGTGGCGCAGCAGGCGCAGCGCGATGGCGGCCAGCAGCAGCAACAGGGCGCAGACCAGCAGCGGCGCCGCCAGGTCGGCCAGCAGCAACGGCGGCGGCAGGTGGTAGACCAGCCGCCAGCCATCGTTGCCGACACTTTTCACCAGCGCCACCCCACGCGGCAGGCCGCCACTCCACAGCGTGCCGAAGCTGTCGTCCTGGCGTTGCCGCAGCGTCTTCCAACCGGCACTGTCCAGCCGTGGCGCCTGGCTGGACAACGCGGGTTGCCCTGCCGCATCGAGCAGCGCATAGCCGCCGATGCCCTGGCCATCGATCATGCTCGCCGCCGCAGCAGCATCGAGCAGCAGCAACAGCCACTGCGCCGGATGGGGGCCGGCCTGTACCGGCTGCGCGAGTGCCACGCCGGCCTCGCCGGGTCGCATCCAGTACACCGGGTCGGCACCGTCGAGGCTGCCACTTCGCGCCTGCAGGGCACGCAGTGACGGCAGGCGGGCAAGGTCGGCCTCGGCGCCGCCGCCGGCCAGCCAGTGGGCACCCTCGGCATCGATCAGCAACAGCTGCGTCTGCAGGGCCTGCAGGGTGTGCTCGGCGCGCGCCGACAGCAGCAGGTGCTGCCCGGCTTGGCCTCCCGGGCCATCCAGCGCAACCTGGCGCATGCCTTCGCCCTCGGAAGGCGCCGCCGGCGCGCCTGTCACCACCGAATCGCCCAGGTAGCGGAGCAGGGCTTCGCGCTGGTCGAAGTAGATCTGCGCCTTGTAGGCGGCCGCGTTCATTTCGCGGCGGTGCGTCGAGATGTCCTCGGTGAACGCGCTGAGCAGGTAGAAGCCGGCGGCGGCTGCCAGGCAGATGAACACGCACACGGTCAGGCAGCGCAGCAGCACCGAGGAGGTGGCGGGCGGCGCGGCAGGGGGCAGCGAGGGGCGGGGAATGCGCAACATGGGCCGATGCTAGAGAGCGCTGCCGAAGCGGCGGAATCAGGTGTTTCCTAAAAGCCGCATGTGCCGCCTTGTGGACACCTCCATGTGTGCCTTCCGTTCAGGAAGGCAAGAAAAAACCCCCGCCGGAGCGGGGGTTCCCTGTGCCATGCAGCGGGCAGTGACGGCTTACAGTTACAGCGCGCTGCCGCCGAACTTGTGGGTGTACTGCAGGTTGATCGTGCGGCCAACGCTGTCGAACCAGGACACGTCGTAGTACGGATACGCGGTGTACGTGGCGTCCTTCGGCGGCATCTTGTTGAACACGTTGACCACCGACAGCGACAGCCGCGAATGGTCGTCGAAGCGGTACTGCAGCGACGCGTTGTAGCGGTAGGTCGCCTTGATGTACGGGCTGTCGCCGCTGTCCCACTTGAACGACTGGTCGTAGTTGTCCGAGGTCGGCAGCTTGCCCAGCCGCGATCCGTAGACCGTGGCCGACCATGCGTCCTTCTCCCAGGTCACGCTCAGGCTGGTCTTGGTGCGCGGGATATCGAAGCCGCTGTTGACCGCGAACTGGTCCAGGGTCGGATCACCCGGGTAGCGCTGGAAGTCATGCTTCTTCACCCAGGTGTGGGTGCCGTTGAGGATGAAGTCGCCGATGCCGGTCTGCAGGCGGTAGCGCAGGCCGACGTCGATGCCGGAGGTGGACTCGCGGGCGACGTTGATCGGTGCCACGCGCACGCCGTACAGGCGGCCGTCGCTGGTACGGGTGATGCGGTCGAGCGCATCCACGCAGGTCGGCGAGCTGATGTCGGCGCTGCCCAGGCGGCAGTTCGCTTCGTTGGCCAGGATCGTGCGCACGTCCATGTCCTGCACCTGCTTGCGCATGTCGATGTCGAACCAGTCCACCGACAGGTCCAGGCCGATCGCCGGCGACCAGACCAGGCCGGCACTCCACGAGGTGCTGGTTTCCGGGTCGAGCTGGCGGTTGCCGGTGCGGCTGCGGATCAGGTTGCGCTCGTAGTCGGAACAGTCGCTGGCACCGTCGGCACGGCAGCTGTACAGGTCTTCGGCGGTGGTCTCGTCGTTGCCCGGGCCGGCGAACACGTAGTGCAGGTCCGGTGCGCGGAACGCGGTGCCATACGAGCCACGTACCAGCAGGGTGTCGATCGGGCGCCATTCCAGGCCGCCACTCCAGGTCGCCTTGCCGATGGTGTGGCCGGAATAGCGGTACTGGTCGTAGCGGCCGGCCACGCTCAGGTTGACCGTCTCGTGCAGCGGCATGCGCAGCTCGGCGGCGGTGGCCCAGCGGTTGCGCGAACCCTGGCCGTCCGAATCCTTCCAGCTGTAGTAGTAGTACTGGGTGGCCAGCGGATCGGGGTTCAGCGCATACGCCTGCTGGCCCACTTCCACGGTCGCGGCGAACCCGGCATCACCGCCCGGCAGGCCGAACAGGGCCGAGTTGGTCACGGTGAACGCAGCCGTCTCGGTGCGCGACTTCGGCGTGTAGGTGGTACGGGCGGCGATCGAATCGTACTCGGCGCGGGTCAGCGGCCGGTACAGGCGCGACGGGTCGGCGTTGTAGATCGGGAAGCCGTCGTCGTCCACGCCCAGCTGCGGGCCCAGGAACAGGTCATTGGCCTTGGAGGCGATGATCTGCGCCCAGCTGATCCGCGACTGGTACTGCGAGTGGCTCAGTGCCGCTTCGTAGTCCCAGTTGCCGGCCAGCTTGCCCTTGAAGCCGGTGGTCACGCTGAAGGTCTTCTGCGTGCTGCGCACCATCGCGTTGTTCAGGCCGCCCATTTCTTCGGGCGAGAACTGGCGCTGCCAGAACTCGATCTCGCCGGTGGCCTGGTTGTTGAAGTAGCCCGACTCGTCGCCGTTGGCATCCATCCGGCCCCACTTGGTGACGTCGCGCATCAGCGACATCGTGTGGTAGCCCAGCTGTACGTCGGCGAACCACTGCTGGCCGTTGTCGAAGTCGTAGCTCAGCGACGCGTAGCCGTTGGCGCCGCGGCGCTTGCTGAGGATGGTGCCGTAGCCGATCGAGCTGTCGCTGCCGCAGTAGTAGCCATACTTCGGACGGTAGGCGCGGTAGGTGCTGCCCTGGTTCTGCCCGGCCAGGGCGTCGCAGGTGGCGGCACCCGGGTCCAGGTAGTTGTCGTCGTAGTCGGTACGCAGGTAGGCGCGGCGGGCGATGCGCGAGCCTTCGGTCGGGCCGTCCTGGGTCGAATCCTGGATGTCGCGCTCATAGGCCCACAGCGGGGTCTGCGACTGCAGTTCAACGCTGTACACGGCGTTGAAGTTGCCACGGCTGAAGCCGCTGGCGATGCTCATGTCGAACGATTCGCCACCGCCCTCGCTGGTGGTGCCCATGCGCATGTCGATGGTGGTGCCATCGGCCTTCTTCTTCAGGATGAAGTTGACCACGCCGGCGATCGCGTCCGAGCCGTAGATGGCCGAGGCGCTGCCGGTCAGCACTTCGATGCGGTCGATCATGCCCAACGGGATGTTGGAGACATCGGTGAAGTTGCTGCGGCCCTTGAACGGCATCGGGAAGTCGGCGATGCGGCGGCCGTTGACCAGCACCAGCGTGTGGTTCGGGCCGAGGCCGCGCAGGTCCACCTGCTGGGCGCCCGGCGAGAAGTCGGCGCCGCTGGACGACTGCTGGCTCTGGGTCTCACCGCCGTTCTGGGTCATCGACCGCAGCACGTCGGGCACGGTGGTGAAGCCGCTGGAGCGGATCTGCTCGGCGCTGATCACCGTGATCGGGGCGGGACCTTCCACCTGGGCGCGCGGAATGCGCGAACCGGTGACCTGCACCGCATCCAGTTGTTGAACCGAAGAGGAAGCCGGTGCCTGGGCCGCCGCGGAAGCAGCCACGCCCATCAACGCCAGCTGGATCGACCACGCCATCGCCTTTCTACGCATGAGGAATTCTCGGAAATGAAGCCGGCCCACAGAGGAGGGGCCCTGTCCCCCATTCAGATTTCTGGAATGGGCGCGCGCATTTAACGCCTTTTTTATGTCCTTGACTACTGGGTGTCTATCTGGCAAAGAGTGAAAACGCTTGCAAGTCGATTTTGTTCAGGGAGATCAAGATGCGGCGCCTCCTCAGCCCTTTGCGCGGACCCTTCCTCCGGCTGGCCCTGCTGGCCCTGGCCTGGCCACTCGCAGCACCTGCCCAGGACCAGCAGGGCCCTGGTTTCGCCTATTACGAAGTCGGCGACCTGGAAGCGCCCAGGCCGGGGCCGCGCGCGCCGGCGATGATGCTGATGGGCGGCGGCGAATGGGTGCCCGAGGCCTTCCAGTGGTGGCTGCGGCAGGCCGGCAATGGACGCGTGCTGATCCTGCGCGCCTCTGGCAGCGATGAGCTGCAGGACCGGCTCTATCGCGACATCGGCGGCACCACTGCGGTGCAGACCCTGGTCTTCGACAGCCGTCGCGGCGCCGACGACCCGGCCGTGCTGCGGGTGGTGGCCGCGGCCGATGCGATCTTCATCGCGGGCGGCGACCAGTCGCGCTACATCCGCTTCTGGAAGGGCACCGCGCTCAACCGGGCACTCAACGCGCATGTGCGTGCCGGCAAGCCGATTGCCGGTACCAGCGCCGGACTGGCCATCCTCGGCGGCTATGCCTATGGCGCGATGGATGGCGGCAGCATCACCTCCGCCGGTGCACTGGCCGACCCGATGGGCAGCGCAGTGACCATGGACAGTGGCTTCCTGCAGATGCCCTACCTGCAGCGGGTGGTCACCGATACCCATTTCGACAAGCGCGACCGGCTCGGTCGCCTGATCGTCTTCGTAGCGCGCGCCGCGCAGGACAGTGGCGATCCCGACATCGTCGGCATCGGTGTCGACGAGGACACCGCCTTGTGCGTGGAACCCGATGGCCAGGCCCAGGTCTACAGCGCCGATGGCGAGGGCAAGGTCTGGGTGGTCAGCCCCGGCCGCGATGCCGACCGCCTGGTCGAGGGCGAGCCCCTGCGCTTCCACGCGGTGCCGGTCACGGTGGTCGCCAGTGGCAGCCGCATGCGGCTGGACGACTTCCAGGCCGATGCCGACTACCAGGCCGTGGCCGACATCAGCGATGGCGAGATCGAAGTCGTCCGCCAATGATCCACCTTCCGGGTCGTGCCGGCGGTGATGCCAGATTTGCCGGCCAGCGGCGGGCACTACCCTTGCAATGCTCTTTTGCCGGCCAGCGGCCGGCACCACCCGTGCAATCCGCCCTCGTTCTGCTGGAGACGTAACCGATGAAACTGCGCCTGGCGCTGTCCGCGCTGTTGTCCCTGCCGCTGCTGGCCCAGGCGGCACCCGCCACCTCGCCGTTGCTGGTCATCCACGGTGGTGCCGGCGTCGAGCGCAAGGACCTGTCGCCGGCCGAAGAGAAGGCTGCACGCGATGCGCTGCGCGCGGCGCTGCTGAAGGGACATGCGGAACTGGCCGCGGGGCGGCCGGCGCTGGCGGCGGTCACCGCGGCGATCACCGTGCTGGAGGATGATCCGACCTTCAACGCCGGCAAGGGGGCGGTATTCACCCACGACGGCCACAACGAGCTCGATGCGGCGGTGATGGATGGCGCGACCCAGGCCGCGGGTGCGGTGGCCGGCGTGCAGCGGGTGCGCAACCCGATCCTGCTGGCGCAGACGGTGATGCAGAAGTCCAGGCACGTGATGATGGTCGGGCAGGGCGCCGAGGCCTTCGCGGTGGAGCAGGGCATGCCGCTGGTTGATCCGTCGTACTTCCGCACCGACAAGCGCTGGCAGCAGCTGCAGCGCGCGCTGAAGGAAGAGGCCAGTGGCCAGGCCCATGCCGACCTGGAGACCGCCCGCCACTTCGGCACGGTCGGTGCGGTCGCGCTGGACGCGCAGGGGCATCTGGCCGCAGGCACGTCCACCGGCGGCATGACCAACAAGCGCTATGGGCGCGTGGGTGACTCGCCGATCATCGGCGCGGGCACCTGGGCCGATGCGCGCTGTGCGGTGTCGGGCACCGGCTGGGGCGAGTACTACATCCGCACCGCGGCCGCGCACGAGATCTGCGCACGCATGCGCTACCAGGGTCAGAGTCCGGAACAGGCCGGCAAGGGCGTGATCAACGAGACCATCCCGCAGATGGGGGGCGATGGCGGGGCGATCGTGCTCGCCGCAGACGGAAAAATGGCCACTCCGTTCAATACCCAGGGCATGTATCGGGGCTGGATCGGCGCCGACGGTGTCCCCCATGTCGCGATTTTCGCCAGCGAGGCGCTGCCGTCGCCCGGTCAATAGCCTTGCGTATCAATGGGTTTGCGACGCATGTGAAAAAAAGTGAAAAAAAGCGTTGACAGACCCCCGTCTCATCTCCAGAATTGCGGGCTCACCACCACACACCGCAACGCTTCGGCGGCACGGAATGGGGTGGTAAGGAGGGATACCCAAGCGGCCAACGGGGGCAGACTGTAAATCTGCTGGCTTACGCCTTCGGTGGTTCGAATCCACCTCCCTCCACCAGTTTCACGTTGTGACATTCCCGGCGCGGGAGTAGTTCAATGGTAGAACCTCAGCCTTCCAAGCTGATGGTGCGGGTTCGATTCCCGTCTCCCGCTCCATTGAATGAACTTTGAATATTATCGAGTTCATGTCATAATGCAAAACTCGGCTCACGTAGCTCAGTCGGTAGAGCACTTCCTTGGTAAGGAAGAGGTCGAAGGTTCGATTCCTTTCGTGAGCACCATCTTAAGCATCACCTCTCAGACGAATTCGAGATAAGCAGCCATGGCCAAGGGTAAGTTCGAGCGCACCAAGCCGCACGTCAACGTCGGCACCATCGGTCACG
>NZ_CAMFIA010000002.1 GCF_945952405.1 uncultured Stenotrophomonas sp. | reverse complement strand
ACCGCCGACACGGGGATTTTCAATCCCCTGCTCTACCAACTGAGCTACTCGGCCAAATTGCGTGGCAACCGCCATCCAGCACGGTTTCCGGAAAAAAAAGACCCGCATTTCTGCAGGCCTTCGAAAGTGGTGGCCGAGGACGGAATCGAACCGCCGACACGGGGATTTTCAATCCCCTGCTCTACCAACTGAGCTACTCGGCCACTTGTTTCGTTGCAGCGAGGTCGCTGCCGAGGACGCGCATATTACGGAGGTCAGCCGTCTTCGGCAAGCGTTTTGGCAAAAAACCTTCACATTGCCGTCTGCGCACGTGCAAGTGCTTGATCCTCCGTCGCCAAGCGGTGCCCGGTCGCCTGGATGCCGCGTCATCGGCGCGGCGCATCGCCGCAATCATCACCCGTGGCGGAAATCAGCGGGCCACCGCGATCGGCAAAGCCGCCGTGGCAAGGCCTGCGCATCGAGCGTGCCGATGCGGAGGATGGAACGCTGTTTTCGTGGCCGCCATCGGCAACCGCCGCGGCGTAGTGTCGGCATTCCTTTCCTGATGCTGGCAACAGCAGAGACCGTCGCCATGTCGAATCCCACGACCACCTCCCGCATCGTGCTGGCCTCGCGCCCGCAGGGCGCACCGGGCGCAGCCGACTTCCGCCTGGAACAGGCAGAGCTGCCGGCCTTGGCCGATGGCGAGGTGCTGCTGCGCAACCGCTACCTGTCGCTGGATCCGTACATGCGTGGACGCATGGACGACGGCCCGTCCTACGCCGCGCCGGTCGCGGTGGGCGCGGTGATGGAGGGCCAGACGGTGGCCGAAGTGCTGCAGTCCAATGCCGAAGGGGTGGCGGTGGGGGAGCAGGTGCTGGCGCCGGGAGGCTGGCAGACCCACGCGGTGCTGCCGGCCAGGGCACTGGGACGCCGGCTGGATCCGGCCGGGCTGCCGCTGAGCACGGCGTTGGGCGTGTATGGCATGCCGGGTTTCACCGCCTATTCCAGCCTGCATGAAATCGCGCGCCTGACGCCGGGCGAGACGCTGGTGGTGGCTGCAGCGAGCGGGCCGGTCGGCGCGACCGTGGCCCAGCTGGCCAAGCTGCAGGGCGCGCGCGTGGTCGCCATCGCCGGTGGCGAGACCAAGCGTGCCTATCTGCAGACGCTGGGCGTGGACGTGGCGCTGGATCATCGCGCTGCCGATTTCGCCGCGCAGCTGCGTGCCGCGGTGCCTGCCGGCATCGATGTGTACTTCGAGAATGTGGGAGGGCACGTGCTGGATGCGGTGTTGCCGCTGCTCAACGATTTCGCGCGCATTCTGGTGTGCGGCACCATCGCCACCTACAACGCGCGCGGCGTGGAGCAGCCCGGGCCGGACCGGCTGCCGGCACTGTTCAGCCAGATCCTGCGCCAGCGGCTGACCGTGCGGGGCTTCATCGTGCATGACTTCAACCCTCTGTGGCCCGACTTCGAGCGCGAGATGGGGCAGTGGTTGCGCGAAGGCCGCATCCAGTATCGCGAGGACGTGGTGGAGGGGTTGCAGAACGCCCCCGAGGCCTTCTTCGGGCTGCTGAAGGGGGCCAACTTCGGCAAGCTGGTGGTGAAGCTGGATTGAGCCCGTGCCGGCGGCCGGCCGTGGTCCGTTTCAGCCGGTCGCCGCGCTTTCCCTTCGCAGCAGTTCGCGCTTGCGCGCCACGCCCCACGCATAGCCGGACAGGTCGCCGTCACGGCGCACCACACGATGGCAGGGCACCGCTACCGCCAGCGGATTGCTTGCGCATGCGCGCGCGACTGCGCGGCTCGATCGCGGTGCGCCGATGCGCGTGGCGATATCGGCATACGAGGCGGTCTGCCCGCGCGGAATCTGTTGCAGCGCCTGCCACACCCGCTGCTGGAAAGCGGTGCCGCGGATGTCCAGCGGCAGACTGGCGCCAGGCGCGGGATCCTCGACCAGGCCGACCACCTGTGCCACCAGCTGTTCATAGCCGCGGTCGGCACCGACCAGCTCGGCCTGGCGGAAGCGCTGCTGCAGGGACTGCAGCAACGCCTCTGGGTCATCGCCGAGCAGGATCGCGACCACGCCGGTCGCGCTGCTGGCCACCAGCACGCTGCCCAGCGAGCTTTCGGCGATGGCGAAGTGGATGACTTCGCCGCGCCCGCCGGCGCGCCACTGCTTCGGGGTCATGCCGAGCAGACGCGGTGCGTTTTCGTAGAAGCGCCCGCTGGAGCCGAAGCCGGCCTCGTGGAACGCATCGGTGATGCGTTCCTGCTGCTGCAACCCGCTGCGCAGGCGGTCGGCGCGCAGGGCGGTCGCGTATTGCTTGGGGGTCAGGCCGGTGGCCTGCTTGAACAAGCGATGCAGCCGGGTCGGGCTGCAGCCGGCGAGGGCGGCCAGTTCCTGCAGCGAGGGTTCGTCGAGGCGGGCCTGCAGGTGGCGGCAGACCCGTTCAACGCGGGCATCGATGGCGGGGGGGGCGGTGCTGTCCATGACCGGATTCTGGCATGCGCCTGCGGCAGGGAAACTCCGTTTCCTGCACCCGCCGACAAGGCCCGGAAACGGAGTGTCTGCAGGCCCGCCGCACGGCAGGGTGGTGGCCACTTCACAACCGGAACCCCCTCCATGCGCCTGGACAACAAGATCGCCCTCATCACCGGAGCCAGTGCCGGCATCGGCCGTGCGAGCGCGCTGCGCTTCGCTGCGGAAGGGGCGAAGCTGGTACTCAATGCACGGCGGCTGGCGCCGCTGCAGGCGCTGGCCGCGCAGATCCGCGCTGCGGGGGGCGAGGTGGTGGTGCATGCCGCCGATGTGGCTGATCCGGGCACGGCACAGGTGCTGGTCGATCTGGCCCAGCAGTCGTTCGGAGGGTTGGATATCGCACTCAACAACGCCGGCATGCTCGGCCCGGGCGTGCCGGCAGCGGAGTTTCCGCTGCACGCCTGGCGTGAGGTGATGGCCACCAACCTCGACGCCGCGTTCCATGCGGCGCGCGCGCAGCTGCCGGCATTGCTGGCGCGCGGTGGCGGTTCGCTGGTGTTCGTCGGTACGTTCGTCGGCCACACCGTTGGCTTCCCCGGGATGGCGGCCTATGCGTCGAGCAAGGCCGGGCTGATCGGCCTGAGCCAGGTGATCGCCGCCGAGTACGGTGCGCGTGGGGTGCGCAGCAACGTGCTGTTGCCTGGCGGCACCGATACCGAGATGGGGCGGCAGGCCGCGCCCACCGGCGATGCACGCGACTTCGTGCGTTCGCTGCATGCGCTCAAGCGTCTGGCCCAGCCGGAGGAGATCGCCCAGGCGGCGTTGTTCCTGGCCAGCGATGAAAGCAGTTTCGTGACCGGTACCGCGATGCGCGTCGAGGGCGGGGTGTCGATCATGCGCACCTGAGCGCCGTCAGCGGACTGACCGATCGACGCCCATGGTCACCCTGTCGAGCTGCTGCCCGTGGAAACACAGGCTGATGCCGGCGGGCGCGCCGCCGAGCGTGAGCCGGTGCAGGCTGAGCCAGTGGTAACCGGTGCCGACATCGCGTTCGGCATGGACCCGCGTGGCAAAGGCGAGGCGCGCCTGATCCAGCGAGAGCGTGGGGCCGATCACGGTCGGCAGTTCGCCGAGCCGGATGCGGCCATCGGTGGCATCGAGGAGCACCGGCATCGCGTGCGTTGCGTTGGCGATGGAAGCGGAGATGGCGGGCCTGTCGTGCGTGCTGTAGCGGATTCCGGGCATGCACAGGGTATCGCGGCAATGCGTGCGTGCTGGCGCCGTTGGACATTCGCGGTTGCCCCACGACGGCGCCCTGGTCGGCTGCACGCGGTGTTCGCACCAGGCTGACCTGCGGATTATCCGGGCGCTGCTAGGGTGATGCCAGGCGGGTGTCCGCCAGCGCGGGAGCAGGTGATGGGCGAGCGAGACAAGAACCCGGCCGATCCGGAATCGGGTGTGCAGGAAAGCCGGCAGGACAGAAAGCAGGACGACGTGGCCAGACAGCGGCCGGCGCAGCAGGATCAACAGGTGCGCGACGCACATTCGCGCAGCCCGCGACGCAAGGACGGCAGCCGCGATCCTGCCTGAGTAACCGGCATCGGTGGACTCGGGGTCGCTGCCGCTGCGCCGGCCTGGACGCGTCCAGGCCGAACGCTGCCGTCCGCTCAAAGTGCGGTCGGCGTGATCTGGTAAGTGCCGTCGCGGGTGAAACCCAGTCGCAGCTTCAGGCTGCCGCCGGCCTCGATCTCGAAGTTTGCTTCGCGCAGATGCGCGGTCCGGCTGACGATGCCGCATACCCCCGTGCCTGCAGGGCCGGCGCCGAGGATGTGCTTGCCGGCGGGGATGTGCAGGGTCATGGTCTGGCCAGTGTCCACATGTGCCGCCACTTTGCCGTCAACATAGAAGGCAACGGGGCATTTCGATCCGGCCAGTCCGATGTCCCGGGTTACTACGACCGCGCCTGCGTCCGCGGCGGATTGCGCATACGCGAAGATCTGACCGGCCGGAACCGGCTGGGCTGTCTCTGTCGCGATGGGACGCGTGGCTGAACAGCCGGCAAGCGCAGCGATGACGACGGCAGCCGCAATGATTCCCTTCATGAGTCCTCGTGGATGGCAACGTGCCGAAGCCGGCAGCGGCGGCATTGTCGCTGAACTCCTCGCAAAACAAAAAGCCCCGGGGATGCCCCGGGGCTTGTTGTTTCATGCGGTGGTGGAGCCAAGGAGGATCGAACTCCTGACCTCGTCATTGCGAACGACGCGCTCTCCCAGCTGAGCTATGGCCCCACGGCAGGCTTTCAGTGTAGCGCCGCCTGCCGGGCTTGCCAAGCGCCGGGTAGGGCGGAGGGCCGCCTGCACCGGCCGCGGCCTTCCCCGGTTCAGCACAGGGCCTGGCGCAGCAGGGCGCCCGCGCGCTGCAGGGCCACGTCGGTGGAGGCGGTCACCGTGTGCAGGTGGATGCAGGCGTGGATCATTCCCGGCAACCGTTCCAGCGTGCAGTCGATCCCGGCGGCCTGCAGACGCTGCGCGTACTGTTCGGCCTCATCGCGCAGGGGATCGTATTCGCAGCTGAGAATGGAGGCCGCTGCCAGTCCCTGCAGGTCCGTTGCATGGGCGGGTGAGGCCAGCGCCGGTGCCTGCTCCAGCGCACGTCCGCCGAGGTAGGCCTGCCAGCAGCGCTGCATGAGCTCGGCGCTGAGGTAATAGCCGTTGCCGTATTCGCGGTACGACGCCGTGTCCATACCGGCATCCAGTGCCGGGTACAGCAGCAGCTGGTGGCGTGGCTGCGGCAGGCCGAGCTGCTGCAGTTGCAGGCAGCAGGCGGCGGCCAGGTTGCCACCGGCGCTGTCGCCACCGATCGCCAGCCGCTGCGGGTCAAGGCCCAGGCGCCTGGCATTGGCCTGCAACCACTGCCAGGCGTCGGCGACGTCGTGCAGGGGCACCGGGAACGGGTGTTCGGGGGCCAGCCGGTAGCCGACCGCCACGACCACGCAACCGCTGGACTGGGCCAGGGCGCGGCAGGGGCCGTCATAGACCGCCAGTGAGCATTGGAACCAGCCACCACCGTGCGCGAACAGCAGCGCCGGCGCCGGTCCATCGGCCTGGCCTTCCGGGGTGTACACGCGCAGCTGCAGCAACTGCCCATCACGTGCGGCGAAGGTGTGCTCGATCACATGCGCGACCGGCGGCGGTGCGCCCTGCAGCTGCGGCAACGCGCGCTCGCTGACCGCGCGCAGTTCGCGCAGGTCGTCCGGCAGCGACTGGGCGGCGATGGCATCGACGAACTGCTGTAGTCCGGCTTCAAGCGGCATGGCGCGCCTCCTGCAGGAAGGGCAGCAGCTGTGCCAGGAACGCCTGCGGTGCTTCCTCCATGATGAAGTGGCCGCAGCCCGGCACGATGCTGCCGCGCACGTCATCGGCGTGCGGCTGCAGGGTCAGCATCGGTGCATCGGCGGTGGCGTGTTCGGCGCCGATCGCCAGCACTGGCATCGGCAGCCGGCGCTGTGCGCGCAGCTTGTTCTGGCGGATCGTTTCCGGAATCGCGCGGTACCAGGCGAAGCCCGCGCGTAGTGCGCCGGGGCGGCTGTAGGCGGCGATGTAGGTATCGGCGGCGACCGCGTCGCGGCGGTACGACCAGCGGTCGAACATGAATTCCAGGTAGGCGCGCTCGCGGCCGCTGATCAGGGCTTCGGGCAGATCAGCGACCTGGTTGAACATGAAGTGCCAGAGGAAGATGTTGTCGGCGGGTGCGGCGAAGATGCCCGGCTCCGGGGCCAGCCCGGGAATCACGGCCTCGGTGACCGCCAGCTGGCGCACGGCCTGTGGCTGGTCGCTGGCCAGTGCATAGGCGATCCACATGCCGATGTCATGGCCGACCACCTGGTAGCGGGCATGGCCCAGCGCCAGCATGGTCTGGTGCAGCACGGCGGCGGCGCTGCCGGTGTCGTAGCCATGGGCAGGGCGGTCGGATTCGCCGATGCCCGGCGGGTCGATCGCGATGGCCTCGAATCCGGCCTCGGCCAGCGCCTGCAGCACATGCCGCCAGGCGTACCAGGTCTGTGGCCAGCCGGGAATCAGCAGTACCGGATCACCCTGGCCGGCGGACACGCAATGCACGCGCTGGCCCTCAATGCGCAGGTAGTGGTGGCGCAGGGCGGCGTCGCCGGCAGCGCCAGCGGAATGGGAAGTCGTCATGGGGGAATACTCCGTTGGGGCTCAGGCGATGCCGAGCATCTGCTGCATCTGTGCGGTGCTGATTGGCGCACCGGCGAAGTCGTCGAAGATCTTGTCGGTGACCGGAATGATGTGGTCGCGGATGAAGGCGGCGCCCTCGCGCGCACCGGCTTCCTGGTCCTTCAGGCAGCACTCCCATTCCAGCGTGGCCCAGCCCTGGTAGTCGTACTGGGCCAGCTTGGAGAAGATCGACCTGAAATCGACCTGGCCATCGCCAAGGGAGCGGAAGCGGCCGGCGCGGTCGGCCCAGTCGGCATAGCCGCCGTAGATGCCCTGGCGGCCGCTGGGGCGGAACTCGGCATCCTTGACATGGAACATGCGGATCAGCGGGTGGTAGATGTCCAGGTACTGCAGGTAGTCCAGCTGCTGCAGCACGAAGTGGCTGGGGTCGAACAGGATGCGGCAGCGCTGGTGCTGGCCCACGCGCTCGAAGAAGCGCTCGAAGCTGGTGCCGTCATGCAGGTCCTCGCTGGGATGGATCTCGTAGCAGAGGTTGACGCCGTTGTCGTCGCAGCTGTCGAGGATCGGCCGCCAGCGCCGTGCCAGTTCGTCGAATGCGGCGTCGATCAGGCCTGGCGGGCGCTGCGGGAACGGGAACAGGTAGGGCCAGGCGAACGAGCCGGAGAAGGTACCCATGTCCTGCAGGCCCAGGCGGCGCGAGGCACGGGCGGCCAGGTGCAGCTGTTGCTGCGCCCATTCGCTGCGGGCCTGCGGATTGCCACGCAGCGCTTCCGGCGCGAAGCCATCGCAGAGTTCATCGTAGGCCGGATGCACGGCCACCAGCTGGCCGAGGATGTGGGTGGTCAGCTCACTGACCTGCAGGCCGTGTTCGGCCAGCGTGCCGCGGACGTCGTCGCAGTAGTCCTGGCTGTCGGCAGCGGTGGCCAGGTCGAACAGGCGCGCATCCCAGGCCGGAATCTGCAGGGCCTTGAAGCCATGGCCGGCAGCCCAGCCGGCAATACCGGCGAGGCTGTTGAACGGGGCCTGGTCGCCGGCGAACTGCGCCAGGTGCAGGCTGGGGCCCTTGAGGGTCTGCATGTGTTGCTCCATTTGTTTGTCGATCGACAAAGAATAGGCGTGAGCCTCGCGGTGGTCAACACCCGCGTTACACTGCGCGCCTCACTGGAGCAGGCAGGCAGATGGCAGGGCGACCGCGCGAATTCGACAGGGACCAGGCGTTGCGCAAGGCGATGCTGCTGTTCTGGCAGCACGGCTATGAGGGCACCTCGATGTCGGCGCTGGTCGAAGCGCTGGGCATCGCCTCGGCGCGCATCTACGCTGCGTTCGGCAGCAAGGAACAGTTGTTCCGCGAAGCGGTGGCGCTGTACGAAGAAGGCGAGGGTGGGTTCGCGCCCCGTGCGCTGGAGCAGGTTTCGCTGCGCGAGGCGATCGGTTCGATGCTGCGCGATGCGGTGCTGACCTACACCCGGCGCGGGCGCCCGCATGGCTGCCTGGTAGTGTCCTCGGCCAGCAGCGTGTCGCCCGATGGCGAAGGCGTGCGTGACTGGCTGGCCAGCCACCGCCGGCAGCGCACCGCCGCGATCATCGCGCGCCTGCAGCAGGCGCACGCCGCGGGCGAGCTTCCGGATGGGGCGGCCGTACAGGCCCTGGGTGACCACTTCGCCACGGTGCTGCATGGCATTTCGGTGCAGGCGCGCGACGGCATCAGCCGCGAGCGGCTGCTGGCGATGGTCGATGTGGCGCTTGCGCTGCTTCCCTGACGTGCTTCGAGGTCAGTTCCACTCTCGGGAATAGAGCGGACCCGCCCCGGAGCCATGCCAGGCGGCGACGGCGGACTGTGCCGAAACCGCTGGTTTCCCCGGGTTCGGGGCTCGCGCAACGAAATCGTAACAATTTGGGGGATAATGACGGCTTGCGCAGTTTCCCTCCTTTTTGCCGCCCGGCTCGCGCAGGCCGCACGGACGCCTCCTCAGAGCATTCCATGCCCTCCCATTCCGATTCCCGCCGCCTGTCGGGTATGTCGTCTTCCTTTGTTTCCTTCCGCCGCCATCCGCTGGCCCTGGCCTGTGCCGGCCTGGCCCTGGTCGGCAGCTTCGGTGCCGCCGCGCAGGACAGCGCGCCGACCCCGACCGGCCTGGACACCATCACCGTGACCGCCGAACACCGTGAGCAGAACCTGCAGGAAGTGCCGGTTTCGGTCGGCGTGGTGCAGGGCGAGCGCATGCGCGACTTCACCGCTGGCGGTGACGACACGCTGCTGGCGCTGTCGGGCCGCGTGCCGAGCCTGTATGCGGAAACCACCACCGGGCGCATCTTCCCGCGCTTCTACATCCGTGGCCTGGGCAACATCGACTTCTACCTGGGTGCCTCGCAGCCGGTCTCGATCATCCAGGACGACGTGGTGCTGGAGCACGTGGTGCTGAAGTCCAACCCGGTCTATGACGTGGACCAGGTGGAAGTGCTGCGCGGCCCGCAGGGCTCGCTGTTCGGCCGCAACACCACCGCCGGCATCGTCAAGTTCGATACCCTGAAGCCGACCCGCGACTACACCGGCCGCGTCAGCGCCAGCTATGCGACCTACAACAGCGTGTCGATCGACGGCGGCTTCGGCGGCCCGATCAACGACATCGCCTCGTTCCGCGTGTCGGCCCTGTACCAGCACCGCGACGACTACGTCGACAACACCTACAAGGGCCCGAGCGCCGATGGCACGGTCAGCCCGAAGAAGAACGCCATGGGCGGCTTCGACGACCGCAACGTGCGCGCGCAGCTGCTGCTCACCCCGAGCGACCAGTTCTCGATCCTGGCCTCGGCCCATGCCCGTGACTACGAAGGCACCTCGACCCTGTTCCTGCGCGGTGCGCTGACCAAGGGCTCGAACAAGACCGACGTGCCGCGCGACAAGGTGGCCTACGACGAAGCCGACAACAACCCGCAGGCCTACAAGACCTACGGCGGCTCGGTGAAGGCACGTTACGACTTCGGCGCGATCGACTTCACCTCGATCACCGCCTACGAAACCACCTCCGGCTACAGCCGTGGTGACACCGATGGCGGCGCCGCGGTGAACTTCCCGGTCAACGGCGTGCCGAACGGCTACGGCCAGTCGATGGGCCGCATCCGCGATCTCGACCAGTGGACCCAGGAGTTCCGCCTGGCCAGCCATGACGACAACGCCCTGCAGTGGCAGGCCGGTGCGTTCTACTTCAACGGCAGCGACACCACCGATTTCTACCAGCGCGCGTGGTTCCTGCAGGGCGCGGCACGCAACCCGAACAACTGGGTGCGCCTGCGCAACAAGAACACCTCCTGGGCGGGCTTCGGCCAGATCAGCTATGCCTTCACCGACAAGTTCACGGTGACCGCCGGCCTGCGCCAGACCAAGGACGAGAAGCACACCCGCCTGCTGAAGACCGCCGATACCGCCGCCGGCGTGGTGACCTACAAGGGCCGCACCGACGTCAAGATGTCCGACACCACCCCGAGCTGGGATCTGAGCGCGATGTACCAGATCACTCCGGACGTGAGCGTCTACGCCAAGGTGGCCCGCGGCTTCCGCGGCCCGACCATCCAGGGCCGTTCGGCCGTGTTCAATGCGGACTTCACCACCGCCGATTCCGAGACCATCCTGTCCTGGGAAGCGGGTGTGAAGAGCAGCCTGTGGGACAACCGCCTGCGCCTGAACGCCACCGCGTTCACCTACACGGTCAACGACATCCAGCTCAACGGCAATGATTCGGACGGCAACGGTGTGCTGTTCAACGCCGACAAGGCCAAGGCCTACGGCTTCGAAGCGGACATGGAACTGCGTCCGATCCCGAACCTGACCCTGAGCGCCGGCCTGAGCCTGCTGCACAGCGAGATCAAGGACAAGCGCGTGTACGCGCAGGTCTGTGGCCTCAACGGCCAGGTGGTCTGCACCGTCGGCGACCCGACCATCAAGGTCGGTGCCAACACCTTCGCCCAGATCGATGGCAACCCGCTGCCGAACGCGCCGAAGTACAACGTCAACTTCGCGGCCCGCTACGACTTCCCGGTCAGCGACGCCGGCACCATGTTCGTTTCCACCGACTGGAACAAGCAGGGTTACACCAGCTTCGTGCTGTACGACACCAAGGAATTCAACTCCAAGGGTGACTTCGAGGGCGGCCTGAAGATCGGCTACTCGGGCAACTACGGTGCCTACGAAGTGGCGCTGTTCGCGCGCAACATCACCAACGAGAAGAACCTCAAGGGTGTGATCGAGAACTACATGGCCGCGGTCTACAACGAGCCGCGCACCGTGGGCGTCTCGCTGAACATGAACTGGTAATGTGCGGTCGCGGTGGCGGCGCATGCCGCCATCGCATGGACTGAACGAACAGGGCGGCCCGATGATCCGGGCCGCCCTTTTTATTGCTTCAGACCGCGGTGAGATCGCTGTCCTGGCTGCGCTGGCCAAAGGTCAGGGCCCAGGTCGCGCTGTCCACCTGCTGGCGGTCCTGCGCCTGCTGCTTGCGTGCCCGGCTGGCGCCGAACCAGCGGCCTTCGCCGTTGATCAGCGGCGTCATGCGCACCACGTCCACATACTCCGGGTCGATCTCGCTGGCGCGCTGCAGCCAGGTCTGGGCCAGGAAGGCATTGGCGGGAACGCCGTTGCCGAAGTGGTAGATGTCGGCCAGGTAGCCGGCGGCCCACAGCTTGTCGTCGTCCTCGCCGCGCCACCACAGGGGAATCAGTGCGCGCTCGACCGCTTCGCGCTTGTGCGCGTCGTCCTGGCCATCCAGCGCCAGGCAGGCGAGGTTGCGGCAGGTCGGTGCCCACACCCGTTCGCCGGCCTCGGCCTCGGCCAGGCAACGCAGGTACAGCTCGCGCGCACGCGCTTCATTGTCCGCGCCACCGGCGGCAACCAGGCGCACGCCCAGGTTGTAGGTGGCGATCAGGTCACCGCCTTCAACCGCACGCTCCTGCCAGAATGCGGCCTGTTCGGCATCGACGAACTGCGGTTGGTCGCGGCCACCGAGGCGGCCCTTGTACAGGTCGCACAGTGCCGACATCGCCCCGGCGTCGCCGGCTTCGGCCATGCGCTGCAGCAGCGCCAGGCCGGCGGACTGCGAGACGTCGCAGAACAGGTTGGCAGCGAAGGTGACCGCTGAAGTGTTGTCCTCCGGGGCCAGCTTCAGCGCGCGCTGCAGCAGCGCGGTGGCACGTTCCGGGTCGGCGCTCTGGCCGAGCAGGCCGTGCTCGATGGCGGTCGCGGCCCAGAGCAGGCCGATCGCCGAATCGCCCTCGCGTGCGGCGTAGTCCACCACCTGTGCGAACAGGGCTTCGGCACCGTCGACATGGGCGAACCAGGCACAGGCCTCGAGGTTGCTGAAGCCTTCGTGCAGGACCATGTCGCGGTCCAGTGCCCAGGCCTGCTGCAGGTCGTCGAACACCGCCTGCATGTGCGCGGCGTCCCACCGCACGTCATCGTCGCTGCCTTCAATGCGGCCAAGCCGGTAGCGCAGCCCGGCACGCTGGGTGAGGACTTCCGCGCGCAGCTGGCGGTCCAGGTGCCAGTCGAGGATCTGCGCATAGGCGCGCTCGTGCGCGGCCACGGCGTCGGCATCCTCGCGATGCGGCAGCTCGCCCATCCAGTCCTGTTCCTTGCGCCAGCGCAACGCGTTGCTCTGGGTCAGATCCAGTCCGCGGCACCAGCCCCCTTCGATGAAGTCCTCCATCGCTTCGTGGCTGCCGCCCCAGCGCGGATACAGGTAGTAGAGGGTGTCTTCCAGCGTGCCCAGGTCGTCGCCGCGCTGTTCCAGTACCAGGCGCATCCAGTACGCCAGCGGCGCATCGAAATCGTCCTCGCTGCGTTCGCGCAGCACTGCCGGCAGCGTGTCGGGCAGTGACTGCAGCGGTGCGCCGAAGCGTGACAGCAGCTGCAGGGCCTGCGGCCACGCCTGCGGATAGTGCTCGGCCAGCAGGGCCAGGCTGGATTCGGCGGGTTGCCCCGCCTGCAGGGCTCGCAGCCAGCCCGGCTCGCGCAGGTAGCCGGTGATGCGCTTGATGCCATCCAGCGCCAGCGCCGGGCGCGATGACAACGGGATCGCCTGCAGGTAGGCATGCACGGCATGGTCGCGTGCCAGCTCCGCGGCGAGCCACTGGCTGTCTTCGACCAGCGCGGCCACATCGGCGCTGCGCAGGGCGCCGGCGGCGGATTCCCAGCAGGCACCCAGGCGCAGGTGCGCGTAATAGCTGTGCGGCGCAGCGGCGACCCATTGCTGGGCTTGCTGCAGGCGCTGATCCAGCGTCAGCACCTTGTCCTGCAGGTTACGCAGTCGCCAGCGGATGCCCGGCAGTGGCCTGGCGCCGTCAAGCCAGGCCTGTTCGTGGGGTGCCAGCAGCGCCTCCAGCGCGGCATAGTCGCGCTCCTGCAGTGCGGTGCGCGCCTGCGTGCGCCAGGCCAGGTCCTCTGCCGACAGGCCGTCCTTGGCAATTCCATGTGTCATCTGATGCACTCCAACAATAGCGGGGACGCTATTGGACAGGCCCGCACCCGACTCGGCAAGCGTGGCAGATGCGCATTGCACAGGCATCGGGCGCCGCCCGGCCAGCTGCCGGGCGATGTCAGCGTGCCGGCAGCAGCGCCTGCAGCCGCGATTCCAGCTCCTGCTGCCGCCAGCCGGCCAGTGCGGCCGGCCACTGCCGGCTTTCCAGATAGCTTTCCAGGTGCTTGCGCGATGCCAGGATGCCATCCGGCAGGCCCAGCTCGCGGCTGCGCTCGGCCACCGCATCCTGCAGCTTCTTCAGTGCCTGCTTGTTGCTGTCGTTGGCCGGCAGCGCCAGCGGCGCTTCGGCTTCATCGGCCAGCGCCGTATCCAGTGCCTGCCACACGGCGCCGGTCAGCTTGCGCGGTGCCTTCGGGAACTGCTCGAACAGCTTGCCCAGCGCGGCCGCATCGGCCGGCGGGGTGCGCGCGAGGGTGGCGGCCAGTTCGTTGTCCAGGATCCAGCTGCGCGGGCGGTCGCTGCTGCGTGCCTGTGCATCGCGCCAGCGCAGCAGGCGCAACAGGCGCCGCTGTGCCGTGGCGTCGAGGAACTGCGCGCTGCGCATCGACAGATGTGGCCAGCGCTCCTCATCGTTGGCGACGCTGGCCAACAGGCGCTCGCCGTCATCGTGCAGCCACTGCTGGCGGCCCAGTGCCTGCAGCCTGGCATCGATGGCGTCGTGCAGCGCGAACAGGTGCTCGACGTCGTCGGCGGCGTACTGCAACTGCGACTCGGACAGCGGGCGGCGCATCCAGTCCGAGCGGGTCTCGCCCTTGGCCAGCGCGACGCCGGTGATTTCCGCGACCAGCTTCTGGTAGCCCATGCCGCCGCCGATGCCGGCCAGCGCAGCACCGATCTGGGTGTCGAACAGCGGGCGCGGCAGCACCCCGCAGGCCCATTTGAAGGCGACCAGGTCTTCGCTGGCGCTGTGCATCACCTTGATGATGGATTCGTCGGCCAGCCACGGCGCCAGCGCCTCGGTCATGCCGGGAATCAGCGGGTCGATCAGCAGGATGTCCTGTCCAACGGCCATCTGCACCAGTGCCAGCTGCGGCCAGAAGGTGCGTTCACGGATGAATTCGGTGTCCAGGCCGATACGGGCCGGGCGCTGCTGGAAGTACGCATCCAGCTCGGCGGGGGTGGTGATCCAGGTTGCCACGGGTCAGGGCCTACTACTCGGGTTTGCTCAGGCAGGGGAGAATAGCCTAACGTCGGTCCGCGTCCGTGCCGAAGGAGGCTCTGCTTGCGTTTTCCGTTGTCGCCCGTGCTGTGCACCGCCCTGGCCATGGCCCTGGCTGGTTGTACGCCGTCACCGCCTGCGACGGCCGATCAGGTGGCCGGCAGCGACGCGCGCCCGGCCGTGGACGGTGATGGCGGCAGCGACGCCGGCGCCCAGGACGGGCAGGGCAGCGTGACCATCGGCGGCGAAGATGCCGCCGAGGATGTGCAGCAGTGGACACCGCCGCGGGTCGACCGCCAGGGCCGCAGCCTGGTCCAGTTGCGGCGTGCGGCCGACAAGGCATTCGCCGAGGGCAGGCTCTATGAGGATGCCGACGCGGCCATTCCGCTGTGGCTGGCGGTGCAGGAGGAAGATCCGGATGACCGCCAGGCCCGGCTTGGCCTGCAGCGTGCCCGCCAGCGCCTGCAGCAGCAGGCGGATGCGCTGCTGGTGCGGCCCCTGAAGCAGCGTGAGGCGCTGGCCGAGGCCAGTCGCCAGGCCCTGGTGCTGTTGAGCCTGGCGCCCAAGGACGAAAAGGTGCGCGCCCTGCAGGGGCGGGTCGAGACGGCACAGCGCGTGGTCGCCTACAACCGTGCCGGTGAAGAAGACCTGCGAGCGGACCGGATCGGCGAGGAGGGCGACGGCGCCATCGGCAACTTCCGCGAGGCATTGGCGCTGGATGAGCACAATGGCCGGGCACGACAGGGCCTGGCGGCCGCCGAAAGCGGATTGATCCGGCGTGCCGAGGACGCGGCGCGGGCGCGGGATTTCGCCAGCGCCGGCACCTGGCTGGCGGAGGCCAGCAAGGTGCGCGATTCATCGCCGACCATTGCCGATGCGTTCGAGCGCATCGAGCAGATCCGCGCCGCGACGCTGCTGCAGCTGCGCGACGACGGCCTGCGCGACCTGGCCACGCCACAGGGGCTGAAGCCGGCCCGGGAGAAGCTGGCCGAGGCGCTGCGCATCGCCCTGCCGGGTGACGCGGTGGTGGGCCAGCTGCGCGAGCGCATCGACCTGGCCACCCATTACGGCAGCTTCCGTCCGGGGCAGGTATTCAGTGACGCCATGCGTGACGGCGGGCGCGGCCCGCAGATGGTGGTGGTGCCGCATGGCGGCTTCCAGATGGGGGCCGGCGACGCCGAGCCGGGTGCCAGCGATGCCGAGCGTCCTTCGCACTATGTGCGCTTCGAGCGCGGCTTCGCGATGGCGATCACCGAGGTTACGGTCAGCGACTTCGAGCGCTACGTGAAGGCGTCCAACGCGCGGCCGCGCGCGACCCGTCGTGGCCACTCGGTGGTCTATGACGAGCGCAGCGGCAACTTCATCCGCCGCAGCGGCGTCGACTGGCGGTCGGACTACGACGGCGGCCGCGCGCTGGGCAATTCGCCGGTGATGCACGTGAGCGTGCGCGACGCCGAGAACTACGCGGCCTGGCTGTCCGAGCAGACCGGGCGAAGCTACCGGCTGCCCAGCGAGGCCGAATTCGAGTATGCGCTGCGTGCCGGCAGCAGTGGCCGCTATCCGTGGGGTGACGCCGGCACGCCGCCACCGGGCAGCGGCAACTTCACCGGCAGCAAGGATGTCTCCCCTTCGGGCCGGCACTGGCACAACGCCTTCATCGGCTACGGCGATGGCTGGTGGGGACCGGCCCCGGTGGCCAGCTTCCAGGCCAACGCCTTTGGCCTGCACGACATGGGCGGCAACCTCAGTGAATGGGTGGCCGACTGCTGGCATGCCAGCTACCGGCGCGCGCCGTCCGATGGTGTGGCCTGGTTCAACCCGGGGTGCCGGGCGCGGGTGATCCGGGGTGGCAACTGGGCCAATGCGCCGGAACAGACCCGGGCCGCCTGGCGCCAGTCGCAGGATTCGGATACCACCAACGCGCGCATCGGCTTCCGCCTGGTGCGCGGCATCTGAGCGGCATCCGGCTTCACCCGCAGCGGGCATCGGCACACTAAGATTGCGCCGTGCCCGCCGGCCGGCGGGGCCTGCCGGAAGACCACCCGATGCGCAACGATCCCTTCTCACGCTCGCCGCAAGGCCCGCAGCGACGTGGCCTGTTCGGCAACATCCGCTGGTGGGTACTGCTGCTGGCCGCTGGCTATGCGCTGTTCTACTGGTTCTCCAACCGCACGGTCGATCCTTACACCGGCGAGAAGGTGATGATCGACAGCAGCCTGGACGCGCGCCAGGAAACCGCGCTGGGGCTGCAGGCCTACCAGCAGATCCTGTCGCAGGAACGGCCGATGGATCCGAACGCACCGGTTGCGCGTGATGTGCGCGACATCGCCCAACGGCTGATTGCCAAGGTGGATGTGGTGGAGACCGCGCTGGCGCAGGAGCACGGCGTGCAGCCGGCGCACTTCGCGCGCGACTTCCAGTGGGAAGTGAACGTGATCCCGTCCGAGCAGGCCAATGCGTTCTGCCTGCCGGGCGGCAAGATGGCGGTCTATACCGGGCTGATACCGGTGGCGCGTACCCGTGATGCAATGGCGGTGGTGATGGGCCATGAGATCGCCCATGCGCTGCTGCGCCATGGTGCGCAGCGCATGGCGCAGCAGAAGCTGACCCAGATCGGGCAGATGGCCGGCGCCGCCAGCGGCATGGATGCGCAACAGCAGCAGATGATGATGTCGGCGATGGGCTACGGCTACCTGCTGCCGTATGCGCGCAGCCACGAGACGCAGGCCGATGAAGTGGGGCTGATGCTGGCCGCGGCGGCCTGCTTCGATCCGCGCGAGGCGGTGCCGCTGTGGCAGCGCATGGGCCAGGCCGGTGGTGGCCAGGCGCCGCCGGAGTTCGCGTCCACCCATCCGAACCCGGGCACCCGCATCCAGAACCTGCAGGCACTGATGCCGAAGGCACTCGAGTACCGGCAGAAGTTCTGCGAGCAGGCCAGGTAGAGGGTTGTCCGGCAGGGCTTGCAGCCCTGCACCCGCGGTAGTGCTGGCCGCTGGCCGGCAACAACAGCAACAGCTGGCATTCCGTGGGATGGCGGGATGGGTCCGGTTGCGGGAGACGCCGTAAACCCGTCCTTGGGGGCTTGGCCGCGGCATCCATGCCGCGGACACTCCCGCAACCGGACCCACCCCGCCTTCGACAGAGTCCCGCGATCCGGTAGATCCACGCCATGCGTGGATGAATCTCCATCGAGATCGAATATTCCGAATTGAAATCGAAAAGCATCCACGCATGGCGTGGATCTACTTATCGTCACCGGGAAGCTGTCGGGGGTGGGGCGGTGTGGCGGTGCAGGACCGTTGGCGCCATGGACGGCGCCATCGAGCCCCCATGGAGGGGTTTACGGCGTGTCCTGCACCGCCACACCGCCCCGCCAAACCATCAGCAATCCAGCGCCGCGTTGGCTGTTGCTTCGGCGGTTGCTGTTGCTTGAACGCTTCGGCAGGTGCAGGGCGCAGCCCTGCCGAACACCCCTTTACTTGACCTGCACATCGATCACGCCGTCGCCGACGCGGGCCTGCAGGGCATCACCGGGCTGCACCTGCCCGACCTGGCGCACCAGTGCGCCATCATCGCTGCGGGTCAGGATGCTGTAGCCGCGAGCCACGGTCGCCAGCGGGCTGACCGCTTCCAGCGAACGTGCCAGCCCCCGCAGGTGCAGGCCATCGCGTTCCAGCTGGCGCTGCATCGCTGCCTGCGGGCGCCCGCGCAGGGCCGCCAGCCGGCGCTGCAGGGTATCGAGCTGACGTTGCGGATGGTGGCCGCGCAGCACGGCGGCGGCGTGGCGCAGGCGTGCGGCCCGCCGCTCCTGCTGCTGGCCGAACGCGGCATGCAGGCGCCGGCCCAGGTCCAGCTGGCGGCGGCGCAGCAGCTCCAGGCGGGCCTGCGGGCTCTGCGCGTTCAGGCGCAGCAGGGCACGGTCGGCGCGCTGCATGGCCTGCTGCATCGTGTGCCGCTGCAACTGCACCATGCGTGCCGCCGTGCGGCGCAGGCGCAGTGCCAGTTCGCGCTGGTCGGGGACCAGCAGTTCGGCGGCCACCGACGGCGTTGGCGCACGCAGGTCGGCCGCGAAATCGCTCAGGCTGAAGTCGGTCTCGTGGCCGACTGCCGACACCACCGGCGTGTGGCTGGCCGCGATCGCACGCGCCAGGGCTTCATCGTTGAACGCCCACAGGTCTTCCAGCGAGCCGCCGCCACGGGTCAGCAGGATCACGTCGTAGCGGCCACTGGCATCGGCGGCCTGCAGCAGGCGGGTGATCTGCGCGGCGGCGCTGCTGCCCTGTACCAGGGTCGGCAGCAGGTCCACTTCCAGCAGCGGGAAGCGGCGGCCGAGTACGCTCAGCACGTCGCGCACGGCGGCGCCGGTGGGCGAGGTGATCACTGCCAGGCGCTGCACGTGCGCCGGCATCGGGCGCTTGCGTGCCGGGTCGAACAGGCCTTCGGCCTCCAGCCGCGCCTTCAGTTCCTCGAACGCGCGGCGCAGCGCGCCTTCGCCGGCTTCCTCCATGTGGTCCAGCACCATCTGGTACTCGCCACGGGCGTCGTACAGGGTGACCTTGCCGCGCACCAGCACGCGCATGCCCTCGCGCGGCACGAATTTCAGGTACTGCGCCTTCATCCGGAACATCGCCGCCCGCAGCTGCGCGCGCGCGTCCTTCAGGGTGAAGTAGAGGTGCCCGGAAGCCGGCCGTGCCACGCTGCCCAGTTCGGCCTCGACCCAGATCGCCGGGAAGCTGCCTTCCAGCAGGTCGCGGGCCAGGGTGTTGAGCTGGCTGGGGGTGAGGATGTCGTTGTTGCGTGGCTGCATGGGAGCGGCAGGGGGCGGGTCGAGCGGGTGCTCAGGATCGCATGTCAGCGTCCGGTGTGCTGGCCCAGTGCCCACTGCACGTGCTCGCGCACCAGCGGCGAGGGGTCGTCGATGCGGGTGTGCAGCGCGGCCAGCGCCTCGGCCGAGGCGGGCGCATTGCCCAGCGCCACGGCAATGTTGCGCAGCCAGCGTTGATGGCCGCTGCGGCGGATCGGGCTGCCCTCGGTGCGGCGCAGGAACTCCGCTTCGTCCCAGGCGAACAGCTGGTCCAGGCGTGCGCTGTCGAGGTTGTTGCGGGCACGGAAGTCGGCTTCGTCGGTGCGCTTGGCGAACTTGTTCCAGGGACAGACCAGCTGACAATCGTCACAGCCGTAGATGCGGTTGCCGATCAACGGCCGCATGTCGTCCGGGATGGATCCTTCATGCTCGATGGTCAGGTAGGAGATGCAGCGGCGCGCGTCCAGCCGCTGCGGGCCGGTGATCGCGCGGGTGGGGCAGACATCGATGCAGCGCGTGCAGGTGCCGCAGTGGGCGGTAGCCGGGGTATCGATCGGCAACGGAACATCGATGTAGATCTCGCCGATGAAGAACCAGGAGCCGCCGTGACGGTCGATCAGGCAGGTGTGCTTGCCGATCCAGCCGAGCCCGGCGTTGCGCGCCAGTGCGCGTTCCAGCACCGGCGCCGAATCGACGAAGACGCGGTAGCCCAGTGGCGCCACTTCATCGTTGATCTGCGTGGCCAGCTTCTGCAGCCGGTTGCGCATCAGCTTGTGGTAGTCGCGGCCCAGCGCGTAGCGCGCCACGTAGGCGCGGCCCGGATCGGCGAGGGTGGCCCAGGCCTCGGTGTCGTCCTTGTGGCTGTAGTCCATCCCCACCGAGATCACCCGTACGGTGCCGGGCAGCAGTTCGGCCGGGCGTGCGCGCAGGGTGCCGTGGCGCGCCATCCAGTCCATGGTGCCGTACAGGCCCTGGCCCAGCCAGTCGGCCAAGTGCGCCTCGTCCTCGCCCAGTTCGATGCCGGCGATGCCGCAGCGCTGGAAGCCATGCGCACGCGCCAGTTCGCGGATGCGCTGCACGGCCTGGGCCGGATCGACAGGGGTGGGGGCGGGGGACATGTGCACCAGTATAAAATCCCCGCATGGCCAACCTCGCCGATCTGTTCGATTCCGCTGCCGCGCGTGCGCTCGATGCGCAGGCTTCGGCGCTGGCTGGCGACGGCGGCCAGGGCCTGATGGCACAGGCCGGCCAGGCCGCCTGGCAATGCCTGCTGCAGCACTGGCCGCAGGCACAGCGGATCGGCGTGGCGGTGGGGGCCGGCAACAATGGCGGCGATGGTTATGTGCTGGCGCGCCACGCGCAGCTGGCCGGGCGCGAGGTGCAGGTGGTCGCCCTGCCGGGCAAACCGCCGTCGACCGCGCTGGCGCAGCGTGCGGCCTCCGAGTTCACCTCCGCGGGTGGCAGCGTCGCCGGGTTCGGCGGCCTGCTGCCGGACGCCGATGTATGGGTCGATGCCCTGTTCGGCCTGGGGTTCGATCGGGCGCCGGAAGGCGCGGCAAAGGCGCTGATCGAAGCGCTCAACGCGCAAGCGGCGCCGCTGCTGGCGCTGGACGTTCCCAGTGGCGTCGATGCCGACCGTGGTGCCGTGCCGGGTGTTGCGGTGAGGGCCACGGTGACCCTGCAGTTCATCGTGCCGCATCGCGGCCTGTACACCGGTGACGCGCTGGACCATTGCGGGCGGAAGGCGCTGGCGCCGCTGCAGCTGCCGGCGGCGGCCTGGTCCGCGGTGTCGCCCGCAGCGGAGCTGTGGACGCAGGCCCGGTTGCCGGCCCTGCTGCCGCCGCGCCGCGCCAATACCCACAAGGGTGAATCCGGGCATGTGCTGTGCGTTGGCGGCAATCATGGCAGCGGCGGCGCCATCGCGATGGCCGCCGAAGCCGCATTGCGCGCCGGCGCCGGGCTGGTGAGCCTGGGCACCCGGCGCGACCATGTCGGGCCGATGCTGGCGCGCCTGCCCGAGGCGATGACCCATGCGCTGGAAGACGGTGATGCGCTGCCGGCACTGCTGGACAAGGCCAGGGTCGTGGCGATCGGCCCCGGGCTCGGGCAGGACGAATGGGCACGCGCCCTGTTTGCGCGGGTGCTGGCCAGCGCCCGGCCGCTGGTGGTCGATGCCGATGCGCTGAATCTGCTGGCGCAGGACCCGCACGCGCTGCCCGATGCCATCCTCACGCCGCATCCGGGCGAGGCCGCGCGGCTGCTTGAGTGCAGCACGGCGGACATCCAGGCCGATCGCCCTGGCAGCGCGCAGCGGCTGGCGGAGCGCTTCCACGCCGTGGTGGTGCTGAAGGGGGCCGGTACCCTCGTGACCGCCCCCGCGCAGCGCCCGCGACTGATTGCCGCGGGCAATCCGGGCATGGCGGTGGGTGGCATGGGCGACCTGCTCACCGGCATCATCGCCAGCCTCCGCGCGCAGGGCATGGCCGCCTTCGACGCCGCCGCGGCCGGTGCCTTGCTGCATGCGCTCGCGGGTGATGCCGCTGCTGCCGGCGGAGCGCGCGGCCTGCTTCCTACTGACCTGCTGGTGCCCTTGCGGCGACTGGCCAACCCGGACCTCTCTTCATGACCGATTTCTTCCTTGCCGACAGCGATGCCACCGAACTGCTCGGGCAGTGGCTGGCAGCGACCCGCCCGCCGCAGGCGCTGATCGAACTGCGCGGTGACCTGGGCGCCGGCAAGTCGACCACGGCCCGTGCACTGCTACGCGCTCTGGGCGTGCAGGGTGCGATCCGCAGCCCCACCTACACCCTGGTCGAGCGTTATCCGCTGGCCAGCGGCGGCGAGGCCTGGCACCTGGACCTGTACCGCATCGGCCAGGCCGGCGAGCTCGATTTCCTCGGCCTGGACGAGGGCAGCGCGGTGTTGTGGCTGGTGGAATGGCCCGAGCGCGGTGCTGGCGCATTGCCGCCGACCGACCTGGTGGTGGCGCTGGAAATCGAGGGGCAGGGGCGTCGCGCGCGTCTCACTGGGTCCAGCGACGCCGGACATGAATGGCTGAAACGGCTACCTCAAGGGGGCGACTTGCAGGCCATTTCTGTCGGCTGACGAGAACAAACACCGGCAGGTTACGGATTATTAAGGAAAAAGGTGTTGCATTCCGTTCAGCGCGGTGATTGAATCCTGAGCCATGCGCCCGGGGAACCGTCTCATCGCCATCTGTGCCGCCGTCGGACTGGGTCTGGCGAGCGTCAGTGCGTGGGCAGGTGAAGTCCGCCAGGTCCTGCTCAACACCGGTTCCACCGGCACCCGTGCCGAGATCTCGCTGGTCGGCAGTGGTGGCTACAAGACCCTGTCGCTGGCCGGCCCGAACCGTCTGGTGGTTGATTTCCCGGATTCCAGCGCCGTGCGCAACCTGAAGATGCCGGCCGCGCAGGGCGTGGTCACGGCGGTGCGCACTGGCCAGCCGGTTCCCGGTACCTTCCGTGTCGTATTCGACCTCGCCGAATCGGTGGCGCCGTTCCGCCCGCAGATGCAGCGCGAGGGTAATGAATCCAAGCTGGTGATCGAATGGCCGGGCGATGGCCCGGCCGTGGCCGCCAGCCGCCCGGCGGTGACGCCGGCGGTACCGCCGCAGGCCCCGGCCAGCACGCCCGCGCCGAGCCCGGCCGAGAGCGCGCAGTCGCGCAGCGATGCGGCACGCGCCACCGCGCTGTTGACCGCGCAGGTACAGCAGCAGGCCAGTGCCACCGCCGCTGCACCGGCCACGCCGACCCCGGCCCCGACCACCACGCCGGCACAGGTCGCCGCAGCCGGCACGACCGCCAGCAGCACGCCCAGTTCTTCGCCGGCCGCGATCCTGGCCGGCCAGCGCACCGCTGCGGTGGTGACCACGCCGCCGGCCACGGTGCCTGCACCGGCGCCGACACCGGCGGAACCACCGCGCCCGGCCATGCCCAGTGATGCCTCGCGCATCCGCATGCAGGCCGGCATGCGCCACCTGGTGGTGGCCATCGATCCGGGCCACGGTGGCCAGGATCCCGGTGCGATCGGCCCGACCGGCAAGCGCGAAAAGGATGTGACCCTTGCGGTGGCGCGTGAGCTGGCCCGCCAGGTCAATGCCACGCCCGGCCTGAAGGCCTACCTGACCCGCGACAGCGACGTGTTCATTCCGCTGCCGATGCGTGCGCAGAAGGCGCGTGCGAACAAGGCCGATATCTTCATTTCGATCCACGCCGACGCTGCCGAAAACCGCTCGGCGACCGGTTCGTCGGTGTACGTGCTGTCGACCAAGGGCGCCTCTTCGCAGCGCGCGCGCTGGCTGGCGGACAAGGAAAACGCGGCCGACCTGGTCGGTGGCGTCCGCCTGCAGCAGACCGAGGGCACGCTCGCCAACGTATTGCTGGACCTGGCCCAGAGCGGCTACATGAAGGCATCCGAGGATGCGGCCGGCCACGTGCTGGGCGGCCTGAAGCGGATCGGCAACAACCACAAGCCGAACATCGAGCGCGCCAACTTCGCGGTGCTGCGTACCTCGGACATGCCGGCAATGCTGGTGGAAACCGCGTTCATCTCCAATCCGGACGAAGAGCGTCGCCTGATCGACCCGGCCTACCAGCGCAAGATCGCCGGTGCCGTGCTGGATGGCGTGCATACCTTCTTCAGCCGCCAGCCGCCACCGGGCACGCTGTATGCGGCCCGCGCCCAGGCCGAGATCGATGCGGCCGGCACCATGGCCGGCGGCAGCAAGTAACCCGCCGAAGGCAGGCCACCGCGTTCCTTAGCGTCGACTGTCAGTCGGCTACGCGCGCAGCGCGGGGTCCTGTGCCCGGTGAGGAGCTGTCCGCTATCATCAACCCATGAAGTCTGCTACCCATCCTCTGCCATGAGCGCGCCCGGCCCGCGTCCGATCCGGCCGTTGCCGGACATCCTGATCAACCAGATCGCCGCCGGCGAAGTGGTTGAGCGCCCTGCGTCGGTGGTCAAGGAACTGGTCGAGAACGCAATCGATGCCGGTGCAAGCCGCGTCGATATCGATCTTGAAGAGGGCGGTGTGCGCCTGATCCGCATCCGTGACAACGGCAGTGGCATCGCGCCGGAGCAGCTGCCGCTGGCGGTGTCGCGTCACGCGACCAGCAAGATCGCCGATCTGGATGATCTTGAATCGGTGGCCACGCTGGGTTTCCGCGGCGAGGCGCTGCCGTCGATCGCCTCGGTCAGCCGTTTCACCCTGGCCTCGCGCCGCGCGCATGACGAACATGGTTCGGCGCTGCAGATCGAAGGTGGCAAGATCGGCGAAGTCACGCCGCGTGCGCACGCACCGGGTACCACGGTGGAAGTGCGCGAGCTGTTCTACAACGTGCCGGCACGGCGCAAGTTCCTGCGCGCCGAGCGCACCGAACTGGGCCATATCGAGGAATGGCTGCGTTCACTGGCGCTGGCGCGGCCGGATGTCGAGCTGCGCGTTTCGCACAACGGCAAGGCCTCGCGCCGCTACAAGCCGGGCGACCTGTATTCCGATGCGCGGCTGGCCGAAACGCTCGGCGAGGACTTCGCCAACCAGGCGGTGCGCGTGGACCACAGTGGCGCCGGCCTGCGCCTGCACGGCTGGATTGCACAGCCGCACTATTCGCGCGCCAGTGCCGACCAGCAGTACCTCTACGTCAACGGCCGTTCGGTGCGTGATCGCAGCGTCGCCCACGCGGTGAAGATGGCCTACGGTGATGTGCTGTACCACGGCCGCCAGCCGGCCTATGTTCTGTTCCTGGAGCTGGACCCGACCCGGGTCGACGTCAACGTGCATCCGGCCAAGCACGAGGTGCGGTTCCGTGATTCGCGGCTGGTCCATGATTTCGTCTACCGCACGCTGAAGGATGCACTGGCTGATACCCGTGCCGGCGTGTCGGCACAGGAGATCGGTGCCGGTCCTGCACACCCGGCGGATGCGGGGACGGCAGCGATGACATCAAGCGCGGGAGCATCCGGGTTCGGCCTGGTCCGCGGTCCCGCACCGGGAGCGGGTGGCGGTGGCGGTGGATTCTCGGGCTGGCGGCCGCAGCAGCCGCTCGGCCTGCAGGTGGCCGATGCACCCGCTGCCTACGCCGCACTGTATGCCGCCCCGGCCGCTGCGGAACGTGGCGACGCGTTGCCGCCGATGCCGACCGCGAACGGATTGCCGCAGACCAGCGCCGATGCGGGCGTGCCGCCGCTGGGCTACGCGATCGCGCAGCTGCATGGCATCTACATCCTGGCCGAGAATGCCGAAGGCCTGATCGTGGTCGACATGCATGCGGCCCACGAGCGCATCGGCTACGAGCGCCTGAAGAATGCGCACGATGGCATCGGCCTGCAGTCGCAGCCGCTGCTGGTGCCGATCACGCTGGCAGTGGGCGAGCGCGAAGCGGATACCGCCGAAAGCGAAGCGGAAACCCTGGCTGCGCTGGGTTTCGAAGTGACCCGCGCCGGTCCCGGGTCGCTGCATGTGCGCAGCATCCCGGCGCTGCTGGCCCGTGCCGAACCGGAAGGACTGCTGCGCGACGTGCTGACCGACCTGCGCGAACATGGCCAGAGCCGGCGCGTGGCGAGCGCGCGGGACGAACTGCTGTCGACCATGGCCTGCCATGGCGCCGTACGCGCCAACCGGCGCCTGACGGTTCCGGAAATGAACGCGCTGCTGCGCGATATGGAAATCACCGAGCGGTCCGGCCAGTGCAACCACGGCCGACCGACCTGGGCCCGTTTTTCGCTGGCGGAGATCGACCGCTGGTTCCTGCGCGGACGTTGAGGGGAGCATCGATGCGTTATCGGGGAGCGTGCGGCCTGCTGGCCGCGTGGGTGCTGGCCGCCTGCAGCCCGGCGGCGCCGCCGGCAGCGGCGGTCGCCGACGATCCGGCCTATACGGCCGCGCAGCAGCAATGGCGCGTTGCGCGCTACCAGGACCTGACCCGGCCGGATGGCTGGACGGCACTGGTGGGCCTGCACTGGCTGCAGAACAAATCACATTTCGTCGGCAGCGGCGCCAGCAATGGCATTCGCCTGAGCGTCGGGCCGGACAAGCTGGGCCTGCTGCGCCGCGAGGGCAGCCAATGGTGGTTCACGCCCGAAGCCGGCGCTGCTGTCAGCCATGACGGCCAGCCGGTGCGCACTCGCATCCGCGTCGACACCGACAAGGATCCGCAGCCGACCCTGCTCGCCTTCGACGGTGGCAAGGGACAGCTCAGCATCATCCGCCGCGGTCCGCGTGATGCGTTGCGGGTCAAGCACGCCGACGCGCCGGCGCGCCGCGATTTCGGCGGCCTGGAGTATTGGCCGGGCGGTTCGGACTGGCAGGTGCAGGCGCGCTTCATCGCGCATCCGCCAGGCAAGACCCTGCCGATCGTCGATATCACCGGCCTGACCACCGAAATGCCCAACGCTGGCACGGTCGAGTTCCAGCGCGACGGCCGCAGTTGGCGGTTGGAGGCGATCGGCGCCACGGGGCAGCCGCTGTTCCTGATCTTTGCCGACCGTACCAGTGGCCGTGGCAGCTATCCGGCCGGGCGCTACCTGGATACCGATGCGCCCAGCGCCGACGGCAAGGTGCGCATCGATTTCAACCATGCCTACAACCCGCCGTGTGCGTTCACCGCCTATGCGACCTGCCCGCTGGCACCGCCGGAAAACCGGCTGGACCTGCGCGTGGAAGCCGGCGAGAAGGCCTACCACCTGCCTGAAGGAGAAGGCTGACATGCCGATTTCCCCCCTGTTCCGCGCCGTCCTGCTGCTGGTGGCCTGTGCGGTTGCACCGCTGGCCGCGGCACGCAATGCTCCGGCGACCGACACGGCGGCTGCGGCTGCGGCCAGGCCGCCGGTGCCGCTGTTGTGGAAAGTCACCGGCCCGGGCGATGCGCGCCTCTACCTGCTGGGTTCATTCCACCTGCTGAAGCCGCAGGACTATCCGTTGTCGCCCGATGTCGAGCAGGCCTTCGAGGCATCGCAGCGGATCGTGTTCGAGCTGTCGCCGGAGGACATGCAGTCGCCGCAGCTGGCCAGCCGCATGGTGCAGGCCGCGGTGCGCACCGACGGCAGCGAGCTCAAGCGTGACCTTGATGCCGCCACCTGGCAGAAGCTGCAGGCGTTCGCGGCGCAGAACAAGCTGCCGCTGGCACAGATGCAGGGCATGAAGCCGTGGTTCGTCGGCCTGAGCATTTCGGTCGGGCAGATGCAGAAGCTGGGGCTGGACCCTGCACTGGGCCTGGACCGGCATTTCATGGAGCGTGCGCAGAAGACCGGGCGCAAGACCGCGGGACTGGAAGACATCGATACGCAGATCGGCATGCTCGATGGCATGACGGTGCAGGAGCAGCGGCAGATGCTGTCCGAAGCCCTGGACCAGGCCGGCAAGGGCGATGAGCAGGCGCGCCAGCTGCACGATGCATGGCGCCGTGGCGATGAGCGCCTGCTGTGGACCAGGATGGCGGCGGAAATGCGCCAGCAGTATCCGCAGCTTTACCAGCGCATCAATACCGGCCGCAATGACGCGTGGGTGCCGAAGCTGCTGCCGTACCTGCAGGCCGGGCAGGGTGGAACGCTGGTGGTGGTCGGTACGCTGCACCTGCTCGGCAACGACGGCGTGGTCGAGAAGCTGAAGGCGAAGGGTTACAAGGTTGAGCGTGTATGCACGGGGTGCAAGCCCAAACGCCAGATCGCTGCCATGTGCGGGTAGCCGGATCGGCAAAATGAAACGGCGCGCCAGAGGGCGCGCCGTTTTCGTTTCAGCGACTGCAGCAGGCTCAGCGGCGCGTCTTGCCGCCGGTACCGGTACCCGTGCCGGTACCCGGTTCGCCGGGCTTGCTGCCGGTACCGGTGCCGGTGCCACCCGGGCGCGGGCCGCCGAAACCGGTGCCCATGCTGCGCTGGAATTCCTGCCACAGCTCGAGGTTGCGCTCGGTCAGCTGGTTCATCATCGCCCACGGGGTCTGGCCCAGCAGGTTGCCCATCTGCTGGCGGAACTGCTGCTGCTGGTCGAGGAAGACCTGCATGCTGCGCTCCAGGTAGTTGCCCATGAAGCCCTGCAGGGAATCGCCGTAGAAGCGGATCAGCTGGCTCAGCAGCTGGGTGGACAGCATCGGTTCGCCGTCCTGTTCCTGGTCGGCGATGATCTGCAGCAGAACCGAACGGGTGAGGTCGTCGCCGCTCTTGGCATCGCGGACTTCGAAGTCTTCACCGTCCAGGATCAGCTGGCGCACGTCCTCGATGGTGATATAGCTGGAGATCTCGGTGTCGTAGAGACGGCGGTTCGGATACTTCTTGATGATGCGGGTCGCAGCCATGAAGCGGTCACTCGTCACAGTAGATGCTCAGCATGGCGCAGTGCAGCAGCCGTTGCAACCGCCTCAGCCCCCGCCAGGCTTGGCTTTCAGCGGCGATCATGTTGCGCAACAAGGGTTTGCGTGCTGCGCAGCATGACCATCGGCAGGGGCCACCGGCGCAGGCCGCGGCGGCTGCGTGCGCGGCTTACCAGCCCATATGGTGGCCGCCGTTGATGTCGAGGTTGCTACCGGTGATCCAGGACGCCTCATCGGCCACCAGGAACGATACGCCGTAGGCGATCTCTTCCGGCTTGCCGAGGCGCCCGGTGGGGATGTCGGCGATGATCTTGGCACGCACTTCTTCCGGAACCGCCATCACCATGTCGGTGGCCACGTAGCCGGGCGAAATGGTGTTGACGGTGATGCCGAAGCCAGCATTCTCGCGGGCCAGCGAGATGGTGAAGCCGTGCATGCCGGCCTTGGCCGCCGCGTAGTTGGCCTGGCCGTACTGGCCCTTCAGGCCGTTGATCGAGCTGATCTGGATGACCCGGCCCCAGCCGCGGCGACGCATGCCCTCGATGACCGGGCGGGTGACGTTGAACACCGAATTGAGGTTGGTGTTGATCACATCGTGCCACTGGTCCACGCGCATGCGGTGGAAGGTGGTGTCGCGGGTGATGCCGGCGTTGTTGACCAGGATCTCGACCGGGCCCAGCTCCGCCTCGACCGCGCGCACCAGTGCTTCGGCGCTGTCCGGATCGGAGACATCGCCCGGGAAGATCGACACGCTGTAACCGCGCGCGGTCATCGCCTGCTGCCAGGCGCGGGCCTTGGCCTCGTCACGGTAGTTGGTGGCGACCCGGTGGCCCTGGTCGGCCAGACGTTGGCAGATGGCGGTACCGATGCCGCCGGTTCCGCCGGTGACCAGTGCGACGCGAGATGTCATGGAATGCTGTCCGGGTATCAGGAGGGGGAAGGGGGATTCTGCAACATCGGCGCGGAAAGTGCGCCGGGCGGCAACAGGATGTCGGTGCGCGGCAGTCGTGCCGGGTCGAATGCCTGGCATGCGCGGGCCAACAGCGTGTCCAGATCCTGCGCGGCATCCAGCGCCGTGGGGGCCTGGCCGAGCAGCTGCCAGAGCTGGCGCAGCACCGGCAGCGGCTGGCCACTGTCGACCGGCAGTGCGGCCAGCGACTTGGAGAGCTTATGGCCTGGGGCATCCAGCAGCAGGGGCAGGTGCCAGTAGCGCGGCACGGCCAGCCCCAGCGCCTGTTGCAGCAGGATCTGGCGGGCGGTGGAATCGAGCAGGTCGGCGCCGCGCACCACTTCGGTCACGCCCTGCGCGGCGTCATCGACCACTACCGCCAGCTGGTAGGCCCAGCAACCGTCGGCCCGGCGCAGCACGAAATCACCGACCTCGGCGTGCACGTCCTGCCGTTGCCGGCCGCGCAGGCCATCGTCGAAGCACACGATGCTGCCGCGCGGCACGCGGAAGCGGACGGCGGGGTCCGGGCGGGCCTGCCGCGCCACGCAGCGATGGTGGATGCCGCCACTGGCGGCCAGCTCGCTGCGGCTGCAGTGGCAGATGAAGGCAAGATCGCTGGCCAGCAGGACGTCCAGTGCGGACTGGTAGGCCTCGCCACGCGTGCTCTGCCAGAGGATCGGACCGTCGTGGGCGAGGCCGAACGCGGCCAGCGCCTGCAGTTGTGCCTCCGCCGCACCCGCAACGGTGCGTGGCGGATCGACGTCTTCGATGCGCAGCCGCCACAGTCCGCCGTGATGGCGGGCGAGCAGCCAGCTGCCGAAGGCGGCGAGCAGGGAACCGGGGTGGAGCAGGCCGGTCGGCGAGGGCGCGAAGCGGCCACAGGGAATGGGGGAGGTCATGCTGGCTGAATCGTCGGTCAGGTTGGCGCTTGAATTCAAGCTGACCACACCGCAAATTGACCGATATCGACCCCTTCCGAGCCGGATTTTCCCATGTTCACCCGTATTGCCCTCTTTCTAGCGACCAACCTTGCGGTGCTGATCCTGGCCAGCATCGTGATGTCCCTCCTGGGCGTGGACTCGCGCTCGATGAGCGGCCTGCTGGTCATGGCCGGCATCTTCGGTTTCGGTGGCTCCTTCATCTCGCTGCTGCTGTCCAAGTGGATGGCCAAGCGCTCGACCGGTGCCGTGGTGATCACCGAGCCGCGCAACCCGACCGAACGCTGGCTGCTGGCCACCGTCGAGCGCCAGGCCAAGGCGGCCGGCATCGGCATGCCGGAAGTGGCCGTGTATGAAGGCCCGGAGATCAACGCCTTCGCCACTGGCGCCAACCGCAACAACGCGCTGGTGGCGGTGTCCACCGGCCTGCTGCACAACATGAGCGAAGACGAGGCCGAAGCGGTGCTGGGCCACGAAATCGCCCACGTCGCCAACGGCGACATGATCACCATGGCCCTGCTGCAGGGTGTGCTGAACACCTTCGTGATCGTGCTGGCCCGCGTGGTCGGCGGCATCATCGACAGCGCGCTGTCGGGCAACCGCGAGGGCGGCGGCCGCGGCTTCGCCTACTACATCATCGTGTTCGTGCTGGAGATGGTGTTCGGCCTGTTCGCAACGATGATCTCGATGTGGTTCTCGCGCCACCGCGAGTTCCGTGCCGATGCCGGTGGTGCCTCGCTGGCCGGCCGCCAGAAGATGATCGCTGCGCTGGAGCGCCTGCAGCTGAACCACGGCCAGAGCACGCTGCCGACCCAGATCGCGGCCTTCGGTATCGCTGGCTCGACCGCGAAGAAGCTGTTCATGAGCCACCCGCCGCTGGAAGAGCGCATCGCTGCCCTGCGCGCGTCGACCGTGGCCTGAGTCTCCAACATCCACGGTAGTGCAGGAACGCCTGGCCTCGCGCCGGGCGTTCTTGTTTGCGGGCATACGCATCGGTGGCGCTGGATGATGCCCTGAATCGTTTCCGTGACTGCGGAGGGGTGTCACTTTCTTTGCTCGTGCAAAGAAAGTAACCAAAGAAACACGCCGCCGGGGCGCGAGCCGATGCTGCGCATCGGTACCCTGTGCTCCTCGGTCCGTCGAGGGACGGTGCGGGAACTCGCTGCGCTCAGACACCCGCACCTCTTCGCCCTCGCCGGACCTGCGGTGCTCGGCTCGCTCAAGGCGGACCCAAGGTCAAATGCCACAGCTGCACCCAGTAGCTCCACGCCATGCGTGGATGCCGTTGCCGTTGATCCTGACCTTCCAGTCCGTCTTGAGCGAGCCGAGCATCGCAAGGGAATCAGGGGCGAAGAGGTGCCTCGCATTCTGTAGAGCCGAGCCATGCTCGGCTGCGCGGGCGCCGTCCCCTGATTCGCCGAGGAGCGCAGGGCACCGGTGGGCACGCAAACGAAAACGGCACCTTCGCAGGTGCCGTTTCCATGGACTGCTCTACGCAGAAGCTCAGAACTTGGCGTCGAACTCGGCGGCGTAGCCGGTGTTGACCAGAACCTTCTGCAGCGACTCGGCCACCTTCAGGTTGCCGGCCACGATCTGGTGGGTCTCCGGACCGCGGTTGTCCATGCGGCCCAGGGTCGCGCCCTTGAAGTCGCAGACCTTGCCGCCGGCTTCGCGGACCAGCAGCAGGCCCGCGGCGATGTCCCATGCCTTCACGCCGGCTTCGAAGTAGGCATCGGCACGGCCACAGGCCACGTAGGCCAGGTCGAGCGCGGCTGAACCGGAGCGGCGGATGTCCTCGCCGTGCACCAGCAGGGCGTCGACCGCCTTCAGCTGGGCGCTGGCGCGGCTGCGCTCGCGCGGGGCGAAGCCGGTGTGGATCATGGTGCCGTCCAGGTCCTTGCGCTCGGCCACGCGGATGCGGCGATCATTCAGGACAGCGCCGGCGCCACGGCTGGCGGTGAACAGTTCATTGCGCAGCGGGTCGAAGATGACCGCATCGGTCGGCTCGCCGTTCTCGACCAGGGCGATCGACACGCAGTAGTGCGGCACGCCGCGCAGGTAGTTGCTGGTGCCGTCCAGCGGGTCGATGACCCACATCTGGCGGCGCTCGCCCTGCACGCCACCTTCTTCACCGAAGATGCCGTAGTCCGGGTAGGCGCGCTTGAGTTCCTTGACGATGACCTTTTCCGCGTCCGCATCCACTTCGCTGGCGTAGTCCATCCGGCCCTTCTGCACCACGTTCAGTGCCTCGAGCTTGTTGATGTTGCGCAACAGGACGTTGCCGGCGAGGCGGGCGGCCTTGACCATGACGGTTACGGCGGGTTTCTGCATGGCGTGGGCTCCCGGAAAGGCAGAAGAGATGGACTGGCGGGGGAAAAGAGCGGGTCCGGCGCAGTGGCCGGCCGCACAGTTTACCATTGCTCATCGTCCAGCTCGACCTTTTCCCTGTTCATGTCCCAGTTTCCTGCCGCCACCCGCCTCCGATTCGTCCTGGTCGGTACCCAGCACCCCGGCAACATGGGGGCTGCCGCCCGCGCCCTGAAGACCATGGGCCTGGCCCGCCTGGTGCTGGTCGCCCCCGAAAAGCCGCTGGACGAGGAGGCCTTCCGCCGCTCGGCCGGCGCTGAAGACGTGCTGGGGGACGCCCCGGTGGTGGCCACCCTGGCCGAGGCGGTGGCCGACTGCCGCCTGGTGCTGGGCTGTACCGCCCGGGCCCGCCGGGTCCAGCTGGAGGAGTACCTGCCGGCCGACGCGGCCGCGCGCGCGGTGGCCAAGGCCGCCGAGGGCGCCGAAGTGGCGCTGGTGTTCGGCCGCGAACGTACCGGCCTGACCAACGAGGAGCTGCAGCTCTGCCACGCGGCGGTGCATATCCCGTCCGACCCGGAGTTCAGTTCGCTCAACCTGGCGGCCGCGGTGCAGGTGCTGGCCTATGAAGCGCGCATGCAGCTGCTGGGTGCGCAGCCGGTGGCCGGGAGCGAGCCGGGCTTCCGCGAGCAGGCGGCCAGCCACGAGCAGATGGAGAGCTTCTTCGCCCAGCTCGGCGACACCCTGGACGAGATCGACTTCCACAAGGGCCGCGCCCCGGAATCGGCGATGCGCAAGCTGCGCCGCCTGTTCCTGCGCAGCGAGCCGAGCGAGCAGGAAGTGCGCCTGCTGCGCGGCATCCTCGCCGACACCCAGCGCATGGCGCGGCTGGCCCAGGCGGGCGGCAAGGATAGCTGACGACGGTCTCATTTTTTCGGGTAGTCTGTCTGGATACCCAGGGGGGAATGACGTCTGTGTCGGGTCTGCGAAAGGCAATGCAGGGGGGACTGCTGAGCCTGGCCATGGTCCTGCTGGCCGGGACGGTGCGCGCAGCACCGGACCCGGTGCTGGTGCTGGGCCGGATCAGTGATGATCCCAAGGCGCATTACGAACAGCTGCAGCCCCTGCTGGACTATGTCGTGGCGCACATGCACGACGTCGGCATCCGCGAAGGACGGATCCTGATGGCGCGCGACCCGCAGCAGATGGCCAGCTATCTGCGGCGGGGACGCGTCGACTGGGTCACGGAAACGTCCGGCACGGCGGTGGCGTTGGGCCAGCGCAGTGGCGCACGGCCGCTGCTGTTGACCGAACGCAACGGCGTACGCGAATACCAGACGGTGTTCTTCGTGCGCCGCGACAGTCCGATCCAGCGGGTGCAGGATCTGCGTGGCCATCGTCTGGCCCTGCAGAACACCGCCTCCACCAGCGCTTACCTGGTGCCGGTGATGACCCTGCTGGAGCAGGGCCTGTCGCCGCAGATCCTGGCCGGGGTCGCGGACATGCCGGGGCGTGACAGCGTGGGATATGTGTTTGCACGCAGCGAGCTGAACATCGCGACCTACGTGCACAAGGGAATGGCGGATGTGGGGGCGGTGAGCAGCGTGGACTGGAGCGACGAGCGGCGGGTGCCGGCCGCGTTCCGGCGTGATTTCCGCGAACTGCTGCGCACCGAACCCTATCCGCGAGCGGTGGAGGTGGTCCGCGCCGACCTCGATCCGCGGGTGCGTGATCGCCTGCAGGAAGTCCTGCTGCAGGCGGCCAGCGACCCGCAGGCCCAGGCGGCGTTGCATCGGTTTTTTGGCACTTCCGGTTTCCACCGTGTCGATGCGCATGCGCAGCAACGGCTGGATGAATTGAAACAAGGATTGACACGCGTGCGGATGGAAGTGGAATGAAGTGGCTCGGCTCGGGGATGCAGGCCCGCTTCCTGCTGGCGATGGGCGGAGCGATGGTGGTGGTGGTGGCGATCCTGGCGGTGCTGCTGGGGCGCCAGGCGGCCATGCAGGGGGAGGTGCGTACCCTCAGCGGGGGCGTCATCCATGAACTGTTCGACCGCAGCGTGCGCAGCCGCGGCGAAGCGATGGCGCGCGAGCTGTCCGATGCGCTGGCCAACCCGCTGTACTACCGCGACCTGGACCAGGTCGGCGCGCTGGTGCGTGCCACCGCGCGGCAGCCGGTGGTGCGCTACGTGCTGGTGTTCGACGAACGCGGGCGGCTGGTGCATGACGGCTCGGTCGAGGTGTCCGGGTTCGGCCAGCCGATGGCCGATCCCTTGGCTCCCCGTGCGGCGGCGGCACAGGCCCTGGTGGTGCAGGAGTCGCCGAAGGTGCTCGACAACGCGATGCCGATCATGGTCGGCAACCAGCGCGTCGGCGGCGTCCGCGTGGGCATGGCACTGGATGAGGTGCAGCAGCGCGAGCAGGCCGCCAACGCCACCCTCGGCGAGCGCCTGCAGCTGGTCGGCAGCCGGCACCTGGGATGGCTGCTGCTGATGCTGGGGCTGCTGGTGGTGATCGGCGTGGCGGTGATCCTGTACGTGCAGCGCACGCTGGTCGCGCCGATCCGCGACCTGGCGGCGGCCGCGCGCCGCATCGAGGCAGGGGACTACCAGGCGCCGCTGGCCGAAAACACCCGTGATGACGAGGTGGGTGAGCTGGTGCGCGGCTTTGCCCGCATGCGTGATGCGATCGCCCGGCATGACCGCGAAGTGCGGCGCATGGCCTACACCGATGCGCTGACCGGTCTGACCAACCGGCTCGCGTTCCGCGAAGCGCTGGACCATCGGCTGATGGCCGCGCGCGCCTCCAACCACCGGTTGGGGCTGCTGTTCGCCGACATCGACGACTTCAAGCGGGTCAACGACACCCTCGGCCATGAAGCAGGCGACGAAGCCCTGCTGCAGTTCGCCCAGCGTATCGGTCGCGCGGTCAGCGAGGCGGGGGGCGACGAAGCCCTGCTGGCCCGCTTCGGCGGCGACGAATTCGTGATCCTGGTCGGCGACGGCGACGTGGCCGCCAACGCGCGGCTGTTGGCCGAAGTGCTGGTACGCGAGCTGGGCAAGCCGCTGGTGGTGCAGGGCAGGGAACTGTTCCTGGGAACCTCGATCGGCGTGACCCTGTTCCCCGACGATGCAGCCGATGCGACCACGCTGCTGAAGAACGGTGACATCGCCATGTACCAGGCGAAGATGGCCGGCAAGAACTGCTACCGCTACTACAGCCGGGCGATGGACCACGCGGTCGAGCGCCGCGTGCACATGGAGCAGGAACTGCGCGGGGCCTGGGAACGCGGCGAGCTGCGCCTGGCCTACCAGCCGATCTTCCGCATGCGCGACCGCCGCATGGTCGGCGTCGAGGTGCTGCTGCGCTGGCAGCATCCGACCCTGGGCACGATCCCGCCGTCGGTGTTCATCGAGGTGGCCGAACAGAGCGGGCTGATCGAGATCATCGGTCCGAAGGTGCTGCGCGCGGCCTGCATGGAGGCCGCGCAATGGCCGCGTGGCGTGGCCGGCGACGATCTGTTCGTATCGGTCAACGTGTCGCCGCGACAGCTGCGCGGCGGCGAACTGCCGGCGCTGGTGGCGCAGTGCCTGCATGAATCCGGGCTGCCGGCTTCGCGGCTGCATCTGGAGCTGACCGAAACCGTGGTGATCGGCGATGAGATGGTGGCCGCGCAGCTGCTGGACAAGCTGCACCGCACCGGCGTGAAGGTCTGGCTGGATGATTTCGGTACCGGCTTCTCCGGCCTCAGCCATCTGCGCCAGGTGCCGGTGGACGGGGTGAAGATCGACAAGAGCTTCGTTGCCGACATGCAGCGCGATCCTGATGATCTGGCGCTGACCACGGCGATCATCGCCATGGCCCACGCGCTGGGCATTACCGTGGTCGCCGAGGGGATCGAGCAGCAGGCGCAGTTCGAGCTGCTCGCGCAGCGCGGCTGCGACCTCGGCCAGGGCTACTGGCTGAGCCATCCGGTCACCGCCACCGAAGTGGTGCGGATGATCGAATCCGGCGTCTGACCAAAAAAGGGGACGGAGGGGATTAAGTCGCAAATGCATAAGCGACTTAATCCCCTCCGTCCCCTTTTTCTGGGGTGCTCAGAGCGGGCGCTTGCTGGGGTCGCCCGGCAGTTCGCGGACCAGCTTGGGAATGAGGTAGCCGGACAGGCGCGCGGTCAGGCCGGCGACCAGCGCCTTGGCCTGGCTGTCATCCACTTCGAAGTGGGCCACGCCCTCGACCCGGTCCAGCTGGTGCAGGTAGTAGGGCAGGACGCCGGCGGCGAAGCTGCGCTCGCTCAGGTCCTGCAGGGCCTGCACGCTGTCGTTGACCCCGCGCAGCAGCACCGCCTGGTTCAGCAGCTGTGCGCCGGTGCCGCGCAGGCGCGCCATCGCGGTGTCCACACTGGCGTCGAATTCATTGGCATGGTTGGCGTGGACCACGATCGCCAGCGGCCACGGCAGGCTGCCCAGCCAGGCCAGCAGCTCCTCGTCCACCCGTTCCGGCAGCACGATCGGCAGGCGGCTGTGGATGCGCAGGCGGCGCAGGTGCGGGATCCCGCGCAGCGCATCGGTCAGTTCAACCAGCTTGTGGGTGGCCAGTGACAGCGGGTCGCCACCGGACAGGATCACCTCGTCAATGTCCGGGTCAGCCGCGATCGCCGCGACCGCCTCCTGCCAGCCGCCCTTGGCTGCGTTCTCCGCGCCATAGTCGAAGTGGCGGCGGAAGCAGTAGCGGCAGTTGATCGCGCAGCTGCCGGTGGCGACCAGCAGGGCGCGGCCGCGGTACTTCTGGATGACGCCGGTGGCCTTGCGGGCGGCGCCATCGCCCACCGCATCGAAACTGAACCCGGGGGCCGGGCGCATTTCCTCGTCGATCGGCAGCACCTGGCGCAACAGCGGGTCGGCCGCATCGCCCTTGCGCATGCGGGCCACGAACCCTTCCGGTACGCGCAGTGCGAACTGGGTCATGGCCGCGTCCGAGACGCCCAGCGCGGCCGGGTCCAGCTCCAGCCGGGCCAGCAGGGCCTGCGGGTCGCGCAGGGCCTGGCGCCAGAGCTGCTGCCAGCGCGTGGGCGCGCCTGGCGACTGGGGCCGGGGGAAGGCGGAAAGCTGCATGGAGAGGGGGCCTGCGGTTATCATGGGGGCAGAAAAACAGTCGCCCACCGGCATCCGGTGGGCTTTCCATTCTAACGGCTCGCCGCACCCGCGGCGTTTTTGCCACTCAGGAGTTTACGCATGGCCAGCTACGGCATGAACGACGTCAAGAACGGGATGAAGATCCTGGTCAACAACCAACCGGCCGTCATCATCGACACCGAATACGTCAAGCCGGGCAAGGGCCAGGCCTTCACCCGCGTGAAGTACCGCCTGATCAAGGACGGCCGTACCCAGGAAGTCACCATGAAGTCGACCGACTCGCTGGATGCGGCCGACGTTGTCGATACCGACATGAACTTCATGTACAGCGATGGCGAGTACTGGCACTTCATGGATCCGGAATCCTTCGAGCAGGTCCAGGCCACCAAGGCCGGCATGGGCGGCGCCGAGAAGTGGCTGAAGGGCGAGGAGTCCTGCGTGGTCACCCTGTGGAACGGCGAGCCGATCTTCGTGCAGCCGCCGAACTTCGTCGAACTGAAGATCACCGAAACCGATCCGGGCGTCCGTGGCGATACCTCGGGCGGTGGCGGCAAGCCGGCCACCCTGGAAACCGGCGCCGTGGTCCGCGTGCCGCTGTTCGTCAACCAGGAAGAAGTGATCCGCGTCGACACCCGTTCGGGTGAGTACTCCGCGCGCGTCAAGTAATCCGGCGCAGCCGGATTACGGTAGTGCCGGCCGCTGGCCGGGTACGCGCCATCGCATTCGCGCTGGCGCTCCCATGATCTGCTTCGGCAGATCATGGGCCCCGCTTCACGGGTCTCCAGACCCCGCCGCTTCGCGGCAGCCCCTGACTCAGGGGCGTGTCCCCCAGAAGTATCTCGCCGCCCCCCCAGCCAGTGAGCCCGCATGAGCGATAGCCCGCACCTCCCCGAAGCCTGCGACCTGCTCATCGAAGCCGGTTATGTCGTTCCGATCGAGCCGCATGCGGTGGTGCTGGAAGACCACGCCGTCGCCGTGCGTGGCAGCGAGATCGTGGCCATCCTGCCGCGTGCAGAGGCGCGCGCGCGCTTCCGCGCCGCCCAGGTGGTCAGCCGCCCCGAGGCCGCGCTGATGCCGGGCCTGGTCAACGCGCACACGCACAACCCGATGACCCTGCTGCGCGGCGTCGCCGATGACCTGCCGTTGATGACCTGGCTGCAGCAGCACATCTGGCCGGTGGAAGCGGCGGTGATCGGTCCGGAGTTCGTCGCCGACGGCACCACCCTGGCCATCGCCGAGATGCTGCGCGGCGGTACCACCTGCGCCAACGAGAACTACTTCTTCGGCGATGTGCAGGCAGCGGTCTACAAGAAGCACGGTTTCCGCGCGCTGGTCGGTGCGGTCATCATCGATTTCCCCACCGCCTGGGCCAAGACCGACGACGAGTACTTCGCCAAGGCCGGTGAACTGCATGACCAGTGGCGCACTGATCCGCTGATCGGCACCGCGTTCGCGCCGCATGCGCCGTACACCGTCAACGATGCCAACTTCGAGCGGGTGCGGATGCTGTCCGACCAGCTCGACATGCAGGTGCACCTGCACACCCACGAGACTGCGCAGGAGATCAACGATTCGATCAAGCTGCACGGCCAGCGCCCGCTGGCGCGGCTGGACCGGCTCGGCCTGGTCAACGATCGCCTGATCGCGGTGCACATGACCCAGCTGACCGATGCGGAAATCCACCTGTGCGCCGAACGTGGCGTCAGCGTGGTGCACTGCCCGGAATCGAACCTGAAACTGGCCTCCGGGTTCTGCCCGGCCTGCGCCCTGCAGCGCGCAGGCGTGAACCTGGCGATCGGTACCGATGGCTGCGCCAGCAACAACGACCTGGACATGTTCAGCGAGAACCGCACGGCCGCGATCCTGGCCAAGGCCGTGGCCGACGATGCCACCGCGCTGGATGCGGCGACCACGCTGCGCGCCTCCACGCTGGGCGGTGCACGCGCGCTGGGCTTCGGCGACCGCATTGGTTCGATCGAAGTCGGCAAGCAGGCCGACCTGGTCTGTGTCGACCTGTCCGCGCTGGAAACCCAGCCGCTGCATAACGTGCTGTCGCAGCTGGTGTATGCCACCGGCCGCCAGCAGGTCAGCGACGTCTGGATCGCCGGCAAGCCGAAGCTGGTGCAGCGTGAGCTGGTCGGCATGGACCTGCCGGGCATCATCGCCAACGCGCGCCAGTGGCGCGAGCGCATCCGTCACATCCGCGCCTGAACCCCGGCGCCGCAAGGACTCCCCCATGACTGCTCCCCACGCATCCTCCAATTTCGATCAGGCCGAGCTGGACAAGTTCGCGGCGCTGGCCAACCGCTGGTGGGACGCTGACGGCCCGCAGAAGCCGTTGCATGCACTGAACCCGGTGCGCCTGAAGTACGTGGCCGACCGGGTACCGCTGCGCACCGCGCGCGTGCTCGATATCGGCTGTGGTGGTGGCCTGCTGAGCGAGGCGCTGGCGCAGTCCGGTGCCGACGTCACCGCCATCGACCTGGCCCCGGAACTGGTCAAGGTCGCGCGCCTGCATGCGCTGGAAAGCGGCGCCAAGGTCGATTACCGGCTGCAGGCCGCGGAAGACCTGGCCGCCGAGCAACCGGGCAGTTTCGATGTGGTCACCTGCATGGAGATGCTCGAGCACGTGCCGGACCCTGGCGCGATCATCGAGGCCTGCAAGCGCCTGCTGAAGCCGGGCGGCCAACTGTTCCTGTCGACCATCAACCGCACGGCGGCCGCGTTCGCAGTGGCGATCGTCGGTGCCGAGTACGTGGCGCGGCTGTTGCCCAAGGGCACCCATCACTACCAGGAATTCATCAAGCCGGCCGAGCTGGCGCGCTGGCTGCGCGAGGCCGACATGCAGCTGGTCGATGTCAGCGGCATGGCCTACGAGCCGTGGCGCAACCACGCCCGCCTGAGCAGCCGTACCGACATCAACTACCTGGCCTACGCGGTCAAGCCGGCATGACCGCCGCCCGCTTCCCGCGCGCGGTGCTGTTCGACCTGGACGGCACCCTGCTGGACAGTGCGCCGGACTTCGTGGCCACCTGCGATGCGATGCTGGCCGCGCGTGGCCGTGCGCCGATCGATCCGGCGCTGCTGCGCCCGGTGGTATCCAAGGGGTCGCGGGCCATGGTCTCGGCCGCGTTCCCCGAGCTGGACGCTGCCGCACGCGACGCGCTGGTGCCGGAGTTCCTGCAGCGCTACGAGGCATTGATCGGCCAGCACGCGGTGCTGTTCGATGGCGTGGCCGGCATGCTGGCGGCGCTGGACGATGCCGGCACGGTGTGGGGCATCGTCACCAACAAGCCCGAGTACCTGGCGCGGTTGATCCTGCCGCAGTACGGCTGGCAGCAGCGCTGCGCGGTACTGGTCGGCGGTGACAGCCTGGCCGAGCGCAAGCCGCACCCGTTGCCGCTGCTGCACGCCGCGCAGGCCATCGGCATCGATGCCGGGGACTGCGTGTACGTGGGCGATGACGAGCGCGACATCCTCGCTGCGCGCGCCGCCGCGATGCCGTCGGTGGCCGCGCTGTGGGGCTACCGCCTGCACAGCGATGACCCGTTGGCCTGGCAGGCCGACGTGCTGGTCGAGAACGCCGGACTTCTGCAACTGGCCAGTCTCTGGCCGACCCGGCCGGTCGCCCCGGCCCAGCCGTAAGGAATCACGTAGTGAGCAGTACCGCGCTGGACAGTTTCCTCGACAAGTGGCGCAGCCGTTGGCCGGAATGGTCGGTGGCCGCCCCGTTCGTGGCCGAATCGCAACGCGAGCTTGCCGTGGCGTGGTTTGCGCTGCTGCAGGAATTCGACGACATGCTCAATACCAGTGGCGACCCGTTGCCGGCCGATGCCAAGCTGGCCTGGTGGGGCGAGGAACTGCGCAGCTGGGCCGCGCAGCGTTCGCGCCATCCGCTGGGTCGCCTGCTGGAGCCGGTGCGCGCGCCGTGGGCGCAGTTGGCCGAGGCGCTGCCGGACCTGATCGAAGCGCGCACGGTCGCACTCGATGCAGCAGGTGCCGAACGCGCGCTGGCCGGTTACGCCGAGGCGGTCGCGGCGGTGGAAGCGGCGCTGTTCGCTGAAACGCCGGGCAAGCGCGCACCGCGCTCCGGCGCTGGCCGTGCCGTGCAGCTGCAGACCCTGGCCCAGCGGCTGCAGGATGCCGGCGTGGCCGGGGTACCGCGCAGCCTGCTGGATGAAGACGCCGGTACCGCGGCGCAGCGCTGGGCACAGTACCTGCTGAGGGGATGGGGCCGTCGCGTTCCAGGCCCGCGCCCGCGTCGCGTCTGGTCCAGCCTGGCGCGCGCGAGGGTGGCGGCACAAGCCGCGGGCCAGCCGATCGAAGCGACGCCGGTACGCACCCTGTTGCGCGTGTGGTGGGCCGCCCGCGGCTGAGCGGCATCGTCTGCGTGCTGCCGGCCCGCGGCCGGCACGACCGTGCTGGAGCGTTTCAGAAGCTCCTGATTTCGTTCATGGCCGCGCGCAGGCGCTCGCGGTCCACAGGCGCAGCACCGTCCTGCCGCCGTGCATCGACCGCGTCGAGGATGCCCAGCCACGCACCGTAGATCTGCTCGCGCTCTTCGGTTTCGATGAAGCCGCTACGGCGATCAAGTGCGTTGAAGCCCTCGGTGTAGTCGCGTCCGATATGCGCCAGCGCGGCCTCCAGGGCGGCGGCATCGCTGCCGTGTTCGGCAGCCTGTTTCAGTGCGGCGGTGCAGGCCTTGCGATAGAGCGCGGCTGCCTTGTCCGCCTGGGGGGCGCTGATATGCGCGCTGCCTTCCCAGTCCCGGAACGGGTTGTCCAGGTTGGCGGCCAGCCACTCGGCCTTGCGCAGCTGCGCCACGTCCAGGTCCAGGCCCTGTGCGGCTTCGTCCCTGTACGCCTTCCTGATGGCGGTGCCGAGCCCGGCGGGCAGGCTGTGCAGCCACAGCCGGCACAGCCGCGGCCAGCATTCCGGTGCCGGGAAGGTTTCGCCGGCGCCGGGAAACAGATTGCTCCCGCTGAGCGTATGCAGCTGCCGCAGTTCGCCCAGGCGGTGCAGGTGCTGCAGCACGCAGGGCGCGCCGCTGATGGTCAGCGATTGCAGGTGCGGGAACTGCCCGGCGATGCGGGCGGCGTCGAGTTCGCGTACCTCGCGCAGCTGCAGTTCGCCCAGCTGTGCCAGGCCCAGCCCCGGCAGCTGTGGATCGGAGCTGATCAGGGTCAGCCATCGGCCTTGCGCCTCGGCGTGGATGGTCAGCCCGGGATCGATGCGGCCGAGCAGGGTCAGGCGATCCAGCTGCGGGTTGAGGTGCAGCGATCGCAGGCCGGTGGCATCGATCGTCAACTGCATGAGCCCGGTGCCACGCAGATCCACGGCCGGTGCCTGCAGGCCGCTGAGCCGCAGCGTGTGGATCAGCGGGCGCGTGCGCAGCCAGGGCCACAGGCCGGGCACCGGCGTGCTGATCTCCAGCTGGGTCAGCAGGGGCAGGGCATCGAACACGTCCAGTGACGGCGCGAGGTTCAACGTTGCGCCGTCCAGCATCCGGGTGCAGCGGCGTACCGGATGCGGACCGTTGTCCAGCACCACGCTCAGGTCTTCGGGGGCGGACAACGCCGCATGGAAGGCTCGTACCGCATCGGCATCCAGCGAATCCCAGTGGCGTTGCCAGAGATGTTCGTCGCCGCATGGCCAGCTGCCATGGCTTCGGGGCGAATCGGTGAGCAGCGGCTCGCGCCAGCCCACCCGCTGGAAATCGCGGGGGACGCGCTTGCCGGCCCAGCGGTGCACGAGGGTGGGCGCCGCGCGCAACTGGCTGAAGCGAGCGGGTTGCATCGCAGCGACCTCGGCTGGATCAGGCACGGCGTTGCCCACCCAGTCCAGGCTGAGGATGGCGAAGGCGCCGCTTTCGCTGTCCTGATGGGTGAGCTGGTAGGCCGCGTAGGCCCCCAGCCGTGCGTTGTGGACGACGTGGATATCACCCGCAGCGGGCATGCAACGTTCCTTGTTTCGAAGTGCGCGGTTGTTCCCGGCGGTACCGGCCGCGGGAAACAACCGCCGTTGTTTCCGTCGTTATTTCCGTTCCAGCACCAGCAGCGGGTCGATGCGGGTGTCGAACCAGTTCATGCCCCAGTGCAGGTGCGGGCCGGTGGCACGGCCGGTGGCGCCCACCGCGGCGATCACCTGGCCCTGCTCGACACGGTCCCCCACCTTCACGTCGATGCGCGACAGGTGCAGGAAATTCGAGCTGACCCCGAAGCCGTGATCAAGCAGCAGGGTGCCGCCGGTCAGGTACAGGTCCGGGCCGGCGAAGGTGACGATGCCGGCGGCGGGGGCCTTCACCGGCGTGCCGGTCGGCACGGCGATGTCCATGCCGGAATGGCCGGCACCGGGCTGGCCGTTGTAGACGCGTGCGTTGCCGAAGCGTCCGCTGATGCGGCCCTGTACCGGCCAGATGAAGGTCTGGGTGAAGTCGGTGCGGTCGTCATCGCGGGCACGCGCGGCAGTCACCTGCGCCTGCTCGCGCTTGATCCGCTCGGCAATCGCCGGTGGCGGATTGACCGTCTTCGGCGGCACGCCATTGACCCGCTCGGTCGGCCAGTCACGCGGCGTCACGGCGATGGTCGCGGTTTCGCTGCCACCATCGGGAGTTTGCACCTGCACGCGCAGCGGGCCCTTCTCGTCGCGGCCGATGCCGAATACCACGCTGCCATAACCACTCACCCGCAGCTGGCGGCCGGCGTACTGCACGCGGCTGCCGGCGGGGACCTTGCCGATCACCAGTGCGCCCTGCGACGCGCTGGCCGGGAACACCACGCGGCTGTCGATCAGGCTGCCGATACCATCCTGCGCCTGTGCCGAAGGTGCCGGGAACAGGGGCGCTGCCAGCAGCAGCACCCCGACCAGGAGCGCGCCGCGCATCAGCGGTCGTAGGTCATGCGCTGGCCGGCGGGTTCGCCCACCAGTGCGTTGCCATCCCACACCAGCTGGCCGTTGACCCAGGTGGAAGCCACGCGCGAGCGGAACGTGGTGCCTTCAAAGGGCGACCAGCCGCACTTGGACAGCACGTCCTCGCGCTTGACCGTGAACGGAACGTCTTCGACCAGCACCAGGTCGGCGAAATAGCCTTCGCGCAGGAAGCCGCGCTCTTCCACGTCGAACAGCTGCGCCGGCGCATGCGCGAATTTCTGCACCACCTGCTCGCGGGTCAGCTTGCCCTCGTGCACGCGCTCGAGCGCGGCGACCAGCGCGTACTGCACCAGCGGCAGGCCCGACGGTGCCTGGGCGTACGGCTTCTGCTTCTCTTCCCAGGTGTGCGGGGCATGGTCGGTGGCGAGCACGTCCAGCACGTCATCGGCCAGCGCAGCGGTGATCGCTTCGCGGTCGGCCACCTCCTTGATCGCCGGGTTGCACTTGATCAGGTTGCCCTTGGTCGCATAGTCCGGGCGGGCGAAATGCAGGAAGTGCACGCAGGTTTCGGCGGTGATCTGCTTGCGGCTGCCATCGGCGCGGATCAGCGGCCCCTTCTCGAACAGCGCAAGCTCGTCGGCGGTCGAGATGTGCAGCACATGCAGGCGGGTGCCGTGCTTGCGCGCCAGCGACATCGCCAGCCGGGTCGACTTGATGCAGGCCTCGCGCGAACGGATGTCCGGGTGCATGTCCGGGGTCAGCGCATCGCCGTACTTCTCCTGGAAAGCCTTCAGGTTGGCATCGATCATCGGCGTGTCTTCGCAGTGCGTGATGATCGGGGTCGGGCATTCGCGGAAGATCGCGTCCAGCGTTTCCGGATTGTCGACCAGCATGTTGCCGGTCGAGGCACCCATGAACACCTTCACGCCTGGCGCCTTCTTCGGGTCCAGGGCGCGGATGGCCTCCAGGTTGTCATTGCTGGCGCCGTGGTAGAAACCGTAGTTGGCCCAGGCGCGGCCGCGTGCGAGCTCGTACTTGGCTTCGAGGATGGTCGAATCCAGCGTCGGCGGATTGGTGTTGGGCATGTCCATGAAGCTGGTCAGGCCACCGGCCACGGCCGCCGCCGATTCGCTGGCGATGTCGCCCTTGTGGGTCAGCCCCGGTTCGCGGAAGTGCACCTGGTCATCGATCATGCCGGGCAGCAGCCAGCGCCCGGCCGCATCCACCACCTGCTCGCCTTCGCGGGGCACCAGCCCGCTGCCGATCTGCGCGATGCGGCCGTTCTCGATGCGCAGGTCGCCGTCGAAGGTGCGGCCTTCGTTGACCATGCGGGCGTTGGTGATGAGCGTGGAGGACATGTCAGTGTTTTCCTGTGCAACGGCAAGAGGGGGCATCGGGAGACTCGGGCACCGGGTCGAAGCCACCGGGATGGAAGGGATGGCAGCGGCCCAGCCGGCACGCGGCCAGCCAGCTGCCGCGCAGCGGGCCGTGCCGCGAGATGGCGTCCATCGCGTATTCAGAACAACTCGGCACGAAACGGCAGCGCGGCCCCAGCAGGGGGCTGATGAAGCGCTTGTAGCAGCGCAGCAGGGCAATGAGCAGGCGCGAGATCACCCAGTCATCTTATGCCAGTTGGCATGAAGGCCGCATTTGTGCAGGATGGGCCGTTGGTCGCATGTCGCCGATGGCCTGCGACCGGTACCAGCACCCTCGGGTGCTGGCCAGGTTCCGTACCGCGCGAGGCGGTCCGTGTTCGTCGGACTGCCCCTTGGGCGCCTTGACTCCAGGACTGAATGGAGCAGGGCTGCCGAGGTTGCTGCTGCGGGTCGGGTAGGCTATAAAGGCCCGCTTTCCCGGGCCCCGGGGAATCCAAGGAAGAGCGTTTCGTGGCTGCTAAAAAAACTGCAAAGAAGGCCGCAACGGCCGCCAAGAAAACCGCCAAGCCTGTTGTGAAGAAGTTGGCGGCAAAGCCCGTTGCCAAGAAGCCGGCCAGCAAGCCGGCGACCAAGGCAGCGTCCTCGCAACCGGCGGCCAGGAAGGCCACCGCGAAGAAAACACCGGTCAAGGCGACCAAGCCTGCGGCGAAAAAGGCCGCTGCGCCCGCCAAGGCCAAGCCAGCGGTAGCCAGCAAGAAGGCGCCGGTGGTGAAGAAGGCTGCCAGCAAGGCCGCGCCGGTCAAGAAGACCGCCGCCAAGCCGGTGGCGAAGAAGGCCGCAGCCAAGCCGGCGCCGAAGGCGGTGGTGAAGAAGGCTGCAGCAACGCCGGTCGCCAAGCCGGCAGCGAAGAAGGTCGCTGTGGCCAAGCCGGTCGCCGCGCCTGCCGCTGTAAAGAAAGTTGCCAAGAATGTTGCCGCGCCGGCCGCCAAGCCGGCACCGGCCCCTGTAGTGAAGTCCGCACCGAAGCCTGCCGCCAAGCCGGCTCCGGCCAAGCCTGTCCCGGCCAAGACCGTGGCAGTGGCAGCAGCCCAGCCGGCCTCCAAGCCGGCCCCGGCCGCCGCTCCTGCTGCATCGAAGGCCCCGCAATCCAAGAATCCCGTGCCCGTTTCGAAATCGCCTGCCAAAACCGCCGTGAAATCCGATTCCGCCCCGAAGACCGTGTCGCGCCCTGTCGGCAAGGTTGCCGTGGCCGTCGCCGCCCGTTCGGCGGCACCGGCCCCGCGCAGCAAGTACAAGGTGGTCGAGTACAAGACCGACGAGGCCACTGGCCGCCCGATCCTGCCGGCTGGCTACAAGCCGTCCTCGGAAGAGGAATACATGAGCCCGCTGCAGCAGGAGTACTTCCGCCAGCGCCTGCAGAACTGGCGCGCCGACCTGGTGGAAGAGTCCAAGCAGACCATCGAGAACCTGCGCGAGGAAGTGCGTGACATCGGCGACGAAGCCGAGCGCGCGACCCGCGAGACCGAAAACTCGCTGGAGCTGCGCACGCGTGACCGCTACCGCAAGCTGATCGGCAAGATCGACAGCACGCTGAAGCGCCTGGAAGCCGGCGACTACGGCTACTGCGTGGACACCGGCGAAGAAATCGGCCTGGAGCGCCTGGAGGCGCGCCTGACTGCCGAGCGCACCATCGACGCCCAGGAGCGTTGGGAACACCTGCAGAAGCAGCAGGGCGACTGATTCCCGGCTGTTGCCAGGTCACGCGAAAAACCCGGCTCCGGCCGGGTTTTTTGTTGGGCGGTGGGGCGGCCCCTGTAGAGCCGAGCCCATGCTCGGCTCAAAGCAAAGCAAAGCAAAAGCAGCCGAGCATGGGCTCGGCTCTACAGAAAAAGCGGTGAAGCTGTTGGGTCCGCTTGTAGCGCCCGCCCGGCATGGCCCGTCGCTACCGGCGCGTGGGCGCACGGAAATCCGCTCTATTGCAGGTCGCGAAGATTCAGTTTCCGCAACGTCGGGTTCTTCCATGCCGTGATCCCGGCCACGCTGAGTACCGCGAAGCCGCCCAGCACCACCGCCGGGACCAGCCCCAGCAGGCGCGCCATGCTGCCGGCATAGAACGCGCCCAGCTCGTTGGAGGAGCTGATGAAGATGCCGTTGATCGACGATACGCGCCCACGCATCTCTTCCGGCGTGGCCAGCTGCAGGATGGTCGAGCGGATCACCACCGAGACGCCGTCGAAGGCGCCATAGAACAGCAGGATCAGCGCCGACAGCCAGAAGTGCTGCGACAGCCCGAAGCTGATCACGCACAGGCCGAAGCCGGCCACCGCGAACAGCAGCACGCGGCCGGCGTTGCGCTGCAGCGGGTGGCGGGCCAGCCACAGGCCGACGCATACCGAACCCAGTGCCGGCATCGCGCGCAGGATGCCAAGGCCTTCGGGGCCGTGGTGCAGGATCTCGTGCAGGAATGCCGGCAGCATCGCCACCACGCCGCCCAGCAGTACCGAGAACATGTCCAACGCCATCGCGCCGACCATGATCCGGTTGCCGACCACGAAGCGCGCGCCTTCGGCGATGCTCTGGAAGATCGGCGCAGCCGGGCCGGCATGCACCGGTTCCTCCACCTTCAGCGTGGCCAGGCAGGCCATCGCCACCAGTGCGAAGCCGGTGGCCACCGCATAGGACAGCCCCTTGCCACCCAGGCCGACCAGTACGCCACCCAGTGCCGGGCCGGCCACCATGCCCGCCTGGAACACCACGGCGCCGAGGCCGGCGCCGCGCGCGAACTGATCGCGTGCCAGTACGCGGGCGAACAGCGCGTTGTAGATCGGTGACAGGAAGGCGCGGACCATGCCGGTCAGCGCGATGGCGGCATAGATCGGCCACACGCCTGCAAAGGGCAGCCAGCCCTTGGCCACGCAGGTCAGCACCAGGGCGGTGGAGATCAACCCGGAGCAGGCCACCATGCCCAGCCGGCGGCGCGGCAGGTGGTCGACCAGGTAGCCCGCGAACGGGGCAACGCAGAAGAACGGCAGCACTTCCGCCAGGCCGACCAGGCCCAGCGAGAACGGATTGCGGGTGACTTCGTAGATATGCCAGCCGACGGTGACCGCCACCACCTGGTAGGACAGCATCGCGAAGATGCGGTACGCCAGCAGCTTGGCGAAACCGGGCCGGGATAGCAGCCCCAGCGCGGTGTCTTCGGCCGTGGCAGGCTCGCTCACGAAGGATCGCGCTGCAGCTGGGCCTGCGCGGTCTCGCGGATGAAGGCCAGCATCGCCGCGACGCCGTTGCTGCGGGTTGGCGAGAGGTGACGGGCCAGGCCGATGTCCTGGATGTAGCTCGGTTCGGTGTCCAGGATCTCCTGCGCCGAACGCCCGGAGTAGACGCGCAGGGCCAGGAAGATCAGGCCGGAAACGATGGCCGAGTCACTGATGGCATGGAAGCGCAGCGACTGCGCGTTGCCTTCCGGCACGATCCAGACCATCGACTGGCAGCCGAGCAGGCGGTGCTCTTCGGTCTTCCATTCTTCCGGGAAGGGCGGCAGCTTGCGGCCGAGGTCGATCAGGTACTGATAGCGCTCGGACCAGTCGCCGAAGAAGCCGAATTCCTCGGCGATGGCGGTCTGGGCCTCGGCGGCGGTGGGTTCAAGCGGGAACGGGGAGTCGGTCACAACAGTCTCTACAGTGGGGGCGTGGCCGGCAGGCCGGCCACGGGGCAGGGCGGGTCAGCCGCGCTTGCGCGACCAGCGTACGCCCTGCGGGGTGTCTTCCAGCACGATGCCTTCGGCGGCCAGCTGGTCGCGGATGGCGTCGGAACGAGCGAAATCGCGCGCCTTCTTGGCGGCGGCGCGCTCGTCGATCAGGCCCTGGATGCGTGCATCGTCGCCGTCATCGCCGGCGGCGGTGCCGAACCACTGGGCCGGATCGGCCTGCAGCAGGCCCAGCGCCAGCCCGGCACCCAGCAGTTCGCTCTTCAGGCGCGCCTGCTCGGCCGGATCGGTGGCGCGACGTGCGTCGGCGGCGATGCGGGCGACTTCGGCCAGCGCCTGCGGGGTGTTCAGGTCATCGTCCAGGGTGGCCTCGACGCTGGCCGGGATCACCGCGCCGGCCTCGATCGACGCCAGCTCGCGCAGCGTGCCGTACAGGCGGTCCAGGGTGCGCACCGACTGCTCGATGAGGCCATCGGACCAGTCCAGCGGCTGCCGGTAATGGGCCGACAGCAGGGCCAGGCGCAGCGCTTCCGGCGGATGCTGGCGCACCAAGTCATGCACGCGCTCGATGTTGCCCAGCGACTTGCTCATCTTGGCGCCGCCGAAGTTGAGCATGCCGTTGTGCAGCCAGAAGCGGGCGAAGATCCTGCCGCCGTGGGCACATTCGCTCTGCGCGATCTCGTTCTCGTGATGCGGGAACTGCAGGTCGACACCGCCGGCATGGATGTCGATGGTCTCGCCCAGATGGGCGGCGGCCATCGCCGAGCATTCGATGTGCCAGCCCGGGCGGCCACGGCCCCAGGGCGATTCCCAGCCGGGCAGGTCGTCACCGGACGGCTTCCACAGCACGAAGTCGCCGGGGTCGCGCTTGTACGGGGCCACGTCGACACGGGCGCCGGCCAGCATCTCTTCCGGATCGCGGCGCGAGAGCTTGCCGTAGCCGTCGAAGCTGGCTACCGCGAACAGCACGTGGCCTTCGGCGGCGTAGGCATGGCCGTTGCTGATCAGCTGCTCGATCATGGTGATGATCTGCGGCATGTGCGCGGTCACCTCCGGTTCGATGTCCGGCGGTACCACGCCCAGTGCGGCCATGTCTTCACGGTAAGCAGCGGCGAAGCGGTCGGTGATGGTGCTGATCGGCACGCCCTGTTCGCGTGCGGCGGTGTTGATCTTGTCGTCGACGTCGGTGATGTTGCGGGCGTAGCGCAGCGCGCCGAAACGGCGCCGCAGCAGGTCGGCCAGGACCCCGAACACCACCGGGCCACGGGCGTTGCCGATGTGCACGTAGTTGTAGACCGTGGGGCCGCACACATACAGGGTCGGACAGGCCGGGTCGAGCGGGGTGAACGGTTCGAGCTGGCGAGTCAGGTTGTTGTGCAGGCGCAGGGTCATGGGGCTGTGGCTGGGGGACAAGCCTGTGATTTTAGAACGTGTCGGGGCCCTTTGGGGCGCCGGTTGCCACCGGTGGACGCCGGCTCCGCCCAAGGTGGGGTGGGCAGGAGCGGCGTGGACGGGTAATGTTCAGCCCCTTGCGCTCGTCACTGCCTACACTATTGCCGTGTCCTTGCTCCCGTCGCCAATGAAATCCACCGCGTTGCTGACCCTGGCCTGCCTGTCGGCGACGGCCGCCGTGGCCCAGGCGCAGGAGGCCGAGCCGCGCAACCGGGTGGTGATCGTGGAGAACGTGAAGTTCGACTACGCACAGGTGCTGAACGTCGAGCCGGTGTTCCAGACCCTGCGCGCGACCCGGACCGAGGAGCATTGCGAGCCGATCTCGACCCGGACCCTGGCCCCGGTCAATGTCACCGGTGAGGAGCCGGTCGAGGACAAGGGCCGGATCAGCCGCTTCTGGGATTCGGTCCGCTCGATGTTCAAGCGCAGCGACGAGGAGGGTTCGGAGGAGGCCGCCGTCGAGACGCCCGCCCCGGCCCCGGCCAACAACGGCCCGATGCTGACCCGTGACTGCCGCATCGTGCCGGTGGGGCGTGAATTCCGCCGGCCCATCGCCTACGACGTGGACTATGTCTACAAGGGCACCAAGTACCGCTCGCGGCTGCCGGAAGACCCCGGCAACCGGCTCAAGATCCGGGTGTCGATCACCCCCTGGGTCGGCCCGGAGCAGGGCACCGCCAGCAATCCCTGATTCTGCGACCCCGGCCCCTTGCGCCGGCCCCGGCCGCATGCAAAGATGGTTGACCATGAAGCTCACCGACTTCCAGCACGACAGCAGCGCAGCCCGACAGGCGTCGGGCATGACCTCGCGTGCGCGTCGACCGGAACCCCACATCCTCGCTGGGTAACCGGAGCTTTCTGCTGTTCGTCCGAAAAAAACCCAGCCCTCCGGCTGGGTTTTTTCGTTTCCGCGTCCTGAAAGCTGCAACTGCAACCTTTTCGCTCCACCTTTGGTTCCTGCTTTTCCCTTCCACCGCGTCGACCCCGGCGCCGCCACGCAAGGAAAGATGATGTCCCCCAAGCACTTCCTGAACACCCAGGACTGGAGCCGCAGCGATCTTGACGCGCTGCTGACCCAGGCCGCGCTGTTCAAGCGCAACAAGCTCGGCGACCAGCTCAAGGGCAAGTCGATCGCGCTGGTGTTCTTCAACCCGTCCATGCGCACCCGCACCAGCTTCGAACTGGGCGCGTTCCAGCTCGGTGCCCACGCGGTGGTGCTGCAGCCGGGCAAGGATGCGTGGCCGATCGAGTTCAACCTCGGCACGGTAATGGACGGTGATACCGAAGAGCACATCGCTGAAGTGGCCAAGGTGCTGGGCCGTTACTGCGACATCATTGCGGTGCGTGCGTTCCCGAAGTTCATCGACTGGGCCTACGACCGCCAGGACATCGTCCTCAACAGCTTCGCCAGGTACTCGCCGGTGCCGGTCATCAACATGGAGACCATCACCCACCCGTGCCAGGAACTGGCCCACATCATGGCGCTGCAGGAGCACTTCGGCACCCAGGACCTGCGCGGCAAGAAGTACGTGCTGACCTGGACCTACCACCCGAAGCCGCTGAACACCGCAGTGGCCAACTCGGCGCTGACCATCGCCACCCGCATGGGCATGGACGTGACCCTGCTGTGCCCGACCGCCGACTACATCCTCGATGACCGCTACATGGGCTGGGCCGAGCAGAACGTGGCCGAGAGCGGTGGCTCGCTGAAGATCAGCCATGACATCGACAGCGCCTACGCCGGCGCCGACGTGGTCTACGCCAAGAGCTGGGGCGCGCTGCCGTTCTTCGGCAACTGGGAGCCGGAAAAGCCGATCCGCGACCAGTTCAAGCACTTCATCGTTGACGAGCGGAAGATGGCAATGACCAACAATGGCGTGTTCAGCCATTGCCTTCCGCTGCGCCGGAACGTGAAGGCCACCGATGCGGTGATGGATTCGCCGCAGTGCATCGCCATCAACGAAGCCGAGAACCGCCTGCACGTGCAGAAGGCGATCATGGCGGCCGTTGCCGGGCGCTGAATCGAACAAGGGGTAGAGCCGACCGTTGGTCGGCTGCTCCCGCAGCGGCGCATCCCACGTTTCAGCCGGCCAACGGTCGGCGCTACCGAACTTTCATCTTCCAAGTGGACCTGACCCCCATGAGCAACAAAGACGTTGTCCTCGCCTTCTCCGGCGGCCTCGATACCAGCTTCTGCGTGCCGTACCTGCAGGAGCGCGGATACAACGTGCATACCGTGTTCGCCGACACCGGCGGCGTGGATGACGAAGAACGCGATTTCATCGAGAAGCGCGCCGCCGAGCTGGGCGTGACCAGCCATGTCACCGTCAACGGCGGCCCGGCCATCTGGGAAGGCTTCGTCAAGCCGTTCGTCTGGGCCGGCGAGGGCTACCAGGGCCAGTACCCGCTGCTGGTGTCGGACCGCTACCTGATCGTCGACGCCGCGCTGAAGCGCGCTGCCGAGCTGGGCACCAACATCATCGCCCACGGCTGCACCGGCATGGGCAATGACCAGGTCCGCTTCGACCTGGCGGTGAAGGCGCTGGGCGACTACCAGATCATCGCGCCGATCCGCGAGATCCAGAAGGAACACACCCAGACCCGCGCTTACGAGCAGAAGTACCTGGAAGAGCGCGGCTTCGGCGTGCGTGCCAAGCAGCAGGCCTACACCATCAACGAGAACCTGCTGGGTGTGACCATGTCCGGTGGCGAGATCGATCGCTGGGAGGCGCCGGGCGAGGGTGCCCGTGGCTGGTGCTCGCCGCGCAGCGAATGGCCGGAGCAGGCACTGACCGTCAGCCTGAAGTTCGTCGAAGGCGAAGCCGTTGAACTGAACGGCAAGGCGCTGCCGGGCGACCAGATCCTGGCCCAGCTCAACAAGTTGTTCGCCCCGTACGGTGTCGGCCGCGGCGTCTACACCGGCGACACCGTGATCGGCCTGAAGGGCCGCATCGTGTTCGAGGCCCCGGGCCTGGTTTCGCTGCTGGCCGCGCACCGCGCGCTGGAAGACGCCGTGCTGACCAAGCAGCAGAACCGCTTCAAGCCGGACGTGGCGCGCAAGTGGGTCGAGCTGGTGTACGAAGGCTTCTACCACGACCCGCTGAAGACCGACATCGAGGCCTTCCTGAAGTCCTCGCAGGCCAAGGTCAACGGTGAAGTGGTGCTGGAAACCCGTGGCGGCCGCGTCGATGCGGTGGCGGTGAAGTCGCCGCACCTGCTCAATGCCAAGGGGGCCACCTACGCGCAGTCGGCCGACTGGGGCGTGGAGGAGGCCGAGGGCTTCATCAAGCTGTTCGGCATGAGCTCGACGCTGTTTGCTCAAGTCAACCGTGGTTGACTTGAGCACGAGCCCACGCATTTCACCTTGACCCTGCGCCTTCGGCGCGCCCCCTTGAGCAAACCGCAAGCGGTTTGCCCGCGCATTCCACCTTGACCCTGCGCCGTTGGCGCGCCCCCTTCAACAGGAAGGGGGCTCTCCTCCAGCCAAGGTTGATGGCGGCATCACAGGAACTGTTGATTCATGCTTGAACAGACGCTCGATCACCTGCAGGCCCTGGTGTCCTTCGACACCCGTAATCCGCCGCGTGCGATCACCACCGGTGGCATCTTCGATTACCTGCGTGCGAACCTGCCCGGCTTCCATGTCGAGGTGATCGACCACGGTGCCGGTGCGGTCAGCCTGTACGCGGTGCGTGGGACGCCGAAGTACCTGTTCAACGTGCATCTGGATACCGTGCCGGATTCGCCGCACTGGAGTGCCGACCCGCACGTGATGCGCCGCCTCGACGACCGCGTGGTCGGCCTCGGCGTCTGTGACATCAAGGGCGCTGCTGCCGCGCTGGTGGCTGCGGCCAATGCCAGCAACGGCGATGCCGCGTTCCTGTTCTCCAGTGACGAGGAGGCCAACGATCCGCGCTGCATCGCCGCGTTCCTGGCCCGCGGGCTGCCCTATGAAGCGGTGCTGGTCGCCGAGCCGACCATGAGCGAAGCAGTGCTGGCACACCGGGGCATCAGTTCGGTGCTGATGCAGTTCGCCGGCCGTGCCGGCCATGCCTCCGGCAAGCAGGATGCCGCCGCCAGCGCACTGCACCAGGCCATGCGCTGGGGCAACCGTGCGCTGGACCACGTGGAATCGCTGGCCTCGGCCCGCTTCGGCGGGCTGACCGGGCTTCGCTTCAACATCGGTCGCGTAGAAGGCGGGATCAAGGCCAACATGATCGCGCCGGCCGCCGAAGTGCGCTTCGGCTTCCGCCCGCTGCCGTCGATGGACATCGACGGGCTGCTGGCGACGTTTGCCGGGTTCGCCGAGCCGGAAGCGGCGCTGTTCACCGAAACCTTCCGTGGCCCCAGCCTGCCTGCCGGCGACATCGCCGAGGCCGAAAACCGCCGCCTGCTGGCGCGCGACGTGGCCGATGCGCTGGAGCTGCCGATCGGCAACGCGGTGGATTTCTGGACCGAAGCCTCGCTGTTCTCCGCTGCCGGTTACACCACCCTGGTGTTCGGCCCGGGTGACATCGCCCAGGCCCACACCGCCGACGAGTTCGTAACGCTGGACCAGCTGCAGCGCTATACCGACGCCGTGCACCGCATCATCGCCGCCGGCGCCTGATCGACCCCACAACGCCGCCCGGCCCCGGCCGGGTGGAACTGCAACGCGGCGACCGCCGCCTGTGACGAAACCGAAATGTCTCCTGCCCTCCAGCCCCACCGCCAGACCCGCCAGACCATCGTGCGCCTGCTTTCGAGCATGGCCAGCGCGAAGGAGATCAGCCAGTACCTCAAGCGCTTCTCGCAGCTGGACGCCAAGCGCTTCGCCGTGGTCAAGGTCGGCGGCGCGGTGCTGCGCGACGACCTCGACGCGCTGACGTCCTCGCTGTCGTTCCTGCAGGAAGTCGGGCTGACCCCGATCGTGCTGCACGGTGCCGGCCCGCAGCTGGATGCCGAGCTGTCCGCAGCCGGCATCGAGAAGCAGACCGTCAACGGCCTGCGCGTGACCTCGCCGGAAGCGCTGGCGATCGTGCGCCGGGTGTTCCAGCAGTCCAACCTGCGCCTGGTCGAGGCGCTGCAGCAGAACGGTGCGCGTGCCACCTCGATCACCGGTGGCGTGTTCGAGGCCGAGTACCTGGACGTGGATACCTACGGCCTGGTCGGCGAGGTGAAGAAGGTCAACCTGGCGCCGATCGAGGCCAGCCTGCGCGCGGGCTCGATTCCGGTCATCACCAGCCTCGGCGAGACTGCCGGTGGCCAGATCCTCAACGTCAACGCCGACTTTGCCGCCAATGAGCTGGTGCAGGAACTGCAGCCGTACAAGATCATCTTCCTGACCGGCACCGGCGGCCTGCTGGACGAGCAGGGCAATGTGATCGATTCGATCAACCTGTCCACCGAGTACGACCACCTGATCGCGCAGCCGTGGATCCACGGTGGCATGAAGGTGAAGATCGAGCAGATCAAGGACCTGCTCGACCGCCTGCCGCTGGAATCGTCGGTGTCGATCACCCGCCCGGCCGACCTGGCCAAGGAGCTGTTCACCCACAAGGGCTCGGGCACGCTGGTGCGCAAGGGCGAGAAGGTGCTGCGCGCCACCGCCTGGAACGAACTGGACCTGCCGCGGCTGAAGGGCCTGATCGAATCCAGCTTCGGCCGCACCCTGGTGCCGGACTACTTCGACAAGACCCGGCTGCTGCGCGCCTACGTCAGCGAGAACTACCGCACCGCGGTGATCCTCACCGACGAGGCCGAGGGCGTGTACCTGGACAAGTTCGCGGTGCTGGACGATGCGCAGGGCGAGGGCCTGGGCCGGGCGGTGTGGAACGTGATGCTGGAGGAAACCCCGCAGCTGTTCTGGCGCTCGCGCCACGGCAACCCGATCAACCACTTCTACTATGCCGAATCCGAGGGCTGCTACAAGCAGGACCATTGGAAGGTATTCTGGTTCGGCGCCGACGGCATCGACCGCATCAAGACCTATGTCGACCACTGTGCGCGGCGCGCGCCGAGCCTGCAGGGGTAAGTGATGAGCACTACCGACGCCTGGAATGCAGTCCCCACGCTGCGCGGCCGGCACGTGACCCTGCAGCCGCTGCAGCTCGAACACGTGCCGGGCCTGTGCGACGCGCTCGAAGGCAGTGGCCTGGACCAGCTCTGGTACACCCAGGTGCCGGCGCCGCAGCAGGTCGAGCCGTACGTGCAGGCCGCGCTGAAGGCGCAGGCCGAAGGCAAGGCACTGCCGTTCGTGATCCGTGATGCGACCGGCGCCATCATCGGCAGCACGCGCTTCTACGACCTGGATGCCGGCGTGCCCAGGCTCAGCCTCGGCTACACCTGGTACACGCCGCGCGTGCAGCGCACCGGCGCCAACACCGAAGCCAAGCTGTTGCTGCTGCAGCATGCCTTCGAGGCCATGGGCTGCATCAGCGTGGTGCTGGAGACCAGCTGGTTCAACTTCACCTCGCGCACCGCCATCGCCCGCCTCGGCGCCAAGCAGGACGGCGTGCTGCGCAACCACAAGCGGCACCCCGATGGCACGCCGCGCGACACCGTCATCTTCTCCATCATCGATACGGAATGGCAGGGCGTGAAGCGCCATCTGCAGTACCGCCTGGACAGCCACGCATGAACGATTCGACTTTCACCCTGGGCATCGTCGGTGCCCGCGGCCATACCGGCGCCGAGCTGATCAAGCTGGTGGCCGCCCACCCGCGCCTGAAGCTGGCATTCGTATCCTCGCGCGAGCGCGCCGGGCAGCGCCTGTCCGACCACCATCCGGAGTTCCAGGGCGAGCTGCAGTACGAGAACCTGGACGCCGCCGCGGTGGCCGCCAAGGGCGTGGATGCGGTGATCCTGGCCCTGCCCAATGGCCTTGCCGCACCGTTCGTGGCCGCACTGGAGGCGGCCAGGCCGGACACCGTGATCGTGGACCTGTCGGCCGATTACCGTTTCGACAACAGCTGGTATTACGGCCTGCCGGAGCTGACCCGCAACCGCTACAACGGCCAGAAGCACATCAGCAACCCGGGCTGCTATGCCACGGCCATGCAGCTGGCGGTCCATCCGCTGCTGGACCTGCTGGCCGGCCCACCGCAGTGCTTTGGCGTGTCCGGCTATTCTGGTGCCGGTACCACGCCGTCGGACAAGAACAACGTCGAACTGCTGGCCGACAACCTGATGCCGTACGCGCTGACCAACCACGTGCACGAGCGCGAGGTGTCGGTGCAGCTGGGCGTGGCGGTCGAATTCATGCCGCACGTCGCCCCGCATTTCCGCGGCATCACGCTTACCGCCAACCTGTGGCTGAACCGGGTGCAGACCCGCGAGCAGATCATCGAGCGCTTCCAGCAGGCCTATGCCGGCGAAGCACTCATCGACGTCGTGGATGAAGCGCCGTGGGTCAGCCGCATCGCCGGCCGCCATGGTGCGCAGGTCGGCGGCTTCACCCTGGCCCCGGGTGGCAAGCGGGTGGTGGTGGTGGCGACCCTGGACAATCTTCTGAAAGGCGCGGCCACCCAGGCCATGCAGAATCTCAATCTCGCGCTGGGCATCGACGAACTGACGTCGATCCCGCACTGAACACGCAATCCGGAGCCCCCATGGCAGACCTTCTTTGGCAGAAGCCCGGCGTCGCCGTCGACGCACAGATCCAGACCTTCCTCGCCGGCGACGACGTGATCCTCGATCGCGAGTTCTTCCTGCACGACATCGCCGCCAGTGCCGCGCATGCGCAGGGCCTGCAGCACATCGGCATCCTCAGCGCCGATGAACTGGCTGGCCTGCTGCGCGAGCTGGAGCTGCTGGCGCAGGACTTCCGCGAGGGCCGTTTCGTGCTGGATACGCAGTACGAGGATGGCCACTCGGCGATCGAGGCGCGGCTGACCGAGCGCCTCGGCGATGCCGGCCGCAAGATCCACACCGGGCGCAGCCGCAACGACCAGATCCTGGTCGCGACCCGCCTGTGGTTGAAGGAGAAGCTGCAGCGCGTGGCCCAGCTCAGTGCCGAAGTGGCCAAGGTCGCACTGGATCGCGCAGAGGCCGAGAAGGCGCTGCCGATTCCCGGCTACACCCACATCCAGCGCGCGGTGGTGTCCTCGGCCGGCATGTGGTGGGCGGGTTGGGCCGAGGCGTTCATCGACAATGCCGTCCGCGCCCGTGATACCCACGCCCTGGTCGATGCCAACCCGCTTGGCACCGCCGCCGGCTATGGCGTGAACCTGCCGCTGGACCGCGAGCACACCACTGCCGCACTCGGCTTTGCACGCATGCAGGTGTCGCCGATCTACGCGCAGCTGTCGCGCGGCAAGTTCGAGCTGGCCGCACTGGAAGCCCTCGGCGGCGCAACCCTGGACCTGCGCCGCATCGCCTGGGACCTGTCGCTGTTCACCAGCGCCGAGTTCGGCTTCGTGGCGTTGCCGGCGCAGTACACCACCGGCAGCTCGATCATGCCCAACAAGCGCAACCCGGATGTGATCGAACTGATGCGCGCGACCCACGCCAGCGTTGCCGCGGCACGCACCGAGATCGAGCAGCTGCTGTCGCTGCCCTCGGGCTACCACCGCGACCTGCAGTCGTCCAAGGGCGCCATCTTCCATGGCTTCGGCCGCGGCCTGGCCGCACTGGAACTGCTGCCGGCGCTGCTGGCGAACCTGGAATGGCGCGACGACAGGCTGCGCGCGGCCATCGACTCGGGCATGTACGCCACCGACGTTGCGGTGGAAGCGGCGGTCGCCGGCGTACCGTTCCGGGAAGCCTACAAGGCTGCTGCGGCGGGCGCCGAAAGCGCAGGGCAGGGACGCACCCCGGAAGGCAGCCTGGCTGCGCGCGTGTCGCCGGGCTCGGCGTCCGACCTGCGCCTGGATGAGCTGCGCGCACGCTGGCAGGCGCTGTCCTGATGGCCGCCACCGTGTACCTGGTGCTGGCGATGCGGCGGCCGGACTTCGATGCTGCCGCGGTGCAGCCACACCGAGATTTCCTTGAGGCATTGCAGGCCCAGGGCAAGCTGCAGCTGACCGGTGGATTCGCCGATGGCAGTGGGGGTGCCTATGTGCTGTGCAACGTGGAAAGCCTGGCGCAGGCGCAGGCCATTGTTGCCACCGATCCGCTGGTGACGATGCAGGCGTCCGACCTGACCGTGCACGAATGGAACACCCGCTGAGGCCCTGACCGATGACCCTGCATGCCGCCGCTGTCGCCTCGCCGTTCCCGGAACAGCGGTTGCCACCGTGGCGGCGTGCGGTGTTGAAGGTCGGCAGCAGCCTGCTGGCCGCCGATGGCGGCGGCCTGTCACCGCGGCATGCACTGGGCCTGGCCCAGTTCGTTTCGGCCAATGTGCTGGCCGGGCGCGAAGTGGTGATCGTGTCGTCCGGCGCGGTCGCCGCAGGTCGCGCGATCCTGCCGCGGGCCGATGAACCGGGGGCGGCAATGGCGGCGCGGCAAGCGTTGGCCGCGCTCGGCCAGGCCCAGCTGATCGGTCTCTGGCAGCGCTTCTTCGAACGCCCGGTGGCGCAGGTCCTGCTCACCCACGATGACCTGCGCAATCGCCGTCGCTACCTCAATGCCCGCGCCACGCTCAGTGAGCTGTTGCGGCTGGGCGCACTGCCGGTGGTCAACGAGAACGACACCGTGTCGGTGGATGAGCTCAAGCTCGGTGACAACGACAACCTGGCCGCGACCGTGGCGGCACTGGTCGACGCCGATGCGCTGTTCATCGCCACCGATATCGACGGCTTGTACAGCGCAGACCCCCGCACGGTTGCCGATGCACGGCCGCTGCACGAGGTGCCCGAACTGAGCGACGAGGTGCTGGCGATGGCCGGCGGCGCCGGCTCGCGCGCCGGCACCGGTGGCATGCGCACCAAGCTGGAGGCCGCCGCGAAGGCGGGCCGCCTCGGCATCGAGACCTACCTGTTCAATGGCCGCCACGGCGACGTGGTGCGCGCGCTGGCGCAGGACCGCCTGTTCGGCACCCGCATCCACGCTGCACGCAGCCGTGAGGCGGCGCGCAAGCACTGGCTGCGGCACGCGCCGCTGGCCGACGGCGCGATCGTCATCGACGCCGGTGCGGCACAGGCGATGCGCGAGAAGGGCGCCTCGCTGCTGGCCGGTGGCATCACCGGTGCGGAGGGCGCGTTCCGCCGCGGTGACATGGTGCAAGTGTGCTGGGATGCACCGCAGGGCCGTATCTGTGTGGCCCGTGGCGTCAGCCAGTACGCAGCCGATGACGTGCGCCGGATCGCGGGCCATCATTCGCGCGACATCCAGTCCGTGCTGGGCTACAACTACGGCGGCAGTGTCGTCCATCGTGACGATCTGGTGCTGCCATGACCGGTTTGAAGGACACTCCCATGAGCGGAATCGAAGCACAGGCGCGTGCCTGCCGTGATGCGGCCCAGATCGTGGCTGGCCTCGACAGCGCAGCCCGGCGCGCGCTGTTGATGGCGATGGCGCAAGCGCTGGAAGTGAATGCCGGGCTGATCCTGGCCGGCAATGCACGCGACCTTGCGGCTGCACGCGAAAAGGGCGTGGGCAGTGCCATGCTCGATCGCCTGGCGCTGGACCCGCCACGTCTGCTGGCCATGGCCGACGCCGTGCGTGAAGTGGCGGGGTTGCCGGACCCGGTCGGCCAGGTAACCCGCGATGATGTGCGCCCGAACGGCATCCGCGTGCAGAAGGTGCGCGTGCCGCTGGGAGTGATCGCGATGATCTACGAGGCGCGCCCCAACGTGACCGCCGAAGCCGCAGCGCTGTGCCTGAAGGCAGGCAACGGGGTGATCCTGCGCGGCGGCTCCGAGGCCCTCCATTCCAATACCGCGATCGCGCAGGCGCTGGCCGGTGCCTTGCAGGCCAAGGGTGTACCGGCGGCCGCGGTGACCGTGCTGACCGACCTGCGCCGCGAGGCCATGCTGGAGCTGCTGCAGCTGCACGAGCTGATCGACCTGGCGATCCCGCGTGGCGGCGAAGGCCTGATCCGCTTCGTGGCCGAGCATGCGCGGGTACCGGTGATCAAGCACTACAAGGGGGTCTGCCATCTGTTCGTGGATGCCAGTGCCGACCTTGGCATGGCCGTCGACCTGCTGGTGGATGGCAAGTGCAGCCGCCCGGCGGCCTGCAACTCGCTGGAGACGCTGCTGGTGCACCGTGATGCCGCGGCAGCATTCCTGCCGCGGGTGGCGCAGGCGCTCGGCGAGCGTGGCGTGCAGCTGCGTGCCGATGCGCAGGCGCAGCCGCTGCTGCCGGGCAGCACGGCGGCCAGCGAGGACGACTATGCCGCCGAGTTCCTTGACCTGGTGCTGGCGGTGCGCGTGGTCGACGATCTCGATGCCGCCATTGCGCACATCCGCCGCTATACCTCCGACCACACCGAAGTGATCGCCACCGGCGATGCCGGCCATGCCGAGCGTTTCGTCAATGCACTGCGCTCGGCGGTGGTGATGGTCAACGCTTCGTCGCGCTTCTCCGATGGTGGCCAGCTTGGCCTCGGCAGCGAGATCGGCATTTCCACCACGCGCCTGCATGCCTACGGGCCGATGGGCCTGGAAGCGCTCACCGTCGAGCGCTTCGTTGTGCGCGGCGAAGGCCAGACCCGGGCCTGAGGAGACCTGGATGCCGGCCAGCGGGCTGCATAGGCAGTAGATCCACGCCATGCGTGGATGCTCTGTGGATGCCAGCCAGCGGCCGGCACGACCTGCGGCGTGTCACAGCACTTCGCGGCGGATGCCCACCGGGCGTGCGTGCTCGTCCATGTGCAGGGTGGCAGCCTTGCAGCCGAGCAGCCGTTCGGCCAGCCCGGTACTGGCACCGAGGTCGGCCGCCACTTCATTGAGGCTGGCCGCAGGCCGTGGCAGGCGCCGGTCGTGGCCACGGAAACGCGCGCGGTTGTACTCGGCCCAGCCGATCAGCAGGATGCTGGCGCACAGCAGGATCAGCGGCAGCGCGACCAGCACGTACGGATCGAACTGGTTCTGTCGCTCGTACAGCTGTTGCCAGGCCAGTTGCCCGCCGACCAGCCAGGAAAACAGGGTGACCAGCGGAGCCCACAGGTAGAAGTAGAACCCCCAGAAGGCGAGGGTGACAAAGCCCCAGGCGGTGCGCTGGAAGCGGGGCTGGCGATGCGGCTTGCGGATCATCCGCGAGTCGAAGCGGTTGGAAGGATGCTGGGCGTTCATCGAATCCCCCGGTCAGGGCTGGTCCAGGTGGCGCGCTTGCTGCGGCGACGCAGCAGGGTCTTCGGAAGCGCCACCAGGGTGGTGGAAAGGCTGATCAGCCAGTACGCCATCGGGTACCAGATGACCCAGAAGTAGTTGCGTCCAATCTGTGTTTCGTAACGACGGTCGATGATCAGGCTGCTGGCGAACTGCAGCAGGCAGACCAATGCCAGGATCACGCCATGCCACTGCGGCAGCAGGCTGGCGATGTAGAGCTGCGGCGGCAGGTCGATGAACTTTCCCAGCGCCCACAGCACCACGATGAACAGCATGGTGTAGGCCCAGATCACGCTCAGCACGTACTCCAGCAGCACGCCCCACATGCGTCGTTCCTTCCAGTGCAGCAGCGAGCGCGCATGCCGAAGCATCACTTCCACGCCGCCCTGGGCCCAGCGCAGCCGCTGCCGCCACAGGCCCTTCAGGGTTTCCGGCATCAGGATGAAGCACAGCGCGTTGGGCTCGTAGCGGATGTCCCAGTGCGCCCGCTGCAGGCGCCAGCTGATGTCGATGTCCTCGGTGACCATGTCGTCAGCCCACCAGCCGACCTGGTGCAGTGCGGTGCGGCGGAAGCCGGCGATCACCCCGGAAATGGTGAAGATGCGCCCATAGACGCGCTGGGCGCGCTTGATCATGCCGATGATCGAGGAGAACTCAGCCACCTGCAGCCGGCCGAGCAGGGTGGAACGGTTGCGGATGCGCGGATTGCCGGTGACAGCGCCGACCCGGCTGCCACTGACAAGGTGCCAGATCATCCAGTGCAGCGCGTGCTCTTCCAGCATCGCATCGCCGTCGATGCACACCAGGTATTCCGAGCGCGCTGCCAGTGCACCCATGCGCAGGGCGTTGGCCTTGCCCAGGTTGCGGTCCAGGTGCAGTACGCGCAGCCGTGGGTGCCTGGCGGCCAGCGCCTCCAGGCGGGCGCCGGTATCGTCGCTGCTGCCGTCGTCGATGGCGATCACTTCATAGTCGGCGGGGTAGCGCTGTGCCAGCGCCGAACCGAGGGTGTCGTCCAGGTTCTCCGACTCGTTGTGGCACGGAATCAGCAGGGTCGCGAACGGTGGCTCGACCATCAGCGGTGGATCATTGCGCGCGGCCGAGTGGCGTTCGCGCCGGAAGTAGTAGTAGAGCCCACCGGACATCCAGAAGAACGCCATCACCATCGGATAGTAGAAGGCGAACTGGAACAGGATCTGCAGCAGCGGATGCATGTCCACGTCACTTCTCCGGGTACGGGAAGTTGCCGGCGGACATCGCCGCACGGGCATCGTGGGTGGAAGGCTGGTCGGCGATGAAGTCGTCCGGATACCAGGCGAAGTGGTGCACGCCCTGTGCCTGCAGCTGGCGGATCTGCGCGCGCAGGCGCTCGGCGGGAATCGGTTGGCCACTGCGCCAATCGACGGTCTGCAGCTCGAACAGCGTGTGCTGCAGCTGTGGATCGTGCGCGCGGACCGCAGCCAGCAGCTGGTCGAGCCAGCGTTCCGGATGGCGGCTGCCTTCCATCCACGGCATCGCCATCAGCGCGGTCTGGTCATAGGCCTTGTTGAACAGGTCCAGCCGCTGCGCGAACCAGGCTTCGCTCTGCGGCCGCAGCACCGGTTCGGCGTACAGGTTGCGCACGGTGGCCAGCTTCGGTCGCCAACGCTGTGCGCTGTCACGCAGTGCCAGGGTGAAATCGATCAGCGCCTGGGTGCGCGCGCTGCCGCCATCACCGGCCGCCAGCGCAGGCAGCTCGGTGTCGCGCAGGTAGCCGTCGTCATGGAACAGCAGGCCCTCGAAGTAGGAATTGACCGCCAGGTCCTCGTAGATGTCGAGCATGATCTGGCGGGCCTGCGGGTTGGTGAAGTCCAGCCGGTACATGCCATCGGCATCGCCGTTGTGGATCGCCAGTGCCTTGCGCTGCAGCGGGTCCGGCAGTTCGAAGCCGAGCACCGGCAGCCATGCATAGACCTTCACCCCGGCGCGTGATTTCAGTTGCCAGGCAACCCGGCTGAACAGGTCGGCACGCATCGGCATGTGCCGGTTCGGGAAGTACAGCGCATCGGCGGTGTTGTTGCCGTCCGGATCGGCGAACGCCTGCAGGTAGACGTGGGTCGGCGCGATGCGCTTGACCCGTTCGACCAGCGCATCGAGGTTGCGCGCCTGCTGTGCAGGGTCCGCGTCATAGACATCATCCAGATCGACCTGCAGCGCGCGGATGCCATCCAACGCCACGTCGCGGCGCAGCTCGTAGGCCAGGCCCTCCACGGTCGGGTTGTCGCTTACCAGCAGGCGCGCCAGCCCGTGCAGGTCGCTGGCCACCGGCGTGCTGCGGCCTTCCAGGTCGAACGAAACCGGCATGCCCAGCTGCTCGGCAATGTCGTTGCTCAACTGGTTGTAGGCGGCGTACGGCCAGACGATGGCACGGGGGCGCACGCCCAGGTGCTGCTCGATGCGCTGCGCGCTGCGTGCGAGATCGTTGCGCAGGCGCTGCTCGTACTCGGCCTCGCTCTCATAACTACGGGTGGCCGCGCGGTAGATGCGGGTCACCACGGCCGGCGTCGAGTTGCCCTGCGGATTGGCCGGCACGCCGTGGTGCAGGTCGTCGGTATGGCTTGCGACCTCGATCAGGCCGCTGTCGTGCATCTGCCTGAGCTGCGCCCAGGTGACGAAATCGTCGTGCCCGAAGGAGCGGTAGCCGTAGTCGATGGTGCGGCCCGGTGCCATGTCCACGTAGTCGGTGATCACCGCCACCAGCGCGGGATAGTGGTACGCCTGCAGCAGCGGAAAGGCCTTGTCATACACGCTGCGCAGGCCGTCGTCGAAGGTCAGCAGCACCGGTTTCGGCGGCAGCGTGGCGCGCCCCTGCGAGGCCTCGATCAGCTGTGACAGCGACACCGGGTGATAGCCATGCGCGCCCAGCCAGTCCAGGTGCGCGGCGAAGTTCTGCGTGCTCACCGCATAGCTGTCGGCATCGCCCTTGGCGGCCACCTGGTCGCGGATGTCGTGGTAGCTGAGGATCAGCAGGCCGTTGTCGACCGCGTCCAGATGCAGGGCCTGCTGCGCGAAGACCGGGGGGGCGGTGGCCAGCAGCAGGAGCACGATCAGTCGCAGGATGCGGGTCATGTCATTCTCCCCAGCGCAGTGCGGCTTCGAAGCCGAGATGGCGCTCGCGATGGCCGTCGTAGACCGGCCGCGACCAGCGCACGCCGTACTCGAACACGCGGCCCGTGCCCAGCTGCCACTCGTGCATGTAGGACACCGACGGCACCAGCGCGCTGCCGAAGCCATCCTGCCAGTAGTCGCCCAGCGAGACCGTCAGCCGGTGCCTGAAATGGCGCTCGTAATGCCGCCACAGCTGCTGGTCGATGCGCAGCCCGATCTCGACCATGCGATCGCGCTTCGGGTTGAAGTAGGGCGCATCGTCGCGGCTGCCGCGACTGGCATAGGCGCTGGCCAGGCCATCGACCAGCCAGCGCGGCCGGGTCAGCAGGCGTTGCTCGAGGCTGGTGCTGAACAGTTCGCGATGGTTGCCATCGTCGTAACGGAAACGGCTGGCACCGAACATCCAATGGGTGAGTTCACTGCGCCGGTAGTCGACCTGCGCGCTCACGCTGTCGGCGGTGATGCCGGCCACGCGCGCCTGCATCGACGCGTCCGGGTCGTTGCGGGCGGCCACCAGGCCTGCGTGCCAGTCGTCGTTGAACTGCCAGCCGAGGCCAACGCGCAGGCCGGTATCGCCGATGTGGTCGTTGGCACGCAGCACCGCTGCTTCCGCATCCAGCTGGCCGAAGCGGTAGCGCACGCCCGCGCCCAGCCAGAGCGGGTCGATGCGCTGGTCCTGGAAGTCGATCGAGCGCCGGTCGGCGAAGGCGAACAGCCGCCAGCGGTCGTCGAGTACCGGTGTCTGCACTTCCATGCCGTAGCGGCGGTCGTTGTTGCCCAGCGGCGAGGTGCCGCCGCCGCCGGAACTGCGGCCGAGGTCGGTCCAGGCCTTCAGCTGCCAGCCGCGATGGGCGCGCCAGGCCTGGTCCATGCGCTCGACCGCGGGCTGGGTGGGATAGCGCGCGAGCAGATCGTCATGCAGTGGCCGCGCCAGGTCATCGCGCTGCAGGGCGACGTAGGCCTCCTCCATGCCCAGCCGTGGCTCGATGTCGCGCGGGTCGAGGGCATGGGCCATCTGCTGTCGCTGCAGCGCCCTGCGTGGCCAGCCGCGCATCATGTACACGCTGCCGAGCGCGCTCTGCAGGCCGCCATTGCCCGGTGCGATGTCGACCATCGCCTCCAGGTCCTGCTGCGCCGTGTGCAGATCGCCGCTGTAGGCGCGCACCATCGCCAGGTTCAGGTCGGCTTCGTAGCGCGACCAGTTGGCGTACGGCGATTTTCCATTGCTCCAGCGCCAGGCGGGTTCCTTGTCGCGCCACGCCTGCAGCAGATCGATGGCCTTTTCCTGCTGTTCGCTTTCCAGATAGGCGTAGGCCAGTTCCGAACGCGAGGCATCGCGGCTGGGATCGCCGGCCACGGCCGCCTGCAGTACCGGGATGGCTTCCTCCGGATGCAGGGTGCCCATCAACGAATCGCCCACCGCTGGCAGCACGTAGTCGGGCAGGGTGTGGCCTTCGGCCTGCAGTGCCCGTGCTTCCTCGCGCACCTGTGCGTGGCGGCCCAGCCGGTTGAGCAGGATCAGGCGGTCCAGGCGGATCCGCAGCGGTGCCGCTGCCGGCGGCGTGCCTTCGCCGCCGAGGTAGCGCTGCATGCGGGCCAGGGTGGACTCGGCTTCTTCCAGGCGGCTGTCCTCGCTGCTGCTGTAGGCCAGGCTCCAGACCACCCGTTTGGCCAGGTAGTCGGCCTCCAGGCGTTGCCGCTGGGCGTCATCGAACAGCGCTGGACGCTGCTGGTAAAGCTCCCAGGCACGCCAGGCGTTGCCGATGTCGCCCAGGGTAAGCACCCGCAGCTTGAACAACAGGTCATCGTTGGGCTGCTGCTGGCTGGCACGCTCGATCGCGCCCAGCGCGTCCATCCAGCGTGCCTGGTCGCGATAGCGGCCAATCTCGGCCAGGGCCGCAGTGCGGTCCGGCGGGGCGGCGCTGCTGGCCCAGGCCAGAGCGGTGCAGGCGAGGCCGACGCAGAGCGTCAGCCGGCGGTGGACAACCATTGGGGACCCCCTTGGCTTCCTGACCAGACTACCTGAGAAATGTGACGCACATCACATGCCAGAACTGGGCGTAGCGGTGTCCGCGTCACGCCCTTCGTGCATCCCCGCCCAGCCAGGACGGGTACAACCCGGACAGCGACCCGCAATGTCTTGTCTGAAACGAAGGTCCCCCGCACACCGAGTGGTGGCTTGGGCGGCGGCTGCCGCCCCCATGCCCGCTGCCGGCAGACGGCAGGATCGGGCATTCCAGGGCACTATCCGCCCGGGATTGTCAGTCCGGCGTCAAGATTGGTGCGGCGACCCGCCGGTACCGGTCGGGTCCGCCAGGCCGCGCCGGCGCGGCTTACCAGAGGTCTTCCAGCTTGCGCGGCTTGCAGGCCACCCACGAGGCGCACAGCATCAGCGTGGCACAGCCGAACAGGAAGCTGAATGGGAGGGTCCAGCCATCGCTGACCGTGTGCAGCCAGCCCACCAGGAACGGGCCCAGGCAGCTGAAGCTGTAGCCGACGCCCTGCATGAAGCCGGACAGCGCCGCCGAACCGGTCGGGGTGCGGGTACGCAGGTTGATCAGGGTCAGCGCCAACGGGAACGTGGACGGACCGACGCCGAGCAGGCAGGCCCACAGTAGCGGTGCCTTCATCGGTGCCAGCAGCAGGCCGGCGAAGGCGATCACGAACGAGGAAAAGCCGATCAGCACCAGTGGGAACGGGTTCTGCATGCGCACCGCCATCGACGGAATGACCAGCGACGGCAACAGGCCAAGGGCTGAGAACACGGCCACCATCACGCCTCCGAACGCCGGCGTGCCACCGGCCTCGACCACGATGCGCGGCAGCCAGGTGAACATCGAATAGGTCATCAGCGATGTCATGCCGAACATCAGCGTCATGCTCCAGCCCAGCGACGTGCGCCAGACCTTGCCGTGCGGCTGCGTGGTGGGGTCGGTGGCATCGGCCTGCGGCTTCGGCGCGCGGGTGGCCAGTACCAGCCACGGCAGCGCGGCGGCCAGCGCCAGCAGTGCCCACATGCCCAGCGACACGCGCCAGCCTGCGGCATGGGCCACCGGCACCGCCAGCAGCGCGGGCAGCATCGTGCCCAGCTGCAGCACGCTGATGTAGAGCGTGCTCATGGTGCCGACCTTGTTGGCGAAGTAGCGCTTCACCAGCGGCGGTACCACTACGTTGCCGATACCCATGCCGGCCAGTGCGACGACCGAACCGAACAGCAGCGTGCCGACATTGCCGGCGCTGGAGCGCAGCAGCAGGCCGGCCATGGCCATCACCATCGCCAGCAGCGTGGTGCGCTCCAGGCCCAGGCGCCGCGCCAACGCCGGCGTGGCGACGCCGAACAGTGCGAACGACGCCGTCGGCAGCATGCCGAGCACGCCGGTCATGGTGGTGCCGAAGCCGAACTGCTGGCCGAGTACATCCAGCAGCGGCGTGATCGAGGTGACGGCGGTACGCAGGTTGATCGCAGCCAGCAGGATCGCGGCGAATGCGAGGACGCGACCGTGCAGCAGCGACGGCGAATCGGAAGTGGAGGAACTCATCGGTGGTCCTTGCAGGTGTCGCACGCCGGGGGATGGCATGCAGCGCCGGCATCGGTCTACGCCGAAGCGGCAGGTGGGGGAGGTTGCTGCAGGCGGGCCGGCAGCGCGGCCATTGTACGTGGGCACTCCGGCAAGGTCCCGTCATGTGGGTGGCCTGGCGCCGGATACAAAAAAACCCGGAGGACAGTGATGTCTTCCAGGCTTCTTGGTGACCACCGAAGTGGTCGGGGAGACAGGATTCGAACCTGCGACCTCTACGTCCCGAACGTAGCGCTCTACCAGACTGAGCTACACCCCGAAGGGAGCCGCCTATTCTAGCGATTCACCCCGGTGGCGGCAAGGGGTAAATGCTGTTTTCTTCACACTGCCGAAGCAGTGCCACTTCAGGGAACAAAAAAGCCTGGACGACTTCACCAGGCTTCAATGCGACCACTTGAGTGGTCGGGGAGACAGGATTCGAACCTGCGACCTCTACGTCCCGAACGTAGCGCTCTACCAGACTGAGCTACACCCCGAAGGAGCCGCCTAAGATACCGTGTGAAGGCCAAGGCGGCAAGGCTTTTTTACAGCTCAGCGACGATTTTCTTTCTCGATGCGGTTCTGCTCGCGGGCTTCGAACCACATGCCGTTGAGGATGGCCACCGTCGAGGCGAGGCCGGCGCCGAGAATCCAGGCGAAATACCACATGATCAGTCTCCTTCATTCCGGGGAGGTGCCGACCGTTGGTCGGCACACGTGCAAGCGATCAATACGCGTTCGGGTTGTTGCCCATCTCTTCGCTGGTGGTCTTGCCCTTCAGCACGCGGTACACCCAGGTGGTGTAACCGATGATGATCGGCAGGAACACCGCGGTGGCCAGCAGCATGATCCACAGGGTCAGGTGGCTGGACGAGGCATCCCACACGGTCAGGCTGGAGGTGGGCTGGCTCGAGGACGGCAGCAGGAACGGGAAGATGGCGAAGCCAACGGTCAGGATGATGCCGGCGATGGCCGCACCGGAGGCGATGAAGGCCAGGCCGCCACGACGGGCACGCAGCAGCACGGCACTGGCCAGCAGGCCGGCCAGGCCGAGCAGCGGAGCCAGGATCGTGGCCGGCATCGCGCTGTAGTTGCGCATCCAGCCACCGGCGGCGCCCAGTTCGGCGGTCTTCAGCAGCGGATTGGTGGCGCCATCGGTGACCACCTGCGAGGTGATCTGGTAGCCGGGCAGGCCGAAGGCCACCCAGGCCCCACCGGCCGCGAACAGCACGAAGGCGATGACCGCGGCGATGCTGCCGAAGCGGGCCGCGCGTTCGGCCACCGGGCCGTCGGTCTTCAGCACCAGCATGGCGGCACCGTGGGCGACCAGCATCGACACGCTGAGCAGGCCGGCCAGCAGCGCGAAGGGCATCAGCAGGCCGAAGAACGAGCCCGTGTAGAAGATGCGCATGCTGTCATCGAAGTGGAACGGCACGCCCAGCAGCACGTTGCCCACGGCCACGCCCATGATCAGTGCCGGGATGAAGCCACCGATGAACAATGCCCAGTCCCAGGTGTTGCGCCAGCGCTCGCTGGGCATCTTGCTGCGGAACTTGAAGCCGACCGGACGCAGGATCAATGCGAACAGGATCACGAACATCGCCAGGTAGAACCCGGAGAAGCTGACCGCGTACAGCGGCGGCCAGGCGGCGAAGATCGCGCCGCCACCGAGCACCAGCCACACCTGGTTGCCTTCCCAGACCGGGCCGATGGTGTTGATCACCAGCCGGCGCTCGGCATCGTTGCGGGCGACGAAGGGCAGCAGGGTGCCCACGCCCAGGTCGAAACCATCCATGACGGCGAAGCCGATCAGCAGGATGCCGAGCAGCAGCCACCAGATCACGCGTAGCGTGGTGTAGTCCAGAAGAATGAAATCCATCTTGGTTCTCCTGCCTCAGGCCTGGCCGGCGGCCGGCGCCGAGGCATTGTGGGAAGCATGCGGCTGGGGCGACTGCAGCGACGGCAGCACCTCGTCCGGACCCTTGCGGATCGCCTTGAGCATCAGCTTGATCTCGACCACGATCAGCGCGGTGTAGATCGCGGTGAAGCCGGCCAGGGTCAGCACGATTTCATGCAGTGCCAGGCCCGATGCTGCATAGAAGGTCGGCAGCACGCCGTCGACCGCCCACGGCTGGCGGCCGTACTCGGCCACGAACCAGCCGCACTCGATCGCGATCCAGGGGGCCGGCAACGTCCACAGGGCCAGGCGCAGGAACCAGCGCTTGTCCTGGAAGTTGTTGCGGCACGAGTAGTAGAAGGCCAGCGCGAAGAAGGCAATCAGGTAGAAGCCGAGGCCGGCCATCACGCGGAAGGTCCAGAACAGCGGCATCACGCGCGGCACGGTATCCATCGCCGCCTGCGAGATCTCCTGCGGGGTGGCATTGAGGATGTCATCGCGGTAGCGCTTGAGCAGCAGGCCATGGCCCAGATCCTGCCAATGGCGGTCGAACATCTCGCGCGCTTCGACGTCGTTCTTGTTGGCGCGCAGGCGCTCCAGCGCACCGTAGGCCAGCTGGCCGCCGCGCACGCGGTGTTCGGCGCGGTCCACCAGTTCCAGGATGCCCGGGATCGGCTGGTTCAACGAACGGGTGGCGATCAGGCCCATCAGGTACGGGATCTTCACCGCGTAGTCGTTCTGGTGGGTTTCCTGGTTCGGAATGCCGAACGCGGTGAAGTCGGCCGGCGCACGCTCGGTCTCCCACATCGCTTCGATCGCGGCCAGCTTCATCTTCTGGTGCTCGCTGGCGGCATAACCGCTCTCGTCACCCAGCACCACCACCGACAGCGAGGACAGCAGGCCGAACGCTGCAGCCACCGCGAACGAACGGCGGGCCAGGTCCTTGTGCTTGTTGCGCAGCAGGAACAGGGCGCTGATCGCCATCACGAACACCGCACCGGTCACGTAGCCGGCGCTGACGGTGTGCACGAACTTGGCCTGTGCCACCGGGTTGAACACCACCGCCATGAAGTCGACGACTTCCATGCGCATGGTTTCCGGGTTGAACACTGCACCGGTCGGGTTCTGCATCCAGCCGTTGGCGATCAGGATCCAGATCGCCGACAGGTTGGTGCCCAGCGCCATCAGCCAGGTCACCATCAGGTGCTTGACCTTGGTCAGGCGGTTCCAGCCGAAGAAGAACAGGCCGACGAAGGTCGCTTCCAGGAAGAAGGCCATCAGGCCTTCGATGGCCAGCGGCGCACCGAAGATATCGCCGACGTAGTGGCTGTAATAGGACCAGTTCATGCCGAACTGGAATTCCATGACGATGCCGGTGGCGACGCCCATGGCGAAGTTGATGCCGAACAGGACGCCCCAGAACAGGGTCATCCTGCGCCAGATCTCCTTGCCGGTCATCACGTACACGCTCTCCATGATGGCCACCATGAAGGACAGGCCGAGGGTGAGCGGTACGAATAGGAAGTGGTACATCGCGGTCAGCGCGAATTGCAGCCGCGACAGTTCTACGACTGTCTGATCAATCATGGCCTGGCTACCTCGTGGATAGTGCCGTTGCAGGTGGCGGGAAGGGTGGTCTACGACGTGAATGATGTGACCGACTACTTCAAACAGCCTTGATCCAGATCAATGTATGAACAGGTGTGCGAAGGGATCGTATGCGAACCTGATGAAGACTGCGACCGCCGGCCGCAGGGGCGGCCTGTTGCCTGCGCCTACAATGCCGTGTCTCCCCTGCTGCCCGTGAAGACCCCTTGAGCGCTGCCGAAACGACCCCCGACGGCCTTTCCACCGAAGCTGAAACGGCCCGCCAGCGGCGCGTCCGCGCGGCCTGGCTGGCTGGTCTGGCGCACTCCGCACGAGGCCGCCAGCGCCTGGCGGGGCTGTGCATCAGCCTGTCCGGCGTGTTGCTGATCGGCCAGGCTGCGGCCATCGCCTGGCTGGTGCAGCAGGTGCTGGTGCAGCGCGCGCCGCTGGCCTCGGGCCTGCCGGTGCTGTGCGCATTGGCGGTGATCCTGGTGCTGCGCACCCTGCTGGGCAGTGCCACCCAGGCCGCTGCCGGCGATGTGGCCGACGCTGCGCGGCTGGCGCTGCGCGAGCGCGTATTCGCTCGCCTGCTGGGTCACGGCCCATTGTGGCTGCGCCAGCGCCGTACCGGTGAGCTGGGCGAACTGATGCTGCATCACGGCGATGCGATCGAGAGCTATTACAGCGGGTTCCTGCCGGTGCGCACCGAAGTGGTGGTGGTGCCGCTGCTGATCCTGGCCGCCGTGGCCTGGGTCGACTGGGTGGTTGCGCTGATCCTGCTGTTCACTGCGCCGCTGGTGCCGTTCTTCATGATGCTGGTGGGCTGGGGCGCCGAAGCGGCCGGCCGTGCCCAGCTGGGCGAATTGGCGCGGATGAGCGGCCACTTCGCCGATCGCATCAAGGGCCTGGGCCTGCTGCGCCTGTATGGCCGTGGCGAGGCCGAACTGGCCGGTGTGGAGGCCGCCGCTGAAGGGGTCCGCCTGCGTACCCTGAAAGTGCTGCGGATCGCCTTCCTGTCGTCCACGGTGCTGGAATTCTTCGCATCGGTGAGCGTGGCGATGGTCGCGCTGTACCTGGGCTTGAGCTATCTCGGCATGATGTCGCTGCATGCCGCGGTGCCGACCCTGGGGGCCGGCCTGTTCTGCCTGCTGCTGGCACCGGAGTTCTATGCGCCGCTACGGCGGCTGGCGGCCCATTACCACGACCGCGCCAACGCGCTGGCCGCCGCTGCCGAAGTGGAGCGCCTGCTGCAGTCACTGCCTGCCGAGCAGGGCCTGATCGAGAATGAGATCGCACCACTGGCGGCCGAGCCGGCCGAGGCCGCGCTGCCGCCGCTGCAGGCACAGGGGCTGGTGCTGCGCCCGCTGGGCGCTGCGCACGACGTGCTGCGCGATGTGGACGTGCTGCTGGAGCCGGGCCAGCGGTTGGCCCTGGTGGGCCCCAGCGGATCGGGCAAGAGCACGCTGCTGGAAGCGCTGGCCGGCTGGTTGCCACCGCGTGCGGGCAAGCTGCAGCTGCGTCCCGGCGTGCAGGTGGCCTATGCCAGCCAGCGTCCCTACCTGTTCCATGGCAGCATCGCCGACAACCTGCGCCTGGCCGATCCCGGCGCCAGTGATGCGCGCCTGCGTGCGGTGGCCGAGGCCTCGCAGGTGCTGCAGTTCGCGCAGCACCTTCCGCAGGGGCTGGATACGGTGATCGGCGAGCGTGGCTTCGGCCTGTCCGGGGGCGAAGCGCGCCGCATCGGGCTGGCGCGGCTGCTGCTGCGCGACCCGCAGGTCCTGCTGCTGGACGAGCCCACGGCCTTCCTGGATGCCGATACCGAAGCCGCCCTGCTGCGCAGCCTGGCGGCCTATGCGCGTGGCCGCAGCGTGGTGGTTGCCACCCACAGCCCGGCGGTGATCGCCTGGGCCGACCGCTGCCTGATGCTGCCGGAAGGCCGCCTGGTCGAACCGGCACAGGCGGTGCGCGCATGAGCCGTTCGCCCGATTCGCTGCGTGCGGTGTTCCTGCGGCACCGACCGCGCCTGCTGCTGACCATGCTGCTGCTGTGGACCACCCTGCTGGCCGGTACCGCCTTGCTGGGCCTGTCCGGCGGCTTCCTCACCGCGGCCGCACTGGCCGGTGCGGCCGGCCTGGGCCAGGGCTTCAATTTCTTCTCGCCGTCGGCAGGCATCCGTGGCCTGACCATGGCGCGTATCGTGTCGCGCTACTTCGAGAAGCTGGTCGGCCACGATGCCACCCTGCGCATCGCCCGCGATCTGCGCGTGTGGTTCTTCCGCCGTGCACTGCCGCTGGCACCCGCGCGCCTGGGCGCCACCCGTACCGGCGAACTGCTGGCACGGCTGCTTGGCGATATCGGAGAGGTGGATGGCCTGCTGGTGCGGGCGATCGGGCCGCTGGTAGCGCTGGCTGCGTTGTCGCTGGTCGCGGTGGCATCGGCGGCGCTGATCCTGCCGTCCGCCGCCGTGCTGCTGGCGGTGCTGGCGCTGCTGATCGCCTTCGGCGTGCCATGGCTGGGCGTGCGTGGCCACGATGACGAAGAGGCCGACCGTGCCGCGCATCGCGCCGCGCTGCGTACGGCGGCATTTGAAGGCCTGGAGGGCGCCGGCGACCTGGCCGCGCTGCATGCCGACGCGGCATGGCAATTGAAGGTGCGCGTGGCCGCCAAGCAGCTGGCCTCGCGTGACCGCCGCCGCCGCTGGCGCCTGATCGCGGCTTCGACCCTGCACGGCCTGGTCGCAGGGCTGGGCCTGGTAGCGATGCTGGCACTGGCCCTGCACGCAGCGGAACAGCAGCGGATCGCGCCGGAAATGGCGGCAGGTCTGGTGTTCCTCACCGTGGCATTGATCGAGTTGTGGGCCGGCATGGGCCTGGCCTGGCAGTCGCTGCAGTCCGGGCGGATCGCGGCCGATCGCCTGCAGGGCATCGTCGAGCAGGCGCCGACCGTGGAGGATCCGCAGGCGCCGCAACCGGTGCCGCAGGCCGCACGCGTGCACTGGGACGCTGTGCATTTCCAATGGCCGGGCGCGGCGCGCCCGGTGCTGTGCGGCCTGCAGCTGACCCTGGCGCCGGGTGAGCGCATCGCCATCCGTGGCGACAGCGGCAGCGGCAAGACCACGCTGTCGAGCCTGCTGCTGCGGCTGTGGGACCCGCAGCAGGGGCGCGTGACCTACGGTGGCCGCGACCTGCGCGACTTCGCCCAGGCTGACTGGCACCGGCAGCTGGCGTGGCTGCCGCAGAATGCGCCGGTGTTCGCCGGCACGGTGGCCGAGAACCTGCGCCTGGGAGATCCCGTGGCCAGCGATGCGGCGCTGTGGGCGGTGCTGCGTCGGGTGCAGCTGGGCGAATGGGCCGAGCGCAACGGCGGCCTGCAGGCCTGGGTGGGCGAGAACGGTGCCACGATGTCGGCGGGGCAGGCCCGCCGGCTGGCGCTGGCGCGCGCGCTGCTGCGCAATGCGCCGATCCTGCTGCTGGACGAACCGACCGAAGGCCTGGACGTGGATACCGCGCGCGCACTGCTGCAGGACCTTTCAGGGCTTCTGGACGGCCGCAGCCTGTTGATGATCACCCACGACGACCTGCCCGAGGGCGTGGTCGATGCACAGTACCGGTTGCGCGATGGGGTGTTGGAGCGCGAAGCGCATCGGTAGATGCCGACCTGGGCCGGCACATCCATGCTTGGTAGTGCCGGCCGCTGGCCGGCACCCCTGCATTCGCGGGAAACGTGATGAGGTTGCCGGCCAGCGGCCGGCACTACCGGAACTCGCGCAACATCACCGCGATGGAAGCCACGTTGGCCAGCACGCACAGCCAGAACACCCACTGGAATGCGGGCTTGCGGTGCTTGTGGCGGAACAGTGCCTGGCCGAGCAGGGCGCCTGGCCAACCGCCGGCAAAGGCCAGCAACTGCAGGGTGCGCTCGGGAATCCGCCATTGCTTCCGCTGTGCCGCACGCTTGTCGTGGCCGTACAGGCCGAACGACAGCGCACTGGCCAGCAGGCACCAGCCGCCCAGCCACAGCGGCAGCACGCTGCTGATCATCAGCGCGATCAACGCGCCGAACGCGGCCAGCGCGAGGTTACGCCGCCACGCCACCTACAGCGCGTCGAGGAAGCCGCGCACGGCCGGGCCGAAGCGCTCGAAATCAACCAGGAACGCGTCGTGGCCCTGTGGTGATTCCAGGCCGATGAAGCGTGCGTCGGCGCCGCCGGCGCGAAGGCCATCGGCCACCTGCTGCTGTTGCTGCACCGGGAACAGGATGTCGGTGTTGGCACCGATCGCCAGTGCCTTTTCCACCTGGATCGCGGCCAGCCCGGCCAGTACATCGCCCCCGGCATACTCGGCCAGGTCGAACCAGTCCATCGAGCGGCTCAGGTACAGGTAGCAGTTCGGATCGAAGAAGCGCACGAAGCGCCGTGCGTGGCCTTCCAGGTAGCTTTCCACCTGGAACTCGAGACCGAATGGATCATCGTCGGCCTGGTCCGAATCCAGCCGCACCCGGCCGAAACGGCCGTCCCACTCCAGCGCCGAGCGGTAGGTGATGACGCCCAGCTTGCGCGCCATGCGCATGCCGGATTCGGGATAGGCATCGTCGTCGTAGTGACCGCCGTTCCAGCGCGGATCGAGGCGGATCGCTTCGCGCTGCAGCGAGCGGATCGCGATCGAGAACGGCAGCGCCTGCGCACTGCCGGAAATATTGATGTGGCTGCGCGCGATGCCGGGATGCAGCATCAGTACTGCCAGCGCGGTCATGCCGCCCATCGAATTGCCGACCACGCAGGCCAGCTGGGCGATGCCCAGCGCGCGCACGACCTCAACGGCGGCGCGCGCACCGTCCTCGATCGACAGTTCCGGGAAGTCGAGGCGGTAGGGTTCGCCGGTGGCGGGGTTGAGCGAGGCCGGGCCGGTCGAGCCCTTGCAGCTGCCCAGCGAGTTGACGCACACCACGAACCAGCGGTCGGTATCGATCGGCTTGCCGGGGCCGAGCATGGCCTCCCACCAACCCGGTGCCGGGTTGGCCTCATTGGCGGCGGCATGTGCATCCGGTGACAGCCCGGTCACGATCAGGATCGCGTTTCCGGCGTCGGCGGCCAGCGTTCCCCAGGTTTCATAGGCCACGCGCGCGCCGTGCAGCGCGCCACCGCGCTTGAACGGGAACGGCGAGGGCAGGGCGTGGAAGCGGGTGCCGGGCGGGATGAATTCGGTCATGCGGGCATTCTAGCGGGGCCGCATGTGGAGCTGGCGACACGCTGGTTTCCATCGGTGGTTGCCACGGTCGTGCCGGCCGCTGGCCGGCAACCCCGCAAGGTTCGACGCGGATCCGGTAGTGCCGGCCGCTGGCCGGCAATCTCATGAACCTTGATGCGCCCGCGTGGTTGCCGGCCAGCGGCCGGCACTACCGTGCGCAGCGTCAAGGAAAACGCAGTTCCAGCACGCCGTCATGCGGCAGGCTTACCTTCACCGGAACGCTCTGCAGATCGCCCTCGCTGCGGTTGGCGCTGCCGGTACGCGAGATGCGGGCCAGCACTTCCACTTCGCGATGGGCCGACAGCGGTGCAGTCGGCATCGGGCTGTCACCGTCGCCCAGTGCCACGGTGGCCGGGAAGCCGGTCAACGGCAGCTTGCGTGCAGCCACCGGCATCGGTGGCCCTCCCACGGCGCGGGCCAGCACGAACACCCGGGTCGTGGCCGGCCATTGCGCGCTGTCCAGTGCCGGCAGCCGCACGCGGACCTGCAGCAGCGCCGGCGGCGCCGCGTTGGCTGTATCGGGCGCCTGGCCGGCGGCTTCGCGGGCGATGTTGATCTGCGCCTGCAGCGCCTGCGCGGCGCCGGGTTCCAGGCGTGGCAGCAGGCTGTTCCAGACGTCTGCCGCTTCGGCATTGCGGCCACGCTGGCGCAGCGCGATACCGAGCAGCCAGCTGGCCCGTTCGGCATCCGGGGCCAGCGTGCGCGCCTGCTGCAGCCAGCCCATCGCGGTGTCGTCGAACTGCTTGCCAGGATCAGCCTGCGCACGCGCCTGCGCAGCTTCGACCAGCACGCCGGGATCTTCCGGCGCCAGTGCAGCGGCCCGCGCAAACGCCTCTGCAGCGGCTGCGGCATTGCCCAGCTCGGCCTGCGAGCGGCCCAGCAGCGACCAGCCATCGGCCCGCTGCGGATCGCGCTTCAATGCCTCCTGCAGCGCCTGCACGCCATCGCGCAGGGTGGACGCGGTTGGCGCCGGCTGTCGCTGTGCCGCGCGCGGATCGCCGACCAGCAGGTACAGGCAGGCGCCGGCCACACCGAGGGCGAGTGTCGCCACGATGAATCCACGGCGGCCGTGGCGGCGCAGCGGCCACAGCACCGCTGCCGCCATCAGCGCCGCGGTCAGTCCGGCCAGCATCGGCAGCCAATGATTCACCACCCGTCTCCTTCGTCGGCCCTGCTGGCCGCTGCATCGGCAACCGTGCGTCCACGGCGGCGGACGATGCCCGCCACCACCAGCGCGCCGGCACCCAGCACCAGCACGGGGCCGCCCCACAGCAACCAGGTGCCAGGCTGCAAGGGGGGCTGGTACAGCACGAACTCACCGTAGCGGGCCACCAGGAACTGCTTGATCTGCGCGTCGTCGTGGCCCTGCTGCATCAGCTGCAGCACCTCGCGGCGCAGGTCCTGGGCAATCTGTGCGTTGGAATCGGCCAGCGACTGGTTCTGGCATTGCACGCAGCGCAGCTGCGCGGCCAGGTCATGGAAGCGGCGTTCCTCGCTACCGTCACGGAACTGCAACGGCTGCGGATCGTGCAGCGGTTGCTGGGCCAGTGCGGCCAGCGGCAGTACCAGCAGCAGCGCCAGCAGCCAGCGCATGGGCTCAGGGCGCCGTGTGCAGGGGGCTGCCGGCATGGCCCTGGGCCTTCTCGATCTTCTCCAGCGCCGGAACCAGCTTCTCATCGACCACGCGCTGGGTCATCGCGCCGCTGTACTTCCAGCGCACGATGCCGCTGCCATCGACCAGGAAGGTTTCCGGCGCGGCGGTCACGCCCCAGTCGATCGCGGTGCGGCCCTCGATGTCGCTGAGCACCACCATGAACGGGTTGCCCAGCTGCTCCAGCCAGTGCAGCGCGTCGTTCGGGTCGTCCTTCCAGTTGTAGCCGATCACGCGTACCCGCTTGCTCTCGGCGAAACGGGTCAGTACCGGATGTTCCTCACGGCAGGCCGCGCACCAGCTGCCCCACACGTTCAACAGGTAGGGCGCGCCGCGCAGGTCGTCGCTGTGCACGATCATTTCCGGGTCGTGCAGTACCGGCAGCGCAAAGGCCGGCGCTGGCTTGTCGATCAGGGCCGACGGCAGCACGTCGCGCTGCGGGTCGCCCGATTTCATCACCCCGTAGATCATCAGCCCGAGCAGGCCGAAGAAGAACAGCACGCCGATCACGATGGCTACCGGCGGCAGCGGGCGGGAGGGGCGCGGGGCGGGGGACTCGGACATGGGAACTCCTACGGACGACGGAAACGGCGGTCGGCGGCGGTGATGAATCCGCCCAGGGCCATCAGCAGCGCGCCCAGCCAGATCCAGCGCACGAACGGCTTGATGTGCACCCGTACCGCCCATGCATTGTTGCCCAGTGGCTCGCCCAATGCCACGTAGACATCGCCATCGATGCGTGCATCGATGCCGGCCTCGGTCATCACCTGGCCGCCACTGGCGTACTGGCGCTTCTCCGGATGCAGCAGGGCCAGCTCGCGGCCATCGCGGAACACCCGCAGGTGGCCGCGGTCGGCGATGAAGTTCGGGCCTTCGCGATGGTCAACGCCCTCGAAGCGCACTTCGTGGCGGCCGACCACAACCTGCTGGCCCGGAGCCAGCGCAACTTCGCGTTGCACGTTCAGTGCTTCCACCAGCAGTGCGCCGGCCAGGAACACCGCGATGCCGGCGTGGGCGACGATCATGCCGAGCATCTCGGCGGTGAAACGGCCATTGCCGCGCAGGCGCTGCCAGACGAAGCGGACGGTGCCGAGCCCGACCCAGGCCGCGGCAGCGACGCCGATACCGGCCTTCCAGCCGTTCTGCGGCGCCTGCCACCAGGCCAGGGCGCCGAGCAGCAGCGCCAGCCCCAGCCACGGTGCCAGCAGTGCGAATGCCCGCGAAGGCTGGTCGCGCTGCCACTTCACCAGCGGGCCGAACGGCAGCAGCAGCACCATCGGTGCCATCAACAACAGGAACAGGCTGCCGAAGTAGGGCGGGCCAACCGAGATCTTGCCCAGCGACAGCGCATCGGCGAGCAATGGGTACAGCGTGCCGAGCAGCACCATGGCGCAGGCCGTGGCCAGCAACAGGTTGTTGGCCAGCAGCAGGGTCTCGCGCGAGGTGGCGGTGAAGCCACGGCGCGGATCGTCGGCGTCCACGCTCAGCCGGCTGGCGCGCAGCGCATACAGCAGCAGGCTGCCACCGACCAGCAGCGACAGGAACACCAGGATGAACAGGCCACGCGAGGGATCGGCGGCGAACGAATGCACGCTGGTCAGCACGCCGGAGCGCACCAGGAACGTGCCCAGCAGTGAGAGCGCGAAGGCGGCGATCGCCAGCAGCAGGGTCCAGCTGCCGAAGGTGCCGCGTTTTTCAGTGACGGCCTGCGAATGGATCAGGGCCGCGCCGACCAGCCACGGCATGAAGCTGGCATTCTCGACCGGATCCCAGAACCACCAGCCGCCCCAGCCCAGTTCGTAGTAGGCCCACCAGCTGCCCAGTGCGATACCGAGGGTCAGGAAGCCCCAGGCGACGTTGGTCCAGGGGCGGGTCCAGCGCAGCCAGCGCGCATCGACGCGGCCTTCCAGCAGTGCAGCCACCGCGAACGCGAACGGCACCGCGAAGCCGACATAGCCCAGGTACAGCATCGGCGGATGGATGATCAGCCCCGGGTCCTGCAGCAGCGGATTGAGGTCACGGCCTTCCAGCGGCGCCGGGTTCAAGCGCAGGAACGGGTTGGAGGTGAAGATCAGGAAGGCGAGGAAACCGACGCTGACCACGCCCATCACCGCCAGCACGCGCGCCCGCACCGGGGCCGGCAGGTGCCGTGAGAACAGCGCCACCGCGCCGGTCCACAGCGCCAGCACCAGTGCCCACATCAGCAGCGAGCCTTCGTGCGCGCCCCACACCGCCGAATAGCGGTAGATCAGTGGCAGCAGCGAGTTGGAATTCTCGGCCACGTAGCGCACCGAGAAGTCCTGCTGTACGAATGCGGCGGTGAGTACCGCGAACGCGCCGGCGATCAGCAGCAGCTGTGCGAATGCGGCGGGTCGTGCCACCGCCATCCATGCGCTGTTGTTGCGATGCGCGCCGAGCAGCGGCAGGCCGGCCTGCAGTACCGCGGCCAGCAACGCACACAACAGCAGGATCTGACCCAGCTCGGGCAGCACTCAGCGCACCTCGGGCGCCGTTACCGGCACGTCATGCTTGCGGTGGGCGTCGCCCATCTTGTCGGCCACTTCCTTCGGCACGTATTTCTCATCGTGCTTGGCCAGCACCTCGTCGGCCACGAAGATCCCTTCCTGCAGGCGGCCGCTGGCGACCACCGCGGTGCCTTCGGCGAACATGTCCGGCAGGATCCGCGAGGTGGTCACCGCCAGCTGCGCATCGCCGTCGGTCACTTCGAAGCGTGCTTCCAGCGAGCCGACCGGGCGCTGGAAGGAGCCCTTCACCACCATGCCGCCAAGGCGGAAGCGCGACTGCGCATCGACATCGCCGCGCAGCACTTCCGACGGGGTGTACAGATAGGCGATGTTGCGCTCCAGTGCCATCGCCACCAGTGCGGTGGCCAGGCCGGAGGCGAGCAGGGCCAGCAGCACCCAGGCCAGGCGGCGACGCTGTACCGGGGTCATCGTTCCAGCTCCGTCGGCAACGGCGCCGCCGCATCCTGCCTGGCCGCGCGGGTGTGCTGCCGCTGTTGCCGCGCCAATGCCTGGCGGCGTGCCACCCGCAGGCGCAGCCAGGAACCGATGGCATCGGCGCCGAGCACCAGCACGAATACGGCGTAGGCGCCGATCACATAGGGCAGGTGGGTCATGGCTGGGCCTCCGCGGCGGGGCGTGGAGCATCGACACGGCTACCGACCCAGGCCTTGCCGGCTTCGCGGTCGAGGTTGTCGGCGCGGGCCTTGGCCAGCACCGAACCGGCGAACCAGAACTTGGTGCCGATCACCATCCACCACAGCGGCGCGATCATCGCGCTGCTGATCGCCGATTCACCGAACACATTGATCGACTGGCGCTGGTGCAGGCCGCCCCACCAGTCCACCGAATAGCGGATCACCGGCAGCAGGCTGACACCGACGATGGCGAGCAGGCCGGCCGCGCGCGCGGCGCTGCGGCGGTCTTCGATGGCGTGGTACAGGCCGATGACGCCCAGGTACAGGAACAGCAGCACCAGTTCACTGGTCATGCGCGGGTCCCAGTCCCACCAGGTGCCCCAGGTGCCCTTGCCCCAGATGCTGCCGGTGAGCAGGGTGATCAGGGTGAAACCGGCGCCCATCGGTGCACACGCCATGGCCAGGATCTCGCAGACCTTGATCCGCCAGATCAGCGCGATGGCGGCGTACAGCGCCATCAGTGCGAATACGAACAGGCTCATCCAGGCGCTGGGCACGTGGATGTAGAGGATGCGGAAGCTGTCCAGCTGCTTGGCTTCCGGCGGCACCACCAGCAGCGCCTGCCAGATGCCGACCAGCAGCACCGGCACCGCAGCCAGGTAGAACACCCGCGACCAGCGGGCAGCGAATCGGTCGAACGTGGGAGGCGAACCGAGTTGGTGGAACCAGCGGACAATCGGATTCATGCGTGGCGGCTATCCAGCAGGGGTGGATTGGCTCTCAGCTCGGTCAACTCAGAGAAATACGTATTGCAGCAGCGGTGGCCAGCGGCGCCAGTACCAGCGCGACCAGCAGGCCGGCGCCCAGCATCAGCAGCGCACCGACCGGATCCTGCCCGCGCCCGGCTGCCGCCAGGCTGCCTGCACCGAACACCAGCACCGGTACATACAGCGGCAACGACAGCAACGCCACGAGAATACCAGAGCGCCGGATGCCTACGGTCAGCGCGGCGACCACGCCACCGATCAGGCTCAGCAGCGGCGTGCCCAGCAGCAACGATGCCAGCAACATCGGCAGCTGGTCATGCGGCAGATGCAGCATTTCGGCCAGCAGCGGACTGACCACGATCAACGGCAACGCGGTGGTGGCCCAGTGCAGCAGCACGCGCACCAGCACCAGCCAGGCCAGCGGAACCGGCGCCAGCAGCCATTGCTCCAGCGAGCCGTCCTCGGCATCGGAGCGGAACAGCGAATCCAGTGACAACTGGCCGGCCAGCAGCACGGCCAGCCACAGCACGGCGCCGGCGGTGGCCGCCAGCAGCTGCGGCTCGCGGCCCTGGGCCAGCGCGAACAGCACCACCACCAGCACGGCGAACAGCAGCGGCTGCAGGGCATCGCCGCGACGACGCCAGAGCAGGCGCAGGTCACGCTTGAGCAGGGCGGCGGCGGTCTGCCACAGGCCCGGTTCGGTGCCCGGCGCGATCATGCAGCACCGCCGAGGTCGAGCTGGCGGGTGCGCACCGGCGGTGCGGCATAGGCGCCATGGGTGGTGACCAGTGCCGCGCCACCTGCGCGCAGGTGCGCCGAGATCATCCGGTTGACCAGGGTGATGCCCTCCAGGTCGAGGTTGGCATAGGGTTCGTCGAGCAGCCACAGGGGCGCCGGCGATAGCCAGATGCGGGCCAGTGCCAGCCGCCGCTTCTGCCCGGCCGACAGATGCCGGACCAGGGTGTCCTCGTAGCCGGCGAGGCCGACGATGGCCAGTGCGTTGCCCGGCATCTGCCGCGCCCGCCGACCGTGCAGGCCGCACAGGAAGTGCAGGTTCTCCAGCGTGTCCAGGTCCGGCTTCAGCGCCGGCAGATGGCTCAGGTAGGCGACGTAGCGCGCGCGTTCGGCATTGCTGGCCGGCTTTCCGTCGATCCGCACCTGGCCGGCGCCGGGCCGGGCCAGGCCGGCCAGCACGCGCAGCAGCGTGGTCTTGCCGGCGCCATTGCCGCCCTGCACCAGCAGGGCTTCGCCGGCGTCCACATGGAAGTCCAGCGGGCCGAACACCGGCTCGTCATTGCGGGAGAAGCTCAGGCCGCTGGCGGCCAGCAATGCAGGGGTGTTCAAGGGGCAGGGGTCTTCATGCCGGAGTGCGGTGGCAATTGTAGCGGCGAATTCACAGGGTAGTGCCGGTCGCTGCCCGGCAGGCGCGACCCAGCGTCGCAGGTTGTGCCGGAGTGCCGGCCAGCGGCCGGCACTCCCGATGCGCGGATTGCGTAAACTCGCAGGTCCGTTCCCCCCATTGCCCAGGCCGATGCAACCCACCACCAAGCTGCCCAAGGTCGGTACCACGATCTTCACCGTGATGTCCCAGCTCGCCGCCGAACACGGCGCGGTCAACCTGGGCCAGGGGTTCCCGGACTTTTCGGCGCCGCAGCGCCTGATCGACGAGACCGCCAGGGCGATGGCCGCCGGCCTCAACCAGTACCCGCCTATGACCGGTGTGGCGCCGTTGCGCCAGGCCATCGCGCAGAAGGCGCTGGACTGCTACGGCGCGCAGGTCGACGCCGACAGCGAAATCACCGTCACCAGCGGCGGCACCGAAGCGATCTTCAACGCGATCCATGCCGTGGTGCGCGCCGGCGAGGAAGTGATCGTGCTCGACCCGGCCTATGACTGCTACGAGCCGGCGATCGACCTGGCCGGCGCCAAGGCCGTGCATGTCGCGCTGGATCCGCAGACGTTTGCCGTCGACTGGGACCGCGTGCGTGCGGCGATCACCCCGCGCACCCGCATGCTGATCGTCAACACCCCGCACAATCCGTCCGGCGCGATGCTGTCGGCGCAGGACATGCAGGCGCTGGCCGAGCTGCTGCGCGGCACGCAGATCTACCTGATCTCCGACGAAGTCTACGAGCACATCATCTATGACGGTCGCCGCCACGAATCGGCGCTGCGTTATCCGGAACTGCGCGAGCGTGCGTTCGTCATCTCCAGCTTCGGCAAGACCTACCACTGCACCGGCTGGAAGATCGGCTACGCGATCGCGCCGCCGGTGCTGACCGCCGAGTTCCGCAAGGTGCACCAGTACAACACCTTCACCAGCTTCGGCCCGGCGCAATATGGCTTCGCCGCGATGATCCGCGACGAACCGGAACACCACCTGGAGCTGGGCGCGTTCTACCAGGCCAAGCGCGACCGCTTCCGCGAGCAGCTCGCCAGTACCCGCCTGAAGGCGCTGCCGGTTCCGGGCGGCTATTTCCAGCTGGTCGATTACTCGGCCATCAGCGACCTGCCGGACCATGAATTCGTGAAGTGGCTGACCATCGAGAAGGGCGTCACCGCCATTCCGCTGTCGCCGTTCTACGAGAATCCGCCGGCTGGCCAGCGCCTGGTGCGCCTGTGCTTCGCCAAGAACGAAGCGACGATGGACGCGGCGATCGAACGCCTGCGCCTGCTCTGAGTGGAGGGCTGAACATGCAGGACCTGCGCATTTCGCTGATCCAGGGCGACACCCGCTGGCATGACCCGGCCGGCAACCGCGCCTACTACGGCGCGCTGCTGGCGCCGCTGGCCGGCAGCACCGATCTGGTGATCCTGCCCGAGACCTTCACCAGTGGCTTCTCCAATGACGCCATCGCCCAGGCCGAAGGCATGGACGGGCCGACCGTGGCCTGGGTGCGCGCGCAGGCCAAGGCATTGAACGCCGCGGTGATCGGCAGCGTGCAGCTGCGCGATGGCGAAGGTGTGTACAACCGGCTGCTGTTCGCCACGCCCGAGGGTGAGCTGCAGCATTACGACAAGCGGCACCTGTTCCGCTATGGCGGTGAGCACGAGCGCTATGCGGCCGGCCGCGACCGCCTGTGCGTGGAGTGGAAGGGCTGGCGGATCAATCCGCAGGTCTGCTACGACCTGCGGTTCCCGGTGTTCTGCCGCAACCGCTACAACGTCGAGCGTTCGCAGCAACTGGATTTCGACCTGCAGATCTTCGTCGCCAACTGGCCGTCGGCGCGTGCCTATGCGTGGAAGACCCTGCTGCGTGCGCGTGCGATCGAGAACCTGTGCTTCGTGGCCGCGGTCAACCGCGTCGGCGTCGACGGCAACCAGCTGCACTATGCCGGCGACAGCGCAGTGCTGGATTTCCTCGGCCAGCCGCAGGTGGAGATCCGCGAGCGCGAGCAGGTGGTCACCACCACCCTCTCGGCTGATGCGCTGGCTGCACACCGTGCACGTTTCCCGGCGATGCTCGATGCCGATGCCTTCCACCTGGATGATCCGGCCTGAGTCGCGGCCTGAACACCGTCCGTACCCGTGCGTGCACCTGCTCCAGCGTGCACGCCGACGCTGCTGGATTCGCTGCCAGCCCGACCGAACTGGAACAACGCCTGTCATGAACAAGCCCTTTGCCCTGCTGCTGGCGTTGTCCGCCGCAGCGCTCGCCCCGGTCGCGCAGGCTGCCGGCAACCTCGATTGCGAACTGCGCTACAACCTGTCCGGTTGGTCGCTGATCTACAAGACCGCCTCCGGCACCGGCACGGTGACCTGCAGCAACGGCGCGAGCCTGCCGGTGCGCATCCGGATGAAGGGCGGTGGCCTGACCGTGGGCAAGTCGAAGATCACCAACGGGCGGGGCAGTTTCACCGGCGCGATCAGCGTCGATGAGCTACTGGGCACCTACGCATCGGTAGGAGCGCACGCCGGTGCAGTGAAATCCGGCAACGCACAGGTAATGACCAAGGGCGACATCTCGCTGGCCCTGTCCGGTACCGGCAGGGGCTGGGACCTGGGCGTGGACGGCGCCGCCTTCACCCTCAGCCGCCGCTGATCCCACAAAAAAGGGGACGGAGGGGATTAAGTCGCTTTTGCCTCGCTTGTACGTATCGAGTGGCAAAAGCGACTTAATCCCCTCCGTCCCCTTTTTACGAAAAACCCCGGCCGGAGCCGGGGTTTTTCATGGGTGCGGTTCAGCGATCAGCCGCCGCGCGGGCCGCTGCGGCGCGGGCCGCCCGGACCGCGGTTGCCGCCGGGGCCACCCGGGCCACGGTTGCCACCCGGACCGCCGGGGCCGCGATTGCCGCCACCCGGACCGCGACTGCCCGGACGGGCGCCCTGAGCCGGCTTCGGGCTGCCATACGGGTTGAAGCCCGGCGTGGCGTGATCGGACGGGAAGCTCGGGGCATTGCCCGGATGACCATACGGGTGCTTGTTGCCCTGGCCCTGCGAGCGGTTGCCGCCGCCGGCCGGACGGCCCTGGCCACCGGCGCCGCCACGACCCTGGCCGCCACCGGCGCCAGCGCCCGGACCCTTCGGCTTGCCGTACGGACGGCCCTGGCCGCCAGCACCCGGACCACGGGCACCCGGGCCGCGCGCGCCCGGACCGGCGTTGCGGTGGCCGCTCGGGCCGGTGCTGACACCGTCCGGCACGTACCAGGTGCGGAAGGCCGCCGGGTTGCCTTCCGGCAGCGAGCGGTCGTTCTTCGGAGCGCGCTGCTTGAACGGCTTCTGCGACTGCTTGGCCGCCGCTTCACCGCTTACCGTCAGGCCGCCCTTGAAGCCGCCACCCTTGCCGCCGCGGCCACGGCCGCGGTCTTCGCGCAGGGTGTCGAAACGGCGCAGCTCGCGGCCTTCGTCGGCGGTGTTGTGGCCGTTGACGTAGGCGTTGCCACGGCCACCCTCGCGCACGCGCACGGTGGTCTTGGCGGCACGGCGCTGGCCGATCACCGGCTGCAGGGTCAGCGCCGACGGCGCGCCTTCTTCCAGCTTCAGCTGCGCGCGCAGCGCTTCCACCTGCGCGGTGCCCAGTTCCACCGAATGGCCGCGGGCCAGTTCGCGCGGCAGGCTGACCTTGCCGTAGCGGGTACGCTTCAGGCGGCTGACCTGGCAGCCCTGCGACTCCCACAGGCGGCGCACTTCACGGTTGCGGCCTTCCTTCACCACGACGCGGAACCAGTCGTGCGAATCGGTACCGCCGATGCGTTCGATCTCGTCGAACTTGGCCGGGCCGTCTTCCAGCGCCACGCCACGGGTGAGGCGGTCGACGATGGCGTCGGAGACCTTTTCCTCGCCTTCCGGCGCGCGCACGCGCACCACGTACTCGCGCTCGACCTCGAACGACGGGTGCATCATGGCGTTGGCCAGCTCACCGTCGGTGGTGGCCAGCAGCAGGCCGGTGGTGTTGATGTCGAGGCGGCCGATCGCGATCCAGCGCGCGCCCTTCAGCGGCGGCAGCGACTCGAACACGGTCGGGCGGCCTTCGGGATCTTCGCGGGTGGTCACTTCGCCTTCCGGCTTGTTGTAGACCAGCACGCGCGACGGCTCGGCCAGGGCGGTGGCGACGAAGCCGCGGCCGTCCAGCTCGATCTTGTCGCCGCTCTTGACCGACATGCCGGTCTGCGCGACTTCACCGTTGACCTTGACCAGGCCTTCGGCGATGCGCTGTTCCAGCGCGCGGCGCGAGCCAAGGCCGGCCTGGGCCAGCACCTTGTGCAGGCGTTCTTCCAACTTGAACTGTTCGGAGGTGGCTTCGCGCTTGAGCGAGAGCTTGTTCAACGACAGCTTGCGAGGGGTGTCACTCATCAGTTTTGCTCCGGCCGACGGTTTCGAGGTCGGCCTCTGGTTCGGAATCGGCTTGGTCAACAGCCACGGTCGTCATCGCGACGGCGTTGTCTTCGCGTTCGTTCACTGGCACCGCGCGCTCGCCCGGCGCGGAATCGGGGTGCCCATCATCGAAGGGCGAAGGTGCTTGCTCATCGGAGGCCGGCGCAGTGGCTGCGTCGGCGGAATCGGGGGTGTCACGGCCGGCAATGCCGGCGTCATCGTTCGCGGCAGCGCCATCGGCGCCGGCCGAGATGTCCGGGCCGTCGGCACCGGCGGCGGCCGGTGCGTCGCGGTCCAGGGCAAGCTGCGGTTCCAGCTCGCCCAGGTCCTTCAGTTCCGACAGCGGCGGCAGCTCGTCCAGCCGCTTCAGGCCAAAGTAGTCCAGGAAGCCCTTGGTGGTGCCGAACAGCGCCGGCTTGCCGGGCACGTCGCGGTGGCCGACCACGCGGATCCACTCGCGCTCTTCCAGGGCCTGGATGATGTTGCTGCTGACCGCCACGCCGCGCACCTGCTCGATCTCGCCGCGGGTGATCGGCTGCCGGTAGGCGATCAGTGCCAGCGTTTCCAGGGTGGCACGGGTGTAGCGGGTCTTGCGTTCGGTCCACAGCCGGCTGATCCAGCCATGCACTTCGCCGGTGACCTGGTAGCGGAAGCCCGAGGCGACCTCGACCAGCTCCACGCCACGGCCTTCGCAGGCTTCGCGCAGGCGTTCCAGCGCACGTTCGATGCTGCCCGGCGGCGCTGGTTCCTCTTCCGGGAACAGGTCCTTCAGCTGGGCCAGGGTGAGCGGCTGGCTGGAGGCCAGCAGGGCACCCTCGACAATGCGGTTGATCAGCGTTTGGTCCATCGGCAGGCAGCGCTCACTCGTTCTCGTTGGCGGCGTCGTTGTCGTCGAACTCGCTGCTGAACTGCAGCGGGGCATTGGTGTTGCCGGCCGCCAGCGACTTCACGTAGATCGGCGCCAGCGGTTCTTCCTGGACCAGGTCCAGCAACTGCTCCTTGGCCAGTTCCAGCACCGCCAGGAACGTGACCAGCACGCCCAGCTTGCCTTCTTCAGCGGTGAACAGGCTCTCAAAACGATAGAACCGGCCATCTTCCATGCGCCCCAGCACTTCGCCCATGCGTTGCCGCACGCTCAGTGCCTCGCGCTTGATGGCGTGGCCGCTGAACAGCTCGGCGCGCTTGAGCACGTCGTGCAGGGCCAGCAGCATTTCCTTCAGGTCCACCGGCGGCGGCAGCTTCACCGCGGCGCGTTCGGGCATGAAGGCATGCGCCAGGCTGGTGTCGCGGTCCTGGCGGGGCAGGGCGTCGATGTCCTCGGCGGCCTGCTTGAAGCGTTCGTACTCCTGCAGGCGGCGCACCAGTTCGGCGCGCGGGTCGGCTTCATCGCCTTCCTCGCTGACCGGGCGCGGCAGCAGCATGCGCGATTTCACTTCGGCCAGGATCGCGGCCATCACCAGGTACTCGGCCGCCAGCTCGAAGCGCAGCTCGCGCATCACGGTGATGTATTCCACGTACTGCCGGGTGATCTCGGCCACGGGGATGTCCAACACGTCCAGGTTCTGGCGGCGGATCAGGTACAGCAGCAGGTCCAGCGGACCTTCGAAGGCATCCAGGATGACTTCCAGCGCATCCGGCGGAATGTACAGGTCCTGCGGAATCTGCAGGACCGGTTGCCCATGCACCACGGCCAGCGGCATTTCCTGCTGCTGGGGGGCGGGCGGCCGGGTTGGCGGGTTCGCGTCGAGCGCGAGTTCGGAAGTCATCTAATGGACATCAGGATTGCAACGGACCAGTCGCGGCACCGGGTTCGCCGGGCCAACGCCACGGAGCCCCAGGGCACCAGACACGCCGGGATCGGCGCGATTCCACACATATAAAACAGCAGGACGCGCCGCAGTAAACGGCAGCGACGGAACTACGGGGAGGTCGTCTACGTGGCCCGGTCGGGTGGTCCGGTTTGAAGCAGCGGATCGGTCGTCGGGGGCTGCGTTGGCCGCAAAAACCGACGGGCTGCTGCATCCAGCCACGTGCAATGGACTCTAGGGTAAGCCTTTGTTGCGCCAGTGTCCAGCCGGACCGGGACCGCGGCCGCATTGGCTAGAATCTGCGGACCCGACAACGCAAGCGAGGAAATGCCGGTGTGGTATGTGATCGAAGGGTATGACGGCCAGGATGTGCTGGCCCAGCGGCTGCAGGCGCGGCCGGACCATCTGGACCGGCTGCACGCGCTGCGTGACCAGGGCCGCCTGCTGCTGGCCGGGCCGTGCCCGGCGGTGGACAGCGAAGACCCGGGTCCGGCCGGTTTCAGCGGTTCGGTGGTGATCGCCCAGTTCGAATCGCTGGTGCAGGCCCAGGCCTGGGCCGATGCCGACCCGTATGTGGCCGCAGGCGTGTACACGCGGGTACAGGTGCGTCCGTTCCGCAAGGTCCTGCCGTGAACGCGGAACGCATCGAGCGGATGCGTGATGCATTGCAGCAGGCGCTGGCCCCGAGCCGGCTCGAGATCGAGGACGACAGCCACCGGCACGCCGGCCATGCCGGTGCGCGCGATGGTCGCGGCCATTTCAACGTGCATGTGGTGAGCGAACGGTTCGCCGGAATGGGCCCGCTGGCCCGGCATCGCGCGGTCTATGCCGCGCTGGGGTCGATGATGGAGACCGATATCCACGCGTTGTCCATCCGCGCGCAGACCCCGTCAGAACAAGGCTGAGCCCTTGTCCCGCGGTGTCCTGGCAGGTCTCCGGCGGAGGCCGCCACGGACAGATTTCCATGTCCATTTCGGGACATTCACCTAACGGACTGTTTACAAGCCCAGATGGAAACGCTTACATTCCGCGCCAATGCTGGTAGGTCCAAGCCGTGGAGGGCGGCTTCGTGAACAAGGCAGCTATCACAATCAAAGATGTCGCTCGCGAAGCCCGGGTCTCCGTGGCTACGGTTTCCCGCGCGCTCAACGGGCATGAAAATGTCGCCGAACCGGTCCGCCAGCTTGTGCTGGAGGTGGCCGCACGGCTGCGTTACACCCCGCACGCCGCCGCCCGCAGCCTGAGCAGTCGCCGCACCAACACGGTGGGCGTGGTCCTGCCCGACCTGTACGGCGAATTCTTCTCCGAGCTGATGCGCGGCATCGACAACGTTGCCCGCAACCGCCGCCAGCACCTGCTGGTGTCCAGCTACCACGGTGACCAGGAGCAGCAGGGCGCCGCCCTGCGTGCCATGCGGGGCCGCGTCGATGGCCTGCTGGTGCTCTCGCCCTACGCCGAGAGCCCCGGCTTCCTGACCGACAACCTGCCGCAGTCGCTGCCGACGGTGCTGATCAACACCTATCTGCCCGGGCAGGACCACCCGGTGCTGAGCATCGACGACCATGCCGGCGCGATGGCGATGACCCGCCACCTGCTGGATGCCGGCCACCGCCGTATTGCGTTCATTTCTGGCCCGGACCTCAACTTCGACGCGCGCGAGCGCCTGCGCGGCTTCCGTGACGCGCTGGCGGCATTTGGCAGCGACGCCGAAGGCATCGAGCTGCCCGGTGATTTCGACGAAGCTTCCGGCCATCGTGCCGGTCAGGAGTTGCTGGCAGCCGGAGCGCTGCCCGATGCCGTGTTCGCCGCCAACGACATGATGGCCCTGGGTTGCCTGTACGCGTTCACGCAGGCAGGTGTCCATGTCCCGTCCGATGTCGCCCTGGCGGGTTTCGATGACATTCCACTGGCGCGTTTCGTCCACCCGTCGCTGACCACCATGCAGGTCAGCATCGCCGAGCTTGGCGATCGGGCCATGACGCGCCTGATGCAGTTGATGGACGGCACATCCACGGATGGGGCAGGGGACAAGCAGACCCTGGTTCCCCGCTTGATAGTTCGCGATTCCACCACTCCGCCATCCGGCCGTTGAAGCCAGAGGCGTTCCTTCTTTTTTGATTGATCGCAGGGACCGCGCAAGCGGTCACCGCCACCCGGAGATTGAGTTGATGATGCACACCACCTTCCGCACGCCGGCACGCCGGCTGCTGAGCACCGCGCTGGTCAGCTGCCTGATGCTGGCCGCCGCTCCGAACGTCATGGCGCAGTCGGCCAATGCCAGCCTTCGCGGCCAGGTCTCCGGCGCCCAGGCTGGCACCGAGGTCACCGCCACCAACACCGCCACCGGCACCGTCCGCCGCGGCACCATCCGTGCCGATGGCAGCTACTCTCTGATGGGCCTGGACCCGGGTACCTATGACGTGGTCGCCAATGGCCAGTCGCAGAAGGTCACCGTCACCGTGGCCTCGACCGCGACCCTGAACTTCGCCGGCGCTGCCAGCAGCACCCCGAGTGCGACCGCAGCCACCAACCTGGATACCGTCAACGTCGTCGCGCCGACCCTGCTGCAGGAAGTGCGCACCTCCGAAGTCGGCAAGACCGTCAGCCTGCAGCAGATCCAGACCACGCCGCAGGTGTCGCGCAACTTCCTGGAGTTCGCCGACGCGGTGCCGGGCATGATCTTCACCCGCGACGCCAAGGGCAACACGTCGCTGCGCAGCGGCGCGACCAATGCCGACGGCACCAACGTCTACATCGACGGCGTGGGCCAGAAGAGCTACGTCAAGGGCGGCGGCGTGGCCGGCCAGTCCGGCAGCGCCGGCAATCCGTTCCCGCAGCTGGCCATTGGTGAATACAAGGTCATCACCGGGAACTACAAGGCCGAGTACGGCCAGGTCTCCAGCGCCGCGATCACGGCTGCGACCAAGTCCGGTACCAACGAGTTCAAGGGTGAGACCTTCTACCGTTACACCAACGAAAGCATGCGTGCGATGACCCCGGCCGAACGCCAGCCGGGCAAGCGCAAGGAAGATTCGGCCGAGAAGGAATACGGCTTCGCGCTGGGTGGCCCGATCATCAAGGACAAGGCCCACTTCTTCGTGACCTACGAAGCCAAGCGCTTCGACCTGCCGGTGACGATTGCCCCGAGCGGTGCGGTCACCGGCGCTGCTTCGCAGCTGCCGGCGGCGGCCGCCGCCGGCCTGGGGCCGGCCAGCCAGCCGTTCCAGCAGGACCTGATCTTCGCCAAGATCGACGTCGAGCCGACCGACAATGACCGCATCGAGTTCACGGTCCAGGATCGCGACGAGAACCAGCAGCAGTTCAGTGACCAGACCTCCAAGGAACACGGCAAGATCACTGACAACACGGACCGTCGTTTCGCGCTGCGCTGGAATCACAGTGGTGAGCGCTTCTACAACGAGCTGATGGTCACCCACGAGAAGTCGTTCAACAACCCGCTGCCGCTGACCCTGGGCAACGGCTACGTGTACACCGCGCCGGACGGCCGTGACATCGACGGCAACACCCCGCAGGAACGCACCATTGTGGAAATCGGTGGTGCCAGCGCCTTCGCCTCGCAGGTGAAGGGCCAGAAGGGCTGGTCGATCGAAGACAACCTGACCCTGGATGGCCTGCAGTGGGCGGGCGACCACACCATCAAGATGGGCGCCAAGTACAAGAAGATCAATCTGTACGCCTCCGACGCGCAGCAGATCAATCCGCAGTTCTACTACACCGTGGGCAACCCGGAATTCGGCGTTGATACGCCGTACAAGGCGCAGTTCACCAAGCCGATCACCGGTGTCAGTGGCGTGTTGCCGGAAGTGCGCTCGAAGACCACGCAGATCGGCCTGTTCATCCAGGACGACTGGCAGGTCAACGACCACCTGCAGCTGAACCTGGGCCTGCGCTGGGATTACGAGAAGAACCCGACCTACCTGGACTTCGTGACTCCGCCGGAAGTGGTCAACGCGCTGAATGCACAGGACCCGCACGGCCCGGCCGGGCAGAGCTACGCGCAGACGCTCGCGTTGAGCGGCCTGAACATCAACGATTACATCAGCAACGGCCACAACCGCAAGGCATTCAAGAATGCCTGGCAGCCGCGACTGGGCTTCTCGTATGACATCAATGCCGACGAGCAGCACGTGATCCATGGTGGTGCCGGCCGGTCCTACGACCGTGATCTGTTCGACTACCTGGCGCTGGAAACCACCAAGCTGGCCCTGCCGCAGCCGACCGTATTCTTCCGCGACCCGCGCAGCGGCGCCTGCCTGTACGGGCAGAACCCGTGCTTTGACTGGAATCCGAACCTGCTCAATGGCATCGGCAACGTGCAGGCCCTGCTGGGCAGCACCAGCAACGAAGGCCTGGAAGTGGATCTGCTCAACAACAACCTGAAGGTGCCCTACGCGGACCAGTTCAGCCTGGGCATGAGCAACCAGATCGGCGAGTGGCTGACCGACGCCACCATCTCGCGCACGCTCACCTACGATGGCTTCGCCTATACGCTGGGCAACCGCTTCCGCAACGGCAACTTCTTCGACAACCAGATGCTGTGTGGTGCCGAGAAGCCGACCTACGGCCAGCCGTGGGGCTGCAACATCCCCGGCTTCGGCAGCCTGATCATCGGCCAGCAGGGCATCAAGACCCGTACCACCCAGATCCTGCTGTCGGCGCAGAAGCCGTACACCAAGGAAAGCGGCTGGGGCACCTCGATCGCCTACACCTGGACCACTGCGCGCCACAACCGCAACATCGACGAGCATTACTCGTTCGATCGCGGCACCATCGGTGAATACCCGTACATCAAGTCCAACGGCGCGCCGCGCCACCGTCTGGTGGTCACCGGCTCCTACGATGGCTTCTGGGGCATCACCTTCGGTGGCAAGCTGACCCTGGCCACCCCGGTGGCGGGCAACGACTGGTCCTGCGTGGCACAGGCCGGCAACCCGAACTGCCTGCCGACCCCGGCCGCCGGCTTCCCGGCGGGCAATGGCCGCTTCCTGCTCGGCGGCAAGATCTTCGGTTACCGCTCGCTGGACCTGCAGGCGACCAAGACCTTCAAGCTGGCAGGGGACACCGAACTGTACGCACGTATCGACATCATCAACGTGCTGAACTTCGACAACTTCTCCAACCTGAACTACGTGAAGAAGGATGGCAGCCTGCTGGTGAGCTACAACGAGACCGGTGACATCATCGGCACTCCGCGCCAGGTCAAGGCGGAAGTGGGCTTCCGCTTCTAAGCGGACCCGCCGCAAGCACCCCCTGATGCCGCCGGTCCGCCGGCGGCATCGATTGCGTGAAAACGGCAATGGCCGGCTCCGTGCCGGTCCATTGCCCACGCCGCTGCCGGCCAGGGGGCAGCGGCGTGGGCAATGATCGCGGTGTCAAACCACGTTTTTCGTGGTTTTTTTCCAGTGCACCTTGTAAACGATTTCAGATCATTGGACGTTATGCTTTCCCATCGATCAGACCTCCGGAGGAATCGCGCCATGCAGGCACGCCATCTGTTGTCCGCCGCGGCGTTGAGCCTGGCCGTGGCCGCCTGCCAGCCGGCCCAGCAGGAGCCTGCCAAGCCGCGGCCACCGGTGATCCTGATCGAGGCCGATGCCCCGCCGCGGCCGATGAAGCCGGAGCTGCCGCCGCTGTTCGATGACATCGAGCGCCGCACCTTCCAGTTCTTCTGGGACACCACCAACGAGATCAACGGCCTGACCCCGGACCGCTATCCGTCGCGGCCGTTCGCCAGCATCGCCTCGGTCGGCTTCGCGCTGACCGCCTATCCGATCGGCATCGAGAACGGCTGGGTCAGCCGCAACCAGGCGATCGACCGCACGCTGACCACGCTGAAGTTCTTCCGCGACGTGCCGATGGGCCCGCAGCGCACCGGCAAGGCCGGCTACAAGGGCTTCTACTATCACTTCCTGGACATGCAGGAAGGCCGCCGCTACGACAGCTGGGTTGAACTGTCCTCGGTCGACACCGCGCTGCTGATGATGGGCGTGCTGTTCGCGCAGTCGTATTACGACGGCGACGACCCGCGCGAGAAGGAAATCCGGCAGATCGCCGACACCCTGTACAAGAAGGTCGATTGGCCGTGGCTGCAGCAGCGCGCGCCCCTGATTTCGATGGGCTGGTTCCCGGAGAGCGGCTTCATCGACCACGACTGGATGGGCTACAACGAGGCGATGATGGTCTACATCCTCGCCCTGGGCTCGCCGACGCACCCGGTCAGCCCGGATGCGTGGACGGTGTGGACGCGCACCTACGACAACGACTGGGGCGTCTACCAGGGCCAGGAATACCTGTCCTTCGGCCCGCTGTTCGGCCACCAGTACAGCCACGTCTGGATCGATTTCCGCGACATCCAGGACGCGTACATGCGTGAGCGCGGCAGCACGTATTTCCTCAACAGCCGCTCCGCGGCGCTGGCCCAGCGCGAGTACGCCATCGCCAACCCGATGCAGTGGAAGGACTATGGCGAGAACGTGTGGGGCCTGACCGCCAGCGATGGCCCGCAGAACACCACGCAGGACTACCGGGGCGAGCAACGCCAGTTCCGCCACTATTCCTCGCGCGGCGCCGGCCTGCGCGAGAACTTCGATGACGGCACCATCGCCCCGACCGCGGCGATCGCCTCGGTGGTGTTCGCGCCCGAGCAGGTGATCCCGGCCACCCTGGAGATGCACAAGCGCTATGGCGACTACATCTATTCCAGCTACGGCTTCCTGGATTCATTCAACCCCAGCTTCAACTACGACATCCCGATCAAGACCGGCCGCCTGGTGCCGGACCGCGGCTGGGTCGCCAGTGATTACATCGCCATCGACCAGGGCCCGATCCTGACCATGATCGCCAACTACCGGAATGACTTCGTGTGGGAGGTGATGAAGAAGAACCCGTATATCCGCAAGGGCCTGCAGCGGGCCGGGTTCAGTGGTGGCTGGCTGGCGCCGGAAGGCTCGTTCCAGCCGCTGGAACTGCAGAAGGACGAAAAGGCCGCGGCGGCACGCGCGGTGGGTATCGCCGAATCACGCGCGGCTGCCGCGCAGGAACAGAAGAACAATGCCAACCGCAACACAGGCCAGGGCAAGTAACCCGATGCCGAACTGGACCGACCGCCTGCGCCGCTGGGCGCTGCCCGCCCTGGCCGCGCTGGCCGTGGCCGGCTGCGCCCGTACCGAGCCGGGCACCACCACCGTGCGCTTCTGGGCAATGGGTCGCGAAGCCGAGGTGGTCAGCGAACTGATCCACGAGTTCGAGGCCGAGAACCCGGGCATCAAGGTGGATGTGCAGAACATCCCGTGGACGGCCGCGCACGAGAAGCTGCTGACCGCGTTCGCCGCCGATGGCCTGCCGGATGTATGCCAGCTCGGCAATACCTGGGTACCGGAGTTCGCCGAGCTCGATGCACTGACCCCGCTGCAGCCGTTCGTGCAGCATTCGCGCGTGGTCGATCCCAAGGATTACTTCCAGGGTATCTGGGATACCAATGTGATCCACGGTGAGCTGGTGGGCGTGCCGTGGTACGTCGATACCCGCCTGATCTACTACCGCAAGGACCTGCTGGCCAAGGCCGGCTACGACCACCCGCCGCGCACATGGCAGGAGTGGGATGAGCAGATGGCGGCGATCAAGCGCATGCAGGGGCCGAACCGCTATGCCGTGCTGATGCCGATCAACGAGTTCGAGCAGCAGTTGTCGCTGGCGCTGCAGCAACCCGATCCGCTGCTGCGCGATGACGACACCCGCGGCAATTTCGCCAGCCCCGGGTTCCGCCGCACGCTGGCGTTCTACGCCAACATGTTCGAGCAGGGCTGGGCGCCGAAGATGTCCGAGACCCAGATCTCCAATGTCTGGGACGAGTTCTTCCGCGGTTTCAACGTGTTCTATATTTCCGGTCCCTGGAACATCCGCGAATTCAAGAAGCTGCAGCCCAGGGAGCTGGAAGGGCAGTGGGGTACCGCCGCACTGCCGGGCCCGGACGGTCCGGGCGCGGGCATCGCGGGCGGCACCAGCCTGGTGATCTTCCGTAAATCGCAGCAGAAGGAAGCTTCCTGGAAGCTGATCGAGTTCCTGTCGCGGCCGGAAATCCAGGCGCGCTTCCACTCGATCATCGGCGACCTGCCGCCGCGCCGCAGCACCTGGAGTGCGCCGTCGCTGGCCAACGATCCGCTGGCTGCGGCCTTCCGAGACCAGCTGGAGCGGGTCAAGCCGACGCCGAAGGTGCTGGAATGGGAGCGCATCGTGCAGGAAATGCGCATCGTCACCGAGAAGGTGGTGCGCGGTGGCCTGCCGCAGGACAAGGCCGTGGACGAACTGGACCAGCGGGTGGACAAGGTGCTGGCCAAGCGCCGCTGGATGCATGAACAACAACGCCTGCAGCAGCGCGTTTCGTCGCCGCAATCGAGCAGTGCCGTGGCCGCCGGGAGCGCGCAATGAAACGTACTTCGCTTGCCGGCTGGATCTTCGCCGGCCCTTCGCTGATCGTGCTGGGCGTGTTCTTCGGCCTGCCGGTGGCCTCGGCGCTGGCGCTGAGCGTGACCGACTTCGACCTGTACGCGCTGGCTGACAGCAGCAACCTGCGCTTCGTCGGCCTCGGCAACTACATCGACCTGCTGCAGACGCCGATGTTCTGGAAGTCGCTGTGGAACACCACCTACTTCGTGCTGATCGGCGTGCCCCTGTCGATCGGCGTGTCGCTGGGCGCGGCGATGCTGCTCAACGCACCGGCCGCGCGCTTCAAGGCGCTGTTCCGCACCGCGCTGTTCGCTCCGGTGGTCACCACGCTGGTGGCGGTGGCGGTGATCTGGCGTTACCTGTTCCATACCAGTTATGGCCTGGTGAACTACGGCCTGGGCCATCTGGGCATCAGCCCGATCGACTGGCTGGGCGATCCGAACTGGGCGATGCCGACCATCATGCTGTTCGCGGTGTGGAAGAACTTCGGCTACAACATGGTGATCTTCCTGGCCGGCCTGCAGGCGATCCCGCATGACCTGTACGAGGCCGCACGCATCGACGGCGCCTCGCGCTGGAAGCAGTTCCTGCACATCACCCTGCCGATGCTCGGCCCGGTGCTGTTGGTGGTCGGCGTGATCACCGTATCCGGCTACTTCCAGCTGTTCGCCGAGCCGTACGTGATGACCCGTGGCGACCCGCTGCAGAGCACCGTCAGCGTGCTGTATTTCATGTTCGAGGAAGGCTTCAAGTGGTGGAACCTGGGACGCGCCTCCGCGGTGGCGTTCCTGCTGTTCCTGATCATCCTGGCGGTGACCACCGTGATGCTGCGCTTTGGCCGCAAGAGGCAGTTGGTATGAGTCGTGAAATCGGCCAGTCGCGCTGGCACCCGTGGTGGATCAACGGAGCGTTGCTGGTGCTGGCCCTGGTCAGCCTGGCGCCGCTGTTGTGGATGGTCTCGGTCTCGTTCATGCCGCAGGGCGAGGCGAGCCATTTCCCGCCGCCGCTGCTGCCTTCGCATGTGACCACGCACAACTACCATGAGCTGTTCGCGCGTACCGGCATGGGCGGCAACTTCGCCAACAGCCTGCTGGTCTCGCTGGGCATCACGATCGGCTCGCTGCTGCTCAACACCATGGCCGGTTACGCGTTCGCCAAGTTGAACTTCGTTGGCCGCGAGCGCCTGTTCCAGGTGCTGATGGCGGCGCTGGTGATCCCGGCGCAGGTGGCGATGCTGCCGCTGTTCCTGCTGATGAAGCAGCTGGGGCTGGTCAACAGCTTCGGTGGCGTGATCGTGCCGGCGCTGGCCAGCGTGTTCGGCATCTTCCTGGTGCGCCAGTACGCGCGTTCGATCCCGGACGAACTGCTGGAAGCGGCCCGCATCGACGGGGCAGGGGAGCTGCGCATCTTCTTCCAGATCGTGCTGCCGATGCTCAAGCCGGTGCTGGTGACCCTGGCGATCTTCACCTTCATGGGGGCATGGAACGATTTCATGTGGCCGTTGATCGTGTTGACCGACCAGGAGCACTACACTTTGCCGGTGGCGCTGGCCACCCTCTCGCGCGAGCACATCATGGACGTGGAAATGATGATGGCCGGCGCGGTGGTCACCGTGGTCCCGGTGCTGGCGCTGTTCCTGGTGCTGCAGCGGTATTACATCCAAGGTCTGTTGCTGGGGAGCGTCAAGGGATGAAGCGAGCGATCGCCGTTGGACTGGGCCTGTTGTGGACCTCCCTGGCGATCGCCGCACCTCCGGCGCTGCCGGCACCGAAGGTGCTGGACGATTTCGACGACGTCGGTGCCTGGACGCTGGTGCTGTCCGACCAGGTGAGCGGTTCGCTGCGGCCGGTCAGTGGCGTCGGCGGTGGCCGTGCGCTGTGCCTGGATTACGACTTCCATGAGGTCTCCGGCTACGTCGGCATCCGCCGCGGACTGAACATCTCCTATCCGGCCAATTACCGTTTCGGCTTCCAGCTGCGTGGCGACTCGCCGGGCAACGACCTGCAGTTCAAGTTGATCGACGCCAGCGGCGACAACGTCTGGTGGGTCAACCGGCCCGGCTACAGCTTCCCCAAGGCGTGGACGCCGGTGGAGTACCGCCGGCGCCAGATCGACAAGGCGTGGGGGCCGTCGCCCGAGAAGGAGATGACGCGCAGCGCCGCGGTCGAGTTCACCATCTACAGCAAGGTCGGTGGGCGCGGTACGGTCTGCTTCGACAAGCTCACCCTGCAGGGGCTGCCGCCGCAGGATGAGTCGGCGCTGCAGCCGTCGGTGATTGCCGATACCGCTACCGCGCTGCAGGACCGCATGATCGATGGCAAGAGCGATACGTTCTGGATCAGTGGTGGCGTCAAGCAGCAGACCATCAGCCTGGACCTGCACAAGAGCCGCGAGATCGGCGGTGCGGTGATTGACTGGCTGCCGAACCTGGAGGCGCGCCGCTACACCGTGCGTACCTCCGAAGACGGGCGCGACTGGCGCACCGTGCGCGAGGTGACCAGTGGCGCGGGTGGCCGTGACTGGCTGGCGCTGCCGGACACCGATGCGCGCTACGTGCGCTTCGACCTGCAGGATGGCCCGAACTGGCGTTACGGCATCCGTGACATCGCGCTCAAGCCACTGGCCTTTGCCGCCACCCCGAACGCGTTCCTGTCCTCGGTGGCTGCCGACCTGCCGCGCGGCGCGTTGCCGCGTGCCTACGTGGGTGAGCAGCCGTACTGGACCCTGCTTGGCCTCGATGGTGGCCAGGAGCAGGCGCTGATCAGCGAAGACGGTGCACTGGAGCCGGCCAAGGGCAGCTTCAGCATCGAGCCGTTCATCCGCCTCGATGGCAAGCTGCTGGACTGGTCCAAGGTGGCCATTACCCAATCGCTGCAGGATCACTACCTGCCGATCGCCAATGTCGACTGGGTGCACGAGAAGGCCGGACTGGCGGTGACCAGTTTCGTGCAGGGCACCCCGGAGCGCGCGCAGCTGATCGGCCGCTACCGGTTGAGCAACCCGGACAAGGTCGCACACGAATACACCCTGGCACTGGCGATCCGCCCGTGGCAGGTCAACCCGCCGACCCAGTTCCTCAATACTGTCGGAGGCTTCAGCCGCATCGATGCACTGGATGTCGGCGACCAGCTGGTCCGGGTCAACGGTGAGCCGCGCATCTACCCGTTGCAGGCGCCGGACGCGCGCTTTGCCAGCACGTTCGATGGCAAGCTCGACGTGATGCATCTGGAAAGCGGCAAGTACCCGGCCACCACTGCGGTCAAGGACAGCACCGGCATGGCCTCGGGCGCGTTGCTGTACACCATCAAGCTGGAGCCGGGGCAGAGCCGTGAAGTGGCGGTGGTGCTGCCGCAGACCGGTGGCTGGACGCCGAAGGCGCTGGATGTGGGCAAGGCGCAGGCGCAGGTGGCCGAGCAGTGGCGGCAGAAGCTGGGCGTGGTCTCGCTGCAGGTGCCGGCCGCCGGCCAGGCGCTGGTCGATACCCTGCGTACCGCCGTCGCGCACATGCTGATTTCACGGGTCGGGCCGCGCCTGCAGCCGGGCACGCGCTCGTATGCGCGCAGCTGGATCCGCGATGGCGCGATGATTTCCGAGGGTCTGCTGCGGATGGGCCGCAGTGATGCGGTGCGCGACTACATCAACTGGTACGCGCCCTACCAGTTCGAGAACGGCAAGGTGCCATGCTGCGTCGATGCCCGCGGCAGCGACCCGGTGCCGGAGAACGACAGTCATGGCGAGCTGATCTACAGCATTGCCGAATACGGGCGCTATACCGGCGACACGACCTTCGTCGAGCTGATGTGGCCGCATGTGCAGGGCGCCTACACCTACATGGAGAAGCTGCGCGGCAGCGAGCGTACCGAAGAGAACCGTGCCCGCAACCCGGCCTTTTACGGCATGATGCCGGCCTCGATCAGCCACGAGGGCTATTCGGCCAAGCCGATGCACTCGTACTGGGACAACTTCTGGGCGCTGCGTGGCTACAAGGATGCGGCATTGCTGGCGACCCAGCTCGGCAAGGTCGAGGCGATGCAGATCGCCGAATCGCGCGACCAGTTCCGTGATGACCTGCAGGCCTCGCTGCTGTCGGCCATGCAGCAGCACAACATCGACTATCTGCCCGGCTCGGCCGAGCTGGGTGATTTCGACGCGACCTCGACCACCATCGCACTGGCCCCTGGCGGAGAACAGGGCCGCCTGCCGCAGCAGGCGCTGGAAGCGACCTTCGAGCGCTACTGGAAGGAATTCGTCGCCCGTCGCGATGGCAAGCGCGAATGGAAGGACTACACGCCCTACGAGTGGCGCAACGTGGCGGCGTTCGTGCGCCTGGGCTGGCGCGACCGCGCCTGGCAGGCCACCGGCTTCTTCTTCAAGGACCGTGCGCCGCAGGCCTGGAACCAGTGGGCCGAGGTGGTGTCGCGCACGCCGCGCAAGCCGTTCTTCGTCGGTGACCTGCCGCATGCCTGGGTCGCTTCGGACTTCGTGCGCTCGGCGCTGGACATGTTCGCCTACACCCGCGACATCGACGATGCGCTGGTGCTGGCCGCGGGCGTTCCGACCGCCTGGCTGCAGGGCGAGGGCATCGCCGTGCAGGGCCTGCGCACGCCGCAGGGGCAGCTCAACTACCGCCTGCAGCGCAGCGACAAGCAGCTGCTGCTGGAGCTGCAGGCCGGCCTGGTGCCGCCGGCAGGCGGCGTGGTGCTGCCGTGGCCGTATGCCGGTGATCCGGGCGAGGCCACCGTCAACGGCGAGCAGGTCGAGTGGGTCAACAAGGAACTGCACGTGCACCAGTTGCCGGCTCGCGTCGAGATCGATGTGCCGGGCGCGCTGCGCCGCGCCGAGCGCAAGGGGCCGTAACCATGAAACAGCAGATGGCGAGGGTGCGCACGTCGGTGCGCGCCCTGGGGCTGGCGATCGTGCTTGCCGTGCCTGGGCTGGCGTGGGCGCAAGCCGCGCCATCGGCGGCAGCGACCGCCAGCGCGCCGGGCATGGGCATGGTCACCTTCAACCTGCACCACGATCGTGAGGACTGGCCAAGCCGTCGCCGTGCCATCCTGGCCGAGCTCAAGCGTCTGCAGCCGGACGCGGTTGCGCTGCAGGAAGTAATCCAGCGCCGCAACGTACGCAACCAGGCGCAGTGGCTGGCCAGCCAGCTCGGCTACCGGTACGTATTCGTGTCGACCGATCCGGTCGGCGCGCCCAAGCGTTACGGCAATGCACTGTTGACCCGGCGCCCGATCCTTGCCCAGGGGGATCATCTGCTGCAGCCTCTGGATGATTACCGCACCGTGGCGCACCTTCGCATCGATGTCGATGGCAGGCCGGTGAATGTCTACGCCACCCACCTCAACGAGCGCAGCGACGACAGCGGACAGCGCATCCGTCGCACCCAGGTCGAGGACCTGCTGCGTTTCATTGCCGCAACGTCGGCCGGGGCACCGGTGGTGATCGCCGGTGACTTCAATGCGCTGGTGGATGCCGGCGACCTGAGCGAGCTGCGCAGCCGCTATGGTGACAGCTACGGCAGCGTGCACGTCAATACCGACCTGGCCGGGGTCAGTACGCTCAACCGCCACTATTACCAGGCTCCATCGCGGATCGACCACATCTTCTTCCAGCAGGACGCGATGGTGGCGCGCGAAGCCGAGATCCTGTTCGATCAGCCCGACGACAGTGGTCGCTGGGCCTCGGACCACTACGGTGTGTGGACCCGGCTGCAGTTCGCGCCCACGCCCTGAGGCACACACCGCCGCGTGGTAGCGGCCAACCCTGGTTGGCCGCGATACCGCTGGCAGCGCCGACCAGGGTCGGCATCTACCGGGGCTCACATGCAAAAACGGCGGGGATCATCGATCCCCGCCGCGTGTTACTGCCGTTGCGAAGGCCGGTCAGTTGGCCGGCGGCGTGCGCTTGGCAGCCTCTTCGTCTTCTTCGTCGGCCTTGGCTTCGGCTGCCTGTGCGGCGGCATCGGCATGGCCATCGGCGATCGGCGCGATCGACGGCGTCACCACCGCCTCGGCGACCGGTGCAGCGGCTTCCACCGGCGCGGCTTCCACCGCCAGCGGGGCGACCGGCTGTTCGACGATCGGCGCGGTTTCAACGACCGGCTTCACTTCAGCCAGCGGAGCCGCCTCGACCACCGGCGCCGCCTCAGCCACGACCGGCTTCGATTCCACCACCGGTGCAGCTTCGGCCACAACCGGCTTCGCCTCGACCACCGGAGCCGCCTCAGCCACGACCGGCTTCGATTCCGCGACCGGTGCAGCTTCGGCCACGACCGGCTTCGCCTCGACCACCGGAGCCGCCTCAACCACGGCCGGCTTCGATTCCACAACAGGTGCGGCCTCGGTGGCAACCGGCTTCGCTTCAACCACGGGGGCCGCAACGGCCACCGGCTGGGCCGGGGTCGCGGCATCGATGGCGTCGAGCATGCTGGTCTGCACCGGCGAGGACACGGCTTCGGCCTTGGCTGCAGCGTCCACCGGAGCCTGCGCTTCCTCCACGACCGGTGCGGTAGCGTCGACCACGGTGCTGCTCACCACTGCGACCGGCGCGGCGACCGCCGCAGCGGCGGCGCGGACCGGCTTGCTGTTCTCGCCAGCGGCCGGCTCGGCTTCGTCGTCGAAGTCGAACTCCGGCTGCGAACGGGCCGGCTGTGCAGCGCTGACCGCAGCGTTTCCAGCGGTGCTGTCGAGGTTGGATTCGGCGCCTTCGGCGTCATCGCCTTCGTCACCGTCGTCCTGGTCATCGCCCAGCGCGTCGCTGCCAGTGGCGTTCTCGGCGCCACCGCGACGACGACGACGGCCACCACGGCGGCCACGACGACGGCGGGTTGCGCCTTCGCCAGCCTGATCACCGTTGGCGTCGGTTGCAGCCTCTTCAGCGGCCACGACACCCGCCTCGGCTTCGTTGCCGGCATTGGCAACGGCGTCGAGCGGTGCTGCGGCCTCAGCCGGAGCCACGGCAACCGGAGCTGCCGGTGCGGTGGCTTCCTGCGCGGTCACCGCATTGGCGGCGACCGCGGTAGCCGCCACGGCCGCAGCGGCGGTCACGGCTTCGGCCGGGGCTTCGGCGGCGTTGCGCTGCGGCTTCTCGGCCGGCTTGTCGCCGTCCTGCTGCGGGCGCGGCTGCTTGGGCTGCTTCAGCTTCGGCTGCTGCTGCGGGTTCTGGCCCTGCTGCTCGTTGCGCGGCTTGTTCTGCTGCGGCTGCTGCTGGCCATCCTTCTGCTGCGCATCCTTCTGCTTGCCCTGCTGCGGCTGCTGCTGGGCATTGCCGTTGTTGCCGTTGCGGCCATCCTTGCGCTGCTCACCGCGGTCCTTGCGGTTGCCGCCGTCCTTCTGCGGCTGGGCGTTGCCATTGCCAGCGTTGCCACGGGTGTCGTCGCGACGGTCCTTGCGGTCCTTGTTGCGATCCTTGTTGCGGTCCTTGCGGCCACCGTCCTGCGGCTGGCGGGCAGCGGGAGCTGCCGGTGCCGGTGCCGGTGCCGGTTCGCCACCGAACACGCGCTTCAGCCAACCGATCACGCCGCCGCTCGGGGCTGCGGCCACCGGCGCTGCAACGACCGGAGCCGGAGCGGCTGCGGCCGGCTCCGCTTCCTCGCGCACCGGGGCGGGGGAGGTGTGCTTGACCTGGGTCACCGCCGGCGGCGGGATGTTCAGCTGGCCCTTGGTCAGTGCATGCACCGGCAGCTTGCGCGGGGTGCCGCGCTGGTAGCTGGGCTTGTTGCTCTCTTCACCCAGCTCGTTCTCGCGCAGGCGGGTCACGGTGTAGTGCGGGGTGTGCAGCTGCTCGTCGGCGACGATCACGATCGGCGCTTCGTGGCGCTGTTCGATCTCACGCAGGGCGCTGCGCTTTTCGTTCAGCAGGTAATTGGCGATCTCCACCGGGGCCTGCACCAGCACCTGTCCGGTGTTCTCCTTCATCGCATGCTCTTCGGCAACGCGGATGATCGAGAGCGACAGCGATTCGACGCTGCGCATGCGGCCGTGACCGTCGCAACGCGGGCAGACGATCTGGCTGGATTCGCCCAGGCTCGGACGCAGGCGCTGGCGGCTCATTTCCAGCAGGCCGAAGCGCGAGATGCGGCCGACCTGCACGCGCGCACGGTCGTACTTCAGCGCGTTCGCCAGGCGGTTCTCGACCTCGCGCTGGTGCTTGTTGGAGGCCATGTCGATGAAGTCGATCACCACCAGGCCGCCCAGGTCACGCAGGCGCAGCTGGCGGGCCACTTCCTCGGCGGCCTCCAGGTTGGTCTGGAACGCGGTGTCCTCGATGTCGCTGCCCTTGGTGGCGCGCGAGGAGTTCACGTCGACCGCGGTCAGCGCTTCGGTCTGGTCGACCACGATCGAGCCGCCCGACGGCAGGCGCACGTTGCGCTCGTAGGCGCCTTCGATCTGCGATTCGATCTGGAAGCGGTTGAACAGCGGGATGTCGTCCTTGTAATGCTTGAGCTTGCGCAGGGTCTGCGGCATCACCTGCTGCATGAACTCGCGGGCGTGCTCGTACATCTCCTCGGTGTCCACCAGGATCTCGCCGATGTCGGCGCGCAGGTAGTCACGCAGGGCGCGCACGATCAGGCGCGATTCCTGGTAGATCAGGAACGGGGCCGGCTTGCTCAGCGCCGCTTCGGCGATGGCACGCCAGACGTTGAGCAGGTAGTCCAGATCCCACTGCAGCTCTTCGGCATCGCGGCCGACGCCGGCGGTGCGGATGATCACGCCCATGTCGTCGGGGATGTTCAGCTTGTCCAGGGCGTCCTTCAGTGCCGCCCGGTCTTCGCCTTCGATGCGGCGGGAGACACCGCCCGCGCTCGGCGAGTTCGGCATCAGCACCATGTAGCGGCCGGCCAGCGAGATGAACGTGGTCAGGGCAGCGCCCTTGTTGCCGCGCTCTTCCTTGTCGACCTGGACGACGATTTCCTGGCCTTCCCTGAGCAGCTCACGGATGCCGGCCTTGTTGTGGTCGACACCGGCCTGGAAGTAGTCGCGGGAGATTTCCTTCAGCGGCAGGAAGCCATGGCGGCCACCACCGTATTCGACGAAGGCCGCTTCCAGCGAGGGCTCGATGCGGAAGATCCGGCCCTTGTAGATGTTGGACTTCTTCTGTTCCTTCGACGGCTGTTCGATGTCGATGTCATACAACGACTGGCCATCCACGATGGCAACACGCAGCTCTTCAGCCTGCGTGGCGTTGATCAGCATTCGCTTCATTGTTGCGTTCCTCGCAAGCGGCTACCGCGCGGAACGCCATGGGGTTTCGCCTCTGGATACGGCTCGCCGCCCATTCGCGCAAGCGCGGGGAGGGCGGCTTGGGTTTCCAGCGCTATGACACCACGGCAGGCCGCGGGAGCGCTTCACTCTTATGGGTTTTGGGTGTTGCAGGGCCGCAGGCAGCTGTCAGCCAGGCTGGAGCGCCACGCGGGACATGTTCAGCACGGTTGCGTGTCAGGCATCCGGCGATGGCCGGGAAGGCCGGTGAGCCGCTAACATGGCCGCCCCGCGGGCGGTGGTCGCGCACTGTGCCGGATTCGTCGGAAGCTGGGCTTCTGGCCCTGAGTAACTTCCAACGAAATCAATCCCTTATCTCGCCGCCCGAGTGTAACAGAATAAACAGCCTGATGACCGCCCAAGACCCCACCAAGCCCGCTGGCGACAAGCCTTCCGTGCGCATGATCACCGTTCCCGCCGACCGCGCCGGCCAGCGCCTGGACAACTTCCTGCTCGGCCAGCTGAAAGGGGCCCCGCGCAGCCTGGTCTACAAGCTGGTGCGCAGCGGCCAGGTGCGGGTGAATGGTGGCCGCGCCAAGGCCGAGCGCAAGCTGGAAGCGGGCGATGAGGTGCGCGTGCCGCCGGTTCGTCTCAGTGAGGAAGGAGACAAGGCCGGTCCCCCGGAGGCGTTCATGCGCCGCCTGGAACAGGCCATCGTCTTCGAGGACGCACGCCTGCTGGCCCTGAACAAGCCTTCCGGCGTGGCCAGCCATGGTGGCAGCGGCATCAGCTTCGGCGCCATCGAGACGCTGCGCGCACTGCGTCCGGGCCAGACCCTGGAGCTGGTGCACCGGCTGGATCGCGATACGTCCGGCCTGTTGATCGTGGCCAAGAAGCGTTCGGCGCTGAGTGAGCTGCAGGCGCTGCTGCGTGAAGACCACGGCGCGGGCATCCGCAAGCGCTACCTGACCCTGCTGGCCGGGCGCATGCCCGATGGCGTGATGACGGTCGACGCGCCGCTGCACGTGGGCCTGCGCCAGGGCGGCGAGCGCCACGTGCAGGTCAATGCGATCGGCAAGGAATCGATCAGCCACTTCAGGGTGCTGGAGCGGCGCGGCGGCCATTCGTACTGCGAGGTACGCATCGAAACCGGCCGCACCCACCAGATCCGCGTACACGCCCAGCATCTGGGACACCCGGTGGCGGGTGACGACAAGTACGGCGATCCGGCAGTCAACAAGCGGCTTCGTGAGCAGATCGGGCTGAAACGCCTGTTCCTGCACGCCGCCTCGCTGGAGTTCGCGCTGGACGCAGGCAAGACCCCGTACGTGCTGAACGCACCGCTGGCCGATGAGCTGGTCGAGGCGCTGGACCGGCTCCGCTGAAGGTGGCGCCGGGTGCTGTCCGGCGCTTCCGTTGCAGAGCCGAGCCCATGCCCGGCTGTCGGGCCTATCAGCCGAGCGCAGGCTCGGCTCTACAGGGCGTGGCGCAGGCCCTTCACCACTTGAACAGCACCAGGCTGATCGCCAGCGTTCCCATGCCCGCCACCAGCCCGTACACGGTCTCGTGGCCCTTGGCGTAGCGCTTGGCCGCCGGCAGCAATTCATCCAGGGCCAGGAACACCATCACGCCGGCGATCAGCCCGAATACCCAGCCGAAGGTTGCGTGCGACAGTGACCCCGACAGCAGCACATAGCCGATCGCTGCGCCGACCGGCTCGGCCAGGCCCGACAGCAGGCTGGCGGTAAAGGCATAGGCCTTGTTCTGGGTGGCGAAGTACACCGGCACCGCGATCGCGATGCCCTCGGGAATGTTGTGGATGGCAATGGCGAACGCCAGTGGCATGCCCACCGACGGGCTTTCCAGTGTGGCGAAGAAGGTTGCCAGGCCTTCCGGGAAATTGTGCGCGGTGATCGCGATCGAGGTCAGCAGCGCGACCCGCTTCAGGTATTCGCGGCTGTTCTCGCGGAACGCGGGGTCCTGCTTGTCCAGGCTGTCATGCGGGTTGGGGATGAAGTGGTCGATCAGCACGATCACGATCACCCCCAGCAGGAAGGCCAGGGTGCCGTAGGTGAAGCCGGTGCGCTCGCCATAGGCCAGCGCGAACGAGGCGATGGACTTGTTGAGGATCTCCGACAGCGAGACATAGACCATCGCGCCGCCGGCGAAGGCCAGGCCGAACGCCAGCAGGCGGGGATTGGGCCGGCGCGAGAACAGTACGAGCAGGCTGCCGATGGCGGTGGCGAGGCCGGCCGCGAGGGTGACCGCCAGTGCGATCCAGACGTTTTCGGGGGGAATCTGCAGCATCTACCGACGCGGTCCTGGTCAACAGACAACCGCCCCGGACTGGGCCGGGGCGGCAAGGGCGAGGCGGGCGTCGGCTGGCCTCGTCGAGGTGCGGCCGATCAGCCGCCGCGGCGCAGGCGCTCTTCGATGGCGAAGCACTGGTCCGGCTTCGGCTGCGGCGGGTTGAAGCTGACCGGGACCTGGATGGTGGCCGGCACCGGCTGGCCATTGCGGGTGGCCGCGTTGAACTGCCAGCCCTGCACGGCGGTCTTGGCCAGCTCGTCCAGCTGCGGGTTGCCGGCGCCGGTCAGCAGGGCGACCTCGCTCGGCTTGCCGTCGGTGCCGATGGTGACCTTGAACGTGCTGGTACCGCCCACGCCCATGCAGGCCAGTTCAAGCGGGTACTGCGGCGGCGGTGTCTTCACCGCGGCGACTTCGGTCGGCGCCGGCGGCGGCGGTGCCGGCGGTTCGGATGAGCCACAGCCGGCCAGGCCGGTCGCAGCGATCAGGGACAGGCTCAGCAAACGTACGTTCATGGCAGTTGCTCCGTCAGGGCCGAAGTCTTTGCCGCGCAGATGAAGTCGTTCTCGCTCAGGCCGCCCACGTCGTGGGTGGAATAGCGCACGACCGCGCGGTCGTAATGCACGCCGAGGTCCGGATGGTGGTCCTCACGGTGGGCGATCCAGGCCAGTGCGTTCACGAAGGCCATGGTGGCGTAGTAATCCTTGAAGCGGAAGGTGCGCAGCAGGGCCTGGCCGCCCTCGCTCAGCTCCCAGCCGGGAATCTGCGGCAGCAGCTCGGCCAGGCGGGCTTCGCCGAGCTTGTGGTCGCTGCCTTTGCGCGGCACGCAACGGGCCTGGGCCAGTGGAATCAGGTCGGCCATGGGAATCTCCACCTCGTGTTGACTGAACAATGCGCCGGACGGTGTATAAACCGAATGAGCGGCTGACGCTTACTTGGCTAGAATAGCCTGATGATCCAGATCTCCGACACTGCCCAGACCCATTTCCGCAAGCTGATCGAACGCGAGGGCGTGCCCGGCATGGGCGTGCGCCTGAGTGCGGTCGATCCCGGTACCCCGCGCGCCGACGCCCGGCTGGAGTTCGCCGAGCCCAGCGACCTGCTCGGTGACGAGTGGGCGGTGGATTGCGATGGCTTCACCCTCTATGTCGATGCGAGCAGCGTCGGCTGGCTCGACGGCGCCGAGATCGACATCGTTGCCGGGACCGCCGGTGCCCAGCAGCTGACCATCAAGGCGCCGCGGATCAAGGGCGAAGCGCCCGGCGATGCCGCCTCGCTGGTGGAGCGCGTGCACTGGGTGGTGGAAAACGAAATCAATCCGCAGCTGGCCTCGCATGGCGGCAAGGTGGCCGTGCAGGAAGTCTCGGCTGAAGGCGTGGTGCTGCTGCGCTTCGGTGGCGGTTGCCAGGGCTGTGGCATGGCCGACGTGACCCTCAAGCAGGGCATCGAGAAGACCCTGATGGGCCGCGTGCCGGGGGTGACCGCGGTACGCGACGCCACCGATCACGATAGTGGCCATGCGCCGTACATTCCTCGCGGCAACGCCGCCTGATCGCTGACGCGTGCCTCTGACCCGGGCCGAGCATCTCATCGACCTGCTGCTGGCACGCCAGCAGCCGCGTTCCGTCCTCGAAAAGACCACCCGCCTGCCCTATGGCTGGGCGCTGTGGCTGCGTTCGCTCGGCCCGTTGCCGCCTTCGTTGCACGCCCGCGAGGTGATCGCGGTGCTGCTGCCGCGTCCGCTGCCCGGGCCGCCGGGGCGGTCGCCACAGCTGCCTGCCTGGCAGGCGCTGCGCCGGCTGTTCTGGCAGGACTGGGATGCGGCGCCGCGCGACCAGCGCTGGATGCGCTGGACCTCGGCACTGGCCAGTGCGCTGCTGCACCTGCTGTTCTTCGTGCTGCTGCTGTGGGTGGCGGTGATCCGCACCACGGCCCCGGAAGAAGAGGGGGCCGAAGGCGAGCGCGTGCAGGTCGAATTCGTCGGCCGCGCGAGCCAGGAAGGTGGCGGCGACCAGCCCGGTGCGGATGCCGCGGCGGCAGCGGCAGCCGCCGGACAGGTGGCGGCCGGCAGGGCGGCGGGCGCGGCCAGCGCACCCGAGCCGCGACCTGCTGCAGCGTCGGCGCCTGCAGCTGCGCCGGTGCCCGTGCCAACGGCCAGCGTGCCGGCGCCGCCCTCTGAAACCGAGCCCGCTCCGGTCGCGGCGCCGCCGCCGTCTCCGGTGCAGGCCACCGAGGTGGCCGAGGCCAGCACCGATTTCGTGGTGCCTCCGGTCAGCGTGCCGCGCACCGAAGTGAGCATCGTGCCGCGCGACACCCCCCTCGCCGTGCGCGAGCGCAGTGTGCAGCCGGTACAGGCACCGCCCGCGCCGGTGGCGGTGCATGCGCCAAGCGTCGCCGTGCGGACGCCGCAGGTGCGCGATATCCAGGTGCAGGAACGCGAAGTCAGTACGGTGGACGCACCGGTGGTGCCACAGCCGCTGCGCACGGCCGATGTGCCGGTGCGCGTTGCGCAACGGGATGTGCAGGTCCGCGAGCGCGAAGTGCAGGCGGTGGTTGATCCGCAGGTGCGGATGGCGAGCGTGGCCGGCCGCGAACCCGCCGTGCATGCACCTGCGGGCCGCGATGTGCAGGTGCGCGAACGCGAAGTGGCCTCGGCTCCGGTGGCGGCGGCTTCAACGTCCAGCGGCAGTGCGGCGCAGGCCAGCAGCAGCGCGCACGCGTCTGCACCCGCCACCACACCGGCCCAGGCCGGCGCGCGGCCGGCGCCGGACCCCGGCAACTGGGCCACGCCGGCCAAGGGGGATGACTGGGGGGCCTCGAGTCGCAACCGTGACGGTGCCAGCAGTGGCGCCCGCCAGGCCAGCACGTCCGGCAAGGGCGATGGCCTGTTCAATGCCGATGGCAGCGTGCGCGTGCCCGGGCAGGAAGGCAGCGGTCACGCCGAGCGCGGCGCGCCCGGGGGGGCCAACGATGGCTGGAGCAAGGAGCGCATCGCCCAGTCCGGCACCTGGCTGAAGCGCCCGCCGTACGACTACACGCCAACCTCGTTCGACAAGTACTGGGTGCCGCAGGAATCGCTGCTGGCCGAGTGGGTGCGCAAGGGCATCAAGTCGATGGAGATCCCGTTGCCGGGGACGCGCTCGAAGATCTCCTGCGTGATCTCGATCCTGCAGGCCGGCGGCGGCTGCGGCCTGACCAATCCGAACATGCAGGACCAGCCGGCAGTGGCGCGGCCGCCGCCGGACATCCCGTTCAAGAAAGAGCTGCAGGAAGACAACGGCAGCCGCTAGCGGCTGCCATCGCAGGATGCAACAGACGTGCTGGCACGTTCTGGTGGATGCCAACCCCGGTTGGCACGAGCGCCGACCAGGGGCGGCCTCTACCCGGGGATTGGCCTCACGCGCTCTGCGACAGGAACACCCAGAACGGCACGTCGCGGCCAACCCAGTCGCGGCTGGTCTCGTCCATCACGTCCAGCAGCGTGTCGAAGTCCTTCTGGCTGCCGGCACGCAGCGCGTCCACGTCGGCCAGGAACAGCGCATAACCATTGGCCGGCAACCACTGCAGGTCGCGCAGGTTGTCCGACAGCGCATCCCAGTTGCCGCCGAAGCCCGCAGGAAAATCCAGCTGCGCGGCCAGCCGGGCCAGCAGCGTGCGCTTGTCCGCCACGCCCTGCAGGTCGATGCGGATCACCTTGAGGCCGGCATCGCGCATCGCCGCAGCCAGTGCGCCGATGTCATCGCTGTCGATGGCGTAGACGCCGGCGTTGTTGATGTCATGCAGGCCGAGGCCGAAATCATCGTGGCTCATCACTGCGCTCCCTGGGCCGGTACGGTGAAGCTGCGGAATGATTGGTAATGGTCGTCGGTGTAGTACCACGCCTCCGGCGGGTCGCCGCCGGTGACGATGCGGCGCGTTCCGCGGGTGCGGGCGCCAGGGGTGTCGACCGTGTACTCGCGGTAGTAGCCGCGCGCGCGCTGCGGCAGTTGCTGCTCGCGGTTGCCGAAGGTGCTGCCGTCCTGGCGGTGCGGGAACGGCCCGCCACGCTGGATCAGGGCGATGGTCTGGCGCGCGTCGGCCGGCAGGAAGCCCGGCAGCGCATTGTCCCTGCCGGTGGCTGGGGCGGTCGGCGCGCGCGCTGCGGTGGCGCCCTGCAGGTCCGGGGCGAACTGCGGCGCCGGCGGGCGCTGCATGAAGTGGTTGACGACCAGGCCGAGCAACAGCAGGGCGATGGCGGTGAGCAGCAGCCGGGGGTTGCGCATGGGCAGGCGTGGGCGAGGGTGGTGCGCGCACTGTAGCGCCTGCGCGCTGCACGGCGCATGAGGAGGGGCTGCGTCACCGCTGCGTAACAATTGCCGGCGTGCTCACCGGCAGGACGCAATTTCCTTTACATCCCCCTTGGTAATCTTGCGGTCTGTCCCCATCATTCACCGCGCACCGCCCGACACCGTCGGGTGCCCTCGCAATCAGGAGATGCATCATGGCCTACACCCTGCCCAAGCTGTCCTACGCCTACGACGCGCTGGAACCGCATATCGATGCGGCGACGATGGAAATCCACCACACCAAGCATCACCAGACCTACATCAACAACGTCAACGCGGCGCTGGAAGGCACCGAGTACGCTGACCTGCCGGTCGAAGAGCTGGTGAAGAAGCTCAAGTCGCTGCCGGAGAACCTGCAGGGCCCGGTGCGCAACAACGGCGGTGGCCACGCCAACCACTCGCTGTTCTGGACCGTGATGGCGCCGAACGCGGGCGGCAACCCGGTGGGCGACGTGGCCAAGGCCATCGACAAGGACCTGGGCGGTTTCGACAAGTTCAAGGACGCCTTCACCAAGGCTGCGCTGACCCGTTTCGGCAGCGGCTGGGCGTGGCTGAGCGTGACCCCGGACAAGAAGGTCGTGGTCGAGAGCACCGGCAACCAGGACAGCCCGCTGATGGAAGGCAACACCCCCATCCTCGGCCTGGACGTGTGGGAACACGCGTACTACCTGAAGTACCAGAACCGCCGCCCGGAATACATCGGCGCGTTCTTCAACGTCATCGACTGGAATGAAGTCGAGCGCCGTTACCAGGAAGCGATCGCCTGATCGCGGTAACGGGTTGAGATGAAAAGGCCGGGGGAGACCCCGGCCTTTTCTGTTGCAGGATTCATTGCCGAGCCTATTCGGTGCTGGCCGTATCGCCCTGCAGGCGCAGGGTCGCCATCACCCCCAGGCGCAGGCCGGGCAGATCGCCGTCGGCCGGCAGCAGGATCGGCTGCTGGCGGATCCCGCCGAAGTGCTTGACCTGGAACAGCACGTCCAGGCCGTGGCCGCTCGCGCCGCCGCCGCTGGCGGCGGGCTCCGGGCGCCCGCCAGGGTTACGCCGGGCAGGCTGGAAACCGGGGGTGCTGCGCACCAGTTCCACGGTGCTGGCCGAGAAGTCGCCGGCGATCAGGCTGGGCATGCCTTCGGCGGTGGCGCCGATCCAGGTCATCAGGTCGCTGGTCTGGTGCTGGCGGGCGATGCTCTCGTCCGGATCCGGGCGCAACCGCGCCACGTAGATGTTGACCAGCGCCTGGCCCAGTTTCAGCCGCATCATGCCCGCCGCACTGAAGACGCCGGGCGGATGCAGCAGGGTGACGCCGTCTTCGCTGACCGGCAGCCGGGTCAGCATCGCATTGCCATGCCGCAGCGGCTGGCTGGGCGGATCGGCGGTGACGAAGTCGCAGCTGTAGCGCAGCCGGCTGGCCAGCCAGCAGGCCGGATTGCGGCCCTGTTGCTGCAGGACCTGCTGGACCGAGATCACGTCCGGCTGCAGCTCGGTCAGCAGCTGCGCGACCTGCTCGCGACGCTGCTTCCATTGCGCATCGTCGCGGCTGGGCAGTTCCAGCGCGGCAACGGTCAGTTGCCGCGGCTCGCCCTCGCTGCTGGCGAGGGCGGGTGGCTGCGGCCGTGCCTGCGCCTGCAACGCCAGCAACAGCGCGAGGCTGCTGAGCAGGAGGCGGGCGGGGGCGAGGGGGCGCATAACGATAAGTTTACGCTTTTGTCGTGCAGGTGCCGTGACTTCCGGCACGGCCGGGACTGCCTGCCATGGATTGGCACCGTTGTCATGCAGCCCTGCAGCGTGCTTCGCACGCCCGGGTTCCGGTAACCTTGCGCCTTTCGTTTTGCAGGAATGCCTTACAGGATGAGCCACGACGCAGTCGCCCCCATCGCCGGCCAAGGAAAGATGCCGCGCCAGATTCCGTACATCATCGGCAATGAGGCCTGCGAACGGTTCAGCTTCTACGGGATGCGCAACATCCTGGTGCAGTTCCTGATCACCTCGCTGCTGCTGCAGGAAATCACTGCGGAGGGCCGTGCCGGTGAAGCCAAGGACATCATGCACAGCTTCATGATCGGCGTGTATTTCTTCCCGCTGCTCGGTGGCTGGCTGGCCGACAAATTCTTCGGCAAGTACCACACCATCCTCTGGTTCAGCCTGGTCTACTGCGCCGGCCATCTGTGCCTGGCACTGTTCGAGAACAGCCGCGAAGGCTTCTTCCTCGGTCTCGGCCTGATCGCGCTCGGTGCCGGCGGCATCAAGCCGCTGGTGGCATCGTTCATGGGCGACCAGTTCGACCAGAGCAACAAGCACCTGGCCAAGATCGTCTTCGATGCCTTCTACTGGATCATCAACTTCGGCTCGCTGTTCGCCTCGCTGCTGATTCCGCTGGCGCTGAAGAACTGGGGGCCGCAGTGGGCGTTCGGCATTCCGGGCATCCTGATGTTCATCGCCACCTTCGTGTTCTGGCTGGGCCGCAAGCGCTACGTGCTGGTGCCGCTGCCGCCGAAGGACCCGCATTCGTTCGCCAACGTGGTGCGCACCGCGCTGACCGCGCGGGTGGCCGGCCAGGGCCGTCCGGGCCTGGTGATTGCCGTGCTCGGCCTGGTGCTGGCGGTGGCTTCGTTCGGCCTGGTCGGTTCGCTGGGCATCGTGATCTGCCTGTGCCTGGCACTGGTGGCCATCCTGGCCGGTATCGGCGGCGGCACCTGGCTGCAGCTGGACCGCGCCCGCGGCCAGCACCCGGCTGAAGCCGTGGAGGGCGTGCGCTCGGTGCTGCGCGTGCTGGTGATCTTCGCGCTGACCACGCCGTTCTTCTCGCTGTTCGACCAGAAGGCATCGACCTGGGTCCTGCAGGGCCAGCAGATGCAGATGCCGAGCTGGTTCACCGCTTCGCAGATGCAGGCGCTGAACCCGCTGCTGGTGATGATCCTGATTCCGTTCAACAACCTGGTGCTGTACCCGGCACTGCGCCGCTTCGGTTTCGAGCCGACCGCGCTGCGCCGCATGACCGCCGGCATTGCCTTCAGCGGCCTGGCCTGGGTTGTGGTGGGTGGCATCCAGGTGGTGATGGACGGTGGCAACGCCATGTCGATCTTCTGGCAGGTGCTGCCGTACGCGCTGCTGACCTTCGGTGAGGTACTGGTCTCGGCCACCGGCCTGGAGTTCGCCTACAGCCAGGCGCCGCAGGCGATGAAGGGCGTGGTGATGAGCTTCTGGAACCTGACCACCACCATCGGCAACCTGTGGGTGCTGCTGTCCAACGCAGCGGTGCGCAACGACACGGTGACCCAGCAGATCGCCGGGACAGGCCTGAGTGAGGCGGCATTCCTGATGTTCTTCTTCGCCGGGTTCGCCTTCATCGCGGCGTTGGCCTTCGGTTGGTACGCGAAACGCTATCGTATGGTCGACAACTACCGTAGCGCCTGAGCCTGACATGACCCCCGTCAATCTGCTGTTGATCGCCATCACCGCCCTCCTGTCGTGGATGGCGTTCAACAACCGCAAGCTGGCCGACCGCCTGATCCTGTGGCCGCCTGCCGTGGACCGCCATCGCCAGTACGACCGGCTGGTGACCTACGGCTTCATCCACGCCGACTGGTCGCATCTGATCTTCAACATGATCACCCTGTTCTTCTTCGGGGGATTCATCGAGAGCGTGATGATGCAGCTGACCGGCAGCTACCTGACCTACCCGGCGTTCTACATCGGTGCGCTGCTGGTCTCGATCCTGCCCAGCTACCTGAAGAACCAGAAGAACCCGAACTACCTCAGCCTCGGTGCGTCCGGGGCGGTGTCGGCGGTGCTGTTCGCCTTCATCCTGATCAAGCCGTGGTCGATCATCCTGGTGTTCTTCATCCCGGCGCCGGCCATCGTCTACGCCGCGTTCTATGTCGGCTACAGCATCTGGATGGACAAGCGCGGCGGCGACCGCATCAACCACAGCGCGCACCTGGCCGGTGCGGCGTTCGGCGTGATCTTCATGCTGGCCATGCAGCCGAGCATCTTCACGCACTTCCTGCGCGAACTCTCCAACCCGACCTTCCGCCTCGGCGGCGGTTGAGCAGGGGGCGGGGTCGGATCCCATGGATCCGGCCCCGGGCGCTGCGGCCCTGGCCGGTTCAGGCCGGGGTCTGCTGGCCGTAGGTGTCCAGCAGGCGGGCGAACACTTCCTCGCCGATGCGCTGGAAATCCTGGTCTTCGGTCTGCCCTTCCACCGCCAGTTGCAGCAGGCCCTCCAGCAGGGCACGGTCGGTATCGGAATGGGAATCGCTGGGGTGCATCGGGGCCTCCGCGGTGATGCGCATGATCAATGGTCGCAAGGGTCGTGCCAGCCCGGCCGTATCCCTCCGTAGGCGATAGCGGCGGGCCGCCCTCCAGCTTGAGGGTCGAAATCTGACGTGAATGGACTGGACTTGCCCCTGTTCAGGCTTCACGCGATCATGGCGCCCGGCTGCGCACCATCCACGCAGTCGCCGCAGGAGACAGTTCCATGGCTTCGGTCACGCCCCCCGGTCTGGCCTACGAGGTCGAACACGACCTGGCCAACCACCGCTTCACCGCCCGTGTGCGAGGACAGCTGGCGGTGCTCGACTACCAGATCAAGCGCAGGCGCATGGTCATCACGCACACCGAAGTGCCCGAGCCGATCGCCGGCCGCGGCATCGCCGGCGAGCTGACCCGTGTCGCGCTGCGCTTCGCCCGCGAGCAGAAGTACAAGGTGGTGCCGGCATGCTCGTATGCCGAGGCCTTCCTGCAGCGGCACGAGGAGTACCACGACCTGCTCGTTGGCTGAAGGCCAGCGGGCGACGCTTCAGCCATGGCAGGCGATGATGTACAAACATGAACAGGGGATCCCGATGAAGATTGGAAACAACCGGCCATTGCGCGGCAGCGTGCTGGCCGGCGTGGTGGGCGTGCTGTTGCTGGCCGGTTGCCAGCGTGAGAGCGAGCCGGCACCGGCGACCGACGCGGCACCCGCCGCCGAGGCCACCGCTGCAGGTGAAACGCCGGCCACGGAAGCGCCGCTGGACCTGCGCGACGTGATCGAGAACAACGAGCGTGAAGTGGTGGGCATCAGCTATCCGGCCGGCATCGACCGCTACCCGGGCCTGGCGCGCGCACTGCAGGACTATGCAACCAGCGCACGCAGCGACCTGCAGCAGGCGCTGGACGGGCTCGGCAATGACAAGCCGACCATGCCTTACGAGCTGTCGCTGAGCTTCGAGAAGCTGCTGGATACCCCGCAGCTGGTGGTGGTCAGTGCCGATGGCAGCCGCTACACCGGGGGCGCCCATGGCGAGCCGCTGGTGGCGCGCTTCGTGTGGCTGCCGCAGCACCAGCAGATGCTCAGCGCTGAAAAGCTGGTGGCCGACGCCAAGGGCTGGAAGGCAATCAGCGACTTCGTCGCCGACCAGCTGCGCGAGCGCGTGGCCACCCGCCTGAGCGGCGAGGACATGGACCCGGCCCAGCTGCAGGAATCGCTGCGCAACGCATCGCGCATGATCGCCGATGGTACCGGCCCGCAGGCCGACAACTTCAGCCAGTTCCAGCCGCTGACCGACGACAAGGGGCAGATCACCGCGCTGCGCTTTGTTTTCCCGCCGTACCAGGTGGGTCCATACTCGGACGGCACGCAGACCGCTGATGTACCGGCGGCAGTGCTGTTGCCGCACGTGGCCAAGGACTACGTGGAGCTGTTCGCACGCGGTTGACCGCAGTCGAGGAGGTGGCGTGGATACAGGGTTGCAGGAGCGGGTCGCCGGCCTGCTGCAGGAAGCCGGGGTCCGCATCGGCGGTACCCAGCCACAGGATATCCAGGTGCATGACCCGCGCTTCTTCGCGCGGGTCATGGCGCACGGCTCGCTCGGCCTCGGCGAAAGCTACATGGACGGCTGGTGGGATGCCAACGTCCTCGACGACTTCCTGGTCCACCTGATGCAGGCGCACCTGGACGAGCGGGTGCATGGCTGGCGCGAGGTGGCCGATGCGCTGAAGGCGCGCCTGTTCAACCTGCAGGCCGGGCAGGGCAGCTATGAGGTCGGTCGCCGCCACTACGACCTTGGCAATGACCTGTACCAGGCCATGCTCGGTCAGCGCCTGGTCTACAGCTGCGGGTACTGGCGCGATGCCGGTGATCTCGACGCCGCACAGGAAGCCAAGCTCGACCTGGTCTGCCGCAAGCTCGGCCTGCGTCCGGGCCAGCGCGTGCTGGACATCGGCTGTGGCTGGGGCGAAGCGCTGAAGTTCGCCGCCGAGCGTTATGGCGTCAGCGGCGTTGGCGTGACCATCTCGCAGGAGCAGGCCGAATTCGCCCGCGAACGCTGCGCCGGGCTGCCGATCGAGATCCGCCTGCAGGACTATCGCGAACTGGATGAGCCGTTCGACGCGATCTTCTCGATCGGCATGTTCGAGCATGTCGGTGACAAGAACTACGCCAGGTTCTTCGAAGTGGCCCGGCGCTGCCTGTCACCGCGCGGCCTGTTGCTGCTGCACAGCATCGGCACCAATGTTTCGCGGCATCGCACCGACCCCTGGATCGCGCGCTATATCTTCCCCAATTCGATGCTGCCGTCGGCCGTGCAGATCAGCAGGGCGTTCGAGGGGCGCTTCGTGCTGGAGGACTGGCACAACTTCGGCACCGACTACGATCTGACCCTGCAGGCCTGGCGGCGCAACGTGGAAGCGGCGTGGCCACGACTGGACGCGCGCTACGACGAACATTTCCGCCGCATGTGGCGCTTCTACCTGGCCGGGTCGATGGCGACCTTCCGTTGCCGGCATGCGCAGCTGTGGCAGCTGGTGCTGTCGCCGGAGGGCGTGCCGGGGGGCTACATCGCGCCGAGATGAGGTCATCGGGGTCGGATCCCTTTCCCCTGGAAAGGGATCCGACCCCGATGCCTTGACGTGATCTGCCTGCTGGGAAGGGGCGATGATCACCGCATCGATTTCAATACGACATTCCATGTCTTTATTGCCATCTATTGCCGGCGAGGAACCCTGATTGGGCTGATGCAAGGCTTGAATGGAAGGCGAAGCCATCGCGGCTTCACTCCTTCCTTTCGAGTGAGTCAGATCCATGAAGTGCATTGCACAACCCCTGAAGTCCTTCGTAGTCGCCGCAGGGTTGATTGCCGCCGGGGCGGCTTTGACCCCGACCGAGGCGTTCGACGGTTTCTACAACTTCACTCCGCAATTCGGTGACCAGGTCAGCTGCAAAGGTGCCGCCTTTGATGCCTGCTTCCGCTGGGACCTGGCGTCGGCTTCCGGCGATGACTACGTGATGACCCGGCAGTGGGTGAACAGGTCCGACCTGCTGTACGGCACTGTGTCCGGTGGCGTCAGTGGGCACAGCCAGGTGGTATTGACCGGGCATGGTGACAACTACCAGGCCCCGCTGATCTACGCCCGCTATGGTGCGGTTCCGACTTTGACCGAGAATGACTGCATTGCCTCGTTGACCGACGGTTGTTGGTTGCCGGTGATCGAAGGCGTGGACATCCACTATGTGATCCAGGGCTCGGTAATCGGCACCGAACTGGTCCACTTCTACGTGCTTGGGGTGTAGGTGTGCCGTGGGCTCAGATCCCTTTCCAAAGGAAAGGGATCTGAGCCCGGCAGCGGGCCCTGCACAACAAAAAACCGCCCGGTCTCCCGGGCGGCTTTCGTTTCAGCCTGGCGTGCGGGCGATCAGTTGCCGGCGCCGGTCAGGCCACGCTTTTCCAGCAGCGGTTCGATCTGCGGCTCGTGGCCGGCGAAATCGCGGAACAGCTGCATCGCGTCGACGCTGCCGCCCTTGGACAGCAGGGTGGCACGGAAGTGGTCGCCATTCTTGCGGCTCAGGCCGCCGTTGTCCTTGAACCACTTCTGGGTGTTGGCGTCGAGCACTTCCGACCAGATGTAGGCGTAGTAGCCGGCCGAGTATCCGCCCATGATGTGGCTGAAGTACGGGGTCTTGTAGCGCGGCGGCACCGGCGCGTAGTAGATGCCGTCCTTCTCCAGCGCAGCGCGCTCGAAGGCCATCACATCCTTGGCGGCCGGCACCTGGTCCGGGCCGATCTGGTGCCAGTTCTGGTCCAGCATCGCTGCACCCAGGTACTCGGTGGTGGCGAAGCCCTGGTTGAACTTCGACGCGGCGCTCACCTTGTCCAGCAGGGCCTGCGGCATCGCGCTGCCATTCTGGTAGTGCTTGGCGTAGTTCTTCAGGATGACCGGGTTGTCCGACCACATCTCGTTGACCTGCGAGGGGAACTCGACGAAGTCACGCGGCACCGAGGTGCCCGAGAAGTACGGATACTTCACGTTGGAGAACATGCCGTGCAGGGCGTGGCCGAACTCGTGGAAGGTGGTGTTCACCTCGTCCCAGGTCAGCAGGGTCGGCTGGCCGGCCGGCGGCTTCGGGATGTTGAGGTGGTTGGCGACCACCGGCTTGAAGCCGGTCAGCTTGGACTGCGAGACATACGAGTTCATCCATGCACCGCCACGCTTGGAGGCGCGCGCGTACGGGTCGAAGATGAAGATCGCCAGCTGGCTGCCGTCGGCGTCGAACACGTCGTAGACGGTGACGTCATCGTGGTAGACCGGCAGGTCGGTACGCTGCTTGAAGGTCAGGCCGAATTCCTGGCCGGCGGCGTAGAACACGCCGTTCTCCAGCACGTTCTTCAGTTCGAAGTACGGCTTCAGCTGCGATTCGTCGAAGTTGTACTTGGCCTGGCGCACCTTCTCGCTGTAGAAGGCCCAGTCCCACGGTTCCAGCTGGAAGGTCGGCTTGCGCGCGGCCTTCTGTTCCTTGTCGATCATCGCCTGCAGGTCGGCGGCTTCGCGCTTTGCGTTGGCCACGGCGGCCGGGGCCAGCTTGCCGAGCATCGCGTTGACCGCTTCGGGGGTCTTGGCGGTCTGGTTGGTCAGGTTGTAGGCGGCGAAGTTCGGGAAGCCCATCAGCTTGGCCTTGTCGGCGCGCAGCTGCATGATGCGCGAGACCAGCGCGGTGTTGTCGAATTCACCGCCGCGGCTGCCACGGCTGACCGAGGCTTCGTAGATCTTCTGGCGCAGGGCACGGTTGGCCAGGTTGGTCAGCGGCGGCTGGCCGGTGGTGTTGAGCAGGGTGATCACGTACTTGCCTTCCAGACCGCGGGCCTTGGCGGCTTCGGCGGCGGCGGCGATCTGCTCCTTGGACAGGCCGGCCAGCTCCTTGACGTCGTCGACGGTGATCGCCGAAGCGTTCACTTCCGACTGCACGTTCTGGCTGAACTTGGTGCCCAGGTTGGCCAGCTCGGCGTTCATCTCCTTCAGCTTGGCCTTGTCGGCCTCGGACAGCTTGGCGCCGGCGCGCACGTAGTTGTCGTAGTACTTCTCGACCAGGCGCACGCCTTCGGCGTCCAGGCCCAGCTGGCTGCGGGTGTCGTACAGCGCCTGGATGCGCGCGAACAGCTTGCCGTTCAGCGCGATCGCATCGCTGTGCGCAGCGAACTTCGCCGAGTAGTCGGCCTGCAGCTTCTTGCGGGTGTCGTTGGTATCAGCGCCGACCAGGCTGAAGAACACGGTGGTCGCGCGGTCGAGGATGTCACCGCTCTTTTCCAGGGCGATGATGGTGTTGTCGAAGGTCGGCTTGGCCTTGTTGTTGGCGATCGCCTCCACTTCCTTCAGCTGCTGCGCCATGCCGGCGTCGAAGGCCGGGGCGAAGTCGCTGTCCTTGATCTTGTCGAACTGCGGGAAGTGCAGCGGCAGCGGGCTTTCGGCGAAGAACGGATTGGCCTGCTGGGCGGTGCTGCTGGCGGCCGCGGTGGCGGCGCCGGCCGAGTAGGCGGGCAGGGCAAGGCCGAGGGTCATGGCCACGGCAAGGGCAAGGCGAGTGGTCAAGGTAGAAGCTCCGGTAAGGCAAACAAGGGCCCGAGCGTAACCCGCCCGGCCGCGCCCGCACTTGTGTCAAAAGGCATGTTGCCGGTGCCCCGGAACGCTGGAGTCATCCCCGCGGGTGGCTGCCCGGGTACCATGCACTTACCGCCCAGGGTCCGCCGCCATGACCACCGCCTACGATTTCAGCTTCCGTGACCTCGACGGCCAGCCGCAGGCGCTGGCCCGGTACCAGGGCCACCCGTTGCTGCTGGTCAATGTCGCCAGCCGCTGTGGCTTCACCCCGCAGTACACCGGGCTGGAGCAGCTATGGCAGGACTACCGCGAGCGCGGTCTGGTGGTGATCGGCTTCCCGTGCAACCAGTTCGGCGCGCAGGAGCCGGGCGACGCGGCGCAGATCCGCCAGTTCTGTTCGCTGGACTATCCGGTCAGCTTCCCGCTGTCGGAGAAGATCGAGGTCAATGGCGAGGGTGCCGACCCGTTGTGGGCCTGGATGACACGTGAGAAGCGCGGCCTGCTCGGCAGTGCCCGCATCAAGTGGAACTTCAGCAAGTTCCTGGTCAACCGCCAGGGCCAGGTGGTGTCGCGGCATGCGCCCACCACCAGGCCGGAGCAGCTGCGCGACGAGATCGAAGCGCTGCTGTAACACGCCCTGGTTCGCGCTGGAGGCCACGAACAGCGTTCAGTGGCCCAGTGCCGTTGTGCGGGCCTCGCGGTTGCGGACCTCTTCGGGAAGGGCTTCGATCACCTGTTGAATGATCCGCGGCAGGCTGGCCTCGCTGTAGCCGCGATGGGCATGGGCGATGGTGCCGTCGCGGCCGACGATGAACATGTGGGGTACGGCGACGATGCCGAACTGCTCGGCCAGCGCACCGCCAGGATCATGCAGGTACTCCAGCTTCGGCCAGTCACGCTGGCGGATCAGGCGGCTGACTTCCAGTCGGGGTTCGCCCCAGTTGACCGCATAGACCTTCAGTGCGTCCTCGCCGACCACCTGCTGCAGATGGGCCAGGATCGGCAGTTCCTTGCGGCAGGGCCCGCACCAGGAGGCCCAGAAGGTCACGATCACGACCTTGCCGCGCTGCTCGGCCAGATTGACCGGGTTGCCCTTGCGGTCGTTGCCCAGCGTCTGCGGCGGCACCTCGCCACGCGCGGGTGGCGCCGCCCCTGCCGGAACCGCCGCCAGCAGCAGGCCGGCCATTGCCCAGGCCCGCATCCGCTGCGGGAGCCCTGTGTTCATCATCCGTGTATTCCCCAGGAGGGCCATCGACCCGTGTGTGGCGGACGATGCCGGTAATGTGCAGGGGATGCAACAGGTCGGGTGCAGAGCCGGCCAGCGGCCGGCACCACCGCCCTGTCTACTTTTCGACGAAGGCGCGCTCGAACACATAGTGGCCCGGCTGGCCGATGCGCGGCGAGACCTGGAAGCCACGCGCATCCAGCACGCTGCGCAGGTCGGCCAGCATCTGCGGGCTGCCGCAGATCATCGCGCGGTCGTTCTCCGGGCTCAGTTCCGGCAGGCCGAGGGTGCGCTGCATCTCGCCGCTTTCCATCAGCGAGGTCAGGCGGCCCTGATTGGCGAACGGTTCACGGGTGACGGCCGGGTAGTACAGCAGCTTGTCGCCGATCATCTCGCCGAGGAACTCGTGCTCACGCAGTTCCTTCTCGAAGTAATCGCGGTAGGCCAGGTCCTTTTCGTAGCGCACGCCATGGCAGAGGATCACCTTCTCGAAGCGCTCGTAGGTTTCCGGGTCCTTGATCACCGAAAGCCACGGTGCCATGCCGGTGCCGGTGCCCAGCAGGTACAGGTTCTTGCCCGGGTGCAGGTCGCTGATCAGCAGGGTGCCGGTGGGCTTCTTGCCGACCAGCACCTTGTCGCCGGGCTTGATGTGCTGCAGGCGCGAGGTCAGCGGGCCGTCCTGCACCTTGATGCTGAAGAACTCCAGGTGCTCTTCCCAGTTGGCGCTGGCGATGGAATAGGCGCGCAGCAGCGGCCGCGCCTCGGTTTCCAGGCCGATCATCACGAACTGGCCGTTCTCGAAGCGGAAGCCGCTGTCGCGGGTGAGGGTGAAGCTGAAGTAGGCATCGGTCCAGTGACGGACCTCAAGCACCGTTTCGGCGCCGAAAGCGGAGGACATGGGCGTATCTATCGAAAGTCGTCGGGGGGGATTCTATCTCAAATGAGACAAGTTCTCATTGGGCGGAACGAGAGGCGTTCTCAGCGATAACCCGCCGCCTGCAGCTCGAACAGCTCGGCATAGCGGCCGCCCTGCGCCATCAGCTGCGCGTGGGTGCCGCTGGCCTCGATCCGGCCATCGGCCAGCACCAGGATGCGATCGGCCATGCGTACCGAGGAAAAACGGTGGGAAATCAATACTGCCGTTCGATTATCCGCCAGTTCCCTGAACCGCTGGAACACCTCGAACTCACTGCGCGCATCCAGCGCCGCGGTTGGCTCATCCAGGATCATCACCTGCGCATTGCGCATCCATGCGCGGGCGATGGCGATCTTCTGCCATTGGCCGCCGGACAGGTCCACGCCCTGCTTGAAGCGGCGGCCGATCAGCTGCTCGTAGCCGCCCGGCAGCGCCTCGATCACCTCTTCGGCCATGCCGCGGCGCGCCGCGTCGGCAATGCGGGCCTGGTCGTGCATGGCTTCGACCTGGCCGACCCCGATGTTCTCGCCGGCACTGAGGTTGTAGCGCACGAAGTCCTGGAAGATCACCCCGAGGTTGGCGCGCAGGTCGTCCAGGTCATAGTCGCGCAGGTCGCGGCCATCCAGCAGGATGCGTCCTTCGTCCGGCTCGTACAGCCGCGCCAGCAGCTTCACCAGGGTGGTCTTGCCGGCGCCGTTTTCGCCGACCAGGGCCAGTACTTCGCCGGCGTGCAGCTGGAAATCGAGATGGCGCACCGCCCACTGCTCGGCATCCGGATAACGGAAGCCGACGTTCTCGAACACGAAGCCCTGGCGGATCGGTTGCGGTACGCGTACCGCGCCTTCGCGGGAATGGATCTCGGGCTGGATCTGGAAGAACGAGAACAGGTCGTCCAGGTACAGCGCCTGGCTGGCGACCTGCGAGAAGCCGATCAGCAGGCCTTCCAGCAGCTGGCGCAGGCGCAGGAAGCTGCCGGCGAGGAAGGTCAGGTCGCCGATCGAGAAGTCCCCGCGCACCGTGCGCCAGGCGATGTAGGCGTAGGCGGTGTAGTAGCCCAGCGTACCCAGCGCGGCCAGCAGCGTGCCCCAGAACGCACGGCGACGCGCCAGTGCACGGTTGGCCTGGAACAGGGCCACCGACAGGCGTCGGTAGCGCTCCACCAGGAAGCGGTGCAGGTTGTAGATCTTCACTTCCTTGGCGGTTTCCACGCTGGCCCCGAGCTGGCGCAGGTAGTCGAGCTGGCGGCGCTCGGGTGTCCACTGGAAGTTGAGGCTGTAGCCGGCCGCGTTGAAGTGCGATTCGCCGATGAAGGCCGGCACCAGCGCCAGTGCCAGCAGCAGGATCAGCCACGGCGCGTAAACCAGCAGGCCCACGGCCAGGCTGGCCACCGTGATTGCGTCCTGTACCTGGCCAAACAGCTGGCTCATCAGGTTCATCCGGCCCATGGTCTGGCGCCGCGCGCGGTCCAGCTTGTCCTGCAGGTCGGGGTCTTCGAAGTCCTCCAGGTCCAGCGTGGCCGCGTGTTCCATCAGGCGGATGCTGGTGACGTTGGCGAACAGTTCCGAGAGCAGTGCATCGGCGTAGCTGACCAGGCGGCCGAGCAGGTCCGAGCCGATCGCCAGGCCGAACTCCAGCGCCAGCAGGCCCAGCAATGGATTGAGCAGGCCACTGGACAGCGCTTCGCCGAGTGGCGGGAAGCCGGCCTCGTGCTGGCTCAGCCGCAGCGCCGTGTCGATGATCAGCTTGCCGACATACAGCATCGCCACTGGCAGCAGGGCGCGGATCAGGCGCAGGCCCAGGCTGGCCAGGGTCAGCACGGGGCTGGTCTGCCAGACCATGCGCAGGAACGGAGGCAGGTTGCGCATGGCCCTGAAGCGCTGGCGCAGGCTGGGTTTCTTCGCGGCGGTGGCGCCAGCGGTGGGGGGAGCAGGCATGCCCGTATTGTGCGCGCCTGATCCGTGCAGATGGGGTCAGTGCAGCCGTGTGGCAGCGCCGGGGTCAGATCCCTTTGCGCCGCAAAGGGCTCTGACCCCATCAGCCCGGATCGGGTCAGAGCCCTTCGCAATGCGAAGGGGTCCGACCCACCACATCCACGCATGGCGTGGATCCACCGTGTCGACCAAGGGCGACACCTACCCACAGCAGTTGAAGTCTGTCGAGGGCGGGTGGCGGGCGGCAGCCCGGCCGCCCAAAACCCTTTACGGCAGCGGCGGCAGCAGGCCTGCACCCAGTCGGTTCCAGGCATTGATCACCGCGATGCCCATGCTCAGGTCGCTGATGCCCTTCTCGTCGAAGTGCGGCGCCAGCGCATCGAACGCGGCCTGCGACGGCGCCGCGTCGGTCAAGCGGGTCAGCGCCTCGGCCCAGCCCAGCGCGGCACGTTCGCGTGCATCGAAGAAGCGGCTTTCGTGCCAAGCGGGCAGGGTATCGAGCTTGCGCGGCTCGATACCGCCCTTGCGCAGCGCGGTACCGTGCATGTCCATGCAGTAGCCGCAGCCATTGAGCTGCGAGACGCGCAGGAACACCAGTTCCATCAGGTCCGGGTCGATCGAGCTGTCATGCACCGCCTTGCTGGTGGCCAGCAGGCCCTTGAAGGCATCCGCGGCCAGGCGGGTGTAGGGGACGCGGGGGGAGGTATGGTCGGACATCGTGGGCTCCACGGCGGCCAGCATGGCCGCCTTTCACTACCAGGACGCCGTGCCGTTTCCGTTCGTGACATGCCCCGGCAGTTTTTCCGGATTCAGCACGCTGTACACCTGGGTGATGCGGCCGTCGGCGACGTCGATGGTGGTGACCGAGTGCAGGCGATCGCCATCGAAGCGCAGGATCGCCGGCTCGCCATTGACGTAGCCCAGCTGCGCCGGGTGCACGGCGCCGCGGCGGGCGATGGCCCAGAACAGGCGGCCGATGCGTTCGGCGCCGCGCAGCGGGCGGACGGCCGCGGTAACCACCCCGCCACCATCGGACACCAGCTGCGCATTGCTGTGCAGCAGGGCCTGTATCGCCTCGCTGTCGCCGCGTTGGGAGGCCTCCATGAAGCGCGCCAGCAGCTGCCGGTGCTGCTCGGCATCGGCGTTGAAGCGTGGCCGCCCCGCCTGCAGGCGCTGCCGGGCGCGGTGCACCAGCTGCCGGCAGTTGGCCTCGCTGTGGCCGATCAGTTCTGCAATCTCGCGATAGCCATGGTCGAAGGCTTCCTTGAGCAGGAACGCGGCGCGCTCTTCAGGGCCGAGCTGTTCGAGCAGGGTCAGGAACGCCACCGAGACGTCGTCGGCCAGTGCATGCAGTTGCGCTGGGCCGGGGCCCGGATCGGGTTCCAGGGTGACCGCCAGCGGTTCAGCCAGCCATGGCCCGACGTAGTGCATGCGCTCGCGCTTGGCGGCGCGCAGCCGGTCCAGGCCGAGCCGGGTGGTGGCGGTGATCAGCCATGCCTCGGCGTCGCGGATGCTGGCCGGGTCGGCGCCGGACCAGCGCAGCCAGGCGTCCTGGACGACGTCTTCGGCGTCGGCACGGCTGCCGAGCAGGCGGTAGGCCAGCGCCATCAGGCGCGGTCGGTGGGTCTGGAAGGCGTTTTCGGTGTTCATGCAGGCAGGACGCGCCAGCGGGGCGTCGCGTGACAGAGGCGTGCGTGGATATTGCCGGGCAGCGGCGGGCAGGACCACCCCGCGGCCGGGGGAGGGGGTAAAATGGGCGGATTACCCCCCGCCAGCCTCGAGCAAGCGAGCAAGCCGTGACATCGATCAAGCAGGAAGACCTCATCCAGTCCATCGCCGACGCGCTGCAGTACATCTCGTACTACCACCCGGTCGACTACATCAAGAACCTTGCCGCCGCCTATGAGCGCGAGGAGTCGCCGGCCGCGAAGGAAGCGATGGCCCAGATCCTGATCAACTCGCGGATGTGCGCCGAAGGCCACCGTCCGATCTGCCAGGACACCGGCATCGTCACCGTGTTCCTGGAAATCGGCATGGACGTGCGTTGGGACGACGCCACCATGGGCGTCGAGGACATGGCCAATGAAGGCGTGCGCCGCGCCTACATGCACCCGGACAACAAGCTGCGTGCCTCGGTGCTGGCCGATCCGGCCGGCAAGCGCATCAATACCAAGGACAACACCCCCGGCGTGGTCAACGTCAAGGTGGTGCCGGGCAACACCGTCGATGTGATCGTCGCCGCCAAGGGCGGTGGCTCGGAAGCCAAGACCAAGTTCGCCATGCTCAACCCGTCCGACTCGATCGTCGACTGGGTGCTGAAGACCGTACCGACCATGGGCGCCGGCTGGTGCCCGCCGGGCATGCTTGGCATCGGCATCGGTGGTACCGCCGAGAAGGCGATGCTGCTGGCCAAGGAAGCGCTGATGGAGCCGATCGACATCACCGAGCTGCAGGCCCGCGGGGCGTCCAACCGCATCGAAGAGCTGCGCCTGGAGCTGTACGAGAAGGTCAACGCGCTGGGTATCGGCGCGCAGGGCCTGGGTGGCCTGACCACCGTGCTGGACATCAAGATCAACGATTACCCGACCCACGCGGCCAACCTGCCGGTGGCGATGATCCCGAACTGTGCAGCGACCCGCCATGCGCACTTCACCCTGGATGGCAGCGGCCCGGTGATGCTGGACCCGCCGTCGCTGGAAGACTGGCCGAAGCTGACCTACGACGCGTCCAAGGGTACCCGCGTGGACCTGGATACGATTACCCCGGAAGACGTGGCCAGCTGGAAGCCGGGCCAGACCCTGCTGCTCAACGGCAAGCTGCTGACCGGCCGCGACGCCGCGCACAAGCGCATGGTCGATATGCTCAACAAGGGCGAAGCGCTGCCGGTCGACCTGAAGGGCCGTTTCATCTATTACGTCGGCCCGGTCGATCCGGTGCGCGACGAAGTAGTGGGCCCGGCCGGTCCGACCACTGCGACCCGCATGGACAAGTTCACCGAACAGGTGCTGGCGCAGACCGGCCTGCTCGGCATGGTCGGCAAGGCCGAGCGCGGCCCCGCCGCCATCGAGGCGATCAGGAAGCACAAGTCGGCCTACCTGATGGCGGTTGGTGGCTCGGCCTACCTGGTGTCCAAGGCGATCAAGGCGGCCAAGGTCGTCGGCTTCGCCGACCTGGGCATGGAAGCGATCTACGAATTCACCGTGCAGGACATGCCGGTGACCGTGGCGGTCGATTCCACGGGTGAGTCGGTGCACAAGACCGGCCCGCGCGAATGGCAGGCGCGCATCGGCAAGATCCCGGTGGTGGTGGAGTAATTCCCTCCGCTTCCGGATCAGGCAACGGCGCCCCTGTGGCGCCGTTGTTGTGTGCGGCGCTGCACGCGCGCGCTGTGCTCTGCTAACGTGCGCAGGTGCGCATTGGAAGGGAGTCCATGGTGTTGATCGGGTTGCGTGTTGCGGTACTGCTGGTTGCCGCCCTGGCGTGTACTGCCTGCGGGCCGCGCTATTTCGTCGAGCCGCCCACCCACGAAGCGGGAAGGATCTGCACCTCGGTCTGCGACAGCCAGAAGGCGACGTGCAGTTTCCAGGCGACCGCCCGCGCCGAATCGGAACGGCAGAGCTGCGAAAGCGGGAACAGCCGGGTCATCAGCCGCTGCAGCGGTATCGCCGATGACAAGCAGCGGCACAACTGCGAAGGTGGCAACGGTGCTGGCAACTACTGCGCACCTGCAACCAGCACGGCGTCATGCAGCGCCCCGTATGCCCAGTGCGTGCTGTCCTGTGGCGGCACGGTGAATGACGTCCGCAGCGCCACGGGTATTCCCGTGTACTGATGGAGGAACGTGCGATGCCCCGGAAGCTGTGCCTGCTGCTGCCCGGCCTGCTGTTGCTGGCAGGGTGCAGCACATCGTCGTCGTATGCGGGCGTGGATTTCTCCGCGTCGGCGCAATGCCGCATGCAATGCCAGGCCAGCCATCGCAGCTGCATGGCGCAGGGCAGTGCGGTCAACAGCCACTTCAGCTGTGAACAGCAGGCAGTGCCCGCGCCCGACAGGCGCTGCAAGGACATCGCCAATCCGGAGCTGCGCCGTGCCTGCGAACTGAAGGCGCATGACTGCACGATGCGCGCGCCGATGATGTCCTGTGGTGAACGCCGTGATGCCTGCATGAGCAGCTGCGGCTGAGCCACGGTGCCGCGCACAGGCGCATAATCGGCCGATCCACCCGCACAGGATCCGTCGCATGAGCACCACGCTGTATGGTTCCACCAGCACTGCCGCCCTGGTGGTGCATTGGCTGCTGATCGAGCTTGGCATCGAGCATGATCTGGTTCTGCTGGATTTCGAGGCGCGCGAACACAAGGCGGCCGCGTACCTGGCGTTGAACCCGGCCGGCGTGGTGCCGACGCTGATGATCGATGGGCTGGTCCTGACCGAAGCGGCGGCGATCGTGCTGTACCTGGCCGACCGCCATCCCGAGGCCGGCCTGCTGCCGGCAGCGGGTACGCCGCAGCGCGGTGATGCGTACCGTTGGATGTTCTGGTGCGCCAATACGCTGCAGCCGGCCTACCGCGCCTGGTTCTATCCGCACGAAGTGGCGGGCGAGGCCCATGTGGAGGCCAGCCGCGGGATGGCGCGGCAGCGCCTGGAGGCGGCCTGGCAGCACGTAGCCACGCACCTGCAGGCGCACGGTCCGTACCTGCTGGGCGCAGCGCCCTGCGCGGTCGACTACATGCTGGTGATGCTGATGCGCTGGTCGCGCAACATGCCGCGCCCCAGCGACACTTGGCCCGTGCTGAAGGCGCATGCCGCCTCGATGAAGGCGCGCCCGGCGTTCGCCGAGGTCTACCGCCGCGAAGGCATCACCGACTGGCTGTAACCCCAAAAAGGGGACGGAGGGGATTAAGTCGTAAATGCATAAACGACTTAATCCCCTCCGTCCCCTTTTTGTTAGAGGATTTCCAGCACCGTTTCCGGGGGGCGGCACAGGCGGGTGCCTTTGGGCGTGCGCACCACCGGGCGGTTGATCAGGCGCGGGTGCTCGGCCATCGCCGCCAGCAGGGTGGCCTCGTCAGCCGCGTCCAGGCCCAGTTCGGTGAACTGCGCCTCCTTGCTGCGTACCAGCTCACGCGCGCTCAAGCCGGATTCGGCCAGCACCTGGCGCAGCGTCGCCACATCCGGGGGCGCACCCAGGTAGTCGATCACCCGCGGATCGAATCCGGCGTCGCGGATCAGCTTCAGGGCGCCGCGTGAATTGCTGCAGGCCGGGTTGTGCCAGATCGTCACCGTCATCAGAACCACTCCAGCAGCGATACGCCCACGCCCACATAGGTGGCCTTGTGGTTGTAGTCGATCAGGCTTTCGCCATAGCCATCGAACACCTGCACATGGCCACGCAGCAGGTTGCTGATCGGGAAGCCGTAGTCCAGCTGCAACGCACCGTGCGAGCGGCTGCCGGTGCGCAGCGAATGGCGCGCCATCAGCGAGACCTCATGGCCGTTGCGGTTCCAGGTCAGGGTCGCGTCACCGCGGCCCATGTAGTCCTCGATGTCCGGGTTGTTGTCGTCGCTGCGGCTTTCCGGAATGCGGTACCACGGGCGCAGCACCAGCGCCCAGTTCTCGCGGTCCAGGCCGATGTTGAGCATCACCCGGTTCCAGCTGCGCGACAGCGGATCGGCGCGGCCATTGGACTGGTGGTTCAGCGCGATGCCGGTCATGCGCCCGCGCCAGCCACCGATCGAGTAGCCGTTGCGGAACACCATCATCACTTCCGGCTCGTAGTTGGTTTCGCGGAACGGGCGCGAATCCTCGCCGTTGTAGGCCTGCCAGCGCGAACTCTGGGTATAGCCGGCCCAGATGTCGCCGTTGTCGCCGAACAGGTTCTCGGCGACCTTGGTCTTGAAGCTGATCTGGAACTTCAGCTCGGCACTGTCCAGCACCTGCGGCTCGGTCACGCTGTTGGCCGGGTTCGGCGAGTGCGGCATGGTGTTGCGCTTGCTGGTCCAGAACACGGGCAGCAGGTAGACCGGCTTGTAGGCGCGCAGCTGGAACGGGCCCAGCTTGGAGTCTTCGGCCAGTTCCCAGCGACTGTCGAGCAGCGAGCCGCGGCCGGCATTGGCCAGCGCGCTGTCGGCTGGGGCCGGGCGGAACAGGTCACTGACCCGCTCGCGCAGCTTCTCCTCGCCCTGGCTCACGCGCGCGGTCTGGCGCTCTTCACGACGGGCCTGCGCCGCAGCGGCGGCGGCGGCATCGGCCGCGGCCGTGGCCTCGGGCGTGTGCGCGAACAGCCGGTCATAGCAGGCCAGGCGCGCGGCATCGGTGGTGATGGCCGCGCATGCGGCCGGCGAGGTGTCGGTGCTGGGCACGAACTCCTGCGCGGCCAATGGGGCACTGGCCAGGGCCAGCGCCAACGGCGCGAGGCGGGGAAGCAGCGGAGACAGGGTCATTGCAGCAGGCCCTTCGATGAATACGGGAATCGCACAGTGTGGCGGCTGTACCGGATCGCGGCCAGCCCCCACGGTTTATGCACGGCCACCGCGTGCGCATGGCGTGAAGGCTGCACCTGTCACAGGAACCAGGCGAAGGCGAACAGCCCCAGCATCGCGATCACCACCGCCAGCTTCAAGGCCAGGCCGAGCAGGATGCCCAGCCAGGTGGCCAGGCCAACCTTGGTCGAGCGTCCCAGTTCGCGGGTGTGCCAGTACTCGCCGAGCAGGGCGCCGAGCAACGGCCCGGCGAACAGGCCGATCGGCATGAAGAACAGGCCGACGATGCTGCCGACGAAGGTGCCCCATAGCGCCTTGCGGCTGGCCCCGACCCGCTGCGCCCCGACCACGGTGGCCAGCACGTCCACCAGCAGCGAGAGCAGGGTCAGTACGCCCAGCGCGACCAGGGTTGGCCAGCCGACATGGGCGAAGCCGTCGGCCCAGGCGGCCAGCAGCAGCCCGATGAACACCAGCGGGATGCCGGGAAGGGCCGGCAGGATGATTCCGGCGATGCCGACCAGGACAAAAATGACCGCTAGCAGATATAAGATGAATGAGAGTCCCATGCTGTCCCGTATGGTGGCCGATTTGGGGTTGACAGTGAAAGATTTTGCCAGTTGCTTTTTCGTTTTGGGCGGGTTAAGTTGCAGTCGCTGAGCTTGGCAAGGTCACCGTGGATCGTGGCCTGATGAAGCAAGATCTTCCCGATCCGCTGCATCGATGCACCTCGCTTCCCCCTTGCTTGTCAGCCGCCCAACAGGCGTTTCCAACAACAAGAGAGAGTCACCAGGGAGTTAGTGAGATGTCTGATCGCGAGACCGGTACCGTCAAGTGGTTCAATGATGCAAAGGGCTTCGGCTTCATCAGCCGTGAAAACGGCGAAGACGTGTTCGTGCACTTCCGTGCCATCCAGACCCAGGGCTTCAAGAGCCTGAAGGAAGGCCAGAAGGTCACCTTCACCGTCGTGCAGGGCCAGAAGGGCCTGCAGGCCGATGCCGTGCAGCCGACCTGATCGCGCTGCATGCCGTCACATGAAAAAGGCCCGCGCAAGCGGGCCTTTTTCTTTGCCATCGGCCCGTTGCAGGTCAGCGCAGGATGACCTTGCCGTTGACCACGCGCACGTAGGTGTTCTCGCGGATGCCGCCGAGGTCGCGCTGGTTGACCACGATGGTGCGGCCATCGTCCATGCGCACGCTGATGTCGTAGGTGTCGCTGGTGACGTTCTTCTGGATCTGGTTGCCGGCCAGCGCACCACCGACCGCGCCTGCGGCGGCGGCGATGTTCTTGTTGCCGCGGCTGCCGCCGGTGTGGTCGGAGATCTCATGGCCGGCCACGGCGCCCACGATGCCACCCAGGATCGCGCCGGTCGCGCTCGGCGCGGTGCGGCCCGACGGTACGACATTGATGCGGGTGACGATGCCGCAGTCGGCGCAGCGGCCCTGGTTGTAACCGCCGTTGTTGCCGTAGCCGCCATTGTTGTAGCCGTTGTTGTAGCCGCCGCCACCGTAACCGGGCGAGGTGGCACAGCCAGCCAGGGCAAGGGTAGCGATGGCGCTGGCGGCAATGAGCTGGATCTTCATGGGGCGTCTCCTGGCCGTGAAGGCGGATGTCTGGGGTGGTACTGCGTCATGCAGCAGGGTGGACGAATCCTCTCCTTTTGAACGTGAACAAGGTGCCAACCATGCGTGGCTTGCCCGGCTGCAGGATGAATGCGCTTCAGCGGAAGTCCTGGTGGCAGGCGCGGCAGTCGGCCTGCACGGTCTCCACGACCTGGGCCAGGGTCCTGCAATCGCTCGGCGGCGCGGCCAGCGCGCCGTTGAGGTGGCCGCGCAGCTGGCTGGCGTGCTGCTGGAACTGCGCACTGTCCTTCAATCCCGGAAAGGCCAGGTCCAGGTCGTTCGACAGCAGTCGCATCGCCTGCAGGCGCGGCACGCTGTCGGCCAGGCTGCAGCGGTTCTGCTGCTGGGCCTGCTGGAGCAGCTGTGATTGCCGTTGCATCACCTGCATCAGGCTGTCCGGGAACGGATCGCGGCGGGCCTGCAGGGCTCGGCCGACCATCACCGTGGCAATCAGGCCGATCAGCACGCCCAGGCACAACACGAACAGGTAGCGATGGGCGCTGGACAGGCGGCGGGGCGGGCTGGCGTTCATGGCGGGCTCTCCTGGCGTGCAACGGTGGGTTCGATGCCGGCGCGCTGCAGGTGCCGGTGCCTGCACGTTAAAATAGCCGGATGAACGAACAGGTCAAACAACGCTTCGCCGGCATCGAACGGCTGTATGGCGTGGGCGCGCTCGAGCGCCTGCAGGGCAGCCGCGTGGCGGTCGTGGGCATGGGGGGTGTCGGCTCATGGGTGGTGGAAGCGCTGGCCCGTTCGGCGGTCGGCCACCTGACCCTGATCGATGCCGATGACATCTGCGTGTCCAACACCAACCGCCAGCTGCCGGCGATGGAAGGCAACTACGGCCGCAACAAGGCCGAGGCGATGGCCGAGCGCTGCCGGGCGATCAACCCGGACATCGACGTCGAGGCGGTGCAGGCGTTCCTGACCGTATCCAACATGGCCGAACTGCTGGATCGCGGCTTCGACCTGGTGATCGACGCCTGCGACAGCTTCCGTGTCAAGGTCGAGACCATTGCCTGGTGCCGCCGCCGCAAGCTGCCGCTGCTGACGGTGGGTGCTGCCGGAGGGCGTACCGACCCGACCCTGGTGCGCATCCGTGATGTCTCGCGTACCGAGCATGACGCGATGCTGGCGCTGATCCGCAAGAAGCTGCGCAGCGAGTTCAATTTCCCGAAGAATGCCAAGCGCTACTTCGGTGTGCCGGCGGTGTATTCACTGGAGAACGTGAAGTACCCGCAGGCCGATGGCAGCGTCTGTGGCATCCGCCCCAATCTGGGCGCCGATGCGGCATTGAAGCTGGATTGCGGCGCCGGCCTGGGCGCAGCGACCCACATCACCGGCGCGTTCGCGTTCGCGGCGGTAGGCAAGGCACTGGAGATGCTGCTGGAGCCGAAGAGGGTGAAGGCCGAGGTGGCAGAAGCCGGCGCCTGATCGTCGGTAGTGCCGGCCGCTGGCCGGCAACCCCGCAATGATTGAATCAGCGCGGATGCCGGCCGCTGGCCGGCACCACCCTCAGATGGCCGGCAGGTTGAACAACCGCCGCGCGTTCCCGGTCGTGGCCTGCGCCACGGCCTCTACGTCCATGCCGCGCACGCTGGCCACATGGCGGGCGATGGCCGCCAACCGTGAGGGTTCGTTGCGCTGCCCGCGGATGCCGGCGTCGGGCTGGTCCGGTGCGTCGGTCTCCAGCAGCAGCTGTTCGATCGGCATCGTGCGGACCAGCCGCTGCAGGCGCTGCGCACGGTCGTAGGTCAGCGGGCCACCCAGGCCGAGCAGGAATCCGAGCGTGTGCAGCTGCGCGGCCTGTTCCGGGCTGCCGGAGAAGCTGTGCACCACGCCGGACAGGCCGCCGATGCGGCGGATCGCAGCGATCACCGCATCCACCGCGCGCCGCGCATGCACGATCACCGGCAGCCCGAACTCACGGGCCAGTTGCAGCTGGCCGACGAAGTACGCCTGCTGGGCCTCGGCATCCAGGCCTTCGACGAAGAAATCCAGGCCGCATTCGCCGATCGCACAGGGGCGTTCACGCTCGATCCACTGGCGCAGCTGCGCCAGGTGGGCGGGCTGGTGCTGTGAAAGGAACATCGGGTGCAGGCCGTAGGCCGGATACAGCCCCGGCGCCTGCCGGCAGACGTCGCGCAGCTTCGGCCAGCTGGCCGCGGTGACGGCAGGCACGACCTGCAGGCGCACGCCGGCCGCCTGCGCACGCTCGATCACCGCGGCGCGGTCCGTGTCGAACTCGCCCGCGTCGAGATGGCAGTGGCTGTCGACCAGCAGGCTCAACGCTGTTCCAGCGGCGGTGGCGTAGCGGCGTTGCGGCTCTTCCAGTTGGCCAGCAGCAGCGTACCGAAGCCCAGCACCAGCTCGTCGACGAACGGGATCGGGTCGGGAATGAACAAGGTCAGCACGAACAGGCCGGCGGTGAGCTTGAACAGGGTGGGGTAGCGCAGCCGGCGTGCCCATTGCAGTAGCGGCAGCAGCATCGGGTTGGCCATGGCGGGAATCCTCGTGGGGAACATGCAAACGCTACCACGGGCCCAGCATTTCCCGATGCTGAATGGGTTACAGGAATGAGCAGGAAATGTGGAGATTCCGTTCAGGCTACGCATGCTGCAATCTGCCCCGAGAACGTTGCGGATGGTCCGCAAGGAGCAGGTCATGAAAAGCACAACCACAACTGTCCTGGTCGCAGCGGGCGCGCTGCTGGTCGGTGGCATCGCCACCGCCGCCTTCATGAAGAGCGGCGACAAGTCGCCCGATTCCATCAGCGCCGGAACCCCCAACGGTGAATCACGCCTGGTCGACGGCAATGCCGCTGACGACGGTGCACGTGGTGACAAGCTTGACCCGTCCGCGCCGCGCGGCCTGGAGTATGCCGACGTGCTGAAGGTCGACCCGATCACCGAGAAGCAGAAGGCTTACGCCACCGTGATCGGCACCGATCCGGTGCGCGAGACCTCCACCACCCAGACCCCGCATGAGGTCTGCCAGGACGTGACGGTGCAGGAGCGCCTGCCGGAGCGTGACGGCAACGTCGGCGGTACCGTGGTCGGCGCCGTGGTCGGTGGCCTGCTCGGCAACCAGGTCGGTGGCGGCAACGGCAAGAAGGCCGCGACCGCTGCCGGTGCCGTGGCCGGCGGCTTCATCGGCAACCAGATCGACAAGCGCCATGTCGGTGGCCGCGTGGTCAACCGCACCGAGCGCCAGTGCCACACCGAGACCGCCACGTCCGAATCGAGCCGTGTCACCGGCTACAACGTGACCTACCGCAACGAGGACGGCACCACCGGCACCATGCGCATGGCCAGCAAGCCGGGCACCCGCATCGCCATGGGCAATACCGATGTGGTCAAGGGCTACAACGTGACCTACCGCTACGACGGTGCCGAGAAGACCGTTCGCATGGACAACAAGCCGGCCAGCGATCGCCTGCCGGTGGTCGATGGCCAGCTGGTCACGCAGACCGCCGCCGCTGGTGCCACCGCCGCCACGCGCCAGTAAACCGGTCGCAGCACGCAGTATCGAACGGGCCGGCGCATGCCGGCCCGTTTCGTTGCGGGGGCTGCAATTCATCCCGCGCGGTCCGGGATCGGCCATCATGCTGCACTCCCCTCGACATGGAGTCGGCATGAGCATCTTCGACCTGCGCCTGGAAACCGAGCGCCTGATCCTGCGCCCGCTGCTGCGCGAGGACTACGAACCCTACCTGGCGTTCTGCGCCGACGAGGAAACCATGCGCACCCTGGGCGGGGTGCAGGCACCCTCGGTGGCCTGGCGCGGTTTCTGCAGCCTGGCGGGCGCCTGGCAGCTGTTCGGCTTCTCGATGTTCAGTGTGATCGAGAAATCCAGTGGCGACTGGATCGGACGGATGGGGCCGTGGCAACCGCAGGACTGGCCGGGTACCGAAGTGGGCTGGGGCATCCGCCATGCCAGCTGGGGCAGGGGCTATGCGCCGGAAGCGGCGGTCGCGGCGATCGACTGGGCGTTCGATGTGCTGGGCTGGGATGAAGTCATCCACACCATCGCCGAGAACAACGAAAACTCGCGGGCGGTCGCTCGCAAGCTGGGCAGCAGCCTGCTGCGCATGGGTGAACTGCCGCCGCCGTACAACGACAAGCCGATGCAGATCTGGGGGCAGTCGCGCGAGCAGTGGCGGCAGCGCACGCGTTGAGCCACGCCGGCATGGCCGCACCGCCATGCTGCACCCGCGCTTGGCATTCACCGGCGCGCTTGCCAGACTGCACGCAGCCGGCCGCCGGCCGGATCCGATGGAGCAGGCAATGGTGGAAGAGCGCGTCCCGCTGACCGTGCATGGCATGTCGGTCTCGGGCAATTGCCACAAGGTCCGCCTGCTGCTGGAGCAGCTCGGCAGCCGCTATCGCTGGGTGGAGGTGGACAGTGCCCACGGCCAGACCCACAGCCCCGAATTCCTGGCGCTCAACCCGAACGCCAAGGTGCCGTTGATCGTCCGCGACGACGGCCGCGTGCTGACCGAATCCAATGCGATCCTGTTCTGGCTGGCCGAAGGCACGCCGTACCTGCCCAGCGATGGCTGGGAGCGCGCACAGGCACTGAGCTGGATGTTCTTCGAGCAGTACACGCATGAACCGTGCGTAGCGGTGGCACGGTTCATCCGCGGCTGGACCGCGCCCGACTCGCCGCGCCGCGCCGAGCTGCCGCGGCTGCATGAGCGGGCTGCCAGTGCGCTGGCGGTGATGGAACAGCACCTGCGCCAGGCGCGCTGGTTCACCGGCAACGAGTACGGCATCGCCGACATCGCGCTGTTCGCCTATACCGACGTGGCAGGCGAGGGCGGCATCAGCCTGGAGCGCTTCCCGGAAGTGCGTGGCTGGTTGCAGCGCGTGCGTGAACAGCCCCGCTTCCTGCCGATGCCGGCGGTGACCGCCGAGGTGCGTGCGCGCTTCGAGGCGGCGTGACGCGCGATGACGGTTCGCCACCCGGGCCGGGAAAAATGAAGTCCTGCGAAAGGTACGACGGTTGCTGACAACGACACGGAGGGTGTTCGATGTTCGCTGTGGTTCCAGATCCGATTCCCGCACGCATGCGCGTGCTCAACCGCGCCGAAGTGTGCGACGTCAATTTCCTCGATGCGGTGCGTGGCTGGCGCGGCACCCCGCGTCCGCGGCCGGCAGCGGATGCGCCGATCCTGCCGGGCAGTACGCTCAGCGCCGCCGCCTTCGATGAGCTGTTCGACTCGCAGCTGGCCAGCCGCCAGCTGGACCTGATGGCGCGCGTGCTGCGCGTGCAGAACAAGGTCTTCTACACCATCGGTTCCTCCGGCCATGAAGGCAATGCGCTGCTGGCGCGGGCCTGCCGGCATACCGATCCGGCATTCCTGCACTATCGCTCCGGCGCTTTCATGGCCGAGCGTTCGCGGCAGGTGCCGGGCATCGACCCGCTGCGCGATGCCGCGCTGTCGTTCGCCGCCAGCGCGGCGGATCCGGCCAGCGGGGGTCGTCACAAGGTATGGGGCAGCAAGCCGCTGTGGGTGCTGCCGCAGACCTCGACCATCGCCTCGCACCTGCCGAAGGCGCTGGGTACCGCGCTTGCGATCGAGAGCGGCAAGCGGCTCGGCCAGCCGTTGCCGATCCCGGCCGACAGCATCGTGCTGTGCTCGTTCGGTGATGCATCGGCCAACCATGCCACCGCGCAGACGGCGTTCAACACCGCCATGTGGTCGGCCTACCAGAAACTTCCGGCGCCGATCCTGTTCGTCTGCGAGGACAACGGCCTGGGCATCTCGGTGAAGACGCCGGAGGGCTGGATTGCCGAGCGCTTCAGCCGCCAGCCGGGCCTGGACTACTTCTTCGCCGACGGGCTCGACCTGGCCAGTGGCCATGCGCAGGTGCAGGCGGCCGTGCAGCACTGCCGGCGCACGCGGCGACCGACCTTCCTGCACCTGCGCACCACGCGCCTGATGGGCCACGCCGGCACCGACTTCGAGGTGGAATGGCGCGCGCTGCCGGAGCTGTGTGCCGCCGAGGCGCAGGATCCGTTGCTGCGCTCGGCGCAGATTGCGATGGAGTCGGGCTGGATGGATGCAGCCGCCATCGAGGTGGCCTACGAGACGATGCGCGCGCGCTGCATGGCGGCGGCCGCCGATGCCGAAGGCAGCGCCAAGCTGCAGTCGCTGCAGGAGGTGATGGCACCGCTGGCACCGTATACCCCGGCCGCCGTACAGGCCGAAGCGCGGCGCGCGGTGCCCGCCGAGGCGCGCGAAGCCCTGTATGGCGGCGCCGAGGCACTGCCCGAGCGGCAGCCACCGCGGCATCTGGCGGTCCAGATCAATCACGGCCTGCAGGAACTGCTGGCGAAGTATCCGCAGAGCCTGCTGTTCGGCGAGGACGTGGCGCAGAAGGGTGGCGTCTACACCGTCAGCAAGGACCTGCTGCGCCGCTTCGGCCCGCGCCGGGTGTTCAACACGCTGCTGGACGAGACCATGATCCTGGGCATGGCGCAGGGCCTGGCCAACATGGGCATGCTGCCGATCCCCGAGATCCAGTACCTGGCCTACCTGCACAACGCCATTGACCAGGTGCGCGGTGAAGCCTGTTCGCTGCAGTTCTTCTCCAACGACCAGTACCGCAACCCGATGCTGGTGCGGGTGGCGGGGCTGGGCTACCAGAAGGGCTTTGGCGGCCACTTCCACAATGACAACTCGATCACCGCGCTGCGCGACATCCCGGGCCTGGTGGTGGGCTGCCCGTCGCGTGGCGACGATGCGGTGATGATGCTGCGCACGCTGGCTGCGCTGGCGCGGGTGGACGGGCGGGTGACGGTGCTGCTGGAGCCGATCGCGCTGTACATGAGCAAGGACCTGCACCAAGCCGGCGATGGCCAGTGGCTGTTCGACTACCCGGCCCAGGGCCAGGCACTGGTGCTGGGCGAGGGCCGGGTCTATGCGGCGGATGCCGGGGACCTGGTGATCTACACCTACGGCAACGGCGTGCCGATGGCCCTGCGTGCGGCGCGGGCGATCGAGCAGCAACTGGGCTGGCAGGTAAGGGTGGTCGACCTGCGCTGGCTGGTGCCGCTGGATGCCGGCTTCATCGCCGCCCAGGCGGCCAGCGCCCGGCGCGTGCTGGTGCTGGACGAGGGTCGCCACAGCGGCGGGGTGGGCGAGGGCGTGGTCACCGCCCTGGTCGAGGCCGGGTTCGGCCACCTGCCGCTGCGCCGGGTCTGCGGTGCCGATACCTATACCCCGCTGGCGGGGGCAGCAATGTTCGGGCTTCCAAGCGACAATGCAGTGATTGGCGCCGCCCTTGAACTGGCGCAGGAACCCTGATGCATGTGTGGATTGGCGGGAATGTTGTTGCCGACGCCGGTGGCGTCGGCCGAGGTGCTGCAGGCGCAGGTCCTGGCCATGGGCGAGGCGCTGCACCACCGCGGGCCGGATGATGGCGGCAGCTGGGTCGATGCCGGGGCTGGCATCGCGCTGGCGCACCGTCGGCTGAGCATCCTCGACCTGTCCCCGCTGGGCCACCAGCCGATGGCGTCGTCCGATGGCCGCTATGTGATGGCCTACAACGGCGAGGTCTACAACTTCACCGCCCTTCGTGCCGAGCTGGAGCCGCTGGGGCACAGCTTCCGCGGCCATTCGGATACCGAAGTGCTGCTGGCGGCGATCCTGCAGTGGGGCCTGGAAGAGACCCTGCAGCGTTGCAACGGCATGTTCGCGATTGCCCTGTGGGACCGCCAGCAGCAGTGCCTGTGGCTGGCCCGCGACCGTGTGGGCAAGAAGCCGCTGTATTACGGCTGGGCCGGTGACACGCTGGTGTTCGGGTCCGAACTGAAGGCGTTGTGGCAGCACCCGGCATTCGACAACGACATCGACCGCGACGCACTCACCCTGCTACTGCGGCTGGATTACATCCCGGCACCGCACAGCATCCACCAGCGCTGCTACAAGCTGATGCCGGGCCGCGTGCTGTGCCTGGATGCCGCGACCGTGGCCGCGGGTGCGGCCGCGCATCGTCCGGAACAGGCGCAACGACCCTATTGGGATGCACGTGCGCGCATGCAGGTTGCGTTGGCCGCACCGTTCCAGGGGCGGATCGAAGACGCCGAGGAGCAGCTGGACGCACTGCTGCGTGACGCCGTGGCATTGCGCATGGTGGCTGACGTGCCGGTGGGCGTGTTCCTGTCCGGCGGTACCGATTCATCGCTGGTGGCTGCGCTGATGCAGGCGCAGAGCGGGCAGCCGGTGCACAGCTTCAGCATCGGTTTCACCGGTTCGGGCCACGACGAGGCGCCGCTGGCCAGGGAGCTGGCCACGCACCTGGGCTGCGACCACACCGAGCTCTATGTCAGCGGCGCCGATGCGCTGGCCGTGGTCCCGCAGCTGCCGGCGATGTTCGATGAGCCGTTCGCCGACGCCTCGCAGGTGCCGACCGCACTGGTCGCACGCCTGGCGCGGCAGGGCGTGACCGTGGCGCTGTCCGGTGATGGCGGCGATGAGCTGTTCTTCGGCTACACCCGCTATGTGCGCGCGCTGCGCAACTGGCAGATGCTGGGCCGGGTGCCGGGCCCGCTGCGGCGCTGGATGGGCGCGCGCGCGCAGCAGCAGGGCGAGGCGTCGCGGACCGGAGGGCTGGCCGCGCTGCTGGCCGAGTCCGGCGCACGCGGTATCGGCGATGTGTACCGCAACCGTATCTCGCGCTGGCGCGATCCGGCGGCGGCGGTGCCAGGGGCACAGGCGGCAGGCAGCTTCTATGACCTGGCCGACCCGCTGCATGGCGCCGGCACGCCCGCCGACGCGATGATGCTGGCCGATTACGTGACCTACCTGCCGGACGACCTGCTGTGCAAGGTCGACCGTACCTCGATGGCGGTCAGCCTGGAAGCACGTGCGCCCCTGCTGGACTGGCGCGTGGCCGAGTTTGCCTGGTCGCTGCCGCTGGGCTTCAAGCGCAGCGAAACGACCAGCAAGGTGCTGCTCAAGCGCGTGCTGGGCCGCTACGTGCCGCCGTCGATGGTGCACCGGCCCAAGCGCGGTTTCGGTGCGCCGGTCAGCGACTGGCTGAAGGGTGACCTGCGGCCGTGGGCCGAGGACCTGCTGCAGCCGGCACGGCTGGAGCGCGAGGGCGTGCTGTCGGCGGCGGCGGTACAGCCGCTCTGGCAGCAGTTCCTCGGCGGCCAGCGCAAGTGGCACACCCATCTCTGGAACGTGCTGATGTTCCAGGCCTGGCAGGCGCATTGGCGGCAGGTGCGCGCGGGCGTTTCCGGCGGCTGATCTTCACCGCGCGGCACGGGCCCGGCGACTAGGCTGGGCCTCCCGCACCGTGAGGAGTATGTCCCGATGTCCGTTCCTACCATCGCCGTGTTCGTCGGCAGCCTGCGCAAGGACTCCTGCAACCGCAAGCTGGCCCATGCGCTGGAGAAGATCGCCGGCGACCGTGCACGCTTCCAGTACGTGCAGATCGGCGACCTGCCGCTGTACGACCAGGATTTCGATGGCCAGTATCCGCCGCAGGGGACCCGGCTCAAGGACCAGGTCCGTGCCGCCGATGCGGTGCTGTTCGTGACCCCTGAATACAACCGGTCGGTGCCGGGCGTGCTGAAGAACGCCATCGACATCGGTTCGCGGCCGTATGGCGACAGCGCCTTCGCCGGCAAGCCGGCAGCGGTGATCGGCGCCTCCATCGGCCAGATCGGCACGGCTGTGGCGCAGCAGCACCTGCGCAACAGCCTGGCCTTCCTGGACATGCACGTGCTTGGCCAGCCGGAGGCGTTCATCCACTTCAAGGACGGCCTGATCGATGCCGACGGCACCCTCCACAACGACGGTACGAAGACCTTCCTGCAGGGCTACGTGGACCGGTTCCTGGCGCTGATCGCCGTGCACGCCAAGGGCGCTTGAGACCGATGGGGCCGGAGCCCTCTGCTTTGCAGAAGGATCCGACCCCAGCCATGCCCGGGGTCGGATCCCGTCGCGCAGTGGCGGGCTCTGACCCCACGTCCAGCTGAGCGGGCGAGAGCCCGTGCGTGGCACGGGATCCGACCCTGGCCGCCCGATCTGCGATAATGCACCGCTCGGGTGCCGCAACGGCGCTCGTCGCAGGCAGTGCGACACCTCCACGCCAGCATGGCCACGCATCGGCGGATATCCCCCGTTTCTCCACGGCTTATCCACAGGCTTGTCCATCGCCGTCGGGGCTGGCGCATGCCTACACTGATCTGGCCCACTTTTGCAGGAAACACCGCAGCATGTCCGCTCCTCCCGGCTTCCGTTCCAACCGCAGAGAGCGCGGTGATGGCTTCGATCGCGATCGCGACGAGTCGCGCATCGACCAGCTGCGGGTTCCGCCGCATTCGGTGGAAGCCGAGCAGGCGGTGCTGGGGGGCCTGATGCTGGCGCCCGAGGCATACGACCGGGTCAATGACCAGCTGACCGAAGGCGACTTCTACCGCCGCGATCACCAGATGATCTACCGGGCCATCCGCGAGCTGTCCGAGCGCGAACGTCCGTTCGACGCGGTGACCCTGGGCGAGTGGTTCGAATCGCAGGGCAAGCTGGAGCTGGTCGGCGATGGCGCCTACCTGATCGAGCTGGCCAGCACCACGCCGTCGGCGGCCAACATCGTGGCCTATGCCGAGATCGTGCGTGACAAGGCGGTGCTGCGGCAGCTGATCCAGGTCGGCACCGACATCGTCAACGACGGTTTCCAGCCTGAAGGCCGTGACAGCAGCGAGCTGCTGGCGTCGGCGGAAAAGAGCGTGTTCGCCATCGCCGAGCAGGGCGCGCGCGGCCGTACCGACTTCGTGGCCATGCCGGGCGCGCTGAAGGACGCCTTCGAGGAACTGCGCAATCGATTCGAGAATGGCGGCAACATCACCGGCCTGCCGACCGGCTACAACGACTTCGATGCGATGACCGCCGGCCTGCAGCCGACTGACCTGATCATCCTGGCGGCACGTCCGGCGATGGGCAAGACCACCTTCGCGCTGAACATCGCCGAGTACGCGGCGATCAAGTCGAAGAAGGGCGTGGCGGTGTTCTCGATGGAAATGTCGGCCTCGCAGCTGGCGATGCGCCTGATTTCCTCCAATGGCCGCATCAACGCGCAGCGCCTGCGTACCGGCCAGCTGGAAGACGAGGACTGGAGCCGCGTCACCAGCGCGATCAAGATGCTGAAGGAAACCAAGATCTTCATCGACGACACGCCGGGCGTATCGCCGGAAGTGCTGCGTTCCAAGTGCCGCCGCCTCAAGCGCGAGCATGACCTGGGCCTGGTGGTGATCGACTACCTGCAGCTGATGAGCGTGCCGGGCAACAGTGAAAACCGCGCGACCGAAATTTCGGAAATCTCGCGATCGCTGAAAGGCCTTGCCAAGGAACTGCACGTGCCGGTGATCGCGCTGTCGCAGCTCAACCGCTCGCTGGAAACGCGTACCGACAAGCGCCCGGTGATGGCCGACCTGCGTGAATCGGGCGCAATCGAGCAGGACGCGGACATGATCGTGTTCATCTACCGCGACGACTACTACAACAAGGAAAACTCACCGGACAAGGGCCTGGCCGAGATCATCATCGGCAAGCACCGTGGTGGCCCGACCGGTTCGTGCAAGCTGAAGTTCTTCGGTGAGTACACCCGCTTCGACAACCTGGCCCACGATTCGGTGGGTTCGTTCGAATAAGCGGCGTGCCGGCCGCTGGCCGGCGGGCGCCTTGCGATGACGCGGAGCCGGGCCGATGCCCGGCTCTTTGCGTTTGCGTGGCCGCGGAGCCCTGCACACCATTCGAAAGCCCGAAGTTCCGTACGTGGCGTGTAAATGACATGTAACGCGCCGCTTCTACGATTCCGCCGCTGCTGTCCTTCGACGCCGCCCTTCGGCGTCCAGCGCGCCCAAGGAATCCGCCCCCATGCCGTCCCACGCTCCGCTTCGCCGCACTCTGCTGGCCCTGATGGTCTGTGCTTCGCTGCCGTCGCTTGCCGCTGCTGAAACCGCCCCCGCTGCCGATGCGCCGTCGGCCACCACGCTCGATTCGATCTCGGTGATCGGCCGCGGCGAAGCCCGCCAGGTGCAGCGCGTGACCGCCGAGGACATGAAGGTGCTGCCGCCCGGTGCCAATCCGCTGAAGCTGCTCGCAACCAAGCCGGGCGTCCATTTCGAATCGGCCGACGCCACCGGTGCCTATGAGTGGTCCACCACCATCAGCCTGCGCGGCTTCAACCAGAACCGCCTCGGTTACACCCTTGACGGTATCCCGCTGGGCAACATGGCCTACGGCAACAGCAACGGCCTGCACATCAGCCGCGCGGTGATCAGCGAGAACCTGGGCGGTGCCGAGGTGTCCACCGGCATCGGCGCCCTGGGCACGCCGTCCACCAGCAACCTCGGCGGCGTGTTCCAGTTCTACTCGATCGATCCGGCCACCGAGTACGGCGTGGTGCTGGCGCAGGGCTTCGGCAGCGATAGTGCGCGCCGCAGCTATGCCCGGCTGGAAACCGGCGAGCACCAGGGTTTCGCCGCCTACCTGTCCGGCGCGTACTCCGAAGGTGACAAGTGGAAGGGCAAGGGCTCGCAGGAACTGAAGCAGTTCAACGGCAAGGCCACCTACAACTTCGGCGCGGACAGCAGGATCACCGCGCTGTTCAACGCCTCGCGCCGTGTCGAAGCGGATTACCAGGATCTGTCGCTGGAGATGATCGATCGCCTCGGCTGGGACTGGGACAACTACGCGCCGGACTGGGACCGCGCGGTCGCTGCTGCACGCGGCAGGTTCAGCGGCGGCGTCAACAGCCCGTGGGACGCGTACTACTCTGGCCACGGCCTGCGCAACGATGACCTGTCCAGCATCGCCGGCGACTTCGGCCTGAATGAATCGATGCGGTTGAAGGTCAATGTCTACAACCACAGCAACCGCGGCCAGGGCCACTGGTTCAGTCCGTCCAATCCGTCCAATCCGGGTACCAGCCGCGAGATTCCGATCTCGATCCGCACCACCGAGTATGCGATCGACCGCACCGGCGTGACCTCGGCATTCACCTGGAATGTCGGCGGCCACGAACTGGAGGCCGGCCTCTGGTACGAGGACAACGGGCACAGCGTGCAGCGCAACTTCTACTACATCGACGGCCCGATCACCGACGACTTCTTCCTGCGCAACCCGGACCAGCGCGTCTGGCACCAGCGCTATACCACCATCACCCGCCAGTTCTACGTGCAGGACCGCTTCCGCCTGTTCGATGACCGCCTGACCATCGACATCGGTGCCAAGTCGCCGCACACCCGTACCAGCGTGCGCACGCCGCTGGGCAGCTACGCCAACAACAGCAGCCTGACCTCGAAGAAGGGCCTGTTGCCGCAGGCCGGCTTCAACTTCAAGCTCAATGAAGGCAACGAGATCTTCGGTTCGTTCGCCAAGAACATCGCCGCCTACGCGCTGGGCGTCGGCAGCCCGTTCAACGTGCCGCAGGCCGCGTTCGACGCCAGCGCGAAGAACCTGAAGCCGGAACAGTCGCGCACCCTGGAGCTGGGCTGGCGTGGCTATGGCCAGGGCTATGAAGCCTCGGTCGCGGTGTACGACGTCAAGTTCGACAACCGCCTGCTGGCGATCGCGCAGTGCGTGGGCATCCTCGGCTGCCCGGCACTGTTCTCCAACGTCGGCTCGGTGACCAGCCGTGGCGCCGAGGCGACCCTGCAGCTGAAGCCGATGCAGGACCTGACCTGGTCCAACGCGCTGTCGTGGAATGACAGTACCTACGACAACGATTACGTGAACAACGGCGTGGTGCCGACCCGCGGCAAGAAGACCGTCGATACCCCGGAATGGATGTTCGCCAGCACCCTGGCCTGGACGCCCGGCCCGTGGGACCTGCGCCTGGTCGCCAATCACGTCGGCAAGCGCTACGTGACCTATACCAACGATGTCTCGGTGCCGAGCTACTGGCTGGTCAACGCGTCGGTGGCCTATGACTTCGGCAGGCTGGGCCCGGCGCAGAACCTCAGCGTGGCGCTGAACCTGACCAACCTGACCGACAAGCGCTACCTGTCCTCGATCAATACCAACGGTACCTACGCCGCCGACCCGACCCGCAGCCTGGCGACCATGCAGGTCGGCGCGCCGCGGCAGGTGATGGCCACCGCCACCGTGCACTTCTGATGCGCGGGCCTGTCGATCCGGAGAGCCGTCGTCGCCTGCTGCGCATGGCGTGGCAGGGTACGGGCGCCGCGATCGCGCTGGCCGCGATGCCGGGGCTGGCCACGGCCGGCCCACGGCCCCGGCTGGGGCGCGATCCGTTCACCCTCGGTGTCGCCGCCGGCGATCCGGATCCGCAGGGCGCGGTGTTGTGGACGCGGCTGGCGCCGGACCCGCTCAATGGCGGCGGGATGCCGCCGCGGGCGGTGCCGGTGCGCTGGTTCGTGGCCGAAGACCCGGGCATGCAGCGGCTGGTACAGCGCGGCGTGGCCGCAGCGGTGCCGGAACTGGCGCATTCGGTGCACGTGGAGGTCAACGGCCTGCGTCCGGGCCGTGATTACTACTACCGTTTCGCCTGCGACGGCGATGAGCAGAGCGCGGTCGGCCACTTCCGCACCGCGCCGCGGGTGGATACGCCACTGCAGCAGCTGCGGCTGGCGCTGTGCACCTGCCAGGCCTGGAACAGCGGCTACTACCCGGTGCTGCGTGACATCGCGCGCAGTGATGTCGACCTGGTGCTGCATGCCGGCGACTACCTGTACGAATACAGCCCGTTGCAGAACGCACGCGGGCGCACACTGGATGCGCAGCGCTTCGAAGGCGAGACCGTCAGCCTGGAACGCTATCGTGACCAGTACGCGCTGTACAAGCTCGATCCGGACCTGCAGGCCGCGCATGCCGCGCACGCCTTCGCAGTGATCTGGGATGACCATGAGGTACAGAACGACTACTCCGGCATCCATCCGGAGAAGCCCGGCGTATCGGGCGAGGACTTCATCGTGCGCCGCGCTGCGGCCTATCGCGCGTTCTACGAACACCTGCCGATGCGCAGTACGCCTGCGGGCAATGGCGGCCTGCGCGTGCACAGGCGCTTGCGCTACGGCGATCTGGCACAGCTGACCCTGCTCGATTGCCGTCAGTTCCGCCCGGCCAATCCCTGTGGCGTCGGCGAGTCGCCGCGTTGCCAGGCGGCACTGGATCCGCGCATGAGCATGCTCGGTGCCGGCCAGGAAGCCTGGTTCGCGCAGTCGATGGCGGCGGCGCGGGGCACGCGCTGGAACGTGGTGGTGCAGCAGCTGCTGATGGCACAGCTGCGACTGGACGCCGGGACCGCGCGCGAGCGCTTCTGGAACGATGCCTGGGATGGCTATCCCGCTGCACGCAGCCGCCTGCTGCAGGCCTTGCAGGCGGGCGGGCAGGGCAACGCCATCGTGTTGGGGGGCGACTGGCACTCCAGCTTCGTCAACGACCTGAAGCTGGATTTCGACGCCGCCGACGCGCCGGTGCTGGCCACCGAGTTCATTGCGCCGGCGATCAGCAGTGGCGGCGACGACACGCCCTATGGCCCGTACTACGGCCCGTCGATCGCGCAGAACCCGCATATCCGCTACTTCGATGGCGATCGCCGCGGCTGGTGGAAACTGCAGTTGAACCGGCAGACGGTGGAGGCCGAGCTGCGCTTCGCCGACAGCGTGCTCCGCCCGGATGCCGCGGTGCGTACCGCGGCACGCTTCCAGGTGGCGCATGGCCGTCCGGGCGCAGTCCCGGTGTGAATCCGTTCGGGAGTGCCGGCCGCTGGCCGGCAACCTCCTGAATCTCCGGTTTCCCCACCCCCGGTTTCATCGCCCCCAGCCCGGTTTCGTCGCAAACCGTTTGCCGGCGGCCAGGGCAGGGCGCCATGGTGGCCACAGGCGGCAGGGTGCCGCCACAAGGAGACCGTGATGAAGACCCTGTTCGCGCTCGGCGTGTGGTGCCTGCTGTTCGTGCTGTGCTGGCCGCTGGCGATCCTCGCGCTGATCGCCTGGCCGTTCGTGTGGCTGCTGAGCCTGCCGTTCCGCCTGGTCGGCATCACCTTCTCGGCGCTGTTCGCCTTCCTGCGTGCGCTGTTCATGCTGCCGGCGCGCCTGCTCGGCGGCCGCGCCGTTGCCGCATGAAGGCGGTGTTGCTGGCGATGCTGGGCCTGCTGGCCGGCCCGGCGCTGGCCACGCCGGCGGTGCCTTCGTCGGCCTGGTTGGAACGCCAGCAGGCTGCCGCCGCCGATGAAGCGGACGCGGCGGCGGCCACCGGGACGAAAGCCCGGCAGCGCTGCCGGGTGGTGAAGCAATGGAAGGTCGGCGGCACCGTGGTCAAGCATCGCCAATGTGACGATCCGCCGAAGAAGCCCCCTGCAAAGGTTTAGAGCCGAGCCGGTGCTCGGCGCTGCGTCACGTTGCTTCGGCGCGCAGTGCCGCCTGCACGGCTGGTCGTGCACTGATGCGCTTCACATAGGCGGGAAGTGCCGGCCATGCGGAAAGATCGATGGCGAAGAACCGGCACCAGCCAAGCACGGTGAACAGATAGGCATCGACCACGCTGAACGAGGCCCCCATCAGGTAATCCTGGTGGGCCAGGGTTTCCTGCAGCAGATCGAAGCGCTTGAACAGTCTTTCGCGGAAGTACCCTTTGGCGTCGTCGGCCAGCGCTGCATTGAACAGCGGAGCCGAACCGGCATGGATCTCGCTGGTGACGAAGTTCAGCCATTCCTGCAGCCGCACCCGTTGCCAGCTGCCCGCCACGGGCGCCAATGCGCACTCGGGCTTCAGGTCGGCCAGATACTGGACGATGGCCGGTCCCTCGGTCAGCACCTGGCCATCGCCCAGCTCCAGCGCGGCCACATATCCCTTGCGGTTGATGGCGCGGAAATCGCGGCCATCGGCGGTCTGCTTGGTGGTGTTGTCGACCCTGACCAGCTCGAACGGAAGGCCAAGTTCGCGCAGCACGATATGCGGCGACAGTGAGCAGGTGTAGGGGGCGTAGTACAGCTTCATGCAGGATCTCCAGGGCAGGGATGTGGCAGACCGCTTGCGGCGGGCCGATGCCTGGCAGTCTGCGGATCCGCAGCCATGGGGTAAAATTAAGCTTTTAGTTTTAGGCCATAAGCGGAGCTACTGCCTACGATGATGAACCTTGTGCATTGGCGGCTCCTGGTCGCAGTGGCGGATGCAGGCACCATCTCGGCGGCGGCCGAACGTGTCGGCATCACCCAGTCCGGCGCCAGCCAGGCCATTGCGCAGCTGGAATCAGCGCTGGGCTTCGCCGTGTTCACCCGCGAGCGCAGGCAGGTCGGCATTACCGTGCTGGGGGAGCGGGTCATCGACCACGCACGGACGATGCTGGCCGAACTGCAGGCCATCCGCACGCTGGCCGATGACAGCCGGGGGTTGAGTGGCGCCCGTATCCGCCTGGGCAGTTTCCCCTCGGTCATTTCGACACTGCTACCGGTGCTGTTGCGCGACTTCCAGCGCCGCCATCCGGGAATCGAAGTGGTTGCTGTGGAGGGCACCGATGAAGAAGTGGAAGCGTGGCTGGGTACCGGCGCAATCGATGTGGGCGTGATACTCAATCCAGACCAGGATCGCGCGCCGGTGCTGCTGGGGCATGATGCATGGATGGCTGTCGTTCCCACTGCACATCCGCTGGCACGGCGTGCCAGCGAGCGTGGCGTCGCATTGGCCGAACTGGCCATCGAGCCTTTCATCCTTGCCACCGGCGGTTGCGCGGTGAATGGTCAGCAGCTGATGCAGACGGCGGGCCTGCAACTGGCGGACGTGCGGGTGACGGTACGTGACTGGGCCAGCGCCTGCGTGCTGGTGCGCGAGGGCCTGGGGGTGGCGCTGCTGCCCGAATCGACCCTGCCCGAGGATCGGCGCGGCCTGAGGGTGCTGCCGGTACAGCCGATCATCCAACGCAGGTTCGGCCTGGTCTGCGCGCAGCCAGGCACGGCATCGCGTGCGACCCGGCTGTTGCTGCAGGAGCTGGGTGGGGTCTCGCCGGCCGGCGCTGCTGCGACGATGGCATAGGCAGCGGCGAGGGCGGTCCTGCAGGTGCGGTGCGCAGGGCCCACAAAAAACCCCGCCGAGGCGGGGTTTTCTGTTTACGGAGGTGTGCCGACCGACGGTCGGCACCCACCGGGGTGCAGATCAGTTCGCCTTGTGGATGGCGCGCTTGCTGACCGCCATGGCCGCGTCGTGGATCACTTCCGACAGCGACGGGTGGGCGTGGCAGATGCGGGCCAGGTCATCGGCCGAACCGCTGAACTCCATGGTCAGCACGCCTTCGTGCACCAGCTCGGAGACGTTGGCGCCGACCAGGTGCATGCCGAGGATGCGATCGGTTTCGGCATGGGCCAGGATCTTCACGAAGCCTGCCGGCTCGATCATCGCCACGGCACGACCGTTGGCGGCGAACGGGAAGCTGCCGGCCTTGTACGGAATGCCCTCGGCCTTCAGCTGGGCTTCGGTCTTGCCGACCCACGCCAGTTCCGGCTCGGTGTAGATGACCCACGGGATGGTGTCGAAGTTGACGTGGCCCGGCAGGCCGGCGATCAGTTCGGCCACCGCGATGCCTTCCTCGAAGCCCTTGTGCGCCAGCATCGGGCCGCGCACGCAGTCGCCGACCGCCCAGACGCCATTGACGCCGGTGTGGCAGTGCGCGTCGACTTCGATCTGGCCGCGCTCGTTGATCTTCACGCCGGTGCCTTCGGCCAGCAGGCCCTTGGTGGCAGCACGACGGCCAACGGCCACCAGCAGCTTGTCCACGGTCAGGGTCTTTTCGCCTTCAGCGTCGGTGTAGGTGACGATGACTTCCTTCTTCTTGCCCTTGCCGGTGATCTCGGTCTTGGAGACCTTGGCATTGAGCTTGATGTCCAGGCCCTGCTTCTTGAACTCCTTGGCGGCGGTCTTGGCCACTTCGGCGTCGGCAGCGGCCAGGAAGTCCGGCATGGCTTCCAGGATGGTGACTTCAGCGCCCAGGCGCTTCCACACGCTGCCCAGTTCCAGGCCGATCACGCCGGCGCCGATCACGGCCAGGCGGTTCGGCACTTCGGTGAAGTCCAGGCCGCCGACGTTGTCGACGATGGTGTCGCCGTCGAACTTGGCGAACGGCAGTTCGATCGAATCCGAACCGGCGGCGATGATCACGTTGGTGCCCTTCAGCTCGACGATGGAACCATCATGCTGGGTGACCTTGACCACGTTGCCCGGCTGCAGTTCGCCGAAGCCGTAGTACGCAGCGACCTTGTTGGCCTTGAACAGCATGCCGATGCCGCCGGTGAACTGCTTGACGATCTTGTCCTTGCGGCCAACCATCGCCTCGACGTCGATCTTGGCATCCTTGAAGCTGATGCCGTGGTCGCCAAAGATGTGGCTCATGTTCCAGAACTGGCGCGAGGAATCCAGCAGCGCCTTGGACGGGATGCAGCCCACGCGCAGGCAGGTGCCGCCCAGTGCCGGCTTGCCGTCCTTGCCCAGCGCTGCGTCGATGCAGGCGGTCTTCAGGCCCAGCTGGGCCGCGCGGATGGCAGCGTGGTAACCGGCCGGGCCGGCACCGATGACGACGACGTCGAATTGTTCAGCCATTGATTTATTCCTTGATGCATTACCAGAACCCCTCCGCGCGGACGCGGAGGGGCGGGAGGTTTCTTACAGGCCGAACAGCATGCGGCCCGGGTTTTCCAGCTGGTTCTTGATGTCCACCAGGAACTGCACCGAATCCTTGCCGTCGATGATGCGGTGGTCGTACGACAGCGCCAGGTACATCATCGGCGCGATCACGACCTGGCCGTTCTGGGCGATCGGACGTTCCTTGATGGCGTGCATGCCGAGGATGGCGCTCTGCGGCGGGTTGATGATCGGGGTCGACAGCAGCGAGCCGAAGGTGCCGCCGTTGGTGACGGTGAAGGTGCCGCCCTGCAGTTCATCCAGGCCCAGCTTGCCGTCACGTGCCTTCTTGGCGTAGTCGGCGATGGTCTTCTCGATGTCGGCGAAGGACATGCGCTCGACGTTGCGCAGCACCGGCGTGACCAGGCCCTTCTCGGTCGAGACGGCGATCGAGATATCCGAGTAGCCGTGGTAGATGATGTCGTCGCCGTCGATCGAGGCGTTGACCAGCGGGAAGCGCTGCAGCGCGTTGGCAGCGGCCTTCACGAAGAAGCTCATGAAGCCCAGCTTGATGCCGTGTGCCTTGACGAACTCGTCCTGCAGTTCCTTGCGCGCAGCCGACACCTTGGACAGGTCGACTTCGTTGAAGGTGGTCAGCATGGCGGTGGAGTTCTTCGACTCCATCAGGCGCTCGGCGATGCGCTTGCGGATGCGGGTCATCGGCACGCGCTCTTCCGGACGTGCGCCACCGGCCTTGCCGGCGCCGCCGTTGCGGGCGAAGTTGACGATGTCTTCCTTGGTCACTGCGCCGCGACGGCCGGTGCCGTCAACGTCGGCCGGGTTCACGCCTTCGGTGATGGCGGTGAAGCGGGCACCCGGCGGCAGCGCGTCGGCGGCCGACTTGGCAGCCGGGGCCGGAGCCGCGGCGGCGGCCGGAGCGGCAGCGGCCGGAGCGGCCTCGGCCTTCTTCTCTTCAGCAGCCGGAGCCGGGGCAGCGGCCACGGCACCTTCCTCGATGATCGCCACGACCTGGCTGGAGGTCACGGTCGAACCTTCGGCGAACTTGATTTCCTTGATCACGCCGTCGACCGGCGACGGCACTTCCAGGACGACCTTGTCGGTTTCCAGGTCAAGCAGGTTTTCGTCGCGCTTGACGGCGTCGCCCACCTTCTTGTGCCAGGTGGCGATGGTGCCGTCGGCGACGGATTCGGGCAGTACCGGGGCTTTGACTTCGGTGGCCATTGCGGGAGCTTCCTGGTTTGTCTTCTAAATAGGGGGAGGATTATTCAGCGAACGTGTCGTTGAACGGGTTGACCAGTGCATCGGCGACCAGCTGCTGCTGTTCGCGGACGTGGTCAGCCATGTGACCGGCAGCCGGCGAAGCCGAACGTGCGCGACCGGCGTAGTGCAGGTTCTGGCCATCGGCCAGGCAGAACTGCAGGTGGTGGCGGATCTGGTACCACGCACCCTGGTTCTGCGGTTCTTCCTGCGTCCACACCACGTCGGTGGCCTTGCCGTACTTCTTCAGTTCGGCGGCCAGCAGCGCACGCGGGAACGGATACAGCTGTTCCACGCGGATGATCGCCACGTCGTCCTGGCCACGCTTGGTCTGGTCTTCCAGCAGGTCGTAGTAGACCTTGCCCGAGCACAGCACCACGCGCTTGACCTTCTTGGCATCCGCGTTGGCGTCGCCGATCAGGTGCTGGAACTCGCCGTTGGCCAGTTCGTCCAGGGTCGACACGGCCAGCTTGTGGCGCAGCAGCGACTTCGGCGACATCACCACCAGCGGCTTGCGGGTGGTCAGGTGCAGCTGGCGGCGCAGCATGTGGAAGGCCTGTGCCGGGGTCGACGGCACCACCACCAGCATGTTCTCCAGCGCACACAGCTGCAGGAAGCGCTCCAGGCGTGCCGAGCTGTGTTCCGGGCCTTGCCCTTCGTAGCCGTGCGGCAGCAGCAGGGTCAGGCCGGAAATGCGGCCCCACTTGGCTTCACCGGCGGCGATGAACTGGTCGATGACCACCTGCGCACCGTTGGCGAAGTCGCCGAACTGGCCTTCCCAGATGCACAGCGTGTTCGGATCGGTGGTGGAGAAGCCGTACTCGTAGGCCATCACCGCTTCTTCGCTCAGCAGCGAATCGATGACGGTGGCCTTCTCCGGCGAATCCACCAGCTGCCGCAGCGGCATGTAGTAGTTGTCGGTCTTCTGGTCGTGCAGGATCGCGTGGCGGTGCGTGAACGTACCGCGGCCGACGTCCTGGCCGACCAGGCGCAGGGCATGGCCTTCGTCCAGCAGGGTGGCGTAGGCCAGGTTCTCGGCAAAGCCCCAGTCGCCCGGGATCTCGCCGGCGGCCATCTTGCGGCGGTCGTCGTAGACCTTGGCCACGCGCGAGTGCAGCTGCACTTCGTCCGGAATGGTGTTGATCAGCTTGGCCAGCTCGACCAGCTTGTTCTTCTCGACCTTGGTCGAGACCGGATCGGACAGCTTGCCTTCCAGCAGCTTCGGCCAATCCACGAACAGCGGGCTGCTCGGCGGGGTCTTCTCGACCTTGGCCAGCTCGGTGGTGACTTCACCGGCGTCCAGCTTCTCGCGGTAGGCATCGACCATCGCCTTGCCGGCGCCGGCGGCGATCACGCCCGCCTTTTCCAGCTGCTCGGCATACATCTCGCGGGTGGTGGCGTGCTTGCGGATCACCTGGTACATCAGCGGCTGGGTGATCGCCGGTTCGTCGGCCTCGTTGTGGCCCCAACGGCGGTAGCACATCAGGTCGATGACCACGTCCTTGGCGAACTTCTGGCGGAACTCGAAGGCCAGCTGCGCGGCGAACACCACCGCTTCCGGATCATCGCCGTTCACGTGCAGCACCGGGGCGGCGATCATCTTCGCCACGTCGGTGGCATAGCGCGTGGAGCGCGTATCCAGCGGGTTGGAGGTGGTGAAGCCGACCTGGTTGTTGACCACGATGTGCACGGTGCCGCCGACGGCGAAGCCGCGGGCCTGCGACATCTGGAACAGTTCCATGACCACGCCCTGGCCGGAGAAGGCCGCGTCGCCGTGGATCAGGATCGGCATCACCTGCTTGCGCGCGGTGTCCTTGCGGCGTTCCTGGCGCGAACGCACGGAGCCGGCCACGACCGGGTCGGCGATTTCCAGGTGCGACGGGTTGAACGCCAGCGCCAGGTGCACCGGGCCGCCATCGGTGGCGACGTCGGCGGAGAAGCCCATGTGGTACTTCACGTCACCGGCCGAGGCATGCTCGTCGTGCTCGAACTTGCCTTCGAACTCGTCGAACAGCTTGCGCGGGTTCTTGCCCAGGGTGTTGACCAGCACGTTCAGGCGGCCGCGGTGGGCCATTCCGATCACCACGTCCTTGACGCCATCCTTGCCGGCATTGCGGATGATGGTGTCCATCATCGGGATCAGCGAATCGCCGCCTTCCAGCGAGAAGCGCTTCTGGCCGACATACTTGGTGTGCAGGTAGCGCTCCAGGCCTTCGGCCGCGGTCAGGCGCTCCAGGGTGCGGCGCTGGGTGTCAGCGTCCAGCTGGTAGTTGCCACCGGCCGCTTCCAGCTTCCTGTAGATCCACTGGCGCTGCTCGACCTCGGAGATGTGCATGAACTCTGCACCGATCGAGCCGGTGTAGGTCGCCTTCAGGCGTGCCAGCAGGTCGCGCAGCTTCATGCGCGGCTGGCCACCGACGCCGCCGGTGCTGAACTCGCTGTTGAGGTCGCCATCGGACAGGCTGTGGAACGGCAGGCCCAGGTCCGGGGTGTTGACCGGGGCGGCCAGGCCGAGCGGATCCAGGCGGGCATCCAGGTGGCCGCGCGAGCGGTAGGCGGTGATCAGACGACCGACATTGCGTTCACGCTCGTCGCCCGCACCGGCACCGGTGCCGGCCTTCAGCGCATCCTTGGCCGCGTCCGCGATGTGGGAAATGACGGCCGAGTGCGGAATGTCGCCTGCTTCGCGGCCCTTGAAGCCGTCGAAGTAGGTCTTCCATTTGGGATCGACACTGTCCGGGGAGACCAGGTACTGCTCGTACAGGTCCTCGACATAGGAGGCGTTGCCGCCGGCGAGTTGCGAAGATTGCGCAAACTGCTTCAGTTGATTGTCCACGATGGAGGGTGTTGATTCGCTTTGTGGGGTATGGCTTCAGAAGGACCCGGCAGGAACATGAATAGCCCTGCGCGGGCGCGTTCAAACAGCCAAATTGTACCCCCATCCGGACACGAAGGGGCAGCACCACGGGCATCCGCGGTCCCCCGGTGCCGCTTCCAGACAGGTTGGGTTCGCGGCGTCGGCTCAGATGCCGAGCGCGCGCAGTTCGCTGCATTCGCGCGAACGGTCCCAGACACGCTGCAATTGCTGCTCGAACGGCTGCGAACGTGCCGGTAGCGCGATGCCGGCCTCGCCGTCGAGGCGGTGCCCGATCAGACGAAAGTAGAAGTCGCCTGCGTCGTTGAGCAGGCAGGCCGAAGCCAGTGCGCGATCGACCGGATCGCTGACCTCGCGGAACTGGATCACGCTGGGCAGGCGCTGGGCCAGCGCCAGCAGCGGGGCGCCGGCGCTGGCGATCGCCGCGGCATCGTGCACGATCACCCGCAGCTGCTTGTCGTGGCGGGCGGTGACGAAGCGGCGCAGGGCGGCCTGCACCGGTGCGGCGTCGAGCAGGCCCGGGTCGAGCTGGCGGCTGTGCAGCCACAGCTGGCGGCGGGCGCGGTGGACGATGGCGGTGGTGACCGCGATCGCCTCGGCGCGGCGGTCGATGGCGCTGGCCGCGCCCAGCCGGCGGCGCATCTGCTGGTGGCCGATGCCGGCCTCCTCGAACACTTCGCCTTCGGGCAGGAAGCCCTGGCGGGCATAGAAATCGCGGGCCGGCAGCTGCGCGTGCAGGTGCAGCTCGGCCAGGCCGAGCCGCTGTGCGGCCTCGACCAGTGCCTGCAGCAGGGTCTCGCCGACCCCGTGGCCGCGGTAGCTGGCCAGCACCGCCATGCGGCCGACGCGTCCATCCGGGGCCAGTCGGCCGGTACCGACCGGCTGGCCGTCGTCATCCCGTGCCAGCACGTGGGCACTGACCGGGTCCAGCGCATCGCGCTCCAGCTCGGCGGCAATGCCCTGTTCCTGCACGAACACGCGCTGGCGCACGTCGTGGATGGCGGCATGGGCATCGGCGTGGCTGACCTGCTGGACCCGGATCATGGCGCTGGCTCAGGTGCGGTCGCTGTCGTCTTCTTCGTCGTCCTCGAAGTTGACGATGACCTCGATGCCGTCGTCGTGCACGGTCACGGTGTGGACATCGTCGGACACCGCATCGTCGTCGATCGCGTCCACGCGGTCGCGGCCTTCGACCACTTCGCCCAGCACCACGCTGTCCTCGCCGTCGTCCTGGTCTTCGTCGTCATACCGTTGGTTGGGGTCGATCAGCTGCAACACGCCGCCGACCAGCAACTGCTGGACCACGCCGCGGCCCTTGTCGGACAGGCTGCGATAGGCCGCGGCATCGAGCTGCTCGGCAGCGGCCAGGCGCTGTGCGTCCTTCACCGGCAGCGCGAAGTCCTGCCCGCTCACATACAGGCTGGCGCCGCGCTTGGCCCGGCGCCAGGCCAGGCGTGCCCACGGGTGGCGCTGCAGCAGCAGGCCGGAGGCCAGCGCCTCGACCACTTCCTCGGCGGGCGGAGCGGCCTGGTGGGCCATCACTTCGCCGGCGGCGCGGTAGGTGGTGATGAAGCGGCCGAACCAGTCGCCCAGCTTGTCCGGGTCGTTCATGCGGATCGCGTTGAGCGCGGTGATCACCCGCGCCATCGCGACCGTGTCGATTTCGTTCGGGTCGGCCGGCACCTTCAGGTCGGCGTCCTGGTAACGGATGTTCTCGTCGGCATCGGCGATCAGGGTGTCCAGGTAGTCGCTGATCAGCTCGGCCGAGGACGGTGCGCGCATGCCGAACGAGAAGGTCAGGCACGGGTCTTCGGCCACACCGTGGTGCGGCACGTTCGGCGGCAGGTACAGCATGTCGCCCGGCGCCAGCACCCAGTCATGGGTCGGCTTGAACACCTTCAGCAGCTTCAGTTCCACATCCGGGCGGAAGCCCAGCGGCGGCTGCTTGCCCTTGATCGATTCACTGGCGTCGATCTGCCAGCGGCGATGGCCCTGGGCCTGCAGCAGGAATACGTCGTACTGGTCGACATGGGCGCCGACCGAGCCGCCGGTGGCGGCAAAGCTGATCATCACGTCGTCCATGCGCCAGCGCGGCAGGAAGCTGAAGTGCTCGATCAGGGCGCGCACGTCCGGGTCCCACTTGTCCACGTCCTGCACCAGCAGGGTCCAGTCGTGGTCGGGCAGGGCCGGGAAGGTCTCTTCCTGGAACGGGCCGGTGCGCACGCGCCAGCCGTCGCGGGTCTTGTCGTGCTCGATCAGGCGCGCCAGCACGCCTTCCTCGCAGGCCAGGCCGGCCAGGTCTTCCGGCTGCACCGGGGTCTGGAAGTCAGGGAAGGCATTGCGGATCAGCAGCGGGCGCTTCTGCCAGAAGTCGCGCAGGAAGGTGGCCGCCGCCATGCCCAGCGGCTGGCCGGGGCGGGCGGTGACTTCGATCAGGGGGGCGGAGGACTTGCGGGCAGCCATGGGGGAATCCTTGCAGCGGAAAGCGGGAGGGGCGGCACGGCGGGCCGCCAAGGGCTCCATTGTCCGCCGTTCGTGGGGATTGCGCACGTGCGCGGGATTGTCGCGGGGGATCCGGCCAACGGCGAAGCCCCTCGTGGCGGGTGGGGGGCGAAGGCAAAAGCAAAAGCAAAAGCAGTGCTTGGCCGGGCGGGTGGGCTGCGCGGGGGACGCCGTGAACCCATCCCTGGGGGCTTGGCCGCGGCATCCATGCCGCGGACACCCCCGCGCAGCCCACCCGCCCGGCCCCTGACAGTTTCCTGCGCGGCCCGCCACGGAATGGAAGAGGAAAAGCAAGGCAGAAGCGGATCGCGCGCTGCGCTTGCTCAGGCTCTACAAACAGCCCAAAACAAAAGAGGGACGCGGCAACGCCGCGTCCCTCTTTCAAATTCCGTCCCGACAACCCAACGCTCTTCGATCCGTCACCGGGAGACTGTCCGAGGTGGGGCGGGATGGGCCAGCGGGACCGTTGGCGCCATGGATGGCGCCATCGAGCCCCCAGGGATGGGTTCACGGCGTGTCCCGCTGGCCCATCCCGACCCACCCAGCTCACAGCACTCCAGAGCCGCCTTTGACGTTGCAGTTGCTGTTGCTGTTGCCCTGGCAGTAACGGCCTGCCGCAGGCAGCGCCCGCGGCCGCCGCCGCAAGCAAACCCCTCAGATCTTCTTCGCCAGCGACTCGGCCAGCCCGGTGTAGCTGCCCGGGGTCATCTCCAGCAGCCGCTGCTTCGCATCCGCCGGCAGCTCCAGCCCCTGCACGAACGCGCGCATCGACTCGGCCGTGATGCCCTGGCCGCGGGTCAGCGCCTTCAGCTGCTCGTACGGGTTGGGCAGGCCGTGGCGGCGCATCACCGTCTGCACGGCCTCGGCCAGCACTTCCCAGGCAGCGTCCAGATCAGCGTCCAGGCGCTGCGGGTTCACTTCCAGCTTGCCCAGGCCCTTGGCCAGCGAATCCAGCGCCACCTGGCTGTGGCCGAACGCGGTGCCCAGCGCACGCAGCACCGTGGAGTCGGTCAGGTCACGCTGCCAGCGGCTGATCGGCAGCTTCGCGCTGAAGTGCTCGAACAGCGCATTGGCGATGCCGAAGTTGCCTTCCGCATTCTCGAAGTCGATCGGGTTGACCTTGTGCGGCATGGTCGAGGAACCGACCTCGCCTTCCTTCAGGCGCTGCTTGAAGTAGCCCAGCGAGATGTAGCCCCAGATGTCGCGGGCCAGGTCGATCAGGATGGTGTTGGCGCGGCGCGCGGCATCGCCGATCTCGGCGACATTGTCGTGCGGCTCGATCTGCGTGGTGTAGGGGTTGAACACCAGGCCCAGGCCGGTCACGAAGCGTTCGGCGAAGGCCGGCCAGTCCACGTCCGGGTAGCTGGCCAGGTGGGCGTTGTAGTTGCCGACCGCGCCGTTGATCTTGCCGGTCAGCTCGACCGCGGCGATCTGCCGGCGCTGGCGCTCCAGGCGTGCGACCACGTTGGCCAGCTCCTTGCCGAGCGTGGTCGGCGAGGCGGTCTGGCCGTGCGTGCGCGACAGCATCGGCTGGGCCGCCTGGGCGTGGGCCAGCGTGCGCAGGGTAGCGGCGATGCCGTCCAGGGTCGGCAGCAGCACTTCGCGGCGGGCCTGTTCCAGCATCAGGCCGTAGCTGAGGTTGTTGATGTCTTCGCTGGTGCAGGCGAAATGCACGAATTCCAGCGCCGGGGCCAGCTCGGCATCGTCCTTCAGCTGTTCCTTGATGAAGTACTCCACCGCCTTCACGTCATGGTTGGTGGTGCGTTCGATCTCCTTCACGCGCGCGGCCTGGGCCGGGCTGAAGCTGGCAGCCAGGGCGCGCAGGCGGCCGATGGCCGCCTCGGAGAACGGGGCCAGCTCGACGATGCCAGGCTCGGCGGCCAGGGCCAGCAGCCATTCCACCTCGACCGTGACGCGGGCCTTGATCAGGCCGTACTCGGAGAAGATCGGGCGCAGGGCATCGACCTTGCCGGCATAGCGGCCATCGAGCGGGGACAGGGCGAGCAGGGCGGAATCGGACATGTCGGCAGGGCTGGGACGAGCGGCGGGGCCGATATTCTACGACGTGCCGGTGAGGTCGTGCCGGCCGCTGGCCGGTAACCCTGGTGAAGCGGACCCGGCGCGGATGCCGCCCAGCGGGCGGCACTACCGTTGTGGATGCAGAACGGCCGTGCGGACGGAACGATCTGGCCCGTGCTCGTCATCCCGCGCGATGGGCAAGGGAGTATCGTGGGCACAGCCGCCAGCCCCGGAAGCGACATCCTGCCAGCCGCCGCTTCCCTTTCCCCAACTGAAGTAGTGCGGAGTTGATGCAATGAGCAAAGCTGCAAGCAAGGGTGCCACGCCGGGATTCCGGATCGAACATGACAGCATGGGCGAGCTGCAGGTGCCTGCCGATGCCCTGTGGGGCGCGCAGACCCAGCGCGCTGTACAGAATTTCCCGGTGTCGGGCCAGCGCATGCCGCGCGGGTTCATCCGTGCGCTGGGCCTGGTCAAGGGCGCTGCCGCCGGCGTCAATGCCGAACTGGGCCACCTGCCGAAGACGGTGGCCAAGGTGATCCAGGCCGCCGCTGCCGAAGTGGCCGCCGGCAACTGGGACGCGCAGTTCCCGATCGATGTCTACCAGACCGGTTCGGGCACGTCGTCGAACATGAATGCCAACGAGGTCATCGCTACCCTGGCCAACCGTGCCGGCAAGGCGGGCAAGACCGCGGTGCATCCCAACGACCACGTCAACCAGGGGCAGAGCTCCAATGATGTGATCCCGACCGCGCTGCGCGTGTCGGCGGTGCTGGCGGTGCATGAGCAGCTGCTGCCGGCGCTGGTGCACCTGCGCAAGACCCTGGACAAGAAGGGCCGCAGCCTGCGCAAGGTGGTCAAGACCGGCCGCACCCACCTCATGGATGCGATGCCGCTGACCTTCGAGCAGGAGTTCGGTGCATGGTCGGCGCAGCTGGCGTCGGCGCAGGAGCGCATCGAGGACAGCCTCAAGCGCGTGCGCCGCCTGCCGCTGGGCGGCACTGCCATCGGCACCGGCATCAATGCCGATCCGCGCTTCGGCGCGCAGGTGGCCAAGGCACTGAAGCAGCAGACCTCGATCAAGTTCGAAAGCGCCGAGAACAAGTTTGAAGGCCTGGCCGCGCAGGACGATGCGGTGGAGCTGTCCGGCCAGCTCAATGCGCTGGCGGTGGCCCTGATCAAGATCGCCAATGATCTGCGCTGGATGAATGCCGGTCCGCTGGCCGGGCTGGGCGAGATCGAACTGCCGGCGCTGCAGCCGGGCAGCTCGATCATGCCGGGCAAGGTCAATCCGGTGATTCCGGAAGCGACCGTGATGGCCTGCGCGCAGGTGATCGGCCACCACACCGCGATCACCGTGGCGGGGCAGACCGGTAACTTCCAGCTCAACGTCACCCTGCCGCTGATCGCGGTGAACCTGCTCGATGGCATCGGCCTGCTCGCCAACGTGTCGACCCTGCTGGCCGACAGTGCCATCGCCGGGCTGAAGGTACGCGAGGACCGCGTCGCCGAGGCGCTGGCGCGCAACCCGATCCTGGTCACTGCGCTGAACCCGATCATCGGCTATGAGAAGGCGGCGGCGATCGCCAAGCGCGCCTACAAGGAACAGCGTCCGGTGCTGGACGTGGCGCTGGAAGACAGCGGCCTGGACGAGGCCGAGCTGCGCCGCCTGCTGGACCCGGCCGCGCTGACCGCAGGTGGCATCCAGGCCGGTGGCGGTGGCGCCGGCGGTTGATCTGGATTCTGCAATCTGTAGAGCCGAGCTCATGTTCGGCTCAGCGTCCAGGGCCGTAGCCGGGCGAGGGCCCGGCTCTGCAAAACAGAACGCCGCCCCTGGGGCGGCGTTTTGTTTCAGCGACGATCGGCGACGATGTTGCCGAAGGTGTCGGTGTAATCCTTGAACTCCGGGATGCGCTGGGTCAGGTCCGCCGGGATCACCTCCATGCCCTCGGGCGGCTGGATCTTCACCGGCTGCATGTTGGGATCGGCCGGCGCGGCCACCAGCGTGTTCTGGCGCAGCACCTGCAGCTTGCCGAACATCGTCTGCAGCATCTGCCTCTGGCTGTCATCCAGCGGAATCTGGATCTCATCCACCTTCATCGTGCCGTCGCCGAGGATGATGATGTTCGGCGCCGGCGGGCGGCGCACGGTGACCATGCCCTGGCTGACGGAAATCTTGGGCTTGCCGCGCTCGGCGCGGTGGTTGCGGTAATCCTTGTCACAGCCGACCAGGCCCAGGCAGAGCAGGGCGGCCAGCAGCAGGAACAACTTCTTCATGGCATTCGGTTCGGGGGCGTCCGGGGCGGCCATTGTAAGCCCGCCAGCGCGGCCCGGCCGGTCGTGGGATGCCACGGCCGGCCGGGTGCGCTGAAATGTCTCACCTGGAGAACGTGACCGAGTTGTTCTTGCCGCAATCGTCCACGTCGCTCTGGTCCATCGTTGCATACGGCTTGAAGGCCGGCAGTTCGCGCGCCAGCGCCTGCTGGCTGGCCAGCATCGCCGGCAGGCGTGCGCAGATGCGCTTGGCCTGGGCTTCGATCTTCTCGGCTTCGGCGTTGATGCGTTTCTCGACGCCTTCGCTGTCGCCGCTGAAGATGCCCTTCAGCGCCTCGCCGGCCGCGCTGGCCCCCAGCTTGGCGCCGGCCACGCCGACGTCCATGCCGTCCATCGCGATCGCAACCACGTGGCCGCGGTACGCCAGCAGTGCACGGTGCTGGGCGTCATTGACGGTGATCTCCTTGCCGGCGATCAGCAGGCGGCCATCCGGCGTGATCTCCGCGCGCGGCTGCTTGTCGCCGGAGATCTTGATGTTGCCCTGGGTGATCTCCTTGCGGGCATCGTCCATCGCCTCCTTGACGGTCTGGCCAACGCCGCTGGTGGCCTCGGCGACACTCTTGCCGAGGGTCGGGTCGGACGGGGAGGAGGTGCCGCCGCAGGCGATCAGCGGCAGGCACAGCAGCGTGGCGGGCAGCATGCGCAACAGATTCATTGGTGTTCCCCTGGAGTGTCTGGACGTGGCTTACTTGCTGCGCGGCAGGGTGACCCGGCCGCTGACATTGCGGTGGTCGACATCGCCGCTGCCGCTGTGGTCGACGGTCAGGCTGCCGCGCACGCCGTCAACCTGGATGTCACCCGAGCCGTGGCTGCGCACATGCACATTGCCACCGATATCGGCCAGATCGACGCCGCCGGAGCCGACCACGCCGACCTCGACGTTGCCCTGCACGCGCTTGAACTCGATGTCGCCGGAGCCGACCGTGTCCAGCCGCGCGTTGCCACGCACATCGGCGATCTTCAGGTCGCCGGAGCCGACCGTGCCGGTGCTGGCGTCACCGCCGATATTGCGCACGGTGACATCGCCGGAGCCGAGCGAGCGCAGGTTGAAGGAGCGGCCGCCATCGATGTTGAGGTCGCCTGATCCCACCGCCGCCTGGATGCCGCCGCGGGTGCCGCGGACCACGGCATCACCGGAACCGACATCCACGCTCAGCGACTGCGCATTCTCCACGCTGACGTCACCGGAGCCGACCTTGATCTGCAGCGGCAGGTTGTCCGGCACGCTGCCACGCACGTCCAGCGAGGCGTAGTTGTTGCCCCAGCTGATGCTGGGGCTGCGGCCTTCGCGGCGCAGGCTGACGATCAGCGTGTCACCACTGCGCTGCTGGTCCAGCACCAGCTGGTCCAGCCACTCCTTGCTGGAGGCGCAGGCGCGGCCCTCCAGCTGGCCGCCGCCCTTGCTGGCGACGATCTTCAGGTCGTGCTGGTTCACTTCGAACACCACGGCCTTGGCACCGGCCAGGTCCAGCTTCAACGCGCGCTGCGCGGAGAACTTGCAATCCGAGGTATCGGCGGCCAGCGCCGACAACGGCAACAGCAACAACGCGGTACAGGCAAGCAGGGAACGCATGGGTGGTGCCTCCGGGTGGATGGATCAGATTTCGCCGGCGCGCTTGCGCAGGCGGATGGCGAGGAAAATGAACACTGCACCGACGGCCGCACCGATCCACAGTTCCGGCATCGCCAGCGACTTCAGCTGCGAGGTCGGCGACATCAGGCTGACCACCGAATCGAGGTCACGACGGGAACCGGCGCTGAGGCGGTACACCAGGTCCATGCCCGGTACGCCGCCCAGCAGCAGGCGGCCGACGATGTTCTGCCAGAACCAGCCGGTGCTCAGTCCGATCAGCGGCATGATCTTGGTGGTGCTGACAATGACGCCGGCAAACAGCGGCAGCATCACCGCCCACAGGAACGGCTTGCTGCGGGCCCAGGCCGAGCACAGCAGCAGCCAGCCGGCGGTGGGCAGCGCCCACAGGGCATAGACCGGAATCCAGGCCAGATGGCCGGCGGCCAGGGTCAGCGGGCTGGCCGGCCCCCAGATCAGCGCCATCGGGCTGCCACCGTGCACCATCGCGACGATGCTGATGATCAGCATGAAGCCGAACATGGTCAGGATGGCGGCGATCACCGCGATCAACGGCGCCACGATCAACGCACTGATCACTTTGGACAGCACGGTCTGGGTGTCCGACAGCGGCAGCGACTTCCAGAACAGGATGCTGCGGTCGCGGCGATCGTCGTACAGGGCGCCCAGGCAATAGAAGAACACCACGAAGGCCAGCACCAGGAACGGCCAGGCCGAGCTGAGCACCAGGGTCAGGTCCAGGCCGTTGCCGAGATCGGCCAGGTCCTTGCCGTTGATGTTGCGGGTGAGCAGCGCCAGGTCCAGGCCGTTGACGTTCACGCTCTCGCCATCGACATGCAGGCCGCCGCTGCGTGCGGCGCGGTTCAGCGCGAACAGGCCGAAGGCGATGCCGACGGTGCTCATCACCAGCGAGATCAGGCCGGCGATCAGCGGCGCATACAGGAAGCCGCCGCGGTTTTCCCAGTACTCGCGCTTGAGCAGCCAGCGCAGGGTGCCCAACGGGCTGACGGGGTGGTTGACGGCATTCATGCGTAGGTCCCCTTCATGACGGCGACGAACAGGTCGGCCAGGCCCGGGCTGCGGGTCTCGCCAAGGGTGGAAAGCTGGGTGCGCGGTACGCCGTCGAACAGCATCACGGTCTTGCCGAAGGCCAGGCTGCGCTCGTCGATCGGCTTCAGCGCGCGCGCGGTGTCCAGCTGCTCGGCATTGACCAGCAGTTCGGTGTAGCGCTGCCCGACCTCATCCATCTCCGCGTCGAGCACGATGCGGCCGTCGCGGATGAACATGACATCGCTGAGGATGTGCTCGATCTCTTCCACCTGGTGGGTGGTGACGATGATGGTCTTCTGCTCGTCGAAGTAGTCTTCCAGCAGGCGCTGGTAGAACTCCTTGCGGTACAGGATGTCCAGGCCCAGGGTGGGTTCGTCCAGCACCAGGATGCGGGCATCGATGGCCATCACCAGCGCCAGGTGCAGCTGCACGATCATGCCCTTGGACAGTTCGCGTACGCGCTGCTTCGGCTGCAGCTTGGTGTTGGCCAGGAAGCGCTCGCAACGGGCGCGGTCGAAGCGCGGATGGACGCCGGCGACGAAGTCGATCGCCTCGCGGACCTTCAGCCAACGCGGCAGCACGGCGACGTCGGCGATGAAGCAGATGTCGTTCATCAGCTCATCGCGGTGCAGCCGCGGATCGCGGCCGAGCACGTTCAGTTCGCCTTCCACCGAGGTCAGGCCGAGCACTGCCTTCAGTGCGGTGGTCTTGCCGGCGCCGTTGGGGCCGATCAGGCCGACGATGCGGCCGCTGGGAATGCTGAAACTGGCATTGTCGAGGGCGAGCGTGGTCTTGTAGGCCTTGCGCAGGCCTCGGGCGGTGATGACCGGTTCACTTGCGGTGCTATTCATCAGACTTTCCCCTGGGGCAGCAATTCGTCGAGGCTCAGGCCCAGGCGCTGGATGCGCTCCAGCACGGCCGGCCACTCTTCGTTGAGGAAGCGCTCGCGCTCGCTGCTGCGCAGCTGCGTGGCGGCCTGCTCGGTCATGAACATGCCCAGGCCGCGGCGCTTTTCGACCAGGCCTTCGTCGGCCAGTTCCTGGTAAGCGCGCGAAACGGTGATGGGGTTGAGCTGGTAGTCGGCGGCCACCTGGCGCACCGAAGGCAGGGCATCGCCCGGCTTGAGGATTCCGTCAAGCATCATGGCGATCACGCGCTCCTTCAGCTGACGATAGATGGGAGCGCCGTCGCTCCACTGGATGTCGCTCATATTCAGCTCCGTGGGGTCAGCGGCTGGGCGAACGAGAAATACGGCATGGACAGGGAGCTGTGCAGCCGACGCGGGGGAGGGGGGGAGGATCGGCGTTTCCGGCCGGAGAAGCGGTCGCGTCCTGCGCACTGCCAACGGAGTCAGGGAGGCTGGGCGCGGCCAGCCAGGCCAGTACGATCAGGGTCGAAACTGCAGCGGCCGCGGGTGCGGCGAGGTTGCGACGGATCCGGATGTTCATGGCTTCCCCCTGTCTCAGGTGACTGGTGTTGTATGCAACTATAACACCGGCACGCCGCCGTGCAAGCCCTTGCCGACCCCAACTGATGGCAGGGGCGGTCACTGGTTCGAAATATCCGTTCAATGCATTGATATTGAAGGGAAATATTTCTGAAACCGAGGTCGCCTGGGGAGCGCCTTGCATTCAGCAATGTCCATGTTATGTCAGCGCAATGCTGTCCAGACGCGGCCGACAATGGATCCGCCACGCCGCGCAAAGCCATGGCGGGCCCGTGCCAACAGGGCCGCGGAAGCCCGGTGCTATAGTTCGGCCGATTCCCGGCCGCCGTTGGCCGGGCCCTGTGAATGGCTACCGCGGACTGCTCCTGATGCCCCTGCCGACCGTTTCCCCGCGCCGCCTGCGCGGCCTGTCCCTGCTGGCCCTGATGGTGGCCGGTGTCGCCGGTTCCGCCAGTGCCCTGGCCGCCGATCTGCTGGACCTGGATTACCGGCCGCTGGCCAGCAAGCAGCAGGTCAACCTGCAGCAGCGCTACCACGGGCAGGTCCTGCTGGTGGTCAACACCGCCAGCAAGTGCGGCTATACCCCGCAGTACGAAGGTCTGGAGGCGCTGCAGAAGCGCTATGCCGGCCGCGGCTTCGCCGTGCTCGGCTTCCCGTCCAACGACTTCAAGGGCCAGGAGCCGGGCGACGAGAAGCAGATCCAGGACTTCTGCACGCTTACCTATGGCGTCAAGTTCCCGATGTTCGAGAAGGTGCACGTGGTCGGCACGGAGGCCACGCCGCTGTACCAGCGGCTGACCGCCGCGACCGGCGTGGCGCCGGGCTGGAACTTCCACAAGTACCTGGTCGGCCGCGATGGCAAGGTCATCGCCCAGTTCGCCAGCAAGGTGACGCCGGACGACCCGCAGCTCACCGCCGCCATCGACAAGGCGTTGGCCACCGCTGCCACGCATTGATATCCGGCACGGATGCCTCGACATCGACGGCATGCGTGCGACAATGTTTCTTTTCGCGCCGACGTCGGCGCCCAGACACTTCCAGGAATGCAGCGAATGAAGATGGGAATGCGCGGCGCCGCGGCGTCGGTTCTGATTCTGGCGATGGGCACTTCGGGTGTCGCTCTGTCGCAACAACCGGCTGCCCCCGCAGCCGCCAAGGAGACCGCAACCTTGAATTCCCCCAAGCAGAAGCTCGGCTACGCCATCGGCCTGGACGTGGCCAAGTCGTTCACCCCGATCGCTGATGAGATCGACGTGGCCGCGCTGCGCACCGCCGTGGAGCGTTCCTTCGAAGGTCTGCAGCCGCAGATCACCCAGGAACAGGCCAAGGCCACCGACGCGGCCCTGCGCCAGGTCGTCATGGCCCGCAGCGGCCAGCAGGTGCCGGGCGTGGCGCCGGGTTCGCAGCCGCCGAAGGTCGACCGCGTCAAGGTGTCGCAGATGATCGGTTCGTACTCGGTGGGTCCGTCGCTGGCGCAGCTCAAGGACGATATCGACGTCGCCTCGCTGTTCGACGCGATCAGCACCGGCCTGAGCAAGGGTCAGCCGAAGATGACGGAAGCTGATGCGACCGCCACCATCCAGGCCTTCATGGGCAGCAAGCAGGCGGAAATGCAGGCCAAGGCCGCCGCCGCTGCGCAGACCAACCGCGAAGAGGGCAATGCCTTCCTGGCCAAGAACAAGACCCAGCCGGGCGTGGTGACCACCGCGTCGGGCCTGCAGTACCAGATCATCCGCCCGGGTAGTGGCGAGCGTCCGCTGCCGAGCAGCAAGGTGCGCGTGAACTACGAAGGCAAGCTGCTCAACGGCACCGTGTTCGACAGCTCCTACGGCCGTCAGCCGGCCGAATTCGGCCTGGACCAGGTGATCAAGGGCTGGACCGAAGGCGTTGCGCTGATGCCGGTCGGTTCGAAGTACCGCTTCTGGATCCCGGGCAACCTGGCCTATGGCGAGAACGGCACCCCGGGTGGCCCGATCGGCCCGAACGCAACTCTGACGTTCGACGTCGAGCTGCTGGGCGTCCTGCCGTAAGCGACCACGGAGCCTGCACGGACATGCGCGTTGCGATTTTCGGTACCGGTTACGTAGGTCTGGTGACCGGTACCTGCCTGGCCGATGTCGGTCATCAGGTGGTCTGCGTCGATATCGACCAGGCCAAGGTCGATGGCCTCAACCAGGGCATCATCCCGATCTATGAGCCCGGCCTGGAGCCGATGGTGAAGAGCAACCATGCCGCATCGCGGCTGGCCTTCACCACCGATGCCGCGGCCGCGATCCAGCACGGCCAGGTGGTGTTCATCGCCGTCGGCACGCCGCCGGACGAGGATGGCAGCGCCGACCTGCAGTACGTGCTGGCCGTGGCCCGCACCATCGGCCAGCACATGAGCGTGCCGACCGTGGTGGTCAACAAGTCGACGGTGCCGGTTGGCACCGCCGACAAGGTGCGTGCCGCCATCGCCGCAGAGCTGGCCGCGCGCGGCGCGGACATCGCCTTCGACGTGGTGTCCAACCCGGAATTCCTGAAGGAAGGCGACGCGGTTGCCGACTGCATGCGCCCGGACCGCATCATCATCGGTGCGACCAGCGAGGAGTCGGTGGCGGTGATGCGTCGCCTGTACGCGCCGTTCAACCGCAACCACGATCGCGTGGTGGAAATGGACGTGCGCTCGGCCGAGCTGACCAAGTACGCAGCGAACGCGATGCTGGCGACCAAGATTTCGTTCATGAACGAAATCGCCAACATCGCCGAACGCGTCGGTGCCGACGTCGAGCAGGTCCGCCAGGGCATCGGTTCGGACCCGCGCATCGGCTGGCACTTCATCTACCCGGGCGCCGGCTACGGTGGCTCGTGCTTCCCGAAGGATGTGCAGGCGCTGGCCCGTACCGCCCAGCAGCACGGCCTGGAGCCGCAGCTGCTGAACGCGGTGGAGGCGGTCAACGAGGCCCAGAAGGGCCACCTGTTCGCGCTCATCCAGCGTCATTACGACAAGGGCGAGGATGAAGGCGTGCGCGGCAAGACCTTTGCCGTGTGGGGCCTGGCGTTCAAGCCGAATACCGACGACATGCGCGAAGCCTCCAGCCGTCGCCTGCTGGCGCAGCTGTGGGAAGGCGGGGCTTCGGTGCGTGCCTACGACCCGGAAGCGATGCATGAATCGCAGCGCATCTTCGGCGAGCGCGATGACCTGGTGTTCTGCAACAGTGCCGATGAAGCGCTGCAGGGCGCCGATGCGCTGGTCGTGGTGACCGAGTGGAAGCAGTTCCGCAGCCCCGATTTCCAGAAGCTGCGCGAGCAGCTGAAGGATGCGGCGGTGTTCGATGGGCGCAACCTGTACGAACCGGCCGAGGTCGAAGCTGCAGGCCTGGCCTACTACGGCATCGGCCGGGGGCGCTCGCTGCATGTCTGAGCTGCCGACCGAACGCGAGCAGGCGCTGGAAGCGCGCCTGGTCGAGCTGGAAATGCGCGTGTCCTTCCAGGAACAGGCGCTGGCCGAGCTGAGCGATGCGCTGGCCGATGCGCGCATGCAGGGCATGCGCAATGCCGACGTACTGCGCGTGCTGCTGGAGGACCTGGGCAAGGTCCGCAACGCGCTGAATTCTTCCGATCCGGCGAGCGAACCGCCGCCGCCGCACTACTGATCCGATCTCTATGAGCGATACCCTCCGCGACCAGCTGCTGGGCCTGGGCTTCAAGCCGGCGCCCAAGCCCGAGCGCAAGAACGATGGCCCCCGCCGTGATGGCCGCCCGCAGGGCAAGGGTGGCAATGGCAATGGAAAGCCGCAGGGCGCAGGCAAGGGCGAGCACAAGCCCGGCGAGCGCCGCGGGCACGGGCCGGGTGGCCCGGGCAAGGGGCGCGACCAGGCGCGTGCCGGCCAGGGCCAACAGGGCCCACGCAAGCCGCGCAGCGCTGAAGAGATGGACCTGGCCAAGGCCTATGCCATCCGCGCGCAGCGTGAGAAGGAAGAGCGCATCGAGACCGAGCGCCTGAAGCAGGAAGAGGCACGCGTGCGCCGCGAGGCGAAGGCCAAGCTGGAAGAACTGCTGAAGGACAAGAGCCTCAATGCCGAGGCCGCGGACATCGCGCGCCACTTCCCGTATGGCGGCAAGATCAAGCGCATCTACGTCACCGCCGAACAGCTGACCGCGCTCAACGCCGGTGAGCTGGGCGTGGTCCAGCTCAATGGCCGCTACCTGCTGGTGACCGCCGAGGTGCTGGCCCAGTCCGAAGCGGTGTTTGCCGCATCGGTCGCGCTGAAGGTCGATCCGAACGCGCCGGCCGAAGAAGACCCCTACGCCGACCCGCAGTACCAGGTCCCCGACGACCTGGTCTGGTAACCGCAAACAAAAAGGGGACGGAGGGGATTAAGTCGTTAGTGCCACAAACGACTTAATCCCCTCCGTCCCCTTTTTTATTCGGGGTCGTAGTCGAGGTTGGAGGCCAGCCAGCGTTCGGCCTGGGCGCGGTCCACGCCCTTGCGGCGGGCGTAGTCGCTGACCTGCTCGCGGCTGAGCCGGCCGACCACGAAGTACTGGCTCTGCGGGTGGCTGAAGTAGTAGCCCGACACCGCCGCCGTGGGCAGCATCGCGAAGCTCTCGGTCAGTTCCATGCCGGCATGGTGTTCGGCCTGCAGCAGGTCGAACAGGCGGCGCTTCTCGCTGTGCTCGGGGCAGGCCGGGTAACCCGGTGCCGGGCGGATGCCGCGGTACTGCTCGTCGATCAGGGCTTCGTTGTCCAGCGTCTCGGCATGGTCATAGCCCCAGAATTCGGTGCGCACGCGCTGGTGCAGGCGTTCGGCCAGTGCTTCGGCGAAACGATCGGCCAGTGCCTTCAGCAGAATGGCGTTGTAGTCGTCGTGCTCGGCTTCAAAACGCGCCACGTGCGCGTCGATGCCGATGCCAGCGGTGACCGCGAACGCGCCGATCCAGTCCTGCCTGCCGCTGTCGGCCGGGGCGATGAAATCGGCCAGGCAGAAGTCCGGGCGTTCGACCGGCTTGTCCACCTGCTGGCGCAGGAAGTACAGGGTGGTTTCGCCCTGCGGGTGCTGCACGCGCACGTCGTCGCCGATGCTGTTGGCCGGCCACAGGCCGAACACCGCCCGGGCGGTCAGCCAGCGCTCGCCGACGATGCGGTCGAGCATCGCACGGGCGTCGCGGTACAGCTCGCTGGCCTGGATGCCGACAATCTCATCGGTGAGGATGGCCGGGAACTTGCCGGCCAGTTCCCAGGCCTGGAAGAACGGGGTCCAGTCGATGTAGTCGACCAGTTCGGCCAGCGGATAGTCGTCGAATACGTGCAGGCCGGGTTGCTTCGGCGCAGGCGGTGTGTAGCTGTCCCAGCCGCCCTGGAACTTCTGCCCACGTGCATGCTCCAGCGTGACCAGGCGCTTGGCGTCGCCACGGTTGCGGTGGCGTGCGCGGATCTCCGCATAGTCCGCTTCATTGGCGGCGACGAAGGCCTCGCGCAGGTCGCGCGAAATCAGCGACTGCGCCACGCCGACCGCGCGCGAAGCGTCCTTCACCCACACGGTTGGCGCGTGGTAGTGCGGGTCGATCTTCAACGCGGTGTGCGCGCGCGAGGTGGTGGCGCCGCCGATCAGCAACGGCAGGTCGAAGCCCTGGCGCTGCATCTCGCGGGCGACGTGGCTCATCTCCTCCAGTGACGGGGTGATCAGGCCGGACAGGCCGATCAGGTCGGCGTTGTGTTCGCGCGCGGCATCGAGGATCTTCTGCGCAGGCACCATCACGCCCAGGTCGATCACCTCGAAGTTGTTGCAGGCCAGGACCACGCCGACGATGTTCTTGCCGATGTCGTGCACGTCGCCCTTCACCGTGGCCATGATGATGCGGCCATTGCTCTTGGCGGTGTCGCCGCTGCGCGCCTTCTCGGCTTCGATGTAGGGCAGCAGGTAGGCGACCGCCTTCTTCATCACGCGTGCGGATTTCACCACCTGCGGCAGGAACATCTTGCCGGCACCGAACAGGTCGCCGACGACGTTCATGCCATCCATCAACGGGCCCTCGATCACATCCAGCGGGCGGCTGGAGGCCTGCCGGGCCAGTTCGGTGTCTTCCTCGACGTAGGCATCCAGGCCGTGCACCAGTGCGTGCGCCAGGCGCTGCGCCACCGGCTTGTCGCGCCAGCCCAGGTCCTCGGTCCTGGCCGCGCCCTTCCTTCCCTTGTAGCGTTCGGCGATCTCCAGCAGGCGCTCGGTGGCATCGCTGCGGCGGTTGAGGATCACATCCTCGACGCGCTCGCGCAGCTCCGGTTCCAGTTCGTCATAGATCGGCATGGCGCCGGCGTTGACGATGCCCATGTCCATGCCGGCAGCGATGGCGTGGTACAGGAACACCGAGTGGATGGCCTGGCGCACTGTTTCGTTGCCGCGGAACGAGAACGAGACATTGGAAACGCCACCGGACACGTGGCAATGCGGCAAGGTCTGCTTGATGATGCGGGTGGCTTCGATGAAGTCGACTGCGTAGTTGTCGTGTTCCTCGATGCCGGTGGCGACGGCGAAGATGTTCGGGTCGAAGATGATGTCCTGCGGCGGAAAGCCGATCTCATCGACCAGGATGCGGTAGGCGCGGGTGCAGATCTCGACCTTGCGCGCACAGCTGTCAGCCTGCCCGTTCTCATCGAAGGCCATCACCACCGCAGCGGCGCCATAGCGCAGGACCTTGCGCGCATGCTCGCGGAACAGTGCTTCGCCTTCCTTCAGCGAGATCGAATTGACCACGCTCTTGCCCTGCAGGCATTTCAGGCCGGCCTCGATCACGCTCCATCTGGAGGAGTCGACCATCACCGGGATGCGCGCGATGTCCGGTTCGGACATGATCAGGTTGAGGTAGCGGGTCATCGCCGCTTCCGAATCGATCAGGCCCTCGTCCATGTTGACGTCGAGGATCTGCGCGCCGCTGGCCACCTGCTGGCGGGCCACGTCCACCGCCTCTTCATGGCGGCCTTCCTTGATCAGCTTGCGGAACTGCGCGCTGCCGGTGACGTTGGTGCGCTCGCCGACGTTGATGAACAACAGGTCCGGGGTGATGACCAGGGGTTCCAGGCCGGACAGGCGGGTAGGGCGGACGGGCGTCATGGCGGGCGGCGGCTCAGCGGCAATAGGGCGGGAAGTGCGGAACGCTGGCGGCAACGTTCATGCGGCCTGCTCCCGGGCGCCGGGCAGGACGCGCGGCGGCAGCCCGGCCACGGCCTCGGCGATGGCGCGGATGTGCTCGGGCGTGGAACCGCAGCAGCCGCCGACCAGGTTCAACAGGCCATCCTCGGCGAAACCGCGCAGGGTGGCGGCCATTTCGCCGGGTGTTTCGTCGTACTCGCCGAAGGCATTGGGCAGGCCTGCATTGGGATGGGCGCTGACGTGGCAGTCGGCGACCTGCGCCAGGGTTTCCACATGCGGACGCATCGCGTCGGCACCCAGTGCGCAGTTCAGCCCGATCGAAAGCGGCCGCGCGTGCGCCAGCGAGGCATGGAAGGCCTCGGCGGTCTGCCCGGACAGGGTGCGCCCGGAGGCATCGGTGATGGTGCCGGAGATCATCACCGGCAGCCGCGCGCCGCGGGCGTCGAAGGCCTCTTCCAGCGCGTAGAGCGCGGCCTTGGCGTTGAGCGTATCGAAGATGGTCTCGACCATGATGGTGTCGGCTCCGCCGTCGATCAGGCCGTCGATGGCTTCGCGGTAGGTGTCGCGCAGCTCATCGAAGCTGGTGTTGCGGAAGCCCGGGTCGTTGACGTCCGGGCTGATCGAGGCGGTGCGGCTGGTCGGGCCGATCACCCCGATCACGAAGCGCGGCTTGCCCGGCGTGGTCGCGGCCACGGCCTCGCAGCAGCCACGCGCGACGGTGGCGCCGGCCTTGTTCAACTCGTAGACCAGGTGTTCCAGGTGGTAGTCGGCCTGGCTGACCGAGGTGGCGTTGAAGGTATTGGTCTCGACCAGATCCGCGCCGGCTTCGAGATAGGCGGTGTGGATGTCGGCGATGACCTGCGGCCGGGTCAGCAGCAGCAGGTCGTTGTTGCCCTTCAGGTCATGCCCCTCCGGCGCGGCGTGGTCGCAGCCCGGGCCATGCGCGTGGTCGTAGCCGCCGGCGAAGCGTTCACCGCGGTAGTCGTCCTCCTGCAGGCCGTGGCGCTGGATCATCGTGCCCATCGCGCCGTCGATGATCAGGATCCGTTCGCGCAGGGCGTCGAGCAGCGCATTGGCACGATCGGGATGCAACCAGGGCAGGGCGGACATGGTGGCCTCGGGCTCAGGGCTTGTTGGCGATCAGCGAGATCACTTCGAAGTGCGGCGGGCGCTTTTCGCGGGTGACCGTCTCCAGGCTGGAGACCTGCAGGCCGGCCTTGTCGACGAACCTGCGCAGCTCCTTGTCGCTGAAGCCGAGATTGACGTGGCCGTAGGCCTCCACCGCGGCCTTGTGTTCGTGCCGGGCCAGGCTGCACAGCAGCAGGCGGCCGCCCGGGCGCAATACGCGCGCGGCCTCGGTCACCGCCTGCGCCGGCTTGCTGGCGTAGGTCAGTGCGTGCATCAGCACCACCAGGTCGAAGCTGCTGTCCTTGAACGGCAGGGCATGCATGTCGCCTTCGCGGACTTCCACGTTGGGCAGGCGGCGCAGGCGTTCGCTGGCGGCGGCGACCACGCGCGCGCTGGTGTCGATGCAGATGTAGCGCTTGGCATGCGGCGCGACGAGCTCGGCCAGCACGCCATCGCCGGAGGCGATGTCCAGCACGTCGCCGGTTTCCAGCAGCGGCAGTGCGGTCCGTGCCAGCGCTTCCCAGGTACGCCCCGGGGAGTAGTGGCGCTCCATGTCGCCAGCAACGCTGTCGGCCCAGTTCTGGTCCGAGGCACGGTGCGCGAGTACTGCCGCCACCCGCTCGGCATCCTGGCGCAGCAGCGGGTCATCGCTTCCGTTGCTCAAGGCATGCCACAATGCACGCTGCGCCGGGTCCAGCTGGGCCTCGTCGAAGCGGTAGTAGGCCGACACGCCGGCACGGCGGTCGCGTACCAGGCCGGCTTCCTTCAGGCGCGCCAGGTGGGTGGACACGCGCGGCTGCGCCAGGCGGGTGATCGCCGACAGTTCGGCCACGGTCAGTTCCTCCTGCTCCAGCAGCGCCAGCAGGCGCACGCGGGTCGCGTCGGCGAACACCTTCAGGCGGGTCGACCAGTCTTCAAGATCCATAAATATCTACCTATCGCGATATAGAGATATATTCGCCGAGATGGCCTGTCGCGGTCAAGTCGCTGGCGTACGGAAGCCGCCGCGCCCCGGTACAATCGAGGCACCTGGGCGCGCCCGGCGCGGCCCATAACTTCATGTACCCGGGAGGGTGTTGTGGATTTCAGCTTTACTGAAGAACAGTTGATGCTGCAGGACGTGGCGCGGCGCATCGCGCATGAGAAGATCGGCCCGAGCGCCGAACATCACGACCGTACCGGCGAGTTCCCGCTGGACAACATCCGCCTGCTGGGCGAGAACGGCCTGATGGGCATCGAAGTGCCGACCGAATACGGTGGCGCGGGCATGGACCCGGTGGCGTACGTGCTGGCGATGGTGGAGGTCGCCGCCGCCGACGCAGCCCATTCGACCATCATGTCGGTCAACAACTCGCTGTTCTGCAACGGCATCCTCACCCACGGCACCGAAGCGCAGAAGCAGAAGTACGTGCGCGCGATCGCCGAGGGCGAGGCCATCGGCGCGTTCGCGCTGACCGAGCCGCAGTCCGGCTCGGACGCCACCGCCATGCGCTGCCGCGCGGTGAAGCAGGCCGACGGCACCTTCGTCATCAACGGCAAGAAGAGCTGGATCACCTCCGGCCCGGTCGCCAAGTACATCGTGCTGTTCGCGATGAGCGAGCCGGACAAGGGCGCGCGTGGCATCACCGCCTTCGTCATCGACACCGATCGTGCCGGCTTTGGCCGTGGCAAGACCGAGCCGAAGCTGGGCATCCGTGCCTCGGCCACCTGCGAGATCGAGTTCAACGACTACGTGGCGCAGGCGGAAGATGTACTGGGCCAGGAGGGCGAGGGCTTCAAGATCGCCATGAGCGTACTCGACGCCGGCCGTATCGGCATCGCCTCGCAGGCGATCGGCATCGCCCGTGCCGCCTATGAAGCGACCCTGGAGTACGTGAAGGAGCGCAAGGCGTTCGGCGCGCCGATCGGCACCTTCCAGATGACCCAGGCCAAGATTGCCGACATGAAGTGCAAGCTGGACGCAGCGCTGCTGCTGACCCTGCGCGCGGCGTGGGTGAAGGGGCAGGGCAAGCGCTTCAGCACCGAAGCGGCCGTGGCCAAGCTGACCGCCTCGGAAGCGGCGATGTGGATCACCCACCAGGCCGTGCAGATCCACGGCGGCATGGGGTACTCGAAGGAAATGCCGCTGGAGCGCTACTTCCGTGATGCCAAGATCACCGAGATCTACGAAGGCACTTCGGAGATCCAGCGCCTGGTGATCGCCCGCAACGAGACCGGGCTGCGCTGAGTCCGGACCGGCGGTACCTGTAGAGCCGAGCCCGTGCTCGGCTCCACAGAAAAGGCGGCAACAGAAAAGGCCCCGGATCGCTCCGGGGCCTTTTCGTTTCAGCTCACCGGCGGATCAACGATCCGGGCGGTGGGCGCTTTCTGCGTCGCGCTGGCGCTCCATGAACTCCTTGGAGGGTTCATCCAGCTTGTCGCCCAGCATGCGCCGCACGACCACGAAGAACACCGGGATCATCAGCAGGCCGAGCAGGGTGGCGAACAGCATGCCGCCGATCACGCCGGTACCGATGGCGTGGCGGGAGTTGGCGCCGGCGCCGGTGGAGATCGCCATCGGGATCACGCCCATGATGAACGCGAACGAGGTCATCAGGATCGGGCGGAAGCGCAGGCGCGCCGCCTCGATGGTGGCATCGCGCAGGTTCCTGCCTGCCGCACGCTGCTCCACCGCGAATTCGACGATCAGGATCGCGTTCTTCGCGGCCAGGCCGATCACGGTGATCAGGCCGATCTTGAAGAACAGATCGTTGGGCAGGCCGCGCAGCATCGACAGGCCGAGGGCACCCAGCACGCCCAGCGGCACCACCAGCAGCACCGCCACCGGGATCGACCAGCTTTCATACAGCGCCGCCAGGCACAGGAACACCACCACGATCGACAGCACCAGCAGCAGGGTCGCGGCATTGCCGGCCAGGATTTCCTGGTAGGACATGCCGGACCAGTCGTAGCCGAAGCCGGCCGGCAGGTCGTCGTTGACGATGCTTTCCATCGTCTGCATGGCTTCACCCGAGCTGGTGCCCGGAGCCTGCGAGCCGACGATGTTGATCGCCGAATAGCCGTTGTAGCGGCTCAGCGACGGCGGCGCCGACACCCATTCGGACTTGACCACCGTGTTCAGCGGGATCATCGCGTTGGTGCCATCGGCGTTCTGGGTCAGGCTGGACGGGCTGTAGAAGCTCTTCAGCGATTCCTGGCCGGTGCGGTACGGGCCATCGGCCTGCATGGTCACGCGCTTGATGCGGCCTTCGTAGAAGAAGTCGTTGACGTACACCGGGGCCAGCATCAGCTGGATGGTGCTGTACACGTCCGACACCGACATGCCCATCGACTGTGCCTGCACGCGGTCGACATGCAGCTGCAGCTGCGGGGCGTTTTCCAGGCCGTTGGGGCGTACGCCGACCAGGGCCTGCGGCTTCTGCGCGGCATTGCCAAGCAGGATGTTGCGCGCCTGGGTCAGCTGCTCGTAGCCGGCACCGCTGCGATCCTGCAGCCACATGTCGAAGCCGCCGAACTGGCCGAGGCCCTGCACGGTGGGCAGGTTGACCACGAAGATCTGCGCTTCCTTGATGCCGTAGAACGCGCCGTTCATGTTCTGGATGAACTCGGGCGCGGTGAACTTGCGTTCCTCCCACGGCTTCAGGCGGATGAAGCCCATGCCGACGTTCTCGCCGGAGCCGACGAAGCTGAAGCCGGCCACCTGCAGCATGCCCTCATAGCCATCCTGCTTTTCCAGGATGCCGCGCATCTGCGCGAACACTTCGTTGGTCTGGCCCTTGGTCGAGCCCGGCGGCAGCTGCACGATCGCCAGCGCATAGCCCTGGTCTTCTTCCGGCAGGAAGCTGCCCGGCATGCGGGTGAACAGGAAGCCGCACAGCGCGGTCAGCACCACGAACAGGATCATCCAGCGCGGCGCATGGCGCACCGCGGAGGTGATGTGGCCCACATAGGTGTGGCTGATCTTGTCGTAGTACTTGTTGAAGGTGCGGTAGATGATGTTCGGGTTGTCGTTGTGCGTCGGCTTGAGGAAGGTCGCGCACAGCGCCGGGGTGAAGCCCAGGGCCAGGAACGCCGAGAACGCCATCGAGATGGCGATGGTCAGCGCGAACTGCTTGTAGATCTCGCCGGCCGCACCACCCTGCAGGGCCGACGGGATGAACACCGCCGCCAGCACCACGGTGATTGCCACCACCGCGCCGGTGATCTGGGTCATCGCCTTCTGCGTGGCCGGCTTCGGCGCCAGGCCTTCCTCGGTCATGATGCGCTCGACGTTCTCGATCACCACGATCGCGTCATCGACCACGATGCCGATCGCCAGCACCATTGCGAACAGGGTCAGCTGGTTGATCGTGAAGCCGATCATCCACATGCCCAGGAAGGTGCCGAGCAGGGCCACCGGGATGACCAGGGTCGGGATCAGGGTGGCGCGGAAGTTCTGCAGGAAGATCAGCATCACCAGGAACACCAGGAACACTGCTTCGAACAGCGTCTTGACCACTTCCTGGATCGAGATCTTGACGAAGGTGGTGCTGTCGTACGGCGAGAACCAGGTCACCCCGGACGGGAAGCTGGGCTGCAGCTCGTCCATCTTGCCGCGCACCGCCTCGGCCACGTTCAGGGCGTTCGCGCCCGGCAGCAGCTGGATGGCGAAGGCGCCGGTCGGCTTGCCGTTGTACTGGGTATCGAAGCCGTAGTTGTTGGCACCGAAGGCGACGCGGGCGATGTCCTTCAACAGCACGCGCGAGCCGTCAGCATTGGCCCGCAGGATGATGTTCTCGAACTCCTGCGGCGAGCTGAAGCGGCCTTCGGCCGAAACCGTGGCAGTGAAGTGCTGGCCTTCCGGCGACGGGTCCGAACCCAGCGCGCCGGCGGCGAACTGCACGTTCTGCGCCCGCACCGCCGCCAGCACCTGGCTGGCCGACAGGCCGTAGCCCTGCATCTTCTCCGGATTCAGCCAGATGTTCATGGCGTACTCGGAGCCGAACTGCTGGGTGCTGCCGACGCCGGGGATACGCGAAACCTGGTCGAGCACGCGGGAGCCGACGATGTCGTTCAGTGCGTCACGGTTGATGGTCGGCGTATCCGACTGCAGGGCCACCACCATCAGGAAGCCGGCGTTGGCCTTGGCCACCACCACGCCCTGCTGGGTCACTTCCGAAGGCAGTCGTGGCGTGGCCAGCGACACCTTGTTCTGCACCTGCACCTGCGCGATGTCCGGATCAGTACCGGTCTCGAAGGTCAGGGTGATCTGCGCGCGGCCGTTGGAGGCCGACGAAGAACTGAAGTACAGCAGGTGATCGATACCGGTCAGCTGCTGCTCGATCACCTGGGTGACCGATTTTTCGGTGGTGTCGGCACTGGCGCCGGGATAGGTCGCCGACACGGTGACCTGTGGCGGGGCGATGTTGGGATAGGACTCCACGCCCAGGTTGAGGATCGCGATCACGCCGCTGAGCGAGATCAGGATCGCAACCACCCAGGCGAAGACTGGATGCTCGATGAAAAATTTAGGCATGACGGAAGGGTCCCGTTACTGCTTGTTCGAATCGGTGGCGGCCGGCTTGGCCGCATCGGCCTGCGCGGGCTTGGCGGCGTCGGCCGGTGCCTTGCCTGCGGCCGGTGCTGCGCCTGCCGGGGCGGCGCCTGCCGCAGCGGGCTTGCCGTTGGCATCCTGGCCTGGGGTCCACGGCTTGGCCACCGCCGGTGCACCTTCCTTGACCTTCTGCACGCCGGCCACGATCACCTTGTCACCGGCGGCCAGGCCATCGCTGACCAGCCAGTTGCCGTTCTGCGCACCATCGGTCTTGACGTTCTTGCGGACGACCTTGCCGTCGGTGCCAACCACCATCACGTAGCCGCCGGTGGTGTCGCGCAGCAGCGCCTGCTGCGGCACCAGGTAGGCGTTGTTGCGCTCGCCCAGGTTGGCCTGGAAGCTGACGAAGGCGCCCGGCAGCAGGATCTGCTGCGGGTTCGGCAGCAGCGCACGCAGCGAGACCGCGCCGGTGGCCGGATCGACCGTGGTCGAAGAGAAGTCCAGGGTGCCCGGCTCGCTGTAGGTGGTGCCGTCGGCCAGCTTGACGTTGACCGTGGCCTTGCCATCGCCGGACAGCGCCAGCGCGCCCTTGGCCTGCTGGGCGCGCAGCTGGGTCAGCTCGTCCACGCTCAGCGAGAAGTTCACGTACAGCGGGTCGAGCTGGTCGACGGTGGTCAGCAGCGTCACGTCGCCCTGGCCGACCAGCGCACCCTCGGTGACCTGCTGCTTGTTGGCCACGCCGCTGATCGGGGCGGTCACTTCGGTGTAGCCGAGGTTGATGCGGGCGGAGGTGACGGCGGCTTCGGCCTGCTTGACCGCGGCCAGCGCGGTGCGCTCGGCCGATTCGGCGTTGTCCAGGTCGGCCTTGGAGACGAACTGCTGCGGGGCCAGCGAGCGGGCGCGGTCGGCAGCGACCTTGGCATTGGCATAGGTCGCACGCGACGAGGCCAGCTGTGCCTCGGAGGCATTGAGCGAGGCACGCAGCGGCGCCGGGTCGATCAGGAACAGGGTCTGGCCCTGCTTGACCTGCGAGCCTTCCTGGTAGACGCGCTTGAGCAGCACGCCCGGCACCCGCGCGCGCACGTCGGCGCTGCGGAACGGCGACAGGCGGCCGACCAGCTCACGCTGCAGCGGCAGGGTCTGCGGCTTGGCCTCGATCACGCCCACGTCCGGCGGCGGGGGCGTCTGCTGTTCCGGCTTCTTGCAGGCAGCCAGCGCGACAGCAACGGCGCACGTCAAGGCAAGGGTGCGGAGTGGGGCGGTCATCAGGAGGAACTCCGGGGTTGGTTTGTAGACGGGGCCGGCGACGGCTGTGGCGCGAACGCGCGCAGGAAGCTGTCGACGGAGAACTCTGCCCAGCGCCGACGCAGCAGCGCGTCATCACGATGGGGGGTATGGAAGCGCTGTTTGTCGAAATCCTGACCGGCGATCATGCTCAGCAGCAGTTCGGCCATGAAGTGCGGGTCGTCATGCCGGAGCTGGCCTTGCATGCAAACGGTTTCAATCCATTCAGCAAGATGAAGTGTCAGCGCGCCGGCGCCATGCCGGTACAGCGTACGCGCCTCTTCGGGAAACTGGGACGCGTCGGCGGCGATCAGCCGGCAGGCCTGTCCTACGTGCGGTTGGTTGAAATGCTCCAGGAAGTCGATGGCGAACTGGAGCAGGCTGGCACGCAGGTCGTCACTGCGGAGTGCACGCAGCATGGCGCCGGTGGCGTGGCCGACATGGCGCTGCATCACCCGGCGCAGCAGTTCCTGCTTGTTGCCGTAGCGCGAGTACAGGGTCTGCTTGGAGCAGCCGGCGTGCTGGGCCACCGCGTCCATGCTCATCTGCATGCCCTGCTGGGCCAGCAGTTCACGTACGGCATCGAACACGCGCTCATCGCGTGCGTCGAGGGCAACGGGGAGGTAGGCCGGGTTCACGCGGTGGACTATACCGTCCAGTTCAGGATTGTGGAATCGAATCGGCGTCGCTGCGTGTGTCTTCCGGTAACACGCTTTGCCGATCCTGTCTGCAGTGCTGAAACCGACGCCAGGACCATACCGGTGCGAACTGAATAGGCGTCTAAACCGCAGCAAACCCGATTCTGCTTATTCCGTCCTGCAGCAAGGCCTTTTCGTGCGGTAGGGCTACAATTTCATTTTCCCAACTGAGCAAGCGCATCGCTCTGCCATGAAACCGCAAAAAACCGCAGCCAAGACCGTGAAAAACAAGACCAAACCAGCAGAGTCGGAGGTCGCAGTGACCGCTGGTTTCTCCCTGGAGCCGGTGTACACGGCCTTGCGCAAGCGCTACCCCGCGGCCGCACAGGCCGAAGCAGTGGCCTTCGCCACTGGCTTCTACAAGCGCATGGAGTCGGACGAGTTCCCGCACCACAGCGCTGAAGAGTGGGCCGCTCTCGCGGCTGAGACGCTGGAATTCGCCCGTGCCCGCAAGGCCGGCAAGGCCAACGTCCGCGTGTTCAATCCGACCACCAAGGCCAACGGTTGGGAATCGCCGCACACCGTGCTGCAGATCATCAACGACGACATGCCGTTCCTGGTCGATACCGTCACCATGTCGCTGGCCGAGCAGGGCGTGGGCGTCCACGTGCTGGGCCACCCGGTGCTGCGCTTCACCCGCGACAAGGCCGGCAAGCTGGTCAAGGTCGGCGAAGGTGATGCCGAATCGGTGATGCTGCTGGAGATCGACCGCCAGCCGGCCGAAGCCATGGCCGCCATCGAGCAGGCGATCAACAAGGCGCTGGATGAAGTGCGTGCGATCGTGCGCGACTGGCAGCCGATGAAGGACAAGGCGCTGGCGCTGGCCGACGACCTCGGCAGCCGCCAGCTGCCGGTTGACGATGCGTCGCGCAAGGAAGCACAGGAATTCCTGCGCTGGGCCGCCGACAACCACTTCACCTTCTTCGGCTACCGCGAATACCGCGTCGAGAAGCAGGGCAAGGAAGAAGTGCTGGCACCGCTGAACGACACCGGCCTGGGCCTGATGCGCGGCAAGGACAAGTCCGCCGCCCGTCCGGTCAAGACCCTGGCCGCGCAGGGCCTGAACACCACGTCCGGGCTGAAGGACGCGCTGATCCTGACCAAGACCAATGCCCGCTCGCGCGTGCACCGCGCCGGCTACATGGACTACATCGGCGTGCTGGAATTCGACGCCAAGGGCAAGATCATCGGCGAGCAGCGCTTCCTCGGCCTGTTCACCTCCAGCGCCTACAACCGCCGCCCGTGGGAAATCCCGCTGGTGCGCCAGCGCCACGAGCACGTGATGAAGCAGTCGGGTCTGGCCCCGTCCAGCCATAGCGGCAAGGCCCTGCGCCACATCCTGGAAACCCTGCCGCGCGAAGAACTGTTCCAGTCCAGCGAGGACGAGCTGTTCCGCACCGCGATGGGCGTGCTGGGCCTGCAGGAGCGCGTGCGCAGCCGCCTGTTCCTGCGCCGCGACAAGTACAGCCGTTTCATCTCCGCGCTGGTCTACCTGCCGCGCGAGCGTTTCAACACCGACGTGCGCCTGCGCATCGAAGCGATGCTGAAGGACGCGCTGCACGGCGAGTACGTCGACAGCTCGGTGGTGCTGGGCGAATCGCCGCTGGCCCAGGTGCACCTGATCGTGCGCCCGAAGCCGGGTGAAATGCTCGACGTCGACACCGCCGAACTGGAGCAGAAGCTGGCCCAGGTGCTGCGCAACTGGCAGGACGACCTGCGCGAAGCGCTGGTGTCGCGCCACGGCGAGACCGAAGGCCTGCGCATCGCCGCCCGCATCGGCAAGGCACTGCCGGCCGGCTACATCGAAGACAACAGCACCGCCGTTGCCGCCAACGATGTCAGCCAGCTCGATGCCCTGACCGGCCCGGACGACCTGCGCCTGAGCCTGCAGGCCGTGCCGCGCGAAAGCGGCGATGGCCTGCGCCTGAAGCTGTATCGCCAGCTGGACGACATTCCGCTGTCGGACGCGCTGCCGATGATGGAAAACATGGGCCTGCGCGTGATCGCCGAGCGTCCGTACCGCCTGTCGGTCGACAACGCGCCGGTGTACGTGCAGGACTTCGAGGTTGAATCGACCGCCGGTGCGATCGATGCCGCCAGCGTCGATGAGGCCTTCGGCGAGACCTTCGCGCGGGTCTGGCACGGCGATGCCGAGAACGACGGCTTCAACCGCCTGGTGCTGGCCGCCGGCCTGCACTGGCGCCAGGTCGCCATGCTGCGCGGCTACTGCAAGTACCTGCTGCAGACCGGCGTGCCGTTCTCGCAGGCCTATGTGGAAGGCACCTTCGCCCGCTACCCGCTGCTGGCCCGCCTGCTGGTCGAGCTGTTCGAAGCCCGCTTCGATCCGGCCACCGGCCACGAAGGCAAGGACGACATCGCAGCCGGCCAGGCCCAGCTGAAGGCCCACTTCGATGTGCTGGCCGCCGGCGACGATGCCACCCTGAAGGTGCTCAAGACCGTGGTCGATGCCCGCAAGGGCGACCGCGATGCGCAGATGCAGGCCGCGCGCGATGCGCTGCTGAAGCTGATGGACCGCGTGTCGAGCCTGGACGAGGATCGCATCCTGCGTTCGTTCATGGGCGTGATCGATGCGACCCTGCGCACCAGCTACTACCAGACCGATGCCAACGGCCAGCATGGCCACGTCATCAGCTTCAAGTTCGATTCGGCGCTGGTGCCGGACCTGCCGAAGCCGCGCCCGTACCGCGAAATCTTCGTCTACGGCCCGCGCGTGGAAGGTACCCACCTGCGCTTCGGTGCGGTGGCCCGTGGCGGCCTGCGCTGGTCGGACCGTCGTGAAGACTTCCGCACCGAAGTGCTGGGCCTGGTCAAGGCGCAGATGGTCAAGAACACCGTCATCGTGCCGGTCGGCGCGAAGGGTGGTTTCTTCGCCAAGACCCCGCCGGTGAACGGTGACCGCGACGCGATCTTCGCCAACGGCGTGGCCTGCTACAAGCTGTTCATCCAGGGCCTGCTGGACATCACCGACAACATCGTCAACAACAAGATCGTGCCGCCGGTGGATGTCGTGCGCCACGACATGGACGATCCGTACCTGGTGGTGGCCGCCGACAAGGGCACCGCGACCTTCTCCGACATCGCCAATGGCCTGGCCATCGCGCACGGCTTCTGGATGGGCGATGCGTTCGCCTCCGGTGGTTCGGTCGGTTACGACCACAAGGGCATGGGCATCACCGCACGCGGTGCGTGGGAATCGGTCAAGCGCCACTTCCGCGCGCTGGGCCGTGACAGCCAGAGCCAGGACTTCACCGCGGTCGGCGTCGGCGACATGTCCGGCGACGTGTTCGGCAACGGCATGCTGCTGTCGCGCCACATCCGCCTGGTCGCTGCATTCGACCACCGCCACATCTTCCTGGACCCGAACCCGGATGCGGCCACCACGTTCGTCGAGCGTGAGCGCCTGTTCACGGTGCCGCGTTCGAGCTGGGCGGACTACGATGCCAAGCTGATCAGCAAGGGCGGCGGCGTATACCCGCGCAGCCTGAAGTCGATCGAGATCACCCCGCAGGTGCGTGAAGCGCTGGGCCTGGACGAGAACGTCAAGGCGCTGTCGCCGAACGATCTGATGAGCGCGATCCTGAAGGCACCGGTGGACCTGCTGTGGAACGGCGGCATCGGTACCTACGTCAAGGCCGCCAGCGAGCAGCACAGCGATGTCGGCGACCGCGCCAACAACGCCCTGCGCGTGAACGGTGGCGAGCTGCGCTGCAAGGTGGTGGGCGAGGGCGGCAACCTGGGCATGACCCAGCTGGGCCGCATCGAGGCTGCCCAGGCCGGCGTGCTGCTCAACACCGACTTCATCGACAACTCGGCCGGCGTGGACACCTCCGACCACGAAGTCAACATCAAGATCCTGCTCAACGATGTGGTGCGGGCCAAGAAGCTGACCGTCGAGCAGCGCAACAAGCTGCTGGCCTCGATGACCGATGAAGTCGCCGAGCTGGTGCTCAACGACAACTACCGCCAGAACCAGGCGCTGAGCCTGATGGAGCGGATGGCAGTCAAGCGCCTGGGCTCCAAGCAGCACTTCATCCGCACCCTGGAACAGCAGGGCCTGCTCGATCGCCAGATCGAGTTCCTGCCTTCCGATGCCGAGCTGTCCCAGCGCAAGGCACGCGGCCAGGGCCTGACCCGTCCGGAACTGTCGGTGCTGCTGTCCTACTCCAAGCTGGTGGCGTTCGCCCAGCTGCTGGATTCGGACATCCCGGAAGATCCGTACCTGTCCAAGGAACTGCAGCGCTACTTCCCGACCCCGCTGCAGAAGAAGTACGCCGACGCGATGGAGCGTCACCGCCTGAAGCGCGAAATCATCGCCACGGCCGTGACCAACCAGACCATCAACCGCATGGGCGCCACCTTCCTGATGCGCATGCAGGAAGACACCGGCCGCTCCATCGCCGAGGTCGCCAAGGCCTACACCATCAGCCGCGAGACGCTGGATGCGCGCGCGCTGTGGGCGCAGATCGATGCCCTCGACGGCAAGGTGCCGGAGTCGGTGCAGATCGACGCACTGGAAGTGATCTGGAAGCTGCAGCGCTCGTTCGTGCGCTGGCTGCTGTCGCGCCCGGGCGCGATGCCGGGCATCACCGAAGCGGTCAACCGCTACCAGGGTCCGTTCAACGACATCCGGGTTGCCTCGGGTGTGCTGCCGGATTCGCAGCGTCCGACCTACGAAGCCCTGGTGGCCGAGTGGAAGGAGAAGGGCCTGCCGTCCGCGCTGGCGCAGCAGCTGGCCGAACTGCACTTCCTGGAGCCGGCGTTCGACATCATCGAACTGGCCCGTACCCGCAAGCTGAAGCCGGTGGACGTGTCCAAGGTCCACTTCCGCCTCGGCGATGCCCTGCAGCTGCCGTGGCTGTTCGAGCAGGTCGATGCGCTGGAGGTCAATGGCCGTTGGCACGCGGTGGCACGTGGCGTGCTGCGTGACGAGCTGGCTGCCAACCACCGCAACCTGGCCGGCCAGGTGCTGGGCACCAAGGGTGGCAGTGCTGAAGCCAAGGTGGCCGCATGGATGGGCCGCGATGACAACAGCCTGCGCTTCACCCTGGCGATGCTGGCCGAACTGGCCGAGCAGAAGACCCTGGACTACCCGACCGTTTCGGTCGCGGTCCAGCGCCTGGGCCAGCTGGCCGCGCATGGTGCGTAAGCGCATTCGCGCTGACGCCCCACGGTGTGCTCTGCACACCGTGGGCCCCATGCCAACCCTGCTCCCAGGCCCCCGCGCCGTTGGCGCGCCCCCCTGACTCAGGGGGGCTCCTGGTCTGCAGCAGTTGGAGGAACGGCCCCGCGAAAGCGGGGCCGTTCTGCATTGCCCGGTCGTGCCGGCCAGCGGCCGGCGCGACCGGGTATGCTCTTGCTGGCATACCCACCCGGATCCACCGATGAGCGACACCCCCCGCATCGCTTTCCTGGCCAGCACCACCGAACCTGCGCAGATGGCCCGCGCGGCGATGGTCTCGCGCTATGGCGACTACACGCCCGAGCAGGCCGACGTGCTGTGCCCGCTGGGGGGCGATGGTTTCATGCTGCAGACCCTGCACCGGCACGGGCACCTGGGCAAGCCGGTGTTCGGCATGAAGCTGGGCACGGTCGGTTTCCTGATGAACCAGTACCGCAGCGACGACGATGTGCATGCACGCATCGCCCGCGCCGAGCCGGCCAACCTGCGCCCGCTGGAGATGGTCGCGCTGACCGAGTCCGGCACCAGCACCGGTTCGCTGGCCTACAACGATGTCTCACTGCTGCGCCAGACCCGCCAGGCCGCGCATATCGGCATCGACCTCAACGGCCAGGAACGCGTGGCCGAACTGATCGGTGACGGCGTGCTGGTGGCCACCCCCGCCGGCAGTACCGCCTACAACTATTCCGCGCATGGCCCGGTGCTGCCGCTGGGCTCGCACACCATCGCGCTGACGCCGTTGGCTCCCTATCGACCGCGGCGCTGGCGCGGCGCGATCCTCAAGGCCGATACCGAGGTGCGCTTCCGCGTGCTCGATCCGTACAAGCGGCCGGTCAGCGTCACCGCCGATTCGCATGAGACCCGTGACGTGGTCGAAGTCACCATCCGCGAATCCAGGGACCGCCGGGTGACCCTGCTGTTCGACCCGGAGCACAACCTGGAAGACCGGATCCTGAGCGAACAGTTCGTTTTTTGACGACAATAGGCGGCCGGCCCTGCCGACCGCTTGAAGGATCCCCACCGATGGGCGACAACTCCCCCCGTTTGCTGACCGTCGCGGTGACCTCGCGCGCCCTGTTCGACCTCGAGGAAAGCCATGCGTTGTTCGAGAGCGATGGCGTGGCGGCCTATGCCGAATTCCAGCGCCAGCACGAGGACGACATCCTCGGGCCCGGCGTGGCCTTCCCGGTGGTGCGCAAGCTGCTGGCGCTGAACCAGGGGGCCAGCCCGGAGAATCCGCGGGTCGAGGTCATTTTGCTATCGCGCAACTCGGCCGATACCGGCCTGCGCATCTTCAACTCGATCCAGCACTACGGCCTCGGCATCATCCGCGCGACCTTCACCGCCGGCGAGCCGACCTGGCCGTACGTGAAACCGTTCGGCACCGACCTGTTCCTCTCGGCCAATCCGGAATCGGTGCGCAGTGCGCTGCGCCACGGCATCGCGGCGGCGACCATCCTGCCCAAGCCGCCAGGCGAGACCGCTGCGGCCGCGGCCGACCAGATCGATACCGGGCGGCCGGCCGGGCAACTGCGCATCGCGTTCGATGGTGATGCGGTCATCTTCGGCGATGAGAGCGAGCGCATCTCGCGCGAGCAGGGCGTGGAGGCATTCGGCCGCCACGAGCGTGAGCGTGCCCGCGAGCCGCTCAGCGGTGGCCCGTTCCGCGGTTTCCTGTCGGCGCTGCACACGCTGCAGGAAGTCTTCCCGGCCGGCGAGAGCGCACCGATCCGTACCGCGCTGGTGACCGCACGCTCGGCACCGGCCCACGAGCGGGTGATCCGCACCCTGCGCGAGTGGGGCGTACGCCTGGACGAGGCGCTGTTCCTCGGTGGTCGCCACAAGGGCCCGTTCCTGCAGGCCTTCGGCGCCGACATCTTCTTCGATGATTCGCAGCACAACATCGACAGTGCGCGCGAGCATGTGGCCGCTGGCCATGTGCCGCATGGCGTCGCCAACGAAGGCTGAGGCCACGGCAGATAGGTGCCCACCAGGGTGGGCAGCTACCCGATATGTTCCGGTGGGTGCCAACCGTTGGTTGGCACAGCCCTGCATCGGTGCCGGCCAAGGGGGGGGGCAGCTACGGGGTGGCTGACATCCCCAGCTGCAGGTCGACCACCTTCCAGCGCAGGCCCTGCGGTTCCAGCACCACCTTCAGCGGCGGCTGGCCGGGACCGCGGTCGACGTCGATGACGAAGCGGTCGAGTGCTTCGAAATGATGCTCGGCATGCTTCAGCGGTCGCGCCGGCTCGGTCGGGCCGAACGCATCGCCGCCCTGCAGTTCGTTGCGGCCGCGCTTCCACAGCACGTGGCCCTGCAGCATCGCGCCGATCCCGGCCGGGGTCATCATGGTGTTGACGGCGGCACCCCCCAGCTGGTCGCCCAGCCCATACAGCAGGGCGCCGAACGGGCTGGCTGCCACATCCGGGCCAGCCTGGCGTACCAGATAGTCGTTGAGCTGCGCGCGCAGGCTGCTGCGCACGCGCGGGAAATCGACGTAGCGCTCCAGCTGCGCGGTGTCGCGGTGTTCGATGGCCCTGGACAGGCCGTGCACGGTCACGTACGGGCCGCCGAACCACCAGGCGGCCAGGGCCAGGACCACCAGGACCAGCAGGGCAATGGGCTTCTTCATGTTGCCCAGACTGCCGCAAGTGCGGCAGCCGGTGGTGAACGGCGGGTGATGCGGATCAGAACTCCAGGTCCAGCGCGGCGCACAGGTAGTCGACGAACGGGCCCAGCGCGGCCAGGTCCTTGCCCAGCGTGGACAGCAGGCGCGGACCGGTCATGGTGGCATCGTCCAGCGAGCGCCACATCACCCAGTTGCGGTGCTTGAGATCGTCGATGAACTCGAAATCGGCGGGGAAGCCGCGCGGCGGCCGCACCAGCTTCTCGCTCTCCTCGAAATCAAAGCGCCTGCGCAGTGCCGGTGCATGCGCGGTGGCCTTCCAGCTGCCCGGGTTGTCGAGGATGAAGTGGCGCACGCGGCGCTGGGTCTCCGGCTCCGGATGCCACAGGCCGGCGCCGACGAAGCTCTCGCCCGGCTGCAGGTGCACGTAGAACGACGGCGCGGCCACTTCGCGGCGGCGCTCGTGGAACAGCCGTGCGCCCTGCCAGGTCTTGTAGGGTGACTTGTCGTTGGAGAAGCGTGCATCACGATGGATGCGGAACAGCGACCCGCCGACGCCACGGGTGTCGGCGCGGAAGTGGTCGCTGACCTCGGCCAGGGCCGGCTGCAGGTCGCCCAGCAGGCGCAGGAACGGTTGCCGCACGTGGTCTTCGTACTGCTGGCGATGGTCGTTGAACCACGCCTTTTCGTTATGCCGCGCCAGGCTGCGCAGGAACTTGAAGCTGGCGTCCGAGAAATAAGTGCTCACAGCGTCTCCTGCAAATGCTGGCCCCAATCGCGCAGCGAGTGCAGCAGGGCCTGGCGCCGTGCGTCGTCGGGCGCTTCGGCGGCCAGTGCATCCAGCTGCTGCTGGTACTGGGGCAGGTTGAGTTCACCCAGGCCGCTGTCTCCGAGCAGGCGCTGGCGGCGATAATCCTGCCAGCGCTGGCGTTCAGCCGGTGCGAGGCTGCCGGGATGATTGCGCGCCCGGTAGCGGAACAACAGCTCGGGCAGGCGCGGGTCCCGGAAGCGTCCTTCCAGCGCGGCCAGCTGCTCTGGTGCGGTGGTTCGGGCCAGCGCCAGCAGCGGCTTGTCGCCGTTGCCGAGGAAGCCGTCGTACAGCGAAGCATCGACATCGGAGACGCTGGCCGAGCGCGGCTGGTTGTAGACCTGGCGGGCCTTTTCGGCCAGCTGCGGGGCGAACCCGCGCAGGCGCTCGACCTTGGCTTCGATCGCTGCCACGTCCAGACCCAGGCGCTGGTGGTCGTCTGCGCGCAGGTGGTTCCAGGCGACCAGCGCCGGCACCTTGTTCAGGTGCACTTCCTTCAGCGGTACCCGCGCCACGCCTTCGGGCAACTCGCTGGCGCGCATGTACAGGCGCTGCGCGATCAACTCGGCCGGCAGCTCCAGCAGGTCGTCGATGTCGCCTTCCAGGTCGAACACGATCACCCGGTTGTTGATGGTGGGGTGCATGGCGAGTGGCAGCACCGGTGCCGCACACAGGCGGCTGGCCGGGTAGCGCATCGAGATATGCAGCACCGGCTTGAGCGCGGCCACGTCCAGCAGGCTGCCGACGAAACGCTTGTCGCGCAGCTTCAGCGCGTATTCCCACAGCCGTGGCTGCGCCTGCTTGAACAGGCGCGCCATGCCGATGGTGGCCCGCACGTCGGAGAGTGCTTCGTGCGCATCGCCCTCGCGCACGTTGTTGGCTTCGGCCAGGTGCTCGAGCTTGAAGGAGGTGGCGCCATCGTCGCGCAGCGGCCACTGGATGCCGTCGGGGCGCATCGCGCGCATCATCCGCAGCATGTCCAGCAGGTCCCAGCGCGAATTGCCGTTGCGCCACTCGCGTTCGTACGGATCGTGGAAGTTGCGGAACAGGCCGTAACGGACGAACTCATCGTCGAAGCGCAGGGTGTTGTAGCCCAGCGCGCAGGTACCGGGGCGCGACAGCTGCTCGTTGATGCGGTCGAAGGCCTCGGCCTCGCTGATGCCTTCGGCCAGGGCCTGCTGCGGGGTGATGCCGGTGACCAGGGTCGCCATCGGTGAGGGCAGCAGGTCGTCGGCAGGGCGCACGAAGAAGCTGACCGGGGTATCGATCTCATTGAGGTCGGCATCGGTGCGGATCGCAGCGTACTGCGAGATGCGCGTGCGCCGCGGATCCTGGCCAAAGGTTTCCAGGTCGTAGAACAGGAAGCTGTCGGCCATCAGTGCGCGCCCTCCAGGACCGGCAGCTGTGCGTGGATGCTTGCTTCCAGTGCGGCCCAGTCGATGTTGTCCAGTGAGTCGTGGCCAGCGGTGGCCGCCACCAGCATGTCGCGCTGCAGCTCGGTGCGGCGCAGTGCCTCGGCGTACGGCGTGTGCAGGAAGGTGACCATCGTGTAGTGCGGCACGAAGCGGGTCGGCCAGCGCCGCTGCAGTTCCTGCTCCAGCTCGCGTTGCAGCAGGAAGGCGGGATCGGCCACCCGGTCACGCATTTCCAGGTAGTTCTCCAGCGCCATCTGCTGGATCGCGCGCGCGTTCGGCTTGCGCTCGCTCTCGAATGCGGCGAAGGCGCCTTCCAGGTCGTCGGCGTCCATCAGGTGGCGCGCCAGCGCGACGCAGTCCTCGAACGCGCAGTTCATGCCCTGGCCGTGGAACGGCACCATCGCGTGCGCGGCGTCGCCGATCAGCACGGCGCGGCCCTGCTGGTGCCAGCGCTCCAGGGTGAGCGTGCCGAGCAGGCCAGGCGGGTGCTGCTCCCAGTCCGCGCGCAGGTTGGGGATCAGCGGCAGGGTGTCGGCGAACTCGCGCGCGAACAGGGCTTCGGCCTGGGCGCCGGTGTTGACGGTGGCGAAGCTGGGGTCGCCCTGGTTGGGCAGGAACAGGGTGACGGTGAAGGTGCCTTCGTGGTTGGGCAGGGCGATGCACATGTAGTGGCCGCGCGGCCAGATGTGCAGTGCGTTGCGCTCGATGCGGAAGCTGCCGTCGGCGGCCGGGGGAATCTCCAGCTCCTTGTAGGAGTGGTCGAGGAACGCGATCTCCTCGCCCAGCGGCGCGCGCCGGTTCATCGCCGCGCGCAGTGCCGAACCGGCACCGTCGGCACCGATCAGGGTGTCGAAGCGGATGTCGTGCGGGCTGTCATCGCGGTCGTCGATTAAGCGGGCGTAGCCGGCATCGAAATCGACGGTGTGCAGGCGGCGGTGGAAGTGCACGGTGGCACCCGCCTGCTCGGCCAGTTCCAGCAGCGTGGTGTTCAGCTCGCTGCGGTGGATCGACCAGATCACCTCGCTGTCGTCGCGGCCGTAGCGCTGCAGCTGTGGTTCGCCTTCGCGCGGATGCACCATGCGCCCGCGCATCATCACCGCGCGGGCCATCACCTCGTCTTCGACGCCGGCCTGGCGCAACGCATTGCGCCCACGCTCGGCCAGCGCCAGGTTGATCGAGCGCCCGCTCTCGTAGTCGGCGATGCGCGGATCGCCGCGGCGTTCGTACAGGGTGATGCGCCAGCCCTGGCGCGACAGCAGGATGGCCAGCAGGGATCCGGCGAGGCCGGCACCGATAATGCTCAACGAGCGGGAAGCGTGTGCGATCAACGAACTGTCCAGCAGTAGGGGAGGCGCCGGCTCAGAGGCCGGCCCAGGCTTCCACTTCCTCGACGAAGTGGTGCACGTCCAGGTAGCGGTTGTAGAGCGGGGTGGGCGAGATGCGGATCACATCCGGTTCGCGCCAGTCGCCGAGCACGCCGATGCCACGCAGATGCTCGAACAGCGCACGGCCGCGCTCGCGGCCGCCGATCACGCGCAGCGACAGCTGGCAGCCACGGCGGTGCGGGTCGGCCGGGGTGATGATGTCCAGCACGTTGGACAGGCGTGCGCGCACCAGCGCTTCAAGCATGCCGGTCAGCGCCAGCGATTTGCTGCGCAGCGCTTCCATGCCGGCACGCTCGAACAGGTCCAGCGAGGCCCGCAGCGGAGCCAGGCCCAGGATCGGCGGATTGCTCAGCTGCCAGCCTTCGGCACCAATGGCCGGGGTGAACTGCGGTGCCATCTGGAAGCGGGTGGCTTCCTCGTGGCCCCACCAGCCGGCAAAGCGCGGCAGGGTGCTGTCGCGATGGTGGCGCTCGTGCACGAAGGCGCCAGCGACCGCCCCCGGACCGCTGTTGAGGTACTTGTAGTGGCACCACACCGCGAAGTCGGGTGCGACGTCATGCAGGCGCAGCGGCAGGTTGCCGACCGAGTGCGCCAGGTCGAAGCCGATACGCGCGCCCTGCAGGCGGGCGGCGCGGGTGATCGCATCGAGGTCGAAGGCCTGACCGGTGCGGTACTGCACGCCCGGCCACAGCACCAGCGCAAGGCGCGGGCCGTGTTCGGCGATTGCGCGCTCGATCGCGGTGAGCGAGATCGTGCCATGGGCTTCATCGGGCTGTACTTCCACCAGGCACTCGGCGGGATCGAAGCCGTGGAAGCGGATCTGTGCTTCCACCGCGTGGCGATCGGTGGGGAATGCGCCGGCCTCCATCAGGATCACCGGGCGCTGCGCGGTCGGCCGGTAGAAGCTGACCATCATCAGGTGCAGGTTCACGCTCAGCGTGTTCATCGCCACCACCTCGCTGGGCAGCGCGCCGACCACGCGGGCCAACTGTGCGCTCACCAGGCGGTGGTACGACAGCCACTGGGTGGGGCCGGTGAAGTGGCCTTCCACGGCCAGCTCACCCCATTGCCTCATCACTTCCTGCACGGCGGCCTGTGCGCCGCGCGGCTGCAGGCCCAGCGAGTTGCCGACGAAGTAGGTCTGCTCACCGCCGCCGTGGCACGGAATCAGGAATTCGTTGCGCAGCGGGCGCAGCGGATCGGCGGCGTCCAGGGCGATGGCGTGGGTGCGGCTGAGCAGGTCGGACATGGTCGGGCAACAGGCTGCAACGGGACCGCCAGTGTAGCGCCTGGGGCGGCGCAGCCGGTGGTAGGGGCACGTGCATGCCGCCCAACCTGTAGAGCCGCGCCCGCGCTCGGCTCGCGCTGCTCCAGCCGAGCGCAGGCTCGGCTCTGCAACAGCGGATGGTCAACCCGCCGTGGCGGGTGACGGCAGCGGGTCGACGTGGCCGCACGCACCGCAGGTGCGCAGTTCCAGGCTCGCGTGGTAGCGCGCGAACACCTTGGGCAGGTCGGTCTCGATGTTCTGCAGCGGGAAGAATTCCTCGTGCAGCTTGTGGTTGCAGCGCTCGCAATGCCAGATCACGCCATCCTTCTCATGCGGCAGGCGCTTGCGCTCGACCACCAGGCCGATCCCGCCGGGCGGGCGGCGCGGCGAGTGCGGTACCCGCGCCGGCAGCAGGAAGATCTCGCCAGCGCGGATCGGGATATCGCGCACCGCGCCGTCTTCCTGCACCTTCAGCACCATCTCGCCTTCGAGCTGGTAGAACCACTCCGGGCCTTCGTCGTAATGGTAGTCGGTGCGCGAATTCGGTCCGCCGACCACCATCACGATGAAATCGCCGTTGTCGATCATCTTGTTGCCCACCGGCGGTTTCAGCAGGTGGCGGTGTTCTTCGATCCAGGCGTGCAGGTTGATCGGCGAAGCGAGCATGGCGGTCTTCCGTGGGGGATCAGTCGCGCTTGCCCTTGCGCGGGACATAGGACAGGGCCTTCTCGTAGGCCGGCTGCAGCTCTTCCGGCGAACCGACGTCGATGCCCATTTCGCGCACGCGACCGTCCTTCAGGCTGTAGACCCAGCCATGCACCATCAGCTTCTGGCCGCGCGCCCAGGCATCCTGCACGATGGTCGAGCGGCACAGGTTGGCGACCTGCTCGATCACGTTGAGTTCGCACAGGCGGGCATGCTTGAGTTCGTCGGTCTCGATCGCGTCGATGATCGCGGTGTGCTTCTGCATCACGTCGCCGACGTGGCGCAGCCAGTTGTCGGCCAGGCCGACGCGGGTGTTGTGCAGGCAGGCATGCACACCGCCGCAGCCGTAGTGGCCGACGATCAGGATGTGCTTCACCTTCAGCTGGTCCACCGCGTACTGCACCACGCTCAGGCAGTTGAGGTCGGTGTGGGCGACCACGTTGGCGACGTTGCGGTGCACGAACACTTCGCCCGGCGCCATGCCGATGATCTGGTTGGCCGGTACGCGCGAATCGGAGCAGCCGATCCACAGGTATTCCGGGTGCTGCTGCTTGGCCAGCTGGTGGAAGAAGTCGGGGTCTTCCTTCTCGATGCGATCGGCCCAGTCGCGGTTGTTCTGCAGCAGCTTGTGGATGTCTTTCATGTTCGGTCCCTGGCGTCGGGTGGGGGCACACTGCAGCCCTCCGGCTGCGGCGTCGCGGGAATCTCGGGCGTTCAGCCGCTGTGGGCGGCCTGTTCGCGGTGCCAGCGCATCCACTGCGCCAGCTCCTGGGAAGACGGGGTGGCCAATGCGTCCAGCGCAGCGATCACCGCCTGCTGGTTGGCGTCGGGATGGTTCTGACTCAGTTTCAGCTTCAGCTGCACCTGTTCGACCTCGAAGCGGAAGCCGATGATGGCGCGCAGTTCCGGGCCGTGTTCGGCACGGCCGGCATCGAACTGCCAGGCCTGGCCGACGCTGGCCTCGAAGCGGTCGCTGAGCGCGCCGACCAGATCGGCCAGCGCCTCGGCGTCGTCGAAGGTCTGCAGCTGGCCACGCAGCTCGGCAGCGGCGTAGTTCCAGGTCGGAACCCGCGCCGCGGGTTCCTTGTCCGGGTACCAGCTGGCCGAGACATAGCCGTGCGGGCCATCGACCAGCACCTTGGCCAGGCCCCGCTGCCGGGACTGCGGGTTGGCGCGGGCCCAGTGGCCGCGCAGTTCGATCCGCTCGCCGTCACGCCGGTACAGCACCGGCATCCGGGTCAGTTCCGGCAGGCCATCGTCGCCGACGGTGAGCACGCTGACGAACGGATCGCGCGCCAGCAGGCGGTCCAGCCAGAGCAGGTCGGTCTCGGCGAAGGCGCGCGGGGTGAACATGCGCGGGTCAGGCGCGCCCGCCCAACGACTGCACCATGCGGCCACGCAGGCCTTCATCGCTGTCGGCCTGCGGCGGCTGCACTTCATGCAGGCTGAAGCCGCGCACCAGCGCGTCTTCCTCGTCCAGGCCGTCGAATTCGACGAACTCGGCGTCGAACAGCTGTGCGCGGGCGGTGTCCTCGCTGTCGTAGCTGAGGGTGTTGCCATCGCTGTCGAGCACTTCGGCGGTACCGGCCGGGCGCACGCGCAGGCGCGCCCAGATCAGGGTGTTGCCGAGGCTGGCCAGCCACCAGCTGTCGCGCGAGGCGGAACTATCATTCATGCATGTCACCAGAGCGAGGCCAGCCAGAGCAGGGCGGCCATGCCCAGTCCGGCCAGCAGGGTCAGCAGCGATACCCAGGCCGGTGTCGCCAGCCCGGACAGCGAGCGGTCCGGCTGCTGGCGATAGTCGCGGCGCAGCAGCCAGGCGAGGGCATCGGGCTTGAGGAAGGCGCCATTGCCGAAGCGCTCGGCGAGCGCCGGATGGCGGTCGCGCACGTGCACCAGGGTCAGTGGCCAGAAGATCACGAAGGCACTGAACCCGGCCACTGCGACGCCGACGAAACAGAGGGCGAAGAACAGGGTCATGGGGCAGTACCTCCGTGGTCGGGTGGGGTTTAGAAGTCCGCGCTGCCCGGGGCGCGCGGGTAGGGGATCGCATCGCGGATGTTGGACAGGCCGCAGACGTAGACCACCAGGCGTTCGAAACCGAGGCCGAAACCGGCGTGCGGCACCGAACCGTAGCGGCGGAAGTCGCGGTACCAGCTGTAATGCTCGCGATCCAGGCCGAACTGCGCCATGCGCGCATCCAGCACGTCCAGGCGCTCTTCGCGCTGGCTGCCGCCGATGATCTCGCCGATGCCCGGGGCCAGCACGTCCATCGCGGCGACGGTCTTGCCGTCATCGTTCAGGCGCATGTAGAAGGCCTTGATGTGCTCCGGGTAGTTGGTCACCACCACCGGGCGGCCGACGTGTTCCTCGGTCAGCCAGCGCTCGTGCTCGGTCTGCAGGTCCAGGCCCCATTCAACCGGGAAGTCGAACTTCTTGCCGGACTTCTGCAGCAGGCTGACCGCATCGGTGTAGTCGATGCGCTCGAACGGCGCGTTGATGAAGTCTTCCAGCTTGGTGATCGCGTTATTGTCGACGCGCTCGGCGATGAAGGCCAGGTCGTCGCCACGCTCGTTCAGCACTGCGCGGAACAGGTACTTCAGGAACTCTTCGGCCAGGCGCGCATCTTCGGCCAGGTCGGCGAAGGCGATTTCCGGCTCGATCATCCAGAACTCCGCCAGGTGGCGGGTGGTATGGCTGTTTTCCGCACGGAAGGTCGGGCCGAAGGTGTAGACCTTGCTCAGCGCCAGGCAGTAGGCCTCGACGTTCAGCTGGCCAGACACGGTCAGGAAGGTTTCCTTGCCGAAGAAGTCGCGGCTGAAATCGATCGCGCCCTTCTCGTCGCGCGGCAGGTTCACCATGTCCAGGGTGGACACGCGGAACATCTGGCCGGCGCCTTCGGCATCGGAGGTGGTGATGATCGGAGTGCTGATCCAGTTGAACCCGTTCTCGTGGAAGAAGCGGTGCACGGCCTGGGCCAGGCAGTTGCGGATGCGGGTGACCGCGCCGAACAGGTTGGTGCGCGGGCGCAGGTGCGCCACTTCGCGCAGGAACTCCGGCGACATCGGCTTGGGCTGGATCGGATAGGTGAGCGGGTCTTCAACCCAGCCGACCACCTCCAGGCCGCTGGCCTGGATCTCGAACGACTGGCCCTTGCCCTGCGACTTCACCAGGATGCCGGTGGCGATGACCGAGCAGCCGCTGGTCAGGCGCTTGATCTCGTCGAAATTGGCCAGCGTGTCATTGGCCACCACCTGGATCGGCGCGAAGCAGGAGCCGTCGCTCACATTCACGAAAGCCAGATTCGCTGAACCGCGCACCGTGCGCACCCATCCGCGTACCGTGACTTCGCCGCCTTCCGGGATCTTCCCGGCAAGCGCATGTTCAACGCTGACCACCGTCATGTCTTGAATCCTCTGCTGATCGACTCGATCTGTGAACACGGGAGTTTACCGGTTGCAGCGTTCTGCTTGCGAGGCATTTTTCGCGGCAACGGCTCCTTATAATGTCCCTGTACCTCTGGAGTAGCCTCATGGCCGTCAGCCTGACCCCCATTGCCTTTGAGCGCGTACAGCGCTTCGTCGCCCAGACCCCCGGTGCGCTGGGCCTGCGCTTCGGCGTGACCAAGACCGGCTGCTCCGGCTGGGGCCACGTCACCGACCTGGCCCGCGATGAGCGCGAGGGCGACACCGTGTTCGACCAGGACGGCGTGAAGATCTACGTCGATGCCAAGAGCCTGGCGCTGGTGGATGGCACCGTGATCGACTTCGGCAAGCACGGCCTCAGCGAGACCTTCACGTTCAGCAACCCGAACGCCACCGCCGAATGCGGCTGCGGCGAGAGCTTCACCACCGACGCCGACAAGGCCTGAGGTACGGAGCCGGCATCGGCGGGGCCGGTCCTGACATTGGCTACCGGCCTGCCCGGACGGGTGCTGACTCGGTGCTGGAGCATCTGGGCCGGGATGGAATGATGGTCGGCTGCCTGTTCCAGTGCGTGCAGTGCGGACGGCACCGCCTTCACGTCGATCTGGGGTAAGTGCGGGCGGACGCACGGCGCCAGCCGGTTCAGCTTGCCCGCGGCGCGCCGGTTGCCCGGCACCGGCAACTGCGCCATAATGCGCGGCTTCCTGCCTTCCTGGCGGGAATCCTTGCCCCACCGCGGTCTCAACGGCGGGGGGCTGTCCGGCCGCAAGGCCACATCCGAAAGGTAGAAAAAACATGAGTCGTCATTACGAAATCGTGTTCATGGTCCACCCGGACCAGAGCGAGCAGGTCCCGGCCATGATCGAGCGCTACAAGTCGCTGGTCGAGAACGGCAACGGCACCATCCACCGTCTGGAAGACTGGGGCCGCCGCCAGCTGGCGTACCCGATCCAGAACCTGGTGAAGGCCCACTACGTGCTGATGAACATCGAAGCCGACCAGGCCGTTCTGAACGAACTGACCGAAAGCTTCCGCTTCAACGACGCCGTGCTGCGCAACCTGGTCATCAAGCGTGACGAGGCTGACACCGAGCAGTCGCTGATCATGAAGAGCAAGGACGAGAAGGGTGACAAGCCGGAGCGCGGTGAGCGCCGTCGTCGTGACGACGAAGAAGGCGAGTCCACCACCACCGCTGACAACGAAGCCGGCGACGACGCCGCTTCCGCCGCCTAAGGAGCCTTCCCATGTCCAAGTTCTTCCGTCGCCGCAAGTTCTGCAAGTTCACGGCTGAAGGTGTGAAGGAGATCGACTACAAGGATCTCAACACCCTGCGCCAGTACCTGACCGAGAACGGCAAGATCGTGCCGAGCCGCGTCACCGGTACCAAGTCGAAGTACCAGCGCCAGCTGGCGACCGCCGTCAAGCGCGCTCGCTTCCTGGCCCTGATTCCGTACACCGACAACCACGACGTCTGATGCCCGGCGGGGCGGCCCGGTGCCGCCCCCGCTGTGCCAGCTATTCGGACAGCCTTTGTTGCGGGGCACTGCCTCGCTAACGAATAACTCATCTGGAGCAATACCATGCAGCTGATCCTCCTGCAGAAAGTCACCAACCTCGGCAACCTGGGCGACCTGGTCGACGTGAAGCCGGGCTACGGCCGTAACTTCCTCGTGCCGCAGGGCAAGGCCGTTCCGGCCACCGAGAGCAACAAGGCCGAGTTCGAAGCCAAGCGCGCCGAATACGAAGCCAAGGCCCAGGCCATCCACGCCGATGCTGACGCCCGCAAGGCCAAGCTGGAAGGCGCGAGCGTGACCATCCCGGCCAACGCTTCGACCGAAGGCAAGCTGTACGGCTCGGTCGGCGCCCGCGAAATCGCCGATGCCTTCACCGCTGCCGGCCTGCCGGTCAGCAAGAGCGAAGTCATCCTGGGCGAAGGCGCCTTCCGCAACATCGGCGAATACGACGTGCTGGTCCACCTGCACGCCGACGTCGAGACCACCGTCAAGGTCGTCGTCGTCGCCGAAGCCTGATCCCACGCTGCAAAGCCTGGAATCACCGCAGAACGGGCGCCCGCAAGGGTGCCCGTTTTGTTTTTGGGGGCCTGGCCGGCAGCGTCGAGGCGGGCCCGGCCGTCAGCCCCGGCCCGACAATGTTCCACGCCCATTCGTAGAACACGGCCACATCGGTATACTCAGGGCGTCACACCCGTTCCACGGCCATCGATCCCAGCAGGATCAATGACTTGGAGGGTAAACGCAGGCCGCTTGCCGGCCCCAGTCCGGAACCCCTATGCGTCTTTCCACGATCAAGCTGTCCGGCTTCAAGTCGTTCGTCGATCCGACCACCCTGCACCTGCCGACCAACATGACCGGCGTGGTGGGCCCCAATGGCTGCGGAAAGTCGAACATCATCGACGCCGTGCGCTGGGTCATGGGTGAGAGTTCGGCCAGCCGCCTGCGCGGCGACTCGCTGACCGACGTGATCTTCTCCGGCTCCAACGCCCGCAAGCCGGTCTCGCAGGCCACCGTCGAGCTGATCTTCGACAACTCCGACCATACGATTTCGGGCGAGTACGCCTCGTTCAACGAAATCTCGGTCAAGCGCACGGTCAGCCGCGACGGCACCAGCAACTACTACCTCAACGGCACCAAGTGCCGTCGCCGCGACATCACCGACCTGTTCCTCGGCACCGGCCTCGGCCCGCGCAGCTACTCGATCATCGAGCAGGGCATGATCAGCCAGATCATCGAGGCGCGCCCGGAAGACCTGCGCGTGTACCTGGAAGAGGCGGCCGGCATCTCCAAGTACAAGGAGCGGCGCAAGGAAACCGAGACCCGCATCCGCCATACCCGCGAGAACCTGGACCGGCTGGGCGATCTGCGCGACGAGATCAGCAAGCAGCTCGAACACCTCAAGCGCCAGGCCAGGCAGGCCGAGCAGTACCAGGCCCTGCAGGAAGAGCGCCGGGTCAAGGATGCGGAGTGGAAAGCGCTGGAGTTCCGCGGGCTGGACGGCCGCCTGTCGAAGCTGCGCGAAGGGCTGTCGCAGGAAGAGACGAAGCTGCAGCAGCTGATCGCCGATCAGCGTGATGCCGAGGCCCGCATCGAGACCTCGCGCGTGCGCCGCGAAGAGGCCGCCGATGCCCTCAATACCGCGCAGGCCGCGGTCTACCAGGTTGGCAGCACGCTGGCCCGCCTGGAGCAGCAGATCCAGCACCAGCGCGAGCTGTCGCAGCGTCTGCACAAGGCGCGCGACGAGACCCGCCAGGCGCTGGCCGAACTGGGCCAGCACATCAGCGGCGACGAAGCCAAGCTGATGGTGCTGCGCGAGGCGGTGGAGGCTGCCACCCCGCAGCTGGAGGAGCTGCAGGAAGAGAACGAGATCAAGCAGGAAAGCCTGCGTGAGGCCGAAGACCGGCTGGCCAGCTGGCAGCAGCGCTGGGAACAGCACACTTCGCAGAGTTCGGAGGCCTCGCGCGCCGGCGACGTCGAGCGTACGCGCGTGGACTATCTGGACAAGCAGATCCTCGACGCCGACCGTCGCCGTGAAGCGCTGGCGGCCGAGCGCGCCGGACTGGACGTGGACGCGCTGGAAGAAGCCTTCGAGCAGCTGCACCTGCAGCACGACACGCAGAAGACCGCGCTGGATGAATTGAGCGAAGACGTCGAGCTGCGCAAGCAGGGCGTGGCGGCGGTGCAGGAGCAGCAGCGCAATGGGCAGAACGAACTGGCCGAACTGCGCAAGCAGGCCAATGGCCTGCGGGGTCGCCTGGCCTCGCTGGAAACCCTGCAGCAGGCCGCGCTCGGCCAGGAGCAGGGTGCGGCGGTGGCGTGGCTGAAGGCGCATGGGCTGGATTCGTCGGCGCGCGTGGGCGAGCGCCTGGACGTCGACGCTGGCTGGGAGAACGCGGTGGAAAGCGCGCTCGGCCAGCTGATCGAAGGCGTGCTGGTCGATGATCCGGCGCGTCTGGTCGATGCACTCGGCGAACTCGGCGAGGGCCATATCGCGCTGGTTGCCGACGAGACGGCGCAACTGAAGGTCGCACCGACCTCGCTGGCGGCGCGTGTGCGCGGGCCGGCCGCGATCCGTCGCCTGCTGGCGCACCTGCACGGCGCCAAGGACCTGGCGGAGGCGAAGGCGCTGCAGGCCGGCCTGCCCGAGGGTGATTCGATCATCACCCAGGGCGGCGAACGCCTGGGCCAGGGCTGGCTGCGCGTGTCGCGTTCCGGTGCCGCCCAGCAGGGAGCGCTGCTGCGCGAGCGTGAGATCAATGAACTGCGCGAGCAGATCGAGCAGCTGCAGGACCGCGAAGCCGAGCTGGAAGAGCAGCTTTCCGGCTTCCGCGAGCAGCTGCTGGCGGCTGAGCAGCAGCGCGAAGATGCACAGCGCACGCTGTACCAGGCGCATCGTGCGGTCTCCGAGCTGGCGGGCCAGCTGCAGGGCCAGCAGGGCAAGGTGGAGGCCGCGCGCACCCGCATCGACCGTATAGAAGGCGAGCTCAAGCAGCTGCAGGAAACGCTGGAGGCCAACAACGAGCAGGCCCGCGAAGCGCGCTCGCGGCTGGAAAACGCGGTCAGCAGCATGGGCGACCTGGAATCGACCCGGCAGCGCCTGGAAGGTGAACGCCGCCAGCTGACCGAAGCCCGGGACCTGGCCCGCGACGCCGCACGCGCGGTACGCGAGCGTTCGCATTCGCTGGCCCTGACCCTGGAATCGCAACGTGCGCAGCTGGCTTCGCTGAGCCAGGCGCTGGAGCGCATGGGAACCCAGCGCGGGCAGCTGGATTCGCGCCTGGGCGAACTGCATTCGCAGCTGGATGAGGGCGACTCGCCGGTCGAATCGCTGCAGGCCGAGCACCAGAATGCGCTGGAAGAGCGCGTGCGCGCCGACCGGGTGCTGACCGAGGCGCGTACCTTGCTGGATGGCATCGACGCCGAGCTGCGCAACTACGAACAGACCCGCCACCAGCGCGACGAACAGGCCCTGGCCCAGCGAGAGCGCATTTCGCAGCGCAAGCTGGACCAGCAGGCCCTGGTGCTCAGTGCCGACACCCTGCAGGGCGCGGTGGAAAAGGCCGGTTTCGTGCTGCAGGACGTGCTCAACGCACTGCCCGAAGATGCCCGCCTGGGTGACTGGGAGCAGGCCGTGCACCAGATTGACGGCCGCATGCGCCGCCTGGAGCCGGTCAACCTGGCCGCCATCCACGAGTACGGCGAAGCCTCACAGCGGTCGGACTACCTCGACGCGCAGCATGTGGACCTGACCACGGCGCTGGAGACCCTGGAAGACGCCATCCGCAAGATCGATCGCGAGACCCGTGGTCGCTTCAAGGACACCTTCGACCGCGTCAACGCCGGTGTGCAGGCGCTGTATCCGCGCCTGTTCGGCGGCGGCCATGCCTACCTGGAGCTGACCGGTGAAGACCTGCTCGATACCGGCGTGACGATCATGGCGCGCCCGCCGGGCAAGCGCGTGTCCAGCATTTCGCTGCTGTCCGGTGGCGAGAAGGCGATGACCGCGGTGGCGCTGGTGTTCGCCATCTTCCAGCTGAACCCCGCACCGTTCTGCCTGCTGGACGAGGTGGACGCGCCGCTGGACGAAGCCAACGTCGGCCGCCTGGCCAACATGGTCAAGGAAATGAGCGAGAAGGTGCAGTTCCTGTTCGTCAGCCACAACAAGGCGACGATGGAGGCCGCGCACCAGCTGTCGGGCGTAACCATGCGCGAGCCGGGGGTCAGCCGCCTGGTGAGCGTGGACCTGGAAGAGGCCGCGCGATTGGCGGGCGCGGCCTGACGTGCCATCCTAGTTACCTGAATGAACTAGCCGGAGAACCTATCGAATGTCCGACACGGCACTGTTGCGCATCGGCATCCTGGCCGCCGGCCTGCTGTTGATCGCCGCGATCTTCCTGTTTGGCCGTCCGAAGAAGAAGCCCCAGGGGCGCCGCGTGGACAGCGCGGAACCGGGCAGCGGCGAGCGTCGCGAGCCGGTGCTGGGCGAAGACGGCGTGGCCGTGGCCGATGGCCGCGTCGAACCGGGCATGGGCACGGAGGGCGAGCAGGCCGAACTGGGCCTGGCTGACGCCGACCCCGGTGCGGCCAGCGACCTCGGCAAGCGCGCCACCCAGGACTTCGACAAGATCGTCTCGTTGTTCGTGGCCGCCCGTGCCGGCGAGCAGCTGCGGGGTGAGGACATCGTGGTGGCCGCGGAGAAGACCGGCCTGGTGTTCGGCCACATGAACGTGTTCCACCGCCTGGTGGAGGGCCACCCGGAGCGTGGTCCGATCTTCTCGATGGCCAGCATCATGAAGCCGGGCAGCTTCGACATGGCCAACATCCGTGCCATGGAGACCCCGGCCATCGCGTTCTTCCTGACCCTGCCGGCGCCGCTGACCGCGCTGGATGCATGGGAGAAGATGCTGCCGACCGTGCAGCGCATGGCCGAGCTGCTCGACGGCGTGGTGCTGGATGACAGCCGCAACGCCCTTGGGCGGCAGCGCATCGCGCACATCCGCGATGAGCTGCGTGCCTATGACCGCCAGCACCAGGCGCCGCCGCTGACCAAGACCCCGCGCTGGTAAGTACGGCGGGTCATGATGTGCCGACCCACGGTCGGCACCCACCTGGTGGATCAGCATACCCACCCGATGGATCAACACCCCCCAGTAGATCCACGCCATGCGTGGATGGGGGTCAGGCAGGGACGCCGGCGACCTTGGCGAACGCGCGGCGGAACGCTTCCATCTCTTCCTCGGTACCGACGGTAACGCGCACGCGCTGCGGCCAGATCGGCCAGCTGCGCCCGATCAGGACGCCGTTGTCGGCCATCGCCTTGGCAAATGCGCTGCCGTCGCGCTGGACGTCGACCATGAAGCAGTTCGCCTCTGACGGCACGCAGCTGAAACCGCGCTTGCCCAGCCAGGCGATGGTGGCCTGGCGCGTCCTCGCGTTCTGCAGTTGCCGCTGCGCCACCAGCTGCGGATCGTGAAGGCTGGCCAGCGCCGCTGCCAGAGCGGGTACCGGCAGCGGGTTGTCGCCGAGGCTGGCCAGCTCGTGCAGGCGGTCGGGATGCGCTGCGGCTACACCCAGGCGCAGGCCGGCCATGCCGTACAGCTTGGAAAACGTGCGCAGCACGATCAGGTCGTCGCGCTGTGCCACCTGCGTGATCAGGCTCGGCTGCCCGCTGTACTGCAGATAGGCTTCGTCGACCAGCACACGGGTACTGGCAGGCTTGTGCTCCAGCAGCCAGGCCAGCTCGTCCGGCGGGCTGATCGAGCCGGTCGGATTGTTTGGATTGCACACGTACAGCAGGCCGGTCGGGTACGCGTGTGCGGCAGCGGCCATCGCGCGCAGGTCATGCGCGCCATCGCCACGCAACGGCACCTTCTGTACCCGTGCGCCGCGCGCGGCAGCCACTTCGCCCAGCGTCTCGAAGGTCGGGTCGGCCACCACCAGGCCGGCCTGCGGGCCGGTCCAGACGATGGCAGCGCGGCTCAGCGGTTCGCTGGAGCCGGGGTAGAGGCGCATGTGGTCGGCCGGAATGCGCACCTGCTCAAGGAAGGCGTCGCGCACCTGGCCAGCCAGTTCGAAGCGGTAACGGCCGCTGCCGGCGATGCTGTCACGCGCTGCCTGCTGGGCAGCGGGCGAGGGGCCGTACGGGCATTCGTTGTAGTTCAGCCGCACCGCGCCTTCGGCAGGCGCGGGCGCTGCGGCCGCAGCAGGCTGGGCGTGGGCCGGACGCGGCAGGCCGCTGCCGGCGAGGGCGAGGCCGGCACCGGCCAGTTGCAGGAAGCGTCGACGCGAGGCGGGCAGGGGCACGGGCGGGATTCCGGGAGTGAGCCGTCGCACGCTAGCGCCGGTGGCGGCAGGCGGCAAGCCCGCCTTCTGCAGAGGTGCCTGCGACACAGGGCCTGACGTCCCGGCGCGGTAGAATCCCTGGCCATCCCAGAACCACCGGATCCCGATGAGCCCCAGCCCCGCCGAACGCGCCGAAGACCTCCGCCGGCAGATCGCCCAGGCCAACCGCGCCTACCACGAGCTGGACGCGCCGGAGATCCCCGACGTCGACTACGACCGGATGGTGCGCGAACTGGAAGCGCTGGAGCGCGAGCATCCGGAACTGGCCCGTGCCGACAGCCCGACCCAGCAGGTCGGCGCGCGTCCGTCCGGCCGTTTCGCCGAGGTGCGCCATGCGGTGCCGATGCTGTCGCTGTCCAATGCGTTCAGCGATGAGGAAGTGGCCGATTTCGTGCGCCGCATCGATGAGCGACTCGGGCGTCGCAGCCTGCGATTCTCGGCCGAACCGAAGATGGATGGCCTGGCGATCAGTCTGCGCTACGAAGACGGGCATTTCGTGTTGGGGGCGACCCGCGGCGATGGCAGCACTGGCGAGGATGTGACCGCCAACCTGCGTGAGATCGGCGACATTCCCAAGCGCCTGCACGGCAAGGATTGGCCGGACGTGCTGGAAGTGCGCGGAGAGGTCTACATGGCCCGCGCCGACTTCGAGGCCTACAACGAACGTGCGCGCCAGCAGGGCGGCAAGGTGCTGGCCAACCCGCGCAACGCTGCGGCCGGTTCGCTGCGCCAGCTTGATCCGAAGATCAGTGCGCAGCGCAGGCTGAGCTTCTTCGCCTATGGCACCGGCGAAGTGCAGGGCGGTGAACTGCCCGACACCCATTCGGGCACGCTGGCGCAGCTGGGCGCCTGGGGCTTTCCGGTCAGCGAGCTGTGCCGGGTGGTGGAAGGCACCGACGGCCTGCTCGGCTACTACCGTGATATCGGCGAGCGCCGCGACGGCCTGCCGTTCGACATCGATGGCGTGGTCTACAAGCTGGATGATCGTACCGCCCAGCAGGCGATGGGTTTCGTCTCGCGCGCGCCGCGCTGGGCCATCGCACACAAGTTCCCGGCGCAGGAACAGAGCACCACGGTGGAAGCGATCGAGATCCAGATCGGCCGCACCGGTGCCGCCACGCCGGTGGCGCGACTGGCGCCGGTCGCCGTGGCCGGCGTGATCGTCTCCAATGCCACCCTGCACAATGCCGACCAGATCGCGCGCCTCGATGTGCGCGTCGGCGACAGCGTGATCGTGCGCCGTGCCGGTGACGTGATTCCGGAAGTGGTCAGCGTCATCCTCGACCGCCGCCCGCAGGGCACCACGCCCTGGCAGATGCCGACGCGCTGCCCGGTGTGCGGTTCGGAGATCGTGCGCGAGGAAGGCGCCGCGGCGTGGCGCTGTTCCGGCGAACTGTCCTGCCCGGCACAACGCAAGGAGGCCATTGCCCACTTCGCGTCGCGCCGCGCGATGGACATCGACGGCCTGGGCGACAAGTACATCGAGACCCTGGTCGATGCCGGCATCGTCAGGAGCGTGGCCGACCTGTACCGGCTCAGCCGTGACCAGCTGCTGCACCTGAAGCTGGTGCTGGATGCCGAGGATCCTTCGGCGCTGGCTGCCGCGCTGAAGCTGCACCTGCCTGCCGAAGGCAGTGGCGCGGTGCTCAATGCGGTGCTCCGGCTGGATGGCAACGATCCGGGCTGGCGCGCGCAGGCGCTGGTGCAGCCGGCCAGCTTCGAGTGGAACACGCGGAAGATCGCCACCAAGTGGGCGGACAACCTGATCGCGGCGATCGACGCCAGTCGTGCCGCCTCGCTGGAGCGCCTGCTGTTCGCGCTCGGCATCGAGCATGTCGGTGAAAGTACGGCCAAGGCGCTGGCGCAATGGTTCGGAGACCTGGAGCTGATCCGTCACCTGCCGTGGCCCTTGTTCAAGCGCGTGCCGGACATCGGCGGCGAAGTGGCGCGCTCGCTCGGCCATTTCTTCGAGCAGCAGGGCAACCAGCAGGCCATCGACGACCTGCTGCAGGTCGGCCAGGTGCGCATCAGCGATGTACATGCACCCAGTGCCAAGCTGCGCGAGGGCCTGGACCTGGCGCAGCTGCTGGTCGAATCGGAGATTCCCGGCATCACCCGCCTGCGTGCCGAAAAACTGGTGGCGGCGCTGCCGGGGGCGCAGGCGGTGCTCGATGCCGAGCATGGCCAGTTCGTCAATGCCGGCCTGCCCGACGACACGGCGAGGGGGCTCGCCGCATGGCTGGAGGCCGAAGGCCATGGCGCGATGCTGCTGGCTGCGGAGAAGGCGATGCAGCAGATCCTGGCCCGCGCGCCGGCGTTGGCCGAGATTGTGGCCGGCCCGTTGGACGGGCAGACCGTGGTGCTGACCGGTACCCTGGGCCAGCTCACCCGCGATGCCGCCAAGGAGCGCCTGGAAGCCCTCGGTGCCAAGGTCTCCGGCAGCGTTTCGAAGAAGACCAGTTTCGTGGTGGCCGGTACCGAAGCAGGCTCCAAGCTGGACAAGGCGCAGTCGCTGGGCGTGCCGGTCTGGGACGAAGACCGCCTGCTGGCCTATCTTGCCGAACACGAATGAACACCCCGCCGGGCGCGTTGCGCCCGGCATGAAGCACAAAGGAACACCGATGCAGACCGCCCCGCTGGATTTCCGCCTGGCCACCCGCGCCGACGAGGACGTGTTGATCGCGTTGATGCGCGAGTTCTACGCCGAAGACAGGATCGACTTCGACGACGCACGCGTGCGTCGAGGCGTTGATGCGCTGCTGGCCGATCCACGCAATGGCGAAGTGCTGTTGTGGCTGGACGAGGCAGGCGAGGTGGCCGGCTATGCGGTGATCGCGATGGGCTTCAGCCTGGAGCAGGGCGGCCACTTCGTGCTGCTGGACGAGCTGTACCTGAGCCACCGTGCGCGTGGCCGCGGCCGCGGCAAGCAGGCACTGGCCATCTGCGAACAGCGCGCCCGTGGCCGAGGTGTCAGTCGCCTGCGGCTGGAAGTGAATCATCACAACGAACTGGCCCGGCGCCTGTACCTGGCCAGCGGTTACATCGATGACACCCGTGACCTGTTGACCCTGCCGCTGGATCATCCGCGTCCGGAAGGCATCCTGTGACCGCGCTTCTGCTGCGCACGCTGCAGCAGCGTGCCGCGCTCAATGCGCTGCTGCGCCGCTTCTTCGCCGAGCGTGACGTGCTGGAAGTGGAAACGCCGATCCTGTCGGTGGCCGGCAATACCGAACCGAACATCGACAGTTTCCATACCGATTTCACCGGCCATGTCGATGCGGGCGGCCGTCGCCGCTGGCTGCGCACGTCGCCGGAGTATCCGCTCAAGCGCCTGCTGGCGGCGGGCGTGGGGGACTGCTACGAACTCGGGCGGGTGTTCCGCAACGGCGAAGCGGGCGGCCGCCACAACCCGGAATTCACCATGCTGGAGTGGTACCGGGTCGGCTGGGACCACCACCAGCTGGTGCAGGAAACCGCTGAGCTGGTCGGCCAGGCGCTGGCGCTGGTCGGGCGCAGCGCGACCCTGCGCGTGCTCAGCTACCGGGAGCTGTTCCAGCAGCATGCCGGCGTGGATCCCTTCGATGCCGACGAGGCCGCACTGCGTGACGCGCTGGGCGATGTCCACATCGATCCGGTCGGGCTGACCCGCGACGACTGGCTGGACCTGCTGATGACCCATCGCATCCAGCCGCACTTCGATGACGCGGTGATGACGGTGGTCCACGACTGGCCGGCAAGCCAGGCGGCGCTGGCCCGCATCCGTCCCGGCACGCCGCCGTTGGCCGAGCGCTTCGAGCTGTACCTCGGTCCGGTGGAACTGGCCAATGGCTATCACGAACTGAACGATGCGCAGGAACAGCGCGCACGCTTCCAGCGCGACCTGCAGCGCCGGCATGAGCGCGGCCAGGTACAGCCGGCGCTGGACGAAGCGTTGCTGTCGGCATTGCCATCGCTGCCGGCCTGCGCCGGCGTGGCGGTGGGCGTCGACCGCCTGCTGATGGCGATGAACCGCACGCCGCGCATTGCCGATGTGCTCGCCTATGACTTTGCCCGGGCCTGATTTCCGTGCGTTCCTGAACATCGAAGACTGAACGGATTGCCGTGTTTCCGCGCTTGCTTCGGTAAGCAGGATGATGCTCTTATCACGGCAGATGCCAGACACTGGCATGCAGTTCATTCATTCCTGTCGGGGAAGGCTTTGGTCAAGTGGTTTGCGGTCGTCGCGGCACCGGTCTACTCCATCGCGTTGTGGGGGGCGTGGCTGCCGTCGTCGGCGTCTGCCCAGCAGGTGGGCTATGACGGCGAAGTGGTGACCTGCGAATCGCGCGACATGGGCTGGGTGCACTGCGACATCGACACCAGCAACGGCATCGACCTGGTCCGCCAGCTGTCCAACAGCAGCTGCATCCGCGGCAGCGAATGGGGCACCGACCGCAGCGGCGTGTGGGTCACCCTGGGCTGCCGCGCCGAATTCCGTGCACGCCGTGCTGCGGGCGCCGCCCCGGTCGCCGCAGAGGGCAAGCGCCTGGTCCGCCGCGTGGTGCGCTGCGAATCCAATGGACGCCCGCAGAGCTGCCCGGTGCGCCTGGATGGTGCGCCGGTACGCCTGCTGCGGCAGCTGTCCGCGCTGCCCTGCCGGGAAGGGCAGGGCTGGGGCTACAAGCGCAATGAAGTCTGGACCAGCCGCGGTTGCCAGGGAGATTTCGAGGTGGCCGACGATGATGGCCGTTTCGTCGATGTGCCGCGCCGCCTGACCTGCGAATCGAAGTCGAAGAAGCGTCGTTTCTGCGGGGCCAGCATTTCGGTCGGTGCAGTCGTCTCCGAGCAGCTGTCCAGCACGCCGTGCGAGGAAGGCAGCACCTGGGGCTGGAGCCGAAACGGAATCTGGGTGGACGGTGGTTGCCGCGCCGAATTCACCGTGAATTGAGCCCGGGCAGGCCCCAACCACGCAGGGCCTGGCCCTACAATGGGCCCATGAACACTGCCTCCGACATCGATTACGCCCGTTACGACCACATCCGCCCGATCCTGTGGACCGGCGATGCCCTGCAATTGCTGGACCAGCGCAAGCTGCCGTTCGTGGTCGAGCATGTGGTCTGCCATGACAGTGATGAAGTGGCCGCGGCCATCCACGCGCTGACCGTGCGCGGCGCACCGGCAATCGGCATTGCCGCGGCCTGGGGCGTGGTGCTGGCCGCGCGGGACGTGCAGGCGGCAGATGGCGCGCACGCGCTGCAGCAGCTGGAACCGGCGTTGCAGCGCCTGAACGCATCGCGTCCGACCGCGGTCAATCTGGCCTGGGCACTGGCGCGCATGCGCCGCTGCCTCAATGCGGCCGGTGCCGACTGGAAGACGTTGCTGGCGGCCGAGGCGCAGGCCATCGCCGAGGAAGACCTGGCCGCCAACCGCCACATGGGCGCGCTGGGCGCCGGCCTGATCGACACCGGCAGTGGCGTGCTGACCCACTGCAACACCGGCTCGCTGGCCACCGCCGGCTTCGGTACCGCACTGGGCGTGATCCGTGCCGGCATGGCCCAGCATCGCATCGCCCGCGTGTTCGCCGGCGAGACCCGGCCGTGGCTGCAGGGCGCACGCCTGACCGTGTGGGAGTTGCAGCAGGATGGCATCGACGCGACCCTGATCGCCGATTCGGCCGCTTCGCACCTGATGAAGACCGGGGCCGTGCAGTGGGTGATCGTCGGTGCCGACCGCATCTGCGCCAACGGCGATACCGCCAACAAGATCGGCACCTACCAGTTGGCCATCGCTGCCCGCCACCACGGTGTCAGGTTCATGGTGGTGGCACCGTCCTCGACCGTGGACTTGGAGACCGTGGACGGCAGCCAGATCGAGATCGAGCAGCGCGACCCGGGCGAGCTGTACGGCGTGGGCGGCACCCGCACCGTGGCCGAAGGCATTGCCGCCTGGAACCCGGTGTTCGACGTGACCCCGGGCGAACTGATCGACGCCATCGTGACCGAGCGCGGAGTGATCCTGAATCCGACCGTCGAGAGCATGCGCGCCGCCTTCGGCGGTTGAGGCCGGCAGTTCCTGCCGGGGTCGGATCCCTTTCCGCAGGAAAGGGCCCTGACCCCTTGTGCGGCCTATCCACGCATGGCGTGGATCTACGGGTTTGGCGCAGCCGAGCGCAGGCTCGGCTCCACAGGGGCCGCTGTACCCCCTAAGTTCCTGATTTGTGCCGGTAAAATCCCCGTAAAGGGCGGCGGAGAACGGCCCGTTGTGGTAGTATCCACAGGTTGAATCGAGGTTCCGGCGCGACCCCCTCCCGCAGAGGGCTGCGCCGGACTGGACCGCTACCAGACAACGGAACCCGAATGGCAGAAACCGCCAAGGAAATCATCCAGGTCAACCTGGAAGACGAGATGCGCAAGAGCTACCTCGATTACGCCATGAGCGTGATCGTGGGCCGCGCGCTCCCGGATGCGCGCGACGGCCTCAAGCCGGTGCATCGCCGCGTGCTGTACGCGATGAACGAGCTCAACGCGCACAGCAACAAGCCCTACTTCAAGTCGGCGCGTATCGTCGGTGACGTCATCGGTAAGTACCATCCGCATGGCGATCAGTCGGTGTACGACACGCTGGTGCGCCTGGCACAGCCGTTCTCGCTGCGCTACATGCTGGTCGACGGCCAGGGTAACTTCGGTTCGATCGACGGCGACTCCGCCGCGGCGATGCGATACACCGAGGCGCGCATGTCGCGCCTGGCGCATGAGCTGATGGCGGACATCGACAAGGAAACCGTCGATTTCCAGCCCAACTACGACGAAAAGGAACTGGAGCCGACGGTCATGCCGACCCGGTTCCCGAACCTGCTGGTCAACGGTTCGGCCGGTATCGCGGTGGGCATGGCGACCAACATCCCGCCGCACAACCTGAGCGAGTCGATCAACGCCTGCATCGCGCTGATCGACAACCCGGAAATCGACGTCGACGGCCTGATGGAGTACATCCCGGGCCCGGATTTCCCGACCGCCGGCATCATCAATGGCACGGCCGGCATCGTCGCCGGCTACCGCACCGGTCGTGGCCGCGTGCGCATCCGTGCCAAGGCCGATATCGAAGTGGCCGACAACGGCCGCGAATCGATCATCGTCACTGAAATTCCTTACCAGGTGAACAAGGCGCGTCTGATCGAGAAGATCGCCGAGCTGGTCAAGGAAAAGAAGATCGAAGGCATCAGCGAGCTGCGCGATGAGTCCGACAAGGACGGCATGCGCATCTACATCGAGATCAAGCGCGGTGAATCTGCCGAGGTTGTGCTGAACAACCTGTACCAGCAGACGCAGATGGAATCGGTGTTCGGCATCAACATGGTGGCGCTGGTCGATGGCCGCCCGCAGTTGATGAACCTCAAGCAGATGCTGGAGGCGTTCGTCCGCCACCGTCGCGAAGTGGTCACCCGTCGCACCGTGTTCGAGCTGCGCAAGGCGCGCGCCCGTGCCCACGTGCTGGAAGGCCTGACCGTTGCGCTGGCCAACATCGACGAGATGATCGAACTGATCAAGACCTCGCCGAACCCGAACGAAGCCCGCGAGCGCATGCTGGCCCGCGTGTGGGAGCCGGGCCTGGTCGGTGCGATGCTGGGTGCCGCCGGTGCCGAAGCCTCGCGTCCGGAAGACCTGCCCAAGGGCGTGGGCCTGATCGAGGGCGGCTACCAGCTGACCGAGATCCAGGCGACCCAGATCCTGGAAATGCGCCTGCACCGCCTGACCGGGCTGGAGCAGGACCGCCTGACCGACGAGTACAAGCAGCTGCTGGAAGTGATCGCCGGGCTGATCCACATCCTGGAAGATCCCGACCGCCTGCTGCAGGTGATCCGCGAGGAACTGGTCAACGTCAAGGCCGAGTATGGCGACGAGCGCCGCACCGAGATCCGCCACAGCGAGGAAGACCTCGACATCCTCGACCTGATCGCGCCGGAAGACGTGGTGGTCACCCTGTCGCACGCCGGCTACGTCAAGCGCCAGCCGGTCAGCGCCTATCGCGCGCAGCGCCGTGGTGGCCGTGGCCGCAGTGCGGCGGCGACCAAGGAAGAGGACTTCATCGAACAGCTGTGGCTGGTCAACACGCACGACACGCTGCTGACCTTCACCAGCTCGGGCAAGGTGTTCTGGCTGCCGGTCTACCAGCTGCCCGAAGCCGGTTCCAACGCCCGCGGCCGTCCGATCATCAACTGGATTCCGCTGGAGCCCGGCGAACGCGTGCAGGCCGTGCTGCCGGTGCGTGAGTACGCCGATGGCCAGTTCGTGTTCTTCGCCACCAGGAACGGTACGGTCAAGAAGACCCCGCTGGGCGAGTTCGCCTTCCGCCTGGCCCGCGGCAAGATCGCGATCAACCTCGACGAGGGCGATGCCCTGGTCGGTGTCGGCCTGACCGATGGTGAACGTGACATCCTGCTGTTCGCCTCCAACGGCAAGACCGTGCGCTTCGGTGAGGACAAGGTCCGCTCGATGGGCCGTACCGCCACCGGCGTGCGCGGCATCAAGATGCCGGCCGGCGAGGAAGTGGTCAGCCTGATCGTGGCCGAGAGTGCCGGTGGTATCGAGGACGAGAACGAGGACGACAACGGCGTCGAGGAAGCCGTCGCCAACGGCGATGCGGTGATCGACAGCGCCGACGACGCCAGCGTGCAGTACATCCTGACCGCCACCGAGAACGGCTACGGCAAGCGCACCCCGCTGCCGGACTACCCGCGCAAGGGCCGTGGCACGCAGGGCGTGATCGGCATCCAGACCACCGAACGCAACGGCAAGCTGGTCGCCGCGGTGCTGATGGGGTCCGGCGATGAAGTCCTGCTGATCTCCGATGGCGGCACCCTGGTGCGTACGCGTGGCTCGGAAATCAGCCGCGTCGGCCGCAATACCCAGGGCGTGACCCTGATCCGCCTGTCCAAGGACGAGAAGCTGCAGGCGGTGGAGCGCATGGATGCCTCGATCGACGAGGACGAGGACGAGGTGGCATTGGCTGCCCCTGCCACGACCACGACCGACGGCGCTCCGGCGGCTGCCGGCAGCGAGGACGCCGCACAGGAGTGATCCTGGCGCGCGCCTGAGCTGCCCGACGACGCCGGCCATGTGCCGGCGTCGTCGTATCCGCACGTTGCACATACGCGCGCGCTTCACGTCGGCGGTGGGATAAGGGCGCAAGCTGCCCCGGAGATCGACGATGTCCGCCACGCCGCAGTCCGCTTCCGCCCGCGCTCCCCGCCATCCGCTGGTCACCGTGCTGTCATTGTTGCTGGTCGTGCTGGGCCTGGTCATCGGCGGGCTCGGCGCGTGGCTGCTCAGCCTGGGGGGCTCGGTGTACTACGCGATCGCGGGGTTCGGCCTGCTGGCAAGCGGCATCCTGCTGTTCGGCAACCGTCGCAGTGGCGCGCTGCTGTATGCGCTGCTGTTCCTCGGCACGCTGCTGTGGACCTGGTGGGAGTCGGGCAGCGACTACTGGCGCTGGGTGCCGCGGCTGGGCCTGGTGACCGCACTCGGCATCGTGCTGGCGCTGCTGGCGCCGACCCTGCACCAACCGGTCTCCAGGCGCGTATCGCGCAGCGTCGCCGGCGTACTGATGCTGGTGTTCGTGGCCGCCTTCGGCCTGGCCTTTGCGCCGCACGGCGAGGTGGACGGGCACCAGCCGTTCCCCGAAGCGGCCGCGAGTGCGGGGCTGGCGCCGACCCGCGACACCACCGGCCTGCAGCCGGCCGAGCAACCGGCCGAGGCCGACTGGCCGGCCTGGGGCCGCAGCAATGCCGGTACCCGTTATTCACCGCTGCAGCAGATCACCCCGGCCAACGTCGCCTCGCTGCAGCTGGCCTGGCAGTTCCGCACCGGTGACCTGCCGAACAAGCGCTGGGGGGCGGAAACCACGCCGCTGAAGATCGGCGACCGGCTGTACCTGTGCACCGCACGCAACCGGCTGATCGCCCTCGATGCGGGCAGCGGCAAGGAGCTGTGGCGGTTCGACCCGAAGGTGAAGGACGCCTCGATCCCGTACACCGCGGCCTGCCGCGGCGTGAGCTATTACGAGCAGCCGAGCACGCCGACCCTGGCCGATGCGGCGCTGGCCGATGTCGCCGCCGACCTGGCGCTGCCCGAACCGCCGCCAAGCCCCACGCGCAGCGCCGCAGCGGGCAACCGCCCGGCCTGCTCGGCGCGCATCATCGAGGGCACCCTGGATGGCCGCATCATCGCAGTGGATGCGGACAGCGGCCGCCCCTGCGCCAATTTCGGCAACAACGGCCAGGTCGACATCACCCTCGGCATGGGCGAGGTGCCGCCCGGCTATGTGTCGATCAACTCACCGCCGGCGATCGTGCGCGGGGTGATCGTCACCGGTCACCAGGTGCTGGACGGGCAGCGCCGCGATGCGCCTTCCGGGGTGATCCAGGCCTACGATGCGATCACCGGCAAGCTGCGCTGGGCGTGGGACATGGACCAGCCCGAGCGCAGCGGCCTGCCGCCGCGCGACCAGACCTATACGCGAGGCACGCCCAACATGTGGACCACCGCCACCGCTGATGAGGCGCTGGGGCTGGTCTACCTGCCGCTGGGCAATTCTGCGGGCGATTACTGGAGCGGCTCGCGCACGGAAAACCAGAACCGTTATTCGACTTCGCTGGTGGCGATCGATGTGGCCACCGGCAAGCCTGCCTGGCATTTCCAGGCGGTGCGCAAGGATGTGTGGGACTACGACCTGGGTTCGCAGGCCAGCCTGATCGACTACCCGACCGCTGCCGGCAAGGTGCCGGCCATCCTGCTGCCGACCAAGCAGGGCGACCTCTACATCCTCGACCGCCGCAATGGCCAGCTGCTGAGTGCTGCCGAGGAGCGTAAGGTCCCCATCGGCGGTGTCGAGCCCGAGCAGCGCTCACCCACCCAGCTGTTCTCGCTGTACCACACGCTGCGCCGCGAGCACGACCTGACCGAGCGCGACATGTGGGGCCTGACCCCGATCGACCAGCTGGTCTGCCGCATCCAGTTCCGCAAGGCCTATTACCAGGGCTTCTACACGCCGCCGAGCAGTGACCGCCATTCCATCGAGTATCCCGGCTACAACGGTGGCTCGGACTGGGGCAGTGTCTCCATCGACACCCGCCGCGGCGTGATCGTGGCCAACTACAACGACATGCCCAACTACAACCGGCTGGTGCCGCGCGCCGAGGCCGACCGGCTGGGCTGGCTGCCGCGCGAGATGGTCCGGTTCGACAAGGGCGGTGCCGAAGGCGCGGGCGATCCGCAGGTGGGAACACCGTATGCGATCCAGGTCAACGCCGGCTGGCGGCTGCCGTTCACCGGCCTGCTGTGCAAGCAGCCGCCCTATGGCGGCATCCGCGCCATCGACCTGCGCACCGGCAAGCTGCTGTGGGACCGCCCGTTCGGCAGCGCGCGTGGCAATGGACCGTTCGGCATCCGCTCCGGCCTGCCGATCGAGATCGGCACGCCGAACAATGGCGGCTCGGTGGTGACCGCCAGTGGCCTGGTCTTCATCGCCGCCGCCACCGATGACCTGCTGCGTGCGATCGATCTGAAAACCGGCAAGGAGCTCTGGCACACGGCGTTGCCGGCAGGCGGCCAGGCCAACCCGATGGTGTATGAGCAGGGGGGCCGCCAGTACGTGGTGATCATGGCCGGCGGCCACCACTTCATGGAGACCCCGAAGGGCGATTACGTGATGGCGTTTGCGTTGCCCAGGTAGCCGCACTGGCAATGGCGGCGGCAGGCCGCCCCCGTTGCGCGACGTTGGCTTACACCGTCACCACCACCTTGCCGATCTGCTCGTTCGATTCCAGGTACCGATGTGCGTCCTGGATCTGCGCGAACGGGAACACCTTGGCGATCTGCGGTACCAGCGTGCCCTTGTCCAGGCCGTCGACGATGAAGGCCTTGGCGCGGGCCAGCGCGGCATCGTCGGAGACGATCTCCGAGTACAGGTAGCCCTTCAGCGTCAGCGACTTGCCCAATACATTGAACAGCGGGAACGGAGTGGGTTCGCTGCTCAGTGCGCCGTACTCCAGCAGGATGCCGCCACGGGCCATGGCGTCGGTCAGCGGCACGAACTGCGGGCCGCCGATCGGATCGAACACCACGCGGGCGCCGGCACCGGCGGTGATGCGCGCGACTTCGGCGGCCAGATCCTGTTCCTGGGTAGCGATGACGTGGGCGGCACCGGCCTCAAGCAGGGCCTGGCGCTTGCCCGGGCCACGGGTCACCGCGATCGGCGTGGCACCCACCGCATTGGCGATCTGGATCGCGGCCAGGCCGACACTGCTGCTGGCGGCGGTGATGATGACGAAATCCCCGGCGGACAGATGTGCCTGCTCCAGCAGCGCGCCCCAGGCGGTGACGTACTGCATCCACACCGCAGCGGCCTTCTCGAAGCCCAGCGCCTGCGGGTGCCTGACCACCAGTCGTGCCGGCACGTTGGCGAGTTCGCCGTAGGTGCCCCAGCGCGCGATATCCAGCGGCGGCACCACGCTGACCGCATCGCCTGCAGCAAAGCCGCTCACCGCGCTGCCGACCGCTTCGACCACGCCGGCCGCTTCATAGCCCAGGCGGCTGGGGAACTGCGCTTCCTGCAGGTAGGCGCCATTGCGGAACATCACCTCGGCGCGGTTCAGGCCGATCGCCTTGACCCGGATCTGGACCTCGTCGGCGGCGGGGGCGGGGACGTCGATTTCGTCGATGCGGAGTACATCGGCGTTGCCATACTCGTGAATGCGGACAACCTGGCTCATGGGGGGCTCCAAGCAGAGGCCGGCAGGGGCCGGCGAAAAGGTGAGCGCTACTGTGCGCGTACTCTGCACCCAGAATAAGGGGTAATCTGGCGTTTCATTGGATAAATAGTGTTTGCAATGGACCTGATCGCTCCCCTGCGGACCTTCGCAAAAGTGGCCGAGGTCGGCTCGTTCGCCGCCGCTGCCGAGGCCCTGGACCTGTCGCCGCAGGTGGCCGGCAAGCACATCCAGGCGCTCGAGCAACACCTGGGCGTGCGCCTGCTCAACCGCACCACGCGCAAGCAGAGCCTGACCGACTTCGGCCAGGCCTACCTGGCGCGGGCGCGGGTGATCCTGGAAGAAGTGGAGGGCGCCGAGCAACTGGCCGAAGTGGCGCGCGGACGGCCGATGGGGCGCCTGCGCATCAGCGCGCCGGTCACCTTCGGCGTGCACGCGTTGGGGCCGGCGGTGGTGGCCTACATGCAGCAGTACCCGGACGTGCAGGTCGACCTGAACCTGTCCAACAGCCTGGTGGATATCGTTGAAGAGGGCTACGACCTGGTGTTCCGTACCGGTGACCTGGCCGACAGTGGCCTGGTGGCGCGGCGGCTGGGGCGGTATCCGCTGGTGCTGTGCGCGTCACCGGCGTATCTGGCCGCGCGTCCGGTCATTGCCCATCCGACCGACCTGAGCCGGCACGAGTGCCTGGGATTCGCCCATTCGATCATCCGCACGCGCTGGAGCTTTCTCGATCTCGACGGCAGCGTGCTGACCGTGCCGGTGTCCAGCCGGTTCATGGTCAACCAGGCCGAACCGTTGCTGACCGCGGCCGTGGGCGGGCTCGGCCTGATCCTGCAGCCCTACGAAATGCTGGCGGCGGCACTGGCCCGCGGCGAGCTGGTGGAGGTGCTGCCCGCGTACGAGCCGGTGTCGACCTGGATCAACCTGCTGTACCCGCGCGACCGCCAGTTGACGCCCAAGCTGCGCAGTTTCCTGGACTTCTGCGTGGCGCGCTTCAGTGAGCAGACGATGGCCCGTCGCTAGCGCAGCCATCGGTTAATCTGGTTTCCATCCCCCGCGAAGGATCGCACCCTCATGTCGCTTGCATGGCCGCACCGTGTCGCTCGCTTCCTGCCCCTGATGCTGCCGGCCCTGCTGTTCAGCAGCGGATTGCGGGCGTCCGGAGATCCAGCGCAGGCGCTGGCCGAGTGGGAGCTGCACGGGCGTGCGGACGGCCTGGCGCGGCCTGACAGTGGATGCCAGGACTTCCTGCAGGCAATGCACAGGAAGCCTGCGGGGCTGGAGTATGTGGGCTGCAGCAAGGACGACGCGTCCTACATCCGGCCTGTGCAGGCCCGCTATCGGGTCGCCGGTGCGCAGGCCGCACAGGTCGAAGCCTATCTGCGCGCGACCTTCGGCATGCCTGCACTCCGCTATGTCTGCTGTGGCTGGAGCAACGGCGCCCCTTACTCCTGGCGCGAAGGTCCGCAGGCGCCGAGGTACCAGATCGGCATGGGCGTGGAGTCGTTGCCGTACGAACGCAACGAATGGCATCGGATCGATGCCTTCAACGTGACGGTCGAGGTGTTTCGGCAGAGTCCCTAGCGCGGATGCTACGGGAGGCTGATTCCAGGTCGTTTCTACCCGGTCGCCACCGGCACCCGCACCATCTTCGTCATCAGATGTTCCACCACACCCGCGGGATTGGCAGTACGGCCGACATGCGTGCTCGACATCTGCACGACCGAGCTGCGCTTGGCAGTGAGGAAATGGAAGCGCGCGCGCGCTGGCAGCTGCGCGATCGGCCCGGCGCTGGCATCACCACGGCAGATCGCCACGATCGCATCCAGCCAGGGCTGCAATGCCTCCTGGTCCAGTGCCGGGGCAAACGCCTGCAGGCGCGCCGGATCGATCTCGATGGCGGCTTCCAGATGACGCGCACCGGGACAGGATACGATCACCCCGACGTTGATGAATTCCTCGCGTTCCACCCGCGGTACCACGCGGATGACGGCGTAGTCATACGTGTGCAGCGTGGGCACGGATGGCCTCCTGCACGAACACCGCACGCACGTTCAGGCGATGCTTGAGATAGTCGATGTACCCCTGGCGGTAGGCCTGCGGGCTGTCGAACGCCGGCTCGTTGACCAGCCAGCTGTCCGGCACCAGGCCGACGATGCGCTCGATCTCGGCATCGGTCAGGCGTGCGGCCAGTCCGGCATCCACCTCGGCGATACGGCTGGCGAACGACAGCAGTACATGATCGCGGATCAGCACGAAGGGCTTCTCGCAGGCGTCACCGGCGTTGGCCCAATCGTGGTGGAAGTACATCGCCGCGCCGTGATCGATCAGGTACAGCCTGCGATGCCACACCATCAGGTTGGGATTGCGCGTGGTGCGATCGACGTTGCTGGTGAACGCATCGAACCAGACGATGCGCGAGGCCAGATCGGCGTCCACCGGCATCGCTGCCGGGTCGTAGTTGATCGCGCCGGGCAGGTAGTCCAGGCCCAGATTCAGGCCCTCGCTGGCGCGGATCAGCTCCTGGATCTCCGGGTCCGGCTCAGTGCGGGCGAACTCGCGGTCCAGCTCGACGAACAGGATTTCCGGGATCGGCAGGCCCAGCGTGCGCGCCATTTCACCGGCAATCAGCTCGGCAATCAGTGCCTTCGGACCCTGGCCGGCGCCACGGAACTTCAGCACGGCCATGCCGTCGTCGTCGGTCTCGACCACGGCCGGCAGGGAACCACCTTCCCGCAGGGGGGTGATGTAGCGGAGGGCATGTACGGTACGCATGGGCGCATTCTAGTGCCTGCGGTGGGCGCCGACGAGGCAGGCGTGTGGGCTCAGCCGGCGCTGCACATCTGCAGCGCCAGGCGGGCAATGCCCAGGGTCCGGAACAACCTGCCGGCACTGCATGCCGCAGGGCCGGCGTGCATCGAACCGATATTGACCTGGATGGCGACGGTGCACGCTGCCTGCTCGAACCACCAGGCACTCGCACTGCTGCCGAGGACATTGCCATCATGACCCAGCACGTTGCCTTCGGGGGTTGCCATGCGGAACAGGCCACGCCCGGTTTCACCGCGCTCGCCCGCCGCTCGCCAGCGTTGCATGGCCTGCATGCCCGCCGCGGAAAGCAGCCGGCCGTCGGCCAGCGCCATCATGAACCGCAGCAGTTCGTGGGTGGGGCAGACCAGCCCGCCGGCAGCCCATTCCACCGAGAGATCGCTGGATGACACGTCGATGCGATCACTGTCGATGACAGGGAACTGCGGGCAGAGGCCTGCGCTGGCGAGGTACTCGGCCGTTCGCCAGTGGTAGCGCTTCGCGCGCAGCTGGTGCACCGATGGCCCGAATCCTTCCAGGCAGGTGGCAGTCAGCCCAAGGGGCTGCAGTATCCGCTGCTGCAGCACTTCCACCAGGGAACGCCCACTGACCTGCTCGATCAGCAGGCCCAGCAGGGTGAAGTTGCTGTTGGAGTAGTGGAATGCTTCGCCCACAGGCGCCGCTGCCGCCCGGCCGCGCACATACTGCAGTGGCTCGTCGGCGCTCCATGGTCTGCCCGGTGCAATGTCGATGCCACGGCCCCGGCGGATCCAGTCGGGTGCATCCTCCCAGCTGAAGATGCCGCTGTGGTGGTCCAGCAGGTCAGCGATGCTGGCGTGCGCAGCATTGGCGATGCCATCAAGGCATTGCGCGGGAAGATGTTGCGCGATGGAATCGTGCAGGCACAGCCGGCCTTCCTCGGCCAGTTGCAGGACCAGCACTGCGATCCAGGTCTTGGTGATGCTTCCGATGCCCAATGCGAGTCCCGGTGCTGCCGGGCGCCGCTGCTGGATATCCGACCAGCCAGCGGCACCTTCCCAGAGCATCCGGCCATGGCGACCAACCGCTACCCAGATGCCCGGAACCTGTTCCGGAGCGATCCGCTCCAGCAGTGATTGCATCCGGCTGCCATCGATCATGGCAGGCGGCCATGGGCAGCGGCATCGCTGGAGGCTCTCCAGAACCAGCCCGGTTCGGAATCGAGCAGGGCGCGCCCCCTGGCCAGGAAGGCGGCGTGTTCGTGTGCCGGTACCATCGAGCCGCCAGTGCTCCACATCAGGTGGGTGATGTCCGAGGGGGCGACGGCGAGTGCATCGATATAGCGTCGTCCTGCTTCACTGGCCAGCAATGATCCGGGGCCGGACAACGCGGCCGCCGCCGACGGTTCCAGCGTTGCCGCCAACTGCTGCTGGGCGGTGAACAGGCAGCGGAACAGATCGTCATCGGCGATCGTCATGACACCGGACAGCAGCGTGCGCATCAGGGGAGCGACCAGCGGCGAGGCGAGGCCGACAGCCAGGCCGTCCGCTTCGGTACGGTTGTCCAGCCCCAGCGCATGGACACTGATCGGGTGATCGCTGCCGCTGGCCAGCTGCACCAGCATGCAGGGCGAGGCGACCGGCTCGATGAAGAAGCAGTGGACGTTGTCCCCGAGCAGCTGCTTCAAGCCGTAGGCAATGCCGCCGGGCGCACCGCCTACGCCACACGGCAGGTAGACGAACAGGGGATGCCCGGCGTCGATGCTGCGGCCTGCATCGCGCAGCTGCTGGACCACATGGCGGGCACTTGCGGCATAGCCGAGGAACAGCATCATCGATCGCTCGTCATCGACAAAATGACTGAGCGGGTCGGCTCCGGCTTCACGGCGCCCGGCCTCCACCGCCGAGGCATAGTCACCGGTGTGCTCGACCACCCTGGCACCGTGATCGCGCAGTCGTTGCTTCTTCCACTGCTTGGCATCCACCGACATGTGGATGACGGGCCTGAAGCCCAGTGCCGCAGCGAAGATGCCGATGCTCATGCCGAGGTTGCCGGTGCTTCCCACGGCCACGGTGTAGCGCGAGAACAGCGCGCGCGCCTCCGCTCCCAGCAGGTGCCCGGGGTCAGTGCGGAGACCCTGCTGCTGTGCAATGCGCTCGGCCAGTGCCAGCACCTCGTGGAAACCGCCCCGTGCCTTGATGGAGCCGGCCACTGGCAGCATGTCATCGCGTTTCAGGAACAAGGGGCCACTGTCCTTGAACAGGAGCGGGTGGCATGACGCCAGTGCATCAGCGGACTGCAGGGGCGATTCGATTCCCTGAGGGGAGGACGCTGCGCCGGCAAACAGGTCGGCCAGCAGCTCGCCGGCACGACCCATGCGCGATTCGGCCTCGGCCAGCTGCGACGGTGCAGGACCTGCAGCCGGAATGCCTGGCGCCCGTTGCGGGTTGATCCATACCAGCGGAGTCTGCTCCCGCAGCGCCCGTTCCAGCGCGGTATCAAGTGTCATGGCCTGTTGCTTCCCGAAGTGAATGGCTTCATGGCAGGCTATAGCAGGCCCGTTCGCCGAGGTAGGCAGCCGGTCTTATGGGTCCATCAGCTGGGTTTATGCATGAATCTGGATTCGTCGATGCTGTCGGCATTGCGTGTCTTCGAAGTGGCGGCAACGCACGGCAGTTTTACCCGCGCCGCGCACGCACTGGAGCTGACGCAGAGCGCGGTGAGCCAACAGATGCGCAATCTCGAGCAGCGCCTGGGCTATGCGTTGTTCGTGCGCCTGGCGCGCGGACTGGCGCTGACCCCGAAGGGCCAACAGCTGTATCACGCGGTGTCCGAAGCGCTTCGAGGCATCCAGGTCACCGTTGACCGGCTGGCCACCGATGCGCGCGAGATCCAGTTGAGCTGTCTGCCATCGTTCGCGCTGCAGTGGCTGATGCCTCGCCTGGCCAGTCTTCACCGGCAGCATCCGCAGGTGTCGCTCAGGACCAAGGCGACATTCGATGTGATCGATGCGCGGATCATGGCGGAGGAGGGCTTGGACATCGCCATCCGTTATGACGATGGCGATTACCCGCAGCTTCCTTGCAGAGTGTTGATGCAGGAATACCTGGTGCCTGTGGCTACGCCGCAGTACCTTGCGCGCCATCGGGGCCTGGCGCAGGGAGACTTCGACACGGATGTCGTGCTGCTGCATGACAGCAGCCCGTGGGCAGGGGCAGCGGCGTTCGTGGAATGGTCCTCGTGGGCGGCGATGCATCAACCAGCGCTGCTGGACCGCATCGCGGGACCGGAGTTCAATCTCGCCAGCCTGGCGATTGCCGCTGCAGTCAACCACCAGGGGGTGGCGATGGGGCGGATGGCACTGGTGCAGGATGAGCTGGAGCGTGGCGTGCTGGTGGATTTCAGCGGCAAACGCCTGCTTTCACCGGCACGTTATGTGGCGGTCACCGGTCCAGCCGGCAGTCCACATGCAACCGAATTTCTCGATTGGCTGCAGGCGGAGTGTGATGCGTATTGTGCCTGGCGCGATCGCCGTTACGGTCCCGCCTGCGGCGCGTAGCCTGCCTCACGATCAATGGACGTGGCGCGGCTTCACGCGGCCGTACTGCGCTGGTGGGCAAGATCCAGACGCACGGATTCCCGATCGAGGTGCGTGTCTCTTCCTTCATTGCCGCAAGCAGGGTTCCGCTTTCGGCACGATGTGGCTCAAGACCAGCAGGCTGTGCGGTTCCGGCTCCACGATGTCTCCACCCGATGCGGAGGTACAGGATGAGCGACGAACTGAATGCGGCTCTTCCTCCCTTGGACGATGCCAAGGCCGAGGAAATGATCGGCAAGGTGGTGCTGGTCGGGGTGACCCGCTACGGCGGCGATGGCCAGGTGCAGGGTCTGGAGCAGTACGCGGGCACGGTCCTGCGCATCAGTGCCGACGAAGGCGTGGTGCTGGCCGATGAGAACGATGGCCACGAGCGTTACCTGCCGCCGATGCTCGACCAGTACCAGCCGGCCGAACCCGGTGAGTACCGCATGCGCAGCAGCGGCATGATCGTGGTCGATCCGGATTACCTGGCGACCTGGGACCTGCACGCCCAGCAGTAGTGCCAGGCCATGCCTGGCAGCTCCCGCACTTTGCCCCATCCGGCCAGTCGTCCTTCCGGCCCATTCACGACAGCTCCTGCGGTGCTAGATTCGGGCCCTTGCCCGTCCTCGGGCTCCCATTCACACCCCAGGGGATAAGGATGCTCATCCGTCGAACCTCTCTGGCGGCGGCCATTGCCGTTGCCACCGTCGGCCTGTTGGCCACTGGCCCGGCGCTTGCCGATTACGCGAAGCCGCCGGAGCAGCTGCTCAAGGTGCTGAAGGCACCGCCGCCGCCGGCGCCGAACGTGGCGCCGGGCGGACAGCGCCTGCTGCTGACCACGGCGCAGACCTATCCGTCGATCAGCCGCGTTGCCCAGCCGTACCTGAAGCTGGCGGGCGTGCGCCTGGAGCCGAAGAACCGCAGCCGCCATGACACGCCCGGTGGCTACGGCATCCCGGCCTGCGTGGCCGACTTCACCCTGGTCGACATCGGCAGTGGCAAGGAGACCAAGGTCAACCTGCCGCAGGGCTGCGCCGGCGGCGCGCTGTGGTCGGCCGACGGCAGCCACTTCGCTTTCCAGAACGCGGTCGATACCAGCGTGCAGCTATGGGTGGGCGACGCCGCCACCGGCCAGGTGAAGCAGGTGCCGAACGTGCAGCTGAACCCGATCTTCGGCTACACCGTGCAGTGGCTGGGCGGAAGCCAGAACCTGCTGGTGAAGCTGGTACCTGCCAACCAGGGGCCAGCGCCGTCCAACGGCGGCGTGCCGACCGGCCCGGATGCGCAGGAGTCGCTGGGCAGCAGCGGCGAGAGCAGCACCTATGAAGCGCGCGACACGCTGACCAGTGCGCATGACGAAAAGCTGTTCGCCTACTACGGTGCCTCGCAGCTGGCCGTGGTCGATGCCGCCAACGGCAGCGTGCGCCCGGTCGGGCAGCCGGCACTGTTCAACGAAGTCAACGCCGCGCCCGATGGCGTGCATGTGCTGACCGAGTCGATCAAGGCGCCGTTCTCGCACGCGGTGACCTACCAGCGCTTCGCCAATGACGTGGCCGTGCTGGACGTTGGCAATGGCCGCAGCACGCCGATCGCCAGCCTGCCGCTGGCCGATCGCGTGCCGGTGCATGGCGTGCCGGAGGGCCCGCGCGGCTTCGACTGGCGCGCCACCGATCCGGCCACCCTGGTCTATGCCGAAGCGCTGGACAAGGGCGACTGGAAGGTCAGCGTGCCGCACCGCGACCGCGTGCTGATGCTGAAGGCACCGTTCAACGGCAAGCCGGTGGAGATCACCCGCACCGCGCAGCGCTTTGAAGGCTTCGCGTGGACGGCGGATCCGGCCGTGGCGTTCCAGTACGAGAACGACGAGAACCGCCACTGGATGCAGACCCGCATCGTCGATGTGGACCAGCCGAAGAAGGAAGGCCGCCTGCTGTGGGACATGTCCAGCGACGAGCTGTATGGCAATCCCGGTACCCTGGTCTACACCCGCCTGCCGAATGGCGCGCAGGTGGTGCGCCAGGACGGCAACCACGTGTTCCTCAGTGGCCGTGGTGCCTCGCCACAGGGTGACCGCCCGTTCCTGGACCGGCTGGACCTGGGCACGCTGAAGAGCGAGCGCCTGTTCCGCAGCAGCGCCGATGCCTATGAACAGTTCCTTGGCTTCAGCAACACGCCGGGGCGCTACCTGACCTGGCACCAGTCGGTGATCGATCCGCCGAACGCCTTCATCCGCCAGCAGGGTGAGGCCGTGGCGGATGCGAAGACCGGCGAGGCGCAGTTCACTTCCGCCGCCACTGCGCTGACCCGGCTGGTCGACCCGACCCCGGAAGTACGCCAGATCAAGAAGCAGCTGGTGACCTACAAGCGTGCCGACGGCGTGGACCTGTCGTTCACCCTGTACACGCCGCCGGGCTACAAGGTGGGCCAGCGCGTGCCGGCGATCCTGTACGCCTACCCGGCCGACTTCGCCAATGCCGCACAGGCCGGCCAGGTGTCCGGTTCGCAGCAGACCTTCACCCGCCTGCAGCCCTACCGCCTGATGCTGCTGGCCGGCTACGCGATCATCGACAACGCCTCGTTCCCGATCGTGGGCGATCCGAAGAACGCCTATGACACCTACCTGGAACAGCTGGAGGCCGATGCCAAGGCGGCGGTGGACAAGGCCGTGGACATGGGCGTGGTCGACCGCAACCGGATCGGCGTGACCGGTCACAGCCATGGTGGCCTGATGACCGCCAACCTGATCGCGCACACCACGCTGTTCAAGGCAGGCGTGGCGACCAGCGGTTCGTACAACAAGACCTTCACCCCGTTCGGCTTCCAGAACGAGCGTCGCTCGGTGTGGCAGGCGCAGGACGTGTACCTGAAGGCGTCGCCGTTCTTCTATGCCGACAAGATCAAGCTGCCGCTGCTCCTGGTCCACGGCGAGGATGACGCCAACCCGGGCACCGAGCCGTTCCAGTCGCGCAAGCTGTACCAGGCGATCCGCGGCAACGGCGGTACCACCCGCCTGGTGATGCTGCCGAACGAGCCGCACTGGTACACCGCGCTGGAGTCGAATGAACAGCTGGTGTCGGAAATGCTGAACTGGTTCGACACCTACGTGAAGAACGCAAAGTAAGCGAACCGGAAGGCCGCCCCAGGGCGGCCTTCCTGCATCCTGTAGAGCCGCGCCCACGCTCGGCGGCGTGTTCGCCTGTAAACAGATGCAAGTGCTTTGCAAGCAACTGTGGAGACTCGGTAACGACGTGTCACCGGCACATTCCCGCGCCCTGCAGATGGGCTAGGCTGAGCCTGGAAGTTCGTTCCGGATCGGTGCAATGAAAGCCATCTTCCTTGCTGCAACGGTGTCGTTGATCCTGGCCGCTACGGCCCATGCCCAGCCGCTGCCTGCCGAGCTGGCACAGCTGGGAATCATCGCCGGCATGCCCTACGCCAAGGCCAAACGCCTGCTGGACGCCGCGGGTTGGCAGGTGAAGCCCGCGCAGGGGGCGCCTGAATCGCTGGAAGGCTTTCCGGAAGTCGGCTGCGAGAAGGGCGGAAAGCACTGCGCAACGACCTTCGAGAAGGGCGGGCAGCAGCTCGCGGTGCACCTGGGCACTACCCTGGCAGGGCAGCCGTTCGTGCAGGGCGCTGACTGAACTCCCGTTGCGCTCAGGCCAGCGGTAGCCTGTCCTGCGCGTGCGACAGGCGGTCATGCAGGTCGCGCACATGCTCGGCCTTGGCATGGGTCCGTCCGCTATCGCCGAAGCTGCGCAGGTAGGCGCACGCGGCAAAGCCGGCGCTTCTCTTTTCGTAGTCGGCAATCCACGCCAGCCGGTCCGGGTTGCCGGCCTGTTCGGCCGACCACGCCGCCACCGGTGGGCGGATGCGGTACTTCAGGCCGACGCGCCACGGCTTTGGCGTCAAGCGTGCACGAAAGCACTGCTGCAGCCTGCACATGCGCGCGTACAGGGGGTCGGTACCCAGCGCCTTGAAGAACGCCTGCAACTGTTCGTCTTCCGGAGAGAAGGTGGCGTGCATCGCCAGCACGCGCAGCCCGGCCGGTGTGCGGTAGGCGCGCAGGTGCCAGTCCGGATGCTGCTGGCTGAAGTCGGCCACCCGCTGCAGGGCCACCCCTTCGGCGCCACCGGCGGCGGCCAGGCGCCGCTTGCGTTGCATCAGCATCGCGGCGTTGACCAGGATCACCGCGGCCACGCCCAGTACCAGCCCCACCAGCCAGTGCCAGAGCAGGGTGCCGACGATGGCGCCGGCGAACAGCAGCACGGCCGCGATGATGGCCGGCATCACGCAACCGGCCGGTGGCTGCGCGTGGTCGATATCGGCGAACAGCACGTCGGGCGTGTTGAGGCAGAGTGCGCCATAGCTGTTGCGGGTGATGATGACGTCACCATCGCGCTGCACGATCTGTTCGCGGATCGGCACGCCTTCCACGCCGTAGTTGCTGCGGACTTCGCGGCGCGGCAGGACCTGCCCGGCGAGGATGGCATTGAGCGCCTCGTTGGCACGGCGGTCAGCGTGTGCTTGGGCCTCGGCAGGGCTCTCGTCGGACCAGCCAAAGCGGCGCACCACCACCGGCCGGCCGCGGAAGCGGGCCTGCAGGCGGGCCTCCGCCCAGTAAGCGGGAACCATCATCATCGTGCGAACTCCGTCATCCCTGGCTGGGTGCCGCGGTGAGTCTGGCATAGCCCCACCGCGGCCGCATCCTTCTGCTGCGGCGCATCGATGGGAGTGGTAAATTGCGCGCCTTGCATGCACTCCACCAAGGACGGAGCGATGTTCATGACCCAGCGCTGTCTGCTGGCCCTGGCCTGTGCCGGGGCCGTCGGCGTTGCCACGGCGGCACCCCCGCCAGGACCGCAGATCCTCAGCAGCGACGCCAGTCGTTTCTACGCGCTTTATGACAGTGCCGGCGGCAAGCCCAGCACTGCCCAGCTGCGTGGCTATCTGGCCGAAGCCAGCCCCGGCCTGTCCGAGCTGGCCAGGGCGCGCCGGGTGACGCCGGAACGGATCGCCGATGCCATCGCCAGTGATCCCGGGCTGTACGCGCATGGCCGCAGCTGCCTGGCCGAACTGCCGGCGGTGAAGCAACGCCTGGTGCAGGTGTTCGCCAACCTGCAGGCGATCTATCCGCAGGCGACGTTCCCGCCGGTGAGCGTGGTGGTGGGCCGTGGCCGGCCGGTCGGGCTCACCTCGAAGGGCGGCGTCATCATCGGGCTGGAGGCGCTGTGTGCGGCGGATTTCATGAATCCGAACGTGCAGGACCGCTTCGTGCACGTGATCGCGCACGAGTACGTGCATGTGCAGCAGACCACGCAGACCGACTTCGAACCGGGTGATCCGCGCGCCACCGTGCTGCGGGTTTCACTGGGCGAAGGCATCGCCGAGTTCATCACCGAACTGATCTCCGGCAACGTCGGCAACGGCCGCCATGCGGCCTGGACACGTGGCCGCGAAGTGCATATCGAAAGCGCCTTCGCGCTGGACATGGACAGCACCAACCTGTCGGCCTGGGCCTACAACTACAAGCCTGGCTCGCAGGAACCCTACGATCTGGGCTACTGGGTCGGCTATCGCATCGCGAAGGCCTACTACCTGCAGGCCAAGGACAAGCGTGGCGCGGTGCGCGCGCTGATCCAGCAGGACAATCCGAAAACGATCCTGGCCGCCAGTGGCTGGACGCCGGGCATGTGGATGCCGGCCAAGGTGACGGGCGTGGCGGCGCGCACCGCCTCACGATGAAGGCCCGGCCAGGCGCTAGACTGCAGCGAAGGTCTGCTGGAGAACGTGCATGCGTAGAACGGTTGTGTTGGCCACTGCGGTCACCCTGGCGCTGGGGCTGGCGATGACGGACGCGCTGCGCGCCGCCGAAACGGCTGCGGTCAATCCGTTGCTGCAGACCCCGGTCGAACAGCTGCGTCCGGACGAGGTGCAGTTCATGCAGCAGCGCCTCGCCGACTGGCCGCAGCTGCAGCACTATCGTGACGCCAACCTGCGCCTGCCTGCGGCCACGCCGGGCCATCCGCGCGTGGTGTTCTACGGCGATTCCATCACCGAAGGCTGGGGCAGGGAAGGCAGTGCCGGTTTCTTCCCCGGCAAGGGTTGGCTCAACCGTGGCATCAGCGGCCAGACCACCGCGCAGATGCTGCTGCGTTTTTCGCAGGACGTGCTGGCGCTGCATCCCCAGGTGGTGGTGATCCTGGCTGGCACCAACGACATCGCAGGCAACACCGGTCCGTCGACCCAGGCGATGATCGAGGACAACCTGCACGCGATGGTGGCACTGGCGCGCGCGCAGGGTATCGGCGTGGTGCTGGCTTCGGTGCTGCCGGTCAGCGACTACCCGTGGCTGCCGGGCACCGCGCCTGCCCCCAAGGTGCGGGCGTTGAACGCGGCACTGAAGCGCTATGCCGATGCACAACAGCTGGTGTACCTGGATTACTACACGCCGATGGCCAATGCACAGGGCGGGCTGGACCCGCAACTGGCCGACGACGGCGTACACCCCACGGCCAAGGGCTATGCGCTGATGACGCCGTTGGCCGAAGCGGCGGTCAGCCGCGCACTGGCGAAGTAGCCGCTGGCAGGCTGGCCAGCAACCATTCGCAGAAGCTGCCCACCAGCGGGTCGGCCGCGCTGTCCTCATGCACCAGCCAGCTCCAGCGCGGGCCCCGCACGCGCAGCGCATCCAGTGGCTGCAGCAGGCCCTGCGCGCACGCACGTGCGGCCAGCAACTCGCTGACCAGGGCAATGCCCAGCCCTTCGCAGGCGGCATCGAGCAGCTGCCCCGGTTCGGAGAAGTTCATGCCTTCGCGGCGCTGGCCGACATCAGTACCGCCCTGCACCTGCCATTGGCTCCAGTCCATCTCGCGCTCGCCATGCAGGGTGAGGCGTGCGTGCACAGGGGTGGCGAGCAGTGACGGATGGCAGGCCGGATAGAGGCGGTCCTGCAGCAGCACGCGGTGCTGGCAGTGCGCCTGTGCGTCGAGATCGTCGCGTACCGCCAGGTCCAGCGTCTGCGTGCTCATGTCCGGCGCTTCTTCGCTGGTCAGCAGCCACAGGTCAGCGCCGGGATGCAGCTGATGGAATGCCGCCAGCCGCGGCACCAGCCAGTGGCGGGCAAAGGCCGGGCTGGTGTTGACGATCAGTTGATTCGGCTTGCGGTACTGATCGAGCCGGCGGATGCCACTGGCCAGCTGGCGCAGCAGGGACTGGGTGGTCTCGAGCAGGTCAACCCCGGCATCGGTGAGGGTGACGCTGCGCCCCTGGCGGAAGAACAGGGGCTGCTGCAGTGAGTCCTCCAGGCCGCGGATCTGCTGGCTGATTGCCGATTGGCTCAGATGCAGTTCTTCGGCGGCGCGATGGAAGCTGCCCAACCGGGCGGCGGCCTCGAAACCACGCAGGGCGTTCAGTGGCGGCCAGTGCTTGAGCATTATCAATAAGTAAAACTGTTCAATAGATGGCTGAATCTATCGTTTGTCCTTATGGCTCGGCAAGCGCAGCATGGTTCAACCCCCGAACGGCCCTGGAGCCACGCATGAACACCCGTCGTCACTTCCTTACCCAGCTGGCAGGCGCGGCCGGTCTTGGCGGCCTGGCCGCACTGGGCCTGGCCGGGTCCGGTCGCCTGGCTGCGGCCGGCCCGCGCGCGGGCATCTGGCGCATGCCCGATGAGCATGGCGCGCAGGAAAGGGTGTTCCTGGCCTTCGCCGCGCAGCCGCGGGTGTGGGGCGCACAGGCGGACGCGGTGAACACGGCCGTGGCCCGGCTGGCGCGCACCATCGCCGGGCACCAGCCGGTCAGCGTGCTGTGCCGCCCGGCGCAACGGAAGCAGGCACAGGACCGCTGCGGCCGCGACAACATCGAGTTCCTCGAGGTGCCGCTGGATGACATCTGGGTGCGCGACTACGGCGGCTGCTTCGTCACCGATGGCCAGGGCGGGCTGGGCCTGGTCGACTTCAACTTCAATGGCTGGGGTGGCAAGCAGCGTGCGCAGGACGACGGCGCGGTGGCACCGTGGCTGGCGCAGGTGACCGGTGCCACGCTGCTGGAAAGCGATCTGGTGGGCGAGGGCGGTGGCATTGAAGTCGACGGCCACGGCACCGCCATCCTCACCGAGAGCTGCTGGGTCAACCGCAATCGCAATCCGGGCTGGTCGCGCGCGGACATCGAATCCGAACTGAAGCACCACCTCGGCCTGCGCAAGGTGATCTGGCTGCCCGGTATCGCCGGCAGGGACATCACCGATGCGCACGTGGACTTCTACGCGCGCTTCGTGCGACCGGGTGTGGTGATCGCCAACCTGGACAACGATCCGCAATCCTACGACCACGACCTGACCCGCGAGCATCTGCGGATCCTGCGCGAGGCCACCGATGCCGATGGCCGCCGCCTGCAGGTGCACACGCTGCCGCCGCCACTGGATGCGCGCGACAACGTGCATACCCGTGACAACGACGATCTGGCGATGGGCTACATCAACTACCTGCCGATCAATGGCGCGGTGGTCGCACCGCAGTTCGGCGATGACGCCGCCGACGGCTATTGCCGTGAGCTGCTTGAGGACCTGTACCCGGGCCGTGTGATCGAACAGGTGGATATCGATGCGATCGCCGGCGGCGGTGGTGGCATCCACTGCGTGACCAAGAACATGCCCAGGGTCGGCTGACGCGGATCAGGCGTGGTCCTGCTTCAGCGCAGCGTCGGCGGCCAGCAGGGCTTCGGCCGCCGCGCTGAGCGGCGGCGACGGCGGGGCGACCACGCCGATCGCTTCCATCATCTTCGGCATGCCCAGGAACTGGCGCGCGCGGCGGTCGTAGATGCCGGTGACCAGCAATGCGCGGGTCGCGATCTTCTGTTCTGCGCCGATCAGCACGCGCTGCTCCATGATGCCGCGCGAGCCGACCCAGCCAACCAGCCGCGTCTCCAGGGTGAAGCGCTGGAACGGCTTGAGTTCGCGGCGGAACTGGATGGTGCCGGCACCGACGATCGGCGCCCACTTCTCGCGCAGCGCCACCCGGCCCAGGCCCATGCGCAGGATCAGGTCCAGCCGGCCCAGGTCGAAGATGTTCCAGTAGCGGCCATTGGTCATGTGCAGGTTGCTGTCCAGGTCGTTGGGCAACACCCGGAACTGCAGCCGCGAGACCCCGAACGGGGCCTCCAGCTTCGGCCGGAACAGGCTGCACAGCAGCAGGTGGAGCAGGCGGAACCAGAGATTCATGACTATGACGACTGTTATAGAGCCGCCGGTACGCTAATCTATGACGACTGTCTTAGCAAGGAGACTGCCGTGAGCCCACGCCCCTCTGATGCCCCTCAACGCGTGATTGATGCGGCGGCACAGATGCTGGCGCGGGTCGGCCTCAATGCCACCAGCATCCGCGAAGTGACGAAGCTGGCCGAGGCACCGTTGGGCTCCACCTACCACCACTTCCCTGGCGGCAAGCAGGAGCTGCTGGCGCGTGCCACGCACAGGGCCGGCGACAAGGTGGAGGCACTGCTGGTGGACCTGCTGAAGGGCGGAGCCATGCAGGGCCTGCGGCAGTTCCTGGCACTGTGGCGGGAACGCCTGCTGCGCTCCGGCTTCCGCGCCGGTTGCCCGGTGCTGGCTGCTGCCGTCGAGGAACCGGTGGAGGCGATGCCCAGCCAACCCCGCGCGGCAGCGGCCGAGGTGTTCGCGCGCTGGCAGGGGCATCTGGCCGCGGCGTTCATCGACGAGGGCCATGAACCGGCCCGGGCCGCCGAGCTGGCCAGCCTGGTGATCGCCAGTGTTGAAGGCGCGGTGGCGATGTGCCGCGCGCTGCAGGACATTGCCCCGTTCGACCAGGTTGCCGCGCAGCTGCTGAAGGCCGCGGCACGGCCTTGATCGGCCGCGGTGGGCAGGCGAGACTCGCGCTGACCCCAGCCGTGGACACCCCCCATGGACGAACCGCAACGCCGCCGGTTGATCGAGCACTACCTGCAGGCCTACAACCGCTTCGACATCGACGGCATGCTGGCCGTGCTGGCGCACAACGTGCGATTCGAGAATCACAGTGGCGGCCGGATGACGCTGGCCACCGAAGGCGTGGACGCATTCGGCGAACTGGCGCGGCAGTCGGCGCAGATGTTCAGTGAACGCGAGCAGCGCCTGCTGTCGCTGGTGTTCGACGGCAACCAGGCCACGGCGGGGATCGGCTGGCGCGGCGTGTTTGCGCAGGACATTCCGGACGGGCCGCGCGCAGGTGCCGTGCTGGAGTTGCAGGGACAGAGCGCGTTCCTGTTCGTTGGCGACCGCATCGCCCGGATCGTCGACCGCAGCTGAGCGCGGCCGATCCCGATCACCTGTCCCAATCACCTGGCAGGGGCCGCCTGTGCGCGGAGTGGAAGCGGCGGCCCGTCGCGGTAGAATCCGCCCGTCACCGTCTACGCGTGCCCGGCAAGGATGTCCGCATGCAATATCAGCTTCCGCGATTTCCAGACTGCTTCGCCCACTGCAGCACGCGTGGCGGATGAAGCGATCCCGACATGTCTCCCGCGTGCGCCTGCCGGGCATGCACGAGCAGGGATGGGGGCGGGCAGGTGTGTCGCATACGGTCTGGCCGCTGCCTGCAGTGCGGGTTTTTTCACTGCGCCTGGGGCAGGCGCGCAGGTACTGGTACCAAGGGCTGCGAGCCTGATTAAGGTTTTCAGGGCGCGATGAGCGCTGCCGCAGTCGGCGGCATTCTGCTATCTGTCTGACGCAGGATCGGGTCGGACAACATCACATCTGGATCAGGAGGGGTTGCGTATGGATTGCGCTGTGAAATCGAGCAAGGGGTGGTGGCGCGGGTTGGCGCTGGCGTTCTGCGCGTGGGCATCACTGCTGCCCGCCTGCGCCATCGCGCAGGCGCCGCCGCCGCCGCCGCGGGAGGCCGTGGTGGCGGTCAGTGAGGGCACGGCTGTGCAGGCGCCTTGTGACTGCACCTACCAGCGGATCGGCCCCAGGGTCGATATCGCCCTGGTGGTGTTGATCACGCTGGCACTGGTGGCGGTGCTGCTGGCAATGTCACGGGAATGGGGCACGACGTCGCAGTGCTGGACCTGCCGCAGCGGCGCGCTGCTGATGATCATCGGCGGGACCGCCCTGCTGTGGTGGGCCGGCAGCATCATCTACCTCGGCTACAAACCGTGGCAGGACGAGGCCGTAGTGGGCGAGGTGCATTGGCTCGACACGCTGCTCGGCACCTCGCCGAAATGGGTTGCGGCGCTGGTGCTGTGGGGGCTGGCGCGACCGCTGTGGCGCCAGGCTGAGCGCATGCCGCGCTGGCGGATCGGCTGAGTCGTGGCCGGCGGCGCCGGATGACACCCGGCGCCGCCGGCGGCTTTCAATCAAAGCGCAAGCGCACGCCTGCATAGACGCCACGGCCTTCACCCGGCGTCGAGCGCGCCACATCCTTGCCGGCGTCGTTGTAGCCGGGCGTGACCGTCGCCGCATAGTGGCGGTCGCCGATGTTGCGCACGTCTACCCAGGCCTGCCAGCGACCGCCGGGGGCGTCATAGCCGATGCGGCTGCCGAAGATCACATGGCTGTCGGCCCAGTAGCTGTTGGCGTAGTCCACCGCGATGCGCGAGGCGTATTCGGTGTTGATCGCGGCATACAGGCCGGAGGCATGGTCGAAGCGCAGTTCGGCGTGGTAGGCGTGGCGCGGCAGGCCAGGCAGGCGGTTGCTGCCGAAGCGCGCATCGTGGCGGTAGCGGAAGTCGCTGAAGGTATAGGCCTGGCGCAGCGACAGGCGGCCTGCTGCGGCCTGCCACAGCGTGCTGTCCAACCCGGCTTCGATGCCGCGATGCAGGGTGGGGCTGGCATTGTTCTCGGCGATGAACAGGTTCGGCACCGGTTGCAGTTCGACGCTCAGCAGCTCGTGGTTGACGTGTGCGTAGTAGCCCGTCAGTTCCCAACGGCCCAGCGCGGCGTCACCGCGCGCGCCCAGTTCAAGCGTGGTGGCGGTCTGGTTCTGCATCGGCACCGGCGCACGCTGGCGGCCGGTGGACGGGCCATTGCCCGGCCCGAAGTACTGGTTCGAGCCCCAGATCATCGACCACGGATGTGGCGCTTCCAGCGAGCGGCTGAGGTTGCCGAACCACTGCGTCTGCGCGCTGTGCTGCCAGGTGAAACCGAGGCGTGGCGCCAGGTTCCAGTCGTGGTCGCGCAGGCGGCCACCGCTGCTGGGCCAGGTCACCTGCACGTCGCGGCGGGTGTTGATCAGGGCCAGCCCGCTCTGCACGCGCAGGCGCTGGTTAAGGGCGAGGCTGTTGCTCACGTGCAGCGTGCTGTCGGTACCGTGATGGCGGAAATCGCGGGTGCGTGTGCCGGCGGCATAGCCATTGCTGGCAAAGCGCAGCGACTCGCGCACATCGGCGTCCAGGTCATGGGTCACGCGCAGGCCGAGCGTGGTTTCGCTGTCCAGGCCGAACAGGCGGTGGCGGTGGTGATAGTCCAGCGTGGCATTGAGGTTGGCGTAGTCCAGCTGCTGGCGGTACAGGCTCTCGTTCAAGTCCATCGGATACGCGTGATAGACCAGCCCGGCCTGCAGCGAGGACGCCTCATCGATCTGCAGCGTGGTGACATTGCCTACCCAGGTACTGCCCGGCTGCGGGCGGCGCGCATCGATGGCCAGGTTGGCCGGGTTTGCGGCACGTGGATCGTTGCGGATCTGGTCGCGGGTCAGGCGCCCGGGCGTCTCATGGTGGGTTTCGCGGTAGCGCACGAAGAAGCGCGTCTGCAGGTCCGGCGTGATCTGCCAGCCGATGTTGGCCATCGCGCCCCTGCCGTCACCGCGCGCATGCTGCTGGTAACCGTCGAATTCGGTGTCGGTGTAGGCCAGGAAGTAGTCGACGTCACCGCTGACACCGCCCCAGCTGATGCCGCGCTTCTGGTAACCACGGCTGCCGGCTTCGTAATGCAGCTGCACGCCGGCCGAATCACGGCCACTGCGGCTGACGTAGTCGATGGCCCCGCCCAGCGCCAGCGCGCCGCGCTCGAAGCCGTTGGCACCGCGCAGGACCTCGACGCGTGACAACCACAACGGCTCGAGCAGTTCGTAGGGGGTGCCGCCGGGGCCGGTCAACGGCAGGCCATCGATCGATACGGCAATGCCGGACGCATGTGCGCCCGGCCCACGATTGATGCCCGAACCGCGGATCGAGACCTTGGTGCCTTCGTTGCCCGGCGACTGCGCACTGATGCCCGGCTGGTAGGCCAGCACGTCGGCGCTGCTGGACAGGCGGCTGTCGGCCTTGGCCACGTCGACGACATTGCCGGCGCCAGGAACGCGTTTCAGCGCCTCGCGCGCCTGCGCGCTGGCATCGGCGGCGGTGACCCGTACCGCGTCCAGCGTGGTGGCCTGCGGGGCAGCGAAGGCGTCAGCGGAAAGGCCAAGCGAAACGGCCAGGAACAGCAGCGACGGGGCGGGACGGTACGGCGAGAGCGACATGCAGGAGGCTGTAAACCAGAAAAGTGGCGCGCAAGTTAACAGGTCGAGCGCGCCGCGTCACCCGCCGCCCGCGTATGGGCGCGGTGCGTCGCCATCCAGTAGCGCCGAGCCCATGCTCGGCTGCGCTTCGCTCCGGCGCCCATTCCAGCCAAAGCCATTCCAGCCAAAGCGAAGCCGAACGTGGGCCCGGTCCTACAGGCCGGGTTTGGCCAGGGCCTTCGATTTCGCATACAAGCGTTCGGCGGTTTCGCTTTCTCCCAATGCCGCGTGGCACTCGGCCAGACTGTCCCAGGCATTGGCCGAGTCCGGATACAGCTCGGTGTTGAGGGAGAACACCTTCAGCGCACGGCGTGCACCGAGATTCTGGCGGATGGCGTAACCGTCGGCGTTGATCGCGCGTTCCAGCTCGCTGGCAGCAACCTTGTTGCCGTCGCGCAGCCAAGCGCGCATGGCCGCTGCCGCATCGGCACGGTCATCCAGCGCGTAGCCGATCAGGCGCTCGGACAGCACCGCATGCGGGAACGCATCGGGCGCGGCCATCGCCATCGTGCTTTCCACCAGCGTGCTCGACCAGGCATTGCGGGCGCTGCCATTGGTCAGGTAGACGAACACCCAGTAGCCGCTGGCCAGGGTGTCCTTGTAGGCCAGGCGCACGCGCACCCGGGTGCCGCCATCGTGGCCGACCTGGGTGTAACCGTCGCGGCGGGTGGTGTCCCAACCGGTGGAGAAGAAGTTGCTGCCGCCGCCGGCCAGTTTCTGCGGCTGCCACAGTGTTTCCAGCGTCGATGTGCGCACCAGCCTGCCGCTGGCCAGTGCCTGCAGGAAGCGGTTCATGTCGCCCACGGTGGTCTCGAGGTCGGCATGGCCCCAGCCGTAGGTCGGCCACGGCTCTTCATTGGCCGGCTGCAAACGGTTGTCCTTGCCGATGTACGGCACCGCAACGCGCTGCACCGGCACGCTCGCCACACCCCATGAGGTGCTGCGCATGTCCAGCGGTTGCAGGATGCGTTCGCGCGCGATCGCCGGGTAGGGCCTGCGGTACTGCGCCTCCAGCAAGGCGGTCAGGACCAGGTAGTTGGCCTGGGTGTACTGCACGCGGCTGCCGGGGCTGAACTGCATGGGCGCCGCGGCGGCCACCTTCAATGCGGCGGCCAGGTCCGGCGCAAAGCCGGTGTAGCCCTTGCTCACCCAGCGGTCGTCGACGCGGTCGTAGTATTCGCCGATGCCCGAACTGTGGTTGAGGAAGTCGCGGACGGGGATCGTGCGCCATGCGGCCGGCAGGTCCGGGACATAGCGACTGGCCGGCACGTCCAGATCCACCTTGCCCTGGTCCACCAGCTGCATCACCAGGGTGCTGGTCAGCAGCTTGGCCATCGACTGCGCGACAAAAATGGAATCGACGGTGGCGGGCGCATGCGTGGCCGTGTCGCGCTCGCCACTGGCGCCCTGATAGAGGACCTGGCTGTTGTGCGCGACCAGTACGGCCTGGCCGGCGATGCCATAGCGTTCGCGGTTGGCCTGCAGCTGGGCATCGAGCTGGGGTGAAGGCCCGGCAGCGGTCTCACCTGCCGAAGCGAACGAAACGGCACACAGGGTGCAGAGCAATGCGGCAGCACGGATGCGGTACATCGCGGTGATCCATCAGCGGCGATGGCGCATCTTGGTCAGCGGCCCGCGCAGGGTCAAGCCTGCGGCGCCGGGCCGATGCACGGCGCATCATGCGCAGCACGGCGGGGAGCAACAGCAGCCGGGCCCCTGCCCGGCTGCCTGTCGATTGGATCAGCCGAGGATGCCCGGCAGGTCCAGCCCCTTTTCCTTCGCGCAGTCGATCGCGATCCCATAGCCGGCATCGGCATGGCGCATCACGCCGGTGGCGGGATCGTTCCACAGCACGCGGCCGATACGCTTGGCCGCCGCTTCGCTGCCGTCGCAGACGATCACCATGCCGGCGTGCTGCGAAAAGCCCATGCCGACGCCACCGCCGTGATGCAGCGACACCCAGGTGGCGCCGCTGGCGGTGTTGAGCAGGGCATTCAGCAGCGGCCAGTCGGACACGGCATCGGAGCCGTCGGCCATCGCTTCGGTTTCGCGGTTCGGCGAAGCGACGCTGCCACTGTCCAGATGGTCGCGGCCGATCACCACCGGCGCCTTCAGTTCACCCTTGGCGACCATCTCGTTGAACGCCAGGCCGAGACGGTCGCGGTCGCCCAGGCCGACCCAGCAGATGCGCGCGGGCAGACCCTGGAACTTGATCTTCTCGGCGGCCATGTCCAGCCAGCGGTGCAGGTGCGGGTTATCCGGAATCAGCTCCTTCACCTTGGCATCGGTCCTGGCGATGTCTTCCGGATCGCCACTCAGTGCAGCCCAGCGGAACGGGCCGATGCCACGGCAGAACAGCGGGCGGATGTAGGCCGGCACGAAGCCGGGGAAATCGAAGGCATTCTCCACGCCTTCTTCCAGTGCCATCTGCCGCAGGTTGTTGCCGTAGTCCACGGTTGGCACGCCCAAGGCGTGGAAGCCGAGCATCGCGCGGATGTGGTTGGCCATCGATGCCCGTGCGGCCTGCTCCACCTCCTTCGGCGCCGACACGCGCTTCTGGTCCCACTGCTCGACGGTCCAGCCCTGTGGCAGGTAGCCGTTTACCGGGTCGTGCGCGGAAGTCTGGTCGGTCAGCAGATCAGGCTTCACGCCACGCTTGAGCAGTTCGGCCAGCACATCGGCCACGTTGCCGAGCAGGCCCACCGACCGCGGCGTGCCGGCCTTGCACGATTCGTCGATCAGCCGCAGCGCTTCGTCCAGGTTGTCGGTCCAGGTGTCCAGGTAGCCGGTGCGCAGGCGCATGTCGATGCTGCTCTTGCGGCACTCGACGGCCAGGCAGGAGGCGCCGGCCATCACCGCGGCCAACGGCTGCGCGCCGCCCATGCCGCCCAGGCCGCCGGTGAACAACCACTTGCCGGTCAGGTCGCCACCGAAGTGCTGGCGGCCCATCTCCACGAAGGTCTCGTAGGTGCCCTGCACGATGCCCTGCGCGCCGATGTAGATCCAGCTGCCGGCAGTCATCTGGCCGTACATCGCCAGGCCCTTGCGGTCCAGTTCGTTGAATGTGTCCCAGTTGGCCCAGCGCGGCACCAGGTTGGAGTTGGCGATCAGCACGCGCGGCGCATCGGCATGCGTGCGGAACACGCCCACCGGCTTGCCCGACTGCACCAGCAGGGTCTGGTCGTCGTCCAGGCGCTTGAGGGTTTCGACGATCGCATCGAAGCTCTCCCAGTCGCGCGCGGCGCGGCCGATGCCGCCGTACACCACCAGTTCCTGCGGCCGCTCGGCCACGTCCGGGTGCAGGTTGTTCATCAGCATGCGCAGCGGCGCCTCGGTCAGCCAGCTCTTGGCGTTGAGCGTGGTGCCGGTCGGCGCGGCGATGGTGCGGGACGGGTCGTTGCGGGTCATGCGGCGCTCCGGTTGGTCGCGAATTCAAGGCAGGCGTTGAGCACCTGCGCCAGGGTGTGGCGCAGCGGTGCGGCGTGGTCGGGGTCGAGCGGGGTGGGCCAGCTGTGCTCGTCCACCTGGTCGGGCAGTGGCTCGTGCATGTAGCCGCGGCAGGCCAGTTCCATCTGCAGGCTGTGCACGCCGCCGGCGACGTTGCTGTAGTGGCGGGTGATCCAGCCGCCCTTGAAGCGGCCGTTGCGCACCTGGCTCATGCCGCTGATCTTCAGCAGGTTCTCCACCACATCGCTCAGAGCGTTGTCGCAGGACGTGTCCGCTGCGCCGGACGGGCCGGCGGTACCCAGGTTGAACTGCGGCAGTTCGCCATCGAACAGGTGCGGGATGTGCGAGCGGATCGAATGCGCGTCGTACACCACCACGGTGCTGGAGGTGGCGCGCAGGCGGGTGATCTGCGCGGCCAGTGCATCGTGGTAGGGCAGGAAATACGTGTCGCGGCGACGCGCGATTTCGGCCTCGTCCGGTTCGCGCCCGGCGTGGTACAGCGGCTGGTTGTCGAAGGTGGTCAGCGGGCACAGGCCGGTAGTGTTCTGGCCCGGATACAGCGAGGCGCCGCTGGGGTCGCGGTTGAGATCGATCACCGATCGCGAAATCGCCGAGCGCACGGTGGTCGCGCCCATGCCGCGCACGAAGTCGTACAGCTCGTGCACCCACCAGTCGGTGTCACGGCGTGCCAGCCACGGCGAATGGTAGTCGCCGATCAGGTCATGCGGCAGCTCACTGCCGGTGTGCGGGAAGCTGACGATCAGCGGCGCGTCGCCCTCATGCACCGTCAGCCATTCGGGAAGGGCGTTCATGCCTGCGGTTCCACGGTCGGCAACAGTTCCGCAAGGCCCCGGGCCAGCGCGCCGCTGCGCACTAGGTCGGTGGCGGTCACCATGTCCGGGTGGAAATAGCGATCGTCCTGCAGGGTCGGCACCTGTGCGCGCAGGGTGGCACGCACGCTTTCCAGCGCGGCGCTGGAGCGCAGCGGCGCATGGAAGTCGCAGCCCTGCGCGGCGGCCAGCAGCTCGATGCCGATCACGTTGGCCGCGTTCTCGGCCATCTGCATCAGGCGGCGCGCGCCGTGCGCGGCCATCGAGACGTGGTCTTCCTGGTTGGCCGAGGTCGGGATCGAATCGACGCTGGCCGGGTAGGCGCGCTGCTTGTTTTCCGAGACCAGTGCGGCGGCGGTCACCTGCGGAATCATGAAGCCGGAGTTCAGGCCCGGGCGCGGGGTCAGGAAGGCCGGCAGGCCGGACAGCGCCGGGTCGACCAGCATCGCCAGGCGACGTTCGCTGATCGAGCCGATCTCGCACACGGCCATCGCCAGCATGTCGGCGGCGAAGGCCACCGGTTCGGCGTGGAAGTTGCCGCCGGACAGGGCCTCACCGGTATCGGTGAACACCAGCGGGTTGTCGGACACGCCGTTGGCTTCGATCTCCAATGTGGTCGCGGCCTGGCGCAGGATGTCCAGTGCCGCGCCCATGACCTGCGGCTGGCAGCGCAGGCAGTACGGGTCCTGCACGCGCACGTCGTTGTCGCGGTGCGATTCGCGGATCGCCGAACCCTGCATCAGCGTGCGCAGCGTGGCGGCAGTGGCGATCTGCCCACGCTGGCCACGGATCGCGTGGATGCGCGGATCGAACGGGGTATCCGATCCCTTGGCCGCTTCCACCGACAGCGCGCCGGTGACCAGCGCGGCCTGGAACACGGTCTCGATCTCGAACAGTCCAGCCAGCGCGTAGGCGGTGGAGAACTGGGTGCCATTGAGCAGTGCCAGGCCTTCCTTGGCACCCAGTTCGACTGGCTGCAGCCCGGCACGCGCCAGTGCCTCCTGCGCCGGCAGGCGCTCGCCACCGACAAAGGCTTCGCCCACGCCCAGCATCACGCTGGCCAGGTGCGAGAGCGGGGCCAGGTCGCCCGAGGCACCGACCGAGCCCTGCGCCGGTACCACCGGCAGCACCTGCTTGACCAGCATGGCTTCCAGCAGCAGCAGGGTTTCCTCGCGGATGCCGGACGCGCCCTGGGCAAGGCTGACCAGCTTCAGCGCCATCATCAGCCGCACCACGTTGGCCGGCATCGGCTCACCAACGCCTGCAGCATGCGAGAGCACGATATTGCGTTGCAGGGTGGCCAGGTCCTCGCGTTCGATGCGCACGCTGGCCAGCTTGCCGAAGCCGGTGTTGATGCCATAGACCGGCGCGCCCTTGGCGACGATGGCGGCAACGGCGGCGGCACTGGCGCGCACCACCGGCAGCGCGGCCGGATCCAGCGCGAGCGGCGCACCGCGATAGACCTGCCGCCACTGGGCGAGAGTGACATGGCCGGGGCGAAGAACCAGGGTGTTGCTCATGTGTTGCTCCAGGAGGCAGGCAGGTCGGGCTGTCCGCGCACCACGCGCGCGTGCAGCGGGTTGAATCCAATGCGATAGACCAGGTCGGCGGGGGCGTCGATGTCCCAGATCGCCAGGTCGCAGTCCATGCCCACTGCCAGGCGGCCGATGCGCTCGCCATGGCCCAGTGCACGCGCCGCTTCACGGGTGAAGCCGGCGATGCACTCATCCACGGTCAGGCGGAACAGGGTGGCGCCCATGTTCATCGCCAGCAGCGGGCTGGTCAGTGGCGAGGTGCCCGGGTTGCTGTCGGTGGCCAGCGCCAACGGCACGCCGGCTGCGCGCAGCGCGGCAATCGGTGGCAGGGTGGTATCGCGGGTGAAATAGAAGGCGCCGGGCAGCAGCACGGCAACGGTGCCGGCGGCTGCCATCGCGGCGATGCCGGCCTCGTCCAGGTGTTCGATATGGTCGGCCGACAACGCGCCGAAGCCGGCCGCCAGCTCGGCGCCGTGCTGGTTGCTCAGCTGTTCGGCGTGGATCTTCACCGCCAGCCCGTTCGCGCGCGCGGCCTCGAACACCTGCCGCGCCTGTGCGGGCGAGAAGGCGATGTTCTCGCAGAACACGTCCACCGCTTCGGCCAGGCCCTCGGCGGCGATGGCCGGGATCATCACGTTGCACACCTCATCGGTGTACTCCTGTGCTTGGCGGCCGGGCGGAATCGCATGTGCGCCAAGGAAGGTGGTCACCACATCGACCCGGCACTCCTGGCCCAGGGCCCGCGCCACCTGCAGCTGCTTGCGCTCGTCGGCCAGGGTCAGGCCGTAACCGGACTTGATCTCGATCGTGGTCACGCCCTCGGCGCGCATCGCCAGCAGGCGTGGCCGGCTCTCGCTGGCCAGCTGTTCCGGCGTGGCGGCACGTGTGGCGCGCACGGTGGAGACGATGCCGCCGCCGGCACGGGCGATCTCGGCATAGCTGACGCCCTGCAGGCGCTGCTCGAATTCGTTGGCGCGGTTGCCGGCGTAGACCAGGTGGGTATGGCAGTCGATCAGGCCCGGCGAGATCCAGCGGCCTTCGCCGTCGATGCGGGTGGTCGGCTGCAGGTGGGCGTCACTGCCGGCCGGACCGACATGGACGATGCGGCCGTCGGCGCAGGCCAGCACGCCATCGCGGAGGACACCCAGCCCCTCGCCATCGAGGGTGATCAGGTGGACGTTGGACCAGAGGGTATCGACGTGCATGGCATCCACAACGCGGCTGTGCTTATATGTCTATACAATATAGGCGTCCATTTCGGGTTGTCCAGCCATGTCCGATTCGCGTTCCCCGCACTGTTTCCATGCCGTCCACGCCCTGCTGGCCGAGGGCTGGGCCCGCGATGTACGCCTGCAGGTGCAGGACGGCCGCATCACGGCGATCAGCGCGGGGCAGGGCGCACAGGCGGGCGACCAGCGTCTCGGCATCCTGGTGCCGGGCCTGCCCAACCTGCACAGCCACGCGTTCCAGCGCGGCATGGCCGGGCTGACCGAGATCGGCGGCGGCGACGGCGACAGTTTCTGGAGCTGGCGCGAGCTGATGTACCGCTTCCTGGCCCACCTGCGCCCGGACGCCGTGCAGGCGATCGCCGCGCAGGCCTACATGGAAATGCTGGAGAGCGGCTTCACCCGGGTTGGCGAGTTCCATTACCTGCACCACGACGCTGACGGCCGGCCCTTCGCCGACCGCGCCGAGATGAGCGCACGCATCGCCGCAGCGGCCGACCAGACCGGCATCGGCCTGACCCTGCTGCCCGTGTTCTACGCCCATGCCGACTTCGGTGGTGCTGCGCCGAATCCTGCGCAGCGGCGCCTGATCCATGACGTGGACGGGTTCGCGCAGCTGCTGGACGCCGCAAAGCCGGCATTGGCCGCACTGCCCGATGCCGTGCTTGGCATCGCGCCCCACAGCCTGCGCGCGGTGACGGGCGAGGAGCTGGATGCCCTGCTGCCGCTTACCGAAGGTCCGGTGCACATCCACATTGCCGAGCAGGTGCGCGAAGTCGAGGCCTGCCTGGCCTGGAGCGGCCAGCGGCCGGTGCAGTGGCTGTACGACCATGCGCCGGTGGACGCGCGCTGGTGCCTGGTGCATGCCACCCACATCACCGACGGCGAGCGCGCCGCCATCGTCGCCAGCCAGGCCGTGGCCGGCCTGTGCCCGATCACCGAGGCCAACCTCGGCGACGGCCTGTTCCCGATGCAGGCGTTCGCCCGCGAGGGCGGGCGTTTCGGCGTGGGGTCCGACTCCAACGTGCTGATCGATGCTGCCGAGGAACTGCGGCTGCTCGAGTACGGCCAGCGCCTGACCCTGCGCGGGCGCAACGTGCTGGCTCCGGATGCCACCCGCAGTAGCGGTCGTTTCCTGTTTGAAGGCGCGCTGCAGGGCGGCGCGCAGGCACTGGGCGTGAGCTGCGGCCTACAGGTGGGCGCCAGTGCCGATCTGCTCGAACTGGATGCCGCGCACCCGGCGTTGCAGGCGCGGCAGGGTGACGCGTGGCTTGACAGCTGGGTGTTCGCCGCACGTAATGGCGCGCTGCGATCGGTCTGGCGCCGTGGCCGCCAGTGCGTGGCCGAGGGCCGTCACCTGCAGCGCGAGGCGATCACCACCGCCTTCGCCGCCGCCCTGCGCGGCGTGCTCGGCTGATCGCCCCCGCCATCGAGATCCCACCCCCGTGAAGGCCAGCAAGTCCGCCACGCTCAACCAGCGTATCCGCAGCGATCTGGAAAGCCGCATTCTCAGTGGAGAGTGGGCGCCGGGCTTCCGCATTCCGTACGAGCATGAGCTGATGGAACAGTACGGCTGCTCGCGGATGACGGTGAACAAGGTGCTGACCGCGCTGGCCGAGAGCGGCATGATCGAGCGCCGCCGCCGCGCCGGTTCCTTCGTGGCGCGGCAGCCTCCGCACCTGGAGCAGGTGGCGCTGGAGATTCCCGATATCGCGATGGAGGTCGGCTCGCGCGGTCATCAGTATGCGTACCGCCTGCTGCAGCGCGAGCTGCGCCTGGCCGACCCCGGCAATGCCGGCGAGGTCGAGCTGGCCGGCCGGCAGCAGCTGCTGGCGATGCGCTGCCTGCACCTGGCCGATGGCCGCCCGCTGGCGCTGGAGCACCGCCTGATCAGTCCGCTCGGCGTACCCGAGGTTTTGGACGTCGATTTCAGCACCACCGCACCGGGCAGCTGGCTGCTGCAGAACGTGTCGTGGACCCGCGCCCAGCACCGCATCAGTGCCTGGGGCGCGGATACGGCCAGCGCCCGGTTGCTGGAGGTAAAGCCCGGCACCGCCTGCCTGGTGATCGAGCGCCTGACCTGGCGCGGCGAACAGCCGATCACCCGCGTGCGCCAGGTGTTCCTGGGTGATGCCTGGGATCTGGTGGCCCGTTTCGCGCCTGGCGCCCGGTAGGGCGGTACGGGTTCATCCACGCGTGGCGTGGATCTACCGCGCCAAGATGGTGGTACGGGCGCATCCACGCGTGGCGTGGATCTACTGCTCCTGCGGGAGCACGTCGGTCAATAGGTCGCGCACTGCCGCCAGCGCACTGGCTCATCCACGCCGGGGCGGGCGTTGAGCTGGATGCGCACGTTGCGCAGGGCCGGGTAATGCAGCACTTCCTCGCAGACCCGCGGCCATACCGCCTCCAGCTCGCCGGTGCGATTGATCGCCAGGGTCTGGCGGGTCAGCCAGACGCCGCTGGCAATCCCGGGCTTGCCGGCCAGTGCACGCGCCAGGTCCGACTGGAAGCGCTCCAGCGTGGCCGCATCCGGATTGGGCTCGCTGCGCGCGTCGGCGGGCGCTGCCGGCAACGATGCCGGTGGCGCCACGGCCGGTACGTCCGCCTCGACCGTCGCCGCCGTGGATGCCTGCTCCGGCGCCGGCGAAGGCGCCGTCTCGGCAACGGCTGGCACGGTCGGAACCTGTGCAGCGCTGGGGGCGTCCTGCATGTGCAGGCCCTGCAGCCCCAGGCCCACCAGCAGGCCCAGCGTGACCGAACCCAGTGCCGCGATGGCGATGCGGCGCAACGCCTCGTGCCGTGCGCTGGTACGTACGCGGGTCTCGATATCGGGCGGCAGGTACGGCTGCAGCAGCGGCCACAGGCGCGGGCCATCGAGCACCTCGACCGCCTGCTTCTCGGCGGCACTGCGGCCGTCGCGTTCAATCCTACCTTCGGTCAGCAGTACGCCGCCCTTGGCACCGGCCAGGCGCGCAGCCGCACCCAGCTCGTTCACGGCGGCAGTGCCGATGCGGTAGGCCAGGCCATGCTTGCACGACACCAGCCAGGTGTGGGGGCCATCGCTGAGCAGGAAATCGCTGCTCGGCTCGCGCGATTCCTCGGCCGGGTCATTCAGTTCACGCAGGCCGCGCTGCTCGCGCAGCATGCGCTTGACCAGCACCGAGAACTCGCGCCAGTGCATGCCGGCCAGCGCCTGCAGCCCCAGTTGCATCTCCTTCCGCCGCCGCTTGATCCACCACAGATAGACAACGGCCAGGGAACAGGTAAGCAGGGCCGACAGCAGGGCCAGGATCCAAGGGAGCATGCAGGAGGTGCGCGGAAGGGGCGAATGCGGAAGACGACAGTGTAAAGGCCGCACTGTCCGGCGGGGTCAGGAGCTTCCCGACAGGAAATGTGATGCAGCGCGCAGATCCGTACACGACGGGCACGAAAAACCCGCCAATCCTGAAGCCGTGAGGGGAGGGAACAAACGGCAGCCGAAGCGATTGGCGGGTTGCTCGCGATTGTCAATCAAAATTTATTGCATTGCAACAATGACCATTCAGGGCGCGCTGTCTGGTGCTTGATGGCTGCCTGCTGCCGGAGCATCGCTGCCGGAAGCAGCACGGGTCTCCAGCCTGGCCAGGCGCGCATGCAGGGCATCGATACGGGCTTCCAGCGCGGTCACCTCGTCCGCGGTGGGGACGTGCAGGCGCTTGAGCACGCCCTGCACCTGGTCGTCGAAGGCCTTTTCGACCTTGTTCCAGGTGCCGGAGGCCTTCTCGCGGGCTTCGTCCAGCGACGATTCCACGTTGTCGCGCCAGCCCGGGCCCTGTTCGCCGTTGCGTTCGCGGCGGCGGGCCTCCCAGGCTTCGCCTTCCTTCACCAGGCCATCGAAGAAGCGGCTCCCCTCGGCCTGGGCACGGCCCAGCGCGCCCAGGCCGGCCAGCCAGACCTGCTGGGCCGAGTCGCTGAGCTTGCGCGAGAAGCGCTCGGCCTGGTCACCGAAAGAGGCGTCGTCGTTGCGGCGGTCGTCGTTCTCGTACTGGTTCATCGCACTTCCCGGGGGAGTTGGCCTGTCCCGAGAGTAGCGCGCGACGGCGTTGCACGGCCGTGACGGCCGCCGCCGCGATTCAGCCCAGCTTTTCCTTCAGCACGCGCTGGATCTCGCCTTCGACCATGCCCTTCATCGCCGACAGCAGGAAGCCCAGCTTGGCGGTCACGCGCACGGCGCCCGGCTGCAGTTCGATCGCACCGTCCACGCCACTGCCGGAGAAGTTCAGTACGTCGGCGCTCCACGACGACTTCAGGCCGAAGCGCTCGGACAGCTTGGCGGCGACCTGCTCGATCGCGGCGCGCGCCTGTGCGTCGGGCAGGGCGTGGGCGTGGCGGACATCGATGGTGGACATGCAGGCTCCTGGCGCAGGGCGGGGATGATCAATGAGGGCGAGCATTGTGCGCATCGAGGGCCTTCGCGCCAAGCACTCATCGCAGGTTCTTCTTCGTTGGCGGCCAACCTGCTAGGCTGCGCCGCGTGCAGAACCTGCTTGTTCACTTCAGTCAACAACAACAGCCCGACCAGCCGCTGCGGCCCGGGGTGCAACGCATCATGCGCCAGGCCAACGGCAGCGTGCGACTCGGCGATGCCGGCCACGGCGCACTGCTGCTGGCGCAGTTCTGCATGGATGATCGTGGCCTCTGGCTGCAGGTCGGCAACGGGATCCGCGGCATCCATGTGAACGGTCGCCCGGTACGCCGGATGGCGCTGCTGCGCGCAGGCGATGCGGTTTACGTCGATGGCGTGGAAATGGTCCTGCAGGGCGAGGTCGAGAGCCTGTTGCAGGCGCCCGCACCGAACCCGACTGACGACACCGACGAGCAGCAGCGCCTGTTGCGCGGGGTCGGTGGCCTGCATCACGGGCGCAGCTTCACCCTGTCGCGGGCCCGCCTGATCGGCAGCGGCAACGACGCCGATATCGCCATCAACGATCCGGCCTTCGCCGAACAGCACGCCCGCGTGGAAGTGCATGGCGAGCGCGTGCTGCTGCGTGACCTCGGCAGCGCCGACGGCACCCGGGTCAACGGCGTGGCCGTGCGCCACTGCTGGCTGCAGGCCGGCGACCAGGTGGTGTTCGATGGCCAGCACCGTTTCGTGCTGGAAGTACCGCACGACCCGCGCCGGCGCCCGCTGCCGGCCGAAGACGATTCCAGCCAGGATGCCGAGCAGGCGCCGGTGCTGCCCCCCGCACCGCGCAAGGTGCGGCGCTGGCCGTGGCTGCTGGCGAGTGCGCTGCTGCTGGCCGCGCTGATCAGCCTGCTGCTCTGGTTCGGCGCCCGCTGATGGTCGTGCAGCGTCGGTAGTGCCGGCCGCTGGCCGGCAGACGCCGCTCCCCTGGGCCGGCAGACGACCTTCCTGGTCGGCAGGCACCCCCGGCCGCGTTGCCAATGGATACGGATGCAACCAAATTTCCCTTGCCGCACAAGGCCGCAAGGCTGGTGCACTGCGGCATACTAGGGGTCTTGCCCCACAGGTGTGACATGACGCGCGCGTTCAACTTCAGTGCCGGCCCTGCGACCTTGCCGGAATCGGTCCTGCGCCAGGCGCAGGCGGAAATGCTGGACTGGCACGGGACCGGTGCCTCGATTGTGGAAATGAGCCACCGCGGCGCGGAGTTCATGTCCGTGGCCGCCGAGGCCGAGGCCGACCTGCGTCGCCTGCTCGATATCCCCGAAGACTATGCGGTGCTGTTCCTGTCTGGTGGCGCCACTACCCAGCAGGCACTCATCCCGCTCAACTTCGCCGCCCCCGGCCAGCGTGCCGACTACGTGGTCAGCGGCCACTGGGGCAAGACGGCGGTCAAGCAGGCGGGCGTCTATGTCGACGTCAACATCGCCGCCAGCAGCGAGGCCGACGGCTATCGCACGCTGCCGCCGCGCGCCGGCTGGCAGCTGTCGGCGGATGCCGCCTACGTGCACATCACCGCCAACGAGACCATCCACGGCGTCGAGTTCCGTGATGTGCCCGAGACCGGCAATGTTCCGCTGGTGGCCGACTTCAGTTCGTCCATCGCCAGCGAGCCGCTGGATGTGCGCCGCTATGGCGTGATCTATGCCGGCGCGCAGAAGAACCTGGGCCCGGTCGGCATCGCGGTGATGATCATCCGCCGCGACCTGCTCGAGCGCAGCGGCCAGCCGCGTGCGGACATCTTCGATTACCGCTCGCATGTCGCCCGCGATTCGATGCTGAACACCCCGCCGACCTGGAACTGGTACCTGGCCGGCCTGGTGTTCAAGTGGATGCTGGCCGAAGGCGGCGTGGCCGAGTTCGCCCGCCGCAACGCGGCCAAGGCGGCGCTGGTATATGGCGCCATCGATGGCTCCGGCGGCTTCTACCGCAACGAGGTCGCGCACGCGGCGCGTTCGCGGATGAACATCCCGTTCTTCCTGCCCGATGCCGAGCTCGACGCCCGCTTCGTTGCCGAGGCCAAGGCCGCCGGCCTGCTGGCGCTGAAGGGGCACAAGGTGGTCGGTGGTATCCGGGCCTCGCTGTACAACGCCATGCCGCTGGCCGGGGCCGAGGCGCTGGTCGCCTTCATGGCCGATTTCCAGCAGCGTCACGGCTGAGCAATGAACGGCGCGCACCGTCGGGTGCGTGCCCCGCAACAGGGAATTCCGATGGCAAGCAGCAAATCCAGCAAGAAGACGCCGAAGAAGGCCGAGCCGGCCAAGGACAGTGCGTCCAGCAAGGCCGGCCGCAAGGCCAAGGCCGCGTCGAATCCGGCGCCCACCCTGGCGCCGCTGGCGCTGGCCGATGTGCGCTCGAAGATCGACCAGATCGACCGCGACATCCAGAGCCTGATCGCCGAGCGCGCGCGCTTCGCCCACCAGGTCGGCAAGGCCAAGGGCAAGCTCGCCGCCGCCGTCGACTACTACCGCCCCGAGCGCGAAGCGCAGGTGCTGCGCATGGTGGTGGACCGCAACGAAGGCCCGCTCAGCGATGAGCTGCTGGTGCACGTCTACCGCGAAATCATGTCGGCCTGCCTGGCCCAGCAGGAGCCGCTGAAGATCGGCTACCTCGGCCCGGAAGGCACCTTCAGCCAGCAGGCGGTGCTCAAGCACTTCGGCCGCTCGGCGCTGGGCCTGCCGATGGCCAGCATCGAAGAAGTGTTCCAGGAAGTGGAAGCGGGCAACGCCGATTTCGGCGTGGTGCCGGTGGAGAATTCGGGGCAGGGCACCATCCAGATCACCCTGGACATGTTCCTGACCTCCAACCTGAAGATCTGTGGCGAAGTGGAACTGCGCGTGCAGCAGTACCTGATGTCGCGCAGCGGCCGCATCGAGGACATCGAGCGCATCTACGCGCATCCGCAGTCGTTCATGCAGACCTCGGCCTGGCTGCGCGCCAACCTGCCGAAGGCCGAGAAGATTCCGGTGTCGAGCAATGCCGAGGGCGCGCGCCGTGCGCGCAACGCCGATGACGCGGCGGCCATTGGCGGCGAGAGTGCCGGCCATGTGTACGGCCTGAAGAAGGTGGTCACCAAGCCGATCCAGAACGATGCCGACAACACCACCCGCTTCCTGGTGGTGGGCCGCAACATCTTCCCGACCTCCGGCCATGACCGCACCTCGGTGCTGGTGTTCATCCATGACAAGCCTGGCGCGCTGTTCGACGTGCTCAGCCCGTTTGCCCGCCATGGCATCAGCATGAACCGCATCGAGTCGCGCCCGTCGCACCACGGCAAGTGGGAATACGGCTTCTTCATCGACCTGGCTGGCCACATCGACGACGCGCCGATGCAGGCCGCGCTGGCCGAACTGGAAGCGCACTCGGCGCAGATCAAGGTGCTTGGCTCCTATCCGGTGGCCGTGCCCTGAGTGCTGCTGCGGCGGCTGCGGCCGTCGCTCCCTGATGCATCGCCGGTGCTGCCGGCGTTTACGGAATGATCGAACGATGAGCAACGCGCAACACTGGATCGCCCGCAAGGGCCAGCCGCTGCAGGGCAGCCTGACCATTCCCGGCGACAAGTCGGTCTCGCACCGCTCGGTGATGTTCGCCGCGCTGGCCGATGGCACCTCGCATATCGAGGGCTTCCTGGAGGGCGAAGACACCCGTGCCACCGCGCGCATCTTCAGCCAGCTCGGCGTGCGCATCGAAACCCCCAGCCCGTCGCAGCGGATCGTGCATGGCGTCGGCATCGACGGCCTGCAGGCCCCGGATGCAGCGCTGGACTGCGGCAATGCGGGCACCGGCATGCGCCTGCTGGCCGGCCTGCTGGCAGGCCAGGCGTTCGACTGCACGCTGATCGGCGATGAATCGCTGTCCGGTCGCCCGATGCGACGTGTCACCGGGCCGCTGTCGCAGATGGGCGCGAAGATCGACACCCAGGACGACGGCACGCCGCCGCTGCGGGTGCATGGTGGCCAGGCGCTGCACGGCATCGAATTCGCTTCGCCGGTGGCCAGCGCGCAGATCAAGTCGGCCGTGCTGCTGGCCGGCCTGTACGCGCAGGGCGAAACCCAGGTGATCGAGCCGCACCCGACCCGCGACTACACCGAGCGCATGCTCTCGGCGTTCGGCGTCGATATCGAATTCTCGCCGGGCAAGGCCCGCCTGCGCGGTGGCCAGCGCCTGCGCGCCACCGACATCGTAGTGCCGGCCGACTTCTCCTCGGCCGCGTTCTACCTGGTGGCCGCCAGCATCATTCCCGGTTCCGAACTGCGCCTCAGGCAGGTTGGCCTGAACCCGCGGCGCACCGGCCTGCTGCACGCGCTGCGCCTGATGGGCGCCGACATCACCGAGGAGAATCCGGCCGAGCAGGGTGGTGAGCCGGTGGCTGATCTGGTGGTGCGCTATGCACCGCTGAAGGGCGCACGCATTCCGGAGGCACTGGTGCCGGACATGATCGATGAGTTCCCGGCGCTGTTCGTGGCGGCAGCCGCGGCCGAAGGGCAGACCGTGGTGAGCGGTGCCGCCGAGCTGCGGGTCAAGGAATCCGATCGCCTCGCCGCGATGGCCACCGGTCTGCGTGCGCTGGGCATGCAGGTGGATGAAACCGAGGACGGCGCCACCCTGCATGGCGGTGTGCGGCTTGGCAGTGGCACCATCGAAAGCCACGGTGACCACCGCATCGCCATGGCGTTCGCGATTGCCGGCCAGATCAGCGAGGGCGAGGTGCGCATCAACGACATCGCCAACGTCGCCACCTCGTTCCCGGACTTTGACGGCCTGGCCCGCAGCGCCGGGTTCAACCTGGCCTGATCGGCCCGTTGTCCGCGGGGCGCGGTCCACGCGCTTGTGACGGGTAGCTGCCGACCTCGGTCGGCACGATGCTCACCCTCAGGTAGGTGCCGACCTTGGTCGGCACGATCCTCCGCATAACGCATAAAAGGACGGAGGCCGAAGCCTCCGTCGAAACATCACGAACCCCTCGTCCGCGATCAACGCTGCTCGGTACGGAAATCCACCGGGACCCGTACCACGCTTGCCACTGCGCGGCCTTCATGCACCGCAGGCTGGAACTTCCAGTTCTGGACCGTGTTCAGCACCGCGCGATCCAGGTCACGGCTGCGCTCGCCGCTGCGCGACACGATCGCCGCGTTGGCGACATTGCCGCGGGTATCGACATTCAGGCTGGCGATCACGCTGCCCTGCACGCCGCTACGCAGCGCGGCGGCCGGATAGGTAGGCATGCGGTTGCTGGCCAGCGGGCGCGCTTCACGGTTGCGCACCACCGGCGCGGCCTGGCGCTGGCTCGGTGCCGGCGCAACCTGGCGCGCGGCCGGGGCGGCAGTGTCAGCCACCGCCGCCTGCTCGGGCGCGGGCAGCATGCGTTCGCCTACCGGTGCCGGTGCCACCTCTTCCTGGTTGGAATGGCGCAGCCAGAGCAGGGCAGCCGCAAACATCGCCACGATCAGCGCGATCCACAACCAAGGGGAGGTGGGTTTGTGCTGCTCGCTGGAATCCTGATGCAGATGCGGCGAGTGAAGGTCTTCGTGGGTGGTGACAGCCATCGCAAACTCCTTCCGTCAATTGACGACGTGGGCAGTGTTGCCCGAGCCATCGATGAGAAGTGTCAGCGCTGCGTCAACGCGACCGGCAGGGTTCAGTTTGCCTGCCGGGAAGCGTTCAGTTACTGCGTCTTGAAGTCGAACGGCACTTCAATGCTGCCGGGCACGGCCTGGCCATTGCTCTGCGCCGGGGTGAAGCGCCAGCGGCGCACGGCGTCGGTGGCGGCACGGTCGAGCTCGCGTGAGCCGCTGCGCTGGATCACCGTGGCGTTGTTCGGGTAGCCGGTGGCATCCACGTCCACGCGCACCACCACGGTGCCGGTTTCACCGGCACGCAGGGCGGCAGCCGGGTAGGAAGGCGGCGGCGACTGGCCGGCAATCGGCATCGGCTGGCTGTTGCCGGTGGTGGCCGGCGCCGCGCCTGGGGCGGCCGGGGCCGGCTCGGCGATCGGAGCCGGCGGGGGCGGGGCGGTTTCGACCAGCTTGGGCGCTTCTTCCGCGACCGGTGCCGGCTTGGCGTCGGGCATGTCGCTGGAACCCGCCGCAGCGGCCAGCGGTTCCGGCAGGGGCTCCACCTGGGCCGTTTCCTGCGGGGTCTGAGCGGCCGGGTCGGCGCGGAAGAACTCCTTGTCGCGGCCGGTCAGCCAGACCAGCACGAACAGCAGGATGCCCACGCCGAAGGCGATGCCGGCGATCTTCAGGGCGTTGCGCGGGATATGCACAGTGAACGACTTGGCGGACGACGAGCGGGGTGCAGACATGGACCGGACCAGTACGGAATGGCTCGATTCTGCCACGGCAGGAATGAACCGGGCGGCAGAAATCCGTATAACAGGCGATAATCCCATCCCTGATACCCACCACGACACCTGCCATGCTTGATCCAGCCCTGCTCCGCCACCAGCCCGCCGACCTCGCCGAACGCCTGCGCACCAGCCGCGGCTTCGAGCTCGACGTGTCTGCCCTGGAGTCCCTGGAGGCCGATCGCAAGCGCATCCAGGTGCGGACCCAGGAGCTGCAGAGCCTGCGTAACAGCCGCTCCAAGGCCATTGGCCAGGCCAAGGCCAAGGGCGAGGACGTTTCGGCCATCATGGCCGAGGTCGCTGCGTTTGCCGACGAACTGAAGGCTTCGGAAGTGGCCCTGGACGAGCTGCGCGAGAAGATCGAAGCGATCTCGATGGGCATCCCGAACCTGCCGGCCGACGATGTGCCGGCCGGCGCCGACGAGAACGACAACGTCGAGCAGGCGCGCTGGGGTACCCCGCGCCAGTTCGACTTCAAGGTGCTCGACCACGTCGAGCTGGGCGCTCGCAACGGCTGGCTGGACGGCGAGACCGCAGCCAAGCTGTCCGGCTCGCGCTTCACCGTGCTGCGCGGCCCGATCGCGCGCCTGCACCGCGCGCTGGCCCAGTTCATGGTCGACCTGCATACCGGCGAGCACGGCTATGAGGAAACCAACGTGCCGCTGCTGGTCAACGCCGATTCGCTGCGCGGCACCAGCCAGCTGCCGAAGTTCGAGGACGATCTGTTCAAGACCGCCGTCGGCGACTCCACGCGTTACCTGATCCCGACCTCGGAAGTGCCGCTGACCAACATCGTGCGCGACGAGATCGTCGACGCCGAGCGCCTGCCACTGCGCATGACCGCCCACTCGATGTGCTTCCGCGCCGAGGCCGGCAGCGGTGGCCGTGACGTGCGCGGCATGATCCGCCAGCATCAGTTTGAAAAGGTCGAGCTGGTCTCGATCAGCCGCCCGGAAGACAGCGACGCCGAACATCAGCGCATGACCCGCTGCGCCGAAGTGGTGCTGGAAAAGCTGGGCCTGCCGTACCGCAAGGTGCTGCTGTGCACTGGCGACATGGGCTTCTCGGCGGTGAAGACCTACGACCTGGAAGTCTGGCTGCCGTCGCAGGAGACCTACCGCGAAATCTCGTCGTGCTCGAACTGTGGTGATTTCCAGGCCCGCCGCATGCAGGCCCGCTGGCGCAACCCGGCCACCGGCAAGCCGGAGCTGGCGCACACCCTGAACGGCTCGGGCGTGGCGGTCGGCCGCGCGATGATCGCGGTGATGGAGAACTGCCAGAACGCCGACGGCAGCATCACCGTGCCGGAAGCCCTGCGCCCGTACATGGGTGGGCTGGAAACCATCGCCTGATATCCGGCGCGACAGCTGTCCAGAGAGCCGAGCCATGCTCGGCTCTTTTTTTGCGCGTTCTTTCAAGGATGTGATGATTTTATCTGTGATAGCAGAGGTCCGTTACTGAGCCATCCATCGAACGGACAGCGAAAACCTGCACGTTCGACAGTTGGCCTGGGTTTGCTTAATAGCGACACTCAATTTTCTTGAATAACACTAAGTCTGTAGTGCGGAGCAGTAGGTGCAATAATCTTTGAGCTGTCAGATCCTGATGTCGGCTAAATCAAGGGTTCTTCGGGAGACAGATTCAGGGCGATGCGCTTCGGCATTTCTGATGCGAAGGAAGAAAGCTCGGGATATATAAAATCCCGTGATAATCCGTAACGGTTTAGTTCTCGATGAATATTGGGCGCGTGCTCTCTTTTTATATCAATTCGTACAATCTCGGAATCGAGGGGTACCTTTCTAATCTCTTCGGGGTCATGTGATGAGATTGTATTTTCTCCGAAAAATTCACTTGCCTCATATGCCGGCTTTTCTATGCTTTTTGAAAAAAGAAAAACTCCTTGTTGGTTTTTTATTCTGTTGTTGATGGGGAGGGGTTCAATTATGTACTGCCTGGACCCATGCAGTGTGACGGTGCTCGGGTGCGCAAGAAAATTCACCGAAGACTTCTGCAAAATTCTCAGCACTTCTCCTGGATTTATCTCGTTTTTAGTTTTCATTCTGGCTTTAGATAAATCAAGTGAAAACGAATCGACGCATCCAAGCTCAGGGTGAAGCTGTACTGGAGGGAAGCAGGTCTCAAAAGATGAATCGTGGTTTGAAGTGTCAGTAAGGTTGTCGATTGGGTTGTTCGCATTTTCTCCAGTAAGTAGCTTTCGTTCAGCACTTTGGAGTAAATGCAAGAATTTTCTTTGTTCTGAGGTTATGGAGTTTAAAAGGCAATTGCCGCTGAGTACGGATATATTTTCTTCGTTTTTATCGCGAAGCATGTATACGGAAACCATCTCGGACTGTGGCTCCGATTCGGTGGAAAAATACAATGCCACAAGTGGATTTCTCGTCCAGTCGATGAGTCTGGTGGGCATTCCGTAATGCTGTGCCGTCATAATTACATCCAAATCATTCAGGCTGTAATTTTTGAGGTGGCTTGCTTCTTGATATATCGGAAGGTTGTTCTTGAACTCGGAGAAAATCTTGTTTGTCAGCATGTACCCGTAATTGCATGCCGCTGATTTCGGTTTACTGCTTGAAATGAACCGAAATAGAGACGAGCTGACAGCGAATTCACTTGATGGTTGCCCTCGAAAAAAAGCACGGCCAGACTGTGGATAAAGTCCTTTGACGACCCTGAGAAAGTCACCGACACCACATATTTCCATAAGTTCGGAAAATCCCTGTTTTTTGTGAAGAAGTTAGAGGTTTGTCATCTTTATAAGTGTTTTTGCCGGGTGTCGAGAGGCTTTCATTCGCCTGGAGTTTCGACTCCCCGCCATAAATGCCTCCAGCATGTGCGGGTCAGGGCCGCAGCTTGCGCCGTCATCGTGAAGGTCCCTGTTGAAGAAAAGGGGTTGATAGGGCTGCAATACTACGCTGCGGCTTGCAGGCAGTAATTGCAGTAACGCGGATGTTACTTCTCGGCGAGAATATCTTGCTAGCGGATACTTTGTCTCTCGGTCCGGGGAAGTAATGTCATTGACGGTCGAGAAATGCGGAACTTTGGGCAACGGCGCTGCCGCGATTCAATCAAGTATGGTCGAGATCCCTACGCTAGATCAGCCAGCTCTCTGCAAACGGCGCTTTGCCGGGGACCGTTGCCAGCATGGCTCAGCGCAAACAGTCAGGATCGAAGACGGGCGACAGGCGTGCAAGCATGCAGGCCCGCTGGCGCAACCCGGCCACCGGCAAGCCGGAGCTGGCGCACACCCTGAACGGCTCGGGCGTGGCGGTCGGCCGCGCGATGATCGCGGTGATGGAGAACTGCCAGAACGCCGACGGCAGCATCACCGTGCCGGAAGCCCTGCGCCCGTACATGGGTGGGCTGGAAACCATCGCCTGATTCCCTGATCGGGTGGGGGCCATGTGTGCATGGCACCTCATCCACGCATGGCGTGGATCTACTGGACGGTGTTGCACGCGCCCGGCATGAATTGACCGCTGCCCCCAGTAGATCCACGCCATGCGTGGATGAACCGCCGCAATCACCCCGCAACCCGCGCTTCTCCAACGGTATCCATCCGGACTCGCCCGTCTCTGGCACGCCATGCCCAGCCGTTGAGCGTGCGCTGCCCGCGCAGCCCTCGGGCCAGGCCCCAAAGAAAACGGCCCCGCATTGCGGGGCCGCCAGGGTGGGCCGGGATGGGGGAGGGAATCCCGGCCCGCGTTCAGCGCCCAGATGAGGAGAGAGCGGCGCCGAACGCTGGAACGCGTTACGCCGCCACGGCCTCGGCCGCTTCATGCGACGGCAGGGCCGCCAGCGCGCCGGCAATGGCGTCTTCGCGGTGCTGCGGCGAATAGGCGATGCCCTCGGCACGCACGAACTCAAGCTCGTTGATGCCCATGAAGGCGAACACCTGGCGCAGGAACGGCTCCTGGAAGTCGGCCGGCGAGTCGGTGTAGATGCCGCCACGGCTGCTGGCGATGATCACCCGCTTGCCACCGGCCAGGCCCACCGGGCCGTTCTCGGTGTACTTGAAGGTGCGGCCGGCGACAGCTACGCGGTCGATCCAGGCCTTCAGCGTCGACGGAATGCTGAAGTTGTACATCGGCGCGCCGATCACCACGATGTCGGCGTCCAGGAACTGCTGCATCACCTGTTCAGCATCGGTCGCCTCGGCAGCATCGGTCTTGGCCAGCGAACTGCTGCGCAGATGCGGTACCGGATTAGCATCAAGATCGCGATAATCGACCTGCAAGCCATCGATCTGGTCGGTGAAGCGGGCGACCACGGCAGCCGACAGCTGGCGGGACACGGAGTTGTCGCCAAGCACGCTGGCGTCGAGATGCAGAAGCTTCATGGCAGTCACCTATGTTCTGGGAGGAAGGGGCGGGGTGGCCCCGCCGACGGAGAGAACGATAGGTTGTTGCAAAGACGGAATAAAGGTGATTGAATGCCACGTATTGTTCTATATATGGAACTCGGGCATGCATGACCTGAATGATCTGTACTACTTCGCGATGGTGGTCGACCACGGCGGATTCGCCGCCGCCGAGCGCGCACTGGGCATCCCCAAGTCGCGCCTGAGCCGCCGCATCAGCCAGCTGGAAACCGACCTGGGCGTGCGCCTGCTGCAGCGCTCCACACGCCGCTTCGCGGTGACCGATGTCGGCACCAGCGTGCATCGCCACGCGCAGACGATGCTGGCCGAGGCGCAGGCCGCGCGCGAAGTGGTGGACCGCCTCAGCGCGGAACCGCGCGGCGTGGTGCGCGCCAGCGTGCCGGTGTCGCTGGCGCAGATGCAGCTGCCCAAGCTGCTGCCCAAGTTCCTGGAGCAGTATCCGAAGGTGCGCCTGCAGCTGAACATCAGCAATCGCCGCGTGGACATCATCAATGAAGGCTACGACGTCGCCCTGCGCGTGCGTTCGCGGCTGGATGACGATGGCAGCCTGGTGATGCGCAGCTTCGGCCAGGTGCAGGAACTGCTGGTGGCGAGCCCGAAGTACCTGGATCGCGCCGGCCGCCCGAAGGATCCGGAGGAGCTGACCCAGCATGTCACCCTCAGCATCAGCGAGGACGAAGCCCGCCAGCGCTGGGAGCTGCATGGACCGGAAGGCGAGGTGCGCCGGGTCGACCTGCAGCCGCGCGTAGCCGGTTTCGACTTCCCGTTGCTGCAGAGCATGGTCAAGGACGGTTTCGGCATCACCATGCTGCCGGAAACCGTGTGCGCCGATGCCGTGCGCAACGGTGAACTGGAAGTGGTGCTGCCGGACTGGTCATTGCCGCAGGGCGTGTGCCATGCGGTGTTCGCCTCGCGCCGCGGCCTGTTGCCGGCGGTACGCGTGTTCATCGACTTCCTGGCCGAGCACCTGCCGCCGCAGCTGGAGGCCTCGCGCCTGGATTGCGGTGGCGCCTGCGAAAAGGCCAAGGAGCGGATCAAGGCCAGCGCGCTGGGCGCCTTGGCGGTGGACGCCGGCTGAGGCAGGCGCCCCCATCTGCATCACCGTTGATTGAAGCGAGAGCGCCGGGCGATGCCCGGCGTTGTCGTTTTCCCGTGCCGGTCAGTTGCGGCCGAACAGCCGATCCCAGAAGCTGCGGCGCCGCGCGGCTACCGGCGTCGGTTCGGCCGCCATCGGCGGCGCTTCCAGCACTGCCATCAGCGCCGGGCTACGCGGCCTCTTCAGGAAGCGCGCGTAGTCCATATAGCTGGCCACCCGGCTCATCTGCAGGCGCTCGGGCAGCGCCGGCAGTGCAGCGCCCTGCAGCAGCACTCGCAACGCCTGTGGGCGGTCCAGGCGGATCGCTTCAAACAGCGCGGTACCGCCGCATCCCGGCTCGATCTGGTTGGCGCGCTGGGGCGCATCCTTCAACAGCTCGCGCAGCGTGTCCGCATCATCGCATTCGACGGCGGCCACCAATCGCGCCAGCGCTTCGGCTTCTTCAGCAGGCAGGCTGTCGCGATAGGCCTGATCGGCGATTTCGCGCTCATCGCGGCCGTCACCGCCCTGGATGCACAGGAAGTCGGTGACCAGCGCCACGGGAACGCCGGAGGTATCCAACGCCCAGTAGCTGGGGTAGACGCCATCGCCCCAGCCGCTGGTGAACACCACCAGCCCGTGCGGCGAGTCCTCGCCCCAGGGCCGATACTCGGCGCCCTGGTCCAGGCCTTCGTGGTCGATCAGCGCATCGGCCCAGTTGCTGTCCTCGTCGCCCTCGGACTGCTCGATCAGGGCCAGAAGCGCCTGCTGGGTATCGGTGTCCATGAAGCAGCCGATACCGGCGTCGACCGGGTAGCCGATGAAGCTGTCCTCATCCAGGCCGGTCAGGTCCTGGGTGGTCCAGCGCGCCATCTGCCAGTGCAGCGCAGATGCGGTGAGTGCCTCGCGCGGCCTGAACCAGGCCACCGCCAGCGCCGGGCGGCCGCTGTGCACGATGATCTCCACCGGGTGTCGCCCGGCTGGCGCGGTGTAGTCGGCCAGGGCGGGGGCCTCGGCCTGGACCAGTGGATCGCAGACCACCAGCTGCCCGCTGCTGACCGGCAGGTGGCCGGCAACGCTGCGGTGCAGGGCCACGGCGGCCAGCTGGGTGTCGTCCAGCAGGCAGGTGCGCAGGTTGGCCAGGTCGAGGTGGGCCATGAGGGCTCCGGATGCAGTGAAGGGTCCACCGTGCCGGATGCGAACGGCAGGAGCAAGGGTGGTCTTGGGCAAATGGCCTTCACGTGCGAGAATACGGCGCTGCCCGGGCGACCGGGACCCGATTGGAGAGATGGCCGAGCGGTTTAAGGCACCGGTCTTGAAAACCGGCGAAGGGTAAAACCTTCCGTGGGTTCGAATCCCACTCTCTCCGCCAGTCTTTGCAGAAAGCTCCTAGCAATAGGGGCTTTTTCGTTTCTACAGCCTTTGCTACCCGCCCGCTTACCCATCCACCTGCAAAGGTCGATTCTGCGCGATTTGTTGCCGAACCCGGTCTTGCAGCCCGGATTGTATGCAGAGTGCGCGGCGGCCGATTCGGATAGAGCGCGGGAAGCGGCCAGCCTTGATCTCTCCATAGATGAAGGTTGTGCCCATGCCGGTCATCTGACACACGCGATCGAGCGATAGCCACTCTTCCAGCTTCTCGGCCGCGGCGATGAGTCGCTGAGCGGGCAGCAGACGGCTTACCTGTGGGAGTTCTGGAAGCAGATGACCGCCATGTTCCCGGGGAAGTGAGAGCGAGAGAGCGGCGCAGCGCCCCTAGGGCTGTCCAGCTGGAACGCTAAGGCCTGTTATTCCTACGCCTGACCGATTCCTTCGGTGTGGTGGGCATGCCCGGCTAGGCAGCCGTGCCAGTATGGCTTGGCGGGCGAGGACAACGCCCAAGGCCGCCTGGTGGCGGGCGAAGTGACCCCGATGATGCCCACCGAAGTTCGTGGCGCCACTACGGCACTGGCCATGGCAAGGACGGCAAGCACTGTGGGCTGCAGCCCCGGCATGCGCGCTTGGCGGTGGCGTCTGCTGTGGCGTTCGTGGATTTCGTCACCGAGACCTGCCGGGATCGGCAGGTCGAGGCGAAACCGACGTCCACGGATCGCTGATCAGCGCCTTTCAACGAGCGCGGGGTCAGCGTTCGTCTGTAGCAGATGTGCCGGGAAGACCGACGGTTGCATGTCGTGCTCCAGCAACTCCGGCGTGCCGTTGGCAGGCAGGTGCTTGAACGCAATTACCCGGGTGCCCTGGGTTTTGATCAGAACGCGGGTGGGCTGGGTGGCATCGCTCAATAGCGCTTCCCCTTGAGCAATGATCGAGCGCTCTGTCCGGATGTCTTGATCCAGTGAGTGAAGGGTCGAGCGGAGCTCCTTGGTGAGCTCCGTCCGGTGGGTGGCCAGCGTTGTCTTGAAGACCATCTTGGAGTCAACGCGCATGATCAGATCAGTGATGTTCTGTTCGAACAGTTCTCGGAGCCCTTGGGGCGAAAAGGCCTGATCGAAATCCTGCTGGACAGTGCGATACCGTTCCTGCTTCAACAACGCTTCCCCAGAAAGCGCGGTTATCAGTGACCATGCTTGGAACCGGACCCGAGAGCAAAGCAAGGCCTCTTGGAACAGTGTTTCGATCTCGCTCATTTCCTCGCGAATTTTCTGGGGGAAGCCTGAGGCGCCGAACGTCTGGGTGTCCTGAAGGTCGGTCAGGGCCTGGATGCGCTCGCTTAGCAGTTGATGGATCTCGTGCTTCTTGTCCATCATCTTTTGATACTGGTCTTCAAGGGTTTGCCGGTTATGAGGGGGGTGCTCACCCTGCAGGATGGGCACGGACACCTCCCTAAGCGTATCCATGGCACCCATCAAAACACCACGGCGCTGAGCATCCAGCTTGCCCTCCACCCGGCCGATGGTGGTCACGATACCGTCCAGTTTTTCACTGATATCGGCCAAGTGCTTTTGGGCGACTACGACGGAAGCGACCTGCCAAATCGCGGCTGCGTTCATGGCGCTGCTCAAGTTCTCTGGCTTGGTCAACAGCCCATGTTCCTTGATGCCACCGCTCCCGCCGTTGGTCATCGCTCGATAGGTCCCTTCGATGACATTGCCCGCCGAATCTTTGGCGTTGAGCAGAGGACCGTTGATCGCTACCTCAAACACGTTCTCAGGGACGCCTTGGGCAGCCAATGCGTTTGCGGGGACTGCCTGGAGAAGGGCGTTCAAGCGGCCCACCGCTTTGGAGGGCTTGTGGCTCTTGCCGGAAACTTTGTCAAACAAGGCCAACGGTAGCTCCGTCACAGCGAGGGCTCTTTCACCCTGCTGGTTCTCGACGATCAACGACGTGGGTGCCGGTGAGGGCGAGGGCACGGAAAGACTCCGGGTGGGTTCGTGCGGTTGGGATTCGAGCGAGACTGCATCCCGCTGTCCTTTCAACGGTTCGTTCACCACAGGGCGGCGTCGGCTGGTGATGCCCCATACGACTGTGCCGCCAAGCACGGCCGCGACCGCCATTGCGGCGAAGGTTTGAATATCCATATTTCCCCCTGTTACCAATCTGCAAAATCTACCGCAACGTTCGCATCAGCGCATCTTGATCAGCTGATCATGGCGTGGCCGAACGCGTTGGCCTGGTCCGTTAGGTTCATGGGCGTTTGCGGCGCGCTTCCACATGCAGCGGGTTCTCAAGGCTCGGCTGGCCCAAACACGTCATGTTCCACCAGATCCAACAGGATCTTGGCCACGTCCAGGGCGGCGCGCCCCCATTCGTCGTCATCGCCGTCGAACGGCTGATCACCCGGCTCTTCCTTGCCGCCGTGAAAGAGGTTGTTGCGCACGCGTCGGGCGGCCTCGACCAGGGCAACGGCATCCGACGGATCGTGGTTGGGTAGATCCAAGGGGCGCTCGCGGAAGCGCGCCCGACGCAAGCCGTCCACCTCCACGACTACCTGGACCTTGGGCCGGTCGCGCTCCCCGGCAAGAATCCTGTGCCGGGTGTCGTCCTCCAGCCGCTCCACGAACGCGGCGGGCGGCAATGCGGAAACGGTGGCGTTGACCGCCCACCAATCCACCATGGCATCGCGTGACCTCTGGCGGATGAATCGGGGGCGGTGCTTCAGCTTGGCCTCCAGACGGCCAAAGATGCGAAGCAGAGGAAAGGCGATGTGGTCGGACACCGGCATGTCCGCATCGTAGCCCAGCCTCCTGCTGCCTTGCAGCCTTCCACGGTCGCCCACGAGCGAAGAAGGCCGCGGAGCCCTCAACGCCTTTCATCCACAAAGGAGGGCGCACGGGATGCGGAGAAGCAAGCAGAGCCACCCATCCGGGCCTCCTGGGATCTGGTCGACCGCGTCCGCTACGAAGCACAGCGGCAGGTGTGAACGTGGCGGAACTCATCCGGCGGGTGGTTACGGTCCATACGTTCTGAGGCGCAACTGGGCCACGCTCGGCGGGTGCCACTTCCCCTTCGCCATGCGTTTCTGCACGAAGGCGCGGTAAGCCTCGGGGGAGGGCGGCGATTTGCGTTTGTGCCGGCGTGAGTTGCAGATCCAGCAGGCGGCAGCGATGTTGCCGGTCACGTCCTTGCCGCCATTTTGCTGGGCCACCAGGTGCTCGGCAGTGCAACGGAGCCGCGAGGCCGTATTGGCAGGCAGGCCGAACGGATTCAGTTCATCGGGTGAGGCGTTCCACATCGGCAGGCTGCAATAGCAGCAGCGGCCGTTCTGTGCGTGGAAGGCGTCGGTTCTCAAGCGTTGGAGTTTGGGCATGCTTAGATCTCAAAAGACAGGTGAAACCACCCCGTCGTCGCTTGCGCGATCGGATCGGGAACCTGTTGCCTTGAGCTAAGCAGGCAATACGCCGGGGGTGTTTCCCCTCGCGGCAAGAGAGTTATCGCGCCCCAGGGGGGCGGGTGTCAAGATAGGCCATGACTACCCTTGACCAGGCATTGAACATTCCGGGTTTCTCGGTAGCCATGTTTGCATCTGGTTGTGCAAGGGGGACTGCGCATGCGCTGGCGTGATGCCGATATACGCAACCTCGTACTCGCCCAGGTAGTGGGCGGGCTTTTCTTTGTGTTGTTGAATGGGGCGGATCTACACAGGAGGTGTGCGGACGGGTGGCGTTCGCCTTCGATAGGGGTGACAGGTGCCTGTTCCCACCACGGGGGTGTGGTGTCTGGGCTAACGTTCGTTCCTCTGTGGCGGTTGATTCTGCCGCATGCCGCAGGATCGTTGATCTTTCTGGTTCCAGCTTGGCGAAGTGGAATGTTCCGTCAGGGAGGTCATGCTCCTGGAGAGGCGTTTGCCAGTCCGGCCTCCACGGAAATACGGCAGGCCATAGAGCAGGGCATGGACCTGCATTTCCTCTACACGAAGAAAGGGGGCGCGCCGCAATGGCGCACCGTTACGCCTCAGCAGTTGACTACTCTGGGCGCCGGCCCTTCATCGCCACCTTGTTTAATCGGCTATTGCCACCTGAGGCAGGCTCGGCGCACGTTCGTTCTGGCCCGGATGGATCAGGTCACTGCCATCGCGCGGGCAGTACAAAACTATTGAGCGAGAGGTAATGAAGATCGAGAGTAGTTCCCTAAGCGACCCGTAAGAGCCGGCTCTCTCGCCAAGGCAAGGCCATCGCGGCCGCCCATGTACTACTGGGCAGTCCCGAGGGCCGGTTGGACGAAAATGCCGCGGGCTGGTGCTTGCAGGAGGAAGTGGCCCGCAATGGTCCTACCTGACTTGCATCCAATACCTGTCAGGGGAATGAGGCCTCGGCTGCCATCGAGTCGCTGCCATCTCACCCGGCAACGAGGGACGAGAGCGGCAATCCCCACTCAATTGCCGACGACCGGAGGCTCCGCAAGGGAGCTTCGTTTCACCGGCGCGTCGGCCAGTTCGTTTGGGAGGTGCTTCGCTGAGCCCAGGGTCTATTGCAGCGAGTGGCGGGCCTTGCACGCCGTCGCGTGCTCGGCCAGATGAGCCGGGTTGGGGTGATCCCCTTTGGACACCGGCAGACGAAGCGGCCTGCCTTGAAGGGAAGCGTAGTCGGTAGCCAGAAGAGCCGGAGCGAGAGCCACCGTGTTCTCGGCCGTGATCCAGAGCAGTCGGCAATCGAACAGGGTGTGGAGATCGGCACGAAGGAGCAGGCCGTTGTCCACGCGGTTGGTGTGGTCGCCCTTGTAGGGCAGTACGTGCGCCGCTTCCAGTACCTCCGGGGCAGCGCATCCCGTGATGGCGCACTGGCGATCGTAGGCGTCAAGCAGGCGGGCGCGAAACAAGGGTTGGCCGCGGCGTAGCGCGACCGCGCGCATGGCCCACACCCTGGCGTCGTGCTCGTTGTCGATCGCAGATGCAGGGTCGAACGCGTCGGCCTGGCCTTGCGCTTCCGCACGCGTTTGGTCGTCCTGGGGCAGGGGCACGACCACCCATTTCCCGTCGCCGCCTCTCTGGAGGTCCAGGTGACCGTGGATGACCGGGTTGAACGGCACATAGCGGGTGCGTTTGGGAGGACCAGCGTCCACGATCGCGAACAACCGGTCGTGGGGGTGACCCCGGTCGGTGCGCCAGTCGGATCGGGCATGGTTGTAGTGGGGTCGGCGGGGGAAGTTGACCGTCAGCTGCTCCAGGTTGGCCCGCAAGTCGGCGATGGGGTCCGAGGGGAAGTGGGTCTCGATCCATGCGCCCACCTCGGCCAGCGTCCCGCCCCCCATCGCTTCCACCGCTTCGGCAACCCGCCAGTACTGCGCTCCTGCGGCGTCGGTGGCTATCTCGCCGACGTGGTCGAACGCCAACACGAAATGGTCACCGTCCAGCAACTCCACATGGCCCACCCAGTCGGGGCGGGCCTTGAACGTGTTGCGCGGGGCCTTGTCTGGATTCCGTTCGCGCTCGGCGCGGTTGTGTTGGGTCGCGACCACGGCCCGCAGTGGCAACCCTTCGCGGTAGGCCACGCCCAGGTGCTTCTTGAGCAGGTTCTTGCCCGCGCCGTTCCACCGCGCGAGTGAATCATCGTAGATCCACCGTCCGTCGCGTTCGACAATTTTGTGTTGCCAGAGACTCACCACCATCTCTCGCGGATCATCGGTGACCGCGGAAACCGCCCACGCACGATTGACCAGCTGGGCGCCGTAGCTCTGAAACTCCCGTTCGATACCCATGTGTCCCCCCTTAGGTGATGCAAGTATCGCAATGTGATGTCGCGTCTTCCATTGGCTGATTGCATCCCTTCTCGGCGGAGAGCGAGGGGAGACGGTTGATCCGCTTCAATCGTGCCCAAGCACAAGGGATCAAGATTGGCGCTGACCGGAGCGCCTCACAGGGCGGGATCTGTTGCACCCCAAGGGGGAATGCTCGCTGTGAACACCCTCCAGGGCGAAGCCCTGATGGGCGAGGCCTGGGCCCTCTGGCGGTTCAGGGGCAGCGAGGGGCATTGCAGGGAATGCCCCGTGCCGGATCGATCGCTACTTCGGCATGAGCACGGTGTCGATCACATGGATGACGCCGTTTGACTGGCCAACATCGGCGATGCTGATCCCGGCCTTGCCTCCCTTGGCATCCACCACCCACAGCTTGCCGTCGCGAAGCGCAACGGTCAGCGGTTCGCCCTGAACGGTCTTCAAGGTGGCCTTTCCACCATGCTTCCGGGCGTCCGCCATCAGTTGGGCGGAGCTGTAGGTGCCGGGCACCACGTGGTAGGTCAGGATCTTGGTCAACTGAGCCTTGTTCTCGGGTTTCACCAGCGTATCCACCGTGCCTGCCGGCAGCTTGTTGAACGCTGCGTTGGTGGGGGCGAAAACGGTGAAGGGGCCGGCTCCGTTGAGGGTGTCAACCAGGCCGGCTGCCTTGACCGCAGCGACCAGCGTGGTGTGGTCCTTCGAGTTGATGGCGTTCTCGACGATGGTCTTGGTCGGATACATCTCCGCACCGCCGACCATCACGGGGGTGGCGGCGAAACCCGCCGAGCTTGCGGATACGATGACGGCGAAGCCAACTGCGGCAGTAATGCGCTGTAGAGCGTTCACGGTGCGTTCCTCCAGGGGATGCCCGCAAGACGCGGGCATCCTACATACGTGCTGAAGCAGCGCGTGGATGCAGGTACCGCTAGTCTGGATGCAGTTCGCAGAGCTGGAGCCCGTTGTGACTTTCGAGTGAAAGCATGCGGGTGCTGGCGAGCGCTACAGGGCGCGCAGGTGTGGCTCCGGCCCGATGAGCGGGTCGCATGAAGACTCGGGTAGCGCATCGATCCGTTGTGTCAGGAACTGCAATGCTTGTGCCATGCCGTCCCGATATTCGTCGCTACGACCCTCGCACCGCAACGCCTGCTCATCCGTAACAATAGGCATTGCGATAGACCAGATTGCTCGCGTGGCATATGGATTGCTCGTGCTTGTTATCAGGGCATTTGAAAACCCTTCCAGCACACGCAGCCGGCCCTCTGCCATCGAGAGCTTTCGCTCGCAGTCCTTGAGGCGCATCTCCATGACCAGGAACGCCTCTTGCCCTCGTTTGAACACTCGCTCTCCCCAGTGGAGTGGGCCTGGCAGGCCCATTTCGGATTGTTGCTCCAACAGGGGTGAAATGTGAACTGAGTCTCGTTCAGCTTCGCGCGTGGCAGTGGTCGGGTGTGCGGCCGGCAAGGCCCGCGTTGCTGATCGCCTGGCGAACGCCGCAACCAGGGCAGGAAAGGACGGTGCCGCCTGCTACGTGTTCCATCTCACTCTCGTTCCAGACCGCGTTGGAGCCGCATGCCGTGCAGGTTGCTTCAATCTGGAGCGCTCGCGCTATGTCTCCGCCCGTGCCTGGCCTGAAGGTGAGGTCGGTTATCCGAAATATGCCGGTATGACGCATGTGGATGCCGGTAAGTATCTACTGACGAGGTTAGAGCCGCTGGAATATCGGCGGCGTCGATGGGGCGTTGATTACGAGTGGAGGCGACGACTACTTGTCGTTGGATCCATTGAGTTCTTCGAGGCGCGCACGGCTGACCGATTGATGGTTGCCGCAGGTCGGGCAACTCAGAGAGGCGCCTCCATCAAGGTCGACGAGGCCATGGTTGGGAATCGCCCTGAACTGCCTGGAGCATTTGATGCAGGCGCAGTCGATTCGAGTGACCTGTAGCAAGGTGCCATCCGTGCGCGTCACTCCTTCGACGCTGGTTACGTAGAACTGTCCGATGTCCCGCATGAAGATGAATGGCAACCTGAACTTTTGGGCGCCCATCATGATTCGTTGCCGCCAAGGCGGGGAAAAGGAATTCTTAAGAGTTAAGAATGCGCATCGCGGTTTGGGCTTGTGCAGCGCGCCGGAGTATGAGCGGCTGCCTGGGCATTCTCCAAGGCAGAACGCACGCTCATCAGCGTTGTTGCATACGCAAGCCGGGTTCAAGCTGATGGCAGGGACACAGGGACTCTCCTGTACGACAGCGATTGATTCGCCCGCTGCTTCGACGGGTCTGAAGTCTGAGACTTCTATGGCCACGAGCGCGTCATGCAGTCGACGAGTCGCGCTGTCATCGCTGAGCTGGCTCGAACAGATATCGCTTCGCGATGCAGCGCGGCGAGCGCGTCAGCCCTGATGCGGATGTCGACTGCTCCGCTGCCTCAATGCCAGGACGGCACGATGCGGAGTGGAAGGCTGTGGAACGCAGGATTGCGCGCGGGTCGAGCCGGTCATTGCTGGCACAAGATTCGTCGCAATCGAACCGGTGATGTCGCTATGATCAGCTCACGCACGCTGGGCTCGGCGTAGTTCATTCACCTGTCAATGGTTCATTTCGGATGTCAAATGATTGGCGCCCCTCTCCCTGGGGAAAACTGTTCACCCGCTCCGCCGATTGGTCGATTCGCATGGAGGGAGAGAGGGTTGAGGTTGTCATCGGCGGTCAACCCTATCAGGCCGTTCTGAAATCCGAGCATCAGCTTCAAGTCACGCCTGGCCTTCTCTGGTCGATGGTCGAGATCCAGGCAGAAGGCGGCCTGCAGGTGGTTGGAGATGGCCTGCCCAATGAACAGGGGCATCATCTACGAAGTGCAATCGCTACGCGTGTCGCCGAGCGCAGGAGGCGCGAGCGGCTGGCGATGTTCGAAGCCACGATCACGCTGATCTGTGACTGGTTGGCAAAGGCGAAGGATCTGGTCGAAGAAGGCAGCAACAGCCGCCGCTGGATCACCCATGAGCAGCAGCAAGCCGTGCTTCTTGCTCGCCCAGAGTTGGCATTTACGCGCGAGGAGCTTCAGGTGCTCGCCCTGGATGATGATCTCCACGAGGATCTGGGCTCCTGCGAACATCAGCGAGCGCTGGGACAGTTGCGGGACTGGGATCAGGATTGGGTCAGCCTCTGGGAGGAGGCGAACGAATCCATGACCCGGCGCGAACTGGTACTCGCGAAGGATTTCATGGATCGGGTGGAGAGTGATCCACTGACCGAAGAGCAGGCCAGGGCCGTCATCTGCTTCGATAACCGCGTGCAGGTCGTCGCCTCCGCCGGGTCCGGAAAGACCTCCACCATGGTGGCCAAGGCCGCCTATGCTGTCGAGCGCGGTTTCCTGGCGCCGGAGCGTATCGTGATGCTCGCGTTCAATGATGGCGCGGCCAAGGAGCTGCGTGAGCGCGCAGACAAGGCGCTCGATCGCCTTGGGATGAATGGAGTGGAGATCCAGGCCTGCACCTTCCATTCGCTGGGCTTGTCCATCATCCGAGGTGCGAGTGGCCGTAAGCTCCAGGTCCCGGAATGGGCGCGGCACAAGGAGAAGGGCATTGAAAAGCTGGGAGAGCTGATCGACCAGCTCAAGGATCGCTCCACACACTTCCGAACCCAATGGGACATGTTCCGGCTGGTGTTTGGCAAAGATCTTCCCTGCTCAGCGGCAGATTCAATGGCCGACGGATTTGATGCGAATGGAAGGCCCTATCTGAACACGCTCAGTGGCTCGCGCGTTCAAAACATGGAAGAGCGTGTCATTGCTGACTGGCTGTTCTACAACGGCGTGGATTTCGAGTACAAACGCTCCTATGAGTTCGACTCGGTAAGAGATATTCATCGCCAGAATCAGCCGAACTTCTATTATCCCGATGCCGATGCCTATCACGAGCATGCAGCGCTGCCCGTAGGTGCCACCCCTTCGCAGCAGGCGCGCGATGCGGACGATCTGGCCTGGCGGCGTGAGCATCACGCATGCAGGGGCAGGGCGTTCATCGAAACGACGTCGGTCGAGCTCAGGTCCGGCCAGGCCTTCAGGCGTCTCGCTGAGCAACTGCCCGGGCTGGGTATCGAGGTCGATCCCAATCCGGACAGACCGCTGCCGGAACGAGCTGAAGAGCCAATGTCGGAGGATGATCTGATCAGTCTCCTGCGCACGTTCATTGCACATGCCAAGAGCAACGTGCTTTCGCTGGATGACATCTCCGAGCGCCTGCGGGGCCTGCCTGAAGACCACTACAAGGAACGCCTTCGCCGTTTCCTGGAACTGGCGACGCCGGTGTACCAGGCATGGGATGACGCATTGGGTGCTGAGCAGGGAATCGACTTTGAGGACATGTTGAACACGGCATCCCTGTTTGTGGAACAGGGGCGTTACACGTCGCCGTACGACCTTGTCATGGCCGATGAGTTCCAGGATTCATCCCGGGCCCGCGCGCGTCTCTGCGCGGCGCTGGTCAGCGCTCCTGGCAAGCATCTGTACGCAGTGGGTGACGACTGGCAGGCGATCAATCGCTTCGCCGGCGCGGATCTCTCGGTCATGACCGATTTCTGTGGATGGAATGGACATGGCAAGGTTCTGCGGCTGGAAGAGACCTTCCGGTTTCCGCAGGAACTGTGCGACGTGTCAGGTCGCTTCGTCATGCGAAATCCGAGCCAGATCAGGAAGAACGTGCGTTCATCGAAGCCCCCCGCAGGTGCCGTTCTTCAGGCCTTCCAGGTCAACAACAGGAAGCAGGTACAGGATGGGGTGAGGCAGTATCTGGCACAGCTTCAGGAGAAAATCCTTTCGGGTGTTCTGCCGAGAGGCCAGGACGGGCGCGTGTCTGTTCTGGTACTGGGTCGCTACAACTTCGAGAGCGACAAGGTGCCTTCTGATTGGGAGAAGGACTTTGGACAGACCATGAGCGTTGAGTTCATGTCCATCCACAGGTCCAAGGGCAAGTCCGCTGACTACGTCATCCTTCCGGGCATGATCCGGCGCAGCTTCCCCAGCGCCAAGCAGGATGACTCGGTACTGTCATTGGTAATGCCGCAAGGCGACACCTATCCCGATAGCGAAGAGCGGCGATTGTTCTACGTTGCGCTGACGCGCGCGCGGAGGACAGTCGTCATGTTCACCGTCCAAGGGAAGGTTTCCCCGTTCCTGGGGGAGCTGCTGCAGGAACGTGCCGTGGAGCTGACTACGCTCGGTGGCCAGCCGATCAACGAGGAGCAGTGTCCTGTGTGCAAAGTCGGTGTCTTCGTCGATCGAATGGGGCGGAATGGAGCTTTCAGGAGCTGCTCGAGCTATCCGGACTGTGAGAACAAGCCGAGAAAGCGGCGTTGATTGCGCGGGCATCACACCGATCTGGCGTTCAGTCGGCAACGCCTGGTGTCGCCCGGCGCACTTCCAGGTACCGGCTGGGTGTCTCTCCGAGCACGCGACGAAATGCCGATGAGAATGCGCTGGCACTTGCATAGCCCAGATCCAATGCGACGCGGGTGACGGGCTGGCCCGCACCCAGGCGCTCGATGGCGATGAGCAGGCAAACCTGCTGTCGCCACTCTGCAAAGCTCACGCCCGTCTGCTCACGGAAAAGGCGAGTGAAGGTTCGCCGGCTCATCCCGGCTTCGGCGGCCATCATGTCCAGCCCGACAGCAATCGAGGGCTGATTGAACAGTTTCCTGCATGCGCGTGCGAGACGAGCGTCGCGCGGCAGTGGTGCATGAAGCGAGAGCGGCGGCATTGACGCAATCTTGGCGATCAGCAGGCTCATCAGCTTGCCAGTGCGGCCCTCAATGTCATACATGGCCGGAACATCGATGGCCTCCTCAAGCAATTGCCTGAGAAGTTCCGAAACGCCGTAGACGCAGCACGTGGACGGCAGTTCTTCGGCCGCTGCTGCTTCCTGCGAGATGAACGCGTTGAGCATGGTGACTGGCCCGCACATGGTCATTCCGTGGGAAACACCCGCAGGCACCCAGCAGGCCCGTCGAGGCGGGACGAGCCAGCGGCCTTGGGGGGTATCCACACTGATCGTGCCGCGGCAGGCGAACGCGAACTGACCGCGCCGGTGCATATGCGCTGGAAACGATGAGCCGGCAGCGTAATCGTTCGCCGTCACGACCACGCTGCGGGGGATGTCCTCGAAGGGGTCGAGCAAGGTGTTTCGCATGACCCGGATTCTACAGTGGATGGCCCGCTGTCGAAGGCCGGGTGGGGGCGCTGGGCCTACGATCTGGCGAGCCTTCACATGGCGGAAGATCGCGTCCGAGAGGAGTTCGCGTCACGCCGGATGAAGACCCCTCATCTGCACTGGAGTACGTCTTGCCGAATACCTTTCATCGCGTGGGAAACGGTTCCCACCCCGTCCTGGTTCTTCACGGCTGGTTCGGCGACGCCGGCTCGTTCGAGCACGCTGAGCCATGGCTGGACAGGCAGACGTTCAGCTACATATTCATGGACTATCGCGGCTACGGGGGCATGAGGAGCGTCGGCGGCCAGTACACGATCGATGAGATCGCCGTCGATGCACTGGCGCTTGCCGACGCCCTCGGACTTCATACCTTCAGCCTGATCGGCCATTCAATGGGAGGGGTGGCCATGGAGCGGATCGCAGTACTCGCGCCTGAGCGTGTACGGGCAATGGTTGCCGTCGCACCCGTTCCCTGTGGCGGCATTTCATACGATCCCGCAACGCGCCACCTGCTCGAAGAGGCTGCGGTGCACCTGGAAAATCGAAAGGCGATCATCAACCGCAGCACCGGCGGGCGGTTGCCCGCTTCCTGGATTGATTGGAAATCGGAGTATTCGGCAAGGCATTCCTCCCCAGAGGCGTTCGCCGCCTACCTGCGCGCATGGGCCGATACCGATTTCAGCGATGAAATCTCCGGGCGGCATCCGGTCAAGGTGATCGTGGGGGAGCATGACCCGACATTCAACGCCGGGCTGATGGAAAGGACCTATCTTCGGCGATATCCTGAATCCAGCATCGAGGTCATGGCCAATGCCGGTCACTATCCGATGAACGAGGCACCGCTCGCACTTGTCAGGAGCGTCGAATCGTTTCTTGCCGAATCAGTGAAGGGTCTGGAGAGTCATCCGTAATCACGGTGACTCTGGCGCGACGCCCTGCGCTCGATGCCGGCGGACCCGGGATGCGGTGTCCGCCCGGGGCCTGCGCAACCCACACCGGGTGGGTACTTCAGCAGCCGGCCCGGCGGCGCGGGATCCTCCACAGCAGGCCGCCCCATATCCACGCCGCCAGCGCAATCACCAGAACCCCGATCATGAACGCTGCCCTGTGTTCTGGTGGCACGGGGTTGAGGTAACGCAGCGTGAGAAATGGCTCGACATGCAGGATCTCGGTGGCGGCGAGCGAGCTGAAGAACATCGCCAGGACCAGTCCGGTAAAGCGCGGACGTCTGCCCCGATCCGCCTTCGCGCCCGTCCAGAACCAGAGCAGGCGCAGCAGCTGGATCACCGTCGCGGCGAACGGGAGGCAGATCCACAACACCAGCGCGCAAAGCGCGAGCACGTCCAGGATTGACATGGTGATTCCTCCTTGATGTGCAATCTTGCCACCGTCCAGGCGCGGGCGCTGGCCCGGCCGGGGCACTCTGTTGTGCAGGAGCTCCTCGCAATGCTGCGGTTGGCCTGAAACAGAAAGGCCCCGCAATTGCGGGGCCTCAGGGTTGCTCTGCCGGTCACTGGCGTTTGATGCGCGCGGCGTCGAATCCGCTGACATCGAATTCCCAGGTCGGTGCGCCCTGCCTGTAGACGTTCGCTTGGATCCGGACCGTGTCGGCCGCTTCCATTCTTTTCTGGAAGTCGGCAAATCCCTGGATGAAGAGGGTCTCGCTGGAGCTGTCCGAAGGCCCTGTTGCGCGGTAGGTCCTGGGCTGGGCATCGCCAAAGCGGACAAGGACATCGCATCCGGAGTAGCTGCACTGCAGCTGGCCTCTCTCGATCTGCAGGAATACGTTGCTTCCGTGTTGCGGATGGCGGCGCAGGGTCAGGGTGGCATGCTGGGCGCCGGCGTAGGGGAAGTCGAAGCTGTGCGTATTGTTGCTGCGGACCTCGGCGCCCAGCGCCGTCTTTCCGGTCATTGGGTCTCGATTGGTCCAATAGCTCCACTGCTTGCCACGATTGGCCTTGCGGATGCGTTCTTCGAACGTTTCTGCCAGCGCCGCCGCAGCCTTGCCCTCAGCGGTATCGCCATGGAAGGCCATCAGGTCCTTCGCTGCGAGCAGTCGAATATCGTCGTCGCGACGTTCATCGTTCACTTCTTCGAGCAGACGGGCGAGCCTCTCCTCCCTGGTCTCTGTAGGGTATCCGGATGCGGCAGTGGCGATCGGCGCTGAGCTCCTGACCGACATGAGAAGACAGGCAGCGACGATGGCCAGGATCACCACGATCAGGATGATCAGTACACAGCCGGTCCTGCGCTTTCCTGCAGGTTTCTGCTCGCTGGGCGGGGCTGCCGTCGCCTGTGTACTTGGGGGAACCGGATGGCCACAGTTTGGGCAGGCCGCGGCCTGGTCACTGATCTGACGGCCACACTCAACGCATGCAATCAATGCCATCCCTTTCCCCTGATGTCCATTCAACTGAAACGAGCGATCCGCTCGATGCGGGAGACATTATCGCCGATCACTCCGGTCCAGAAAATGGTGTTCGAGCACTGATCGCGGACGCAATCCCACGGTTGGCAGGTGGTGGGCGAGCAGCCCTTCGGAAGGGCGGGTCATGCTCCGATTCCTCTGGCGGCATACCATGTTCTAGGTGGCGCTGCAGGAGAATGGATTGCCCGTACTTCGGGTTGGTTGCAGCACCGGTGTTTTCACCTATCCGCTTGTTCCCGATGGTCCCGATGAGACGAGAACAGGTGTGCTGGGGCCCAGCATGACGGGGGATTCGATCATCTTTGCAGCGGATGGCGACGGCACGGTGTTCTCCTATCTGGGTCTGGATTTCCAGAAGGAGAAATGACCTGCGACCGGCAGGATCCATCGCGTCACGCGCCTCACCGGCGGTTCGTTTCATCCGCGAAACAGGCGCGCCTGACCGGCCACCTGTCGTGGCCGGTCATGGGAATTCAATCGAAAGCGAACTTCTTCAGCTCCTCTGCGGTGGGAGGAACCTCGACAAGGTCGCCACGCCGGACCCGTTCATCCAGATCCATCGCCGATGCTGCCAGTGCATCCTGCGCATCGAAGTCCCACTTTTCCTTGTATTCCCGCGCCAGCAGATCGCAGACGGCCTGGGCGCGCTTGTAGCTGTCCTTTTTCTGGCCGTCCTGCATCAGTTCATCGCGGTGGATCTGGCACAGCATGAGCTGGTGCGCGTCCTCGGCGCGATCGCGTTCCCAGCCGATGTCGGGCAGGCCTGAAAGGGCGGCGGCAAGCGCGAATGCGGTCATTGGCATGTCGGGTATCCAGGTGGGCGGTGGGAACCCGAGCGTATGCGAGCTGATGCGCGGCAAGGTCACTGCCGTCCACGATGTTTCACGGCGCGTTCACCATTCGCTGCAGCATGGAAACAGTACCGCGTTGCCGTACTCCGGGTCGGCCTGAAATTGCCGATGTGGCTCGGAGCGCGGGAAATTATCTGCTATGCCTGACGCTGCTGCAGGGTATTCGATGCAGCAGTGCCAGCCCTCAACCGAGGGCTGGCCCACATCACGCCAGCGCGTGAGTTACGGGATGGTGCAGCCGCTGTTTCTCAGGCAACGGGCAAACGACGGATAGCACACGTTCTCGCCATTACCCGCCGCCAGGCAGGCGTCGTAGGCGGTGTAGCACGGCGTACAGCGGGACTGCGCGGAGGCACTGCCGACTCCCAGGGTCAGTGCAGCAGCCGCAATAGCAACAGACAGCTTGAATCCAATCTTCATGCTTCACTCCGTTGATAGCCCTCCTTGGGCACCTCGGAGGCTAACGCGAGAAACTGACGCATTCAACACGTACTGTTCTCGCTACTGCGAGGGGATTTCCGGTATCGGGACGATTTATTTTTTACTGTCTGCTGGCCGTCCATCTGAATCTGGTGGCCGCGAACGCTGTAATGCAGCGCGCCCTGTGCAGCTGATCTCGTTCCGGTGGTGCCGGCTACTCGCACTTGCCGTCGCTGGGAGTGCAAGTGGCCGCGCGAGGTCGCCGTCCACCGAAAGCGAAAGGAAATCCACCATGTCCGGCGCGACGCAGGCCCGCCGTACCCTCAACGGCCACACCTACACCGATGCCTCCGTGGATGTGAAGCTGGGGCCGACGACCTTTCGCATTCCTGCCAACCCTCTGGGCACCCAGATTGCACCGTGGCCAGTCGCTGCAGCAGATGGAGGCGGCGAGCTTGGATTCGCTGCCGGCGGTCGTGCAGCCTCCGCAGGAGATCGAGATGCAAGAGCGCGGGAATCCTGCGTTGAGGGTGGGATGAATTCACTCCGTGTCAGGAGATGCCCCTCGGAAGGGGCATTCACGGGCCTAGGGGGCCGCCTTAGGGGGGCGGGGATCGGCAATGATCCGCGAAGGTGACCCATACAGCACCAGCACCCGCATGCCGGTACTGAATACCGGATCCGGGCCTTGCACGACTGTCATCAGATTCCCGTTGTCCGTCTGCACCACATATTCGAGGCCTTTGGCCTGCGAGAGTGCGCGTTCGGAAGCGGCGCCAGCAATGGCCCCTGCCACAAGGCCGCCGATGGCACCGATGGCCGCTGCCTGGTCACTGCCCCCGATGGTGGATCCGGCCACGCCGCCGGCGGCCGCTCCGGCAACTGCGCCACCTCCCTGTGAGCCGTCAATACTGACGGCACGAACGCTGATGACTGTGCCGCTTACAGTGCGGTTGACCTGTCCCACCGAACCGATGGAATAGCTGTCCGTGCGTACGTTGGGTGCGCAGGCCGTCAGCATCACGGCAACCGATGCGGTCAGTAGCAGGCACTTCACGGTGCTTCCTGCTTGTTGGGGAACATCGGCTTGGATACGTCCACAGTTTCCAGGGCCTGCAGGAACTGAGCAATGTTGTTCTGTGCCGAGCGACTGATCGATTCGCGGGCACGGATGATGCCGACGAAAGCGTAGTTGAACGGAACTTCGCCGGAGGCGCTGACGTCCTGCGTATAGACGATGCTGCCGGTCGCGCGGTCGATCAGCTCGTAGCGTGCGATCGTCTTGGTGGTCATTGATGCACCGAAATTCGGGATGTCGATGGCCAGGATCTTCACCGACAGGCTCAGCTTTACCGGCGCGTCGTCGCGGAATATCGCCATCTTGTTCAGCGCTTCGGTCAGCGCGTTCTGCCACATCTGCGGAACTTCGTGCTGGGCTTCTGCCGGAATCTTGCCCTTTGCCTCATCTGGACGAGCCAGCGTGACGGTCAGTGATCTCAGTTCTCCATTGATCTTCTTGCTGCTGACTCCGACGTTCGGTACCGAGAAATTGAGCGGCGGATTGGTGGTGCAACCGACCAGCGACACAGCGATGATCGCTGCGAACAGGAACTTCTTCATCCATTTTCCCCTGTGATTGCGTTGGAACATCCATGGTGAATCGTGTGCGGGTCTGCAACGCTCGCATAGCACTTCTGCACCGCTCGCATAGCACTAAATCCGCGGCGGGCGGCGCCGGCTGCTGCCCTGGCTGACTGCGCGCAAGAATACCTGAATTGAGGCGGGTTGCCTTCCTGCTGCTTCGCAGAAAGCGAGGTGTGCTTGCAGGTGAGGCAAAGGGAACTGTTGGCGCGCTCCCCCGGTGATCTTCGGCTTTAACGGCTTGCAGGGTTCGTGTACGGCGTACCTGCCAGTGCCACCAGCACGCCGGTACCGCCGCGCACGATCAGCTGCTGCATGGCTTCGCGCGGGTCTTCGCCGTTTCGCTGGGCCGCCAGGCCTTTCTCATAGGCGGCCACCATCGACGCCAGCAGCATGGTCGCGCCCATGCGTGCCTCGGCATCCTGTGCCGGTTGTCCCGCGGCGTCGGCCATCAGCTGTGCGAGGTCGTCGCTCAACTGGGCCTGCAGCCGCCGCGCATGAGCCACCAGCACCGGGCTGGCGGCCACGGTGGCCCAGAACGCCGCTGCGCCGGCATTGATCCGCAGCAGGGGATGGCCGCCATCCAGCAGGTCGCGTACCAGCGACTGGAAGGCGGCCAGCGGCGGCATGCGGGTCCGCGCTGCCATGCCCTCGCGCAGCAGCGCCCGGGCTTCTTCGTCGCGGTCGAAGACCAGGTCTTCCTTGCTGGCGAAGTAGTTGAAGACGGTCTTGCGCGAAACCCCGGCGGCTTCCGCGATTTCCGACATGGACACGGCCTCGAAGCCGCGCCGGATGATCAGCTCGGTGGCGACGTCCGAAATCGCTTGTCGGGTCTCGGCCTTGCGCTGCTCGCGGCGGCCTGGCGGCGGTGTCATCGGCGGTTCACTTGTGGAAACGTACACCGAGTGTAACATTGCCGCCACCAGAGCGCCGACCCGGGGCTCACAAGGAATTCCCATGCTGTACGACGTCGTCATTGCCGGGGCTGGCCCGGTGGGCCTGTTCCTGTCCTGCGAGCTGGCCCAGGCCGGGTGTTCGGTGCGCGTGCTGGAACAGGCGGAGTCGGCCGAGTCACCGCTGAAGCGCCTGCCGTTTGGCCTGCGCGGCCTGAACGCGCCCACCCTGGAGGCGCTGCACAGGCGTGGCCTGCTGGAAGCGGTCGCCGCGAACCAGGTGCTGAAGCCGGACAAGGGCGCCCCGCCGCCCGGTACCGCCCATTGGCTGGCGCAACCCCGCCCGCTGGGCGGCCACTTTGCCGGCATTCCGTTCGCGCTGGACACTGTCGACGATGGCCGTTGGCAGTGGCGGCTGCCGACGCCGGCGGCCACCCAGATGGCGATCGAGCTGCAGGCGCTTGAGGCGGTACTGAGCGAGCGGGCGACCCGGCTTGGCGTGCGCATCGATCGCGGTTGCGCGGTGCAGGCGCTGCAGGCGGATGACGATCAGGTCGTGATCGAGACCGCCTGCGGCACGGTGCATGGCCGCTGGCTGGTCGGCTGCGATGGCGCCCGCAGCACGGTACGCAAGCAATCGGGGTTCACCTTTGCCGGGACGGCCCCGGAGTTCACCGGGCACTCGTTGCGGGTCGAACTGGCCGACCCGTCGGTGCTCACGCCGGGCCGGCAGTACACCGGGCAGGGCATGTGCAATTTCAATCCGCCCGGAGTGCTGGCGCTGGCCGATTTCGATGGCGGCGCGGGCCATCGCACACCGCTCGACCGGGAGGGAGCACAAGCGCTGCTGCGACGCGTGTCCGGCCGCGACGCAACGATCACCGCGTTGCATCTGTCCACCACGTGGACCGACGCCGCACGCCAGGCGACGGCGTATCGCAACGGCCGCGTGCTGCTGGCCGGTGATGCGGCGCACATGCATTCACCGCTGGGCGGCCAGGGCCTGAACCTGGGGATCGGCGATGCGATGAATCTCGGCTGGAAGCTGGCCGCGGTGGTATGCGGCGATGCCGACGAGGCATTGCTGGACAGCTACCAGGCCGAGCGCCATCCGATCGGCGCGAAGGTGCTGGACTGGTCGCGTGCACAGGTGGCGCTGATGCGCCCGGACGCAGGCTCGCGTGCGCTGGCGGCGGTCATGGCCGATCTGGCCGCCACCCGCGATGGCGCCACCTACCTGGCCGAACGGGTCTGGGGCGTTTCGCAGCAGCAGGAGCTTGGGCCGGGGCATCCGCTGGTCGGCCGCAGCGTGCCGGACTTCCAGCTGGTCGACGGCCGCCGCATGGGCGAGCTGCTGCGCGCAGGCCAGGGCATGCTGCTGGTGTTCGACGCGGCGCCCTCGCTGCGCGCGCTCAGCGATGCATGCCCGCGACGGGTGGTCTGCATCCGGCAAGCGGCGGAGGAAACGCTGGGGCTGGGCGCGGTCCTGGTGCGTCCGGACGGCATCGTCGCCTGGGCCTGCGATGCCGGTGGCGACGACGCCGGGCTGGCTGAAGCGATGCAGCGCTGGTTTGCAACCCCGATCGCGGTCTGAGCCGCAGGGCACCGGCGCCGTCGATGCAGGCTGCGCCGGCGGCGGTTACAGCTCCTTCTTCTTGCCGCTCAGGTCCAGCGGCGTGTCGCTGCCCTTGCGCTCGCTCGACCACACGTCCATGCCCTTGTTGCAGCGGCTCTCGCGGGCGGCCACCTCGCGTGGCAGGTCCTTCAGCAGCGGCGACTCCTGGCAGGCGGGGTGCATGGCGCTGTCGTCATAGGTGGCACAGGCGCCGAGTGATGCCAGCGCAAACACGGCAACGGAGATGCGGGGCAGGGCGTGCAGGTTCATGGACGGTCTCGAGGGGATGCCGGGCTGGCCAAGGCATTCAAATCCGTGACAGCGGGCACGCACAATCCAACCGACCTCACTTGTTATTCTGTAACATTTGCGGGATAGTCCGGCGCTTGCTGCCCTCAGGCAATGCAGACCATCAGCACCGCGCACAGCGCCAGCATCAGCATGAACACGCGGCGGCTCAAGGCGAGGCAGGCCAGGCCTGCCGCCAACGCCCAGGCGGCGAGCAGCACGCAGGCCAGCAGCCACGCGCCGGTCGCCATCAGCGAGCCATTGGTCAGCACCGACAGTGCGATGGCCTTGAACAACGCCACGCCCAGCACGCTGCCGAGGACGCCGGCCTGCAGGGCAATGGCATCGTGGCGGGCAGGGGCGCGAGGGAGCAGCATGGCGGGTGAGGGAGCAGCGGCTGATGGGACGTCCGCAGCACTTTGCCCGAAGCCATATCCACGCCGTGTGTTCTTCGCGTGCGCGCGGCGTGGCTCAGTCGAACTCGCCTTCGGCAGACTCCAGCCGTTGCCGGTATGCCGCCCGGTGCTGGTACAGGCGTTGGCATTCGGCCGACCTGTGGATGCGGCTGGCCGGCTCGCTGGCTACTGCGTCGCACATCCGTGCAATGTGGTTGTTTTCGGCCAGTTCGGTGACGAAGAACACCGCGGTGATGCCAGTGCCGAGCAGCACGACATACAGCAAACGACTGAGCCAGCGTGACAGCGTGCGCTCGAAATGCTGCTGGATGGTCAGGTCGAAGCGGATGATGCTGAGCACGATCCAGATGATCGCGACCAGGAAGCAGAGCGAGGGCAGCAGGCCGCGCCACAGGCCGGCTTCGTAGACCGATTCGTTGTAGTGGACCGCAGCGCCGGCACCGGCGATGGCAATCGCCAGCGCCCAGTTGCGACCCAGCGAGAGCAGGTCGTCGAGCAGCTTTTCGCGGTTCCTGGTGGGGGCGGCTGCCACGTCGTGTCCTTCTGCCTGCTGCGATCAGCGACGGGGCGTCGCTGATCCTGCAGATGGTGGGGCATTGCCGCGGCGATGAGAAGCCTGCCGGCTCAGTACGCCCCCGCGCGTGCGCCGATCCAGCGCCTGTAGCGGCGGGTCCGGCAGCGGGCTGCCGCCTGTGCCAGCAGCAAGGCCCACACCGGCGACACCCCGGGCGCGGTGGGGCGGCGCCGGCTCAGTCGCCCGAGCTGGTACTTCACCGCAGCCATGTGCGCACTGGCCGCCAGCGGCTTGCTGCGCCAGTCGATGTTGCGCAACACAGGCACCTGGTCGCGCCCCTGCTGCCACTGCTGCGGCAGATCAGGCGCAATCGCCAGCGCGGTGGCGATACCCACCATGGCCACGCCGCTGTCCAGCACCTGCTCGGCCACCGCGCGGCGGCGGATGCCGCCGGTGACCATCAGCGGCATCGTTGCCACGGTTGCGATGCCGCGCGCGAATTCCAGGAAGTAGGCCTCGCGGGCCAGGCTGCGCTGGTCGCGCGCGGCGCCGGTCATCGCCGGCGCCTCGTAGCTGCCGCCGGACAGTTCGACCAGGTCCACGCCGAGCGGGGCCAGCATCTGCACCACCTCGCGTGCATCTTCGGGCGAGAAGCCGCCGCGCTGGAAATCGGCGGAGTTGAGCTTCACCGCCACCGCGAAGGAGGGCGACACGGTGGCGCGCACGCCCTGCACGATCTCCAGCAACAGGCGCGCGCGGTTGTGCAGGCTGCCGCCCCAGCGGTCATCGCGGCGGTTGGACAGTGGCGACAGGAACTGGCTGAGCAGGTAGCCATGCGCAGCGTGGATCTCCACGCCGCTGAAGCCTGCGCGCTCGGCCAGCTCGGCGCTGCGGATGAAGCGCGCGATGACATCCTCGATCTCGGACTCGGTCATGGCCCGTGGCGGTGCGAACTGTCGGGACAGGGCACCCATCGCCAGCGGCACCGCCGAGGGTGCCAGCGCCGGCTGGCCGAGCGCGGCCGGCATCTGCCGCCCGGGGTGGTTGATCTGCATCCACAGCTGCGTGCCGTGTGCGCGGGCGGTGTCGGCCCAGGCGATGAAGCGATCCAGCTGGCGGTCGTCTTCCAGCACCACGCCGCCCGGCCCGGTCATCGCGCGCCCGTCCACCATTACGTTGCCGGTGATGATCAGCCCGGCGCCACCCTCGGCCCAGCGCCGGTACAGCTCCAGCAGCGCGGCCGAGGGCGCGTGGTCGGCATCGGCCATGTTTTCCTCCATCGCCGCCTTGGCGATGCGGTTGCGGATGACGGCACCGGAGGGCAGTGCCAGGGGCGAGAACAGCGACATCGGACAGCTCCAGGACAGGGGAATGGCGCTACGCTAACCTTCAAGTTTGATTGAAGGTCAATACCGTCCAATGCCGGGGATTCAGGCGCATGAAGATAGGTGAGCTGGCCCGCCGTACGCGCCTGGCGGCGTCGCGCATCCGGTTCTATGAAGACGCGGGGCTGCTGGTGGTGCCGCGGCAGGCCAATGGCTACCGGGACTATCCGGAGCAGGCAGTGCTGCTGCTGGAGCTGATCACCGGCGCCCAGCGTGCGGGCTTCAGCCTGGAAGAGATCCGCGCGCTGCTGCCGCCGGACATGGGGCAGTGGCAGCACGAAGCGTTGATCGCCCTGCTGCAGCAGAAGGTGACCGACATCGAGGCGCTGCAGCGGCGCCTGGAGCAGAGCCGCGCGCACCTGCTGGCGCTGATCGCGGATATCCAGGCACGGCCGGAGGGGATCGATTGCGCGGCCAATTCGCGGCGGGTACTGGACCGCGTGCAGCGCGGGGAGCTGGCACGGCCGGCGCTGGCGGCCGGCGATGTGGCGATGCTGCGTCCGGGCCGTCGCCGCCGCACGGGCAGCGGCTGACGGCCGGGCATGCTGCTCAGTGGCTGCCGGCGACGGTGGCCTTGCGCTTCCTGTCCAGCATCACCGCCACACACCACAGCAGCAGGCCGCCGATCGCGGTGGCCGCGCCCACGTAGCCGGTGCTGGCCGGGCTGAAGCCGGCGCTGATCGCCATGCCGCCCAACCACGGGCCGAGCGCGTTGGCGGTATTGAAGGCGGCGTGGTTGGAGGCAGCGGCCAGCGTCTGCGCTTCGCCGGCCACGTCCATCAGGCGGGTCTGCAGCACGGCCGCCAGCGCGCCCATGGTGCCGACGGTGATGATCATCGGGCCGATGGTCCACACCGACTGGGCGGCCAGCGGATACAGCAGCAGCATCACGATCGACCACAGCAGCACCACCGCGGCGGCCTTGAAGTGGAACTTGTCGACCAGCCAGCCACCGGCGATGTTGCCGATGATGGCGCCGATGCCGAACACGCCCACCGCCAGCGGCATCCACGATTCCGCCACGCCGGTGACCTGCACCAGGGTCGGCGCCAGGTAGGTGAACACACAGAACATGCCGGCGAAACCGACTGCACCGATCGCCAGCGCCAGCCACACCTGGGGGGTGTTGAAGGCGCGCAGCTCGCGCATCGGCGAGGTGCGGACCTCGTCCGGATCCGGCAGCAGGAAGCGCGCGATCATCGCCACGGTGGCGATGGCCAGCACGCTGACCAGGGCGAAGGCGGTGCGCCAGCTCAGCTGCTGGCCGAGCCAGGTGGTCAGCGGGTTGCCGATCAGGATCGCGATCGACAGGCCCAGCAGCACCCGCGACATTGCCTGGCCGCGCTGGCCGGCCGGGCTGATCGCGGCGGCAACCAGCATTGCCACGCCAAAGTAGGCGCCATGCGGCAGGCCGGCGACGAAGCGCGCCACCAGCATCGTGCCGTAGTTCGGTGCCAGCGCACTGGCCAGGTTGCCGATGGCATAGAAGCCCATCAGCGCCAGCAGCAGCTTGCGGCGCGGGAAGCTGGCGCCGACGAAGGCGAGGATCGGTGCACCGACCACCACGCCGATGGCGTAGGCGCTGATCAGGTGGCCGACCTGGGTCTCGGAAATCGACAGGCCGCGGCTGATCTCCAGCATCAGGCCCATGCTGGCGAATTCGCTGGTGCCGATGGCAAAGCCGCCCAGTGACAGGGCGAGGATGATCAGGGTGCGCTGACGGGGCGTCAGCCGCGCAGCCAGGGAAGAGTTGGGGCTCATGCGGGGGCGCGATGGGGGCGGGGAGCCGCCCATTGTACTGCTGCACCGCAGCAGGAGCAGCCATGCGCTGGGCAAATCAGCGTTTGATCGGTGGAGGTAGCGGCGCCCCGGGCCTGCGCGTGGCCGGGCCGGGGTGGCGGTGCACTGTCGCCGATGCCGTGCATGTGATGACGACATCGTCGTCGGCATGATGCGTGACGCAGGGGCCCTGATGTGCGGGAACAAGGAGAATGCGGGTGCAGGAATTCAGGCATGTGCTGGAAACGCGTGGTCGCTTTCAGCTGGTAGCGGTGTCCTACGCGCCGGTGTACGCTCCGGGCGATGTGGTCGGCCATGCGGTCGTCGCCGACGATGGGGATCGTCTGACCGACCTTGTATCACTGGCCGAAGCGCGCCAACTGCTGCTGCAACGGGTGCGTGAAGAGGGCGAAGAGCCCGGGCTGGAGAACGAAAACCACCTGCGGAAGAAGGCGTCGCGCTGGCGCCGCCGCTAGGCCGTCGCGCCCTTGTGCGCATCATGGAGGATTCGGGTGTTGCCCAGTAAGAAGTATTCGCTCATCGCCATCATCACGCTGGCGACCCTGCTGCTTGGTTTTGTCCTTTCCGGTTATCTGACCCTGCTGTTGCTGGGCCTGGACACCAAGCTGTTCACCTGGAACACGTATTACCAGTACTACCACGCCATCGGCCAGCCCCAGGTCGCACCCTTCGTGGGCAAGATCAAGTGGGCCGGCTATGTCGGTTTCGGCCTGCCAGTGCTGCTCCTGCTGGTGACCGGCCTGGTGCTGCTGCTGAAGAAGGACAAGCGCTCGCTGCATGGCGATGCGCGCTTCGCCACCGCCGCCGATCTGTCCAAGCACGGCATGTTCAAGAAGACCGGCCAGAGCATCGTGGTCGGCAGCCACAGCGGCAAGCTGGTGCGGCTGGACGGCCAGCAGTTCGTGATCCTGGCTGCGCCAACCCGTTCGGGCAAGGGCGTTGGCGTGGTGATTCCGAACCTGCTGGAGTACGGTGAATCGCTGGTGGTGCTGGACATCAAGCAGGAGAATTTCGACCTGACCAGTGGCTGGCGCGCCAGCCAGGGCCAGGAAATCTACCTGTTCAACCCCTTTGCCGAGGACCGCCGCACGCATCGCTGGAACCCGCTCAGCTACGTCTCGGACGACCCGGCGTTCCGCGTCTCGGACCTGATGAGCATCGCCGCCATGCTGTACCCGGATGGCGCCGAGGACCAGAAATTCTGGGTCAGCCAGGCGCGCAATGCGTTCCTGGCCTTCACCCTGTACCTGTTCGAGAACTGGGACGACGAGCGCAGCAGTGGTTTCCCGGGCGGCATGGGTACGCCCACGCTGGGCGCTGTCTACCGCTTGTCATCGGGCGACGGCACCGATCTGAAGAAGTACCTCAAGGCCCTCTCGGAGCGGTCGTTCCTCAGTGCCAACGCGCGTTCGGCGTTTGCCAACATGCTGTCGCAGGCCGATGAGACCTTCGCCTCGATCCTGGGCACCTTCAAGGAACCGCTCAATCCCTGGATCAATCCGGTGCTGGACAAGGCCACCAGCCGCAACGACTTCCTGCTGACCGATGTCCGCAAGAAGAAGATGACCATCTACATTGGCATCCAGCCGAACAAGCTGGCCGAGAGCCGGCTGATCATCAACCTGTTCTTCAGCCAGCTGATCAACCTCAACACCAAGGAACTGCCCAAGTCCAACCCGGACCTGAAGTACCAGTGCCTGCTGCTGATGGATGAGTTCACCTCGATCGGCAAGGTCGAGATCATCTCGTCGGCGGTGTCGTACATGGCCGGTTACAACATCCGCCTGCTGCCGATCATCCAGAGCATGTCCCAGCTCGACGCCACCTACGGCAGGGAAGTGTCGCGCACGATCATCACCAACCACGCGCTACAGATCCTGTACGCGCCGCGCGAGCAGCAGGACGCCAACGACTACTCGGACATGCTGGGCTACACCACCATCCGCAAGAAGAACGTCACCCACGCCCGCGAGAAGACCCACAGCTTCACCGAAGAGCGGCGCGCGCTGATGCTGCCGCAGGAGCTGAAGGCAATGGGGCCGGACCAGGAAGTGTTCCTGTATGAGGGCATACCGCATCCCGTGAAGTGCGACAAGATCCGTTACTACAAGGATCGCTACTTCACCTCGCGACTGCTGCCGAAGGTCGATGTTCCGATGCTGAAGGTCTGATTTCACAAACATAAAAGAGTGAAACGGATTCGCATTCACTGACGTGAATTGGTGCGCCCCGTCAAAAAAACAGCACGCGCTGATGGAATTTCAGGGTTTCCTGACATGGAATTGACGCGCGGTTGTGTAACCCTGTTCCGGACATCCAGAGATGTGTGCTGGATGTCAAAGATTTGAAGCAGGGTGGCCAGGAGTTTGTGCCATGGAAACAAGGATGGTTTCGACGTTGGTATGGGTGTGCAGGTGCGTGACGGGGAAATTCCGTCGTGTCGCATGCGGCCTGGTTGGCAGTCTTCGGACTGCAGGGGAGCCGGAGTGGGTGTGCTGCGTGTCGGCGCGTCCCTCCGATTCCGGCGTGCGCCATGCAGCGCCGGACGACCAGGGAACCAACGTTCGAAACTGCTTTTTCGTACGTCAAAGTGAAGCCCGTATGAATCAGGCGTTTATCGCAAAAATGTCCCTCGCCGCAGCGGCGGCGTTGATGGTGGCAGGGTGTGCCACCAAGTCCGCTCCCGATTTCGGAGGGCGCTGGAAGCCGGTCAATCGCTTTGCCGCGTCCACGACCGAGATTCCGTTGTACTCCAGCTACGTCTACCAGGCCTCACCGATGGATGGCACGCTCAAGGCCATGCTCGAGCGTTGGGCCAAGGATTCCGGACGCACGCTCGACTACCGTCTCAGCTCGGACTTCACCCTGTACGGCGCGGTCTCAAGCATCGACACCACCAATGCACAGCAGGCCGTGATCGATCTCACCGCGGCGTACGCGGCGCAGGGCATCTCCGTCTCCATCGTTGGCAACCAGATCGTTGTGCAGAGCGCTGGCTCGACGCCGACCGCGTCGGCGCAGGGCGCTGAGTCCAGCAGCGGTACCTGAGTCCACCTCGAAATCATCGAACGTGCTGCTCCCCGCGCCTGTCGCAGGGGCTCCATGCCCATTGATGTTTCAGCAGTACGGAAGAATCCATGTTCCGCAAGAAGGATCCCGGCAACAGTCCCAAGGTCGAGCAGTCGGTCGCCAAGGCGGTCAGCTACGAGATCACCGTGGCCGACATGGCGCGTCGCAGCGAGCGTCGTGCCTGGTGGGTGGCCACGGGCTCATTGCTGATGTCGCTCGCGCTGGCGGGCGGCTACTACTACATGCTGCCGCTGAAGGAGAAGGTGCCGTTCCTGGTGATGGCCGATGCCTATACGGGCACCGCCACCGTGGCGCGCCTGAGTGGCACGTTCCAGGGCGAGACGATCACCACCAACGAAGCGATCAACCGCAGCAACGTCGCCCAGTACGTGCTGGCGCGTGAGTCGTACGACTCGGCGGTGATGGGCCTGCGTGACTGGGAGCTGGTGTTCGTGATGTCCACCGATCCGGTGGCGCAGTCCATGCGCGTGCGCTATGCCGGCAACAACCCGCAGAACCCGTTCGTGATGTACGGCCGCGAGCGCGCCATCCGGGTCAAGATCCTCAGCATCACGCCGCTGGGCGCCGAGCCGAACGGCAGCTTCCGCGGTGCATCGGTGCGCATCCAGCGCAGCCTGCTGGACAAGCGTACCGGCGTTGCCACCTACCTGGACAACCAGCTGGTGACGATGCGCTTTGGCTACAACCAGAACCTGGCGCTGTCCGAACAGGACCGCATCCTCAACCCCCTGGCCTTCCAGGTCACCGAGTACCGCGTCGACAACGATTATTCGCGCGGCGTGCCGGTGCCCGACGACGGTGCCATGCAGGCGCAGGCGCAGCAGGCCGCGCAGCAGGCGCAGGGTGTCTACGATCCCAACAACCCGGCCGCGGCCACGATGATCGACCCGGCCACCGGCCAGCCGGTCGCCGTTCCCGCCAATGGCCAGGTGCCGGGGCACCCGATGCAGGGTCAGCCGATGCAAGGGCAGCCGATGCCGGGCCAGCCCGTGCAGGGTCAGCCGATGCCCGGCCAGCCGGTGCAGGGGCAAGCCATGCCGGGGCAGGCCATGCCCGGCCAGCCGGCCATGAGGCCGGCGCAGAACAATTCCACCGGAACTGCTGATGGAGCAAGCAACCGATGAGTAGTCGAAAGATCAGGGGAAGCGCGCTGGCGCTGCTGTCGATGGTATCGCTGCTGTTCTCCGCAGCGGCGATGGCGCAGGCGGTGGACCACTACGAATACGAGAAGGATCGGATCTATCCGGTTCGCACCGGCCTGGGCCTGACCACCCAGATCGAGCTGAGCCCGAACGAGAAGATCCTCGACTACAGCACCGGCTTCAGCAGCGGCTGGGAACTGACCCGTCGCGAGAACGTGTTCTATCTCAAGCCGAAGAATGTCGACGTCGACACCAACATGATGGTGCGCACCGAGACCCATTCCTACATCTTCGAACTGAAGGTGGTGGCCACCGACTGGCGCCAGCTGGAACAGGCCCGCCGCGCCGGCGTGCAGTACAAGATCGCCTTCGTCTATCCCAACGACACCGTGTTCGGTGTCGCCCAGGAGGCGGTGGAGGAGGAAGCCAAGCCGTTGCTGAGCTCGGAGCTGGCCAAGGATCGCCAGTACAACTTCAACTACTCCTATTCGACCAGCAAGGCGAAGAAGATGGGGTGGCTGATTCCGGTCAACGCTTACGACGACAGCCGTTTCACCTATCTCAAGCTGCCCAATTCGCCGGAGTACAAGACCGGCATCTTCCCGGCGGTGTTCGGCCGCGAAACGGAATACGGTGAAGACTTCGTGGTCAACACCACGGTTGAAGGCAATACGCTGATCGTGCACGGGACGTACCCGTACCTGGTCATCCGCCACGGCGACTTCGTCGTCGGCCTGCGAAGGAACGTGAAGAAATGAGCCAGCAGAACACTCCCGGAAACGACCCGAACAACGGACGCGACGAGAGCCAGAGCCCGTACGGTGCGCAGGCCACTCCGGACGCACCGTCGAACCCGTACTTCGGCAGCGCCCAGGCCGAGCCTGCACCGGATCTGGACGCGGCTGCACCGCAGCTGCGCTCGGCCGACGAGCAGCGCCTGAACCGCAAGGCATTGCTGTTCCTCGGCGGCATCGTGGTGCTGTTGGTGGCGATGGGCTTCCTGCTGTTCCGCAAGGGCCAGGACGACAGTGACACTGCGCAGAAGGCGCCGGATGTGGCGCGTGCCAGCACGCCGCTGCTGCCGGATGCTGCGCCGCTGCAGCAGGCGCCGCCGGCCGCCGCGGAAGCCATCCCGATGCTGCCGCCGGTGGAGCAGGATGAGGGTCCGCAGCTGGTTCCGATCGCATCCCGTCCGGATGCCGTCGAACCCCGCGGGCCGACGCTGCTGGAGCGCCGGATGGCGGGCGCCGAGGATGCTGCACTGGCGGCGGGAAACCGTGGTCAGCAGCCCCAGCGTAGTGCGATCGACGAACAGACCCGGCAGGCGCTGTTGGCCAACATGATGCCGGGCCAGCAGGGATCGCAGCGGGTGCGTCGTGGTCCCGACGTGGACGATGTCTCCAGCGCGACCTACATCCGCAGCCCCGATGCGCTGCTGGTGCGCGGCACCTATCTGCGCTGCGTGCTGGAAACCCGCATCATTTCCGATCTTGCCGGCTATACCTCGTGCCTGCTGACCGAGCCGGTGTACTCGATCAACGGTCGCAGCCTGCTGCTGCCGAAGGGCTCCAAGATCTACGGCGCCTATGGTGGCGGCCCGATCGGCAAGCGCGTGGAAGTGATCTGGGATCGGATCACCACCCCGAACGGCATTGACGTGGCGATGTCCAGCCCGGGCGTGGACCAGCTGGGCGGCGCCGGTCATCCGGGCCAGTACAGCGCGCACTGGGGCAGCCGCATCGCCTCGGCGCTGATGATCAGCCTGATCTCGGATGCCTTCAAGTACGCGGCCGCCGAACACGGTCCGGAGACGACCACCATCGCCAATAACGGCATGACGGTGCAGTCGCCGTATGAGAGTGCCACCGCGCGCACGATGGAGCGCCTGGCCAACGAGGCACTCAGCAGCAACCGTCGTCCGCCGACCGTCACCATCAACCAGGGCACGATCGTGAACGTCTACGTCGCCAAGGACGTTGACTTCACCAATGTGCTCAATCCCCGCCGGTAACCCAACGAACGACCATGGACGCCGAAGTGTCACCCCTCGCCCTCGTCTCCAGCGATTTCCTGCGCTATCAGTACGAAGTGCTGGGCATCGCCGAGTACATGTCCTCGCCGGAAGTGACGGAAATCTGCATCAACCGTCCCGGTGAGCTGTACCTGGAAACCCGGGCAGGGTGGCAGCGGGTGGACGTGCCGGGCCTGACCTTCGAGCGGGCCCGGCAGTTCTGCACCGCCGTGGTGAACGAGAGCAACACCGGCCAGCGCATCACCGATGCCGATCCGGTGGTCTCGCTCACGTTCCCCACGGGCCAGCGTGCGCAGTTCGTGATCCCGCCGGCGTGCGACGCGGGCAAGGTGTCGATCACCATCCGCCTGCCGTCCAAGCACACCAAGTCGCTCAGCCAGTATCACGAAGACGGCTTCTTCAACCAGATCCTGGAAAGCGACGGTTCCCTCAGCGAGCAGGACCGCGAGCTGCTGGAGCTGCGCCATTCGCGCGAATACGCCGAGTTCTTCCGGCGCGCGGTGATGTACCGCAAGAACATCGTGGTGTCGGGCGCGACCGGTAGCGGCAAGACCACTTTCATGAAGGCGTTGGTGAATCATATTCCGGACAGCGAGCGTCTGGTCACGATCGAGGACGCGCGCGAGCTGTTTCTGACCCAACCCAACGTGGTGCACCTGCTGTACTCCAAGGGTGGGCAGAGCACCAGCAACGTCAGCGCCAAGAGCTGCATGGAAGCCTGCCTGCGCATGAAGCCCGAACGCATCATCCTCGCCGAGCTGCGTGGCGATGAAGCGTTCTACTTCATCCGCAACTGCGCGTCCGGTCACCCCGGTTCCATCACCAGCTGCCATGCCGGCAGCCCGGAACAGACCTGGGATCAGCTGGCGCTGATGGTGAAGGCCTCGGCCGAGGGCTCGGGCCTGGAGTTCAATGTGATCAAGCGATTGTTGATGATGACGATCGATATCGTCGTGCATATCAAGGCGCATGCCGGTTCGCGCTATATCACCGGTATCGACTTCAATCCTGGGCGTGCCCAGGGGCAGGAGGGCTGAAGGATGCTGCCAGGACTGGAAATGATGGCGTGCCCGGAGATGGCCGTATCGATGGACGTGATGCAGCACGTCATCAACGTCGAATCGTCGCGCAATCCCTACGCCATCGGCGTGGTGGGGGGCGCGCTGGTGCGCCAGCCCAAGGCGCTGGATGAAGCGCTGGCGACGGTGCGCATGCTGGAAGAGAAGGGCTACAACTTCTCGATCGGCCTGGCCCAGGTCAACCGCTACAACCTTGGCAAGTACGGGTTGGACTCGTACGAGAAGGCCTTCCAGCAGTGCCCCAACCTGCAGGCCGGCTCGCGCATCCTGGCCGAGTGCTACAAGCGCTCCGGCGGCGACTGGGGCAAATCGTTCAGCTGCTACTACTCGGGCAATTTCGAGACCGGTTTCCGCCACGGCTACGTGCAGAAGGTCTATGACTCGATCCGTCGCGGGCAGCAGGTGGCCAGCAACGGCGTCGCCCCGATCGACGTGGTGAGCCGCGGCGAGCGCCGCAGCGTGAAGGTCGAGCATCACCCGCAGCTGGCATCGCCGGCGCAGGCGCGCATCGTGGCCCAGGCCAGTGGCCCGGTCTACGTGCCGTCGGAAGATCCGGCGCGCGCCTATGTGGTGTATCCGTCGGCGGGTGCCATGGCCCGCGGCAGCCTGCTGAACATCGCCGACCAGGCGCTGTCCAAGGTGGTGCTGGGTTCGGTGGACCGGATGATGCAGCCACAGGCGCAGCCGGCCCAGGTCGGTGCCTATCCGCAGCAGGAAACCGCGGGTCTCCCTCAGCAACTGCCACGACAGGGGGCCGCGCAGCCGATGGCCATGCCGCAGCAGTTGCCCGGTGCGGCAGGCGCCAGCAGCGACGGTCCGGTGATGCTGCGGCCCTGGAGCGAACGCAACCAGCCCGTGGCCGGGACTGGAGATCCATACAACGCGCCGGTGCAGGCCGCACCGGTCCAGCAGATTCCCGCAGGGGATGCGGCCTTCGTGTTCTGACGAAGTCGTGGTTCGGCCCGGCGCCCGCCAGGCCCATTCAGTTGTGTTAGTCCATCAACAAGGAAATCAATCCATGAAGCGATCCAATCTCGACCTCGTCCAGGCCCAGCGCACGCTGAAGACCCTGCTGATGGCCACGCTGTTCGTTGGCGCCGTGTTTGCCCCGCAGGTGTTCGCCAGCGGCACCGACTTCGGCGGCACCGACAAGAAGGTCTGCGGCTTCTTCTCCAACATCAATGGCCTGCTGAACATGGCGTCCATCGCCGTGGTGACCATCGCGGTGATCTTTGCCGGCTACCAGATCGCGTTTGCCCACAAGCGCATTGCCGACGTCGCCCCGATCCTGATCGGCGGCGTGCTGATCGGCGCCGCTGGCCAGATCGCGCGCATGCTGCTGGGTGAAGGCAGCGATGGCAAGTGCACCGGTGGCGGCACGACCTACTACCTGATCAACAACGCGATCCAGTACTACAGTGCATAAGAACGTCCTGTTCCGCGGTTGCACGCGCCCGGCGATGTTCCTGGGCGTGCCCTACCTGCCATTTTTCATGGTGGCGGGTGGGCTGCTGCTGCTCAGCGTGTACACGAACTTCTGGTTCCTGCTCACCATTCCGGTGGCGATCTTCATCATGCGGCAGATGGCCAAGCGTGACGAAATGATCTTCCGGCTGCTGGGCCTGCGCCTGATGTTCAAGCTGAAGGTGCGCAACGTGCCGGAACACGATGGCATGTGGGTATTCAACCCCAACCATTACCGCAACAAGCCGGCCCGAATGGATTGAGGTCCGGAACCGGCCCGGCGGGCGCCCGCGCCCGCCGGGTCCTTCGAGACTCCTTGGCACTACCTCTTTGGAAGCAGTCGTATGTTCAGCCCTGACACCTCCATCAGTGAGTTCATCCCGTTGTCGTCGCATGTCGCCCCGAACGTGGTCAAGACCACGGGCGGCGACTATCTGCTGACCTGGCATCTGGAAGGGCTGCCGTTTGTCGGCCGCGAGGAATGGGAGCTCGAGCATCGGCACAATACGTTCAATCGCCTGCTGCAGACGCTGCGCGCCCCCGACTTCGTCAACGTCGCTTTCTGGGTGCATGACATCCGCCGCCGCCGCACGCTGAAGGGCAAGAGCCACTATCGGCAGCGCTTCAACCAGGACGTGTCCGACCAGTACATGGGCATGCTGTCCTCGCAGCGCATCATGCAGAACGAGCTGTACCTGACCATGCTCTACCGGCCGGTGGTGGCGGGTAAGCGCTTCGTGGAAAAGTCCGCGAACGTGGACAAGCTGCGTGCTGCGGAGGAGCAGGCGGTCGAGAAGCTGATGGAGCTGGCCGGCAACGTCGAGGCGGTGATCCGCGACTACGCGCCGTATCGCCTCGGCATGTATGAAGCCAAGAACGGCGTGGTGTTCTCGGAAACACTGGAACTGTTCGGCTACCTGATCAACCGCATCGATGAGCCGGTGCCGGTGCTGTCGGCGCCGATCAAGGACTACCTGCCGGTCAGCCGCCACATGTTCTCGGCCAAGACCGGCGACTTTGCAATCAATACCCCCAATGGTGCCAACCACTTCGGCGCCATCCTGAACATCAAGGAGTATGCCGAGGGAACCTACCCGGGCATTCTCAATGGCCTGAAGTACCTGGACTACGAATACGTCATCACCCATTCGTTCAGCCCGATGGGGCGCCAGGACGCTTTGAAGGTGCTGGACCGCACCAAGGGCATGATGATCTCTTCCGGCGACAAGGCGGTCAGCCAGATCGTCGAACTCGACCAGGCGATGGACCAGCTGTCGTCCGGCAACTTCGTGCTGGGCGAGTACCACTTCATCATGGCAGTGTATGGCGACAGCCAGGCCAAGCTGTCGCAGAACGTGGCCTCGACCCGCGCCGAGCTGTCCAATGCCGGTTTCGTATCGACCAAGGAAGACCTCGCGGTCACCTCCTCGTTCTACTCACAGCTGCCGGGCAACTGGCGCTACCGCACGCGCCTGGCCAATGTCAGTTCGCTGAACTTCCTGGGCCTGTCGCCGCTGCACAACTTCGCCACCGGCAAGCAGCACAACAATCCCTGGGGCGACTGTGTCACCACGCTGCAGACCACCAACGGCCAGCCGTACTACTTCAATTTCCATGCCACCCATCCATCGGAGAATTCGCTGGGTGAGAAGGCGATCGCCAACACGATGGTGATCGGCAAGTCCGGTACCGGCAAGACCGCGCTGATCAACTTCCTGCTCAGCCAGGTCCAGAAGTACGAGCCTTCGCCGACGATCTTCTTCTTCGACAAGGATCGCGGCGCGGAGATCTTCGTGCGCGCCTGCGGTGGCAACTACCTGGCGCTGGAGAACGGTGCGCCGACCGGCTTCAATCCGTTCCAGTGCGAGAACAATGAAGCCAACGTGCAGTTCCTGGCCGACCTGATCAAGGTGCTGGCCGGCAAGCGCGAGTACAGCGCACGCGAGGAAGAAGACATCTACCGCGCGGTGGAGAGCATGCTGGATACGCCGATGCACCTGCGCAGCATGACCAACTTCCAGAAGAGCCTGCCCAACATGGGCGATGACGGCCTGTACGCGCGCATGCGCCGTTGGACCTCCGGCAACTCGCTGGGCTGGGTGTTCGACAACCCGGTCGATACGGTGGACCTGAGCAAGGCCAACATCATCGGCTTCGACTACACCGACATCATCGACAACCCCGAAGTGCGGGTGCCGGTGATCAACTACCTGCTGCACCGCCTCGAGTCGCTGATCGACGGCCGCCCGCTGATCTACGTGATGGACGAATTCTGGAAGATCCTGGACGGCGAGGGCGGGCTGAAGGAATTCGCCAAGAACAAGCAGAAGACCATCCGTAAGCAGAATGGTCTGGGCATCTTCGCCACCCAGAGCCCGGAAGATGCACTGAAGAGCGACATCTCTGCCGCGCTGATCGAGCAGACCGCCACGCTGATCCTGCTGCCAAACCCGAACGCCAGCAAGAGCGATTACATGGATGGCCTGAAGCTGACCGAGGCCGAGTTCAAGGTGGTCACCGCGCTGGACGAGCGCTCGCGTTGCTTCCTGGTCAAGCAGGGGCATGCCTCCAGCGTCTGCCAGCTCAACCTGCGCGGCATGGACGACATCCTGTCGGTGATCTCGGCCTCGACCGACAACATCGACATCATGCATCGCGTGCTGCAGAGCGCAGCCACCCGCAACCGGATCACCGTGGACGAGCTCACCCCGGAGCAGTGGCTGGAAGATTTCTACAAGAACCGCAAGGGCTCGGGAAAGTCAGCAAACAACAGTGAGGTTGCGGCATGAAGATCACTCGAAACCTGACCAAAGCAATTACCTTGAATTCGATGGAGACGAAGATGGACGCCATTAACCGCGCAACCAGAACGCCGAGCGCCGCATCGAAGGTGCGCGTCGCAGCGCTTGCCTGCTCGATGGCGCTGATGCTTGGCCTTCCGGTAAAGGGGTACACGATTCCGGTTGTCGAAGTGGGTCTTAATACCGTCAACAGCACCCTGACCGAGTTCCACACGCTGTCGGCCCAGGCCGAAGCGCTTGCCGAATACGGAACCCAGGCCCAGCGTTTCATCGATACGACCGACAATTGGGCGCAGAAGCTGGCCAAGTTCAAGCAGATCATTGCCTCGCCGATCATGCCGACCGGCGTCAAATTGAAGCCGGTGCTGCCCGAATGGAATGTGGCCGAGCGCTGCGGTGCCGGTTCGATCATGAGTCTGTCCGGCATCCTGACCGCGTTGGACATGAATCCGGGTGGAGACATTGCGGCGCAGCAGCGGAACATCTGCGCAGCGATCCAGATGCTGGAGAACCAGCGCTACAACGAAACTGTGCAGGTTGTGCAGAAGACCATGCCGGACATGCGCAAGGTGCTGGACAGGATCAAGGACATCCGCTCCCTGTTCAACACCGAAGGTGCGTTGTCTGAGACTGTCGCGAATACGGCCGTGACCGATGCCTACATGCAGGCGGACTTCGCGGCGTGGGAGCAGAAGATCGGCGGCTACGACAGGCAGATCCAGGCGCTGACCCGCATGCAGCAGATGCTGACCCAGCGCGCCCTGAAGGGAACCCAGTCGCCCGTCGGAACAATTGTAAAGGCGGCAGCCCTCAAGGCTGCGCTTTCGAACTGAAGTCGAGGGCCGCTTCGGTCCGGTTGTACTTAATTATTGGGTGAAGTTATGGGTCTAGGGATGGGAGTCGGCATGTTCGGTACGAATGCACTGGATATGCTGCAGAACCTGCACGTGTCGTCATCCGTTGGCGACTTCGTGTTCTTCCGGCTGATCCTCGATTACCTGCACAAGGAAATCGCGGATTTCGGTGTTGATCTGCTGGGAAGAATGATGAAGTGGGTGGGTGCCATCGCGCTGACGCTGATGACGCTTTGGGTATTTATCCAGGGCTTCCGCATTGTGACCGGACGCAGCCGGGACTCAATGATGGTGCTGGTTACCAACATGGCGAAGGCAGCGCTGATCGTCTCTGTGGCCACCACCATGGCGATGTTCGGGCGAGATCTGCACACCTTCCTCAACAAGGACGTGAAGAACGAGATCACCCATGTCATCACCGGCAAGAAGGATTCGCCGGAGGATCTCATCGATGAGAATCTTGGCTACATGCAGTTGGCGCTGTCCTCGGTCGATGCCCTGGATGTGATGGGTGACGTTACCTTGGACAACGCCAAGACGCGCGCCATGTGGTTCATCGGAATGGGCACCGGCGGGCCGGCCGTTACGGCGGGCTCGATGCTGCTCCTGTACGAGGTGGCATTGGCGTTGTTCATTGGCCTTGGGCCACTGTTCATTCTGTGTCTGCTATTTGATCAGACCAAGCAACTTTTCCAGAAATGGTTGTTGTATGGCATAGGTACGATGTTCTCGATGGCGGTGCTCGCGGCGATGACGGCCATTGCCATGAAGCTGGTGGCCAAAGTTGCCTTGGCGTTCTGGGGCTCGGCATTGGTGGGTAGCCTTATGGGAGACAACTTCACTGAAGGCATGTCGAGCATGGCGCTGCAGCAGGGCGGCATGGGCCTGATCCTGACGACGCTGATCCTGACCTCTCCGCCGATGGCGGCCATGTTCTTCCAGGGCACACTGGGTAGCTTCATGGCTTACTCGCAGATTGGTGGCAGTCCGGTGGCGCAAGCACCCAGCGCAAGCGGGCAGCCGCCGGGAAGCTATACGCCGGCGCAGAGCAAGGATGTTAGTGCCGCCAGTACTGCAAGTGGAAATTCTGGGGCCGGTGCGGGGTATGCGGTCATGGGTAGCCAAAATTCCGGCGTAGGTGGGCAGCAGACAGGTAAATTCGGGAATGCTGGTGTGCACGGTGGAAGTTGAGAAGATCGCTTGGAGTTGGTCGCTATGAATAGAATTTTTTTGCTGATTGCTCTGTTTATGGCTCCGTCAGTTGCGTGGGCTGAAGGGCGCTGCCCGCCGGGCCAGTACCCGATTGGCGACGATCGTCAAGGGGTTGGCGGTTGTGCTCCAATTCCTGGTGGGCCGGGGCAAGGCAGCGGCCAAGTGAGCGCTCCTCCAGTGCCAACCGGAGAATGGGAGACTCGCTGGGGGGCGATTGCACAAGATGCTTCGCCAGCTCCCGGAGCGATGCTTGCGATTGGTGTGTCCGAGTCAAGGGCTTCGAAGGGGGAGGCTGCGTCGATCGCGCTGTCGCAATGCGGTAAGGGCGGGGGAGTGAACTGCAAAATTCTTATGGAGTACCACAATCAATGTGTTGCACTCGCCGGGCCTGAAGTAAGCGAGTACAGATTGAGAGGTGGGGCTACATACTCGTCACGAGCTCCATCGGAGGCGGAGGCAAAGTTAAACTCCATCCGTGAGTGTCGGGCAGGTGGCAAAGTGACGAGCTGCCAGTTGATATACTCGGCATGCAGTATGTCTGAATTCAAGTCATTTCGTTGAGTTGAAAGGGTTTTCCCTCGGTAATTCTCCATCTCGCAGCTTGAATGAATTTGAACTGGCCTGCTTGGAAGCAGGTCATTTGCTTTCCGTGGCGAAGTTATCGGAACGGCGCGATGTGCTTCTCCAGTGGCACACTCGGCGCTGAATTCGCTTCCGAGGTTGTTCCTGTTGTGAGCTGCTTGTCGCATATGCCCCTGCAACGGACGACCTGAGCTAGCGCTTCGTCCGCACTTTGATACGGATTTCCAGCCAGTTTGTGGCCCTTCTACAGCGTGACGACCACGATGGACATTTTTCTATTGCGGAGTTGATGCTGACATCCTCATCATGTCTGGCATAGCTTCCTTGCTTCCTTGCTTCCTTGCTTCCTTGCTCCCTTGCTTCCTGGCAGATTGGCGGCGGTCCGGTGGCGCAAGCACCTGATGCAAGGGCGCAGCCGGCAGGAGGCGACCCGCCGGCGCAGAGCAAGGAGCATAGTCCTGCATCTTCATGAAATTTGGACATTGGATAGGTCGCTGGTTGTGGCGGCGAACCGGCTGGGTCTATGAAGCAGGATTATGGCCGGTATCCAACGGCCGAATCTTGAGTTTGCGCTGATTGACGGGATGGTTGATAGATATATGAAGGCACTACTGCTGTTAATGCTCCTGCTCACCTCCGATCTCGTAATGGCCGAAGGGCGCTGCCCCCCAGGTCAGTCCCAGTCGGTGACGAGCGACATGGCGTCGGTGGGTGTGCGCCAATTCCTGGCGGGCATGGGCAAGGCGGCGCTGCTCAGCCGAGCGCCCCAGTGCCGACTGGCGAATGGGTAAATAGATGGGGAGCAATTGCTCAGGGAGCGGCGGGCAAGTCAGGAGTTCCGACGGCAATTGGTGTCTCGGAATCAAAGAATTCAAAGGCTCTGGCAGTTTCAGCAGCGCTGGCGTCATGTGCTGAAGCGGGCGGGGCGAGCTGCAGGGTTCTCATTGATTATCATAATCAATGTGTGGCTCTTGCAGGTCCGGGAATAAAGGAATACAGGGAAAATGGTGGTGGTGAAACCTACTCATTTAGAGCGCCAACACAGCGAGAGGCGCAGTTGAAGGCGCTTCAAGGATGTAGAGATCAGGGGCGTGGGCTGACCTGTGAGCTGGTCTATTCCGCTTGCAGTATGTCTGAGTTCAGATCATTCCGCTGAGAAGGTTCTTCTTGATTGGCTCAGATCGGGCGTGAGGCGCTCTGTTTAGAAGTGGGGAAATTGTCTTCTGGAGCGAGTCCGTTGGAAATGCGTGCTGAGCTATTTGGCGGAACACTCAGCGCTGAGTTCGCATTCGACTGGTTAAGCTGTAGGAAAGACATCGCGGCTGGAGAATAGATAGGTGCGCTCTGGAGTTCCGGTGCATCAGGCTATGCCGAGGTTCAACAGTGGTGTCGATTCGCCCACTCAACCTGGCCAGCGTGGAAATGCGGGCAACGTAGCGTAAATGAATTGGAGTCGGCGCAATGCGCGTTCTAGGTGCTTTGATTTTTCTGGGATTGGTGGGCCTCTCGTCCGGTGATGCTTGGGCAGAGGGGAATTGCCCTGCCGGCTTCTATCCCATCGGTGGTCAGGGTGTACAAGGCTGTGCTCCTATCCCTGGTGGGAGTGGAGGCGGAGGTTCGCCTTCTGCTCCTGCGGGTGAGTGGATGACGCGGTGGGGTGCAATTGCAGAGTCCGTCAGCTCCACGCTTGTGGGTACAAGTATGGGACAGGCAACCAAGCAGGAGGCGGAGCGACTGTCGATTGCGCGCTGTCAGGCAGAGGGCGCGAGAGACTGCAGAGTGTCGATCAGCTACTACAATCAATGCGTCGCTTATGTGGTCCCCTCTTCGGGGCGTGGCAAAGGCTCAATCACCTCTGCAGTGGATAAAGCCACGGCGATCAAGTTGGCCAAGGAGAAATGTACGGACGCGAGAGGTGAAGCCTGTGCTGTCGCCTACTCTGAGTGCTCCTTGCCCGTATACAGCAGCTTCTGAACAAAATTCGCGGGCGCTCCTGCCATGCTGGAGTGAATGAATCGCCTCGCTGACGATTTATGTCGGAGAGTCTTGCGGTACCTTCGCGGTTGATCCTCTCTCTGTTCTTGCTGAAACCTATTGGCAGCCGAGGCGCGGCTGGACAGTGATGGGTAGTCGCATTGCACACCATCAGTGGATCTTGCTTCCCACGGCCTGCGTTTTGCCCGTTCGGAGAAATGGTGGTCCTTTTCTGGTTCGAATTGGGTAGGCACAGATGAGCGCTGGCATCCGTTCAAGCTGCTCCTTGTGATGACCCGCTGAAGCTAAGGCTATTTGCTTGCGGGTAGGGTGCGGCGTGTATCGATTACATTTCATCACCGCCGCATACCACGCTGCGCCTGAGCCTGGATCTCGTTCTCCTGCTGCGCCTGTTGAAGCTGCAGCGCAGCTCTCCGCTCCAGCCGCTCCGCTTCCTCGCTGGCTTGCGCCTGCATGGCTTGCGCGGCTGGATGCTCGGCGAGTTGCCGGATCATCTGCAGAGCGCTCTGCTCGTCGTTGCGCTCAAAGGCATCCAAGAGCGACTGCACCCGTTCCTGGGTCGGGCTTCGCTTGTGCATCTTCGGATCGCTCTGCAAGGGGCCGGCACTGTGGTCGGTCTCGGGTGAGAAACGATGTCCAGGCTTCAGCGCTTCTGCGCTCCGTTGCACGGCATCCGCCTCGCGATGCGCGTGAATACCTGGGGTATCTGTGCCGCGGAGGTGATTGATGCCATCACGCGCCAGGCCTGGCACGCCGCCCATCAGCAGGGTGGCGCCGGCACGGATGTGCTGCACGCTTTGCCGATAGTCATCCACGCGGCGCTGGTCCTCGGGGTGGATGATGCGCAGGCGTGGATCCTCTAGAACCGATTCAACCGGTCCGTGTGGCGTCATGCGGTCAACGAAGTGATCCATGCTGTGTGAGTCCATCAGCTCAACCGCCACCGCGCCGGCATGCAGGTGTCGAAGACTGAGGCCCGGCGCGATCCAGTGAGAAGCGCCTCGGCGCTGCTCGGCGTGGCGAAGCGTCTGCAGTTCTGCGGGCAGCGCGTATATTTCCACCTTCCCATAATGCGGGCTGGCCGCACTGACCACATCACCGGCCATCACGTGATTGGTAAACGGGGCCGCGTTGGCAGGCGAGCCCTCGGGTACACGGTGACCGAGGCTGGCTGCCCCATAGGGATTGAAGGCGTCGCCAGGAAGGTTGTAGTGGTGGGCGCTGATCTGGGCCAGGGTGCCGCCGAGCGAGTGGCCGGTGACGTACACAGGGCCGATGCTGCGCTCTTCAGCAATTCTCAATGCCTCACGTGTAAGTGCCAGTGCATCATCGAGCTGGGCGTTCAATCGTGTGGTGACCATCATGGCGTCGACGGCACCGTCGACAAAGGGTTGCTCGGTACCTCGATGGGCGACAATGACTTCATTGGTGGTCTCATTGCGATATATCGCTCCTTGGTACCCATTCTTCGAGCTGAGCCTTGCGATTACCTCGTACCTTGTTCCACCAACGATCTTCCATTCGACGCCGCGTGGGTCTCTTGAATCTGAGGTGTCGTAGATTGCGTTGGATAGCGCGGCGTTTTCGATGGATCTCATTGATGTTCCTCTTCAGTCGGAATGAAGACGTCCACTGCGAAGTACCTGCTTCGTTCGGCTTCGGGAAGCTTGTCGTAGAGGGTGCTTGAAAGGGTGTATGCAGCGCCGGATGGCTGTAGACGGCTCAGTGGAGTTAGCGCTCTCTCTACATAGGTTCTCTGCAAGCCTTGCGAAGCGAGATCTCTTGTCATTCCACCTGCCGCGGCAACGATTGGTCGAGAACCTACTTGAAAGGGAAATGCCGCCTGTACGAGTGACATGGTCCAGCTGCATAGCCCGTGGCCGTAGTAGTCGGCAACTTGCATGCCATCCTCGAAGACCACACTTCTGAACTCGGTATCGCTTTCGCGTTGCACGGGATACTCGATCCAATGGGTCTTCGGTTCGAGATGCACGCCTGCAAAGTTGCTGATGGGCGGCAGACAGAGGAGGTCTATCTGGTATTGGACAAGTACCTTTGGAATCGGCACCTCCACCGGAGCATCAGTCACTTTGATCCTGATCGGAATTGCGGCCTTCGGGCTGGGATTCTCGCGATAGGTGGGATAGGTTCGTTCCTTGCAGCCCGCTGCGACCAAAAGCGTTGTCGCAATTGCCACAAGCGCAGGCAAGTGTGAGGGGATGAGATTCATCGAACGTCCTGTTTTCGCCCAGCCGATCTTTGTGGCGGTGCTCAGATCAGCGTAGAGCGGTCCGACCTGGCGCTTCGATCTCACTGGTTCGATCCTCCGGTTTCCACGGAAATTTCGATGGTGAAGAAGTCGGCCGGATTGAGATCAGACCGATTCTTGAATGCGGTTGAGTTCCATGTTCCGGCCCAAGCGGGCAGCTGATCTGGATGTAGCGGAGAAAGGACCTTCCTAACGCGGATTGTTTCAGTGGTCAGGGAGGCCAACTCATCGCGGGTGGTGGCTGCCGACACACCGATTCTTCGATTATCGATCACAAATGGAAACGACGCTTCTATGAAGCTCATCGTCCAGGTGCATGCCCCACGTCCGTGGTAATCAGCGATCTCCATCGCGTCCTCAAAGACCGTGCTGATGAACTGGGTATCGCTGATTCTCTTCGCGGGGTACCTGACTTTGTGGGTGCGCGGGGCGAGTTGAGCACCCGTGAACCTCTTGGTCGGTGGCAGGCATAGCGGGTCGATCTCAAATTGAGCAAAGACTGAGGGAACCGGTACATCCACCGGTGCATCAGTCACTTTGATCCTGATCGGGATTGCAGACTTCGGGGTGGGATTCTCCCGATAGGTGGGATAGGTCCGTTCCTTGCAGCCGGTGAGGGCCATCAGCGTTGTCGCAATCGCTATGAGTGCGCTCAGACGTGAGGGAGTGAGGGGCATCGGGAGTCCTGTTTCCATACGGCCAATGCGCTGGCCGCTGCACAGCACAGCGTAGAGACACTCACCGGGACGCTTCGCCTTCCGACTGGAAACCCGGGCAGTTGTGCACAATTGGTCACACAACGGCGTTGCGAGCGAGGCAGTTGCGACTCGATGAGCGTGCCTGATCCGACAGTGCCGAACGGTGCGTTCAAGCGGCTGCGTGGCGTGGCCAACGCGGCGCAGCGCCCTACCTCATGGCAGCTGCGTGGGTGCGGGTTTCTGGCCGGCTTCATCGTTCCGCGAGATCTCGATGGTGAAGAACGCCTCGCGCTGGAAGTCGGGTCGTCGGAGAAACGCAGCCGCGGGCCAGGTGTTGGTCCACGCCGGCCGGCGGTGACCGCTGAGTGGCGGAAGCGCTGTGCGGACGTAGGTGATGGAAGGCTCCGGCGATGTCAGTTCCTGCAGCGAAGCGCTGGCGCTGGCATGTATCAGTCGCTGGCCGCTGACGAACGGGAAGGCGGCCTGGACGATGCCAAGGGTCCAACGGCATTGGCCTGCACCGGCATGAGCGAGGTCTGCCATGCCGTCCTCGAACACCACGCTGCTGAACGCGGTGCTGCTGATGCGATGCGCCCGGTACTGCAGCCAGAAGACCGCCGTCTCTGCGCTGCCGCTGTTGCCCGGCAATGCGTGTGGCACGCAGCGTGCGTCGATGTCGTAGCGTACGAAGATCTTTGGGACGGGGACGGCCACCGGGGCGTCGATTGCCCGGATCCGGATCGGCAGCGCACGTGTGGGCGAGGGGTTCTCGGCGAAGACTGCGGGGCGCTGTGGCTGGCAACTGCTGGCGGCAAGAACAGCGGCGGCCAGCCAGGGCCGGGCTGGCCGCAGTGCGGCAATAGGGGGCATCGATCATCCTTGTTTCGGGGTCCCGGGTCCGTGGGGGCCAGCGTGGCTCAGGGGCGGGGTCGTACCGGCCGGTAGCGGCGACCCTCGCCATAGGCCGGCCCCTTGCTGTCGACGTTGGCGCAGAGCCGTTGTGGCTTGCCGCAGAGCACGACGTCAGCCTGGTTGTAGGCACGCATCAGTTCCGCCTGGATGCGGTCGCGCTCCAGGTCGGCGCGGTAACGGGTACCGAGCCAAGCGCCGCCACCGAGCACGAGTGACACCGCCGCAACCGCGCTGGCGACGCTTTTCCAGGCCACGCTGCGCGCCACCCGCCGCTGTTGATCGATACTGCCTGCCAGCGTCTGCGCGCTGTCGGCCAGCCGCGTGGCCGACTGTGCGAGCTGTGTCTCATACGCCTTCAGCGGTTGCTGCAGAGCGCCCTGGACCATGGCGGCGCCTTCGCGGCCGACGGCACCCAGTGCCGCGTCGGCACTGGAGCGCAGCTGCACGGGCAGGATGCGCGACAGCTGCTCCAGCGAGGCAATGGCCTGTGACTGCTGTTGCTCCAGGTCGGCCTGCATGCGTTGGAACTGCGCCATCAGCAGCGCGGTACGCGCGACCAGGGCATCGAGGTCGTGCTCGTTCACGGCCGGCGGGTTCACGGCTGGCCGCCATGCAGCTGCGTGCAGGCGCGGTCAGGGCGTGCGGCTGAGGGTGTGGGGGGAAGGGCGCCGGTGGCGGCTGGGTAGGGGGCGTGCATCGAAGATCCTGTTCCGCGGTGTGCCCCGGGTCCTGGGGCGGTGCGGACGAAAACCTACCGGTGCTGCTTCATTGGTGCGATGGTGCCGGCGGCAACATCCCGCTGTTGCGGGCGTGCGGTCGTTCTGGTGGCCGCACAACAGGTCAAAAACGAAATGCGTGCCAGCCGATATCGACAGCCCCGGGTCAGGTGATCGGGCACGGTGGGGTTCGGCGTCCTCGCGCAGGGGGCTACCGCGGCCTTGGCGATCGAGTCGGCACGCGTTCACGATAACCGCGCTTTTTCTGTGATCAAGTGCGCTTTTCAATCCGGGCCCCCTTCGACGCCCCGGGCTTCTCGAAGTAAGCTGCGAGCGCGTCAAAAAGCCGACGCGTTGTCGCCATCGAAGGCAGGAGCTTTTCCGTCCATGAGGACTCTGACGACCCGCCGTGCGGGTGACGCTTATGACTATCGCGGACGCCGCAGGGCCGGGGCTATCATCCGCGCTGGCGGACCGGGTGGCCTGCAGCGCATCGCAGGGGTTCCTCACCGTCGCACGGGTATTGGCAGGACGGGATTGAAGGAGTTGCAGGGCATGGAGAAGGGCAGTAGCGCGAACATGGACAATGCGTTGGCGTTCGTGCCATCCGGCGCGAACCTGCTGGAGGCCGTGCGCGGCGATCTCACCGGCAATGGCATTGAGGACCAGCTGCTGGTGATCGACCAGCCTGCGCCGGACGGCCTGGTGGCGGGGGAGCATGGGCCCAACCGCGTGCTGTTGCTGCTGCTGGGCGACGGTGCCGGGCAATGGCAGCTGGCCGCACGCAACGACAAGCTGGTGCCGTGTTCAACGCGCGGCGGCATCGCCGGCGATCCGTTCGCCTATGTGACGATCGAGGATGGCGCTTTCAGCGTGATCACCAACGGCGGCAGCCGCGAGCGCTGGAGCAGCACCTATACCTTCCGTTACGCACCGGCGGAGCGCGCGTGCTGGGTGCATGGCGTGCAGCGGCGGGTGATCGATACCGAGACCGAAGCCACCCATACGCGTGACTTCTCGCTGGCGGAGCTGGGCCGGGTGCGCTTCGAGGATTTCGATCCGTCGGTGGTGGCCGACGTGTGCTTGCCCTGAGTGCCGTGCTGGTGAGGAGGCAGGAGTACCCCACGATGATCGAGCAGGAGTTTGACCGTGTCGCAGGATAGAGAGTCGCAGCTGCTGCGGCAGGCCACGGAGGCCGGCATCACCTCGTCCCGGGAACTGGCCAACTTCATGGCGCAGGCCGGGCATGAGTCCCGTGGCCTGAGCCGGCTCAATGAGAGTTTCAACTTCACCCGGGGCATCTCGCAGATCCCGGTGGAGGCGGCGTGGCGCAATGGCAATGGCGCGCTTGAAAACGCGCGCCAGGAGGCGCTGCGCGGGCGCCCGGAGAATCTGGCCGAACTGATGTACGGCGGCCGCATGGGCAACGATGCGCCGGGCGATGCGCTGAAGTATCACGGCCGCGGCTATCTGCCGCTGGTCGGCAAGGAAAATTACGAGCGTGCCGGCAAGGCGCTGGACCTGGATCTGGTGAATCATCCGGACCTGGCCGCGCAGCCCGAACACGCGGGCCGCATTGCGGTGTGGCAGTGGCAGACGCGCGTGCCGGAGGCGGCCCGCGAGAACGTCCGTGAAGCGACGCGTGCGATCAATGGTGCGATGAATGGCATCGAGGCACGTCAGCAGCGTTTCGATGCCTGGCAGCAGAAGTTGACGCCGGACGTGATGGCGCGACTGGACCGGGGTGAAGTCGGTGCGCCGGCGCAGAATGCGCCGCGCGACATGTCGCATCCCGGCGAACCCGGCAATGCGCTGTTCAACGATGCGCGCCGGCAGTTGCAGCGGATGGGCCCGCAGGGCGGGTTTGGCAGCGCGCAGGCGCTGGACAATGCCGCTGGCGCACTGGCGCTGGGCGCGCACAAGGCTGGCATGGCGCGGATTGACCATCTGCTGGCCGGCAACGATGGCCGCACGCTGTTTGCGGTGCAGGGCACGCTGGGCGACCCCACCATGCTGCGCGCTGCCGTGGACCGGGAGCAGGCCGCCCAGCAGCCGCTGGCCCAGAGCAGCCAGCAGCTGGCCGCCAGCGCTGCGCAGCAGGATCAGGCGACTTCGGTCGCGCGCGAGCAGGAGCAGCGCTCGCGATCGCTTTGACCCGGAGCGCGCCTGTGGGGTGGAGGCCCGCAGGTGCTGGACGCACGACGCGTGGCGCCTGCGGGCGCCGACATGGAAACCCAACGTAAGGACACCACATGCGAATCGTTCTCCCGGAGCTCGGGCCCACCGTTGCCCGCCTCACTGCGGCCAGGCGCGGCCTGCCGCCGATCTGGTTGCTGTCGTTGACGCTTGCCGCCGCGGTGGCGCAGGCGCAGGACGCTGCACCCGCTGCCGCGCAGGCACCCGCTGCCGCGGAGCCGGCGGCGGACGCCGCACCCGCGGCGGCTGAGCTGGTGCTTGCCGCCGAACCGGCGCCGGTGGCCGTGGCGGCGCCGCCAGCGTCTCCGGCACCCCCGGCCGCGCCGGTGCCGACCTCGGTACCGGCACCTGGATCGGCCGCGCCGGTCGCGCCCGCTGTGCCTGCCGCATCCGCAGAGCCCGCGCTGGAGCCGGAGCCGGTGTCGGCGGCGCCTCCCGCAGCGCCGGCGCTGGCGATCGTGCCGCTGCCACCGGAGCAGGCCACCGAGCGCGCGCTCGGCGCCCGTTGCCCGGTCGATCTTGCCGGGCGCCTGGCAACCCAGGCCGATCTGTTGATCGGCGCCTGCGAAGGGCAGATGCCGGACCACCTGGCGGCCCTGCTGGTGGCGTTGCCCGAGCAGGACATCCTGCTGCCACGCAGCTGGCGCGAACGCGAGGTGCGCCGCAAGGTCTGGTTCAAGGCCGTGCCGGGTTACGGCCAGCGCCCGGACTTCCTCGTGCGCATGGGCGATGTCTGGGTGCGTTCGCTGGAGGGACGTGATGCCGACAGCACCTTCTACCTGGTATCGGCGCCGTTCCAGTGCAGTGACCGCACGCCTGCGCAGGACGCGGGCGCAGCGGAGCCAGTGCGCGTGCCCGCCGGCGATTGCCGCGAAGCCTACGTCAGCCAGCGCGTGTACCAGGTCCGCGGCGATGCGGCACCGAGGGATGTCTCGGCCGAGGCATTGCCGGCCATGCCGCAGGTGGCCGAGGCCGATCGTGCGCGGCAGCAGGCGCGCGAGGGCAGGATCACCCTGGATCACAGCAAGCTGCAGTTCGGCCCGGCGATGCGCTGGTTCGTGCAGTACCCGGAGGCAGCGCAGAAGAGCGGCCCGCGTGCGTTCAGTGACTGGAACCGCGAGCACCTGGCCTTCGTGGTCTGGACCGGCGATCGCTTCGAGCTGCGTGAGAAGGTGTCGCGCAGCCAGTGGCCGTGTGATCCGGTCGCGCCGGGCGATCGTGCCTGTGGCGGCTTCCCGGATTCGGGGCCGGATCTGTTCGTGACCAGCGCGGCATCGGCACCGGTCGCAGCCTCCAGCCCCTGAGCGGGGGTGCGGGCATGAGGCGGGAGCCGGTGTGACCGGCTCCCGTGATACCGATCAGGCCTGCAGGCTGCGGGTCTGGTTCTGCTGCTGTTCCAGCTGCTGGTCACGTTCCAGCGCCAGGCGCTGACCTGCGGCCTGCTGGTCGATGCGCTGGCTGCTCTGCTCCAGCGGCGTGTTCATCGCTACGGCGGTATCCACCGACACGCGCAGGTGGGCCGGGTCGCCGCCCTGGCCCTGCACCGCGAAGCTGCGCGAGGCATCGGCGCTCATCACCACCTCGTCGATGCGCTTGCCGCCGGCGGCGTGCATTTCGGCGGCCAGGCTGCCGGCCAGCTGCGTGCTCATCACGTCCGGCACGCGGCCGACCCGCACGTCCTGCGCGTGCACGCCACGGATCGCATCGTTGAACAGCGGGTTGCCGAGATGGTTGGCATCGTCCATGCGCAGCATGCTGGTGTGTTGGCCGTGCTTGTCGGCCTCGCGGCGTGCCGGCTCACCCGGTTGCAACGGGCCGCGGAGGTGGTCGTACAGGTCGATGGCACCGCCCGGAATGCCGCGTGCGGCGCGGGTGACACCGCGACGCAGCGATTCGACATCGTCGCGGTACTCCTCGATCATCTTCGCGTTGTCCTTGGCCAGCTTCTGCGTTTCCGGGTGCTTCAGCACCGAGCCGTCGCCGAGGAAGTTGCCCAGCTTGTGCGCGCCGAAGGAGCTGCTGGCGGCGATGATCGGGCGGTCCGGAATCAGGTCGCGCAGCGGATGGTTGCTGAAGCCGTTTGCGGCGAGGGTCTTGATCTCGTCGGGCTTGGCGTAGACACGCACCTGGCCGAAGTGCGGCGAGGCTGCGCTGACCGGATCCGACGCCATGACATGGTTGATCATGGTGTTGCCGCCTTCCGGAATGCGGTAGCTGAGGCTGACCGCGCCGTAGGCGTTGAAGGTCTCGCCCTTGACGTTGAAGTGGTGCGAGGTGATCTGGGCCAGGGCGCCACCGAGCGAGTGGCCGGTGACGGTGACCTGCGGGGCTCGTCCACCGAACGCGGCGTCCTGCTTGGCGATATCCAGCGCACTGCGGGTCAGGGCGATCGCATCGGGGGCCTGGACGTTGGTCCGCGCCACCACCATGCCGCCATCGGTGAGGATCGCATCACGGGCGATCTGCTCCGTGCCGCGGTGGGCGACGACGATCTCGTTGGTATCGGTGCGCTGGTAGATGGTGCCCTGATAGCCATTGAGCCGGTTGTCGACGTGCTGCAGTACCTTGTACTCGTGCCCGTTGAGGATGACTTTCTCTTCCTGGCCCGGCGCGCGCCGACCGACCGCGCGATCCTTGTAGGCGTCATCGGACAGCGCGGCATAGTCCTGGCTGGTGATGGTCATGGGGTGACCTCACTGGCGCTGAGGCTCATGGTGAACAGCTTGCCCTGCAGCTCGGCGACGTAGTCGGCAGGGTTGGATTTGCCGGTGGCCGGATAGTCGGCTGCCAGCGGCGCGCGCGGATAGGCCGCGTCCGGATAGTAGAGGGTGTGCGCGCTGCCTTCGGTCAGCGGCTTGGCGTCGACGAAGGTCAGGAAGCGGGTCTCGCCTTCGGCGCCGGTGGCCTTCAGCATCGCGCCGGCACCGCTGAACTGCCACCGGCAGACGCCGCGGCCGTAGTAGTCCTCATCCAGCATGCGGTCGAGATAGACGGTGCCGCGATACTCGCCGTCGGTAATCTTGCGCAGCTGCACCGGTTCCTGGCTGGTGATGCGTGCCGCGGTGCCGGTGGCCGGCTCGATGTGGCCGCACTGGTCTTCGTTGCTGACATCGTACTGGGCGACGCCCTCGACCACCGCGAAATCGCCGGGGGCGTCCTTCAGGCGCAGCACCAGTTCATAGGCCTTGCGCGGGTTGGGGTTGAGCTTGGCGAGGCCGCGCCCACCCTGGGCGACATCGGCTTCAGCAGCGGCACGTTCCTGGTTCATGGCGGTCTCCGGATGGCAAGCGGTCAACAGAAGCAGAGCAAGGCACGGGATCAATGTAGGGCGCAATGTCGGCCTCCTGGAATGAAGGGGGGAAGGGCGGTCGGTCATGGCGGGACGTTCCGTTCGGGGGGCGGTGCCACGGCGGGGGCATCGGAGAATTCCTCGCGGTACGAGGGCAGGTGACGACGGTCCTCGCGCGTGGTCAGGGCTTGCCACACGTTGCCCAGTCCATTGCGGAGCCAGTGCCGGAAGCCGCCGTGGTAGTAGTTCTCGTCGAGCAGGTCCAGGTGCACGCTGCCGTAGTCCCTGCCGAACAGCCGCAGGCGCAGGGTCGCAGGATCGTGTGCGGGACTGGCAGAGAGCGGCACCGGCGGCTGGCCAGGCGCAGGATCGGCGCGCAGCGTCGACCACGTCAGGGCAGGCAGGCCGACGCAGAGCGCGCCGGCACAGGCCAGGCCGATGCAGAGGCGGTGGCGAGGTGCTAGTGGCAAAGTGCTTCCTGCGTGCCGTTGTGGAGAGGGCGTTCCATGCAAGCCTCGATTCCTTGATGAGAGGCACCCCGATTATGGGGCGCTGCCATGACGTGATTCCAGCGTTGCAGGCGCTGTAGTGGCGAAAAATTGACGTACCCTGTCAATGCCGATCTTATTCTGTGACATGCGTTATTGGATTAACCTGGAGATGACAAAGGTGAATCCGCGTTTGTCGAGGCGCGGCGCCGCGTGCATCCGGCCCCGCCGTGGGCACCCCTACCGTAGAAGAACAGCATGACCCTCCGACTCCGTGCCGAATCCCCGGGCGATCACGCCGCCATCCATGCGCTGACCGAGGCCGCGTTCCGTGAGGCCCCGCACAGCAGCCACACCGAGCAGTTCATCGTCGATGCGTTGCGTTCGCGGGGCGAGCTGCGTGTTTCGCTTGTCGCCGAGAACGACGGCGTAGTGATTGGCCACGTGGCGCTGTCGCCGGTGACGATCAGTGATGGCAGCCCCGCCTGGTTCGGCCTGGGCCCGATTTCGGTGCAGCCCGCGTGGCAGGGGCAGGGCGTGGGTACGGCATTGATGCAGGCGGCGCTCGACGCCCTGCGGCAGCAGGGGGCACGCGGTTGCGTGCTGCTGGGCGAGCCGGGCTACTACGGACGCTTCGGCTTCCGCGCCGAGCCGGGCCTGCTGTTGCCGGGGGTGCCGGCGGAATACTTCCAGGCGCTGTGCCTGCATCCTCCGATGGCGCAGGGCGAAGTGCAGTACTCGCCGGCGTTCGAGGCGACGGCCTGATCCAGGCCTTGCACGCCGCAGCTCAGGGCGCGCGCCAGGGCGTAGGTTCGGGTTGCGGCCTGGGAATGCGGTAGCCGCCGATGTGTTCGAGCAGCGTGTTGGTACGACGCTGCTCGAGCAGTATCTCGCGCAGCAGGTTGCGCACGGCGAAGATGGCGAACGGCACCAGGATCCAGGCCAGGCTGAGTGCAAGCGCGAACAGCGTCAACAGGGCTTTACCACCTTCCATGCACGGCACTCCTTGGCAAAGACCGCCACGCTAGCACGCGGCGGCGGCGTGCAGATGTCAGCCCGGGTGGCGAAGGTGGATCAGCGGATACGGACGACCCTGCGAATCCACGGCGGAGCGCCCGGTTTCCACAAAGCCCATGCGCAGGTAGAAACCTACCGCCTGCGCGTTCTGTGCGTTGACGTCGGTGCTCAGCTGCGGATGCAGGGCCAGCGCCTGCGACAGCAGCTGCCGGCCGATGCCGGTGCCACGCACGTCGGGGTCGATGAACAGCGCTTCCATGTGCGTGCCGTCGATCAGCATGAAGCCCTGCGGCCGGTCGTGCGCATCGACGGCGACGATCATCGGCGCCTGCGGCAGGAAGCCCACCACTTCGGCATCGATGGCCTGGCGGTCTTCGGCAGAGAGGAAGTCGTGGGTGGCATCGACGGCGCGTCGCCAGAGATCGACAAGGGCGGCGCCGTCGTCGGCGCGCGAGGGGCGCAGGGTGGTCATGGGTTCACCAAGGTGCTTCGGGACAGTGCGCAGTATGAGGCTTCGCGGCTGCACCTGCAGCGGTGGATTCACGCCTCGTCGCGATGCCGGATGAAGGGGCTGTGGACCGGTGCCTCCGCGCGCAGCGCCACGCCCTGCTCGAAGTCCCCGCTGTCGTTGAAGGGCATGGTCGGCCACTGCCGCCACTGTGCCAGCCGCTCGCGGTAGGCGTGGGTGGCAGCGGCCAACGCGGCATCGTGCGCCTGCGCGTGTTCGCCGCGCAGGCCGGAGCGCACGCCGTGCACGATATGCGGTTGCATCACCTCGAAGCCGATGTAGCGCAGGCTGTACATCAGCGGCCACAGCAGCAGCCGGGTATCGCCTTCGCGGCCATCGACCGCACATGCGCGTGCTGATGAGCCGGTGGTGACGCTCAGCAGCGCACGCTTGCCCTGCATCACGCCGTGTTCGTGGCGCTGGCGGCTGTTGTAGACCGGCCCATAGACCAGCACCCGGTCCAGCCAGCCCTTGAGCACGGCCGGTGCGGCGAACCACCACAGCGGGAATTGCAGGATCAGCAGGTCTGCGGCCTTCAGCAAGCCCAGGTGGCGCTGCACATCGGTGGGCAGATGGCCCTGCTCGGCAGCATGGCGCTGCTCGCGCTGGGCGTCGAAGCGGTCAGGTTGCAGGCGTTGGGGATGCTGATGCTCGGCTTCGAGTGGATCGAACCCATCCGCGTACAGATCGACCACGTCTGCGCGCAGGCCTTCGTGCTGAAGCTGCGCGGCGGCCTGTACGGCCAGGTGGGCATTGAATGAGCGGGGTTCGGGATGGGCCAGCAGGATCAGTGCGCGCATGGGGCAGGGCGGTGGTGGAGTGTGCGACCATCCTCGCGGTGCCGGAATGCCCCGGCAATTACGCACCTTGAGGTAACCATGGCCCATCCTGGTGATGTCTATGCCGCCGATTGCTCGGCACGCGATGCGCTGGCGCTGATCTCCGGCAAATGGGTGATGCTGCTGTTGCCGGCGCTGGCGCACGGCCCGCAGCGCAACGGTGCGCTGCTGCGGAAGATCGAAGGCATCTCGCAGAAGGTGCTGACCCAGACCCTGCGCCAGCTGGAGCGCAATGGCCTGGTCGAGCGTTGTGACCTGGGCAGCAAGCCGCTGCACGTGGAATACCGCCTGACCGACGTTGCGCGCAGCCTGGTGGACACGCTGGCGGCACTGGACCGCTGGGCCGAGCACCATTTTCCGGTGCTGGACGCGGCCCGCGAGCGCTTCGACGCGGGTTGTCGGTAGCTGCACGGTACGGGGCGTACAATGCGTCCCCGGCGGCCATCCTGGCCCAGTTGAAACGCGAGAACCGCCATGACCGATGCCTTGGGTGTACCGGTGCACGACGCCGATGAACGCTGGATGCGCCACGCGCTGGCGCTGGCCGAGCGCGCGCAGCGCGAGTTCGATGAGATTCCGGTAGGGGCGGTGCTGGTCGGGGCCGATGGCCAGTTGCTGGGAGAGGGCTGGAACCTCAACATCGCCTCGCACGACCCCAGCGCGCATGCCGAGATTGTGGCGATGCGCGCGGGCGGCCGCCTGCTGGCCAACCATCGCCTGCTCGGCAGCACCCTGTACGTGACCCTGGAGCCCTGCGCGATGTGCGCGATGGCGATCGTGCATGCGCGTGTGTCGCGACTGGTCTACGGCGCCAGCGACCCCAAGACCGGGGCCTGCGGCAGCGTGTTCGACCTGCTTGGCGATGCCCGCCACAATCACCGCGTGGAGATCCACGGCGGGGTGCTGGCCAAGGAGGCCAGCACGCGCCTGACCAATTACTTCCGGGCCAAGCGCGGCAAGCCGCCGCTGCTGCTAGAAGACCACGCCGGCGAGGGCTGAGGGGCGAAAGGGTATGATGGGCGCCCCTTTCCATCTCCGGTAGGCCGCGCGCCTGCCCAGCAACGAGGCGACACATGGCGGACAACGGCGCGGCCAACGAGCGACTGATCTGGATCGACCTGGAAATGACCGGGTTGGATACCGACAACGATTCGATCATCGAGATCGCCACGGTGGTCACCGATGCCCAGCTCAACGTGCTGGCCGAAGGCCCGGAATTCGCCATCCACCACCCGCTGCAAACGCTGGAAGCGATGGATGAGTGGAACCGCAACCAGCATCGCCGTTCGGGCCTGTGGCAGCGCGTGGTGGACAGCACCACCACCCTCGGCCAGGCCGAGGCGCAGACGGTGAATTTCCTGGCGCAGTGGATTCCGGCCGGCCTGTCGCCGATGTGCGGCAACTCGATCTGCCAGGACCGGCGTTTCCTGCACCGGCAGATGCCGCGCCTGGAGAAGTACTTCCACTATCGCAACCTGGACGTATCCACGGTGAAGGAACTGGCCAAGCGCTGGGCGCCGAACGTGGCCGCTGGCGTCGGCAAGAACAGCAACCACACCGCGCTCAGCGACGTGCATGATTCGATCGCCGAGCTGCGCCATTACCGCCAGTTCATGGGCGCGCTGTCCGGCTTGCCGACCCCTTGACCGGTGGTGCCGGCCGCTGGCCGGCAATCCCACTCTGATCCCGGCGACAAACCGTTCAACTCCCTGGCGCTAAGATCGGCGCCATGAACGAGCCCATCCTGCTGCCCCGCGACATCGCCCACGACGCCCGCGACTGGTCCGACCTGCAACGGGCGGTAACCCTGCTGGAAGCGCCGACCCTGACCGCGCGCATGGCCAACCTGGTCGGCACGCCGCTGGAGTTTGCGGTGAAGGCGCTGCCCAGCTCGGTCTCCAGCCGCATCCACGGCGCGGTACAGGCCGCGCTGTCGAAATCGGCGCAGGCGGCGCTGTGGAGCATGGACAACACCCCCGGCAAGGGCGCGTCCACGCGCTGGCACAAGGTGGCGGCGGCGACCTCCGGTGCGGTGGGTGGGGCATTCGGCTTCGCAGCGCTGTTCATTGAACTGCCGGTGTCGACCACGATCATGATGCGCGCGGTGGCCGATGTGGCACGCAGCGAGGGTTTCGACCTGTCCGAGTTCAGCACCCGCCAGGCCTGCCTGGAGGTGTTCGCACTGGGCGGAAACTCGCCGCGCGATGACGCCAGCGAGACCGGCTACTACCTGGCCCGTGGCTTCACCACCGATGTGATGCGCCACCTGTCGGCGGAACTGGCCGGTCGCGTGGTGACCGGGCGCGACCTGACCCTCGGCGTGGCACCCAAGGAGGCCGGCAAGCTGCTGGCGAAGATGGTCGAGAAGGTGGCCGCGCGCTTTGGCGTGGTGGTCACCGAGAAGTTCGCCGCGCAGGCGGTGCCGATCGTCGGTGCGGCGGCGGGTGCAACGCTGAACACCATGTTCACCGACTACTACCAGGACATGGCGCGGGGCCACTTCATCGTGCGCCGGCTGGAACGCAAGTACGGCGAAGATGTGGTGCGCACCTGCTATGACCGGGTGGCACACGGCGCGGTCAGGATCGAGCCAAGGCTGGAGTAGATCCACGCCGGGGTCAGAGCCCTTTCCGCCGGAAAGGGATCTGACCCCGGTGGGCATCCTTGCCTGCCGGGCACAACTGTTTTGCCGCACCGCGCCTGTTGCGCGGCGGTGACCATCCCCATCCTTGCCGGCACTCCCCCCGCAAGAGATTGCCGCCATGTTGTTCACTCCCCACCGCCTGGGCGCACTGACGCTGCCCAACCGCATCGTGATGCCGCCGATGACCCGCTCACGTGCGGCGCGCGGCAACGTCGCCACTGCCGAAATGGCCGCCTACTACGCGCAGCGGGCCGGTGCCGGCCTGATCGTCAGCGAAGGCACCCAGATCAGCGCGCAGGGCCAGGGCTATGCCTGGACCCCGGGCATCCACAGCGCGGAGCAGGTGCAGGGCTGGCGCCAGGTGACCGAGGCCGTGCACGCCGCGGGCGGCCGCATCTACGCCCAGCTGTGGCACGTGGGCCGGGTCTCGCATGTGGCGCTGCAGCCGGGCGGTGCTGCGCCGGTGTCGTCGTCGGCGCTGCTGGCCGAAGGCGTGAAGGTGTTTGTTGATCCCTCGGGCGCTGGCCCGGAAGCCGGCGTGGGCGAAATGATCCAGCATTCAATGCCACGCGCGCTGGCGGCGGACGAGATTCCGGGCATCGTCGCCGACTATGCCCAGGCCGCCCGCAATGCGCTGGCGGCGGGCTTCGACGGCGTCGAGCTGCATGGTGCCAATGGCTACCTGATCAACCAGTTCATCGATTCACAGTCCAACCAGCGCAGCGACGGCTATGGTGGCTCGCTGCAGAACCGCCTGCGCTTCCTGCGCGAGGTGGTGCAGGCGGTGGTCGCTGTGGCCGGTGGTGAGCGCGTGGGTGTGCGGCTGGCGCCGCTGACCACCCTGCAGGGGGCGGTGGACGACACGCCGCAGGCCACCTATCTGGCCGCAGCCCACCTGCTGGGCGGGCTGGGCGTGGGCTACCTGCATATCGCCGAGGCTGACTGGGACGATGCGCCGCTGATGCCGCTGGCCTTCAAGCAGGCGCTGCGCATGGTCTACCCCGGCACCCTGATCTACGCTGGCAAATACACCGCTGAGCGTGCCGGGCAGGCGCTGGCCGAAGGCTGGGCCGACCTGATCGGCTTCGGTCGCCCGTTCATCGCCAATCCGGACCTGCCCGAGCGCCTGCGCCTGGGCGCGGAACTGAACCCGCCGGACCGCGCGAGCTTCTTCGGTGGCGGCGCGGCCGGGTTCACCGATTACCCGGCGCTGGAGCAAAGCGTCGCGGCCTGAGCGGCGGTTGCCGGCCAGCGGCCGGCACTACCGGCCCCCGGATCGGCGGGGCCCCGAATGGGTGGGTGCCCGAATGGGTGGGTGCCGACCGTTGGTCGGCACAATCAGGGAGCCAGCAATGTGGAGGTTGCCGCCCCCCAATCGGTGGGTGCCGACCGTTGGTCGGCACAGTCAGGAAACCAGCAGTGTGGAGGTTACCGGCCAGCGGTCGGCATTACCGGTCGCGCACCAGCGCGTCGGCCTCGACCACGCCACCATCCTTGCCATGCAGGTACAGGTGCATGTCCTGCTGCGGATACGGAATGTTGATGCCGGCCTTGTCGAAGCCCAGCTTGAGCTGCTCCAGCAGCGTGACCTTGGTTGCGAACCAGTCGGCCGACTTCACGTAGCAGCGGATGCCGAGGTTGATCGCATGTGCGCCCAGTTCGTATACCACCACATCCGGTGCCGGTGACTGCAGCACGCGCGGGTCGGCCTTCATCAGCGCCAGTGCGGTGTCGCGGGCGAGCTGGATGTTGTCCTCATAGCCGATGCCGATCACCAGTTCGACACGACGGGTCGGTTCGGCGGTCAGGTTGATGATCGGCGCCGCGGTGATCAGCGTGTTGGGAATGGTCGTGTGCTGGTTGTCGGCACCGGTGAGGACGGTCTGGAAGATGCGGACCTCGCGCACCGTGCCGGTCTGGCCGGCCACCGTCACCACGTCACCGACGCGGAACGGGCGCAGCGTCACCAGCATCACGCCCGAGGCGATGTTGGACAGCGAATCCTTCAGCGCCAGGCCGACGGCCAGGCCGGCGGTACCGAGCACGGCCAGCAGCGGGGTGATCTGCACGCCCAGCGTGCCGATCGCCAACACCACCACGATCACCAGCGACGCGGCGTACACCACATTGCGCAGGAAGCTGCCCAGCATCGGATCCACGCCCATGCGCGCGGTGGCGCGCGGCATCGCATTGGACAGGCGGCGCGCCACCCACATGCCGACCAGCAGGACCACGATCGCGGCCAGCAAGGGGACGCCGTAGGTTTCCAGCAGGCGCTCCCAGTCGAGTGAATGGAACCAGGGCGTAGCGGCGGGCGAGGGCGGTGCGGCGGCGATCATGCGGGAATTCCTTTGCTGCTGCGGGACAGGCGCGAAGCGCGCGTGGCGTGTGTGGACGCCAGAAACAGCAAGCCCCGCAGAGGCGGGGCTTGCATGCAGCAGCAGTATGGGCAGACGCCGATGAACGTGACGTCAGCCCATTACGGCATCAGCCGTTGGCTTTCAGCTTGGCCAGGCGCAGCCAGGTATCGACCACGGTGTCCGGGTTCAGCGACACCGACTCGATGCCTTCCTGCATCAGCCACTCGGCCAGGTCCGGATGATCGGACGGGCCCTGGCCGCAGATGCCGACGTACTTGCCCTTGGCGCGTGCCGACTTGATCGCCATCGACAGCAGCTTCTTCACCGCCGGGTTACGTTCGTCGAACAGGTGCGCGACGATCGACGAGTCACGGTCCAGGCCCAGGCTGAGCTGGGTCAGGTCGTTGGAGCCGATCGAGAAGCCGTCGAAGATCTCCAGGAACTCATCGGCGAGCAGTGCGTTGGACGGCACTTCGCACATCATGATGATCTTCAGGCCGTTCTCGCCCTGCTTCAGGCCATTCTGTTCCAGCACCTCGATGACCTTGCGGCCTTCTTCCAGGGTGCGCACGAACGGAATCATGACCCACAGGTTGTCCAGGCCCATTTCGTTGCGCACGCGCAGCACGGCCTTGCACTCCAGCGCGAAGGCGGCCGAGAAGCTCGGGTCGACGTAACGGCTGGCACCGCGGAAGCCGATCATCGGGTTCTCTTCGTGCGGCTCGTAGTTGCTGCCGCCGATCAGGTTGGCGTACTCGTTGGACTTGAAGTCCGACAGGCGCACGATCACCGCGTTCGGTGCGACCGAGGCGGTGAGGGTGGCGATGCCTTCCGCCAGGCGGTCCACATAGAAGCTGACCGGATCACCGTAGCCGGCGATCTTCTCGTCGATCTTCTTCTTCGTCGCGGCATCCTGGCGGTCGTATTCCAGCAGCGCGTTGGGGTGGATGCCGATGTGGCTGGCGATGATCATTTCCAGGCGCGCCAGGCCGATGCCGGCGTTCGGCAGCTGGCCGAAGTCGAAGGCACGTTCCGGGTTGGCCACGTTCATCATGATCTTCAACGGTGCCGGCGGCATGTTGCCCAGATCGGTGGTGGTGCGCTCGAAGCCGAGCTTGCCTTCGTAGATGAAGCCGGTGTCGCCTTCAGCGCAGCTGACGGTGACCAGCTGGCCATCTTCGATGACCTTGGTGGCATTGCCCGAACCGACCACGGCCGGCACGCCCAGCTCGCGCGCGATGATCGCGGCGTGGCAGGTGCGGCCGCCCCGGTTGGTGACGATCGCCGAAGCGCGCTTCATCACCGGTTCCCAGTCCGGGTCGGTCATGTCGGCGATCAGCACGTCGCCCGGCTGCACGCGGTTCATGTCGTCCAGCGTCTTCACCACGCGGGCCACGCCCGAACCGATCTTGGCACCGACGGCGCGGCCTTCGGCCAGCACCTTGCCGCCCTTCTCGGTCAGCGCGAAACGCTCGATCTGGGTAGCGTGGCTGCGCGACTTCACGGTCTCCGGGCGCGCCTGCACGATGAACAGCTTGCCGCTGACACCGTCCTTGGCCCACTCGATGTCCATCGGGCGGCCGTAGTGCTTCTCGATGACCAGCGCCTGCCTGGACAGTTCCTGCACGTCCTCGTCGCTGATCGAGAAGGTGGTGCGCAGTTCAGCCGGGGTGTCCTCGATCTTCACGCGCTCGCCGGGGACATCCGAATACACCATGCGGATCGCCTTGCTGCCGAGCGAGCGGCGCAGGATCGCCGGCTTGCCGGCCTGCAGGGTGGGCTTGTAGACGTAGTACTCGTCCGGGTTGACCGCGCCCTGCACGACCATTTCGCCGAGGCCGAACGACGAGGTGACGAACACCACGTCGCGGAAGCCGGACTCGGTGTCCAGGGTGAACAGCACGCCGGAGGAACCGACGCCCGAACGCACCATCAGCTGCACGCCGGCGGACAGGAACACGTCTTCATGCTTGAAGCCGTGGTGCACGCGGTAGGCGATGGCGCGGTCGTTGTACAGCGAGGCGAACACTTCCTTGACCTTGTGCACGACGTCGTCGGCACCGGTCACGTTGAGGAAGGTCTCCTGCTGGCCGGCGAAGGACGCATCCGGCAGATCCTCGGCGGTGGCCGACGAGCGCACGGCCACGGCCACGTCGCCGCCACCGTTGTCGGCGCTCAGCTTGGCATAGGCGGTACGGATGTCCTGGTCCAGCTGCGGCTGCAACGGAGCATCGATGACCCAGCCGCGGATTTCCTTGCCGGCCGCGGTCAGCGCGGTGACGTCTTCGACGTCCAGCGTGGCCAGCTTGTCGAAGATGCGCTTGGACAGATCGTTGTGCGCAATGAAGTCCTTGAAGGCTTCAGCGGTGGTGGCATAACCGCCCGGCACCGAGACGCCCAGACCGGCCAGGTTGCCGATCATCTCGCCCAGCGACGAATTCTTGCCGCCTACGCGGGCCAGATCGGCCAGACGCAGTTCGTGCAACCACAGGATGTTCTCGTTCAAGCGCGATGCTCCGTTTGGCCATCGCCCGAGGCGGGCTGTAATGGCCGCGTCCGTAGGAAGAAGCCGATATGATGCCGGGCAGACCACCGTCGGCACAAGCTTGTGCTGACGGCCTTTTTAGGCTTCGTAGGGGGTAAAAGCGCGCATGTCGACCATCCGTCCGGTGTTCTACGTTTCCGATGGAACCGGTATCACCGCTGAAACCATTGGGCATAGCCTGCTGACCCAGTTCTCCGGGTTCAGCTTCATTACCGACCGCATGTCGTTTGTCGACGACCCCGAAAAGGCGCGTGAAGCCTGTACCCGGATCCAGGCGGCGGGGGAGCGCTACCAGGTCCGGCCGATCGTGGTGAACTCCTGCGTGGACCAGAGCCTGAGCCTGATCCTGGCCGACAGCGGGGCCTTGATGCTGGATGTGTTCGCGCCGTTCATCGAGCCGCTGGAGCGTGAACTGGCCAGCCCGCGCCTGGCCCGGGTCGGCCAGGCCCACGGCATGGTCGACTTCGACACCTACCACCGCCGCATCAATGCGATGAACTTCGCGCTGACCCATGACGATGGCATCGCGGTCAATTACGACGATGCCGACGTGATCCTGGTGGCGGTGTCGCGCGCCGGCAAGACCCCGACCTGCATCTACCTGGCCCTGCATTACGGGGTGCGCGCGGCCAACTACCCGCTGACCGACGAGGACCTGGAAAGCGACCGCCTGCCGCCGCGCCTGCGCAACTACCGGCGCAAGCTGTTCGGCCTGACCATCGACCCCGACCGCCTGCAGCAGATCCGCCAGGAGCGCCGCCCGAACTCGCGCTACGCCAACCTGGACACCTGCAAGCGCGAGGTGGCTGCGGCCGAGGTCATGTTCCAGATGGAACGGATCCCGACCCTGAGCACCACCCATACCTCGATCGAGGAAATCTCGAGCAAGGTGCTGGCCACCCTGGGCTTGCAGCGCGAGCTGTATTGATCCGTGCGCCACGACCAACGGTCGTGGCCTACCTGGGTGGCGGGCATTGCCGCTCCTCCGCGGTGGGTATCGACCGTTGGTCGATATCGCGCCCTTTGCTCAGGGCGATCCCGCCCCCACGTTGAAGCACCAACGTGTAGGATCGACCCATGGCCCAAGCCTCGCCCCGCACCGACCGCATTCCCCGCCTGAGCCGGCTGAGCTGGCTCATGGGCCTGTATGCAGAAAACTACCGCCACCTGGTGCGCCTGTTCGCACCGGCCGAACTGGTGGCCGGCAGCTACATTTCCTCGGTCGGCGATGGCCTGGATGTGCGCCTGGACGTGATCGAGTGCCACCGCTACACGGTGGAACTGCGGCTGACCTACGACCTGGCCGACCCGGTCACCGGCGAGCCGGATCCGTCGGCCTATGTGCGCCTGTACCGTGACGCGCGCCAGGCCGAGACCACCCACTGCTACGTCGGCCGCCGCTGGCAGGACACCATGGGGCTGTACCCTCCGCCGGCGGAGCTGATCAGCCATCGCATGCGGATGAACACCTTCCTCGGCAAGTGGCTGGAATACCTGGCCGAGCGCGGCCACGGCGTGGCGACCCTGCGCCGCGATCCCGACGGGGCCGGCGTGCCCACCGAGCGTCGCCTGTCGCTGGTGCGCTGATCGGCCATAATCCGGGGCTGACCTGCCGCTGGATGCTGCCTCATGCCGTACACCCCGATCGTCGCCACCCTGGGCTACGTGCTTTCGCCTGATCGTCGCCAGGTGCTGATGATCCACCGCAACACCCGGCCCGGTGACCACCACCTGGGCAAGTACAACGGTCTGGGCGGCAAGATCGAAGCGGACGAAGACGTGGCGGCCAGCATGCGCCGCGAGATCGCCGAGGAAGCGGGCATCGACTGCACCGCCATGCGCCTGCGCGGCACCATCAGCTGGCCGGGCTTCGGCAAGCATGGCGAGGACTGGCTGGGCTTCGTGTTCGTCATCGAGGGATTCGAGGGCGCCCCGCACGGCGGCAACCACGAAGGCACGCTGGAGTGGGTGGACCTGGACAAGCTGGACACGCTGCCGATGTGGGAGGGCGACCGCAATTTCCTGCCGCTGGTGTTCGACGCCGACCCGCGCCCGTTCCACGGGGTGATGCCCTACAAGGATGGCCGCATGCAGAGCTGGTCCTACAGCCGCTTCTGACCCGGAGAATCGGGAAGGTGCCCGCCTGGGTGGGCATCCGCCCTTTGGGCAATTAATACCCGGGCAATATTGACGGCCATAAATTACCCGGGCAATAATTGTCCGTCGCCTCCCATGCCAGAGCCCTGCCCGTGTCCCGACTTCCTCCCTTCAGCTGTTTCGACGGCCATCGGCTGATCGCGTCCGGAACCCCGGAGGTGGCTGCGCTGGCGCTCAAGCAGTTGCGTGCCGACAACGCCGCCGGTCCGCTGCTGGTGTTCGACAACAGCAGCGGCCACACCCGCGATTTCGATACCCGCGGCAGTGACGCACAGGTGCTGGCGCGGGTGGCCGAGGCGTTCCCGACGGCGGTGGATGCGGGCCTCGAGGCGGCATCCGAAGACGCAGCCGTCGCTCCGCGGGGCCGTGGCCGGCCAAAGCTGGGCGTGGTCGCCCGTGAGGTGACGCTGCTGCCGCGCCATTGGGCGTGGCTGGCCGAACAGCCCGGCGGCGCGTCCGTCGTGCTGCGCAGGCTGGTGGAAGCGGCCAGTCGCGCTGGTGCGGACAGGGAGCAGCAGCGCCGTGGCAGCGAGCGCGCCTATCACTTCCTGCAGACCATCGGCGGTAACCTGCCGGGCTTCGAGGATGCGATCCGGCTGCTGTTCGCGCACGGCCGTGCGGGCCTGGAGGCGGCGCTGCGCAGCTGGCCCGACGATGTCCGCGACCACGCCCTGCGCCTGGCCTTCGACCCCGCCGCGGACGCCACCGACCGCTGAACCTTCGCGCCGCCGCGCTGGCGGCTGCGTCTGACCGCGGGCTGAGGCCCGCACACTTCCTGCTTGCTTTGCTGGCTGAAATGCCGGGCAGGGCAGCGCCTTGCCCGGAGAATCCGATGAGTCCCCCCGCAACCCCGGCCCCGCCGGTTGCCCCGCCCCTGTGGCGCACTTACCTGGCCCTGCTGGTTCCGATGCTGTTGACCAATGCGCTGCAGCTGGCCGCAGGCACGCTGGACAACATCTACCTCGGGCACATGCTCGGCACCCAGGCCGTCGCCGCCGCGGCGGCGTTCTTCCCGGTCTTCTTCCTGTTGCTGGCGCTGGTGATGGGCCTGGCAACCGGCGCGATGGTGTTGATCGGCCAGGCCTGGGGCGCGGGTCGTCCGCAGCAGGCACGTGCCGTCGCCGGCAGTGCCGTGGCCCTGGCGCTGACGTTGTCGTTGCTGGTGATGGTGGCGGGCGTCATCTTCGCGCCGCGGCTGCTGGCCGTCCTCGGCACGCCGGCACCGATCCTGGGCGAGGCGACGGTCTATGCGCGGGTGCTGCTGCTGGGAGCGCCGGCGTTCTTCCTGCTCTGGCTGGCGACCGCGGTAAGCCGCGCGGTGGGCGATGCGAAGACACCCCTGCACGCGCTGCTGTTGGCCACGCTGGTGGGCCTGCTGTGCACCCCCTTGCTGATCGTGGGTTGGGCCGGGCTGCCACGGATGGGGGCTGCCAGCGCGGCAGTGTCGGCGGCGTTGGCGGCGCTGCTGGCGCTGGCCTGGTTGCTGTGGCGCTGGCATCGGCTGGGGCATCCGCTGGCACCGGGCCATGACCTGTTGCGTGCGATCCGCTTCGACGGGGGGCTGATCCGCTCGATGCTGCGCATCGGCGTACCGTCCTCGCTGCAGATGCTCAGCCTGGCAATTGCCGAGATCGTGCTGCTGGGATGGATCAACCGCCATGGCTACACGGCCACGGCAGCCTATGGTGCGGTCAACCAGCTGATGAGCTGGGTGCAGCTGCCGGCGATGTCGCTGGGCATCACCGCCACCATCCTTGCTGCGCATGCGATGGGGGCGGGGCGCGCGGCACGGCTGCCGGCCATCGCCCGCACCGGCGTGCTGCTGGGTGCCGCGATGTTGTCCGCCGTGGTGGTGCTGGTGATGGTGCTGGCGCCTTGGCTGACCGGGCTGATCCTGGCGGCGCCGGAGGTGCGCGAGCTGGCCACGCTGCAGTTGCGCACCGTGGCATGGGGCGTGCTGGCGATGGGCGGCAGTACGGTGCTGGTCGGGGTGATGCGCGGCAGCGGCACGGTGCTGCTGCCGGCGCTGCTGGGCGTGTCGGCGGTGCTGCTGCTGGAGCTGCCGTTGGCGATGTGGCTGCAGGCGCGGCATGGCCTGCATGGGGTGTGGTGGGCGTGGCCGCTGGGCCTGCTGGCGATGCTGGTGATGCAGGTGGCGTGCTTCGCGCGCTGGCGCCGCCGGCTGCCGGCGGCGGCATGACCACGCACGGGCAGTGCCGGCCATTGGCCGGCATTGCGGACCCAGCAGCAGCCGGCCAGCGGCCGGCTCTACCTTGCGGTGGAGGTTCGTGCAGCCGGCCAGCGGCCGGCTCTACCGTGGGGTGGAGGTTTGTGCAGCCGGCCAGCGGCCGGCGCTACCGTGGGGTGGATGTTGGTGCAGCCGGCTAGCGGCCGGCGCTACCTTGCGGTGGAGATTCGTGCAGCCGGCCAGCGGCCGGCGCTACCTTGCGGTGGAGGTTCGTGCAGCCGGCCAGCGGCCGGCTCTACCGTGGGGT
>NZ_CAMFIA010000001.1 GCF_945952405.1 uncultured Stenotrophomonas sp. | reverse complement strand
TGCCGTCCACGCAGGGCGTGGATCTACTGCCGTCCACGCAGGGCGTGGATCTACTGCCGTCCACGCAGGGCGTGGATCTACTCCGGTTGCGCTTCTGGTGGGTGCCGACCGTGGGTCGGCACGCTCTGGCCGGGCCAGCTGCCCATCCACGCGTGGCGTGGATCTACTGCCATCCACGCGTGGCGTGGATCTACTGCCATCCATGCAGGGCGTGGATCTACTCCGTGCCGACCGTGGGTCGGCATTGCCGGTCCCCGGCATGGAGGATCAACCGATGCTGGTACGGTCCCGCCCGTCGCTCTTGGCGCGGTACAGCGCGCGGTCGGCACGCTGGTACAGCAGCGCCGGGGTGCGGTCGTCGGCGTCCAGTTCGACCAGGCCAGCGCTGAAGGTCACCCGCAGGCCGTCCACGTCGGCCCAGTCGGGATGGTCATGGAACAACCCACGCAGGCGCGCGCACAGCTGCGCGGCTTCCTCCAGCCGGGTGTCGTTGAGCAGCAGCGCAAATTCTTCGCCGCCGGTTCGCGCCGGCAGGTCCGAGTCGCGGCACGCTGCGGCGATCAGCCTCGCCACCTGCACCAGCACCGCATCGCCGATGCTGTGGCTGTGACGGTCGTTGACGTCCTTGAAGTGGTCGATGTCCAGCACCACCAGGCACAGCGGATGGCCGCTGCGCTGCGAACGGGCGAAGTCGCGGGCCAGGGTTTCGTCGAAGCCACGACGGTTGGCCAGCCCGGTCAGCGCATCTTCGCGTGCCTGCCGCTCGAACGCCTCGGCCTGCCGCGCCAGGCGTTCGGCCAGCTCGGTCTTCTCCTGGTTCAGCGCCTGCAGGTGCACGGTCTTGGCCTGCAGGTCGAACGTCGCTTCGTCCACGCGCCGCGCCAGGCGCAGGTTGCTGGCCTTGAGCTGCTGCAGCAGCAGGCGGTACAGCGCCACCAGCCCGGCCAGCAGCAACAGGCCGCCAAGTACCTGCACGCTGCGGCGTTGCCACCAGAACGGCTGCACGGTGAAGCTCCACACCGCCTCCTGCTGGCCCCACGCGCCGCCGGGATGTGCCGCCGCCACATGCAGGGTGTAGTCACCCGGCGGCAGGCCGACGAACTCGACGCTGCGCTGCGGGCCACGCTCGACCCAGCCGGCGTCCAGGCCCTCCAGCCGCGTGCGGTAGCGGATCCGGTCGGACATCAGGTAGCTCAGGCCGACATAGCTCACCGCCAGCCGGCGGCCACCCGGAATGTAGTTGCGTTCCGGGCCTTCCCAGTGCACCGGCGCACCGTCCACCTGCACGCTCTCGATCGCGGCTGGCGGCGACGGGCGTTCGCGGAAGCGCTGCAGGCGCTGCGGGTCCACCGTGCTCAGGCCGCCGGCGGTCACCACCCAGAACGTGCCATCCTGGCGCAGGATCGCTGACGGCCCCGAGCTGCCATTGGCCTGCGCGTTGGCCATGCCGTCGATTTCGTTGTAGCGCTCCACCACCACCCGCGGCGCGCGGCCATCGGCCACGGCGTTGAGGGTGGCCATGTCGGTACGCAGCACGCCACGGTTGCTGCTGATCCACACATTGCCGAGCCGGTCCGGGACCAGCTGGAACACCGCATCCACCGGCATGCCCTGCTCCAGCCCCACCCGCGCCAGCCGGCCGTCACGCCAGCGGTACAGCCCACGGTCGCTGCTGATCCACATCGCGTCGCCGAGCTGGTGGAAGCCGAATACGCTGCGGCCACCGCCCATCGGCGCCAGGTCGATCGACTGCACGTGCTCGCCGCGCAACACGCGGATGCCTTCGATGGTGCCGATCCACAGGTTGCCCTGGTGGTCATGCTCGAGCGCCGTGATCAATCCGCCAGGCATGCCGGCCACGTTCGACACCTGCACGTGGTCGCCATCAATGCGCACCACGCCCTTCTGCGTGCCGGCCCAGACCACGCCCTGCGGGTCGACGCTGATCGCGCGGATGTTGCCGCCAGGCATGCCATCGGCGGCGGCATAGTTGTGGCGCAGGCTGCCATCGCGGCCGAGGCGGTAGACGCCATCACCGAAGGTGCCCACCCACAGGTCACCCTCCGGCCCCTGCGCCAGGCTCAGCACCGAGGGCGCCTTGCCGCCGCGGTTGTGCAGCGGCACCGCGCGGAAACGGCCGTCGGCGGTCTGCAGATCCAGGCCACTGGCGCTGCCAACCCAGAGCTGACGATCACGGTCCTCGAACACGGTGCGCACGTAGTCGCCACTGAGGCCATCGCGCTCGGTGTAGCTGCTGAACAGCGTCTCGCGCAGGCGGTACAGGCCGCCGTTGGCCCCCACCCAGATGCTGCCTTCGGCGTCCTCGCGCAGGCTGACCACGCGCCCGCCCGGCAGGTTCAGCCCGGCCGGCAGCCGCTCCAGCCCATGCGTGGAAATGCGCAGCAGGCCCTGGTTCTCGGTGCCCAGCCACAGGTCGCCATGCCGGTCCTGCAGCATCGCGGTCATGTGCAGCTGGCCGGGCAGCCGGTGCACCAGCACCAGCTGGTCGTCCTCCACCCGGTACAGGCGCTCGCCGGCGACAATCCACAGCGCGCCATCCGGCGCCCGGTACGGCCACGACAGGCCACTGCCGGCACCCAGCCCCCACGCCGCGGGTGCGCGCTTGAGCACGCCGTCGTTGTCGCGCAGCACCAGCCCGTCAAGCGTGCCGATCCAGACCCGGTCCTGCGCGTCGACCACCAGCTTGGTGAAGCTCATCGCCATCGGCAGGTCGGCCGCCGGCGGCTGGTAGACGATGCCCTTGTCCGGCACCAGGTAGCCGATGCCCTTGCCTTCGTACAGCAGCCACAGGCGGCCCTGGCTGTCCATCTGCATCGACTGGATCAGCACCTGCGGGGTACCGGCCTGGTGTTCCCAGACCCGCCACTGGCCGTCATTGCCCCGATGGCTGACATTGCCGCGCGAATCACTGATCCACAGCCCGCCCTGGCGATCGACCAGCAGCGCGCCGATGCCGTTGTCGCGCAGGCCGGGGCGGGTACTGCGGTCGAACACGGTGAAATCCAGCCCGTTGTAGCGCACCAGGCCTTCCCAGGTGGCGAACCACAGATGGCCTTCGGGCGTCTGTGCGATGTCGCGCAGCGAGTTGTGCGGCAGGCCGTTGCGCGAGGTCCAGACATCGATGGCGTAGTCGCGCAGCGGCGGTGCACCTTCCTGCGCGGCCAGCGGCAGCGCCAGCACCAGCACCAGCAGCAGCCCCAGCAGGCCCCGTTGCAGTGCCTGCCTGATGTTCGATACGCAGCGCCGCATCCGGCGGCCGTTGTCCCCCGTCCCGCCCATCAGCGCAGCGGCAGTGGCCAGCGGGGGCGGCAGGGCGTGGTCGCGTGCGGGAACGGCCGGTCAACGCGGGACGGCGTGCCGGCAGGAACAGGCTGGCTCATCGGGGAGAGGCTGGGGAGATGCGCAGATGATAGGGCAAACCCTGCCCCGGGCGTCACCGCCACCGTCCACGCGCGCTCAGCCGGCGCGGCCCGGCGGCACCACCTGGGCACTGGCCGGCCACTGCACCACCGCCTCCAGCCCGCCTTCGGCACGGTTGCGCAGCCACAGGCGCGCGCCGTCCTTTTCAGCCAGCGCCCGGGCGATGGTCAGGCCCAGCCCGGCACCGCCGGTTTCGCGCGAACGCGAGGTTTCCACCCGCACGAACGGGTCGAACACCGCTTCCAGCTGTTCCTCTGCCAGGCCGGGGCCGTCGTCGGCCACCCTTACGGTGATCGCGCCACCACTGCGCTCGACCCGCACCCGCACGCGGTGCGCGTACATCACCGCGTTGTCCACCAGGTTGGAGAACAGGCGATGCATGGCCAGCGGGCGCAGCATCAGCACCGCCCCGGTTCCGCCCTCGAAGACGACATCGGCACCGCCTTCGGCCGCGTCCTCGACGATGCTCTCCAGTAGTGAATCCAGATCCAGCGCGGCACGCTGTTCGGCACTCTCGGCGCTGCGTGCCAGTTCCAGGCCCTCGCGGACCAGGGCCTGCATCGCCGCCAGGTCACCGATCAGGCGCTCGCGCAGGGCCTCGTCGGTGACGTTCTCCAGGCGCAGGCGCAGGCGGGTCAGCGGCGTCTGCAGGTCATGGGTGATCGCCGCCAGCATCTGCGTGCGCTCGGCCAGATGGCGCTGCAGGCGATGCTGCATGGCGTTGAAGGCTTCGGCGGCGCGCTGCACTTCGCGCGGCCCGCGCAACGGCAGGGGATCGCGCTGCAGGTCATCGCCCAGGTCTTCGGCGGCCGCTGCCAGTTCCTGCAGCGGTGCGCTGGCCATGCGCGCGACGATGTAGGCCAGCACCGCGATCGCCAGCACCAGCAGGGTCAGGAACCACGGATCCACGGCGAGGATGCCGTTGTGCGCCACCGCCGGCGAATCCAGCGCCAGTTTCAGCAGCGTGCCATCGTTGAGGGTCACGTCGACCGCGCGGCACTTGGGCGGGATGAACGCCGGATCGCGCTCGCGCGGGTGGCGGCGGTGCCCGGGCGGTGGCGGCGGCAGCAGATCCTGCAGCTTCGGGATGCAGGAACGGAACGAGGTGAAGTGCACATGCGCGCGCGCCACCGGGCCGGGGCGGTCATCCAGCACTTCCATCAGCGCGGTATCGACCCGGCCCAGGCGCGCGCCGGGCTGCAGCGCGCGCACGCTGGGCCCGCCGATCTCGAGCAGGCGCTCGCGCAGTTCCGGGTTGCCGTCCAGCAGGTTGACGTAGCCCTGCAGGCGGTCGGCGATGCGGTTCAGGTTCTGCCGCTCGAACTCCTGCTGGCGCTTGGAGGTGGCCAGCATGGTCGCGCCGATCGCAGCCACGCTCATGCCCAGCAGCAGGATCACGAACAACCGCCCGACCATCGAGGACAGGAAATGGCGCAGGCGCTTCATCGCGGTTTACTCCAGGGTCACCGACGAGGCCAGCACGTAGCCTTCGTTGCGCACGGTCTTGATCAGGCCATCGGGACCACCGTCATCCCCCAGCTTGTTGCGCAGCCGGCTGACCTGCAGGTCGATCGCGCGGTCCTGCGCCTCGTAGTTGCGGCCACTGCTGAGCGCCACCAGCTGCTCGCGCGACAGCACCTTGTTGGCATGCGCGATGAATACCCGCAGCAGGCGGAATTCGGCGCCGGACAGCACCACCACGCGGTCGTCCGGGTCCACCAGGTGGCGATGCTCCAGGTCGAACACCCAGCGCGAGAAGCGCGCACGGCGCACCGCCAGCGGCTCCAGGTTGGCCGGCAGCGCCTCGGTCCGGCGCAGCACGTTGCGGATGCGCGCCAGCAGCTCGCGCGGCTCGAACGGCTTGGCCAGGTAATCGTCGGCGCCCATTTCCAGGCCCAGCACGCGGTCGATCGGCTCGGCGCGCGCGGTCAGCATGATCACCGGCGTGTTCGAGCGCGCACGCAGGTCACGGCACAGGGTCAGCCCGTCCTCGCGCGGCAGGTTGAGATCAAGCACGATCAGGTCCACATGCTCGCGGTCCAGCAGCTGGCGCATCGCAGTGCCGTCGGCGGCCGTGCTCACCTGGTAACCGGCGCGGCCGAGCTGTTCGGCCAGCAGGGTGCGGATGTCGTTGTCGTCGTCGACGATCAGCAGTCGATGCATCGGGTTTTCAGTCTCCATGTCGCGATCATCCCGTGTCGGCAGCTGAACCGCATCCGGGGCAATGCGTACCAGTGTATCCAGCCGGGGACGGGATACCTGTGGTTACGCGTATTCACCGACAGTGTTACATAGAGACATACCCCGAGGATTGAGCCCGCTGTCGCCCGATCTTCACAATGCCCACCAACGCCGCCCGCGCGGCCCCGAGAGTGAAGCCACGACGTGAAGTTCCGCCTGCTGCCCGCGACCCGGCGGGGTCGCCTGATACTGATCGCCCTGCTTGCCCTGATCGTTGCCGTGGCCGCCTGGTGGCTGCTGCGCAAGCCCGCCGCCCCTGCGGTGGCAACCACCCCGGTCAGCCGCGGCGACATCGAGCAGACGGTGGAGGCCACCGGCGTGATCGACGCCTACAAGCTGGTCAGCGTTGGCGCGCAGGCCTCGGGCCAGATCAAGTCGCTGAAGGTGCAGCTGGGCGACACGGTGAAGGAAGGCGACCTGATCGCCGAGATCGATGCGACCACCCAGCAGAACCAGGTGCTCAACGCACAGGCCTCGCTGGACCAGGTCACCGCCCAGCGCGCCGTGCAGCAGGCCACCCTGCGCCAGGCCGAGCTGGAATTCGCCCGCCAGCAGCAGATGCTGGCGGCCGAGGCCACCTCGCGCCAGGAATACGATGCGGCCGAGGCACAGCTGAAGACCGCCCGGGCCCAGCTGCAGTCCTACGAGGCGCAGATCAAGGGCCGCCAGACCGAGCTGGGCACCGCGCGCGCCAACCTGGCCTACACCCGGATCACCGCGCCGATGGACGGCACCGTGGTGGCGGTGGTGGCCGAGGAAGGCCGCACCGTGAACGCCAACCAGACCGCTCCGACCATCGTCATGCTGGCACGGCTGGACGTGGTCACGGTCAATGCCGAGATCTCCGAGGCCGACGTGGTCAAGATCAAGGCCGGCATGCCGGTGTACTTCACCACGCTGGGCGACCCGGACCGCAAGTACCACGCCCAGCTGCGCCAGATCAATCCGGCGCCGGCCTCGATCGTCAATGAGAACTCGTCCAGTTCCAGCAGTTCGTCCAGCTCCAGTTCCAGCAGCGCGGTCTACTACAACGCGCTGTTCGACGTGGAGAACCCGGACGGCACGCTGCGCATCGACATGACCGCGCAGGTCTCGGTACTGCTCAAACAGGCCAAGGGCGTGCTGATGGTGCCGGCGGTGTCGCTGGGGCCGAAGCGCCGTGGCGACGAGCGCATGGTGCGGGTGCTGGACGGGAACGGCCAGCCGCAGCCGCGCAAGGTCACCGTGGGCATCAACAATGGCGCCTCGGCCGAGATCCTGTCCGGGCTGAAGGAAGGCGAGCGCGTGGTGGTCGGCGAAGCCAGTGCGGCCGCGGCCGGTGCCGGCAGCGGCAACCGCGGCGGCATGCAGATGCGGGTCGGTGGCCCCGGCATGGGGCGCCGATGAGCACGACGGCGCCGCTGCTGCGCCTGCGTGACCTGCGACGCGAATTCCCGGCCGGCGACGATGTGATCGCCGTGCTGCGCGACGTCAACCTCGACATCCACGCCGGTGAGATGGTGGCCATCGTCGGCCAGTCCGGTTCCGGCAAGTCGACGCTGATGAACATCCTCGGCTGCCTCGACCGCCCGACCCGCGGCAGCTACCAGGTGGCCGGCCGCGAAACCGGGAAGATGGAACCGGACGAGCTGGCCGAACTGCGCCGCGAGCATTTCGGCTTCATCTTCCAGCGCTACCACCTGCTCGGTGACCTGGATGCACGTGGCAACGTGGAAGTGCCGGCGGTGTACGCCGGCAGCCCGGGGCCGGTGCGCAACGCACGTGCCGAGCAGCTGCTGCAACGGCTGGGCCTGGCTGACCGCATGCACCACAAGCCGGGCCAGCTGTCCGGCGGCCAGCAGCAACGCGTGTCCATCGCACGCGCACTGATGAACGGTGGCGAAGTGATCCTGGCCGATGAACCGACCGGCGCGCTCGACACCCGCTCCGGCGAGGAAGTGATGGCCATCCTCGGCGAGCTGCATGCCGAAGGCCACACCATCATCATCGTCACCCACGACATGAGCGTGGCCGAGCACGCGCAGCGCATCATCGAGATCCGCGATGGCGAGATCATCGCCGACCGCGCCAACCCGAACGCACCGACCTACCGTGCGCAGCGCGAGGCCAGCACCGGAGTGGCCCGCGGCAACAGCTGGCGGGCCGCCCGCGACCGCTTCACCGAAGCGTTCCGCATGGCCCTGCTGGCGATGAACGCGCATCGGCTGCGCACCTTCCTGACCATGCTCGGCATCATCATCGGCATCGCCTCGGTGGTCTCGGTGGTAGCGCTGGGCAACGGCTCGCAGCAGCAGATCCTGCAGAACATCAGCGCACTGGGCACCAACACCATCGATGTCTATCCCGGCCGTGGCTTCGGCGACATGCGCTCGGCACGCGTGCAGACGCTCAAGGCCAGCGATGCCGATGCACTGGCCAGCCAGAGCTATGTGGACAGCGCCACCCCCAGCGTGTCCAGCTCGGTCACCGCGCGCTACCGCAACCAGTCCTCCACCGCCCAGGTCAGCGGCGTTGGCGAGCAGTTCTTCCGGGTCAAGGGCGTGACCCTGCTCAGCGGCAGCTTCTTCGACCGCGATGCGGTGAAGGGACTGGGCCAGGTGGCGGTGATCGACGAGAACACCCAGGCCCAGTTCTTCCCCGATGTCGACCCGGTCGGCCAGGTCATCCTGCTCGGCAACGTGCCGGCACGCGTGGTCGGCGTGGCCAAGCGCCAGAGCTTCGGCTTCGGCGGCAGTACCAGCCTCAGCGTGTGGGTGCCGTACACCACGGTGATGTCGCGCATGCTTGGCCAGAGCCACGTGTCCAGCATCACCGTGCGCGTGGACGATGACACGCCGATGGATGCCGCGCAGGAGGCGATCACCCGCCTGCTGACCCTGCGTCACGGAACCGAGGATTTCTTCCTCAGCAACAGCGCCGAGATCCGCCAGACCATCGAGCAGACCACGCGCACGATGACCCTGCTGATCGGTGCGATCGCCGCCATTGCGCTGCTGGTCGGCGGCATCGGCGTGATGAACATCATGCTGGTGTCGGTGACCGAACGCACCCGTGAGATCGGCGTGCGCATGGCCGTGGGTGCACGGCAGAGTGATATCCGCCAGCAGTTCCTGATCGAAGCGGTGCTGGTGTGCCTGCTTGGCGGCGTGCTCGGCATCGGCCTGGCCTTGCTGCTGGGCTCGATGATCGGCCGCTTCGCCAGCGACTTCCAGGTGCTGTTCTCCACCGCCTCGATCGTCGCCGCCTTCGCCTGCTCGACCCTGATCGGCGTGGCATTCGGCTTCCTGCCCGCGCGCAACGCCGCGCAGCTCGATCCAGTGGAGGCCCTGGCCCGCGAATGAAGAAGATGACCCGACTGCCCTTCCCCACTCCCGTGCGCCTGCTGCTGGCGGGCGCCGTAGTACTCGCCCTGTCCGGCTGCGCGTCGGTCGGCCGCTATCCGGTACAGGACCCCAGCGTCGCCGCCACCTATGGGCGCGGCGACGCCGTGCTCAATGCACCGGCCGACGACCCGCGCAGCAGCCTGGATACGCCGGGCCGCGACATCCGCCAGGACACCTGGTGGACCGGCTTCGGCGATGAACGACTGGACCGGCTGGTGGCGCAGGCGCTGGTCGCCAACAGCGACCTGGCCGCCGCCGGGCTGGCCGTGCAGCGCTCGCGCCTGCAGGCCGGCATGGCCAGCAATGCGCTGTGGCCGCAGCCTTCGTCCTCCGGCGTAAGCGGCAGCGCCAGCCGCGCCACCGACCAGGCCGACGCTTGGCGGCGCAGTTATTCCACCGGCATCTCGCTGGGCTGGGAAGTGGACCTGTGGGGCCGCCTGCGGACGCAGCGCGACATCGCCCGCTGGGAAGCCGAGGCCAGCGAGGAAGACCGGCAGAACACCGCCCTGCTGGTGATCGGCGACACCATCACCCAGTACTGGACGCTGGCCTACCTCAACCAGTCGATCGCCACCGGCCAGGCCAACCTGGAACGGCTGGAGCGCACCCGTGAACTGGTGCAGGCGCGCTTCGATGCCGGTGCGGTATCGCGCCTGGAAGTCCGCCAGGCACTGCAGAACCTGCAGTCGCAGCGCTCATCGCAGAGCGCGCTGGAACAGCAGCGGGTGGAGGTGCGCAATGCGCTGACCGTGCTGCTGGACGGCACGCCCTGGCCGCAGCAGGACGAACCGCAGGATCTGCTGGGCGCACGCAGTCCCGCCATCGCCGAGGGCCTGCCGACCGACCTGCTCGGCCGTCGTCCCGACCTGCGCGCGGCCGAGCTGCGCCTGCGCAACAGCCTGAAGAACATCAAGGTCACCGCCACCCAGTACTATCCGGCGCTGAGCCTGACCGGCAGCCTGGGCTCCAGTGCAGGCTCGCTGGGCGATGTGCTGCGCAATCCGGTGGCCACGTTGGGCGCTGGCCTGTCACTGCCGTTCCTCAACCTGCAGCGCGCGCAGCTGGATACCGATATCGCCGGTACCGCCTACCAGATCGCAGCCACCAACTTCCGCAAGACGCTGTATACCGCGCTGTCCGAGGTGGACAACGCGCTGTCCGCACGCGAGCAGCTGGCCCGCCAGGTGGCGGCATCGCAGGCGTCCTACGACGAAGCGGTGGAAGTGGAGCGGGCGCAGGAGGTGCGTTACCGCGTCGGTGCTACCGATCTGCGGACCTGGCTGGAAGCGCAGCAGACCCGGCGCGATGCCGAGCTGTCGCTGGCGCGCGTGCGCCAGGGCCAGCTGAACAACGACGTCACCCTGTTCAAGGCCCTGGGCGGCAGCGCGGGGTAACGTCTTCTGTAGAGCCGAGCCCATGCTCGGCTCTACACGCAAAAAAAAGGGGGCAGATCCCTCCCCCTCGGGAAAAGGGATCTGACCCCGATCACGTCGTAACGGCCGATCAACCGCGCTGGCGCACGGCCTCGAACAGGCTGACGCCGGCAGCGACGGAGACGTTCAGGCTCTCGATCTCACCCGGCATCGGGATCTTGACCAGGCCATCGCAGTTCTCGCGGGTCAAGCGGCGCAGGCCATCGGCCTCACCGCCCAGCACCAGGGCGATGTTGCCCTTCAGGTCCAGGTCGTACAGCGACGCGGTGGCTTCACCGGCCAGGCCGTAGATCCACACGCCCTGCTTCTGCAGGTCCTTCAGGCAACGCGACAGGTTGGTCACCGCCACCACCGGAATGCGGTCGGCGGCACCGGCCGAGGTCTTGCGCACCGTGGCATTCACCGTGGCCGACTTGTCCTTGGGGATGATCACCGCGGTAGCGCCGGCCGCAGCTGCCGAGCGCAGGCAGGCGCCCAGATTGTGCGGATCCTGCACCTCGTCCAGTACCAGCAGCAGGGCCTTGCCCTCGGCCGCAGTGACCAGGCCTTCCAGCTCGTTCTCGCTGTAGGTACGGGCCGCGGCATAGCGCGCGGCCACGCCCTGGTGGCGTACCGCACCACCGACACCGTCCAGCGCCTGGGCGGTCACCCGGCGCACGTCGATGCCCTTGCGGCGGGCGTTTTCCTCGATTTCGGTCAGGCGCGGATTCTTCGCACCGGCCTCGACCAGCACTTCGCGGACGTTCTCGGCGTCGTTCTCGATGGAGGAGGCGACGGCGTTGACGCCGACGATCCACTGGCTGTTCTTGCTCATGCGGGCGGGGACCGGAAAGGGGGTGGCTATGGTAGAGCATCGGCGGGCCGGGTGCTGCGGCCTCTCTGCAGCGCCGGGCCCATGCGCGGCGGGCCCGACCCTGCGGACAGGCAGCCGAGCGTGGGCTCGGCGCTACAGATCGGTCAGCGGCTGCGCGGCGGCCAATGGGGCGTGTCGTGGTCCGGGTGCTGGTGCGACACGATCGTGGCCAGGAATTCCAGCGCCGCGACGTCTTCTTCGGTGCGCCGGGCCGGCAGGCTTGCCAGCGCGTCGACGAACGGCAGCTTGCGCTCGACGCCGTACTGGATCGTCGGCGGCAGCCGTTCAGGTTCATCGAAGGCACCGGCGGCGATCGCCACCCCGTCAGGCGCCTCGTAGGTCAGCGGCGTGCCGCAGTCGGCACAGAAGCCGCGGCGTACCACGTTGGACGACTGGAAATAGCGCGGCTGGCCACGGGTCCAGCTGAACTGCGCGTCGCGTACCGACACCAGCGGTGCGTAATAACCGCCGAAGGCCTTCTGGCACATCCGGCAATGGCAGATCGAGCTGTCGGTCAGCGCTCCGCGTGCCTGGAAGCGGATCGCGCCGCATTGGCAGCCGCCGCTGTATTCGGGTTGGCCCTGCATGGTGGGTTCCTCCGAAACGTCGTGCCAACCCACGGTTGGCACCTATCGGGTGAGGTGGGTGCCGACCGTGGGTCGGCACGCCTTTCAATATTGCTTCTTGGCGCGCTTGGCCGGCTTGCCACGTTCGGGCAGCGGCGGCAGGCCCTCGCCTTCCTCCTCGCCCTTGTGCTCGACCAGGCGGAAGTCGATCTTGCGCTCTTCCATGCTGGCCTTCAGCACCAGGATCCGCACGCGGTCGCCCAGCCGGTAGCTGCTGCCACGGCGTTCGCCGGTCAGCGTCTTGCGGGTGGCGTCGAACTTGTAATAGTCCTGCGGCAGCTGGGTTACGTGGACCAGGCCCTGCACCTTGGACTCGTCCAGTTCAACGAACAGGCCGAAGCTGGTCACGCCGCTGATCACGCCGCCGAACTGGCCGCCGACGTGCTTTTCCATCCACGCCGCACGGTAACGCTCGTCAACCTCGCGCTCGGCCTCATCGGCACGGCGCTCGCGCTCGGAGCACTGCAGCGCCAGCGCGGCCATCTCGCGCGCGTTGTAGGTGAACTTGTCCAGCGGCTTGCCGGACAACGCGTGCTTGATCGCACGATGCACCAGCAGGTCGGGGTAACGACGGATCGGCGAAGTGAAGTGCGCGTACGCCTCAAGCGCCAAACCGAAATGGCCGTTGTTGTCCGGGCTGTACACCGCCAGGCTCTGGCTGCGCAGCAGCACCGATTCCAGCAGCGTGGCATCGGGCCGATCGCGGATCTTCTTCAACAGCTTGGTGTAGTCACCCGGGCGCACCTTCGACCACGGCGGCAGGCTCAGCTTGAACTCCTTGAGGAATTCCAGCAGGTCAGCGTACTTGGTCTCCGGCGGCTTCTCATGCACGCGGTACGGGGCCGGCACATGGCGCGACAACAGGTACTTCGCCGCCTCCACGTTGGCCGCGATCATGCATTCCTCGATCAGCTTGTGCGCGTCGTTGCGCACCAGCATGCCGGCCTGGGTGACTTCGCCGCGATTGTCCAGCACGAAACGCACTTCGCTGCTTTCGAATTCAATCGCACCGCGCTTGGCACGCGCCTTGGCCAGCACCTTGTACAGCTGGTGCAGGCGCTGCACCTGCGGCAGCAGCGGGCCGATCACCGACTTCGCCTCGGCATCATCCTCACCCACCGCCTTCCACACCTGGGTGTAGGTCAGGCGCGCGTGCGAGTTCATCACCGCTTCGTAGAAGCGCGAGTGGGTGACCTGGCCGTCGCGGTCGATCTGCATGTCGCAGACGAAGCACATGCGGTCGACCTTCGGCATCAGCGAGCAGATGCCGTTGGACAGCGTCTCCGGCAGCATCGGCACCACGAAACCCGGGAAGTACACCGAGGTGGCGCGCTTCTGCGCTTCCTCGTCCAGCGGCGTGCCCGGGCGCACATAATTGGACACGTCGGCGATGGCCACCACCAGGCGGAAGCCCTCGGCGTTCGGCTCGCAGTACACCGCGTCGTCGAAGTCCTTGGCGTCTTCGCCATCGATGGTGACCAGCGGCGTGCTGCGCAGATCGACGCGGTCGCCGATCATCGCCGGCTCGACCACCAGCGGCACCGAAGCGGCCTCGTCCAGCACGTCCTGCGGGAACTCGAACGGCAGCTCGTGGCCGTGGATGGCGGTCTCCACCACCAGCGACGCGGTCAGCTTGTCGCCGAGCACGGCGATGATGCGGCCGATCGGCGGGCGGCGGCTGTCCGGCGCCTGGGTCAGTTCACAGACCACCAGCTGGCCATCACGCGCGCCACCGGTCTGGTCCGGCGGCACCTGCACGTTGCGCTGCACGCGCTTGTCGTCGGGCACCACATAGTTGATGCCCATCTCGATGCTGAAGCGGCCGATCAGGCGGGTCATGCCGCGTTCGAGCACGCGGGCGATGCTGCCCTCGCGACGGCCGCGATGATCGATGCCGGTGACGCGGGCCAGCACCTTGTCGCCGTGCATCACCTTGCGCATTTCATACGGCGGCAGGAACAGGTCGTCACCGCCCTCGACCGGGCGCAGGAAGCCGAACCCTTCCGGGTTGGCGATCACCACGCCGGTGACCAGGTTCAGGGTCTGGATCGGGGCGAAGCCGCCGCGCCGGTTCTGCACCAGCTGGCCGTCACGGACCATGGCACCAAGCCGGCGCGACAGCGCCTCGGCCCGATCCGGAGCGGTCAGGCCCAGGCGCGCACCGAGTTCCTCGGCGGTCTGCGGACCTTCGCAGCGCTCCAGCAGGGCCAGGATGGCCTCGCGGCTGGCAATCGGCTGCTCGTACTTTTCGGCTTCGCGGGCGGCATAGGGATCGTCGATCACCTTGCCGGTCGGCGGCAGCCGGCGGCCCGGTGCCGGGCCCGGCGCCTCAGCGGCGCGGCTCTTGCGGCCACGCGGCGGTGCGCCACCTTCATTCAATTCGGGGAACCAGCCCGGCAACGGCTTGCCCGGCTTGGTGGTGCGGGCTGCGCCCGCCTTGGCGCCCTTCTTCGGGGCCTGGCTGCGGGACTTGCTCCCGCCCTTGCTTGGTTTTTTGGTAGTCATCGCCCTACATGGTAGCCGCTGCAGGCGTGCAGAACGGGTCAGCGACGGCCTTGAAGGCAGTGCGTGAAAAAAATCCAGGAAGTCGTTGACAGCCTGCAGATTCATCTTCACAATTGCGCCTCTGGAACGCCCAGGTGGCGGAATTGGTAGACGCACTAGTTTCAGGTACTAGCGGGTAAAACCGTGGAGGTTCGAGTCCTCTCCTGGGCACCAACGAAAAAACTCCTCGCTTCGGCGGGGATTTTTTTTGCCTGCAATCCGGCACCGGGGACGAATCCCTTTCCGCCAGCAAGGGCCGCTGCCCCTGCAGCGCACGCGAAGCCGCACCCGGGCCGGACGCTGATGCAAAAGGTGTTGACACCCCCGTAACATCACCCCATAATCTCGCTCCTCGACGCCCAGGTGGCGGAATTGGTAGACGCACTAGTTTCAGGTACTAGCGGGTAAAACCGTGGAGGTTCGAGTCCTCTCCTGGGCACCACGTCGAGAATGAGAAAAACCCGCGAAAGCGGGTTTTTTCATGCCCGCACTCCGGGCATCAGAACAACGGCCGCAGCACCAGCTCCAACCCGAGCAGCAGCAGGAATCCCAGGAAGCAGGCGCGGAACACGCGCGCACTGATCCGCTGCCGGATCACCTGCCCCAGCCACATGCCCAGCAGTGCCGGCACCACCGCCAGTGCGCTCAACCCCAGCTGCTGGATGCCGAATGCCCCATGCAGCACCAGGCCGGTGGTCAGCGAAATCGTCGACACGGTGAACGCCAGGCCAAGCGCCTGTACCAGCTCTTCGCGCTGCAGCCCCAATGACTGCAGGTACGGCACCGCCGGCATCACGAACACCCCGGTGGCGCCGGTCACCACGCCGGACAGCGCACCCACCAGCGGACCCAGCCAGCGCTCGCGCTGCTGCGGCACGCGGAACACCGGTGCAAGCAATGCGTAGGCTGCGTAGACCACCAGCGCTACGCCCAGCGCGCTGCGCGACCAGCTGCGATCAACCCGCACCAGCAGCGCCGCTGCCGCCAGCGTGGCAACCACCACGGCCAGCATCATCGGCCACAGCCGGCGCACGATGTGGCCCAGCGATGGGCCGGACAGCAGCTGCCATGCATTGGTGACAAAGGTGGGAATGAACAGCATCGAGGCCGCCGCCACCGGCGACAGCGTGCTGCCCAGCAGGCCCATCGCCACCGTCGGCAGACCCATGCCGGTCACCCCTTTGACCACCCCGGCCAGTACGAACACCACCACCAGCAGGGCATAGAAATAGGTCGTTTCGTTCATGCCTGCATTGGATCGGGCAGGCCGCAGGCGCACAATGCGGTCTTACCGGCTCCGCCTTCGGCTGACCCGAAGGCTCTGGCCCCGCGAAGAGGGCATCACATGCGGATGGACATCGCCGACCTGCGCCTGTTCCTGGCGATTGCCGAGGCCGGCAGCATCACGGCTGGCGCGGCCCAGGCCAACCTGGCACTGGGCTCGGCCAGCGAGCGCCTGCGCACCATCGAAGCCGATGCCGGCACCACGCTGCTGAACCGCCATCCCCGCGGCGTCAGCCTGACCGAAGCCGGCGCCGCCCTCGCCCACCATGCACGGTTGATCCTGCAGCAGCAGGCGCAGCTGCGCGGCGAACTGCAGGCCTTCGCCCACGGCGCGCGCGGCACCCTGCACCTGTATGCCAACACCGCGGCACTGACCAGCTACCTGCCCCCACGGCTCGCACCCTGGCTGGCCGAACGGCCCCGCCTGCATGTCGAACTGCTGGAACGCACCAGCCCCGAAGTCGTGCGCGCGATCGGCGCCGGACAGGCCGAAGCCGGCATCATCAGCGATGCCGTTGACGCCGCCGGCCTGCAGCAACACGTGGTTGCCGAAGATCCACTGGTGATGCTGCTGCCCGCCGGCCACCGCCTCGCGTCCCAGCGCACGCTCACGTTCGCAGACATGGCGGGCGATACCTTCGTTGCCCTGGCCGATGGCAATGCACTGCAGACCTACATCGAAGACCAGGCCAGCGACATCGGTCGCCGCCTGGACGTGCGCATCCGCATGAAAACCTTCGAAGGTGTCTGCATCATGGTCGGCCACGGCATCGGTGTCGGCATCGTGCCGCGCAGCATCGCCCGCCAGCATCGGCGCAGCACGCATACGGTTGCCGTGCCGCTGGCCGATGCCTGGGCGCAACGTCGCCTGTGCGCCTGTTTCGCCGACTGGACCCGGCTGTCACCCGCCATGCGCAGCCTGCTGCGCCACCTGGGTGTCGATGCAGGAAAAAACACGTGAAATGTTGTTGACACATCCGCGATCGTCCTCCACAATTCATCTCCTGAGTCGCCCAGGTGGCGGAATTGGTAGACGCACTAGTTTCAGGTACTAGCGGGTAAAACCGTGGAGGTTCGAGTCCTCTCCTGGGCACCACGACTCAAGATGATCAAACCCGCGAAAGCGGGTTTTTTCGTTTCCGGGGTCTGCACCGCCAACCCAATGGCGACGCTCATCCACGCATGCCGTGGATGCAATCCGCGGGCATCGCACCGCAAACAAAAACAAAAACCCCGCCTTGCGGCGGGGTGAAGAACAGCACAGTGTTTCCAGGGAGTTTTCAGTGCCCGCCGCCGGCGGCGGCGCCTGCGCCTGCACCGAACGGCGGCTTGGCCAGCCACAGGAACGCGATGATCGCCAGGAAGATCCAGCCCAGCAGGAAGAAGATGTCGTTGAAGCCCATCTGCGACGCCTGGTGGTTGATCATGTTGTTCAGTACCGCCGCGCCATGTTGCAGGTCGCCCTGCCCCATCGCCGTGACCTGCTCCTGCATGCCCGGCTGGTAGGCCGAAACATGCTCGGTCAGGTCGGCGTGATGCACCTGGGTGCGCCGCGCCCACAGCCACGTGGTCAGCGACGCTGCGAAGCTGCCACCCAGCGTGCGCAGGAACGTGGCCAGGCCGGAGCCCGCCGCGATCTCGCGGCCATCCAGGTCCGAGAGCAGGATCTGCAGCACCGGCATGAAGAACAGCGCGACGCCGATGCCCATGATCAGCTGGACGCCGGCCACGTGCATGTAGTCCACCTGCAGGTTGAAGTTCGAACGCAGGAAGCTGGTCATCGACAATACGATGAAGGCCACCGTGGCCAGCATGCGCATGTCGAAGCGCGATGCGTACTTGCCCACGAACGGCGTCATGATCACCGGCAGGATGCCGATCGGCGCCGTCGCCAGGCCCGCCCAGATCGCGGTGTAGCCCATGTCGCGCTGCAGCCACTGCGGGATCAGCAGGGCCACGCTGAAGAACGCCGCATAGGCCACCACCATCGCCAACGTACCGGCACGGAAGTTGCGGTGACGGAACAGCTTCAGGTCGACGATCGGATCCTTGTCGGTCAGCTCCCAGATCAGGAACACGGTCAGCGTCACCACCGCGACGCAGGCCAGCACCACGATCTTCATCGACGAGAACCAGTCCTCGTCATTGCCGAGGTCGAGCACCAGCTGCAGTGCACCGACGCCGATCACCAGGGTGATCAGGCCGACGTAGTCCATCTTCGGCTTCTCGATCTGCTCCGGGCGCCCCTTCAACTGGTTGCCCACCACCAGCGCGGCGAAGATGCCCAGCGGCACGTTGATCAGGAAGATCCATTCCCAGCTGTAGTTGTCGGTGATCCAGCCACCCAGGATCGGGCCGCAGATCGGCGCCACCACGGTGATCATCGCCAGCAGTGCCAGCGCCTGCCCGCGTTTCTCGCGGGGATAGATCGAGACCAGCAGCGACTGCGTGATCGGGTACATCGGGCCGGCCACGAAGCCCTGCAGCGCACGCGACAGCACCAGCATGCCCATGCTCTGCGCCAGCCCGCACAGCAGCGAGGTGATGACGAAGGCCAGCGTGGCCCAGACGAACAGCTTGCGTTCACCGAAGCGACGGCTGAGCCAGCCGGTCAGCGGCAGCGCGATGGCCGTGCTGACCGCGAACGAGGTGATGACCCAGGTGGCCTGCTGCGAACTGGCACCGAGGTTGCCGGCGATGGTCGGCAGCGAAACGTTGGCGATGGTGGTGTCGAGCACCTGCATGAACGACGCCATCGCCAGGCCCACGGTGCACAGGGCGACGCTGGGCGGCAGGAACCCGGAGGCCGCACCCGGCGCCGCCGGTGCGCCCGGAGCGCCGGGCGCGGCTGGAGCTTGTGCGGACATGGCGACCTCAGCCCACCTTCGACTGCTGCGGCAGGTTGCCCTGGATGATCGTGTGGATCACCTCGTCGGCATCATGCAGCTGCTTGGCATACACGTCGGTGTCGAACACCGTGCCCTTGGCCGGCGCGCTCGGCAGCACTTCGCCCTTCTGGTCGCGCAGGCTCACTTCGGCCTTCATCGACAGGCCGATGCGCAGCGGGTGCTCGGCCAGCTGCTTGGCATCGATGGCGATGCGCACCGGCACGCGCTGCACGATCTTGATCCAGTTGCCGCTGGCGTTCTGCGCCGGCAGCAGCGAGAACGCCGAGCCGGTACCCAGACCCAGGCTCTGGATACGGCCCTTGTACTTCACGTCACCGGCGTACAGGTCCGACTTCAGTTCCACTTCCTGGCCCAGGCGCATGTGCCGCAGCTGGGTTTCCTTGAAGTTGGCCTCGACCCACATCTGCTCGGTCGGCACCACCGCCATCAGGGCATTGCCCGGCTGCACGCGCTGGCCGACCTGCACCGAACGGCGGGCGACGTAGCCGGCGACCGGCGCGACGATGCCGGCACGGGCGTTGTTGAGGAAGGCCTGGCGCAGCTGCGCCGCGGCGGCCTGCACGTCCGGCTGGGTGGCGATCACGGTGTCGTCGACCAGCGCGCGGTTGCGCTCGACGGTTTCGCGCGAACCGGCCACGGCCGCTTCGGCTGCCGCCAGCTCATCACGGGCGTGGGCCAGTTCTTCGTTGGAGATGGCGCCGGTGGCGGCCAGGTCCTTGCGGCGGGCGAAGTCTTCGCGCACGCGCTTCAGGGTCACCTGGCGGGCGTTCAGGTCAGCCTGCGCGCCTTCCACGCTGCGGTACAGGCCGCGGGTCTGGCGCACGGTCTTGGCCAGGTTGGCCTCGGCCTGCTGCAGCGCCACCGAAGTGTCGGACGGGTCCAGCTGCACCAGCAGCTGGCCGCGCTCCACGCGCATGCCGTCATCGGCATTGATGGCGACCACGGTACCGGCCACCAGCGGGGTGATCTGCACCTGGTTGCCCTGCACGTAGGCATCGTCGGTCTCTTCGAACCAACGGCCGAACATGAAGTACCACAGCGCCAGTGCGGCAAGCAGCAGCACGACGATCACGAACAGGCCGCGCAGCAGGTTGCCGCGGCGGTTGGGGGCGGCCGGGGCCGCGGTGTCTTGGGTCTGGCTCATGGCGGGGGTCTTCAGGAATGCGAGGAATCGGAAGGGGAGGCGATCGGTGCGCGGTCGGCGTCATTGGGCTGGAAACCACCGCCCAGCGCCTTGCTCAGGCGCACCGAGGTCTGCACCTGCTGCGACTGCAGGCCGGCCAGCTGCTGCTGCGACTGCAACAGGGTGGACTGCGCGGTCAGCACATCCAGGTAGCTGCCGATGCCGGCGCGGTAGCGCTGCTGGGCCAGGTCGAAGGCGGAACGTGCGGTGTCCACTGCCTGCTGCTGCGAGTGCGCCTGCTGCGCCAACGAGCGCACCGCGTTGACCTGGTCGGCAACGTCGCGCAGCGCGTCGAGCACGGCCTGGTTGTAGGTGGCCACCGCCAGGTCGTACTGCGCGTCGGTGTTGGCCAGGTTGGCGCGCAGCTTGCCGCCTTCAAAGATCGGCAGGCTCAGCGCCGGGCCGATGTAGGCGAAGGTGGAGCTGCTCTTCAGCAGGTCGCCCACGTTCGGTGCAACCACGCCGGCCAGCGCGGTCAGGTTGAAGCTCGGGTAGAACCTGGTCTTGGCGACCTTGATCTGCTTGCCGGCTGCTTCCACGCGCCAGCGCGCGGCCACGATGTCCGGGCGGCGGCCCAGCAGCTCGCTGGGCAGCACGCCCGGCAGCTGCAGTGCCATCGGGTTCAACGGCTGCGGGCGCTGGATCGACAGGCCACGGTCCGGGCCCTTGCCGACCAGTGCCGCCAGCGCGGTGCGGGCGGCATCGATGCGCTGCTGCGCGGCCTGCACCTGCTGCTGTGCGGCCGGCACCCGCGCTTCGGACTGGCGCACCTGCAGATCGCTGTCGATACCGGCGCGGCGGCGCTGGCGGGTCAGCTCCAGCGACTTCTGCGAGCGCGCCAGCTCTTCCTCGGCCACGTCATTGAGCTGCCACGCATAGGCCAGGTCGGCGTAGGCCTGGGTGATGCCGGTGGACAGGTTCAGGCGTGCGGCCTGGGCCTCGACGGTGGCGGCATGTGCGCCATCCACCGCGGCTTCCCAGGCGGCGCGCTTGCCGCCCCACAGGTCCACGCCGTAGCTGAAATCGAACGCGACCTGGCTGCTGCCGCCATAGCGGCCGCCCATCTCACTGCCGACCATTGATTCGGGCAGGCGCAGGCCGGTGTAGCCCCCGGACACCGACAGGCTGGGCAGCTCGTCGGCGCGCGCGGTACCGACCTGGGCCTGGGCCTGGCGCAACCGCGCATCGGCGGCATCCAGGCTCGGGTGACCGGCCAGCCCTTCGGCGACCAGCGCGTCCAGCTGCGTATCCCCCAGCGCCTTCCACCAATCCTGCGCCGGGAAGCCGGTGGCACTCAGGTCGGTATCGGCCAGGGTGCGTTCGCTGTGCAGGCTGTCCACGTCGAGCAGCTGGCCCTGCGGGTTGAGGCCGCGACTGCTGGCGCAGGCAGCCAGGGCCAGGGCCAGCGCTGACACCAGCAGCGCGCGCCCGGACCGGCGGAAAGTGGAATGCGGGATCGGGTTCATGGGGTCGTCAGGGAATCGCGGATTCGGGTAAGGAGGGACAGCAGCAGCGTGCGCTCGTCGGCGGAAAGATCACGTAGTGCGTAATCCATCACCGCGTCGCCACGCAGCTTCAGCCGCGCCCACAACGCGCGGCCTTCATCGGTCAGTACGATCTGCAGTGCACGGCGGTCCTGCGCATGCGGTTCGCGGCGCACGCACCCCAGCGCTTCCAGCTTGTCCAGCAGGCGGGTCACCGCGCTCGGCACCTGGTCGATGGCCTGGGCCAGCTCGTTGGCGGTGCATGGCGCCATGCTGGAAAGCACCTTCAGCCCGATGTAATGGGTGAAGCCGATACCCAGGTCTTCTTCGGCCATGGACGCGTCGAGTTGGCGGACCAGGCCGTCGCGCACCTGGCGCAGCAGCAGGCCGAAGCTGGGGGGAGTGGTTGCAGGACAGATCATGGGGGAGCATTCTCTTCCAAAAAAAATATTTCTCAATGGAAATATTCGATCTGGCATCGAATGCTGTGTTGCAGCAGCGGGCTCGATCAGTGAAGGCGCCTACCTTAATGATCTGGTCAGGTGGCCCGGTAGTACAATCCAGCCAATGGATGACACATTTCAGCCAGTGGATATGATGAACAAGGCAGAAATTCCGGTTCCCAAGCGACTGCTCAGGGATGAAGCACTGGACTGGTTCGAGCGCAACGATGGCCCGCCGGTCGTCGCCTTCCGCTTCGACAGCCCGTTGGGGCTGGTCCGTGAAGTGGACTGGCATCACCACCAGCGCGCGCAGCTGATCTGCGTGGAGCGCGGCCTGCTGACCACCCGCACCTCGCATGGCACCTGGTCGCTGGCACCGGGGTCGGCCGGCTGGATGCCACCGCTGGAGCCGCATACGGTCACCCTCGATGGGCCGCTGCGTGGCTGGGGCATGGCGCTGGCCGCACCGGACTGCACCACCCTGCCCTCCGACCCCTGCGTGCTGGGCCTGTCCAAGCTGGCGCAGGCGCTGGCCGACCGCATCTGCGAGTGGCCGTTGGGCTACGACACCACGCCCGAGCGCCAGCACATCATCGAAGTGCTGCTGGACGAGATCCGCACCGCACCGCGACAGCGCATGCACCTGCCGATGCCGCACGATCGGCGCCTGCTGAAGATCGCCTCGCAGCTGCTGGCCGACCCCTCCGACGAGCGCAGCCTGGCCGAATGGGCGCACTGGGCCGGACTGTCGCCGCGCAGCCTGACCCGCCACTTCCGCGACGAGACCACCCTCAGCTTCGCCCAGTGGCGGCAGCAGGCCCGCCTGTCCGAGGCCCTGCGCCAGCTGACCGACGGCCGCAGCGTGGCCGATATCGCCCATGCGCTGGGCTTCAGCAGCGCCAGCGCCTTCGTCACCGTGTTCCGCCGCCACTTCGGGTTGCCGCCGGGGCGCTACCTGGCGCGCGCCGGCCACGGCCTGGAAACCGCGCTCGACCCCGCGCGCGGCTTGGCATCCCCGGCCGCATCCGGATAATCACAGGATTGCGAGCGGCGACCGCCGTCGCCGCCTCCCGACATAGGTAACAACGCCGCATGACCGAACTTGCCCGCCCCGTGTTCCACGGATTCGAACAACTGCCGCTGCGCGAGTATGCCGAACGCGCGTACCTGGACTACTCGATGTACGTGGTCCTGGATCGTGCCCTGCCGTTCATCGGCGACGGCCTGAAGCCGGTGCAGCGCCGCATCATCTATTCGATGAGCGAGCTGGGCCTGAATGCCGCCTCCAAGCCGAAGAAGTCCGCGCGTACCGTCGGCGACGTCATCGGCAAGTACCACCCGCACGGCGACAGCGCGTGCTACGAGGCGCTGGTGCTGATGGCGCAGCCGTTCTCGTACCGCTATCCGCTGATCGAGGGCCAGGGCAACTTCGGCTCCAGCGATGATCCGAAGTCGTTCGCGGCGATGCGTTACACCGAATCCAAGCTGACCCCGATCGCCGAAGTGCTGCTGGGCGAACTGGGCCAGGGCACCACCGACTGGGCGCCGAACTTCGACGGCACCCTGCAGGAACCGACCTGGATGCCGGCGCGCCTGCCGCACCTGCTGCTCAACGGCACCACCGGCATCGCCGTGGGCATGGCCACCGACGTGCCGCCGCACAATCTCAACGAGATCGTCAGCGCGCTGCTGCACCTGCTGGACAATCCCGAAGCCAGCGTGCGCGACCTGTGCGAGCACGTGCAGGGCCCGGACTACCCGTCCAGCGCCGAGATCATCACCGCGGCCAGCGATCTGCGGAACATGTACGAGACCGGCAACGGCAGCGTGCGTGCGCGTGCGACCTTCACCAAGGAAGCCAACAACATCGTGGTCACCGCGCTGCCGTTCCAGGTGTCGCCGTCGAAGGTGATCGAGCAGATCGCCGCGCAGATGCGTGCCAAGAAGCTGCCGTGGCTGGAAGACGTCCGCGATGAATCCGACCACGCCAACCCGGTGCGCGTGGTGCTGGTGCCGCGCTCCAACCGCGTCGACGCCGAGCAGCTGATGGGCCACCTGTTCGCGACCACGGACATGGAGCGCAGCTACCGCGTCAACCTCAACGTGATCGGGCTGGACGGCCGTCCGCAGGTGAAGAACCTGAAGATGCTGCTCAGCGAATGGCTGACCTTCCGCAGCAACACCGTCACCCGCCGCCTGCAGCACCGCCTGCAGAAGGTCGAGCGCCGCCTGCACCTGCTGGAAGGCCTGCTGGTCGCCTTCCTCAACCTGGACGAGGTGATCGACATCATCCGTACCGAGGACGAACCGAAGGCCGCGCTGATCGCGCGCTTCGGCCTGTCCGAAGAGCAGGCCGACTACATCCTGGAAACCAAGCTGAAGCAGCTGGCGCGCCTGGAAGAGATGAAGATCCGCGGCGAGCAGGACGAACTGGCCAAGGAGCGCGAGAAGATCCTCGGCATCCTCGACAGCAAGGCCAAGCTGAAGAAGCTGATCCGCGACGAACTGACCGCCGATGCCAAGAAGTTCGGCGACGCCCGCCGTTCGCCGCTGGTGCAGCGCCAGGCCGCGCAGGCCATCGACGAGACCGAGCTGGTGCCCAGCGAGCCGATGACCGTGGTGTTGTCGGAGAAGGGCTGGATCCGCGCCGCCAAGGGCCACGACGTCGATGCCTCCGCCCTGTCCTACCGCGATGGCGACGCACTGCAGGGCGCGGTGCGCGCACGCAGCACCCAGCAGGTGGCGTTCCTCGACAGCGAAGGCCGCGCCTATTCGACGCCGGTGCACACCCTGCCGTCGGCGCGCGGCAACGGTGAGCCGCTCACCGGCCGCTTCTCGCCGGCGCCGGGCACCAGCTTCGTGACCCTGGCCAGTGCCGAACCGGAGACCCGCTTCGTGCTGGCCTCCAGCCACGGCTACGGCTTCGTGACCCGCTTCGAGAACCTGATCGGCCGCAACAAGGCCGGCAAGGCGATGCTGAACCTGTCGGCCGGCTCGTCGGTGCTGACCCCGTCGGTGGTCGCCAACGTGGCCACCGACCGCATCGTGGCGGTGACCAGTTCGGGCAACCTGCTGGCGATCGCCGCCAACGACCTGCCGGAACTGGACAAGGGCAAGGGCAACAAGATCATCGAGATCCCGAAGGCCAAGCTCGCCACCGAGCGCGTGGTCGCCATCGTGGCGATCAGCCCGGGACAGACCCTGCAGGTCCGCGCCGGCCAGCGCACCATGGGCCTGAAGTTCAACGAGCTGGACACCTACCTTGGCGCCCGCGCCACCCGCGGCCACCTGCTGCCGCGCGGCTGGCAGAAGGTGGAAGGGTTGTCGGTGGAATGACCCGGCGTGCCGGTCGCTGGCCGGCACCTGCGGACACGAAAAAGCCGGGGCATGCCCCGGCTTTTTCGTTGTCGGCTGGCGGGCGGTGGAGCAGCTGGCGGGCGAAGGCTGGCTGGCGGTGCTCCGGTGCTGGCTGGCGACGTGACGCTGTGCTTCTGGTAGCGCCGACCGTTGGTCGGTTGCTTCCTGTTTCTGGTAGCGCCGACCGTTGGTCGGCTGCCTTTAGAAGAGCAGCCGACCAACGGTCAGCCCTACCGAAGGCCGCCGCCCGGTCAGTGCGCCGGAGCGCCGTTGCCGTCGATCTTGCTCAGCTGGTACAGCTCCAGGCCGATGCGCTTGATCAGGCCCAGCTGCTGCTCCAGCCACCAGGCATGGTCTTCCTCGGTGTCCTTCAGCTGCGCGAGCAGGATGTCGCGGCTCACGTAGTCACCCTGCTCCTCGCACAGCTTCATGCCGGCGGCGAGATTGTTCCGGACCGCGTATTCAGTATCCAGGTCCTTCTGCAGCATCTCTTCCACGGTCTTGCCCGGCTCGGTGGCGTGCGGGCGCATGTCCGGGTCGCCGCCCAGGAACAGGATCCGGCGCAGCAGCGCATCGGCGTGCTGGGTTTCCTCTTCCATCTCGTGGTTCAGGCGTTCGTACAGCGCGAACAGGCCCTGGTCCTCGTAACGGCGGGAGTGGATGAAGTACTGGTCGCGGGCAGCAAGCTCGCCGCGCAGCAGTTCCTTCAGGCAGGCGATGACGTCCGGGTTGCCTTTCATGGGGGGGCTCCTGTGAATCGATGCTGCATAGGGTGACGCATTTCCGGCGACGGTGATCTAATCGGAATCAGTCGCAGTTGCGCCTGCGGCTACAATTCCCCCACGAGTGTGGAAAGGACGTGCGATGCGACGTACATGGCGTTGGGTACTGGGCGTGCTGATCGCCATCGTGCTGGTCACCACACTGGTGCTGTGGCTGCTGCTGCGCGGCAGCCTCGCCGATCTGGACGGCACGCATGCGCTGCCGGGGCTGGCCGGGCCGGTCACCGTCGAGCGTGACGCGCTGGGCGTGGTCACCATCACCGCCGGCAGCCAGGCCGACGCGATGCGGGCGCTGGGCCGGGTGCATGCGCAGGAACGCTATTTCGAGATGGACCTGATGCGCCGCAGCGCCGCCGGCGAGCTTTCCGCGCTGTTCGGGCCAAAGGCCATCGACGCCGACAAGCGCATGCGCGTGCACCGCCTGCGCGCACGTACCGAGGCGCACCTGGATAGCGCGCTGGGCGACAACGGCGATGCCGTGCGTGCGTATGTGGACGGCGTCAACCAGGGCCTGTCCGATCTCGCGGTGCGGCCGTGGGCGTATCTGCTGCTGCGGCAATCGCCGCGCCCCTGGCAGGCCAGCGACAGCGTGCTGACCGGCCTGGCCATGTATGCCGACCTGCAGGATCCGGGCAACCAGACCGAACTGGCCCTGAGCCGCATCCGTGCAGTGGTGCCTCCGGCGCTGTTCGCGCTGCTGGCACATGACGGCACCGAATGGGACGCACCGCTGTTCGGCGAACCCACCGGCAACGCCGCCCTGCCCGATGCCAGCCAGCTCGATCTGCGCAGCTTGAAGGGAAAGCCCGGCACCGAGCAGGAGGAGCCCGACGTCATCGGCAGCAACAACTTCGCGGTGGCCGGTGCGCTCACCGCCGACGGCCGCGCCATCGTCGCCGACGACATGCATCTGGGCCTGCGTGCCCCCGGCCTGTGGTTCCGCGTGCGCCTGCGCTATCCCGACCCGCAGGCCGCGGGCGGCCAGGTCGATGTCAGCGGCTTCTCGCTGCCCGGCCTGCCGGCGGTGATCGTCGGCAGCAACGGCCACGTTGCCTGGGGCTTCACCAACAGCTACATCGATACCGCCGACTTCCGCACTGAACCGGCTGACGCCGCCGTGACCGTGCACGAAGAACGCATCGCAGTCGCCGGCCACGCCGACGTGCTGTTCCCGGTACGCGAGACCGCCTGGGGACCGATCCTGCACCGCCACGCAGATGGCAGCGGCGATGCGCTGCGCTGGGTGGCACACCTGCCCGGCGCGGTGCGCCTGGACTTCGCGGACCTGGCCCGCGCCGGTGATCTGGACGGTGCACTGCGCTTCGCCGATCACGCGGGCATTCCTGCACAGAACCTGGTGGTCGGTGACCGCAGCGGGCGCATTGCCTGGCGCCTGATCGGCGCGCGTCCGGACCGCGGCCCCGGTTGTGCAGCGGCCGGTTTCAATGCCGCCAGCAACCAGCAGTGCGCGCCCTGGCCGATCCGCAGCGACGCGTCACCGGCCCTGATCGATCCGCCCGACCATCGCCTGTGGACCGCCAACGGCCGCGTCCTCGATGGCCCGGCCCTGGCCACCGCCGGCAACGGCGGCTATGACCTGGGCGCCCGTGCACGCCAGATCCGCGACCTGCTGGCGATCCAGGAACGCTTCGACGAGCGCGACCTGCTGGCGATCCAGCTTGATGATCGCGCGGTGTTCCTGCAGCGCTGGTGGGCGCTGCTGCACGATGTACTGGAACACAGCAACGACCCGGCGCTGAAGCGGCTGGAGGCGGCCAGCCACCAGTGGGGCGGGCGCGCGGCGGCCAGCTCGGTGAGCTACCGGGTGGTGCGCGAGTTCCGCTCGCAGGTGATGGACACCCTGTCCGATGCCCTGCTGGCCCCCGCCAACGCGCAACTGGGCGATGACTACCTGGACCCGCGCCTGGCGCAGCTGGAAGGCGTGGCCTGGCCGATGCTGCAACAGCGCCCGGCCAACCTGCTGCCGCCGGCCTTCGACAGCTGGGACGCCCTGCTGACCGACGCCGCGCGCCGCACCGAGCGCGAACTGTCCAGGCAGGGTCCGCTGGACAAGCGTACCTGGGGCGAACGCAACACCGCGGCGATCTGCCACCCCATCGCACGGGCGCTGCCGGATCTCGCCCAGCGCTGGCTGTGCATGCCCGCCGATCGCCTGCCCGGCGACCGCGACATGCCGCGGGTGCAGACGCCGAACTTCGGCGCCTCCGAGCGCATGGTGGTGTCGCCCGGCCACGAGGCCGACGGCATCGTGCACATGCCGGGTGGCCAGAGCGGGCATCCGTTGTCCCCGTACTGGGGTGCTGGCCACGAAGACTGGGTACAGGGTCGACCGACCCCGTTCCTGCCCGGCAAGGCCCAGCATGTGATGACGCTGGAACCTGCACGTTGACGACCGGGGTCAGATCCCTTTCCAACGGGAAAGGGCTCTGACCCCATCACTGCTGCATCAGGCCAGCGCCTGCTCGTGCACGCCGGCGATCGCGCGGCCGGACGGATCGGCCGCGGCCGCGAAACTGGCGTCCCAGGCGATCGCTGCCGGCGACGAACAGGCGATCGACTTGCCACCCGGCACGGTCTCCGCCGCCGCACGACTCGGGAAGAACTGCTCGAACAGGTGGCGGTAGTAGTACGCCTCCTTGGTCTGCGGCGGGTTGTGCGGGAACCGCTTGTCGGCGGCAGCCAGCACGCGATCACTGACCTGCGCCTCGGCGTGTGCCTTCAGACCATCGATCCAGCCATAGCCGACGCCATCGCTGAACTGCTCCTTCTGCCGCCACAGGATGCTGTCCGGCAGGTAGCCATCGAACGCCTCGCGCAGCACCGCCTTCTCGATGCGGCGGCCACCGAATCCGGCGCCGACCATCTTGTGCGCGGCATCGAAACGCATCGCCACATCAAGGAACTCGCGGTCGAGGAACGGCACGCGCGGCTCCACGCCCCAGGCCATCATCGACTTGTTGGCACGCAGGCAGTCGTAGTTGTGCAGGGCGTCGAGCTTGCGTACCAGCTCCTCATGGAACTCGCGCGCATCCGGCGCCTTGTGGAAGTACAGGTAGCCGCCGAAGATCTCGTCGCTGCCTTCGCCGGACAGCACCATCTTCACCCCCATTGCCTTGATCCGGCGCGCCAGCAGGAACATAGGCGTGGAGGCACGGATGGTGGTGACGTCATAGGTTTCGATATGGCGGATCACTTCCGGCAGCGCGTCCAGGCCCTCCTCGAAGGTGTACTCGAAGCCGTGGTGCACGGTGCCCAACGCTTCGGCGGCGATTGCCGCGGCGGCGAGATCGGGCGAACCCTTCAAGCCGATCGCGAACGAATGCAGGCGTGGCCACCAGGCTTCGGTCTGGCCACCGTCCTCGATGCGGCGACGCGCGTAGCGCGCGGCCACCGCGGCCACCAGTGACGAATCCAGGCCACCGGACAACAGCACGCCGTAAGGCACGTCACTCATCAGCTGGCGTTCCACCGCATGCTCGAAGGCCTGCCGCAGTTCGGCCAGGTCGGCCTGGCGGCCCTGCACGTCGGCGTAGTCGCGCCACGGCTGCTGGTAGTAGCGCACCAGCTCGCCGCTGGCGCTGTCGAAGTAGTGCCCCGGCGGGAACTGCGCGACGTCGGCACAGCTGTCCACCAGCGCCTTCATTTCCGACGCCACGCGCAGGCGTCCCTGGGCATCATGGCCCCAGTACAGCGGCACCACGCCGACCGGATCGCGGGCCACCAGCACGCGTCCGCTGTCACGGTCCCACAACGCGAAGGCGAAGATGCCGTTGAGCTGTTCCAGCCACTGCGCCGGCGATCCGCCCTGGCGATACAGCGCATTGATCACCTCGCAGTCCGAGCCGGTCTGGAAGTCGTAGGCGCTGCTCAGCGCGGCTTTCAGCGCCTGGTGGTTGTAGATCTCGCCGTTGACCGCGAGCGCCAGCTGGCCATCGGCCGACAACAACGGCTGCGAGCCACCGGCGGGATCGACGATGGCCAGGCGCTCATGGACCAGCAGGGCGCCTTCGTCGAGGTACACGCCGCTCCAGTCCGGGCCACGGTGGCGCTGGCGCTGCGACAGTTCCAGCGCGTGGCGGCGCAGGCCGGGAAGATCGTCACCGGCCTGCAGGCCGAAGATTCCGAAGATCGAACACATGGGGGAGCTCCTGTTGTGGGGATTTCACGGGTGGGAAGCGGTTCGACCGGCCATCCTGGCCCGGGTGGGGCTGCGCCCGGGCACAAAAAAACCCGCATCGACCGATGCGGGTTTTCTGGTGTCCGGGTGTGTGTTGCTGTCTATCTACCCAGGGCGCAGTCCCGCATCGGCCGCGCACGATTATTCGCGCGCAGATTATTGCGGTTGTTGTTGTTGACGGCGGTGGCCAGGCGGATCGACATGGCCACGACCCTACCCCGGTTCCGGGCACTGCGCAACAGTTGCGTCGGCAACCACGCGTGGACGGCATAATGGCCCGCCCTGAACCGTGTAACAGGAATGCAACACCGCACTGGACGCACCTGGGCACTGGCCGCCCTGCTCTGCCTTGGCCTGGCCGCATGCCAGAGCCTGCCCCGTCCCTCCACGCTGCCCGCCACGCTGCCCGCCGCCCAGCAGCAGGCCCTCGAACAACGCGGAAGCGACGGCAGCTTCGAGGGTGCCTGGAATACCGCGCACACCTTCGAACGCTTCAACGATCCACGCGCCATCCACTACTACGAGCGCGCCGCGGCGATCACACCGTGGACTTTCCACAACACCCAGGCCGAGCAGGCGTTGGGAAGGATCTGGGCCACCGGCACGCTGCAGCATGCCGATGGCCCTCACATCGATCCCGCACCGGTACTCCGCGCGTCCTGGCGCCGTGGCGAACGCGGCTACCTCGCCGCCGCCAACCACGGCAATCCCTATGCGTTCTTCGAGCTGGCCACGGCCTATCGCCAGCGTGGCGACGCGCAGCAGGCACTGCGTTGGGACCTGCGCGGAATGATCTACAAGCGCCATCCGAGTTCCGCCTCACGGCTGCCGGATGCGCTGGCCGCACAGGGCGGCAGCGTGCACCCGCTGGTGGCGCATATCCAGCGCCGTGCGGCGCGCGGCGATGCCGAAGCACAAGTGGACCTGGGTGCGCTGCTGGAAAAGGGCGTCGGCCTGCCGAGCGACCCGGCAGCGGCCCTGCTGCTGTACCAGCGCGCTGCAGAACAGGGCAATGTGTTCGGCCAGTACTTTGCCGGACTGCTGCTGGGGCGGAGTGCAGAGGGCGTGCCGAAGGACACCGATGCGGCAGCCCGCTGGTTCGCCCGGGCCGAAGCGCAGCGCTTCTACATGGCGGCGCCCAGCTACTGGGAAAAGGCGGTCAAGCCGCCGTTCTTCATTTTCTCGGAGTAGCGCCGGACGCTTCTGTAGAGCCGAGCCATGCTCGGCTGCCTCCACAATCAGCCGAGCATGGCTCGGCTCTACAGGGAAGCCGGAGCGGCCCCCGGCGGAGGGCGTGCCGACCAACGGTCGGCACCCACCACCACTCTCCGCCCGCGCGGGATCACGCTGGAATCACGCCAGCAGCCGTTCCAGCAAGCGCTGGTACAACCCGGGCAGCGCTTCCAGTTCGTCCACCCGCACGTTCTCATCCACCTGGTGGATGCTGGCGTTGACCGGCCCCACCTCGATGCACTGCGCTCCCAGCGGCGCGATGAAGCGTGCATCGGAGGTTCCACCGCCGGTGCTTTCTTCCGGCGCACGGCCGATGTGCTCGGCCAGCACCGCGCGCGCGGTGGCGCGCAGCGTGCCTTCCGGCGTGTAGAACGGCTCTCCGCTGCGGTGCCACTTCAGCGTGTACTGCAGGCCGTGCCGGTCCAGCAGCGCGGTGATCTCCGCTTCCAGCTTCGGCGCATTCCAGTGCGGGTTGTAGCGGAGGTTGAAATCCACCTCCAGTTCGCCGGGAATCACGTTGTTGGCGCCGGTGCCGGCGTGGATGTTGGAGATCTGCAGACTGGTCGCCGGGAAGCTCTCGTAGCCTTCATCCCAGCGCCGCGCGCTCAGCTCCGCCAACGCCGCGGCGGCCTGGTGGATCGGGTTGCGCGCCTTCTCCGGATACGCCACGTGGCCCTGCACACCCTGTACGCGCAGCTTGGCCGACAGGCTGCCACGACGCCCGACGCGCAGCAGGTCACCCAGCGTCGCGGTCGACGAGGGTTCGCCGGTGATGCACCAGTCGATGCGCTGGCCACGCGCTTCGAACAAGCGTGCGACATGGCGCACGCCATCGATGGCATCGCCCTCCTCGTCGCTGGTCAACAGCACCGCCAACGTGCCGGGATGATCCGGATGCGCGGCGACGAACTGCTCGGCGGCGACCACGAACGCGGCCACGCTGCCCTTCATGTCGGCGCTCCCCCGGCCGTACAGCACGCCGTCACGGATCTGCGGCGTGAACGGATCGCTGGTCCAGGCCTCGCGCGGGCCGGTCGGCACCACATCGGTGTGGCCGAGCAGGACCAGCACCGGTGCTCCCTGGCCGTGGGTCGCCCACAGGTTGTCGACCTCGCCCAGGCGCAGGTGATCACAATGGAACCCGGCCCGCTTCAGCCGCGCCGCCAGCAGCGCCTGGCAGCCGGCATCATCCGGCGTCACCGACGGGCGCGCGATCAGCTCGCAGGCCAGGTCGAGGACGGCACTCATGCGCCGCCCACGCCGAAGCGTGCCTTGAAGCCGTTGTCGCTGAAGCCCTGGCTGACCGCGCCGTCGGCGCTGACCACCAGCGGGCGCTTGATCAGCTGCGGGTACTCGCGCAGCAGCAGCTTCCACTCGGCGTCCGAAGCGGCGGCCTTGCGGCTGTCCGGCAGTTGCCGCCAGGTGGTGGAGGACTTGTTGACCATCGCCGCCAGGCCGCCCAGCTGCGCTGCCCAGGCCAGCAGGGTTTCCGGGCTGGGGGGAGTGTCGCGATAGTCGACGAAGGTATACGGCACGCCGAAGCGGTCCAGCCACTTGGTCGCCTTCTTGCAGGTGTCGCAGTTCTTCAAACCGTAGACGGTGGTGCTCATGGCCATCTGTAATGCTGGAAAACAGAGGGCCAGAATCTCACAACAGGCGCTCGGACACGACCCGGAACGACACCCGTGGCAGGCGGAAGGCCAGGCCGTCCTGCAGCGTCACGCCCATCGCCTGCAAGCGCGGGCAATGCAGTTCCCCCCGCAGCCGCAGGGGCTGCAGGCTGGCAACGTCCACCGGCAACGCGATCCGGGTCGCGGCCCAGCGCTGGTCGCAGGTGCGGGCGATCGCCTCGTCCTGGCAGGTCAGGAACCGCAGCAGGGCCGCAGGCTCGCCGGCCGCGGCCGGCCACGCCAGCGCCGTCCAGTCCGCGGCGCGCCGCCACTGCAGGCGCAGCACCGGTGCACTGCCCTGCCCACTGTCGATCCACGTGTGGCCGTCGCCGTCGGCATCCAGCACGTGCGCGAACCGCGCGGACAGATGCGGCTGCATGGCATCGCTGAAGGCACGCGCGCCGGCCACGAAGGCCAGCTGGTCCATCACGTTGCGGTCGAACAGCACCACCGGCGTCGCCTGCGGATCGTCGTCGCGACGCAGGTACCAGCGCCAGTTGCTCTGCCGCGGCGAGGGCATCAGCGCGCGCAGTGGCCCGGCCAGGCGCGGTCCGAAGTGGCCATGACGGTAGCTGAGGATGGTGTACGGGGTGCGCCCGGCGTGGACCACGTAGTGATGGCCCGGCGGCGGCGGCGGTGCGCAGCGCACGTCGACCCACCAGCTCACGTACACCACGTCGCGCACATCGCTGACCAGTGCCGGCATCGGCCAGCGCCGCGACAGTGCGCGGCGCAGCCGGGTCCATTGCGGGGCGTGCAGCAGGCGCGGCAGCATCCGCCCGAACAGGTGGTCGGACGGATGCCGGTAGATCGCGGACTGCGCCAGGTCCTCCGGCGCAGCCATCTTCAGTCGGCCAGGCCGCGCAGCAGGTCGTTGACGCTGGTCTTGCTGCGGGTCTTGGCGTCGACCTGCTTGACGATGACCGCGCAATACAGCGAGTGGGTCCCGTCCTTGCTCGGCAGCGAACCGGACACCACCACGCTGTACGGCGGAATGTAGCCGTAGCTGATCTCGCCGGTGGCACGGTTGTAGATGCGGGTGCTCTGGCTGAGGAACACGCCCATGCCGATCACGCTGTGGTGGCCGACCACCACGCCTTCCACCACTTCCGAACGCGCACCGATGAAGCAGTGGTCTTCGATGATGGTCGGGCTGGCCTGCAGCGGTTCCAGCACGCCGCCAATGCCGGCGCCGCCGGACAGGTGGCAGTGCTGGCCGATCTGCGCGCAGGAGCCGACGGTGGCCCAGGTGTCGACCATGGTGCCTTCGCCGACGTAGGCACCGATGTTGGTGAAGCTCGGCATCAGCACCACGTCCTTGCCGAAGTAGGTGCCGCGACGGGCGATCGCACCCGGCACCACGCGCACGCCGGCGCGGCGGAACCGGGCCTCGTCATAACCGGCAAAGCGCGATTCGACCTTGTCCCAGAACGGCGCCGGACGGGCGTCGACCACCGCCATGTCGTTGACCCGGAAATACAGCAGCACGGCCTTCTTCAGCCACTCGTTGACCTTCCAGCCACCGTGGCCATCCGGTTCAGCGACGCGGAATTCGCCACTCTCCAGGCCATCGATCACGCGATTGACCAGCGGCTTGGTCGACCCTTCCAGTTCATGCAGGGTCAGCGTGGCGCGGCGTTCGAAGGCGCTCTCGATGCCGAACTTCAGCTCCTCCACGCCCGGCGTGGCCGGCTTGCGCAGCGACTTGCGGGCGATGGTTTCGGCGCGGGCGGCTTCGGCGCTCTTGGTCGGGGCCTTCTTCACCGCAGCCACTTTCTTCGCCGGGGCCTTCACCGCAGCGGCCTTGTTCGGCGCGGTGGCTTTCTTCGCGGCCGGCGCGGCAGCGGTTTTCCTGGCCGCTGCGCTCTTGGTGGTCGCGGCGGTCTTCTTGGCGGGCTTGGTGGCCATCAGGCGGGGTCTCCGGCGTTTCGATCAGGGTCCAGGCAGGCCAGCATCGCGTCATGCAGCTGCTGCCGGGCAGGTTCAGTCAGGGGGAGGTCGTGTTCGTCACTGATCACGAAGGTGTCTTCGGCGCGTTCGCCAAAGGTGGCAATGCGCGCATCATGCACGCGCAGGCCCTGGTTGCGCAGCACGAACGCCACATCGGCCAGCAGGCCGGGGCGGTCGGGGGCGACCAGGGCGAAACGGGTCGCACCGGGTTCATCGCGGAACTCGATGCGTGGGGCGAAGCGGAAATGGCGCAGCTGGCGTGGCACCACCCGGCGCGACGGCCGCAGGCGGGTCAGGTCGCCGCTGAGGGCTTCGCGCAGCGCCGCCTCCAGGTTGGCGCTGCTGCCATCGGCGAAGGTATCGGCCGGGTTCACTTCGAAGGTATCGAAGATGGTATCGGCCGGGCCGTCGAGTACGCGCGCGCGGTGGATGCCATAGCCCTTGCGGTCCAGGGTCATCACGATCGCAGCGAACAGGCCGTCACGGTCCGGCGAATGCACGAACACTTCCAGCGCAGGATCATCGACGCTGATGCGGCGCACCTTCACCAGCGCCTGGCCCTGCTTGACCGGCACCAGCGCGGCAGCCTGCCAGGCCAGCTGCTCCGGGCGCAGCCGGATGAAGCCTTCGTCCGGCATCACCGCGAACTGGCGGTCGATGGTGGCATCGTCGTAGCCCTGCTCGCGTACCAGCGCGCGCACGCTGTCACGCGCCTCGGCCACGCGCTCGGCGGCCGGCACCGGATGCTCGAGCCCTTCGCGCAAGCCACGCCGGGTGGCGAAATACAGGTCGGCCAGCAGGCGGTCCTTCCATGCATTCCACAGCTTCGGGCTGGTCCCGGCGATGTCGGCGCAGGTCAGCAGGTACAGGTAATCCAGGCGGTCGCGGCTGCCGACCAGGGTGGCGAAGCGATGGATCACCGCCGGGTCGGCGATGTCCTGCTTCTGCGCGGTCACCGACATGCGCAGGTGCTGCTCGACCAGCCATGCCACCAGATCGGTATCGGAGCTGCTCAGCGCATGCGCCTGGCAGAACGCCCGCGCATCCACCGCGCCCAGTTCCGAATGGTCACCACCACGGCCCTTGGCGATGTCGTGGAACAGGCCGGCCAGCAACAGCAGCTCCGGCTTGCGCAGGCGCGGCCACACTTCGTGCGCGATCGAGAAACGCTCGTCGGCGCGGCTGCTGGCGAACTGCCCGATGTTGCGCAGGACCATCAGCGTGTGCTGATCGACGGTGTAGACATGGAACAGGTCGAACTGCATGCGCCCGCTGACCTGGGCGAAGGCGGGAATCCACTGCCCAAGCACGCCCAGCCGCGCCATGCGCGAGAGGGTGTCGACCGGGCGCTGGCCGCGCAGCAGGGCCAGGAACTGTTCGCGTGCATCGGTGTCGGCGCGGTCGTAGGCCGGCAGCAGCGGCAACGACTCGGCCAGCGCGCGCGCGGTCAGCGAATGCAGGCCGCGCACCTGCGGATTGTTGGCCCAGCTGGCAAACAATGCGAACACCTGGCCGATGTCACCGCGTGGCCAGTCGGCATCATTGGCCGCCAGGTACCCCCGGCGCAGCGAGAAGCCGACGGTCAGCGGCTCCGGCTGGGCCTCGCCGTCGAACTGTTCCTCGAAACGCTGCAGCAGGCGGTCGCTGATCCGGCGCACCACCAGGGCGGCGCGGTAGAAGCCCTGCATCATCTTCTCGACGCCGAGGTTCTCGGCATCGTCTTCGAAGCCCAGGCGTGCGGCCAGGGTCTTCTGGTAATCGAAACGCAGCCGCTCTTCCGGGCGCCGCGCCACCAGGTGCAGGCCGAAACGCAGCCGCGCCAGCACCGCGCGTTCGCGCTTCAGCGCGGCCGCTTCGTCGGCACCCAGGTGGCCGAGCCCGACCAGCGCCTCCAGGTCGCGCACGCCGAACGCGCGCAGCGCCATCCAGCCCAGCGTGTTGAGATCGCGCAGGCCGCCGGGGCCGTCCTTCAGGTCCGGCTCCAGGTTGTCGGCGGTATCGCCGAAGCGCTGGTGGCGGTTGCGCAGCTCCTCCAGCTTGGCCAGGAAGAAGGTGCGCGCCGGCCACAGTTCGCGATCGTCAATCGCCTCGCGCAGCGCGCGGCGGGCCGCATCCTCGGCCAGGATCGGGCGCGCCTCGATCAGCGCGGTCAGCACGGTCTGGTCGGCGGCGGCTTCGCGGCACTGCGCCGCAGAACGCACCGCATGGCTGACCGCCAGCCCACAATCCCAGAGCAGCGCGAACAGGCGCGCCAGCTCCGCCTCGTGGGCCAGCTGCGCAGCAGGTTCACCGAACACGAGCAGGTCGATGTCCGAACGCGGGAACAGCTCGCCGCGGCCGTAGCCTCCCACTGCGAACAGGGACAGGCCGCTGTCGGCGGCCAGGCAGCGCTGCCAGGCCAGGCGGATCAGGTGGTCGGCGGCGCGCGCGCGCAGCGCCAGCAGGCGCTCGATGTTGTCGCCCTGGTCGAAGCGGCGGTACAGGCGCGCGTCGGCCTGCTGCAGCGCCTGGCGCGCGGCAGCAGCCCAGTCCGGGTCGTTGAGCGACGCGGCCGGCGTGTCCAGCAGCGAACTCGCCGGCAGCATGCTCAGGAGACCTGCGACTCGCCCGGCGACAGGGTCAGCACGTCAACGCCGGTCTCGGTGACCGCGATCATGTGCTCCCACTGCGCCGACAGCTTGCGGTCCTTGGTCACCACGGTCCAGCCGTCCGGCAGCACCTTGTTGTAGCGGGTGCCCTCGTTGATCATCGGCTCGATGGTGAAGGTCATGCCCGGCTGCAGCACCAGGCCCTGGCCCGGGCGGCCGTAATGCACCACCTGCGGCTCGTCGTGGTAGACCTTGCCGATGCCGTGGCCGCAGTACTCGCGCACCACGCTGAAGCGCTCGCCTTCAGCATAGCTCTGGATGGCATGGCCGATGTCGCCGAGGGTCGCCCCCGGACGCACCGCGCGGATGCCGCGCCACATGGCTTCATAGGTGGCTTCCACCAGGCGCCGCGCCATCACCGACGGCGTGCCGACGAAGTACATCCGGCTGGTGTCACCGTGCCAGCCGTCCTTGATCACGGTGACGTCGATATTGATGATGTCGCCATCCTTGAGCACCTTCCCTTCGCTGGGGATGCCGTGGCAGATGACGTTGTTGACCGAGGTGCACACGGTCTTGGGGAAGCCGCGGTAGCCGACGTTGGCCGGAATGGCGCCCTGCACGTTCACGATGTGGTCGTGGCAGATGCGGTCCAGTTCCTCGGTGGTGACACCGGGCTTGACGTGGGGGGTGACGATGTCGAGCACCTCGCTGGCCAGACGGCCGGCGACACGCATCATCTCGATTTCCTGCGGGGTTTTCAGATTCACGCTCATGGCCCCCATTATCGCCGATCCGGCCGCAATCTGAACGAACGCCACCCAACTGGCGATCCGGGGCATGCGCGGTTCCGGCAAGGAAAGTGAAAGCGTGACGCCACTCACCCTTTCGAATCCCTGTTTATCACGGATTACAGACACTTGCGCCGCCTAAGCTGGCGCCGACCGTCGTCAAAGCGGCCGTGAACGTGCCGCCTTCGCCTTGTTCAACGGACCTTCGGGTCAGGGAGGTTGTCCATGCGATCCCCGCTTCGTTCCCCGCACGCATGGGGCCTGCTGGCGCTGCTGCTGGCCGCGCCGCTGGCCCAGGCCGCCGATACCACCACCTTCAACGTCACCCTGGTGGTCACCAAGGCCTGCACGATCACGGCTGCTGCGGCGACCAACGTCGATTTCGGCACCGCCGCCTCAACCACCGCCACGCCCACCCTGGGCCAGGGTACGGTCACCGCGCAGTGCTCGGCGCTGACCCCGTACACGATCTCGCTGAATGCGGGCGCCAATGCCAGCACCGCCAATGACGTCACCACCCGCCGGATGAAGAACACCAATGCCGCGGTGACCGCCAACAACTTTGTCGGCTACCAGCTCTACCAGGACGCCGCACACACCCTGGTCTGGGGCTCGACCTCCGGCACCAACACCCAGGCCGGCATCGGTACCGGCCTGGCCGTGCCCTACATCGTCTACGGCCAGATCCTGAACCTGAGCACCAACAACCCGGCCACCGGCAACTACCTGGATACGGTCACCGCCACGATCACCTATTGATGGAGCACGCCCGCATGGCCGGACCCCGCCCGTGGCGCGCCACCGGCGTGGCGCTGCTCGCCCTGTACCTGCTGGCGACCTCTGCGGCAGGCGCCACCAGCCTGCAGGTCGCCCCCACCAGCCTGCAGCTGGAAGCCCGCCAGCGCGCTGGCGAGCTGTGGCTGACCAACAGCGGTACCTCGCCAGTGAAACTGCAGGTCCGCGTATTCCGCTGGGTCCAGCAGGACGGCCAGGAACAGCTGCTGCCCACCGACCAGCTGATGGCCACCCCGCCGATGCAGGAGCTGGCCGCCGGCCAGCAGCAGCTGGTGCGGGTGATGCGACCGGACAAGGAGCCGCCGCCGGCGCAGCAGCACTATCGGCTGATCGTCGACGAGGTACCCGACCTGGCCACCCGCGCCGACGGCATGCAGTTCGTGTTGCGCTATTCGATCCCGGTGTTCGTGCAGCCGGCCTCCACCCGCCTGGCACCGCAGCTGCAGGCCCGCCTGCTGACGCTGGCCGATGGCCGCAACGGCGTCGAGGTTGCCAATGCCGGCAACAGCTACGCGCAGATCGCCGACCTGGCCCTGGGCAGCGCCCAGCGCCCGCGCATCGTCCACCCCGGGCTGCTGGGCTACGTGCTGCCCGGCCAGGTGATGCGCTGGCCGATCGAACGCACAGCGATCGACCGCGACAACGACCAGATCACGGCCAAGCTCAATGGCGAGTCGGAACAGACGCCGCTATCGCCACCACCGGCTCGCTGAGGCGTTGATGGGCGCGCTGCTCGCTGCCCTGGCTCCTGCGGCGTCCGCGGCCGCCCATGGGTCCGCCCTGGCGGCGACCGGGGGCGCCGATGCATCAGGCATCTCCGCGGACGCCATCCTGCCGCCGCCCACTCCGCTGACCGCCAGCCAGACGCTGTACCTGGACGTCTCGCTCAACAGCACCCCGCGCGGCCTGCTGCCGTTCACCGAGAACCGCGGGCGCCTGCAGGCCAGTCCCGAGGTACTGCGCCAGCTTGGCTTCAATGCCAGCGGCGACGCACCGGTGTACCTGGACCAGATCAGCGGCGCGGTGGTGCGCTATGACGCGCACATGCAGACCCTGGCGCTGGACGTACCGCTGGACCAGCTGACCCTGCCCACCACCGTGCTCAGCCGGCCGCAGACGCGCGCGCCGGTCGGCAACGCCTCGCCCGGCGTACTGCTCAACTACGATGTATACGGCAGCCGGGTGGATACGCTCGGCAACCTCAGCCTGAGTTCGGAGCTGCGGGTGTTCGGCATCGGTAACGGCACCTTCGAGAACACCGCGATCAGCCGCCGCTACCAGCAGTCCGGCGACCGCCGCTGGCGCAGCGAGAGCGTGCGCCTGGATACGCGCTGGAGCCTGGATTTCCCCGACCAGGCGATGACCCTGGAGGTCGGCGATTTCTACAGCGGTTTCGTCGACTGGACCCGGCCGGTGCGCCTGGGCGGCCTGCAGATTGGCCGCAACTACGGCCTGCAGCCCTATCGCGTGCTCACCCCCACGCCCAGCTTCCTTGGCCAGGCGGTGGTGCCGTCCACGGTCGAGCTGTATGTCGATGGCCTGCGCCAGTACAGCGGCCAGGTCCCGGTGGGCCCGTTCCAGCTGGCCGCGCAACCGGGGATCAGCGGCACCGGCAGCGCGCAGGTGGTGGTGACCGATGCGTTCGGCCGCATGCAGACCCTGGATTTCAGCTTCTATGGCACCCAGCAACTGCTGGCCAAGGGCCTGTCGGACTGGTCGGCCGGCGTCGGCCGGTTGCGCGAGGACTTCGGCCAACGTTCCTTCGCCTACGATGATCGCACCGTCGCCAGTGCCAGCTGGCGCGGGGGCCTCAGCGACACCTTCACCGGCGAGGCCCATGCCGAAGGCGGCGGCGGCCTGACCCAGGCCGGCATCGGCGGCTGGTGGCTGCTCGGCGGGGCCGGCGTGTTCAACGCAGCCTATGCGCACAGCAACTACCACGGCCTGCAGGGCGGCCAGTGGGCGCTGGGCTACAGCTGGAACAACCGCCGGCTCAATTTCAACCTGCGCAGCGTGCGCAGCCACGGCGACTACCGCGACCTGGGCGCGCTGCAGGGCAACCTGCCGCCCAGCATCAGCGAACAGGCCACCGTCGGCATGGACCTGCTGCGGCTGGGCACGCTCAGTGCCAGCTACCTGCGCCTGCGCTACCCGGATGGCGAGGACAACCGCTATGCCAGCCTGTTCTGGTCGCGGACCTGGAGCCAGCGCTGGTCGGCCTACCTGTCGGTGAACCAGAACCTGGACCAGAGTGACGACCGCAGCATCTACCTGTCGGTGACCGCCAGCCTCGGCAACAACCGCCAGGCCAGCCTGTCCAGCCAGCGCAACGGCGACAGCCAGAGCTGGGTGGCCGATGTCACCCAGCCGGTGCCCGGCGACGGCAGTGCCGGAGGGGTCGGCTGGCGCGCGCAGCTGCGCCACGGCGAGGACGGCAATGGCGGCCTGGCCGAGGTCGGCATCCTCAACGACATCGGGCGCTATTCGTTCGGGGCCTCGCGCCAGGGCGGACTCAACTACGCCTACGCCAGTGCCAGCGGCAGCCTGGTGTGGATGGGTGGGCATGCCTTCGCCACCCGCGAGGTCTCCGACGCGTTCGCGGTGATCAGCACCAACGGCGTCGGCGGCGTGCCGGTGCGGCTGGAAAACCGCCTGATCGGGGTCACCGACGATCGCGGCCTGCTGCTGGTCAGCCCACTGCTGTCCTGGCAACGCAACCGGGTCTCGATCGACACCCTCGACCTGCCCGAGGACATGCGCGCCGACCGCATCGAGGACTGGGTGACGCCACGCCAGCGCGCAGGCACCCGGGTAACGTTCCAGCTGCGCTCGCGGCCCTCGCTGAGCCTGACCCTGCTCGGCATGGATGGGCAGCCATTGGAGGTCGGCAGCGAGGTGCAGCTGCCCGATGGCCGCCAGGCCACGGTCGGCTATGACGGCCTGCTGTACCTGGAGGACGTGGCCGCCGGCAGCGTGCTGTACATCACCACCAGCCGCGGCCAGTGCCGGGTGAAGGTGCCGGACCTGCCGAAGGTGGTGGCACAGGGCGCGCGGCCGAAGCCGGCACCGCTGCAGTGCATTCCCGAGGTGGCGCCATGAAGGCGCTGCTGCTCGGCGTGTTGCTGATGCTGGGCCTGCTGGCAGGCGCGCCGGCCCACGCCACGGCCGTCTGCACTGCGGTCGCCGACCCGACCCTGCCGTTCGGCAACATCAACAGCAATGCCCCCGGCCCCAGCACGGCCAACCTGAACATCACGATCACCTGCACCACCGCCGCGCTGAGCCTGCTGGCCACCACCGGGGTAAGGGTCTGCGTGGGCATCGGTGCCGGCACCGGCGGTGGCAGCGCCACGACCACCCGGACCATGGCCACCGGCAGTGGCGACACCATGAACTTCCAGCTCTACAACAACGCCAGCTTCGGCCAGGTCACCGGCCTGCTGCCGCGCGGCACGCCACCGGCGCAGGAACTGTCGATGAGCTACAACGTGCCACTGCTCGGTGGCGGCAGTGGCGCACAGGCCGTGCAGCTGTTCGCGCAGATCCCGGCCAACCAGGTGCTGGCCTCGGGCAGCTACAGCAGCACGTTCAGTGGCGCGAGCGTAGTGCTGACGTGGGCCTGGAACGAAGTCCTGCTCGGCACCGCCACCGTGCCGGCCACCTGCAATGGCGGCGCCACCGGCACCAACAGCGCCAGCGCCGCCTTCAGTTTCACCGCCACCGCCAACGTGCTGCCGCAGTGTGGCAGCTACGTCACCACCAACATGAACTTCGGCAATGTCACCGGCGGCATTCCGGCCAACATCGACCAGACCGCCACGCTGACACTCACCTGCCTGAAGAACACCGCCTTCCAGGTCGGCCTCAACAACGGCCAGAACAATCCCACGGCCACCACCACCCGGCGCATGGCCACCACCATCACGCCCAACACCTATTACCTCAACTACGAGCTGTACCGCGATTCGGCGCGGACCCAGCGCTGGGGCAATGCGCTGACCGTGGATACCGTCAGCGGCATCGGCACCGGCAGCGCGCAGCAGCTGGTCATCTACGGCCGGGTGCCACCGGTCACCGGCCAGCCGCCGGCGGGTACCTACAACGATCTGGTGCAGGTGACGATCACTTATTGAAGCGCGTGCCGACCCACGGTCGGCACCCACCAGAGCAGGGTTCGCGTGCCGACCAACGGTCGGCCCCCACCAGGGCGGGGTCGCATGCAGGGACAGCTTCGCGCTACAGATCCGGTGGATCCTGCCGATACCGCGCAGCGAGTCCTACAGCACGGTGGTCGGCAGGTGGTTCGCGTATTTCTGATCGGGGCGATGCTGGTCGCCAGTACGCCCGCGTGGGCCGACCCCAGCAGCAGCAACCTGCAGATCCGGCTGACCGTGGTCGAAGCCTGCAGCGACGACACCACCCGCATGCACTGCCTGGCCCCCCATCAGCGCAGCGATGCACCGCAACTGCCACCGCAGATCCGCGACCTTGCCCCGCCGGCCGGCGACGAAGATGCGGCGCCCGCGGTAACCGTCATCTACTGATGCGCATGCTGCTGACCCTGCTGGCACTGCTGCTGGCGCTGCCCGCGGCGGCACTGGACCTGTTGCCGACCACCCTGCAGCTGCCCGCCGAAGGTGGCCGCAGCGAGCTGTGGCTGTACAACCCTGGCCCCGGCCGCTGGCAGGGGCAGGTGCGGATCCTGGCCTGGGAGCAGCAGGCGGACGCCGAAATCCTCCGCCCCAGCGACCGGATCGTGGCCAGCCCCACCCGCCTGGACCTCCCGCCCGGCACCCGCCAGCGCGTCTGGCTGCTGCCGCGCCAGCCAACCGCAGTGGCCGGCGAGCAGGCCTACCGGATCGTGCTCGCCCCCGCCACGCCCGACCTGCCACGCTACTCACTGCCGCTGTTCCGGGGCCAGTCCGCCCCCTCGGCGCAGCCGCGCCTGCAGGCCGGGATAGAGCGGAATCCGTCGCAGCCCTACCTGCGACTGAGCAATACCGGTAGCTTGCACGCACGCCTGCACGACCTCGCGTTCATCGCCAGCGATGGCCGCCGCACCCTCCTGCTGCCCGGGCTGGCCGGCTACCTGCTGGCCGGCCACGAACGCCGATGGGCCCTGCCCGCGCAGGCCGACGGCTACGCCAGCGGCCATTTCCAGGCACGCCTGCAGGACGGCCGCGTGGTCGAGCTGGCCTCGCCTGACCCGGCAATTGCGGCGAGCGCGGCGAGCGGGCTATAATCGACCGGATTCCTGCCGCCAGCGTGCGCGGGAACCCGTCCACACCGGACGTCACCGGTGAATCCACACCTGCTGCCCCCATCCGTGCCGGGGTGCTCCGCAAGGAGTTCGGCCACGGAGGCAACAGGGAAGCCCAACCCCGGAACCGATCGCGCTTCCACGCGTCCCGCACACCTATCCCGCGGGCGGAATCGCTGGTTCCCCATCAGGAGTATTGCAATGCCCCAGGTCACCATGCGTCAGATGCTGGAAGCCGGCGTCCACTTCGGCCACCAGACCCGCTACTGGAACCCGAAGATGGCTCCGTACATCTTCGGCGCCCGCGGCAAGATCCACATCATCAACCTGGAAAAGACCGTCCCGCTGTTCAACGACGCGATGAACTTCATCTCGTCGGTTGCCCAGAAGCGCGGCACCGTCCTGTTCCTGGGCACCAAGCGCAGCGCCCGCGAAACCATCAAGGAAGAAGCCGAGCGTTGCGGCATGCCGTTCATGAACCAGCGTTGGCTGGGCGGCACCCTGACCAACTTCCGTACCGTCAAGCAGTCGGTTGCCCGCCTGAAGGAACTGGAAGCCGGTGAAACCGACGGCACCTTCGAGAAGCTGGTCAAGCACGAAGTGCTGGGCCTGCGTCGCGAGCGCGACAAGCTGGAAGCCTCGCTGGGCGGCATCAAGGACATGAACCGTCTGCCGGACGCCATCTTCGTGATCGACATCGGCCACGAAGACATCGCGATCAAGGAAGCCAAGAAGCTGGGCATCCCGGTCATCGCCGTGGTCGACACCAACTACAACCCGGAACTGGTTGATTACGCCATCCCGGGCAACGACGACGCCATCCGCGCTGTGCAGCTGTACGCCCGCGCCGCTGCCGACGCCGTGCTGGAAGGCAAGGCTGCTGCTCCGCACGCCGCTTCGGTGCGTGAGGAAGAGTTCGCTGAAGCCGCTGCTGAAGGCGAAGACAAGCCGGCCCGCCGCGCTCCGGCCAAGAAGGCTGCCAAGAAGGGCGACGACGCCCAGGCCTGATCCAGGCCCCGGGGTGGACGCCCGGCATCCACCCTCCCTGCGCGCAGCCTTTGGCGCGTGACAGGACTGTGTCATACGGGCCGGCCACCATGCCGGCCCAACCCCTTTCTTTCGTGAGGTAATCCCGTGGAAATCACTGCTTCCCTGGTCAAGGAACTGCGCGAGCGCACCGGCGCCGGCATGATGGAATGCAAGAAGGCTCTCACCGAAGCCAACGGCGACATCGACGCTGCTGCTGAAGCCATGCGCAAGTCCGGCGCTGCCAAGGCCGACAAGAAGGCTGACCGCGTGGCCGCCGAAGGCCGTCTGGGCCTGGCCCAGGACGGCGGCAAGGCCGTGCTGGTCGAAGTCAACTCGGAAACCGACTTCGTCGCCAACGACGACAACTTCAAGTCCTTCGTCAACGCTGTCGCCGCTGCCGCCCTGGCATCGGGCGCCACCGACGTCGAAGCCGTGAAGGCTGCCAAGCTGGCCGATGGCCGCACCGTTGAAGAAGCCCGCGCCACCGCCGTGCAGACCCTGGGTGAGAACATCCAGATCCGTCGCATGGTCAAGGTTGACGGCAACAACACCGTCGGCGCCTACGTCCACACCAACGGCAAGGTTGGCGTGCTGGTCGACCTGGTCGGCGGCGACGTCGAGCTGGCCCGTGGCCTGGCCATGCACGTGGCTGCCCTGAAGCCGCCGCACAACAAGGCTGCGGACGTTCCGGCCGACTTCGTCGAGAAGGAAAAGGAAATCGAGCTGGCCAAGATGTCCGAAAAGGACAAGGCCAAGCCGGCCGAGATCCTGGAAAAGATCATCAGCGGCAAGATCAACAAGATCGTCAGCGACGTGACCCTGTACGGCCAGACCTATGTGCTGGGCGACACCACCGTCGAGCAGGTGGTCAAGGCCGCTGGCGCCGACGTGGCGGGCTTCCAGCTGCTGATCGTCGGCGAAGGCATCGAGAAGGTGGTGGAAGACTACGCCGCCGAAGTTGCCAAGGCGATGCAGGTCTGATTCCAGCCTTCCGGCTGTGAAGCAAACCCAGGGAGCCGCGGGAAACCGCGGCTCTTTTTTTATGCCGGTGGACCGGCGGTTTTTATGCCGGTGGGCCTGTGGGCTTCATGCCGGCGGGCCTGTGGGTGCGCACCGTTGGTGCGCACAGCCTCCGCAGCTGCGCACACCGACACCTTTGCGTTGCGCGCGAATCAAGCCGATACTCAGCCCAGGGAATACACAGTCATCTAGCAGGAACGAAAATCGCGGACTGTGATGCATTCCTAGGTATTCTTGTCCTAATGGAATTGAACGACCCGACATGCCTCCCGAGCTGACAGCTGCCCTGGCGCTCTGCCGCAACCTGCCTTCGCCACCCGGTATTGCCCTGCGCATCATCGAACTGGCCCAGGACCCGGAAGCGGATATCGCCACCGCCGCCGACATCATCGCCATCGACATGGCGTTGAGCGCTCGCATGCTGCGCATCGCCAATTCACCGCTGTACGCCAGCCGCCGCCGGATCGAGAACCTCGGCCAGGCGCTGACCATGCTCGGCCTGAACGCCACCATCAGCCTCGCCCTCGGCTTCACCGTCACCCAGGGCCTGACCGGTGGCGGCGGCGAAGGTCACGACCTGCGCCAGCGCGCCTGGAAGCGCAGCATCCTCAGTGCACTGGCCGCCAGCCAGCTGGGCCAGGCGCGCGGCCTGCGCCGGCTGGAGGAACTGATGCTGGCCGGCCTGCTGCAGGACCTGGGCGTGCTGTGCCTGGCGCAGGCCGAATCGGAACGCTACCTGCCGCTGCTGCGCGAAGCGCGCGACAACACCGACCTGGTCGCGCGCGAGCGCGACGAGCTGGGCTGCAGCCACGCCGAGGTCGGCGCCTGGGTGGCCGAGCAGTGGGGCCTGCCGCGCTACCTGGTGGAAAGCATCAGCCACAGCGAAGACCAGGACGCCGCGGAATCCCCGTTCCAGGCCTGCGTGCAGCTGTCCGGCGCGGTTGCCGACATCTGGCTCGACGGCGATGCCGACAGCGCACGCGAGCGCGCCCTGCAGCAGGTGCATGACCGCCTTGAACTGGACAGCGCCCGTTTCGACCAGGTGCTGGCCCGCATCAGCGAAGCCCTGCCGGACATCGCCAGCCTGTTCGAGGCCGGCCTGAACTCGCCGATGCGGGTGCGCGAGCTGATCGACCATGCGCAGGAGCTGGCGACCCTGCGCAACCTGCGCGAACTGCAGGATGCCGACCAGGCCCGCCGCCGCGCCGACGAATTCGAAGCCCGGGCCAAGCGCCTGGCCGACCAGGCCCATCGCGACGCGCTGACCGGCGTGCTCAACCGCCGCCAGCTGGAGGCGGTGCTGGAGCAGGAGTTCCTGCGCGCCGGCCGCCAGGGCTGGCCGCTGTCGGTGGCCTTCATCGACCTGGACGATTTCAAGAAGATCAACGACGCCCACGGCCACCTGACCGGCGACGAGGTGCTGCGCGCCTTCGCCGGCAAGCTGCAGGGCCAGCTGCGCAACAGCGACACCGTCGCCCGCTTCGGCGGCGAGGAGTTCGTCGCACTGCTGCCCAACACCAGCGAATCGGTGGCACTGGACGTGATCCGCCGGGTCCTCGCCAATATCGTGGCCACCCCGATGGCCGAACTGGAAGGCGGCCCGCTGTTCGTCACCTTCTCCGCCGGCGTGGCCACCCAGGGCGGCTATGAACGCTTCGCCGACGTACAGGACCTGCTGCGCGCCGCCGACGACGTGCTGTACCGATCCAAGAATCTCGGTCGCAACCGGGTGATCGCCCGCTCGCCCGGCGCGCTGGGCCACGACGAACTGTCGGCGACTGCTGGCGCCGAGCTGGGCTGAACGCGAGACCCCGGCCTGCCGGGGCCCACAGCGGATTTTTGCGCCGCAGTGCACAAAACACTTTGGCACGACGCCGCATGCGCGTAGAATCCCCCGCGATTTCCACGCACCCGAGGTCCCTATGTCCAAGCTCGCCTATCGCCGCATCCTTCTGAAACTGTCCGGGGAGGCGCTGATGGGAGATGAGGACTACGGCATCGACCCGAAGATCATCAACCGCCTGGCCCGTGAGGTCATCGAGGCCCAGCAGGCCGGCGCCGAAGTGGCCCTGGTCATCGGCGGCGGCAACATCTTCCGCGGCGCCGGCCTGGCCGCTGGCGGCATGGACCGGGTGACCGGCGACCAGATGGGCATGCTGGCCACGGTGATCAACGCCCTGGCGATGCAGGATGCCCTTGAGAAGCTGGGCGCCAAGGCCCGCGTGATGAGCGCGATCAAGATCAACGACGTGTGCGAGGACTACATCCGCCGCCGCGCCATCCGCCACCTGGAAAAGGGTCGCCTGGTGATCTTCGCCGCTGGCGTCGGCAGCCCGTTCTTCACCACCGACTCCGGCGCCGCCCTGCGTGCGATCGAGATCGGTGCCGATCTGCTGCTGAAGGCCACCAAGGTCGACGGTGTGTACGACAAGGACCCGAACAAGCACAGCGACGCGGTCCGTTTCGACAGCCTGAGCTACGACGAGGTGATCCGTCGCGGCCTGGAAGTGATGGATACCGCCGCCTTCGCGCTGGCCCGCGACAGCGACCTGCCGATGCGCGTGTTCGACATGGGCCAGCCGGGCGAGCTGCTGAAGATCCTCGGCGGCGAGAACATCGGCACCCTGGTCCAGGGCCGCGACCCGGCCTGAGCCTGAGCGCGAGGCGACAACCGGGCCGATTCAGGCCCGGCAGCGTCCCGTATTCGCCTATAATCGCCCGATTCCAGATACATCCAGGACCGGGCGATGCTCAACGACATCAAGAACAACGCGCAGACGCGCATGGCCAAGAGCATCGACGCTCTGAAGCACACCCTCACCTCCATCCGGACCGGGCGTGCCACGCCGGCCCTGCTGGACCGCGTGACGGTCAATGCCTACGGCAACGCCAGCACCCCGCTGAACCAGGTTGCGTCGATCTCCAACGCCGACGCGCACTCGCTGCTGGTCACCCCGTTCGACAAGAGCATGATCAAGGAGATCGAAAAGGGTCTCTACAACGCCGAGTTCACCCCGAACACGCTGGGCACCGCGATCCGCATCAACATGCCGCCGCCGACCGAGGAGCGCCGCAAGGAGCTGGCCAAGCAGGTGCAGAAGGAAGGTGAAGGCGCCAAGATCGCGATCCGCAACATCCGTCAGGACGCGAACAAGGAAATCGCCAAGCTGGTCAAGGACAAGGCGATCAGCGAAGACGAGAAGAAGCGCGGCGAAGACGACATCCAGAAGCTGACCGACGCCAACATCAAGGACGTCGACAAGGTCGTCGCCGACAAGGAAAAAGAACTGCTGTCGGTCTGAAGTCGATGCCTTCAGTCCCGCCTCCGTTGCCGGCCGCCCTGCCCCGCCACGTTGCCATCATCATGGATGGCAACGGGCGCTGGGCGCAGCAGCGCCGTCGCCCGCGCGTGATCGGCCATCGTGCCGGCGCGCGCGCGGTCAACCGCACCATCGAGCGTTGCCTTGAACTGGGCATTCCGGCGCTGACCCTGTTCGCGTTTTCCAGCGAGAACTGGGGTCGCCCGCAGGAAGAAGTCGATGCGTTGATGAAGCTGTTCCTCGGCGCGCTCGACCGCGAAGTGGACGAGCTGCACCGGCGTGGCGTGCGCGTGCGCTTCATCGGCGAACGCGAGCGCTTCGGCGCCGGCCTGGTCAGCCGCATGCAGCTGGCCGAACAGCGCACCGCCGACAACACCACCCTGACCCTGTCGATCGCCGCAAGTTACGGTGGCCGCCAGGATATCGCCCGCGCCGCACGTGCCCTGGCCGCTGAAGTCGCCGCCGGACGCCTGCTGCCCGAGCAGATCGACGAATCGCTGCTGGGCAGCCAGGTCGCCCTGGCCGACCTGCCGCCACCGGACCTGTTCATCCGCACCGGTGGCGACACCCGCATCAGCAACTTCCTGCTGTGGCAGCTGGCATACACCGAGCTGTGGTTCACCGAGGCCCTGTGGCCGGACTTCGATGCCGATCTGCTGCAGCAGGCGCTGGACGCCTATGGCAGCCGCGAGCGTCGTTTCGGCCTGACCAGCGCCCAGATCGCCGCACTGGCCACCGAGACCTCCAGCCCATGACCAAGACCCGAGTCCTCGCCGCGCTGATCATGGCGCCGGTCGCCATTGCCGCGATCCTGCTGCTGCCGACGCAGTGGCTGGCGGCTGCCGCCGCCGCCGTGCTGCTGATCGGCCTGTGGGAGTGGCTGAAGCTGGCAGGCATCGAAGACACCCTCGCGCGCACCGTGTTGCTGGTGCTGAACCTGCTGCTGATGGTGCTGCTGGTGTGGGCCGATGGCAGCACCCTGGTGCTGTTCCAGATCACCACCCTGGCCGGCGTTGCCTGGTGGCTGGCCGCGCTGGTCTGGCTGCGGTTCTTCAACTTCGGTGCGCAGCCCACGGCCCCCTCGCGGATCGTGAAGATGCTGGCCGGCACCCTGGCCATCGTCCCGGCCTGGGCCGCGCTGGTACTGATCCATGCCGGCGGCGATCCGCCGGGCAAGCAGGGCCACCTGTGGCTGCTGGCTGCGCTGGCCCTGGTCTGGGCCGCTGATTCGGGCGCCTATTTCGCCGGCCGTCACTTCGGCAAGCACAAGCTGGCGCCGCGGATCAGCCCCAACAAGACCTGGGAAGGCCTGTTCGGTGGCCTGCTGGCCGGCGTCGCCGTGGCCCTCGGACTGGGCTGGCTGGCCGGCATCGACATCGGCCACCTGCCTGGCCTGCTGATCACCTCGGTGGTCGCGGTATTCGCCTCGGTGCTGGGTGATCTGTTCGAAAGCCTGATCAAGCGCCACGCCGGTGCCAAGGACTCGGGCCACCTGATCCCGGGCCATGGCGGCGTGCTCGACCGTGTCGACGGCGTCCTGGCCGCGGTCCCGGTGTTCGCGCTGGGCAAGGAAATCTTCGGGTTCTGACCATGAATGCTGTCGCAGACCTGCGCCGGGTCGCCGTGTTCGGCGCCACCGGCTCGATTGGCGCCTCCACGCTGGACGTGATCGCCCGGCACCCGCAGCGCTACCAGGCCACCGTACTGGCGGCCGGCCGCCAGGTGCAGGCGCTGCTGGCGCTGTGCCGCCAGCACCGGCCGGCCCATGCGGTGATCGCCGACGAATCGCTGTTCACCGAACTGCGCGACGGCCTGCGCGAGGCGGGACTGTCCACCGAGGCCCACGCCGGCCATGCCGCACTGGACCAGCTGGCCGCCAGCGATGCCTGCGACACCGTGGTCGCGGCGATCGTCGGCGCCGCCGGGCTGTCCTCGACCCTGGCCGCCGCCGCCGCCGGCAAGCGCATCCTGCTGGCCAACAAGGAATCGCTGGTCCTGGCCGGCGAACTGCTGACCCGCACCGCCGAGGCGGCCGGCGCCGAGATCATCCCGATCGACAGCGAACACAGCGCGATCTTCCAGTGCCTGCGCTCGCGCGACGCCAGTACTGACGGCGCCGGCGTGCGCCGGATCCTGCTGACCGCTTCCGGCGGCCCGTTCCGCGGCCGCAGCCGCGCCGAACTGGCAGGGGTCACCCCGGCCCAGGCCGTCGCCCACCCGAAATGGTCGATGGGCCCGAAGATCTCCGTCGATTCGGCGACGTTGATGAACAAGGGCCTGGAAGTGATCGAGGCCCACCACCTGTTCGCCGTACCCGGCGAGCGCATCGAAGTGCTGGTGCACCCGCAGAGCCTGGTGCATTCGCTGGTCGAGTTCGTCGACGGCTCGACCCTGGCGCAGATGGGCCTGCCGGACATGCGCACCACCCTCGCGGTCGGCCTCGGCTGGCCGCAGCGGATCGAATCAGGCGTGGCCGGGCTGGACCTGCTGGCCCAGGGCCGGCTGGACTTCGAGGCGCCCGACACCGACGCCTTCCCCTGCCTGGCGCTGGCCTGGCAGGCGATGCAGGCCGGTGGCACCGCGCCGGCGGTGCTCAACGCCGCCAATGAAGAGGCCGTTTCAGCGTTTCTTCAGGGCCGGATCGGTTTCCTGACCATCCCGGAACTGGTTGCTAACGCTCTTTCAACACTGCCGACCCAAGCAGCCGATACACTGGAGGTCCTGTTGTCCGCCGACCAGCGGGCACGCCAGTTGACCCTGAACGCCATCGACGCCGCCTGAACGACCGCCTCGCCCAGCATGACGACGCCGCCCCTGCCCGCCAATGTGAGCCTGCATGACTGACTTCATCGGATCGGTCTGGTGGATGATTGTCAGCCTCGGGCTGCTGGTCACGTTCCACGAATTCGGGCACTACTGGGTCGGTCGCCTCTGCGGGGTCAAGATCCTGCGCTTCTCGGTCGGCTTCGGCCGTCCGCTGTGGTCACGCCGCGACAAGCACGGCACCGAGTTCGCCATCGCCGCCATCCCGCTCGGCGGCTACGTCAAGTTCCTCGACGAGCGCGAGGTCGAGGTCCACCCGCACGAGCGCGGCCAGGCCTTCAACCACAAGACCGTCTGGCAGCGCATCGCCATCGTCGCGGCCGGGCCGATCGCCAACCTGCTGCTGTGCATCCTGCTGCTGTGGGCGATGTTCGTGATCGGCAAGCAGGATTATTCGCCGACCATCGGCCGGGTCGACGGCATTGCCGCCAGCGCCGGCCTGGCCAGCGGTGACCGCGTGCTGCGCGTGGATGACCGCCAGGTCGCCACCCTCGGCGAGGCCAGCATGGCGCTGACCGCCGCCGCGATGGACCGCCGCGACGTCAAGCTGGAAGTGCTCGACCGCGCCGACCAGGTGCGCCTGCGCAGCCTGCCGCTGTCGCAGCTGCCGGCCGGCTTCGATGAACGGCGGGTGCCGATCCTGGCCGGCCTTTACTGGCAGTCCTGGCTGCAGCCGGCGCTGGTCGACTCGTTGACCGCCGACTCGGTGGTAGCCGGGCAGCTGCAGCCGGGCGACCTGATCGTGGCGATCGACGGCCAGCGCATCGACAGCGTTGACCAGGTGATCGGCGAGATCCAGGCGCTTGGCCGTGCCGGTGGCCCGGGCATGATCGAGGTCCTGCGGGGCGGCGAACGCCTTGCGCTGGAAGTGACACCCCGCCAGGGCAAGGACGGCAGGGGCAACCCGGTCTGGCAGATCGGCGTGGGCTTCCCCACCTCCTACAGCCCGGCCTACGACACCCTGCTGCGCTACGGCCCGCTGGACGCGGTGACCGTGGCGGTGCGCGAAACCGGCCGCCTGGCCGCCGATTCCCTCGGCATGATGGGCCGCATCGTCACCGGCAAGGCCTCGCTGCAGAACGTTTCCGGGCCGGTCACCATCGCCCGCGTCGCCAATGTTTCGGCCAAACGCGGCCTCGACTGGTTCCTGCAGTTCCTTGCCTTGCTGTCACTCAGCCTGTGCATCATCAACCTGCTGCCGATCCCGATCTTGGACGGCGGCCACCTGCTGTATTACCTTATCGAGTTGGTCAAGGGCAGCCCGCTGAGCGAGCGTGCCATCGCCGCCGGCCAATACATCGGCCTGGCGTTGCTGGCCGGGCTGATGGGGTTGGCGTTCTACAACGACATCCTCGGCCTGGTCCCGCGATGAACTTTTCCACGTTGTTGCCGTCTACAGCGTCGGCATCCCGCACCAATGAAATCGACCTTCCTACCGGACGTGACATGACGCGACTCCCCAATCGCCGCCTGCTGGCCCTCGCCCTCGCCGCCGTCACCGGCGCTCCCGCCCTGGCCCAGGCAGCCGAGCCCTTCACTGTCAGCGACATCCGCGTCGATGGCCTGCAGCGCATCAGCTCGGGCACGGTGTTCACCTACCTGCCGGTGGAACGTGGCGAGACCATCACCGACAACAAGGTCGGCGAAACCATCCGCGCCCTGTACAAGACCGGCTTCTTCGAAGACGTGCAGCTGGACCGCCAGGGCAACATCCTGGTGGTGACCGTCAAGGAACGCCCGGCGATCAACAAGCTGACCGTGACCGGCAACAAGGACATCAAGTCCGAGCAGCTGCTCAAGGGCCTGTCCGACATCGGCCTGACCGAGGGCGGCACCTTCGACCGCCTGAGCCTGGACCGCGTGACCCAGGAACTGCGCCGCCAGTACAACGACCGCGGCAAGTACACCGTCGAGATCACCCCGACCGTGAGCCCGCTGGACCGCAACCGCGTGGACATCGCGATCGCGATCAAGGAAGGCAAGGCGGCCAAGATCCGCCACGTCAACCTGGTCGGCACCGAGAAGTTCGCCAGCAAGGACATCCTGGAGACCTGGGAGTCCAAGGAGCACAACTGGGCGTCGTGGTACCGCCGTGACGACCAGTACTCCAAGGAAAAGCTGTCCGGCGACCTGGAAAAGCTCAACTCCTGGTACCTGGACCGCGGCTACGTCGACTTCAGCATCGATTCCACCCAGGTCTCGATCAGCCCCGACAAGCGCGACATGTTCCTCACCGCGGGCGTGACCGAGGGTGCGCAGTACAAGATCTCCGAGATCAAGGTCAGCGGCGACACCATCCTCCCGCAGGAGGACGTCGAGCGCATGGTGATCCAGAAGGCCGGCGACACGTTCTCGCGTGCGCTGCTGGAGTTCAGCTCGGACACCATCACCAACTCGCTGTCCAACATCGGCTACGCGTTCGCCAAGGTGAACCCGATCCCGACCACCAACCGCCCCGACCAGACCGTGGCGATCAACATGCAGGTCGTTCCGGGCCCGCGCGTGTCGGTGCGCCGGATCCTGTTCCGCGGCAACACCCGCACCTCCGACGAAGTGATGCGTCGCGAAATGCGCCAGTTCGAGAACAGCTGGTACTCGCAGGCCGCGATCGACCGCTCCAAGATCCGCCTGCAGCGCCTGGGCTACTTCGAGTCGGTGGACGTTGAGACCCCGGCGGTCAGCGGCAGCAACGACCAGGTCGACGTTGTCTACAACGTCAAGGAAACCACCTCCGGCAGCTTCGTGTTCGGCCTGGGCTACTCGCAGTCCTACGGCATGACCACCTCGGTGCAGCTGTCGCAGAACAACTTCCTCGGCGGCGGCAACCGCGTGTCGGTCGAAGCCTCGCGCAGCAGCTACCTGCAGCGCTACGGCTTCAGCTACACCAACCCGTACTTCACCGATGACGGCGTGTCGCTGGGCTACAACCTGTCCTGGCGCGAACTGGACTACTCCGACTTCAACACCGCGCAGTACAACAGCACCAACGGTTCGGCGCAGGTGGTGTTCGGCGTGCCGCTCACCGAGACCGATACCGTCTCGCTGATGTTCGGCATCGACAGCAACCAGATCACCACCTACCGCGGCTCGACCCCGGCATCGATCATCGATTACATCGATGCGGTCGGCTCGCGTACGTTCCATGCCTGGCGCACGGAGCTGGGCTGGGCGCGCGACTCGCGCAACGACTACTTCATGCCGACCCGCGGTACCTACCAGCGCATCGGCCTGGAAACCACGCTGCCGGGCTCGACCATCGAGTACTACAAGCTGAACTACCAGATCAGCAAGTACTGGCCGATCATGCCGTCGCTGGTGATCAACACCCGCGCCGAAGTCGGCTACGGCGACGCGTACGGCAAGGACTACACCCGCGTCATCACCGATGCCGACGGCAAGACCCGTACCGTCACCGCCAGCGGCCTGCCGTTCTTCGAGAACTTCTACGCCGGTGGTACCAACTCGGTGCGCGGCTTCGAAGACAACACCCTCGGCCCGCGCGAAGTGACCCAGGGCTATCCGGAGGGCCAGCCGCTGGGTGGTTCGCTGAAGACCGTCGGTTCGGTCGAAGCCTACTTCCCGCGCCTGTTCGACAGCCCGTCGGCGCGTGTTTCGGCCTTCGTCGACTTCGGCAACGTCTACAACGGCACCAAGAACTTCAAGGCCAACGAACTGCGCGTGTCTTCCGGTGTCGCCCTGCTGTGGCGCGCCCCGGTCGGCCCGATCTCGATCAGCTATGCCTTCCCGCTGAAGAAGGAAGACGGCGACAAGATCGAACGGCTGCAATTCACGTTCGGTGGCCAGTTCTGAGGAACATTGTTCCTCAGAACTGATCCACCTCCGGTGAATTGCCCGCGCATTTCACCTATCCCCCGCGCCAATGGCGCGCCCCCCTTAACAAAGGGGGGCTCTCCACCAGACGGGGTGCGAAGCGCCGGGCAGTGCCCGGCGTTTCCATGTGTAGAGCCGAGCCCATGCTCGGCTGCTGCTCAAGGCGTGTCCGGCGCGGACAACAACTTGAACTCACGGGTCGCTACGCGGGCCATCGAGGCCATCGCCTGCAAAGACGCCTCTGGATCGGTCGAGGTCGTCAGCACGAACATGACGCCGTTGGGTGATCCCGGAGCATTCACGCCCCAGGAGCGGGTTCGCGTGCCGTTACGGTTGGGGCCGCCGCTTTCCAGTTCGGCCACCTGTACCGGCGCCGGTATGTGCTTCAACAGTCGTTCGAACTCGGCGGTGACGGCCTCCGCCTGGGCCTGACGGGCAAACACCGAACAAAGGCCCTCATCGGTCTGCGCGACCGCATAGTTCGCTTCCCCCAGCACGATGGCCCAGGCCTTGCCTGAGTTGCCACGCAGGAAATTCCGGGCAATTCCGTCAGGCAGCGCTGCCAAGCCCCTCGCTTCCATGAATGCCTCGACCTTGCCGGGGTCGTTGAAAGCGGCCAGGCAGGTATCGGTAAACAGCCCGCCGAACACGGTGGCTGCATCGGCAGCCCTGGCCAGCCCGGCAGGGGCGAGCATGGCGAGGACAACCGCAGAGCAGAGCAGATGGCGCATCAAGGTTCCTTGTTCATGGCTCGCGCCTGCTGCGCGGGCCCCGGTCAGAGCAACTACCGTAGTCGGCACCCAGCAGGAATTACCAGATCTGGAAGCCGATGCGCCCCCACCCCCCGCCCCCCCGCATGACCGGAATGGCGCCACACGTTAAACTCCCGCCGTGAATACTCCCACCTACACCGCCCAGCAACTCGCCGAGCAGTTCGGCCTGCAGGTCCATGGCAACCCGGACACCGCCATTCATGGCGTGGCCGCCCTCGTCCATGCCGGTCCTGGCCAGCTGACCTTCCTTGCCAACCCGCGCTACCGCACCCAGCTGGCCGACAGCCAGGCCTCGCTGGTGGTCCTGCGTGCCGATGACGTCGAGGCCGCCCCCGGCGCCGCGCTGGTAAGCAAGGATCCGTACACCACGTTCGCCAAGATCGCCGCGCTGTTCGAGATCGCGCCGACGCGCCCGCCGGGCATCCATCCCAGTGCCGTCATCGATCCCAGTGCCCAGGTCGCGGCCAGCGCCCATATCGGCCCGTTCGTGTCGATCGGCGCGCGCAGCGTGGTCGGCGAGAACTGCATCATCGGCGCCGGCAGCGTGATCGGCGAAGACTGCAGCCTCGACACCGGCTGCGAGCTGATCGCGCGGGTCACCCTGGTCACTCGCGTCAGGCTCGGCAAGCGCGTGCGCGTGCATCCCGGTGCCGTGCTCGGCGCCGATGGCTTCGGCCTGGCGATGGACGCCGGCAAGTGGATCAAGGTGCCGCAGCTCGGTGGCGTGCGCATCGGCGACGATTGCGAGATCGGCGCCAATACCTGCGTTGACCGTGGTGCGCTGGACGACACCGTGCTGGACGAGGATGTGCGCCTGGACAACCTGGTGCAGATCGCACACAACGTGCAGATCGGCGCGCACTCGGCCATCGCCGGCTGCACCGGCATCGCCGGCAGCGCCAGGATCGGCCGCTACTGCCTGCTCGGCGGCCACGTCGGCGTGGTCGGCCACCTCGAGATCTGCGACAAGGTCGTGATCACCGGCAAGTCGGTGGTCCGCAACTCCATCCATGAGCCGGGCGAGTATTCGTCCGGCACCCCGTTGACCGACAACCGCACGTGGCGCAAGAACGCCGCGCGCTTCAAGCAGCTGGACGCATTGGCTCGCCGCGTCCTGGCCGCTGGCAAGGAGAAAGAATGAACGACACGCTGCAGCTTCCTATCGACGTCTGCCATATCCAGGAACTGCTCCCGCACCGTTACCCGTTCCTGCTGGTGGACCGGGTGCTTGAGCTCGACATCGAGGCCAAGCGCATCCTCGCGCAGAAGAACGTCAGCATCAACGAGCCGTTCTTCCAGGGCCATTTCCCGGGCCGCCCGATCATGCCCGGCGTGCTGATCATCGAAGCGCTGGCGCAGGCCGGTGGCGTGATGACCCAGCTCACCCTGGGCCGTGATGCGCAGTCCAAGCTGTTCTACATGGTCAAGGTGGAAAACGCGCGCTTCAACAAGCAGGTCGTCCCCGGCGACGTGCTGATGCTGGACGTGCAGATGAAGCGCCTGATCCGCAACATGGGCTGGTACTACGGCGAAGCCAAGGTCAACGGCGAAGTCGTTGCCTCGGCCGAAGTCATGTGCGCCGGCGCCAAGGGCTGATCCACTGGAGGCAGGAATGACAGACAACGCACCGCGGATCCACCCGACCGCCGTCATCGATCCGGCCGCGCGCCTGGCCGATGACGTCCAGGTGGGCGCCTTCACCCTGATCGGTGCCGATGTGGAAATCGGTGCCGGCACGGTGGTCGGCCCCCATTGCAGCATCCATGGCCCGACCCGGATCGGCCGCGACAACCGCTTCATCGGCCACGCGGCGATCGGCGGCGAGCCGCAGGACAAGAAGTACGCGGGTGAGCGCACCGAACTGGTGATCGGCGACCGCAACGTGTTCCGCGAGTTCGTCACCCTGAATCGCGGCACTGGCGGCGGCGGCGGCGTCACCACCATCGGCAACGACAACTGGATGCTGGCCTACACGCATGTGGCGCACGACTGCCATGTCGGTAACGCCTGCGTGTTCTCCAACAACACCACCCTGGCCGGGCACGTGACCGTGGGCGACTACGTGATCATCAGCGGCTTCGCCGGTGCCCACCAGTTCTGCCGCATCGGCGCGCATGCCTTCCTTGGCATGGGCGCGCTGACCAATGGCGACGTGCCTCCGTTCACCATGGTCGGTACCGATTCGCTGGGCCGCCCGCGCGGCATCAACAGCGAGGGCCTGAAGCGCCGGGGCTTCGATGCCGAGCGCATCTCCGCGATCAAGCGGGCCTACCGCACTCTGTACGTGGCAGGCCTGCCGCTGGCCGAAGCCAAGCAGCAGCTGACCGAACAGGCCCGCGACAGCGACGACGTGAAGGCCATGCTGGACTTCATCGAGCATGCCGAGAGGCCCCTGCTGCGATGAGCAGCAACATCGGCCAGGCGCCGGCCGGCGCCGCCGTCATCCCGCTGGCCTCGATGGCCGGCAGCGTCCCCGCGCAGCGCGTGCTCAGCGAGCGCCCGCTGCGGATCGCGCTGGTGGCCGGCGAGGCCTCCGGCGATCAGCTCGGGGCCGGCCTGATCCGCGAACTGAAGGCACGCTTCCCGAATGCCGAATTCGCCGGCATCGGCGGTGATGCCATGCGCAGCGCCGGCTGCCAGACCTGGCACGATGCCAGCGAACTGGCGGTGATGGGCCTGACCGAAGTGCTGCGCCACCTGCCACGCCTGCTGAAGCTGCGTTCGGCATTCCGCCAGCGTGCGCTGGAATGGCAGCCGGACGTGTTCATCGGCATCGATGCACCCGACTTCAACCTCGGCATCGAGCGCTGGCTGAAGCAGCGTGGTGTACGTACCGTGCACTACGTCAGCCCCTCGGTCTGGGCATGGCGCGAGAAGCGCGCCGAGAAGATCGGCAGCAGTGCCGACCTGGTGCTGTGCCTGTTCCCGATGGAACCACCGATCTACGCCCGGCATGGCATCGACGCGCGTTTTGTCGGCCACCCGATGGCCGATGACATTCCGCTGCAGGGCAATCGCGAGGAAGCGCGTGCCGCACTGGGCCTGCCGACCTCGGCCAAGGTGCTGGCGGTGCTGCCAGGCAGCCGCCTGGGCGAGATCTCGCGCCTGGGCGAACCGTTCTTCGAGGCGGCCTGGCAGGTCTCCGAACGAATTCCCGGCCTGCATGTGGTGGTGCCTGCCGCCAACCCGGCATGCAAGCGCCTGATTGAAGAACAGCTGTCACGATCGGCGCTGCCGGTGGCCTTCTCGCACGTGCTCGACGGCCAGGCACGCACCGCGATGATCGCCGCCGACGTGGTGGTGCTGGCGTCCGGCACCGCGACCCTGGAAGCGATGCTGGTCAAGCGACCGATGGTGGTCGGCTACCGGGTCAACGAACTGACCTACCGCCTGGTCAAGGCGCTGGGCCTGATCAAGGTCGACCGTTACGCCCTGCCCAACATCCTCGCCGGCCAGGACCTGGCGCCGGAACTGATGCAGCACGACTGCACCCCGGACAAGCTGGCCGCGGCGATCCAGCAGTGGTTCGACCACCCGCAGCGGATGACCGACCTGCAGGACATCTACGCCCGCCTGCATGAGCGCCTGCGGCGCAACGCCTCGGCCCGCGCCGCCGACGCGGTTGGCGAGCTGCTGGTGCGCGACCTGGCCCAGGCATGAGCCGCCGTCATGCCGCAGCCGCCAGCCTGGCCCTGTTCGACGGCGCCGCCGTGGTCGAACCGGAACGCCTGGTCGCCGGTGTCGACGAAGCCGGCCGTGGCCCGCTGGCCGGACCGGTGGCGGTGGCGGCAGTGGTGTTCGATCCGTCGCGGCCGCGCATCAACGGCCTGGACGACTCCAAGCAGCTCACCGCCGCACGCCGCGAGCAGCTGCACGACCGCATCATCGAGCGGGCCCTGGCCTGGCATGTCGTGCTGGTGGACGTGGACACCATCGACCGCCTGAACATCTACCAGGCAACCCTGCAGGGCATGCGCGACGTGGTTGCCGCAGTCGCCCATGTGGCCGGTTTCGCCCGCATCGATGGCAACGTGGTCCCCAAGGGCCTGGTGCTGCCAGCGCAGGCGCTGGTCGGCGGTGATGGCATCGACCGCGCGATCATGGCCGCATCGATCCTGGCCAAGGTCTCGCGCGACCGCTACATGCAGGAGGTGCACCTGCGCCATCCGCAGTACGGTTTCGAGCAGCACAAGGGCTATGGCACGCCCGCCCACCTGGCCGCCCTGCGCGAGCACGGTCCCTGCCAGGAACACCGGCGCAGCTTCGCCCCGGTACGTGAATGCCTGGACGCCGCGCAGGCCGTAGCCGTCGGCTGAACCCCGCTTCGCGTACAGCCCCCCGCTGTAGAGCCGAGCCCGCGCTCGGCTCCATGGGCAGCCCCCTGAGTCAGGGGGCGCGCCCCCGGCGCGGGGGTATGGATGCAAGGTAAGACGGGGCCCGCGGTTCGTACGCGAACCGTGGGGAGCGATAGCGCGCATGCGATATCGCATCCCGTCAAGAGCTTGTCGCCTCCCCCCGCCCTCGCTACCCTGACCGGGCACTCCAGCGCTTCCCGACCCCGGCGACGATTCCCCCGTCGGCACCCGGGGCCCGCGCGCTCCAACCTGGTCCGGCATGTCCAACTCCCGCTTCGTACATCTCCACGTCCACACCGAGTTCTCGCTGGCGGACTCCACCATCCGTGTGCCGGCCAAGCCGGACCAGGCGGACCCGAAGAAGGCCAAGCAGGCCAACCTGCTGTCGCGCTCGGTCGAGCTCGGCCTGCCCGCGCTGGCGGTAACCGACCTCAACAACCTGTTTGCCCTGGTCAAGTTCTACAAGGCCGCCGAAGGCGTGGGCATCAAGCCGATCGCCGGTGCCGATGTACTGATCGCCGAGGAAGGCCAGGACCCGTGGCGGATGACCCTGCTGTGCCGCGACCGCGAAGGCTACCTGAGCCTGTCACGGCTGCTGACCCGGGCCTGGATGGAAGGCCACCGCCCGGAAGGCGGCGTGGCCGTGCATCCGGACTGGCTGAAGGCGGGCAATGCCAACCTGTTCGCGCTGGCCGGGCGGCAGAGCCTGGCCGGGCGCCTGGCGCTGGACGGCAAGCACGAACTGGCCGAGCAGCAGCTGGCCGACTGGCAGCGCGTGTTCGGCGATGGCCTGCACCTGGAACTGACCCGTACCGGCCGCGAGGGCGAGGAAACCTTCAACCAGTTCGCGCTGATGGCCGCCGGCCAGCGTGGCCTGCCGGTGGTGGCCAGCAATGACGTGCGCTTCCTGTCGCCGTCGGATTTCAGCGCGCACGAAGCGCGTGTGTGCATTTCCACCGGCCGCGTGCTGGACGACCCCAAGCGCCCGCGTGAATACAGCGACCAGCAGTACCTGAAGTCGGCCGAGGAGATGTGCGCGCTGTTCGCCGACATCCCCGATGCGATCGACAATACGCTGGCCCTGGCCGAGCGCTGCAACATCGAGATGCGGTTGGGTACCTACTTCCTGCCCAACTATCCGGTGCCCGACGACGAGACCCTGGACACCTGGATCCAGAAAATGTCGCGTGATGGCCTGGAAGAGCGCTTGGAGAAGAATCCGCTGGCGCCGGGCAAGACCCGCGAGGAGTACTTCGAGCGCCTGGAATTCGAGCTCAACACCATCATCAAGATGGGCTTCCCCGGCTACTTCCTGATCGTGGCCGACTTCATCCAGTGGGGCAAGAACCAGGGCATTCCGATCGGCCCCGGCCGTGGTTCGGGTGCCGGTTCCCTGGTGGCCTGGGCGCTGAAGATCACCGATCTGGACCCGCTGCCGTACAACCTGCTGTTCGAGCGCTTCCTGAACCCGGAACGCGTGTCGATGCCCGACTTCGACATCGACTTCTGCATGGACCGCCGTGACGAAGTGATCGACTACGTCGCGCGCAAGTACGGGCGCGAACGGGTCAGCCAGATCATCACCTACGGCACCATGGCCGCCAAGGCGGTGGTGCGCGACTCCGGCCGCGTGCTGGGTTTCCCGTACGGCCTGGTCGACGGTGTTTCCAAGCTGATCCCGAACATCCTCGGTATCCACCTGAAGGATGCGCTGGGCAAGGGCAAGGAAGGCCCGGGCTCGGAAATGGCCTCGGCCGAACTGATCCAGCGCTACGAGAGCGAGGACGATGTCCGCGACCTGATCGACCTGGCGCTGCAGCTGGAGGACCTGACCCGCAACGCCGGCAAGCACGCCGGTGGCGTGGTGATCGGCCCCGAGCCGCTGAGCGAGTTCTGCCCGCTGTACGCCGAACACGACGAGAACGGCCTCGGCAAGAACCCGGTCACCCAGTTCGACAAGAACGACGTCGAAGAAGTGGGCCTGGTGAAGTTCGACTTCCTCGGCCTGCGCACGCTGACCATCATCGACTGGGCGGTGAAGGCGATCAACAAGCGCCACGAGCGCGCTGGCATTCCGCCGGTGGACATCGCTGCGATCCCGCTGGACGACACGCCCACCTACAAGGACATCTTCGCCAACGGCAATACCGGTGCGGTGTTCCAGTTCGAATCCTCGGGCATGCGGCGCCTGCTGAAGGACGCCCGGCCCGACCGTTTCGAAGACCTGATCGCGCTGGTATCGCTGTACCGCCCCGGCCCGATGGACCTGATTCCATCCTTCAACGCGCGAAAGCACGGCCAGGAAGAAATCATCTATCCCGATCCGCGCACCGAAGCCATCCTCAAGGACACCTACGGCATCATGGTGTACCAGGAGCAGGTGATGCAGATGGCGCAGATCGTCGGCGGCTACTCGCTGGGCGGCGCCGACCTGCTGCGCCGTGCGATGGGCAAGAAGGTGCCGGCGGAAATGGCCAAGCACCGCGAGATCTTCCGCGAAGGTGCGGCCAAGGACGGCGTGGATGAAGCCAAGGCCGATGCGATCTTCGACCTGATGGAGAAGTTCGCCGGCTACGGTTTCAACAAGTCGCACGCCGCCGCCTACGCGCTGGTCAGCTACCAGACCGCGTGGCTGAAGCGCCATTACCCGGCCGAATTCATGGCGGCCACGCTGTCTTCGGACATGGACAACACCGACAAGGTGGTCGGCTTCCTCGACGAGGTGCGCAACCTCGGCCTGACCGTGCTGCCGCCGAAGGTCAACCAGTCCGCCTTCATGTTCGAAGCGGCGACCCCGGACACCATCCAGTATGGCCTGGGTGCGATCAAGGGCGTCGGCCAGGGCGCATGCGAGGCCGTGGTCGATGAGCGCCTGAAGGGCGGCCCGTACAAGGACCTGCTCGACTTCTGCACCCGCATCGGCTCGGCCAAGCTCAACCGGCGCACGCTGGAAGCGATGATCAACTGCGGCGCGCTGGACGAGCTCGGCCACAACCGCGCCTCGCTGATGCTGCAGCTGCCGGAAGTGATCAAGGCCACCGACCAGATGGCACGCGAGCGCGCCTCCGGCCAGAACTCACTGTTCGGCGGCCCCGACCCGAGCGCGACCAGCATCCAGCTGGACCTGCCCGAAGCCGAGGAATGGCCGCTGCTGCAGCGCCTGAACGGCGAGCGCGACACCCTCGGCTTCTACCTCAGCGGGCATCCGTTCGACCCCTGGCGCGACGACGTGCGCGACCTGGTTGGCAACGACCTCGGCTCGGTCGAGAAGATCTGGAGCGCCAACAGCGGCGGTGGCGGCGGTGGCGAAAAGCGCTGGCGCCCGGAAGTACAGACGGTGCTGGCCGGCCAGGTGGTCGGGGTGCGCCGCAAGGGCGAGAGCCAGATCTTCATCCAGCTCGAGGACGGCCGCGGCCGCGTCGAGTGCAGCGCGTTCTCCGACGCGATGGCCGAGTTCGGCCACCTGATGACCAAGGACCGCATCCTGGTGGTCAAGGGCGGCCTGCGCGAGGATGAATTCAACGGCGGCTTCGCGCTGCGCATCCGCCAGTGCTGGGACTTCGACGAAGTCTGCGCCAACTACGCCACGCGGCTGTCGCTGCGCCTGGACCTGCGCCAGCAGCGCCCGGTCTGGGAACGCATCGATGCCCTGCTCGACCGCCATCGCCCGGGCCGCACCCCGCTGCGCCTGGACGTGCTGCTGAAGGGGCCGCACGGCGGCGTCGCCGGCATGCTTGATGTCTCCGGCCAGAGCGCGGTGCGCATCGATTCGAAACTGATGGAGGCGCTGCGCGCCGACCCGGCGGTGCGCACCTTGAAGGTGCGCTACAGCCCACCGTGGGCCAGCTGAGGCGCCCCCCCCGTTTGCCCTGCCTGCCCTGTTCTCCCGTTCCATGTATCAAGGACGATTGCCGATGAAGACCCTGCTGTTCCCGTTCGCCGCCGCCCTGGCCCTGGCCGCCTGTTCCCCGTCGAAGATCGAGTTCCAGATCGACAACCCGACCGACACGCCGCTGGCGCTGAGCATCGATGGCCAGGAGCTGCCGGTGGCCGCACAGGGCTCGCGCCCGATCGCCCTGGCCGTGGGTGAGCACCGCCTGCACACCGACACGCTCGGCGACGTCCGCTTCATCGTCTACATCGATGGCCGCGGCGGCCTGATCAATCCGACCCTGAGCGAGTACGTGATCGCCCGCGAGGTCTATGTCACCGACGAGAGCAAGCTGAAGAACTTCGGCGTCGGCAACCACGGAATCGAGCTGGGCGGGGTCAACTTCGAAGGCCCGTTCGAGAAGAGCCACGCGCTGTTCATCGACAAGACCTGGACCTACGGCGTGCGCGAACCGTTCCCCAAGGAAAAGGTGGTTGCCCACGTCGATGCCAGCGGCGGCCAGATCGTGGCCAAGGTCTTCACCGCGCCCGACTTCATCAGCTATGTGGAAGACGGCATGGGCGAGCCCGGCGCATTCAAGCGCGAACAGCCGGCCGGCTACGTGCCGCCGGTGTTCAGCCTGGAGCCGGCCCCGGCCAGCCTGCCGGCACTGGTACCGGCCTTCGAGGCGCATGCCGCGCCGCTGCGCGAGGTCTATGCCCGTTGGCTGAAGGCCACCACCGCCGATGAACAGAAGGCGCTGCGCAAGCAGGACTTCGCTGCGCAGATGGCCTTCACCTCGGCCACCGCCACCCTGGGCGCCAACCTGGGCCGGGACGCCAACGAGGCCTACAACGATTTCGTCTCCCAGCGCAGCCAGCTGATGGGCCGCAGCGCCCTGGTGCTGCCCTGAGCTGACTGGCGTGCCCTGCCCGGCTGCGCTACCGTCGCCTTCCAGACGAGGGCGTACGGGTGGTTTGCACGCATTCGGCTAGAATTCCCCCCTTCTTTACACGATGGCTTCCGATGAATCCGAACTACCTCGACTTCGAGCAACCCATCGCCGACCTGGAAGCCAAGATCCAGGAACTGCGCAACGCCAGTGCCGGGCCGGCGGTCAATGTCGAGGCGGAAGTGAACGCGCTGCAGGACAAGCTGCGCATGCGCACCGCGCAGATCTTCCGCAATCTGACCTCGTGGCAGGTGCTGCAGCTGGCGCGTCATCCTTCGCGCCCGTACACCGCCGACTACATCCGCATCATCTGCGATGAATTCCAGGAGCTGGCCGGCGACCGCGCCTTCGCCGACGACAAGGCCATCATGGGTGGCCTGGCCCGTATCAACGGCCGTTCGGTGATGGTGATCGGCCACCAGAAGGGCCGTGACACCAAGGAGAAGATCAAGCGCAACTTCGGCATGCCCAAGCCGGAGGGCTACCGCAAGGCGCTGCGCCTGATGAAGATGGCCGAGCGCTTCGGCCTGCCGGTGCTGACCCTGATCGACACCGCCGGCGCCTGGCCGGGCATCGACGCCGAATCGCGCGGCCAGTCCGAAGCGATCGCGCGCAACCTGATCGAGATGGCCGAACTGAAGGTGCCGATCCTGTGCACGGTGATCGGTGAAGGCGGCTCCGGCGGCGCACTGGCGCTGGGCGTGGGCGACCGCACCGTGATGCTGGAGTACTCGGTGTACTCGACCATCACCCCCGAAGGTTGCGCCTCGATCCTGTGGAAGGACGCCGGCAAGGCCAAGGATGCCGCCGAACAGCTGGGCCTGACCGCACCGCGCCTGAAGAACCTGGGCCTGGTCGACAAGGTGGTGCGCGAGCCCACCGGGGGTGCCCACCGCAACCCGACGCAGATGGCCAAGCGCCTCAAGGCCGTGCTGCTGAACGAACTGGATGCGCTGGAAAAGCTGTCCACCGAGCAGCTGCTGGAGCAGCGCTACACCCGCCTGCGCAGCTACGGCACCTACGAAGCTGCATGAGGGAGTGCCGGCCGCTGGCCGGCAACCGCCGGACGATTGCAGGAACAGGAGAGCCGGGCAGATGCCCGGCTCTTGTCGTTTGTGGCCCGCGTCGCATCCACACATGGCGTGGATCTACTGTAGAGCCGAGCCATGCTCGGCATGCATCTGCGCAAGAGCAGCCGAGCATGGGCTCGGCTCTCCAGGGGGCGGTGGCTCAGAACGGCTTGGCCAGCACCAGCCACACGATCGGAATGAAGGCCAGCAACGGAATCTCGTTGATCCAGCGCAGCGCGCGCGAGGACGGTAGCGACCGGCCCTTGGCCACCCCCTTCAGCAGCCGCCCGATCCAGATGAAATACGCCAGCAGCAGCACCACCAGCCCGAGCTTGGCATGCAGCCAACCGGCGCCGCCGGGCGCGACCATGGTCGGGAAATCCGGAATGACCTTGTAGCCCAGCCACAGCACCAGACCCAGCAGGAAGGCCAGGCCAAACATCGAGTGACCGAAGCGGTACAGGCGCAGGCCCATCAGCTGCAGGCGCTCGGTCACCGCCGGCTGGCCCGCGGTCTCGGCCAGGTTGACCAGGATGCGCGGCAGGTAGAACACCGTCGCCATCCATGCCACCACGAACACGATGTGGAAGGTTTTCACCCAGTAATAGCTCTGCATGCGCTCGCTCCGGCGGCTGGCGTAGGTTGGCCGTCATTCTCGCATGACGTGAACGGGCCACCCCACGCGCCAGCGCCGCGACACATCGACGCATGGCGCGCCGCAACACCGTACGATAGGCACCGCTTTCCCGATCCTGACCGCACGCCGCCCATGGACAAGACCTACGACGCCGCCTATTTCCAGCGCTGGTACCGCCGCGCCGACATCGGCGGCAGCGCCCGCCTGGCACGCAAGGTGGCGTTGGCCGTGGCCAGCGCCGAGTACTACCTGGAGCGACCGATCCGCAGCGTGCTGGATATCGGCTGTGGCGAAGGCGCCTGGCGCGCGCCGCTGTTGAAGCTGCGTCCGAAGGTCGAATACCTCGGCTTCGACAGCAGCGAGTACGCTGTGCGCCGCTACGGCCGCACCCGCAACCTGCACCTGGCCCGCTTCGGCGACTTCGCCTGGCTGCGGCCCTGCGCCCCGGTCGACCTGCTGGTGTGTTCGGACGTGATGCACTACGTGCCCGACCGTGAGCTGCGTGCCGGACTGGCCGGCGTGGCGGAGCTGACCGGCGGCGTGGCCTTCCTGGAGACCTTCGCCGCCGAGGACGCGTTCGAGGGCGACCACGACGGCTTCCAGGCCCGCCCGGCGCGCTGGTACCGGCGCACGCTGGCCCGGCACGGCCTGCAGCCGGTAGGGTCGCATTGCTGGCTCGGCCCCGCCCTGGCAGGCGATACGGCCGCGCTGGAGAGGATGTGAATCCGGATTCACTATTTTCAGCCAACTTAACCTGCGGGACACCCGGATGGGATATGCTGCGCGGCAACATATGACCATACATATTCGGTCGTCATGCTCTATCAACTGCACGAACTGACCCGCAACCTGCTCGCCCCCTGGGTGCATCAGGCCCAGGCCAACGCCAAGTTCTTCGCCAACCCGGGCCACTGGTGGTCGCAGATGCCGGGTGCCGATCGCCTGGCGGCGGTCAACGAGCTGTTCCATCGCATCGGCAAGGATTACGAGAAGCCCGAGTGGGGCATCAGCGAAATCGACGTCGATGGCGAACGCGTGCCGATCGTCGTGCACGAAGAAGTGAACAAGCCGTTCTGCAAGCTGCTGCGCTTCAAGCGCCACAGCAATGAAGCCGACCAGCTGCACACCATGCTCAACCAGCCGTTCGTGCTGGTGGTGGCACCGCTGTCCGGCCACCACGCCACGCTGCTGCGCGACACCGTGCGCACCCTGCTGCGCGACCACCGCGTGTACGTCACCGACTGGGTCGATGCGCGCATGGTGCCGGCCAGCGAAGGCGAGTTCGGCCTGGACGACTACATCGCCTACATCCAGGAGTTCATCCGCCATCTCGGCGTGGAGCGCCTGCACGTGGTCAGCGTCTGCCAGCCGACCGTACCGGTGCTGGCGGCGGTTTCGCTGATGGCCAGCCGTGGCGAGCCCACGCCGCGCACGCTGGTGATGATGGGTGGACCGATCGATGCACGCTGCAGCCCCACCGCAGTGAACAACCTGGCCACGCAGAACCCGCTGTCGTGGTTCGAGAACAACGTCATCCACACGGTGCCGGCCAGCTATCCCGGCGCCGGTCGCCGCGTGTACCCGGGCTTCCTGCAGCACGCCGGGTTCCTGTCGATGAACCCGAGCCGCCACTTCAGCTCGCACTGGGATTTCTACACCGACCTGGTCAAGGGCGACCTGGAAGACGCTGACGCGCACCGCCGTTTCTACGATGAGTACAACGCGGTGCTGGACATGCCGGCCAGGTACTACCTGGATACGATCCGCGTGGTGTTCCAGGACTTCCTGCTGCCGCGTGGCGAGTGGTGGGTCAATGGCGAGAAGGTCGACCCGTCGGCGATCCGCGATACCGCACTGCTGAGCATCGAAGGCGAGCTGGACGACATCGCCGGCCTCGGCCAGACCGAAGCGGCGCAGGCGCTGTGCACCGGCATCGGCGCCGACCGCCGCGAGCATTTCATCGTGGAGGGTGCCGGTCACTACGGCATCTTCAGCGGCCGCCGCTGGCGCGAAGTGGTGTACCCGAAGGTGCGCGATTTCTTCGCCGCGCATGCCGAAGCACCGGCGGCGAAGGCCACGAAGAAGAAGAGCAACGTCACTCCGCTGCGGCGCAAGGCGGGGTAACGCCTTGCCGGGGTCGGATCCCTTTCCCGCGGAAAGGGCTCTGACCCCAGCACGAGCGGATCCTGGGTCAGAGCCCTGTTCTGCGAACAGGGATCCGACCCCTTCCCGCTTACAACCGCACCAGCAGGTTCTTGGCGATCAGTCCATGCAGCTTGCCGATGCCGCGTGCCAGGTGCAGGGTCAGGATCAGCAGCAGCGCTCCCAGCGCGGCCACCGCGATCGCCACCAGCGGCGAGGCCGCCATCGGCAACACGTTCACGCCGTCGACATAGACGCCCGGAATGTCGCCACTGAAGATCGCCGCCACCGGTGCCCAGATCAACCCCAGCGACAGCGACAGCAGGGTCACCGCGATCGTGAAATAGACGATGCCCAGCGGCAGCATCAACACGAAGTACAGCAGGGTCAGCCAGGTGCGGCCATCGGTGAACATGTCGCCGATCCGCTGCAGCCAGGTACGGTTGCGATCGGTGTAGCGGGGCCGGCGCGGCATGCGCTCGCCCAGCAGCGCTTCCACCAGCCGCCCTTCCAGCAACGCCAGCCCGCGCACCGAGCCGAAGAACAGCACGGTCAGCGGAATGCCGATGATCACGATCAGCAAACCCAGCGACAGCGACAGGCCGGTCACCACCCAGCTGAAGAAGAACACACCGGTGGCCAGCGACAGCAGCATGTAGAACAACGCGCCGTAGGTATGCGGATCGGCCACCACGCCGAAGAAGCGCGCCAGCAGCGAACGCGGTACCGGTGCCGGCGGCGGTGCGGCCGGTTCGACACCGCTGGCTTCCGCCGCCGCACGCAGCACCGGCGCGGTATCCGCGCGCGGCGTGCGCAGCGCGCGGTTCACCGTCACTTCGGTTTCGCGGTAGATCTCGGCCACCTCGTCCGGGGCGCCGTAGCTGCCGGCGACGTCGGCAATCACCTCGGCTTCGCTGCGGCCCGGCTGCGCCGCCAGCTCCGAGCGCAGGTATTCCTCGGCGTCGTACAGCGCGTCCTGCACCATCGCCGGGTCGGCACCGTCCAGCGCCGCGCGCAGCTGCGCCAGGTACTGCGGAATGGTGGTCGGCAGGGCACGGCCTGCCAGGCTCGGGTCGTTCATTGCGGTACCCCCTCCAACACGGAATCGACGGAATCGCGGGTGGCCTGCCAGGCCTGGCGCCATTGCGCCAGCACCTCGCGGCCGCGTTCATTGATGCGGTAGTAGCGCCGAGGCGGCCCACTGCTGGACGGCTCCACGTGGCTTTCCAGCAGCCCCGCGCCCTCCAGGTTGCGCAGTACCGGGTACAGCGCGCTCTGCTTGCCGCTCAGCACGCCCTCGCCCACGCGCTCCAGCTCCTTGGCGATCAGGTAGCCGTACAGCGGCTCTCCGGCCCGGGCCAGCACCGCCAGCAGGGCCAGCGACACGGTTCCGGCGCTCAGCTCCTTCTGGAACTTCTTCAGGTGGACGTCGTCCTCGGACATGACCAGCCCTCCACTACGTTGAAGTCCACAGTAGTGCGAACTTCGGTATAGCGAATGTGTCGTTAGTCATCGTGACGGTCGGGGTCGCCTGTTCAGGTCTTGCGCAGGAGGGCGAGTACCTGGGTCGCCGCCGGGAGCGGCAAGTGATGCCGGCCTTGCTCAAGCGTGTCCAGCAGCGACTGCCGCCGCGAGGTGAACAGGGGCACGTAACCCAGGCTGGCCTGGAGCCAGTTGTCAGCCAGACGCTGCAGCCAGGCCCGCTCATCCGCCCCCTGCGGTACCGCAGCGAGCAGCAGCTCCAGGTGCTGCCAGCGCGGCAGTACCGGCAGCAGCCTGAGCAAACCGGCCTGCGCCACCGGCGACGGGCCGTCGTGGCAGAACGACATCAAACGCTCGGCATCCAGCTCGCCGGCCCAATGCGGCCGCGCGGTTGCGAGCAGCCGGTCCAACGCGTGCCCCTGCGATTCCAGCGCCACACGCAGCAGCGCCAGACTCGCGCCGCCCTCGCCACGCATCCAGCCGCGCACGCAGTTGCGCTGATGCCGCGCGCTCACCTCGGCATGCAATGTCCGCAGGCCCGCCACGTCTTCCGCTTCGGCGTGGTCTGCGAGCGCTTCAAGTGCCTGGCGCCACCGACCCGGCGCGCGTTGCGCCAACGCCGTGCGCCACAGTTCAATGGCTGGCGTGGCCTGGCGCTGCCGCAGCAGATAGGCGGCCAGGCGACGAACGGCGCGTGCGCGGTCGAAGGCGGCATTCTCTATCAATGCGCCGACATCGCCCGGCTCCCGTGCCACCAGCGCGCGCAGGGCCATCGTACGCACCCGCCCGGAGCATGCGGTCAGTGCCAACCTGCACTGTGCCTCCACATCGGCGTCATCGCCTCGTTCCACAAGAGACTGGAAGCCGATGCGCGCGATGCGTGGATCGCTGTCCCGCAACGCACGCGCGCGGATCTCCACGCGATCGGGGTGGGTCGCCAACGCGACTTCATATGCACCCAGGCGCAGGCGCGCGTCATCATGGTCCAGCATGGCATCCAGAATCCCCTGCTGTGCAGGTGCTGACAGCCATCCGCAGAACGTGTCCCTGAGCCACTGCGCATCGACACGCTTCGCATTGCCCAGTCGCACTACCAATGGCCAGGCGGCCAGCACCTCTGCGCTGCTGCAGCGTGGCAGCAATGATTCCGCCACACGCTGGGCCACAAGGCGCACCCGTGCGACCCAGTCATTGCAGCGAAGCAAGGCACTGACCAGCGTCAGATAGCCTGGCAAGGCCGGCATCCGCTCAAGGGCCCATTCGCGGTTATGACCATTTCCGTCTGCACCGGCAAAGAACAACGCCGCCCTCTGCACAGCCTCCGGCAATTGCCCACTGCCGCCCAGGCAGTCCAGCAGCTCATTCTGCGCAGGCGCCTGCCAGCTGCGCTTGTAGGCATCGAGGTCGACAAGGACAGCGATGCCCTGCGCATGCATCCAGCGCACACCGTTCTCACCAGGATGAAGACGACCGGTGAGATGCTTGTCGATCATCGATCGCAGCGTGGCTTCGGCCATCCGGGAATCCAGCGTCGGCATTTCATGCTTCCCAGCAAAGGGCCCCATCCTGCCCCACGCCCATGGCCTTCGCCAACCGTCCGGATTGGCGCTGCAGCGAAGACTCGCGCAGAATCGAAGCCTTGTTCATGTTCCGGGGATCCCATGCCGCACCGCCGCCTTGCCCTGACCACCCTCGCCCTGGCCTGCCTGCTGCCCGCGCTGGCCAGCGCAGCCTCGCCCTACCGCAACCCGCAGCAGATCCTCGACGCTGCGCCGAGCAGCGACTGGCGCACCCCGGACCCGGCCAACCTGCTGTACATGGACCTGCCGGCCGGCCGGGTGATCATCGAGCTGGCGCCGCAGTTTGCCCCGCGCCATGTCGCCAACATCCGCACCTTCGCCCACGAACACTTCTGGGACGGCACCAGCATCTACCGCTCGCAGGACAATTTCGTGGTGCAGTTCGGCGATGCCGACGCCGATGACGCGGCCAAAGCCAAACCGTTCGGCAGCGCCGAGCGCAAGCTGCCGGCCGAGTTCGAACGCGCCAGCACCGGACTGAAGGTGAGCGTGCTGCCGGACCGCGATGGCTGGGCGGCGCAGACCGGATTCGTCGACGGTTTCCCGGTCGGCCAGGACCCGCAGGCCGGCAAGGCCTGGCTGGCGCATTGCTACGGCATGCTCGGTGCCGGTCGCAGCAACGAGGAAGACAGCAGCATCGGCGCCGAGCTGTACGTGGTGACCGGTCAGTCGCCGCGCCAGCTGGACCGCAACATCACCCTGGTCGGTCGCGTGTTGAAGGGCATGGAACTGCTCAGTGCGATCCCGCGCGGCCCGGCGCCGATGGGCTTCTACACCGACCCGAAGCTGCGCACCCCGATCGTGTCGATCCGCCGGGCCAGCGACGTGCCCGCCGCCGAACGCACGCCGATCCAGGTGCTGCGCACCGATTCGAAGACCTTTGCCGAGACGGTGGAGGCGCGCCGCAATCGCGTGGATGATTTCTACAAGCGCCCGGCGGGTCATATCGACCTGTGCAATATTCCGGTGCCGGTGCGGTGATGGTTTCCGCACGTTACGCGTGCTGAAGGCGCTTCACCCTTCATGGGCGTTACTTTTCTTTGTACGCAAAGAAAAGTAACCAAAAGAAACGTTCCGCCAGCCGCGAGCCGATGCTGCGCATCGGTGCCCTGTGCTCCTCGGCTCGCTCAAGGCGGACTGGAAGGTCAAGATCAACCGCAAAGGCATCCACGCATGGCGTGGATCTACTGGGTGCAGCTGTGGCCTTTGATCTGGGTCCGCCTTGAGCGAGCCGAGCATCGCAGGGGAATCAGGGGCGAAGAGGTGCCGATGTCCTGTAGAGCCGACTGCTAGTCGGCTGACTTCTGTGCACCGTCCCCTGATTCACCGAGAAGCGCAGGGGACCGACATGCGAAGCACGGCGGCTCGCGACCTGGCGGCGCGTTTCTCTGGTTGCCTTCTTTGCACAAGCAAAGAAAGCGACACCTCTCCGCAGGCGTGGAAAAGACCTGCCGGGCAGCGCCCGGCACTACCAGCGCTTCGGCGCGCTCAACCCTTCTGGCTCACCGCCACGCTGCCCAGGATCAATGCGCCGGCAATCAGCATCTGCAGCGTCACCGGTTCGCCCAGGAACAACCACGCGAAGGCCGCACCGAACAACGGGATCAGGTAGGTCACCGTGGATGCACGCGACGGGCCGATACGCCCGATCAGGCGGTAGAACATCAGGAACGCCAGGCCGGTACAGGCCACACCCAGGGCAATCGCCGCGCCCCAGGCCTTGGCCGGAATCGCCGCCTGCGGCCAGTGGCTGACCGCCATCGGCAGCATCCACAGCGAAGCGCAGGACAGCGTCGCCGCAGCCGCGGCAGCCGATGGCAGGCCGGTCATATGCCGCTTCACCAGGTTCACGCCCAGCCCGTACAGCAGCGAAGCGGCCGCACCGGCCAGCACCGCGGTGCCGATGCTCAGGCCCGAGACCTTGGCCGTGGCCAGCACCACCACGCCGGCGAAGCCGACCAGCAATGCACCGGCACGGCGCATGCCGATCTTCTCGCCGAAGAACAGGAAGGCGATCAGCGCGGCGAACAGCACGGTCATCGCATTGCAGATGGCACCGATCGCGGCCGGCGCCTGCTCGGCCGCATAGGCGAACAGCACGAACGGCAGCGCCGAGTTGATCAGGCCGATCGGCGCCAGCCAGAGCCAGCGCCGCGGCGGGAACTGCGCCCGCGCGCGCCACAGGAACGGCAGCAGCACCAGTGCGCCCAGCAGCAGCCGCACCTCGACCAGCGCGAAGGGGCCGAACGACGGCACCGCCACCCGCATGAACAGGAACGAGCAACCCCAGATGGCGCCCAGCAGGGTCAGTTCCAGCGGCGTGCGCCAGTCGCGCTCGGCCACCTGTGGGACCGCATTCATGCCCTGCCTCCGTCCATCATCGAATCCTCGCCAAGGCAGAAAGGATCAGGCCAGGACGCCCGCCGCACAAGCGCGTAGTATCACGGCCAGCCACAAATATGGTTTGAGGCTGGACATGCAGCTACGCCCCTCCCTGCTCCCTGCGCTGGCCGTGTTCGCGGTGGCCGCGCGCCACCAGAACTTCGCCCAGGCCGCGCAGGAACTGCACCTGACCGCCAGCGCGGTCAGCCATCACGTGCGCCGCCTGGAGGACGTGCTGGAGACCCGGCTGTTCCTGCGCCATGCGCGCGGCGTGCGCCTGACCGCCGAGGGCCGGCAGCTGGCCGATGCGGCCAGCGCAGCCTTCACCGATGTCGCCGCCGTGGCCCACCACCTGCACCCGGATGCAGACAGCGTGCCGCTACGCATCACCACGCTGCGCTCGCTCTCGTACTGCTGGCTGCTGCCACGCCTGCCGCGCTTCACCCAGGCCTACCCGCACATCCGCATCGAACTGCACACCGGCAGCGGACTGGACCGCTACGACGACAGCGGACCGGAAGTCGGCATCCGCTATGGCCTGGGCCAATGGCCGGGCCTGCGCGCGCAGCACCTGATGGATGACTTCCTGTTCCCGGTGGCGTCGCCTGCACTGGCCGGCGTCGAATCGCTGGTCGATCCGGCGCGCATCGCCGAGCTGCCGTTGCTGACCGATCTGTCGCCGCAGGGCTGGCGTGACTGGTTCCGCCACGCCGGCGTGCGGCCACCGTCGCCGCTGCCGCCGATGCACACTTTCGCCGACAGCACCGATGCGATGCGCGCGGCGGTGTACGGCATGGGCGCGGTCCTGGCACGCACCCACATCGCGCAGCCCTACCTGCAACGCTACGAGGTGATCCGCCTGCCCGGCCCGGCGCTGAAGGCGCGCTACGCCTATCACGTCGTGCATGCCGAAGGTCAGCCGCCCAGCCATGCTGCACGCCTGTTCATCGACTGGTTGCTGGAGCAGGCGCAGGACGAGCGCACGCCGATTCCCGCGCTGCCGGAGAGCCTGCTCGGACGCCCGGCCACGCGCGACTGACCGCACCCTCACCCGTTCTTTGCTTCGCGCTGGCTAGGCTGCAGGCGAACCCTTCCACGTGCCCCAGACATGAGCCTGCTGCGACTGCGCATCACCGGAACCGAAGACGACGCCCGTGCCATCAGTGACCTGCTGCTCGGCCTGGAAGGCATCGAGCATGTCGAGGAGACCGACGACCTGATGCCGCACATGGATGACGACGACTCCAGCTCCGCCGGGCTGTCCGATGACATCGGCCCGGGCATTCACGAACTGGAAGTGGAAGTCGGCAACGAAAGCACCGCGCAGAAGGTGCGCGATGCGGTGCAGGAACTGGCACTGGAGCTGGACGTGTTCGTCGAGTACGAGACCGACGAGGGCTGATGCCGGCCCGGGCCGGCACCGGCCTTGCCATCAGGGGTTCGGCGGCAGCCTGCGACGGCGACGACGCCACAGCGCACGCACGCCCCAGGCCACGATCACGGCCAACACGCCCACCGGCAGCAACGCCGCGGCGGCACGGATCAGGAACGCGATGCTGGTGCTGAGGATGCTGCCCGACTCGCTCAGCGCCTCACCGATCTCGCTGCGGCTGCGCTGCCCGGAGGTGGTGTCGAAGTGGATCGTCAGCAACTGGGTGTCGATGCGCCGGCGCTGTTGTGCGGCCTCCTTGCTGGCCTGCTCGACGCCAGCCTCGATTTCCGACAGGCGCGTGGTGATCGCCATCAGGTCCTCGATCTTCAGGTCCTTGCGGTCCTGGTAGGACAGCAGCCGGGCATGCTCCTTCTCCAGCCGTGCCCTGGTCAGCGCGGTGTCGGCCACCTGCTGCGCCAGGTCCTCGGCGCGGGTGTTGCGTGACTGCAGCGTGCCGCCTGCGCCGGCCATCGCGATCAATGGCTCGGTGCCCTTCGGCGCGATGCGTACCTTGACCTCGCCACTGGGCTGATCGCCGCTGCTGCGCTGATCGACCTGCAGCACGGCACAGTCGCCGAACTTCGCGCTCTGGCAGGCCTGTGCAACCTGCTGGATGCGAGGTGCGATCTGCGCTGCTTCCAGCTGCACCTGCACGTCGTGCTCGTAGGCCAGGAACGCCCCCTCCGGCGAGGCCACCGCCGCTTCGGCGCTGCCCCCCGCATCGGCCGCACTGTCACCGTGCCTGGCGCAGGCCGCCAGCGCCAGCAGCAACACCGGCAGCGCCGCCGCGCGGGTCCACCTGGGCAGCGGCCTCACAGCGCCGCCCCGTCATAGGACATCACCGCCAGCGTGGCCAGGTCCACCTGCGGTACGCAGCGCACGTTCACCGCCACCATCGGCGTGCCGGTACGCGGATCCACCGCTTCGCTGTAGGGTGCCACCCCGCATTCGCGGCAGTGGTGGTGATCGATATGGCCCTTGTTGAAGTGGTAGGTGGCCACGTCCGCCGGATCGGTGGCCAGCTGGAACGCCTCGCGCGGGGCGAACCACAGCAGGCTGCCGCGACGGCGGCACATCGAGCAGTTGCAGTCGATGACGTCGCTGATCGGTGCTTCGGCCTCTACGCTGAATGCGATCCTGCCGCAATGGCAGCTTCCCTGGTATTGCATGTCCTGCGCTCCGCTGGAGGGTCCTTGTCGCCGCCCATGGTAATCCTATGGCACGGGGACAAAGCAGCCACAGGGCCCTATGCTCGGGGTTTGACCCTGTACAGGAACGCCGATGCGCCCGCATCTTCTTGCCCTCGCCCTGGTCGCCGCCCTGGCCGGTTGCCAGCCGGCCGACGCCCCGACCAACGCTTCCACCCCGGCCACCCGCCAGCAGGCCGGTGACGCGGCGGTCGATGCCGCCTTTGCCGATCTGTCCAAGCGCGCCCTGGATACCTGGATGCAGCTGTCGCCGGTCAGCGCCACCCAGATCGGCGACCACCGCTACGACAGCGAGCTCGACGACCTCAGCGCCGCCGGCCAGCAGAAGACCGTGGCCGCCTACAAGGCGCTGCTGGGCGAGCTGGACAAGATCGAGGTGGCCAAGCTGGGCCGCGAGAACCAGGTGGATGCGGCGATCCTGCGCAACCAGCTGCAATCGGAGATCTGGAATGCCGAAGTGCTGCAGTCCGGCAAGTGGGACCCGCAGCTGTACAACGGCATCGCCGGCAGTGCCATCTACGGCCTGATGGCGCGTGAGTTCGCGCCGCTGCCGGACCGCCTGAAGTCGGCCACCGCGCGCATGGAGAAGCTGCCGGCGATCTTCGCCCAGGCCCGCGAGAACCTGGATCCGGCACGCGTGCCGAAGATCCATGCCGAGACGGTGGCCAAGCAGAACAAGGGCATCCTCAGCATCGTCGATACCTTCATCACCCCGCACATCGGTGAGCTGCCGCAGGCCGACCAGCAGCGCCTGCAGGCTGCCATCGACGGCCTGAAGAAGGCGGTGGACGAGCAGCAGACCTGGCTGGACAAGACCCTGGTGCCGAACGCCAAGGGCGACTTCCGTATCGGCGCGGAAAAATACGACCAGAAGCTGAAGTTCGCACTCAGCTCCTCGCTGTCGCGCCAGGAGATCGGCGAGCGTGCGCGTGCCGAACTCAAGCGCGTGCGCCAGGACATGTACGGCATCGCGCAGACCGTGCTGAAGGACAAGCCGGGCGCGCCGGAAATGCCGGCCCAGCCGACCGACGAGCAGCAGCAGAAGGCGATCGAGGCCGCGCTGGAACTGGCCTACGCCGACAAGCCGGCGCGCGACAAGGTGGTTGACGATGCCAAGGCCGCGCTGGAGCAGTCCACCGCATTCGTGCGCGAGCACGACCTGGTGACCCTGCCCGACGCGCCGGTGGACATCATCCTGATGCCGGAGTTCCAGCGTGGCGTGGCGGTGGCCTACTGCGATTCGCCGGGCCCGCTCGACAAGAACCTGAAGACCTTCTACGCCGTGTCGCCGATTCCGGACGACTGGAGCGAGAAGCAGGTCGATTCGTTCCTGCGTGAATACAACTCGCGCATGATCCACCTGCTGAGCATCCACGAGGGTACGCCGGGCCACTACCTGGAAGGCTGGCACTCGGCCAAGTTCCCGTCCACCCTGCGTGCGGTGCTGCGTTCGGGCCTGTTCGCCGAAGGCTGGGCGGTCTATACCGAGCGCATGATGCAGGAGCAGGGTTACCTCAACAACGACCCGCTGTTCCATCTGGTGCAGCTGAAGTTCTACCTGCGCACCATCTCCAACGCGATCCTCGACCAGGGCGTGCACGTGGACAACTGGGATCGCGAAAAGGCGATGCACCTGATGACCCACGACGCCTTCCAGCAGGAAAGCGAAGCCGCAGGCAAGTGGGTGCGCGCACAGCTGACCTCGGCGCAGCTGCCGACCTACTTCGTCGGCGCGCAGGAGCACTTCGACACCCGCAAGGCCGTGCAGGAAAAGCTGGGCGACAAGTTCAACCTGAAGGCCTACCACGACCAGGTGCTGTCCTACGGCGCGCCGCCGGTGCGCTTCGCACGCCAGCTGATGCTGGACCAGCCGATCGAATGATCGGGCAGGCATGAAGTGCCGCAGAACGGCCCGGGCAGACCCGGGCCGTTCTGTTTTCCGTGCCTGCGTCGCATCACGTACCGGCAACATGCCTGGGCGCATCGTTCGGCAGCCTTCCGCTTCCGTCGATGTCCATGCCACTGCCCCTGCTTCGCCTCACCCTGCTGCCGCTGCTGCTGGCCAGCGCCTGCGCCAGTGCCGGCTGCCCTGCACCACCGGCGGGACAGCCCGACATCCGCGCCCTGGGCTACTACATCGACAAGGCCGGCTCGGTGATCGACCCGGCGCTGCACCAGCAGAACCATGACGCCACCGCAGCACTGGACCGCTATGCCGCCGACGTGGCGCGCATGAGTGATGACTACCTGCGCAACGGCGATGCAGCGGACGCGCAATGCACCTTGGCCTGGCTGGCGGCGTGGGCCGACGACGGGGCGATGCTGGGCCAGATGATCCGGGTCAACAACGACCAGTCGTTCTACATGCGGCAATGGATGCTCGATGCGGTGGCCCTGGCCTACCTGAAGGTACGTGACCAGGCCGATGCGCAGCAGCGCACGCGCATCGCCCCGTGGCTGCAGAAACTGGCGCGCGCCAACCTGGCGTACTGGGACAACCCGAAACGTCGCCGCAACAACCACTACTACTGGGGAGGGCTGGGCATACTGGCCACTGGCCTGGCCACCGATGACGATGCGCTGTGGCAGGCCGGCCATGCCGCCTTCCAGAAGGGCATCGATGACATCCAGGACGATGGCAGCCTGCCCCTGGAAATGGCACGTGGGCAACGGGCCCTGCACTACCACGACTATGCACTGGCGCCGCTGGTGATGATGGCCGAACTGGCGCGGCTGCGCGGGCAGGACTGGTATGCCAGCCGCGGCCACGCGATCGATCGCCTCGCGCGCCGGGTCATCGAAGGCAGCAAGGATCCCGCGTGGTTCAGCGCGCAGACCGGGGTGGCGCAGCTGCCACTGCAGGCCAGTGGCTGGGTGGAGTTCTACCGCCTGCGCTTTCCGGATGGCGGCCTGTTCGACGCCGCGCACGCGCGCGGCCCGTTCCATTCACCGCGGCTGGGCGGCGACCTGACCCTGATGGCCACGCAGGGCATCGTGCGCACGCCGCTGCGCTGAGCGCCGGCCTCAGTGCCGGGCGCGCTGCAGCAGCTGCTGGAACTGCGCAGGGCTGCAGCCCTGCTGCGCGCACCCCGGCAGTGGCAACGCGACCCGTCCCGGCGGCTGGGTGTCGGTCAACGGCAGCGCATCGCGCAGCTGTGCCAGGGTCGGGTAGACGTAGGCCAGTCGGATCCGCTCCTGGCCACTGCGGCGGTCGTGCCAGCGCTCGAACTGCAGCAGGCCGCCGATCGGTGTCTTTTCAAGCTGGCCCGGCAGGGTGTAGTCGTTGATGGCCAGCGCGGCCAGCACCGAACCGATGTTGGAATCGTGGCCGACCAGCAGGGTCACTCGCGCTGACGCCCGGTCCTCGAACAACGCCGCCACCCTGGCCAGCAGCGGTCCCGCGACATCCCGGGCCACCTCCGGTGTTCCGAACAGGATGTCCTGGTAGCGGTTGCGCAGCTGCGCCAGCGCCAGCCACTGGGCTTCACTGTTCAGCCGCCCCCAGCCTTCGCGGGGCAGTCCGCTGCCCTGGTAGTGCTCCATCAGCAGGGCATCGACCAGCCCGCTGGACAGCGCCAGCGATCCGGAAGCCCGCGGCTCCTTGCCCGGCTCCGCGCTGAAGGTGGTCGGCGACGCCGCCAGGTGGCAGTCGCGGTTTCCCGCGCATGCCGCCGACTGCGGATAGCGGGTGATCTGCTCCAGCACCGACAGTGCCGGGGCCAGGTCGGATGCGGCGTGCGCCCGTTGCATCGCCAACACCGCACGTGCGCGGAAGGCCGCGTTGCTGTTGTGGATCACCGGATTGAACAGTGGATCCATGCTGCCCAGCGGCATGCGCTGCTCGACCGTGACGTGGCAGCCCGGGAATGCACCGGCAACGAAGAACTGTGCGGTGGCCTGGGTACGCTGCAGGCTGTTGGCATGGGCATGGAAGTCATCCGGCTGCGGGCAGCCCGACACCGGCAGCACCTGTTGCTGGCGCAACCACTGGCCGATGTAGCGGCCCATGTAGACCTCGAGCACGCCGCCCTTGGTGGTCAGCTCGCCGGCGCCCACGTCCCAGGCTGGCCAGCGTTCCGGGGTAGCGCTGGCCAGCGCACCGGAGGCCACCACCGGCGCGCGCAGGTTGTGGCGACTGAGCAGGACCACCTGCCGTAGCTGTTCGTCCGCATCGGTTGAAGTGGCCGCACGGGCAGCCTGCAGGGGAGCGATGAAGACCAGCGCCAGGGCCAGCGCGCGCAAAGCAGGAATGAGCATGGACTGTCCAAGGATCGGGATCGGCGCCCTTTCCTGCGGAAAGGGATCCGACCCCGGGGGGTTCACTGGTCGGCAGCCACGAAGCCGCCGGTCTGCCGTGCCCACAGCCGCGCATACAGCCCACCGGCGGCGATCAGCTCGGCATGGGTGCCGGTTTCGACGATGCGCCCCTGGTCCATCACCACCAGCCGGTCCATGCGCGCGATGGTCGACAGCCGGTGCGCGATCGCGATCACCGTCTTGCCCCCCATCAGTTCATCCAGGCTGTCCTGGATCGCCGCTTCCACTTCCGAGTCCAGCGCGGAGGTGGCCTCGTCCAGCACCAGGATCGGCGCATCCTTCAGCAGCACGCGGGCAATCGCGATGCGCTGGCGCTGGCCACCGGACAGCTTCACGCCGCGCTCGCCGACATGCGCGTCGTAGCCACGACGGCCCTGCCCGTCCACCAGCGTGTCGATGAAGGCCTCCGCACGCGCCTTGGCCACCGCCGCACGCAACTGCTCGTCGCTGGCATCGGGCCGGCCGTACAGCAGGTTGTCGCGGATCGAGCGATGCAGCAGCGAGGTGTCCTGGGTGACCACGCCGATCTGCTGGCGCAGGCTTTCCTGGGTGACATGGGCAATGTCCTGATCGTCGATCAGGATGCGGCCGCTCTCCAGGTCGTACAGGCGCAGCAGCACATTGACCAGGGTCGACTTGCCGGCCCCGGAAGGACCGACCAGGCCGATCTTCTCGCCCGGCTTCACCACCAGGTCCAGGCCGGCGATCACCCCACCCTTCTTGCCATAGTGGAAATGGATGTCCTGGAAGTGCACGCCGCCCCTGCTCACCCGCAGCGGCACCGCATCCTCCCGGTCCTGCACGGTCAACGGCTGGGCGATGGTGGTGATGCCATCCTGCACCGTGCCGATGTCCTCGAAGATGCCGTTGATGGTCCACATGATCCAGCCGGACATGTTGTGGATGCGGATCACCAGGCCGGTGGCCAGCGTGATCGCACCCACGGTGATGTGGCCGCCATTCCACAACCACAGCGCCAGGCCACAGGTACCGGCAATCAGGAAGCCGTTGACGATGGCGATGGTCAGGTCCATGCCGGTGGTCACCCGGGTCTGCGCGCGATGCTTGACCGCCAGTTCCTGGATCGACTCGGCCACGTACGCCTGCTCGCGTCCACCGTGCGCGAACAGCTTCAGCGTGGGGATGTTGGTATAGCCATCGACGATGCGGCCCATCGCCTTGGAGCGCGCTTCCGAGGCGATCCAGGCACGCTCCTTCGCGCGTGGCACGAAGTAGGCCAGGATCACCGCATAGGCCAGCAGCCACAGGATCAGCGGCACCATCAGCCGCCAGTCCGCCTGCGCGAACAGGTACAGCGCGGTGCCGGTGTAGACCACGATGTACCAGAGTGAATCGACCATCTGCACGGCCGATTCGCGCAGCGAAGTGCCGGTCTGCATCACCCGGTTGGCGACGCTGCCGGCGAAGTCGTTCTGGAAGAAGCTCAGGCTCTGCCGCACCACGTAGTTGTGCATCAGCCAGCGCGAGCGGTTGCTCAGCCCCGGCACGATGGCCTGGTTGACCAGCAGGTTGTGCAGGCCGACCAGGATCGGCCGGGCAATGACCGTGATGAACAGCATCCAGCCCAGTTCATTGGCATGGCGGCTGAAGAAACCGGCACCGGGCTGCTCGGCGACCATGTCGACGATGCGGCCCAGGTAATCGAACATCGCCACTTCCACCAGGGCCAGCAGCAGGCCGGCGATCAGGGTCGCCAGCAGCACCGGCCACACCGGGCGCAGGTAATGCAGGTAGAACGGCAGCACCTTGCGCGGTGGCATCCGCCCATCCACAGGCGGGAACACCGGAATCAGGGATTCAAACCAACGGAACATCGCATTCCCTCGCCACTTGCAACCGGCGGAGTATCCCACGCCGGATGTGTACGCCAGCCGACGACCGCCACCCGGCGGTTGCCGGCCAAACGTCGCAGGGTTGCCGGCCAGCGGCCGGCACGACCGTCATTTCACCGGGGTGAACAACAGGTCCTGGAAATCGAAACTGAAATCGGTCAGGTCGGAGATCGACTGCATGCGGACTTCGCGCACCTTGCCATCCGGATCCAGGCTGAAATTCACGAACGCATCGGCGTTGAGCGAACGATCATCCCAGCGCACGATGAAGGTGTCGTGCTGCCAATGCTCAAGCCGCCCGCTCAGCTGCGCGGTCTTCATGAAGCGCAGGCGCAGGCCCTTGCCTTCGCTGCTGACCTGCATGTCGCCATACCAGCGGTCGCGGAAACTGCCGGTGTAGCCGGCCAGTGGCAGCGACGGCCGGCTGCCCTTGTCACGGGCGCCCTGGTGCTTGGCCCAGGCCTCGTCGGCCTTGTCCTGGCCCTTGGCCACGGCCTTGGCATAGGCATCCACCCAATCGTGTTTCTCACCGCCCAGGTAGGCATCAAGCACGCTCAGGGTGATCGCATTGAACGCGGCGCCCACTTCCTGGTTGGTCAGCACCACCACGCCCAGCTTCTCGCCCGGCACCAGGGTCAGCCGCGAGACCATGCCCGGCCAGCCACCGGTATGCCATACCAGCTTCTGCCCACGGTAGTCGCTCAGGCTCCAGCCTTCGCCATAGCCGGCGAAGTTGGCCCGTGCCGGTGCCAGCTCAGGCACGCTCGGTGCCGCGATCGACTGCGGCGTGATCATCCGCCACATCTGCTGCTGGCTCTTGCCGCTGAACAGCGCGGTGCCGTCGGCCAGCGTGCCCTCGGCCAGCTGCACCTGCATCCAGCGCGCCATGTCGTGTGCGCTGGAATAAATGCCACCGGCACCGGCATTGTTCGACCAGGTCAGCGGCGCAACGGTGCGCAGGTCCTTGAAATCGTACTTGGCGTGGCCGACCGCCGCCTTGTCACCCGGCTTGAGGTGGTCGGCGTTGTAGCGGGTTCCGGCCATGCCCACCTTGTCGAAGATGCGGGTCTGCAGGAACTGCTGGTAGCTCATGCCGGAGACGTGCTCGATCACCTGCTGGGCGACCGCGTACAGGATGTTGTCGTAGGCATAGCCCTCGCGGAATCCGCCCTTCAGCGGTACCCGGCCCAGCCGCTCCACCACCTCGGCGTTGCTGTAGGACGTGGTCGGCCAGAACAGCAGGTCGCCCGCACCCAGGCTCAGGCCACTGCGGTGCGACAGCAGGTCACGGATCGTCATCTGCCCGGTCACGAACGGATCGGACATGCGGAACGACGGCAGGTGATCGATCACCTTGTCGTCCATCTTCAGCTTGCCGTCTTCGGCCAGCAGGTTCAGCGAGGTGGCGGTGAACGCCTTGGTGTTGGAGGCGATCGCGAACAGCGTGTCGGCCTGCACCGGCTCCGGCTTGCCCTGTTCGCGCACGCCCCAGCCGCGTTCCAGCACCACCTGGCCATCCTTGACCACGGCTACCGCGATGCCAGGCACGTCGAACTGCATACGCACGCGCTCGACGGTCGCATCCAGGTCCTGCAGCTGCGCCGGGGTCGCCGCGCTCGCCATGGTCGTGCATGCCAGCAGCACGGCTCCTCCAATCCAGGTTTTCATCCAGCACGATCTCCGAACAGGGGTGGCGGCCGTGTGCAGGCCGTCACCGGGGTTTCGCAGGATGGTAACGGTCGCCGGCGCAGGCTGCCCTGTGCCATAGGAGGGGTGTCATGGGCGGGAACGGCCATCCAAGCAACGGCTCCACCATCATTCCGTGCCTGCGCTACCGCGATGCGCAGGCCGCCATCGACTGGCTGCAGCGCGCGTTCGGCTTTCACGCGCAGGCCGTGTACGCCGAAGGCGATACGGTATTCCATGCACAGCTGACCTTCGGCCAGGGCATGATCATGCTCGGTTCGGCCGACAAGCAGAGCGAGTGGAACCAGCATGCAGCCCTGCCTGACGAGGTCGGCGGGCGCCAGACCCAGAGCGCCTGCGTGATCGTCACCGACGCCGATGCGCATTACGCGCGGGCCAAGGCCGCCGGGGCCCGCATCGTCATCGACATCGCCGACCAGGATTACGGTGGCCGGGGCTATGCCTGTGCCGATCCGGAAGGCTACCTGTGGTGGTTCGGCAGCTACGACCCCTGGCGCGTGGACCACGGCCAGTGAAGGCCGCGCCGCGCCAGGCGGCGGCGATCCGCTGCGGTATCGGTGGCTGGGTATTTCCCGAATGGCGCGGCGGCATGTTCTATCCCGTGGGCCTGCCGCAGCGCGAGGAACTGGCGCATGCCAGCCGTGCGCTGCGCTGCATCGAGATCAACGGCACCTTCTATCGCACCCCTGGCGCGGCGCAGTGCGCGCAATGGGCCGCGCAGACGCCGGACGGCTTCCGTTTTGCGATGAAGGCACCGCGCCATCTGGTCCAGCGCCGCGACCTGTCCGGCATGGTGGAGGCGGCCACGCCCTTCCTGCAGGCTGCGCTGGCACTCGGCGACCGGCTCGGCCCGCTGCTGTGGCAGTTCGATCCACGCCATCCCGCCGATGCCGACGCACTCGCGATGCTGATGGCGCAACTGCCGGCGCAGCTGGACGGCATGCCGCTGCAGCACGCGCTGGAGGTTCGCAATGACGACGCGCATGGGCCGACGCTGGTCGCTGCCGCACGCCGCCACAACGTGGCGCTGGTGATCGAAGACAGTGACGAGGCGCTGCTGCACGGCGACGTCAGTGCCGGTTTCGTCTACGCACGGATCAAGCGCAGCCAGGCCCGCCTGCAGCAGGGCCTGCCGGCACCGCTGCTGCAGCGCTGGGCCGCGCGCGCGCAGCACTGGGCACGCGGCGAGCCGGTGCACGACCTGCCGTGCCTGGCCGCCCCTGCCGAGCCGATGCCCCGCGAGGTCTACCTGCTGTGCATCGGCGCAGGCAAGGCGCGCAACCCGGCGGCCGCCATGGCCCTGCAGCGCCGGGTCGATGACGGCGACGATCACGCATCCCGGTAGCGCCGCGGCCATCGCCTTGCCCCACAATAGGCGGATGAGCACACCCGATACCCGCAAAGCACTCTGGCAGATCCACTTCTGTGTCCTGCTATGGGGCGTCACCGCCATCCTCGGCAAGCTGATCACCCTGCCCGCGCTGCCGCTGGTGTGGTGGCGGATGCTGCTGGTGACGGCCATGCTGGCCCTGCTGCCGCGGGTCTGGCGCGGGTTGCGCACCCTGCCCCTGCGGCTGGTGGCCGGCTACGCCGGCATCGGCGCGCTGGTCGCCCTGCACTGGCTGACCTTCTATGGCGCGGTGAAGCTGGCCAATGCCTCGGTGGCGGCGACCTGCATCGCGCTGGCCCCGGTATTCACTTCGATCATCGAACCGTGGGTGGCCAAGCGACCGTTCCAGCTGCGGGAACTGGCTTTCGGGCTGGCCGTGCTGCCGGGCGTGGCGCTGGTGGTCGGTGGCGTACCCGACGGCATGCGCCTGGGCGTGCTGATCGGCGCGATCTCGGCGTTGCTGGTGGCGGTGTTCGGATCGCTCAACAAGCGCATGGTCAGCCATGCCGACCCGCTCACGGTCACGGCGCTGGAACTGGGCGCCGGCACCCTCACGCTGACCCTGCTCGCGCCGCTGCTGCCCTACCTGCTGCCGGCGCTGGCCAGCCCGTTGTGGATCGTGCCGGACCTGCACGACGGCATCCTGCTGCTGGTGCTGGCCGGCTTCTGCACACTGCTGCCGTTCGCCCTGGCGCTGGTCGCGCTGCGCCACCTCAGCGCCTACACCGTGCAGCTGGTGACCAACCTGGAGCCGGTCTACGCCGTGCTGCTGGCGGTGGTGCTGCTGCGCGAGCAGCACGAGGTCACTGCATGGTTCTACCTGGGCGTGGCGATCATCGTCGGCGCGGTGTTCCTGCACCCGCTGCTGAACCGGCGCAGGCCGGTACAGCACCCCGAGATTCTGGGTACCGCCGAGGCCCGCAACATCGCCGATTGAGCGTATCGCTGCCGGGCCAGCTGCGTATCAGCGCTGTGGCCAGTGCCAGGCGGGTGCATCCAGCAGGCCCTGCCCGCTGAGCAGGGTGCGGCCCTGTTCCTTGTACAGGTGCAGCGAATGGCACCCCGGCGCCTGTTCCAGCGCTGCGATCAGGCGGCTGGCATGCGAGACCACCCACACCTGGCTGCGTGCAGACGCAGCGATGATCAGCCGTGCCAGCGCCGGCAGCTGATCGGGATGCAGGCTGGTTTCCGGCTCGTTGAGTACCAGCAGCGGCGGCGGCCGCGGCGTGTGCAGCGCAGCGGCCAGCAGCAGGAAACGCAGGGTGCCATCGGACAACTCGGCCATCGACAACGGCCGCAGCAGGCCGGGCTGCCGGAAGCGCAGGCCCAGGCGCCCGTCGCGTTCCTCGAAGTCCACCGTGGCCCCGGGAAAGGCATCGTCCACGCTGCGCGCCAGCGCCACCGGGTCACCGATCTCGACGATGGTCACCCAGGCTGCCGCCAGGTCGCGCCCGTCGTGATGCAGCACCGGCGTGCGCGTGGCCATCGTCGGCTGCCGCGCCGGAGCATCGGCATCACTGCGGAAGTGGTCGTAGAAGCGCCAGCGGCGGATGTACTCGCGCAGCGCGATGGTCTCCGGCATGCGCTGTGGATCGCCGACCTGGGTGAACAGGCTGTCGAACAGCGACAGCCGGTCATCGACCTGGTCCCAGCCATGCCGGTGGCGCTGCCGCACCAGCGCACCGCGCCGATCGACCAGCAGGTTGGCACTGCGCAGGAACGGTCCCGCCCAGATCGCCTCGGCCTTGATCTGCGGGTCCAGTGCGAACGCCGAGCGGCTGGGAGGCGGATAGCCAAGGTCGATGGCATACCCGAATTCATCGGTGGCAAACCCCAGCTTCAAGCCCACCGATTGCTGCCGCGGCCCCCCTTGCAGGGGCATCTCACCCGCCATCACCCGGCGATCGATCTGCTCCGGCCCGGCCCACAGCGCCGAACCCAGGCCACCTTCGCGCGCAAGCACCGCCGCCACGCCTCCCTGCGCGGTCTCGGCCAGCAGCCGCAACGCGCGGTACAGGCTGGACTTGCCGCTGCCGTTGTCGCCGGTGACCACGTTCAACGGCTGCAGCGGCAGCACCAGCCCATGCAGCGAACGGTAGTGGGCGATGGCCAGGGTCTGCAGCATGGTCGCGTCCGCGGTAACAGGATCGCCATGCTGGCGGGTGCGGATCGCAGGAGCTGCGACGCGGCGGCATCCAGATCGGCGAACGCAGCCCCGCATGCGCATCCACGCAGGCTGCAACCACGCTGCCCCGCGCGCAGGGCGCGGGCGGCAGGCGTGTCAGTCTGCCAGTTCCACCCGGTTGCGGCCGTTCGCCTTGGCCCGGTACAGCGCCTTGTCGGCACGGGCCAGCATGTCATCCACGCTCTCGCCGGTACGGTGCCCGGCAACGCCAATGCTGATCGTGACCGGGAACCCGAGCGGCAGCGCGGCCACCGCCAGGCGCAGGAACTCGCATTGCAGTTCGGCGGTGTGCAGGTCGGTTCCCGGCAGCACCGCGACGAATTCCTCGCCGCCGTAGCGCGCGGCCAGGCCACGGCCGGCGAAGTGCGAGCGCAGCAGCACACCCAGCTCGGCCAGTACCCGGTCGCCGGTCGCATGGCCCTGGAAGTCGTTGATGTGCTTGAAATGGTCGATGTCCAGCAGCGCCACGCAGGCGCCGCCAGACGGGCCGTCGGCCGCTACCGCTTCCTGCAACGCCGCCGCCATCGCGCGGCGGTTGGGCAGGCCGGTCAGCGCATCGGTACGGCTCTGTTCGGTCAGGTCGGCGTTCTGTGCCAGCAACAGGTCCTGGTACTCCGACAGCAGGCGCTCGTAATCGTCGCGTTCCAGCATGTGCTTCTGGATATCGAGGGCGAAGCGGCGCAGCTCCATCACCAGCATCACCTGGCGAGACAGCGCCGACAGCGCCTCGGCCTTGTCGCTGGCCAGGTGCTGCGGATGCGCGTCGAACACGCACAACGTTCCCAGCGGCAGGCCATCGGAACTGATCAGCGGCGCGCCGGCATAGAAGCGGATATGCGGGTCGCCCGCCACCACCGGATTGTCATGGAAGCGGATGTCATGCAGCGCGTCCTCGACCACCATGATTTCCTGCGGCTGCAGGATGGCGTGGCCGCACATCGATTCGCTGCGCAGGTTCTCGGCCGCATCGATGCCCTGGATCGACTTGAACCACTGGCGCTCCACGTCGATCAGGGTCACCGCCGCCATCGACGTGCCGCAGACCGCCTTGGCGATCACCACCAGGTCGTCGAAGGATTTCTCACGTTCCGAATCCAGGATGCGGTAGCGGTACAGCGCCTCAAGCCGAAGGGCTTCATTGGCAGGCTTGTCGGGCTTGATCATGCAGCGTCACGTTCCGGCAGGTCACCGCGAAGTCTAGCCGATGTGGATGCACAAACCGTGTGCCGGTAATGCCGGCCACTGGCCGGCATCGCGCGCATCCCGAGCACCGGTAGTGCCGGCCGCTGGCCGGCATCCGTGCCCATTCCGCGTATCGGGTAGTGCCGGCCGCTGGCCGGCATCCGTGCTCATCCCGCGTACCAGGTAGTGCCGGCCGCTGGCCGGCATCGCGCGCATCCCGCGTACCAGGTAGTGCCGGCCGCTGGCCGGCATCGCGCGCATCCCGCATACCAGGTAGTGCCGGCCGCTGGCCGGCATCCGTGCTCATCCCGCGTACCAGGTAGTGCCGGCCGCTGGCCGGCATCCGCGCTCATCCCGCATACCAGGTAGTGCCGGCCGCTGGCCGGCATCCGCGCGCGTTACCAGTCCAGCTGCTTCGGCAGCAGGCCCTGCAGTTCCTGCCCGGTCAGGTTGCGCCACTGGCCCGGCTTCAACGCGCCGATCTTGATGTTGTCGATGCGCACGCGGCGCAGCTGGGTCACCCGATAGCCGAATTCAGCGGCCATCAGCCGGATCTGCCGGTTCAGGCCCTGCTCCAGGGTGATGCGGAAACCGAACTTGGCGATGCGCGAGGTCTTGCACGGCAGAGTCATCTGGTCGTGGATGCGCACGCCGCGGGCCATGCCACGCAGGAACTCATCGGTGACCGGCTTGTTCACCGCCACCAGGTACTCCTTCTGGTGACCGTTCTCGGCGCGCAGGATCTGGTTGACGATGTCGCCGTTGCTGGTCATCAGGATCAGCCCCTCCGACTCCTTGTCCAGGCGGCCGATCGGGAAGATGCGCTGCTGGTGGCCAACGAAGTCGACGATGTTGCCCTTCACCGAGGTTTCGGTGGTGCAGGTCACGCCCACCGGCTTGTTCAGCGCGATGTAGACGTGGCGGCGGGTGCCGGGCTTGCGGGCGACACGGGCGCGCAGCGGCTGGCCGTCGACCAGCACCTGGTCTTCCTCACCCACCACCGCGCCGGTGCCGGCCGGATGGCCGTTGACGGTGACGCGGCGGGCGGCGATCAGGCGATCGGCCTCGCGGCGGGAGCAGAAGCCGGTGTCGGCGATATGTTTGTTGAGTCGGGTGGTCATCGCCCTATTATCCGGCATCGCCGCCCGCAGCGCTTCATTCCGGGACCGGCGGATCGAGCTCTTCGCCATCAAACACCCGGTTGCGGCCCGCGCGCTTGGCCACGTACATGGCGTGGTCGGCACGCCGCAGCAGGCCGGCCAGGTCGTCCTCGCCCGGCCGCCACTGCGCCAGGCCGATGCTGGCGGTGACCTCCAGGCCCGGCACCTGCAGCACCCGGCAGGCCTCGGTGATGCGCTGGCGCAGGCGATCCAGCCGCGCCGATGCCGCCTCGCGCGGCATGCCCGGCATCAGCAGCAGGAACTCTTCACCGCCCATCCGCACGACCTGATCCTGGCTGCGCACCGCCGTACGCAGGGCCCGCGCCACCGCCACCAGCACCTGGTCGCCCACGGCATGGCCGTGGCGGTCGTTGATGTCCTTGAACAGGTCGATGTCGAGGAAGCCGATCACCAGCGGGCCGCGCTCGCGGTCCACCCGTTCCAGATGGCGTGCCAGCTGCTGCAGGCCGGCACGCCGGTTGGGCAGCCCGGTCAGGCCATCGGTCTCGGCCAGGTGGCGCAGTTCATCGCGCTGCTGGCGCAGGCGGCCCAGGCGCTGGTTCAGGGCATAGGCGGCCATCATCAACAGCCAGGTCACCGCCAGCTGCAGCGCCTCCACCCGATACTCCATCAACCACGCCGCGCTGCAGGCATCGGCAACGATCAGCACCAGCATCGGTGCCAGCGCCGCCAGGCCGGCCTGCGCCCAGCGGTCGCCTCGCCAGCGCGCCCACACGCCGGCCAGCAGCGCCAGCCCACAGCCCAGCAGATAGGACACCTGCAGGCCCTGTGCAACCCAGGCCAGCTGCTCCCAGCGCAACCAGGGCACCAGCGCGGCCAGCGCCAGCAGGCCCCACAGCACGACCTGCTGCAGCCGCCGTGAACGCGGCAGCAGACGGTCGCCGCCATTCAGCCGCCACAACGCTGGCAGTACCAGCGCCTGGGTGGCTGCGGTCAGTGACAGCAGCCACCAGGCCCCGCGCTCGCCCACCGGCAGCCACGGTTCCGGATAGCCACTGAGGCCGCCGAGAATGGCCTGCCACAGCACCAGTACCGCGGTTCCGGCGATGTAGGCCAGGAAGCTGCGGTCGCGCGTGGTCAGGAACGCCATCAAGGCCGACAGCGCCAGCGCGAGCGCCACCGCGATGCAGGCGGCGCGCACCAGCAGGCGGGCCGTGTCGTTCTGCTGGACCGGGCTGGGCGCACCCAGCCGCAGGGTCGGTACCCAGCGTGCCTTCAGCGGGGTCTGCCACGAGACCAGGAACGGTTCGTGGCTGCCGGCCGGCGGCACCGCCACCAGGCCGATACCTGCGCGGAAGCGCGAATCACGGGTGCGGGCATCGTGCATGTCGCCGCAGATCTCGCGGTCGCCATGCTGGACACGGACTTCGCCGGCAAAGACATTGAATACATCCAGCGCCTGCGGTTGCCCCGACCAGCCTGCCGGAGGCGCCGCTACCTGCGCCTGCTGGCGGGCGCCGGACAGCATCTGCGGCGTGCAGGCACGATGCGGGGTCGGCGCATCGGTGGCGCCGCCCACCAGCAGGTAATCGCGGCCCGACACGGCCGTAGCGGCCTGAAGCGGCCACGGCATCGCCAACCACACCAGCAGGACGGCCAGCACCGCTCCTGTTCCATACCGCCACTGCCTGCCGCCCACGCCACGTCCTGTTCCTGCTTACGTCCGCGCCCACTGCGCGTCGCCCCTGGCGCGCATTATCGCAGTCGTGCGCGGCCCGCATGTGTAGACCAAAGTCGCCGCCTTCCGTTCAGCCAGCGCCGGGGGGCCCCTTCACCGCCACCAGCCGGAACGGCCTCAGGTCGGTCAGGGTCATCCGCTCCAGCGGCTGCGGCCGCTCGATCGCGAAGCCCTGCAGGCCCTGGACGCCGAGTCGAGTCAGCGCGCCGGCCACCTCGGCGGTCTCCACCCATTCGGCCACCACTTCCATCTGCAACTCGCGCCCCAGTTCGCTGATCGCACGCACGGTGGCGTGGCTGACCGGGTCGGTGTCCATGTCGCGCACGAAGGCACCGTCGATCTTCAGGATGTCGGCCGGCAGCTGCCGCAGGTAGCCGAACGAAGACAGGCCGGAGCCGAAATCGTCCAGCGCCATCCGGCAGCCGCGCGCTTTCACGGCGTCGATGAAGGCGCGGGCCTGGGTCAGGTTGCTGATCGCCGCGGTTTCGGTGATCTCGAAGCACAGCTTGGAGGCCAGGGTGCGGTTGCGCTCGAGCAGGTCGCAGACGAAGGCGAGGAAGCCCGGTTCGGCGATCGACTGCGCGGACACGTTGACGTTGCACAGGCCGAGCTGGCGCACGTGCGCCGGGCAGACCTGCAGGTGGCGGAACAACAGCCCAAGCACGTGGCGATCGAGCGCCACCGCCATCCCGTAGCGCTCCACCGCCGGCATGAACTGGCCGGGCAGATGCAGGCTGCCATCGGTGCCGCGCATGCGAACGAGCACTTCATAGTGCAGGTAGGACGGATCACCGACACGGGCGATGCGCTGCGCGTACAGCAGCATGCGGTTCTCGGCCATCGCCAGGCTGACCCCCTGCAGGCGTTCCGCCTCCTGCCGGCGTTCCTCCAGCGCCATCCGGTTTTCGTTGAAGCAGTGAACGCGGTTGCGGCCGGCCTGCTTGGCGGCATAGCAGGCGCTGTCGGCCGCGCTCATCAGCCAGTTCACATCCGGCGCGTCGGCACTGACTTCGACCACGCCGATGCTGCAGCTCAGCTGCGGGCTGCCTTCGCTGATCGGGAAGGTGGCCTGGCCGAGATTGCGGATCACCCGCTGCAGCACGTGCTTGGCCTCGTCCTGGCCGGCATGGGCGAGGAACACCGCGAACTCGTCGGCACCGAGCCGGCCGACCCAGTCGCCATCACGCACCGCCGCCACCAGGTAGTCGGCGAAACTGCGCAGCATCTGGTCGCCGGCGGCGTGGCCGAAGCTGTCATTGACCAGCTTGAAATGATCCAGGTTGATATAGCACAGTGAATGCGTTCCGCCCTCGCTGCGCACCTGCAGCAGCGCGCGTTCCAGCAGCCGCTCGATCTCGCGGCGGTTGATCAGTCCGGTCAGCGGATCGTGGCTGGCGTGGTGTTCGATCTCGCGTGCCAGCGCGTGGTTCTGGCTGACGTCCTCGATGATCGCGAACACCGACAGTCCACCGTCCGAACTGTGCACGGCGGTCCCGCTCCAGCGTCCCCAGACCAGGCTGCCGTCGCGCCGGCAGAAGCGCAGCTCGCTCGGCCGCAGCTGCCGGTCCCAGTCGATCCGGCCGACCCCATCGATGACCAGCTCGCCTTCCATCAGCAGATCGTGCAATGACATCTGCAGCAGCACGTCACGCCGGTAATCGAGGATGTCGGCCATTGCCTGGTTGGCTTCGATCACCTTGCCCTCGGTGTCGAGCTTGAGCATGCCGACGTTGGCCTGGTAGAACGCCGCGCGGAAACGGCTCTCGTGTTCGGTCAGGTCCTTGCCGACGCGGCGCGCCAGCAGCACCGCCATCAGGCTGATCGCCAGCACCGACAGCCCTCCGACCATCAGCGTCGCGACCCGCACCAGCGTCGCCATCCGCAGCAGCGCCTGCGAGAACGCCTGCGCCTGCACCTGCAGGCGACGATCGAGGTCACGCAGCTGCTGCAGGTAGCGATCACGGACGGGAGGCGGCAGGGCGCCCTGGTCGTGCCGCAGCTGCAGCTCGTCGACCAGGCGCTGCACCGCCATCAGGTCGCCATCGGTCTGCCGCCACAACGCGGTCGCTTCGCGGAAGGCGCCGATGTCACGCGCATAGCGGAAGGAGAACACCAGACGTGGAATATCGGCGCGCGCGTTGCCACCCTGCAGGAATCCCTGCCGGGCTTTGCTTTCATCCGGCTCGGCCTGTTCCAGTGCCAGCCTGGCCTGCAGATCGCCCAGCGGCACCTGCAGGGCCTGGCGCGCGTCGTCCAGGTCCTGGGCTTCACCGCGCGCCAGATAACGACTGAGCGCGGCGGTGGCATCCTGTTGGCCACGCGACCAGTAACCCTGACCGGCAATCCAGGCGGTGGAGGCCGCCTGCAGTTCCTGGATCAAGGCGGACAGCGCGACCAATCCGATCGCCATGCCCGTCAGCAACGCAAATCGCAGTCCCAGGCCGCGGGTCATTGGTATCCGCCGGCTCTGCTGGTCCGTGCCACTCCTACCCATCCCGGATCCCCCCGAATGTGATGCGGTGACAACCTCCTTTGGAACCGGCTCAGCCTAGGACCGGGAATGTGTTGGCCATGCGAAAAAAAGGGGACGGAGGGGATTAAGTCGTTTCTGGCATAAGCGCGCGGCTTGCCAGAAACGACTTAATCCCCTCCGTCCCCTTTTTTGAACGCCAGCCCGGGGCTGGCGTTGCTGTGGACGGCTGTGCGGCTTAGTAGCTGCGCGGGCCGCGCGGCTTGAAGCCGTCACGACGCGGCGGGCGGCTGTCGCGGTCACCGCCGCGATCGCCACCGTGACCACCCGGACCACCCGGACCGCCACGACGCGGGCCACCCGGGCCGCCCGGACCGCGCTTGTCGAAGCGCGGCTTGAACGGACGCGGGGCCGGATTGATCTCTTCACCGGCCGCCAGCGGGCGCATCTGCAGCTGCTGGCCGGACACCCACACCTTCTGCAGGTGGGTCAGCACGTCCTGCGGCATCTGTGCCGGCAGGTCCAGCAGCGAGAAGTCGTCGTGGATGTCGATGCGGCCGATGTAGCGGCTTTCCAGGCCGGCTTCGTTGGCGATGGCGCCGACGATGTTGGCCGGCTTCACGCCATGCTGGTGGCCCACCGAGATGCGGTAGGTCTCCATGCCCTGCTCCGGCGCACCACGCGGCGGAACCTCGCGGCGCGGACGCTGCTCGAAGCCACCCTCGGCGTCGTCACGACGCGGGCCACGCTCGAAACGCGGACCCCGCTCGTTGCGGTCGAAACGATCGCCGCGCTCCGGGCGGTCGCCACGGTCGAAGCGCTCACGCGGCGCGCGCTCTTCACGCGGCGCACGCACCGGCGGCTGCAGCAGGAACGGCGTGTCACCCTGCAGCATCTTCGCCAGCGCCGCGGCGACTTCAATGGCCGGCACGTTCTGCTCGTTCTCGAAGCGTTCCAGCAGCTGGCGATAGAAGTCCAGGCCACCGGCACCCAGCGTTTCGCTGATGCGCGAAGTGAACTTGCTGATGCGCGTGTCGTTGACCGCTTCCACGCTCGGCAGCTGCATTTCCTCGATCGGCTGGCGGGTGGCGCGCTCGATCTGGCGCAGCATGCCCTTCTCGCGCGGGGTGGCGAACAGGATCGCCTCACCGCTGCGGCCAGCACGGCCGGTACGGCCAATGCGGTGCACGTAGCTTTCGGTGTCGTACGGGATGTCGTAGTTCAGCACGTGGCTGATGCGCTCCACGTCCAGGCCGCGGGCAGCCACGTCGGTGGCCACCAGGATGTCCAGCTTGCCTTCCTTCAGCATGGCGATGGTGCGCTCACGCTGGGCCTGCTGCATGTCACCGTTGATCGCCGCCGCCGCCAGGCCACGCGCCTGCAGCTTGCTGGCCAGTTCTTCGGTGCCGGCCTTGGTACGCGCGAAGATGATCATCGCGTCGAACGGCTCCACTTCCAGGATGCGGGTCAGCGCATCCAGCTTGTGCATGCCGCTCACCCACCAGTAGCGCTGGCGGATGTTGGCCGAGGTGGTGGTCTTGGCCGCGATGGTCACTTCCACCGGATCCTGCAGGTAGGTCTGCGCGATACGGCGGATCTGCGGCGGCATGGTGGCCGAGAACAGCGCCACCTGGCGCTGCTCCGGCAGCTTCTTCAGCACGGCTTCGACATCGTCGATGAAGCCCATGCGCAGCATTTCGTCGGCTTCGTCCAGCACCAGCGTCTTCAGCTCGGACAGGTCCAGGGTGCTGCGGTCCAGGTGGTCGATCACGCGGCCGGGGGTACCGACCACGATGTGCACGCCGCGGCGCAGGGCCGACAGCTGCTGGCCATACGGCTGGCCGCCGTACACCGGCAGCACGCGGAAGCCCGGAATCTTCGACGAATAGGACTGGAACGCCTCGGCGACCTGGATGGCCAGTTCGCGGGTCGGTGCCAGGATCAGGGCCTGGGGCTTGATCTGCTGCAGGTCGATGTTGGACAGTACCGGCAGTGCGAACGCGGCGGTCTTGCCGGTGCCGGTCTGGGCCTGGCCCAGCACGTCGCGGCCTTCCAGCATCGCCGGAATGGTGGCGGCCTGGATCGGCGACGGGGTTTCGTAGCCGATGGCGGTAACCGCCTGCATCACGGGCTCGGACAGGCCGAGCTGCGCAAACTGCAGCGGCGCTTGGGAATCTTGGGACATGGGGAACTCCGAAGGCACTGCCGTCTTCCTGGCAGTGCGATAAAAAAGGGATGGTCCGCGCTTTGGGCGCCCTTCTTATCGCGTGCCCTGGCGCTGCTCGGTCGGAGGAGATTTCACTCGCTCAGAGCGGAATGATACCGCATCGTTCCTGAACAAGGCGTACAGCTTGTCGTGCGCGTGCCGTCATGCCCGCGCTGGCGCACAATACGCGCCCTCTTCCCCGGCCCGGCCGCTGGCCCGCGCCCTTTCCCAGGAAACCCGTTCCATGCAGATTCTCGAATTCGACCTCGACGGCGACTACGTCGAACTCAAGCAGCTGCTCAAGCTGGCCGACCTGGTCACCAGCGGCGGCGAAGCCAAGATGGTCATCAGCGAAGGCCAGGTCCTGGTCGATGGCGAGGTCGAACTGCGCAAGGCCTGCAAGATCCGCGCAGGCCAGGTGGTCGAATTCGCCGACAGCCAGATCCGGGTCCTGGCTGCCGGCTGACCTGAACGGACTGATCTGAACCGGTTCAGGCCACGCGCTGGGTCAGGTGCGAGGCGATCAGCTGCCGGAACGGTGCCACGCCCTGCGCCACGCGCAGCCCGGCCGCACGCAGCAGGCGCGCCGGGCGGCGGTCGTCGGTGTACAGGCTGGCGATCGCATTGGTGGCCTCGTACAACGGCCGCGACGCCAGCCGATGGCCGCGCTGGTAGCTGGCCAGCATCGCGTCGGCGGCAATGTCGGCACCGCGGCGCTGCTGCGCGACGATGCCCTGCGCCAACCGCTGCGCGCTGGCCAGGCCCAGGTTGAAGCCATGCGCAGTGACCGGGTGCATGCCCACCGCCGCATCACCGACCAGCGCCGCACGCTCGCCGGCGAAACGGTGCGCGTACACCCCTACCAAGGGATACGCCTGCGGCGTGGCCACCGGCTGCATCCGTCCCAGGCGGTGTTCGAAGAAGCCGCTGATGGCCTCGCCGAAAACCACCTCGTCCATTGCCAGCAGTTCCTCGATCTGCCGCGGCGGCAGCGTGATCACCGCCGATGCCTGGCCCTCGTTGAGCGGCAGCAGCGCCATGGTGCGGCCGTAACCGAACCACTCCCACGCGGTGTGGTGGTGGTCGCGCTCGACCTGCATGCGGCACACCAGCATCGACTTGCCGAAGTCGCGCATCTGCGCACCGATGCCGAGCATGCGCCGGGTCGCGGAGAAGCGGCTGTCGGCCGCCACCAGCAGCCGTGCGTGCAACGTGCTGCCGTCATCCAGCGTCACCGCATGGCCCTGCGCGTCCGCCTGCACGCCCAGTACCTTGCGTCCATCGAACAGTTCCAGACCCTCCTGACCCTGCACAGCCTCCCATGCGGCGCGGCGGATCAGGTGATTCGGTACCAGCCAGCCCAGCGGTTGGCCATCGCGCTGGCTGCTGGCGAACGTCAACGCGAACGGCGAGCCGCCGTTCATCACCCTGGCATCGCGCAGCTCGGCCACTTCGGCCTGCGCCAGGCGCTGCCACAGGCCAAGGTGTTCCAGGCTCTGCCGCGAGGCATGGGTCAGCGCGATCTCACGGCCATCGAACGCGGCCTCGGCCAGGGCCTGGCGCGGCTGCACGTCCACCAGCCCGACCTGCAGACCACTGCCGGCCAGCGCGCGCGCAAAGCACAGGCCCGCCGGTCCGGCGCCGACCACCAGCACGTCCATCCTGCGCATGCGCGCCTCCTGCCGTTGATTCAGTCCGGGCCAGCATAGCGCTGCGCAACTGACTGGCCTTGATCTGGATCAGGCGCGGATCACAACAGGGCGAACACCAGCGCCAGGATCGACAGCAGCGACACCGCCCAGACCAGGCTGCGCACGTAGGGCACGCCTGCTGCATACAACGGCAGGTAGACCACGCGTGCCCAGAAATAGGCCTGCGCGGCCAGCGCGGTGGTGTCGTTGCTGCGCCCGGCCAGCACCACCGCAATCGCGGCGGCGGCGAAGAACGGGAAGGTCTCCAGGAAGTTGGCCTGGGCCCGCTGCAGGCGGCCCGCCAGCGGGCTCAGCGGCCGCGCTTCGCCATCGCGCGCCGAGGCGTTCCACTTCAGGCCACGCTCACGGGTAACCACGGTGGAGGTCGCGAAGATCGAGACGAAGCCCAGCAGCACCGACCAGGCCAGCATCGTCAGTTCAGTCGCCATCGCGGCTCTCCTCAGGGCGCCGATGCGCGCAGGCTGTAGCCGGCCAGGCGCCACACCTGGTCCTCGTCGAAACGGAACGAGACCAGTTCGCGCACCGGCTGCGCGCTGTTGGCGAAACGGGTCGGGAAGCTGACGTTGATGTACAGCCCTTCCGGCACGGCGGCACCCGCAGCGTACTTGACCCGGGTGATGGTCGGTTGGCCTCTGCCGGCCAGTGCGCCCAGGCGTCCACGTTCACTGGTCAGCTGGCTGACGAAGGCCGCCTTCGGTACGGCACGGCGCGCGACCGCCGAGGCGCCCTCCCACAGTTCACCGGCGCGGTTGGCATCGACCAGCTGCGCCACTTTCGCTGCGGCGGCGCCCATTTCCGCATCCTGTTTCTGCACCTGCGCCTGCTGCGCGGCGCTCAATGCCGGTGCGGCGGCCGTGGCCGGCTTCGCAGCCGCCGGCGAAGCCGGCGCCGGACGCGCCGGCGCCGGTGCGGGCGTGGCGGGCACAGGAACCTGCGCCAGCACGGTCAGGGGCATCAGGGACAGCAGCAGGAGCACGCGCTTCATGGACACCGCCGGTTCTCGGAAAGAACCGCAGTCTACGCCAGCTCGGTGAGCCATCCGTCAGCGTGCGTGGGCGCTGCCTTCCACTGTCGCCGCATCGGCCTGCGCGGCAGGCCTGGCGGCGTCTGCCGGCGCCTGCTCGGCCACCGGCGGCGGCGCGGACGGCGCCGGCGGCAGCGTCGCCACATCGATCTCCGACAGCGGGCTTTCTTCCGGGCACACCGCATCCGGGAAGCCGAAGCGCTGTTTCAGCGCCTGCCCGCAGCTGTTGATCGATTCCATGTCGGCGCCTTCGCGCTTGCACTGCTGATCGAAGGCGATCAGGAAGGCGTCCTTGCGCTGCACGAAATCATCGCCACAGGCGCGCATCTGCTTGATCCGCTCCAGGTCATCCTGCACCGCATTGGTACCATCCAGGCCGTACTGGCGCAGCTCGTCCGGTGTCAGCAGGCGCAGGCTGCGGTTGGGCACGGTCATCATCAGGTCGGCCACCCCCACCGCCACGCCGTTGCGCTGAAGGTAGTCCTTCACGTTGTCATAGACCTCGTGCAGCTCCCGGTTGAGCTCGGCGCGCGACGTGGCCTTGGAGCTGATCCGCATCATGCGGTGGATGCCGACCTTGCCCGACAGCAGCCGGTTGTCACCGGCGGCAAGCACGAACACGCAGGCACTGTGACAGATCGAGCCCTCGCGCACCCAGATGGTCCAGCCCGACTCACCGATGCTGTCACCGGCGACGATTGCCGACTCGACCTGGCCACCGCTGGAATCCAGATCGAGGATGCGCTTGTGGATCTTCTGTTCGTCGGCCACCACTGCCAGCCGCCACATCATTTCGGCGAAGCCCGGATTGATCTTGCCGGAATAGCGCACACGCATCAGGCCGCGCTCGGCACACGGTGCCAGCGCCTGCGTGACCTGTTCGCGCTGCAGGCCTTCCAGCTCGACGCCATCGCCGGCATCGCCGGCATATTCGGTACTGCAGCTGACCCACGCGCGGCCGTTCTCCAGCTGCGCCTGCGGCCACGGCCGATCGGCACGACTGTGCGGCGGCGCCGGCGGCGGGGGCGCATCGGCGGCATTGATCGACACCATGTTCTCGCCATCGCTGGCCGGCGCCCGTGCGGCCTTGTCGGCGGCGGTCACGTTGCCCGGGTTCTCCAGCTGACTGCAGCCCGCCAGGGCCAGGCACAACACGGGCAACCAGCGGAATTTGGCGGACATCGGGCAACCGGGATTCATGGGAGCAAGGGCCACAGTCTACCCGTCCGCGACCCGCATTCAGCGCGTGGCACTGAACCCCCTCTGACCCTGGAGAATGCGTGTCGACCGAGCTCGACGGCTATCCGTCGCCCACCACCCCAGCCACGCAGGGCGTGGATCTACCGCGTCGACCCAGGTCGACAGCCACCAACAGCAGCGCAGGCGCAGCCCTGCCGAACCCCCTTCAGCATCCATGTCCGAATCCGGCGAGTATTGCCCCCGGCAGAGGCCTAGACTGGCGCCATGGACACCGCCCTTGCCCTCGACACCGCCGCCTGCGACCGCGCCCGCCTGGCCCGCGACGCACGCTTCGACGGCGTGTTCTTCACCGCCGTGCGCAGCACCGGCATCTACTGCCGCCCGGTGTGCCCGGCACCGCCGCCGAAACCACGCAACATCACCTACTACCCGACCGCCGCTGCGGCCGCCGCGGCCGGTTACCGGCCCTGCCTGCGCTGCCGCCCCGAACTGGCACCGCAGGCGCAGCAGGCCCTCGCCGGGCAGGCCGTGCAACGCGCCCTGGCACTGATCCAGGGCGGCTTCCTGCAGGAACAAGCGGTTGCGGAGCTGGCGCAGAAGATCGGACTCAGCGCGCGCCAGCTGCAACGGCTGTTCGTCGAGCATCTGGGCGCGACGCCAGGGCAGATCCATGCCACCCACCGCCTGCTGCTGGCCAAGCAACTGCTGACCGAGACCACGCTGCCGGTAACCGACGTCGCACTGGCCGCCGGCTACAACAGCCTGCGTCGTTTCAACACGGCTTTCCTGCAGGGCTGCGGCATGGCGCCCACCGCGCTGCGCCGCCAGCATCAGCCACTGGCCGCCGACGAGGGCTGCCTGGTGCTGCGCCTGGCGTACCGACCGCCGCTGGATTTCCCGCGCATGCTGGCCTTCCTGCGCAAGCGCAGCCTGCCCGGCATCGAACTGGTCGGCGAAGACAGTTACCAGCGCGTGCTCGGTACGCCCGAACGGCCGACCCTGCTGCGGGTCACCGCCGATCCGAAGCGACCGGAGCTGCGCCTGCAGCTGGGCGCGGTCGATCCACGCCTGATCCCGGACATCGTGCGCCGCGTCCGCCGCGTGTTCGACCTGGACGCCGACCTGCAGCAGGTGCACGCGGCGCTGGGCGAAGAACCGCTGCTCGCGCGCGCTATCGCCGAGCGCCCCGGCCTGCGCGTCCCCGGTGGCTGGGATGGCTTCGAAGTGGGCGTGCGCGCGGTGCTTGGCCAGCAGGTCAGCGTCGCTGCGGCCACCACCTTCGCGCGGCGACTGGTGGATGCGCATGGCGCGCACCTGACCGGCATGCCGCCGGAATTCAATCGCCAGTTCCCGGCGCCCGAGGTGCTGGCCGAGGCACCACTGGAATCGATCGGCCTGCCGCGCAGCCGTGCCGCCACCGTACGTGCGCTGGCGGCAGCCTGCGCCAGCGGCCAGCTCGACTTCGGGCCCGGCCAGGCGCTGGAGGACTTCGTTGCCCGCTGCGTGGCGCTGCCGGGCATCGGCCCATGGACCGCGCAGTACATCGCCCTGCGCGGGCTCGGCCAGCCCGACGCCTTCCCGGCCGGCGACCTGGTGCTGCAGCAGGTGCTCGGCCATGCGCAGGGCCAACGCCTGAGCGAACGCGCGACCGAAGCGCGCTCGCAACCGTGGCGTCCGTGGCGCGCCTATGCCGTGCTGCACCTGTGGCACCTGTCCGGCACCTTCGTTGGAGAACCGACATGACGCTGTTGTTCGACCGTTTCGACAGCCCGATCGGCGTGCTGACCATCGCCGGTGACGAGCGCGGCCTGGCACATGTGCTGTTTCCGGAGAACCGCCATCCGGCACGCGGTCGCGACGACTGGCACCATGCGCCGGACGCACTGCCGGAAGCACGCGAACAGCTGCTGCAGTTCCTGCACGGCGAGCGCAGCCGGTTCGACCTTGTGCTGGCCCCCCGCGGCACGCCATTCCAGCTGCGCGTCTGGCAGGCGCTGGCGCTGATTCCGTTCGGCCAGACCTGGAGTTACCTGCAGCTGGCGCAGCATCTGGGCCAGCCCAGTGCAACCCGTGCGGTCGGCGCGGCCAATGGCCGCAATCCGCTGCCGATCATCCTGCCCTGCCATCGCGTGATCGGCAGCAATGGGGCGCTGACCGGCTTCGGTGGCGGCCTGGAAACCAAGGCCGCGCTGTTGCGCCTGGAACAGCGCCAGGCCCCGCTGTTCGCCTGAGCCGCAGCCCGACGGAGACCGGGGTCAGATCCCTTTTCCCGGGAAAAAGGATCCGACCCCACGACGGGAGGCACGGCACGCGATAGCGCACCGTGTCTTTGGTACGTCATTGCTCCGGCTTATCATGCGCGGATGACTTCCGTACGCCTGACCTGCGCGCTGGCGCTGCTGCTGCCGTTGGCTGCCTGCACCACCGCGCCCGCCCCCTTCGCCTCCGTGGCCACGCCGGTCGCTGCGGCCACGCCGCCGAAGCTGCTGCTCATTTCCATCGACGGCCTGCGCGCCGACGCACTGGACCGCGGCCTGACCCCGAACCTGCAGCGGCTGATCGACGGGGGCGTGCGCGCACGCTGGATGACACCCTCGTATCCATCGCTGACCTTCCCCAACCACTACACCCTCGTCACCGGCCTGCGTCCGGACCACCACGGCATCGTCAACAACAGCATGGACGATGCGGCGCTGGGGCGTTTCGAACTCAGCAACCGCGACGCGGTCACCAACAGTGGCTGGTGGGGCGGCGAACCGATCTGGGTAGGCGCCGAAAACGTCGGCGTGCGCACGGCGACCACGTCGTGGCCGGGCAGCGAGTCGGAGATCCGCGGTGTGCGCCCAAGCCAATGGCGCATGTATGACGGCAAGGAGCCGCTGGAGCAGCGCGCCGGCATCGTCCTCGACTGGCTGGCGCAGACCGATGCCGATGCGCCACGCCTGACCACCCTGTACATGGAGCACGTGGACAAGGCGGGACACCACTACGGTCCCGCCTCGCAGCAGTACGCGGACGCCATCGTGCGCGCCGACCAGATCATCGGCCAGGTGCTCGATGGCCTGCAGCAGCGCGGCCTGGCCGCGACCACCAATGTGATCGTGGTCTCCGACCATGGCATGGCCGCGGTCGCCGACGGCCACGTGATCGCGACCGAGTCGATGGTCGATCCGGCCATCGCGCGCAATGTCAGCCAGGGCCAATCGGTGGGTTTCGTGCCGGTAGCGGGCCGCGAAGCCGAGGCCGAACGCGCCCTGCTCGGCCGCCACCCGCATTACCAGTGCTGGAAGAAGGCGGACCTGCCGCCGCGCTGGCACTACGGCACGCATCCGCGGGTTCCGGCCATCGTCTGTGCCATGGATGAGGGCTGGGACGCGCTGCACCGGGACAGGATCGCCACTCGTTCCAAGCAGGACCGTGGCTCGCATGGCTACGACAACGCCCTGCCCTCCATGCGTGCGGTGTTCGTGGCCCGTGGCCCGTCATTCCGGCAGGGTCTGGTGATCGATGGCTTCGACAACGTCGATGTCTATCCGCTGCTGGCCCATCTGCTGCAGGTACCGGCAGCGCCGAACGACGGCAATCCGGAAACGTTGAAGAAAGCCCTGCGCTGATCCGGCTGTAGCGCCGGGCCTGCGCTCGGCTGCATCAGGCCGGGCGCGCATCGGCTCGGCGCTACAAGGACGCACGCCGGCCTGCGGACAGGCACAAAAAAAACGCGGCGCCAGGCGCCGCGTTTTTCTTTGGACCGGTCGGTCGGCCGGATCAGGCCTTGGCGACGGCCTTCTTCGCCACAGCCTTCTTCGCCGGAGCCTTGGCCACGGTCTTCTTGGCAACCGGGGCGGCGGCGCCTACGGCGACCTTGCTCGCGGTGTGCGAACGGGCGTTGCCGTAGCTGGCGTTGTAGCGCTTGCCCTTGGCGGTCTTGCGGTCACCCTTACCCATGTCTTCAACTCCTCAAGTGTGAAATCTGGTTACCCCGTACTGACACGGGTTCGGCGGGGCCGCCTTGCTGGGCGCCCCCGCGCACGATCGAAAATCCTATCACGGAGCGCCTAGTGCGCGCAGCTGGCGTCGTGCACGTGGCCGTGGTTGAGGCGCAGGTTGACCAGATGGGCGACACCCACCAGCAGGCCACCGACGGTCATCACCACCGCATGCGGCACCGCGTTGTGGTGCAGCGGGTCGTACAGCACGCCGGCCCACAGCGCGACCAGGCCGGGGATCAGGAAGCCCAGCGCACGCAGCGCACCGTGCCGGCGGTAGCCCCAGACCAGGCTGAACAGCCCGAGCAGGGTCACGAACACCACCAGCGCCTGCTCCACGCCATCGCTCAGCCAGAACGACAGGCCCAGCGAGGGTGCCGCCGCCAGCAGCACGGGGATCACCGCGCAATGCACCGCGCACAGCATCGAACCAGTGGCGCCGAAACGGTCGAGCAGGTGGCGCAGGCGTGAGGACAGGGACATGACTTCCAGCAGGGTCGGCGAATCGTTATGGAATAATATAACATCAGTTCCCGACCCGCACGGTTTCCCTCCCCCTGTCGCACCGACGGGATGCGTGCGCCCAGCGATTGATACATTGTAACAAAGGACCTGCCCATGCCCGCCCCAACCCCGCGGTTCAAGCCGCATTCCCTGGCCCTGGCCCTCGCCGCCCTGCTGCCCTCGGCCGCGTTCGCGGCCGCCGCCGACGACTCGCACCGTGACCGCCACCTGACCGAGTTGTCGTCGGTGCAGGTCACCGCCTCGCCGCTGCAGGGCGATGCCGAATCGCTGGCGCGCCCGGTGGACGTACTGGCCGGTGAGCGCCTGGACGAACAGAAGGCCGGCACCCTCGGTGACACCGTGGCCAAGCTGCCGGGCGTGCAGAGCACGTTCTTCGGCCCCGGCGTCGGCCGCCCGATCATCCGCGGCCAGGAAGGCCCGCGCGTGGCCGTGCTCTCCAACGGCATGGGCAACATGGACGCTTCCACCGTCAGCGCCGACCACGCCACCAGCATCGAGCCGTTCCTGGCCGACCAGATCGAAGTGCTGAAGGGGCCGGCCACGCTGCTGTTCGGCAGCGGCGCCATCGGTGGCGCGGTCAACGTGGTGGATGGCCGCATCGCCCGCGAGCTGCCGGAGCGTCCGCTCAGCGGCCGCGCCGAACTGCGCGGCAATTCGGTGAACAACGAGCGCAGCGGCATGTTCCGCCTGGATGGCGTCAGCGGCGATGTCGTGCTGCACGTGGACGGCCTGGTGCGCAATGGCGACGACTACCGCATTCCCGGCTACGCGGTGATCGACCGCCTTGAAGACCACCATGACCACGATCATGACCATGATGCGGCCGAAGGCGAGGAACCGCGCCGTGGCCGCCTGGACAACAGCTCGATCCGGACCCGCGCTGGCGGTGTCGGCGCAACCTGGCTGGGTGAAGGCGGCTACTTCGGCGTCTCGGCCAGCACCTACCGCACCAACTATGGCATTCCCAATGGCGCGCACGTGCACGCCGACGGCGATGATCATGGCCATGACCACGGTCACGACCATGGTGACGAAGAGGAAGGCGGTGACGAGCACGACGTGCGCATCGACATGGTGCAGAACCGCTTCGAGACCAAGGCCGGCATCTACAACCCGGTGTCGTTCCTGAAGAACATCAATGCACGCGTGGCCTACACCGACTACGAGCATGTGGAACTGGAAGCCGGCACGCCGTCCACCCGCTTCACCAACCGCGGCATCGAAGCACGCCTGGAAGCGGTACAGCAGCAGATCGGCGGCTGGGACGGCGCCTTCGGCCTGCAGTTCGGCAACAGCGATTTCGGTGCCAAGGGCGAAGAGGCCTTCGTTCCGGATACCGGCACCCGCAACATCGGCGTGTTCGTGCTGCAGGAAAAGCAGTTCGGCCCGTTCAAGCTGGAACTGGGTGGCCGCCACGACCAGGTCAAGCTGGATCCCAGCGGTGACTACCGCCGCCGCACCTTCGGCGCCACCAACCTGTCTGCCGCCGGTATCTGGAAGCTCAACGATGCGGTGGACCTGCGCATCGGCGTGGACAGCTCCGAGCGTGCGCCGACCAATGAAGAGCTGTATGCCGCTGGCGCGCACATCGCCACCCGTTCGCTGGAAATCGGCGATGCCAACCTGAAGACCGAGCGCGGCCAGCGCATCGAACTGGGCATCCACACCCACGGCGAACGCCTGGACTTCTCCGCCTCGGTCTACCAGACCAGGTTCAAGAACTTCATCTATCTAGCCGACACCGGGGTTACCGAAGGGCTGCCGGTGCGTGCCTGGACGCAGCAGGATGCAGTCTTCCGCGGTGCCGAAGCCGAAGCCCTGGTGCACCTGTTCGAAGGCGGCGCCGGTGACTGGGACCTGCGCCTGTTCGGTGACTACGTGAAGGCCAAGCTGGATGGCAGCGGCAGCCGCAACCTGGACATCGCCGTGCCGCATGGCGACCACAACCACAACTACTCGGTGGTGCTGGCCAACACCGGCTACCTGCCGCGCATCGCCCCGGCCCGCGTCGGCGCCGACCTGCGCTGGTCGAAGGACGGCTGGCGCGCCTCGGTCGGCGCGGTGCGCTACAGCCGGCAGAAGGATGTCGCCCAGAACGAAGCGCCGAGCGACGGCTACACCCTGGTCGATGCGCACCTGGCCTACCGCTGGGATCGCAACGCCAGCAACAGCTACGAGGTGTTCCTGGATGGCAGCAACCTGACCAACCGCGAAGTGCGCCCGCACACCTCGTTGCTGCGTGACTACTCGCCGCTGCCGGGCCGTGGCGTGGCGTTCGGCATCCGCGCGTTCTTCTGACCGCGCAACGGGGTCGGGACCCATTCCAGCGGAATGGGCTCTGCCCCCTCCCATCCACGCCGGGCGTGGATCCACTGACCATTTCGCGGGGGGCCTTCGGGCCCCCTTTTTTATTGCGACACCCATCACACGAACGTCACAAAGATGTGCGTACGACAACAAACGGACAATCCCGTCACTCAACGTCTCGCCAACCGGACATTAATGTCCGAAAATAAACCCATGACCGCTCAACGTGCCGATGCTGCTGCCCGCCGTGCCCTCATCCTCGACGCCGCCGATCATGTCTTCGGCCAACACGGCGTCACCGCCCCGCTGGACCTGGTGGTCGAACGTGCCCAGGTCGGCCGCGCCACCCTGTACCGCAACTTCCCCGATCGCACCGCGCTGATCCAGGCCCTGCTGCAACGGACCGTGGACCGCATCCGGCGCCAGGTCGAACAGCTTGGCGACCGCGACGACGCCCTGTTCGAGGTCTTCGACGGCATGGCCCAACGCATCATCGATTCGCCAGCGCTGGCCGATTACTGGCGCGCGGTCGATCCGGAAGTGCCGGCCATGCGCAGCGCGCGCGAGACCGTGCGCGACCTGCTGGAAGCACCGATTGCGCGGGCCAAGGCCGCCGGCCTGTGCCGTGCCGACCTGGAGAAGACGGATATTTCGCTGATCTCGGGCATGCTGGGGGCCGCCCTGCGCGGCAAGACCCGCGACGAGCGCGCCCAACTCGCCGGGCGCGCCCTGCAGCTGCTGCGCGGGGGTCTCCAGGGAGCAGCCAGCGAGGCCCGCTGATGGTCCAGCCGTATCTGAAGCCGGTTCCGGATTGGGAGGAGCACGAAAAGCCGACCATGCCCGGGTCGGCCTCGATGCCCTGGCATCCGCCCTATCGGCGCGTGGCCTACGCGCTGGTATCGCTGCTGGTGGCGATCACCGGCGGCCTCGGCAATGCGCTGGTCACTGCCAACCTGCCGTTCCTGCAGGGCCAGCTGGCGCTGACCCCGACCCAGGGCAGCTGGCTGGTGGCGGCCTACGCGATGGTCAACGTCACCGCCAACCTGCTGGCGTTCAAGTTCCGCCAGCAGTACGGCATCCGCCTGTTCGCCGAGATCGGCCTGGGCCTGTACGCGGCGCTGGCGGTGCTGCACCTGTTCGTCGGCAGCTTCGAGACCACCCTGCTGACGCGCGCCGCCAGCGGATTCGCCGGTGCCGCGTGTTCGACGCTGGGTACGCTGTACATGCTGCAGGCCCTGCCGCGGCGCTTCACCGGCAACCTGCTGGTGGTCGGCGTGGGCCTCTCGCAGCTGGCGGTGCCGATTGCCTGGATCGTCTCGCCGGGGCTGGTCGATACCGGCCAGTGGCACCAGTTGTACTCGTTCGAAGCCGGCCTCGCACTGTGTGCCTTTGCCGCGGTGGTGGTGCTGAAACTGCCGCCGGGCATCCAGGTGAAGGCGTTCGAACCGCTGGATTTCCTCACCTTCGCCCTGCTCGCGCCGGCCGTCGCCCTGCTGGTGGTGGTGCTGGCGCAGGGCTATACGCGCTGGTGGCTCGACACGCCGTGGCTGGGCTGGTCGCTGGTCGCTTCCATCGCGCTGTCCACCACCGCCTTCATCATCGAACACTACCGGCGTAATCCTCTTCTGCAGACGCGTTGGCTGGCCAGCCTGCCGGTACTGCACTTCATCGTCGGCGCGTTCCTGATCCGCTTCCTGACCACCGAGCAGTCCTACGGCGTGGTCAACCTGATGCGCACGCTGGGCATGGGCCCGGACCAGCTGCGTCCGCTGTTCGTGGTGATCCTGGCCGGCGTGGTCACCGGCATCGCGGCAGCATCGCTCACCTTCGGCCCGAAGCGGCTGATCGCGCAGCTGCTGATGGCGATCCTGCTGCTCGGTGCAGCCGCGTTCTTCGACCAGCACCGCACCAGCCTGGACCGGCCACACGACTTCTATGTCAGCCAGTTCCTGGCCTCGGTCGGTGCCGGCATGTTCATGGGCCCGCTGATCATGCTCGGCATTTCCGCCGCGCTGAAACAGGGCGTGGACCACATGATCACGTTCCTGGTGACGCTGTCGATCACCCAGACCCTGGGCGGCCTGGCCGGCTCGGCAGTACTCGGTACCTTCCAGCTGCATCGCGAACAGCTGTACTCCAGCGCGCTGACCAGCCAGCTCGACCCGGCCGACCCAGTGGTTGCGCAGCGCCTGCGCATCCAGCAGCAGCTGTACGCCGCGCAGGTCACCGACCCCGTGCTGCGCAGTGCACAGGGCAGCGCGCAGCTGGCGCAGACCACGCGCCGCGAAGCCAATGTGCGTGGCTTCAATGATGTGTTCACCCTGAGCGGCTGGCTGGCGATCGGCTTCCTGTGCTGGTTGCTGCTGCTGTCGCTGCGCACCGCCGTGCTCAAGCAATGGCGCAAGCGCCACCCCGCCTCCCCCGCTGCGGCCTCACCGGCCGCGCCCCGCTGAGTCCACCACCATGCCTCCCGTCCCGCCCCGCCCCGACGACACCGACGCCGACAACGTCACCCCGCCGCCGCCCACCGATGCGGCGCCGGCCGCCACTACGGCCGCACCGGCCGCCGCGCCCAAGTACCTCAAGCCCAGCGCACGCAGCGTGGTGGTGATGGTGGTCGTGGCACTGCTCGGCATCGCGCTGATCCTGCGCGCCTGGCACCTGTGGCCGTTCACCAGCAGTGTGATGGTCACTGACAACGCCTATGTGCGCGGCCAGATCACGGTGATGGCGCCGCAGGTGAATGGCTACGTCACCGAGGTGCTGGTGAAGGACTTCCAGCACGTGAAGAAGGGCGAACCGCTGCTGCGCATCGACGACCGCATCTACGCGCAACGCGTGTCGCAGGCACAGGCGACGCTGGACAGCGCCCGCGCCGCACTGGCCAACTCGGACCAGTCACAGGCGCAGAACCGTGCGCAGATCGCCTCGGCACACGCCACGCTGTCAGCCGGCCAGGCCGAGCTGCAGCGCTCGCGCAACGAGGCCCGGCGCTACGAGGAACTGGCCGCACAGCAGCTGGTCTCGGTCAACGACCGCGACAAGTTCCGCACCAGCCAGGCCTCGGCGCAGGCCAGCGTTCAACAGTCGCAGGCGCAGATCCGCATCGCCGAGGAAACGCTGGTCTCGACCCAGGTCGCGCGCAAGAGCCTCGAAGCACAGGTGGAAAGCGCGCAGGCACAGCTGGAGCTGGCCCGCATCGATCTGGCCAATACGGTGATCCATGCACCGCGCGATGGCCAGATCAGCGAAGCCAGCGTGCGCGTGGGCCAGTACGTGGCGGCCGGCTCGCAGCTGCTGTTCCTGGTACCGGACGCGCTGTGGGTAGTGGCCAACTACAAGGAAGGCCAGACCTGGCAGATGCGCATCGGGCAGCCGGCCACTTTCGCGGTGGATGCGTTCCAGGGCCAGGTGCTGCGCGGCCACGTGGAGCAGATCGCACCGGCCACCGGCTCCGAGTTCAGCGTGCTGCGCCCGGACAATGCCAGCGGCAACTTCACCAAGGTGGTGCAGCGGCTGCCGATCCGGATCTCGATCGATCCGGACCAGCCGCTGGCTGCGCGGCTGCGCCCGGGTATGTCGGTGATTGCGCGGGTGGATACCGCGGTGGAGCCGGCAGCGGCCCGGTAAGGTCAACGGGGTCAGATCCCTTTGCCCGTGGCAAACGGATCTGACCCCATTCCCGCCCGTTACTTCAGCCGGCGCAGCGGGCGCAGAGCCCGTGCACTTCCAGGGTCTGTGCCTGCGGCTGGAAGCCGAGTTCCTTGGCGCGCTTTTCCAGCTGGGTGACGATCTCGCGGTCTTCCAGCTCCACAGCACTGTGGCAGCTGTTGCAGATCAGGAACGGCACCGAATGCGCGGCGCTGCTGGGGTGATGGCAGGCCACGAAGGCATTCACCGATTCCAGCTTGTGCACGAAGCCGTTGGCCATCAGGAAGTCGAGCGCGCGGTACACGGTGGGCGGGGCATCAGCGCCCACGCCCTTGCCGTTGCGCACCCACTCCAGCAGCTCGTAGGCCTTGACCGGCTTGCCGGCCTCGGCGATCAGCTTCAGCACATTGGCGCGGATCGGGGTCAGGCGCAGCCCGCGTTCGCGCGAGACACGCTCGACCACCGCCACGAAATCCGATGCATCGTGGACGTGGTGGTGCGGGGCGGTGCAAGCAGTGGCGGTCTTGGCGGGCATGCGTGTTCTCCGGTTCGGGCCTGGCAAGGATGCCTCAGGCCGCTGCTACCTTGGTGATGGCCACATCAATGCGTTTCAAGGCCTGCTCACGGCCGGCCAGGTACACGGTGTGGGAAATGTCAGGGCTGACCTGGGTGCCGGTGATCGCCACGCGCAGCGGCTGGGCGACCTTGCCCATGCCGATCTCCAGCGCCGCGGCGGTATCGTGCAGGGCCACGCCGACGGCTTCCGCGGTCCATTCCGGCAGCGCCGCCAGCAGCTCACGGGCCTTGCCCAGCGCCACCTCGGCACCGGCCTTGAAGTGCTTGGCAACCGCCGCTTCGTCGTACTCGTTCAGCGGCTGGTACCAGACCACGGCCTTCTCGGCCATTTCCTTCAGAGTCTGCACGCGCTCGCGCAGGGCAATCACCACGTCCTCCGGGGCCGGGCCGGCGGCCAGGTCCAGGCCCAGCTTCTGCAGCTGGTAGACCAGGTGCGGCACGATGGCCGCCAGTTCCTCGGTCTTCAGGAAGTGCTGGTTGACCCAGCCCAGCTTGGCCATGTCCAGGCGCGAGGCCTTGGAATTGCAGTCCTTCACGTCGAACAGCTCGATCAGTTCCTGGCGGCTGAACAGCTCCTGGTCGCCGTGCGACCAGCCCAGGCGGGCCAGGTAGCTCAGCAGCGCGTCGGGCAGGTAGCCGGCGTCCTTGTACTGCATCACGTCGGCCGCGCCGGTGCGCTTGGACAGCTTCGCACCCTGCTCGTCCAGGATCATCGGCATGTGGCCGAACTTCGGCACCGGCGCGCCGATGCCCTCGTACAGGTTGATCTGGCGCGGGGTGTTGTTGATGTGGTCGTCACCGCGGATGACCTCGGTGATGCCCATGTCCCAGTCGTCCACCACCACCGCGAAGTTGTAGGTGGGGTAGCCATCCGGGCGGAAGATGACCATGTCATCCAGCTCGCTGTTGGCGATCTCGATGCGGCCCTTGATCAGGTCGTCGAACACCACCGTGCCCTGCAGCGGGTTCTTGAAGCGGATGACGCGGTTCGGGTCTTCCCGGTACGGCAGGCCCAGGTCGCGCGCAGCGCCGTTGTAGCGCGGCTTTTCCTGCTTGGCCATGGCGGCCTCGCGCATCGCGTCCAGTTCTTCGCGGGTCTCGTAGGCGTAGTACGCCTTGCCGTCGGCGATCAGCTGCTCGGCCACTTCGCGGTAACGGGCCACGCGCTCGGTCTGGTAGATCGGGCCTTCGTCGTAATCCAGGCCCAGCCAGTCCATCGCCTCCAGGATGGCGTCGATCGCCCCCTGGGTACTGCGCTCACGGTCGGTGTCCTCGATGCGCAGCACGAACTCGCCGCCACGGTGGCGGGCCTCCAGCCAGCAGTACAGCGCGGTGCGGGCACCACCGATGTGCAGGTAGCCGGTGGGACTGGGGGCGAAGCGGGTGCGGCAGGTCATGGAGGGCTCGAGGAACGGGAATCCCCCGATTTTACCAGCCCACCGCCCCCCACGGAAAAAGGGGACGGAGGGGATTAAGTCGCGATTGCCCCACCCGCGGGCCAGCGGGGGTCACGGAGGGGGAAAACGACTTAATCCCCTCCGTCCCCTTTTTCAGGGTTCGGGCTTGCGCGGGAAGGGTTGCTCGCGCATTGCGGCGTTGTAGGCGAACGCGGCGACGATCGCGGCGGCCTGCTTCAGGTCTTCCGGTTCGGCGTGGTCCCAGGTGTCCAGATGGCTGTGATGGACATTGGTGAAATAGTCCAGCCGGTCCTGGATGAACTGGAAGCCCGGCAGGCCGATGCGGTCGAAGCTGATGTGGTCGGTGCTGCCGGTGTTGCGCGTGGCCACGGTGGTCGCGCCGACGTCGTGGAACGGCGCCAGCCAGGCTTCGAAGATCGGCATCGCCGCCAGGTTTTCCTGCGCATAGATGCCACGGAAACGGCCGGAGCCATTGTCCATGTTGAAGTAGACCTGGAACTTGCTGTAATCGCGGGTCTTCTGCAGCGCACCGGTGGGCTCGCGCAACGATGCCGGCAGCGCCTTCTGCGCCGCGTCGGCAGGTTCCGGGAACTGGCCGAAATGCTTGGCCACATAGGCCTGTGAGCCAATCAGCCCCTGCTCTTCGCCACTCCACAGCGCCACGCGGATGGTGCGCCGCGGCTTGGCGCCGGTCGCCTTGAGGATGCGCATCGCCTCCATCATCACCGCCACGCCCGCGGCGTTGTCGGCCGCGCCGGTGCCGCTATGCCAGGAATCCAGGTGCGCGCCGATCATCACCACTTCGTCCGGCCGGCTGCTGCCGCGGATCTCGGCCAGCGTGTTGTAGCCGGGCTGGTTGGCCTCGTCGGTGAAGCGGGCGGCCACGTCCACGCGCAGGCGCACGCTCTGCTTGGCCTTCAGCGCACGCACCAGCGGATTGAAGTGCTCGCTGATCATCGCCAGTTCGGGGATGCCGACCGGTTCACCGGCCTTGCGCGAGCCGCCGCCGGCAACGCGGATGATGCCGTTGTCCCAGCTGCTGATGCTGATCGAAGCCAGTGCGCCTTCTTCGACGAAGAAGGCGTTGACCTTGGTCGCCAGCACCTGGCGCTCCTGGTACTCCTTGACCCGCTTGGCGCGCTCGGCGGCCGCATCCTGGTCCTTGGGCAGGGTGAACGCCTGCAGGCCTTCCAGCGAGGTCGCGTCATGCCGGTGCGAATCCGGCTCGGTGCCCCGCTTGTACTCGCGCGCCTCGCCCAGCAGCAGGATCTTGCCGCGCAGCTTGCCGCGATACTTCTCGATGTCTTCCGGCTTCTTGATCTCGACCTGCACCAGCTCGCCTTCGACCGGCCCCTGCGTACCCGGTGTCCACGCCTTCGGCAGCGCATGCAGCGGCTGGATGCGGTCCCCCAGCATTTCCACGCTGGCCGAAGTGAACTCCCAGCCACGGCCGAAGTCATCGAAGGCCTCGTCGTGGACGTTGTCCAGCTTCCATTCGTTGAACTTGCCGCGGGTCCACGCGTTGGCGCGCCCCATTGCCGGCGAGTTGGTCAGGCGCGGCCCGATGCGTTCGGTGAGGTAGCTGAAGGTGTCCATCACCTGCGAACGGTGGAAGGCCTCCTGGCGGATCCGGCTGACCATGTCCAGGTCCACCGTCTCGCGCTGCTGCGCGCCTGCATTGCCACCCATCGCCAGCGCTACCGCCAGCACGCCCCACTTCAGCACATCGCACCCCTGCCCTTCGGCTCGTTCATCCAGCCAACGAGTCTAGCCAGCAGGGGCGCTGCGATACCGTCCCATCGGTCATGGGCGCAGGAGCGTGATGGGTTCGCACCTGCCAGGCCACCTCACCCGCTCCAGCCCAGCCACAGCTGCGCCCGTTCCGGCAGCAGCAGCAACCAGTGCCGACGGTCGATGCTGCTGCAGCCGTACACCGCCGCATGCGCCGGCCAGTCATCCGGCAGCCCGGCGATGCCGATCTCGGCCAGCGCCTCGGCACCGGCCCTCCACCGTCGGTAGCGCGGCACCGTGCCGGCCAGCGCGCCGCGTCCCTGCCGCGCACCCTGCAACCAGGCCAGGCCCTGGCCGCGCAACCCCTCGCAGGTCACCGCGGCCAGCTGGAAGCGGACCAGGCCGGGGGCGATCCGTGCCCCCGGCAGGGCCGCCAGCACGCCATGTGCCTGCAGCAGTGCATCCACTTCCAGCAGGGCCGGAATGCCCTGCCGTGCCCGTTGCTGCAATCCCTGGCGCCAGCCCATGTCGTGCTCCTTACTTCAGGTCCGCGCCAAGCGCGTACCAGTCGACCCGGCGGGTCACCCACATCGCCAGCGCCAGGATCACGAACAGCAGCAGCGATCCCATCAGCAATGCGTTGTTCTCCGACACCAGCAGGCCATACAGCGCGCCATACAGCACGGTCAGCAGCGCGGCAAAGCCAAGGCCACGCTTCCAGTGCCCCAGCACGTTGGCCAGATACACCGCCTGCAGGCCGATGCAGGCCAGCGCCGAAACCAGATAGGCCTTCCAGAATGCGATGTGCTCGGACAGGCTGATCAGCAGCAGGAAGAAGATCGCCAGCGCCAGGCCCACCATCAGGTACTGCAGCGGATGGATGCGCAGCGACTTGATCAGCTCGAACAGGATGAAGCCGACGAAGGTGAGCAGTACGAACAGCACGCCGTACTTCGAAGCACGATCCGCCTGGGTGTAGGCATCAACCGGATCGACCAGCGACACCGTCACCGCCTGCGAATCGATGGCACCGTCGGCGCGCAGCTGGCGCTGGGCATCGGAGGCCAGCGAAGACACCGCCCAGCGTGCATCGAAGCCCTGCGCATCAACGCGACGCTCATTCGGCAGGAACGCGCCGCTGAACGAGGGGTGCGGCCAGCTCGAACGCAGCGCGATGTGGGTGTCATCGCCCACCGGCACTACCGACAGCATGCGGCTGCCGTCAAGGCGCAGCTCCAGCTCCACGGTGCTGGCGGCCAGGGCACCGCCGTGGTCCTCGGCGAAACCGGCCACCGGCGCATGCAGGCCACGGCCGACCTCGCTGGCCGCGCCCACGCCCGGCAGCAATCGCAGCTGCTTGCCATCCACGCGCAGGTTCGGGGTGCCGACCAGCCCGCGCACATCGGAAACGCCCAGCGCCACATACGGCTGGCCGTAGCTGCGGCCGGCCTTCACGGGATAGTCGTCCGCGGCGAAGGTCGCCTTCAGCTGGCCGTTCCAGCTGTATACCGGCACCTTGAACAGGCCGACCTCGCGCTGGCTCGGCAGCATCTCGCCGCCCACGTCCAGCGTTGCCGGCATCTGCAGCCAGTGGCCCTCGCTGACCTGCACCTCGGTCTTCTTGTTGCCCTTGGCGTCGACCACCTCGACCTGCTGGCGCTCCACCCAGGGCACCACCCGCACCGGACCGACCAGGCGCTGCGAGCCCGCACGGCTGTCGGCAACCCGCGAGAACGCCTCGTCGCGGTACGCACTGCGTTCGTTGATAACCCCGCGGATCATCGTCAACGGCACCAGCAGCAGCAGGATCAGCCCGCCGACAATGGCGAACCGCAGCAGCATCTTCAGGGATTTCATGGTCCATCCTCGTTGGAGAGGGCCGCAGGATGGACCGCTGCGGTGAGCAGGGTTTGTGGCGAATTTGAAGCGAGTGTGAAGTCAGCGCCGCGGGCGCTGGCCCGGCGTGCCCAGCGGCAGCCACAGACGGGCCACGGTGCCGCCTCCGTCGCGCGCTTCGACACTGGCCCGGCCATCATGCAGGCGCGCTACTTCCTGCACGAACGGCAGGCCCAACCCGGAGCTGCGCCGCCCGCTGCCCGGCCGGGCCAGGGAATAGAAGCGTTCGAATACCCGCTCGCGGGCGTAGTCCGGGATACCCGCACCGCGATCGGCGACCTGCAGGCACACGCCCTGCCCGTCGACCTCGGCCTGCAGCGCGATCTCCGCAGCGGCGGGCGAGAAGGCGATCGCATTGTCGATCAGGTTGTGCAGCGCCTGCCGCAACAGGTAGGCATCGCCCTGCACCGCCAGGTCCGGTACCGGGCCGATGCGGACCTGCACGCCGGCCGCCTGTGCACGCACCTGTGCGGCCGCCGCGGCATCGGCCAGCAGCACCGGCAGCGCGATCGGGTCGCGGGTCTGCAGCCAGCCGTGCTGTTCCACTTCGGCCAGCGCCAGCAGCTTGTCGATGGTCTCGGTCAGCCGTTCCTGCTGGTCGACGATGCTGCGCGCGAAATGCACGCGGTCGGCCTCGGGCAACGGTTCCTGCAGCAGCTCGGCGGCACCGCGGATGGCGGCCAGCGGGCTCTTCATCTCATGCGTCAGCGACTGCACGTACCGCTCGACGTAGGCCTTGCCTTCCAGCTTGCGGCGCATGGTTTCCAGCGCCTGGCCGAGATCGCCGATCTCGTCGCGGCGGCGCCGCGGCGGCGGCACCGGCTCACCGGCGGTGACCGCGCGTGCATAGCGGCTGAGCTGGCCAAGGCCGGTGGTCAGCCACATCGTCACCAGCACGCCGACCAGCGCCGACAGCCCGATCAGCCAGGCGCCGCGCTCGATGATGGCGCGCTGGCTGGCCGCGATGAACGGATCGATGCTGCGGTTGGGCTGGGCCAGGCTGAGCACGCCGATCAGGGTGCGACCATCGGCCGGGTCGTACACCGGTGCGGCCACGTGCATCACCGTGTCGCCTTCCTCACCCGGTATCTCCGGGCTGGAGCGTGCGCCGTACTGCCCGCGCAGGGTCCGGTAGACGTCGTTCCAGCGCGAGTTGTCGCGCCCCAGGTCGCGGCCCAGCGAATCGTAGATGACGATGCCCTTGGCATCGGTGATGGTCACCCGGTAGTCCAGCGAACGCTTCGGGAAGCGCCACACCATCGCCTTCAGGTCGCGCTGGCGCGCCTTGGCCAGGTTGCGGGTGAAACCGCCGCTGCCGATGGTGCCGGCCTTGACGTCGGCGGCGGCCATCTCGGCCAGCACATTGGCGGCATCGACCAGGGTCGACTCCATCGCCTGGCGCACGCCGGGCTTCACTTCGTTGACGAACACCCGCATCACGAAGAAGGCCGCGATGCCGGTGATCAGGAAGAAGCCGAGGAACAGCTTCAGCACCAGGCGCATCGGCTAGACCTCCAGCGCGTAGCCGAGGCCACGGTGGGTACGGATCGGGTCGTCGCTGGCACCGGCCGCACGCAGCTTGGCGCGCAGGGTCTTTACATGGGTGTCGACGGTACGGTCGGCACTGTCGGCGCTGCTGTCCCAGCCACGGTCCATCAGCTGGGCTCGGCTGAGGATCGCGCCCGGGCGCTGCAGCAGTGCTTCCAGCAGGGCGTACTCGTAGCGGGTCAGGTCCAGCATCTGGCCGCGGAAGCGGATGCGGCGGCCGTCACGGTCGATGGCGAAGGCACCGTGCTCGCGCCAGCCCGCGTCCGCGCCGGGCACCGTCACCGCCGGCAGCGCGCGGCGCAGGCGCGCACGCACCCGGGCCACCAGCTCGCGCGGCGAGAACGGCTTGGTCATGTAATCGTCGGCGCCCAGCTCCAGGCCGAGCACGCGATCCACCTCGTCGTTGCGGGCGGTCAGGAAGATGACCGGCAGCTGCGCCGTCGGGCCGGGCTGCGCCCGCAACCGCCGGCAGACCTCGAAGCCGCCCAGGTCGGGCAGGCCCACGTCCAGCACCACCACGTCGATATCCCCGGCCTGCAGGCGCTGCAGCGCCTCGCCGCCCAGCAGGCAGTGGCTGGCCGCGTAGCCTTCGCTGCGCAGCGCATAGAGTACGGTTTCGGCAATGGCGGCTTCGTCCTCGACCACCAGGACATGGGCAACGGGCGCTGTCATGGCGCGCAGCATAGCCGCTGCGGCCGCCGCCCCGTACACTGCCGCCCATGAACTATCGCCACGCCTTCCATGCCGGCAACCACGCCGATGTGCTCAAGCACATCGTGCAGCTGGCCCTGATCGACAGCTTCAAGCGCAAGGACAGCCCGTTCTTCGTGCTCGACACCCACGGCGGTGCCGGCCGCTACCTGCTGGCCAGCGAAGAGAGCCGCAAGACCCTGGAGGCCGAATCCGGGATCATGCGGCTGATGGCCCAGCCCAAGCTGCCGGAGGTGGTCGAGCGCTACCTGAAGGCAGTGCAGGCCGACAACCCGGTGGGCGCGATGACCACCTACCCGGGCTCGCCGCTGCTGAGCGCGCAGGCGATGCGCGCGCAGGACCGCATGGCCGTCTGCGAGCTGCAGGAAGCCGAAACGGCCACGCTGAAGGCCTTGTTCGCGCATGACAGCCGCGTAGGCGTGCATCCGGGCGATGGTTATGCGCTGCTGCGCTCGCTGCTGCCGCCAAAGTTCAACGGCAGCAAGATCGGCCGTGGCCTGGTGCTGATCGACCCACCGTACGAGGCCCAGGACGCCGAGTACCAGAACGTCCTGGCCGCGCTGGCCGAGACCCTGGCGCGCTGGCCGCAGGCGACCTGCGCGGTCTGGTTCCCGATCAAGCAGCGCCGCACCATCCTGCATTTCCTGCGCAAGGCCACCGCGCTGCCAGTGAAATCGGCGATGACGATCGAGTTCCTGGTACGCCCGGACGACTCGCCGCTGCGCCTCAACGGCAGCGGCATGCTGCTGCTCAACCCACCCTGGCAGTTCGACCGGGTGGTCGGCCCGGCCCTGCCGGCGCTGCGCCAGCACCTGGGCGAAGCCGGTGCCAGCACCCGCCTGGATTGGCTGAAAGCCCCCGAATAGCGGCCTTCACGAGGCTGTATCGCCGTGAGCCTTTCGTTCACGGAATGCAGCCCCGGTGATGCCACAATCGATGGACCACCAAGGAATCACCCGGTATGGCCACTCGCAACCGCATGCCGCCCTGGCATGAGATCTTCAAGGCTCCCAGCGGCCACGAGCTGCTGATCCGCCCCATCCGCCCGGAAGATGGCGCACCGCTGCAAGCGGCGTTCAGCCTGTTCGGGCCGGAAGAAATCCGTGATCGTTTCCTGCAGGCGGTGACCGAGCTTTCGCCGGAAACCACCCAGCGCCTGACCCATCCGAATCCGAAGACCGAGATCACCCTGGTCGCGGCCGAATCCCTCCCCGCCGGCGAGGCCGTGGTCGGCGCGGTCGCTCGCGCCTCGATCATCCCCGGTACCCGTGAAGCCGAGTACGCGATCCTGATCAGCCGCTTCCTGATCGGCCAGGGCCTTGGCCGCCAGCTGATGCGCAAGCTGGTGAAGTGGGGCCGCGGCAAGTACCTGGACCGCCTGTACGGCGATGTCGCCGCCGAGAACGAGCCGATGAAGCAGCTGGCCGCCTCGCTGGGCTTCAAGCCGGTCCCGCACCCCACCGGCGCCGAAGGCCTGGTGCGGATGGTGCTGGAACTGGACAACTGAAGGTAGCGCCGGCCACTGGCCGGCCTTCCGCTACCGCAACGGCGCATCAGGCTGCCGGCCGCCGGCCGGCGCGGTGCACCGGGCTTCAATCGGGCTTCTGCTAAAATCCGCGGTCCATGTCGCGTACTCCATACCCCGCCCCGCCGCTGCCGCGTGCCGGCCAGCTCCGCGCCTGGTGGCGCGCCCCCGCATCGCCGACCGCCCTGGCCTGGTATCTGGCCCAGGCCGCCCGCGCGCAGGATGCGCCGCTGCTGGTGATCACCCGTGACAACCACGGCGCCAACCAGCTCGAAGCCGACCTGCAGACCCTGCTCGGCGGCGACCCGGCCCTGCCGGTGGTCGCCTTCCCAGACTGGGAGACCCTGCCCTACGACCGCTTCAGCCCGCATCCGGACATCATCTCGCAGCGCCTGTCCGCCCTGCACCGCCTGCCCACGCTGAAGCGCGGCCTGGTGATCGTGCCGGTGCAGACCCTGCTCCAGCAGTTGGCCCCGCGCAGCTACGTGATCGGTGGCAGCTTCGACCTGAAGGTCGGCCAGCGCCTGGACCTGGAGGCCGAGAAGCGCCGCCTGGAAAGCGCCGGCTACCGCAACGTGCCGCAGGTGATGGACCCGGGTGATTTCGCCGTGCGCGGCGGCCTGCTCGACGTGTTCCCGATGGGCGCCGACGAGCCGCTGCGGGTTGAGCTGCTGGATGAGGACATCGATTCGATCCGCGCCTTCGACCCGGAAAGCCAGCGCTCGCTGGACAAGGTCGAGGCGGTGCACATGCTGCCGGGCCGCGAAGTGCCGATGGACGAGGCCAGCATCGCCCGCGTGCTGGCCACGCTGCGCGAGCGCTTCGACGTCGATACCCGGCGCAGTTCGCTGTACCAGGACCTGAAGTCCGGGCTGGCCCCGGCCGGCGTCGAGTATTACCTGCCACTGTTCTTCGAGCGCACCGCGACCCTGTTCGATTACCTGCCCAACGGCAGCCTGCCGGTGGTCTGTGCCGGTGCCGGCGAAGCCGCCGAGGCGTTCTGGACGCAGACCGGCGAACGCTACGAACAGCGCCGCCATGACGTGGAACGGCCGCTGCTGCCGCCGTCGGCGCTGTACCTGTCGCCGGAACTGCTGCGCGAACGCCTGAACGATACCGCGCGCATCGAGGTGTGGGCCGCCGACCATGCACGCATCGCCGATGCGCACGCGCTGGGCGACCAGCCGCTGCCGCCGTTGCCGGTGGCCGCACGTGAAGCGCCGGCCGGCGATGCCCTGAAATCCTTCCTCGGCCACTATCCGGGCCGGGTGCTGATCGCCGCCGATTCGCCTGGCCGCCGCGAGGCCCTGCTGGAAGTGCTGCAGGCGGCTGAGCTGAAGCCGCCGGTGGTAGCCGACCTGCCCTCCTTCCTCGCCAGCGATGTGCGCTTTGCCATCGCGGTGGCGCCGCTGGAGGATGGCTTCGCGCTGGATGAGCCGCGCATCGCGGTGCTGACCGAGCGCCAGCTGTTCCCCGAGCGCGCCGGCAACGCCCGCCGCACGCGCCGTGCCGGTCGCGAGCCGGAAGCGATCATCCGCGACCTCGGCGAACTGACCGAGGGCGCGCCGATCGTGCACGAGGACCACGGCGTCGGCCGATACCGTGGGCTGATCGCGATGGATGTCGGCGGCATGCCCGGCGAATTCCTCGAGATCGAATATGCCAAGGGCGACCGACTGTATGTCCCGGTCGCCCAGCTGCACCTGATCAGCCGCTACTCCGGTGCCTCGGCTGAAACCGCGCCGCTGCATTCGCTGGGTGGCGAGCAGTGGAGCAAGGCCAAGCGCAAGGCGGCCGAGAAGGTGCGCGACGTGGCCGCCGAGCTGCTGGAGATCCAGGCCCGCCGCCAGGCGCGTGCCGGCCTGGCGCTGCAGGTGGACCGCGCGATGTACGAGCCGTTCGCGGCCGGTTTTCCGTTCGAGGAAACCCCCGACCAGCTGGCCGCGATCGACGCCACCCTGCGCGACCTGGCCAGCAGCCAGCCGATGGACCGCGTGGTCTGCGGCGACGTCGGCTTCGGCAAGACGGAAGTGGCCGTGCGCGCCGCCTTCGCCGCGGCCAGTGCCGGCAAGCAGGTGGCGGTGCTGGTGCCGACCACGCTGCTGGCCGAGCAGCACTACCGCAACTTCCGCGACCGCTTCGCCGATTACCCGCTGAAGGTCGAGGTGCTGTCGCGCTTCAAGACCAGCAAGGAGATCAAGGCCGAACTGGAGAAGGTTGCCGCCGGCACCATCGACGTCATCGTCGGTACTCACCGCCTGCTGCAGCCGGACGTGAAGTTCAAGGATCTGGGCATGGTCATCGTCGACGAGGAGCAGCGCTTCGGCGTGCGTCAGAAGGAAGCACTGAAGGCGCTGCGCGCCAACGTGCACCTGCTGACCCTGACTGCCACGCCGATCCCGCGCACGCTCAACATGGCCATGGCCGGCCTGCGCGACCTGTCGATCATCGCCACGCCGCCGCCGAACCGGCTGGCGGTGCAGACCTTCATCACCCAGTGGGACAACGCCCTGCTGCGCGAAGCCTTCCAGCGCGAGCTCGCGCGCGGTGGCCAGCTGTACTTCCTGCACAACGACGTGGAGAGCATCGGCCGCATGCAGCGCGAGCTGTCCGAGCTGGTGCCCGAAGCACGCATCGGCATCGCCCACGGGCAGATGCCGGAACGCGAGCTGGAAAAGGTGATGCTGGACTTCCAGAAGCAGCGCTTCAACGTGCTGCTGTCGACCACGATCATCGAATCGGGCATCGACATCCCCAACGCCAACACCATCATCATCAACCGCGCCGACCGCTTCGGCCTGGCCCAGCTGCACCAGCTGCGTGGCCGTGTCGGCCGCTCGCACCACCGTGCCTACGCCTACCTGGTCGCCCCCGACCGCCGCTCGATCACGCCGGATGCGGAAAAGCGCCTGGAGGCGATCGCCTCGATGGACGAGCTGGGCGCCGGCTTCACCCTGGCCACCCACGATCTGGAGATCCGCGGTGCCGGTGAACTGCTGGGCGAAGACCAGAGCGGGCAGATGGCCGAGGTCGGCTTCAGCCTGTACACCGAACTGCTCGAGCGCGCGGTACGCAGCATCAAGCAGGGCAAGTTGCCCGACCTGGACGCCGGCGAGGAAATCCGCGGCGCCGAAGTCGAGCTGCATGTGCCGGCGCTGATTCCGGAAGACTACCTGCCCGACGTGCACACCCGCCTGACCCTGTACAAGCGCATTTCCAGCGCACGCGACAGCGACGCGCTGCGCGAACTGCAGGTGGAGATGATCGATCGCTTCGGCCTGCTGCCGGATCCGGCCAAGCATCTGTTCGCCATCGCCGAGCTGAAGCTGAAGGCCAACACGCTGGGGATCCGCAAGCTGGACCTGGGCGAGAACGGTGGCCGCATCGCGTTCGAGTCCAAGCCGAACATCGACCCGATGGCGGTGATCCAGCTGATCCAGAAGCAACCCAACCTGTACGCCATGGAAGGACCGGACAAGCTGCGCATCAAGCACCCTCTGCCGTTGCCGGAAGACCGCTTCAATGCGGCCCGCGCCCTTCTGACCACCCTCGCCCCGGGTTGATCGCCCCCGCACACCCCGCACCGGTCCCCACCCGGTGCGGGCGGATGACCATGTTTCCAGACGCCGTACCCGCCCCCGACCTGCTGCACGCGCAGGCCTGCCTGATCGATGTCCTCTCGATGTCGCTGCAGATGCGCGATGCCTATACCCGCTACCACTGCGACCGCGTCGGCCTGCTTGCGCAGCGCCTGGCCGCGCACTGCGACCTCGACGACGATGCCTGCGCGCAGATCGGCCTGGCCGCGCGCTTCCACGACATCGGCAAGATCGGCATCCCCGACGATGTGCTGCTCAGCCCGCGTCGGCATACCGACCAGGATCGCGCAATCATGCGCGAGCATCCCGCACGCGGTGAGCACATTTTCCTGGCTACCGGCCGCAGCGATGCCGCACCGGTGGCACGCTTGATCCGCGCCCATCACGAAGCGTTCGACGGCAGTGGTTATCCCGATGGCCTGCACGGCGAAGACATTCCGCTGGGCGCACGCATCGTCACCATTGCCGATGCCTACGACGCGATGACCAGCGTGCGTCCCTATCGCGCCGCGATGGAACGCGAGGCGGCCCTGCGCATCATCGACGAGCAGTCTGGCGGGCTGGTCGATCCTTACGTGCTGCAGCGCTTCCATCGCCTGCTGGCGCAGGAGCCGGCGCTGGCCATGTAGCGCCGGTTGATGGTCGAGCAACGGTCGACCCTACCGGTTTGCATCACCGGTTTGCATTCGGCGGATGGCGCCAGCGCCAACCCGCCAAGCAAAAGGCCCGGCATTCGCCGGGCCTTCTGCATCACGCATCAGCGGCGATCGATTACCAGATCACCACGCGCTTGTCGTCGGCACGCACCATCGCGTCGCCGGCCTTGCACTGGAAGGCCGCCGCGAACGACGGCATGTTCGACGGCGCACCGTTGGCACGGAAGTTGGCCGGCGCGTGCGGGTCGGTGTTCAGGCGGACGCGCAGCTCACCATCGGTGAAGTTGCGGCGCCACACGGTGGCCCAGTTCATGAAGAAGCGCTGGTCCTGGCTGTGGCCATCGACTTCGACATTCGCCTTCGGGTCTTCCTTCAGCGCCATCTGCAGCGCATCGTAAGCCACGGTCAGGCCGCCCAGGTCACCGATGTTCTCGCCCAGGGTCAGCTTGCCCTTCACGAACACGCCCGGCACCGATTCATAGCCGTCGAACTGCGCGACCAGCTGGTCGGTACGCTGGGTGAAGGCCTTGCGGTCGGCGTCGGTCCACCAGTTGTCGAAGTTGCCGTTGGCGGCGAACTGGCTGCCCGAGTCATCGTAGCCGTGCATCATCTCGTGGCCGATGACCGCGCCGATGCCGCCGTAGTTCAGTGCCGGATCGGCCTTGGCGTCGAAGAACGGTGCCTGCAGGATCGCCGCCGGGAACACGATCTCGTTCTTGGTGGCGTTGTAGTAGGCATTGACGGTCTGCGGGGTCATGCCCCACTCGGTCTTGTCCACCGGCTTGCCGATCTTGTCCAGCATGTAGCGGTAGTTGAACGCACGTGCCGCCTGCATGTTGCCCAGGTAGCTGTCGCCGTTGGTCTGCAGGCCCGCCCAGTCACGCCACTTGTCGGGGTAGCCGATCTTCGGGGTGAAGCTGGCCCACTTCTCCAGCGCCTTCTTCCTGGTTTCTTCGCCCATCCACGGCAGCTGCTCCAGGCGTGCCTTCAGGGCCTGCGACAGGTTTTCCACCAGGTGCTGCATGGCCACCTTGGACTCGGCCGGGAACACGGCGTCGACGTACAGCTGGCCCAGGGCTTCACCCATGCCGCCGTTGACCGACTCCAGCACGCGCTTCCAGCGCGGCTGCATTTCCTTCTGGCCACGCAGGGTGCTGCCATAGAACTCGAAGTTGGCCTTCTCGAACTGGCTGCTCAGGTACGGCGAGGCGTCGTCGATGGTGTGGAAGCGCAGGTAGGCCTGCCAGGTGCTGGCCGGCACGTCGGCCAGCATCTTGTCCATTTCACCGAAGAAGCCCGGCTGGGCCAGCGAGAACTTCTGCGCGGCCGGCACCTTCAGGGTGTCGAACAGCGCGGTCCAGCTGAAGTTCGGGGTCAGCTTGTCGGCGTCGGCCGCGCTGAGCGGGTTGTAGCGCTTGGCCGGGTCACGCATTTCGATGCGCGACATCGAGGCCTTGGCCAGGCGGGTTTCGAAGGCCATCACCGCCTTGGCCTGTTCGGCGGCCTGTGCGGCGTCCACGCCGGACAGGGTCAGCACCTGCGCGATGTAGGCCACGTAGGCGTCGCGGATCTTGGCCTGTGCATCGTCGAAGTAGTAGCCCTTCTCCGGCAGGCCGAGGCCGCCCTGGCCGACGTAGGCGATGACGTTGCCCGAATCCTTGTAGTCGGCGTTGGCGAACAGCGAGAACAGCACGCCCTTGCCCTCGGCCTGGCTGTCGCGCAGGTACTGGGTGATGGCGGCGGTGTCGTTCAGTGCGGTGATCTTGTCCAGCTGCGGCTGCAGCGGTGCCAGGCCGGCGGCTTCGATCTTCGCTTCGTCGTTGCCGGTCTTCCAGATGTCACCGATCTTGGCCTCCACCGAGCCGGCCTTGGCCTGGCTGGCGGCGGCCTGCTGCACCAGTGCGTGCTGCACTTCCAGCGAGCGCTCGCGCAGGATCTCGAAGCTGCCCCAGGTGGTCTGGTCGCCCGGCACCGGGTTGGCCTTCAGCCACTTGCTGTTGACGAAGCCATTGAGGTCGGTACAGGCCGAGATCGACGGGTCCAGATCGGCGCTGTTGAGCGAGATCAGCGGCGTCTTGATCTGCGACAGATCGAAGGCCGGCTTGGCGTCGGCACTGGCAGCCGGCGCGGTTTCATTCTTGCCACAGGCGGCCAGCGAGGCGGCAATGGCAAGGGTCAGGCCCAGCGGGGCCAGGTTGCGGAAGTTCATGAGGCGCTCCTGCGGGTAATTCCACAGGGTAGCCGGGCCGGCCCGCGACCGGGACCGCCAAAGGTCACAGGGGAAACGTTCATGGTCGAAACCGGGTGGGTGCAGACCGTTGGTCCGCACACACCCAGCAGAGGAATACCCACCAACGGTGGGTATCTACCGCGCTTTGCCCTGGTTGGCCACGGCTTCGGCCGCCTTGCGCGCCGCTTCCGGATCACCCAGGTAGCGGAACGACTTCACGGTGAGGTCGTCGTTCAACTCGAACAGCAGCGGGATGCCGGTCGGGATGTTCAGCTCGAGGATTTCCTCGCGCGAGACGTTGTTGAGGTACTTGTACAGCGCGCGCAGCGAGTTGCCGTGGGCGGTGACCAGCACGGTCTTGCCGTCCTTCAGCTGCGGCGCGATGGCGTCGTGCCAGTACGGCAGCACGCGGTCCAGGGTGGTGGCCAGCGATTCGGTACCCGGCAGCGCGTTGCGGTCCAGCCCGGCGTAGCGACGGTCATGGATCGGATGGCCCGGATCTTCCAGCTCCATCGGCGGCGGCGGGATGTCGTACGAACGGCGCCACACCTTGACCTGCTCCTCGCCGTGCTTGGCGGCAGTCTCGGCCTTGTCCAGGCCCTGCAGGCCACCGTAGTGGCGCTCGTTGAGGCGCCACGACTTGCTCACCGGCAGCCAGTCCTGCCCCAGCTCGGCCAGTGCGCCCTGCAGGGTGTGGATGGCGCGCTTGAGCACGGAGGTGTGGGCGACATCGAACTGCAGGCCTTCCTCGCGCATCAGCCGACCGGCGGTGGCCGCTTCCCGGCGCCCCTGCTCGGTCAGGTCGACATCGACCCAGCCGGTGAAGCGGTTGTCCAGGTTCCACTGGCTCTGGCCATGGCGCAACAGTACGAGTTTACGGGTCACTGCAGGGTCTCCAACGCGAGGAAAGGCAGGCCGCCATTGTAGCCCCGGGCGCCGCTCACCGGGCCGTGCCGCCGCGCATGCGATGCTGTGGCCAATGAACACGGTGATCGACCCCGGGCGCTGGGAAGGCAGCGTCGCCGCGGCTCGCGGGCAGCAGCTCGCGCTGGCCGCCCGCGTGGAGCGCCAGGACCGGCTGCCGCGCAGCGTGCGCTGGCTGGCCGGGCTGGATGTCGGCTTCGAGGACAACGGCGCCACCACCCGCGCGGCGGCGGTGCTGCTGGATGCCAGGACCTTGCAGCCGCTGGCACAGGAGGTCGCGCGCATTCCCACGGTGATGCCCTACATCCCCGGCCTGCTCAGCTTCCGCGAGCTGCCGGCACTGCTGGCGGCACTGGCGCGGCTGCCGCGCACGCCGGACCTGGTGTTCGTCGACGGCCATGGCATCAGCCATCCACGCCGGCTGGGCGTGGCTGCGCACCTGGGCGTGGTCACCGACCTGCCGAGCATCGGTGTCGCCAAGTCGAGACTGGTGGGCCGGTTCGTTGAACCAGGCGCCGATGCCGGCGCATGTACGCCGCTGCTGGACGGCAATGAGCAGCTGGGCTGGGTGCTGCGCAGCAAGCTGCGCTGCAAGCCGCTGTTCGTGGCCGGTGGCCATCGGGTCAGCGCCGATACCGCGCGGGACTGGGTGCTGCGCACGCTGCGCGGATACCGCTTGCCGGAGCCGACCCGGTTGGCGGATCGGCTGGCATCGCGCCGGGACGGATAACGGCTCCGGCGTCGGCGCGCCTCCCGATCAACGATGCACGTGGCCGCGATGGCCCTGGGCATCCTCGCCGTGGTCGTGGCCTTCATGGCCCTCGTGCTCACCGCCCTTGGCCGGCGCGGGTTCACCGCAGGCCTCGCCGCAATGGTCCGCCTCGATCTGCAGGGTCACGTGCTCGATGCCGAAGTCATCATGCAGGCGGCCACCCAGTTCGCGGCGCAGCGCATCGGCATCGGTGCCATCCCGCATCACGATGTGCGCGGTCAGCGCCGGAGTGCTGGAGGCCAGCGCCCACACATGCAGGTCATGCACGTCCAGCACCGCGGCATGGCCGGACAGGCTGTCGCGTACCTTGGCCACGTCCATGCCCTTGGGCACGCCTTCCAGCAGCACGTTGATCGCCTCGCGCATCAACACGTAGGTGCGCGGCAGCACCCACAGCCCGATCAGGACCGCCAGGATCGGGTCGATCGGCTTCCAGCCGGTCCACTGGATCAGCAACGCACCCGCAATCACGGCCACCGAGCCGAGCATGTCGGCCCACACTTCCAGGTAGGCGCCCTTCACGTTGAGGCTCTCGCCGCTGCCGGCCTGCAGCAGGCGCATCGAGATCAGGTTGATGACCAGGCCGGTCGCGGCGATCACCAGCATGCCGGTGGACGCGATCTCCTGTGGCTGGCGGAAGCGACCGACCGCCTCCCACAGGATGTAGGCCGCCACCACGAACAGCATGGCGCCGTTGATCATCGCGCCCAGTGCTTCCAGCCGTGCATAGCCGTAGGTACGGCGGGCATCCGGCGGGCGCCGGCTCAGCCGCACCGCAACCAGCGCGATCATCAGCGCCAGCGCGTCGGTGGCCATGTGCGCGGCATCGGACAGCAGCGCCAGGCTGTTGGTCCAGAACGCGCCCACCACTTCGACGACGAGGAAGGTGGAGGTCAGGCCGAGCGCCCACCACAGCGGCTTCTCGTGGCGGATCTCGGATGGCAGGTGATCGTGGTCGTGGCCCATGGCAACAGCTCCTTTGCGATGGACGCAGGCTACGCCGGTGGCCGTGGGGAAACTATCACGGTGTTTATAACATTGCAGGCCGAACTGGCCTCAGCAGCACCGGGCATGGCCGGCGCTGCACGGTAGCGCCAGGCCATGCCCGCAAGTGGCAGCGCAACACCCGCCTGCGATCAGAATCCGAAGCGCAGGCTGGCCCAGTACGCACGGCCCGGTTCGTTGTAGGTCGCCGCGCCGGCATCGCTGCTGTTGGCTTCGCGGAACAGGCGCTTGTCGGCCAGGTTGTTGACGCCGAAGCCGAAGCTGACCGTCTCGGTCACCCTGTAGCGCGCGCTCACGCCCCAGATGTTGTACGCACCACGGTCCTGCAGCGCCAGCGACGGATCACAGCTGCCGGTGCAGCGCGGATCGTTGTTGATGTTGGTGGTGGCCGGCTTCTGCTTGCCATAGAAGGTACCGGTGAGCAGCAGCGACAGCTTGTCGGTGGCCTGCCAGTCCAGCATCGTGTTGATCGTGTACTTGGGAATCACCGACAGCGGCTGGCCGGTGCTCTTGTTCTCGTTCTCCACCATGTAGGTGAAGTTGTTGCTCCACTTCAGGCGGTTGCCCTGCTCGCCCAGCAGCGGAACCACCAGGTTGCCTTCAAGCCCCTGCACGATCGCCTTCGGTGCGTTCTCCCAGCGGAAGATGCGGCCGCGGCCGTCGGCGGTCAGGCCGATCTGGTTGTAGCCGGCCTGGATCTTGTCCTTGTAATCGTTGTGGAAGTACGTCAACGACGCCTGCCAACCACTCTGCGGTGCCCACTCGATGCCCAGCTCCTTGTTCAGGCTGGTTTCGGCCTTCAGGTCCGCATTGCCGCGCATGTAGCAGCCGGCACCCAGGCTCGGCAGCGCATTCGGGCATCCATTGCCACGGGTGTAGTACAGGTAGTCCGGGTTGGACTGATACAGGTTCGGCGCCTTGAATGCGCGGGCGATGCCGCCCTTCACCACCCAGTCACCGTTGATCCGGAACTGCGCATTGAGGCTGGGGCTGGTGTTGTTGCCGAACTGGCTGTGGTGGTCGAAACGCACGCCGGGGGTAATGATCCAGCGCTCGCCCAGATAGATGTTGTCCTCGACGAACACCGCCGTGGTCTGCGCATCGGCCTTGCCGCGCGCACGCTCGGCCGAGAGGCCCGGCAGGCCGCCGCCACTGCTGCTGGACTGGCTCATCGAATAGGGATCGGTCAGGCGGCTGTCCAGGTACTCGAAGCCCAGCGTCCAGATGTTCTCGGCACCACCCAGCGTGGTCGGGAAGCTCACTTCGCCATCCAGCTGGTAGTTGCGCAGGCGCGAGGTCGACCAGTCGGTGCCATTGAAGCTGCCCTCCGGGCCGCCGGCCAGGCCTTCGTTGATGCGAGAATTGTTGACCGCCTCCACCGCTGCGGTCACCCGCGAGGTGACATCGCCCCAACGGCCGCGATGGGTGATCGCGCCGGTATTGCGGTACATGCGGTTGGTCTCCGCATGCCCGTCGGCCAGTTCGGCCAGGTCGATACCGGTCGAAGTGCCGGTGGTGCTGACCGCACGGTCGCCAGCATAGATGTTGCCCTGGCGGCTGGTGCCGGCTTCGAACTCGACCACCTGGCTGGCGGTCACGTCCCAGCGCAGCAGCGCGTTGACATCGCGGTTCTTGACGCCCTCACGGCCCGCCGGCGGCACCGCGTTCGGAGTGCTGACGTACTGGCGGTTGAGATCCAGTGAGTCGGCGTCGGTCTTGTTGAGGTTGCCGTACAGGCGGAACGACAGCGTATCGGTCATCGGGCCACTCAGCTGCAGGCCAACGCGCTCACTGCCACCTTCGGCGCTGTGCTCCGGCACCAGGCCGTACAGGTCCACCGCACCGGCCAGATCACCGGTCGGGCGCTTGGTGATGATGTTGACCACACCGCCGGAGGCACCGGAGCCATAACGGGCCGCGGCCGGACCGCGCAGGACTTCGATGCGCTCGATCATCTCGGCCGGCACCCAGTTGGTGTCGCCACGGGTATTGCGCTCACCGCTGCGGCCCATGCGCACCGCGTCGCGCGCGCCGATGCGCTTGCCATCGACCAGGATCAGGGTGTTCTCCGGCCCCATGCCACGCAGGTCGATCTGGCGATTGTTGCCGTACTGGCCCGAGGCGCTGTTGCCGGTCAGGTTGACGCCGGGCATGGTCCGCAGCAGCTCGGCGATGTCGTTGGCCGGCGGGCGCCTGGCGATGTCCTCGGCGGTGATGGTCGAGGTGCCCAGGGCCTGACGCGCGATCTGCGAGGCGGTGACATGCACCGTGTCGATATCGGTGGCGTCGGTCTCAGCCTGGGCGGTCAGGGCGCTGCCCGCCAGCAGGGCGGCAACGGCGAGCGCCAGCGGGCGCGGCGAAAGGACAACGGCAGGGGACATGATCTGGACCTTCTGGCAGGGCAACGGGGCCTCTGGCAAAGGGCTTGAGGCAGCGACGAGGGGGAGGCGGAGCGTTGCCGCAGGCGTCTGCAGCCCGATCCGTGCGCGCATTCTCCCATCAATGCGAGTGATTCTCAAATGCGTTCACTCATTGCCGCAGCGGCGACGATGTGCTTTGCGCACCGTGCAACCCTGCATCGCGCTTAAACTGGCCGGCTCACCCGCCATCAATCGCGCGCCGCCGCGGCCGATACCCGTGGTTTGCCGCACGCAGTCAGAGATCGACGTGGAAACACCCCAACTGGACGATGCCAGCCAGCCGCTGGCCGAAGCCTGGCAGCAGTGCCTGCAACAGGCCGGCTCCGCCGCCACCGCGCTGCTGCACGCCGCCGCCGCCGATGCCCCTCCGGCGCTGGCCCAGCGCTTCTATGAAGTGCTGCTGCAGGATGGACGCGCACGTCGCTTCCTGTCCCACGAGCAGGTCAAGCAACGCCTGCAACCGGCCATGCAACGCTGGCTGGTGCAGCTGCTGACCACCGGCGCCGATGGCATCGCCACCACCGTCGCCTCGCAGCGGGTGATCGGCGACGTGCATGCGCGGGTCGGCATTCCCGTGGACCTGGTGACCCGTGGCGCGCGCGTGCTCAAGCACGAACTGTTCATGCGCCTGCGCGACGATGCGCCGGACAGTGCGACCGCGTTCGCCGCGATCGACTGCCTCAGCGCCATCATGGACATCGCCATGGAAGGCATGACCCTGGCCTACACCCACGCGCGCGAGCGCTCCACCCGTGCCGATGCGGCCTACCGGCTGTTCTCGCTGGTGCAGAACGTCAGCACCGAACGCGAGCGCCAGCGCGCGCTGCTGCTGGACTGGGAAAACGCCCTGCTCTACGCGCTGGCCGGCCACGTGCAGGGCAGCGACAGTGCCAGCCTTGCCACCTCGGAGTTCGGCCTGTGGTTCACCCACAAGGGCATTCCCAGCTTCGGCGAGAGCAGCGAGACCCAGCAGGTCGGCCAGCTGATGGCGCGCATCGACGGCTGCCTGCAGCGCGCCACCGCCGACGCACCGGCACAGCGCCTGGCCGCGCTGCCTTCGATCCGCGAAGACCTGGCCAGCATCCGCACCCTGATGACGCTGCTGTTCGAGCGCATCGGCGAACTGGATGCCGGCAGCGACGCCCTGACCAACCTGCTCAACCGCCGCTTCCTGCCCACCGTGCTGCGCCGGGAGATCGAGCTGGCCACGCGCAACCGCACGCCGTTCTCGCTGCTGCTGCTCGACCTGGATCATTTCAAGGCGATCAACGACGGTCACGGCCACGATGCCGGCGACCGCGCGCTGCAGCATGTGGCCGGCCTGCTCGGCCAGCTCACCCGTGGCAGCGATTATCTGTTCCGCTATGGCGGCGAAGAGTTCGTGGTGGTGCTGGTGGCAGCCAGCGAATCACAGGCTGAAGTGATCGCCGAAAGCCTGCGCCGGCAGATCGCGCAATCGCCGGTGGCACTGGCCAACGGACAGGTGCTGGGGCTGACCGCCAGCATCGGCGTGGCCGGCCATGACGGCCACCCGGACTATGAGCGGCTGATGGCACGTGCCGACGCCGCGATGTACGAGGCCAAGCGCAGTGGACGCAACCGCGTGGTGGTGGCCAGCGACGCGCTGCAGGACGCTCCCGGGCGACGTGCCCTGCAGAGGTAACGCTGTGGGAACCGGGCGGGTGCTTTTCCGCATCGTGCAGGAAAGCAGTCGACTGACAGTCGACTCTACCGAGCGCGGGGCGACTCTACCGACCAGGGTTCGACTCTACCGACAGCCGGCGCTGCCGCCGGCGCATCCGCGGGCGGTCGCTGTCAGCGCCGCCCTTCGCCACGCTGCCCACCACAGCACGGCCAGCAACGCGATGCCGGCGCCGAGCAGGCAGACCGCAGGCCAGCCGTGGCGCGCCTGCATCCAGGGCCCCGCTGCCGCGCCAGCGCCACTGCCCACCGCGTAGAACAGCATGTACAGCGCCACCAGCCGTCCGTGCTGCTCGGCCGGCGCACCCAGCAGCAGGGCCTGGTTCGACACATGCAGTGCCTGCCCGCCGAGGTCGAGTACCACCACCCCGAGCAGCAGCAACGCCAGCGAGTGCGGCAGCCCCAGCAGCGGCGCCCAGGCGACCAGCATCAACAGCAGCGCCGCGAGGCTGACCCGGTTGGCGAAGCCACGGTCCATCCAGAGCCCGACCCGCGCCGCCAGCACTGCGCCGACCACACCGGCCATCCCCAGCGCACCGATGGCCGCGGTTGACCAGCCCATCGGCGGCGCCGACAACGGCAGCGGTACCGCCGCCCAGAACACATTGAGGCCGGCAAACAGCAGCAGCGCCAATGGCCCGCGCTCGCGCAACGTCCGGTTTCCGCGCAGCATGCCCCACATCGACCCCAGCAGTTCGCGCCAGCGCGGCGGCACTGCCGGTACCGGCACCGCGGGCAGGCGCCGCCACAGCAGCGCTGCCAACGCCGCCATCAGCAGCGCGGACAGCAGATAGACCGCACGCCAGCCGAAGGTCGCCGCCACCGCGCCTGACACCACGCGCGCCGACAGCAGCCCGATGAACACCCCGCCCTGCACGGCGCCCACCACGCGGCCGCGCTGCTCGGGCGGCGCCAGCGTCGCCGTGTACGCGATCAGGCCCTGGGTCAGTGCGGTTCCCAGCAGGCCGGCCAGCAGCATGCCCGACAGCAGCCAGGGGGCGCTGCGTGCCGCCGCCAGCCACAGCAGGGCCAGCATCAGGACCAGCAACTGCAGCCGCAGCAGGCGTCGCCGGTCTCCCCGGTCGGCCAGCGGCAACAGCCCCAGCAGGGCCAGCACGCTGCCGGCCTGGGTGGCCGCCAACACCGCACCGGCCGCCGCCCGGTCCAGTGCGAACGCCTGGGCAAGCTGGTCCAGCAGCGGCTGCGCGTAATAGACATTGGCGACGCTGGCGCCGGCGGCGCCGGCGAGCAGGACCCGCAGCGAACGGGGAATGGGTACGGCGCTCATTATGTAGTTGCACTTTGAAACTGGATGCAGGGTAACGACATTGGTTTTAAACTGCAACCACACTGGAGAACGCCACCATGCACGCTGACAGCCCCTGCCCCGTTGCCCGCAGCGCCGACCTGCTCGGCGATCGCTGGGCCCTGCTGGTCATCCGCGATGCGTTCGACGGCATCACCCGCTTCGGTGACTTCCAGCGCAGCCTCGGCGCTGCGCGCAACATCCTCAGCGATCGACTGCGCCGGCTGCTCGACGCCGGCATCCTGCAGCTGCAACCCGCCTCCGATGGCTCGGCCTACCAGGAGTACGTGCTCACCCGTGCCGGCCTGGAACTGTTTCCGCTGCTGGTCGCGTTGCGCCAATGGGGCGAACGCCACCGCTTCGCGGCCGGCGAAGCCCATTCGCAGCTGATCGAATCAGCCACGCGGCGACCACTGCCCTACATGCAGCCGCGCGGGCGCGACGGCCAACCGCTGCCGGCCGCCGCGACCCGTGTGCGCAAGCTCGGGGAGGACGCGCGCAGCGCCTGACCCGCCCGTTCGCGCACACCGGGACGCGGCCGCGCCGGTTAGCATCGGAGGTTTCCGCTGCTGGATGCTGCCGATGTCGCGCTATCGCCGTTCCCTGCTGACCGCCCTGCTGCTGCCGCTGCTGGCCTGCGCCGCAGGCGCCGCACAGGCCCGCGAGGTCGCTGCTCCGGCCGCCCATGTGGACGCCGATGGCCCGTACGTGTTCCGCCAGGGCGGCCAGCTGCAGGCCCGATGGATCTGCGCCGACAAGGTCGAATCGCGCACGTTCGCCGCCCATGCGGGTGGTACTGACATCGCCCCCCGCTGCGGCTACCCGCACACCGTGCATGTCGGCGCCGCGGCTGCACCTTCGGTGGCGGTACTGCCGGCCGTGCCGCGCATCGTTGCGCTGTCCGACATCCACGGACAGTACGGGCTGCTGGTACGCCTGCTGCGCGCCCACCAGATCATCGATGCACAGGACCGCTGGGCACTGGGCCGGGACACCCTGGTCGTCGCCGGCGACGTGTTCGATCGCGGCCCGCAGGTGACCGAAGCGTTCTGGCTGCTGTACGGCCTGCAGCAGCAGGCGGCCGCCGCCGGTGGCGCGGTGCATTTCGTGCTCGGCAACCACGAAACCATGGTGCTGTACGACGACCTGCGCTACGTCAATCCGAAGTACCTGCGCAGCGCCCAGCTGCTCGGCCGCAGCTACCCGCAGCTGTATGGTCCCGATTCGGTGATCGGGCAGTGGCTGCGCACCCGGCCGGTGCTGCTGAAGATCGGCGACACCCTGTTCCTGCATGGCGGCATCTCGCCCGAGGCGGTGGAGCTGGCGCTGGACCCGGTACGCACCAATGCGGCCTACCAGGCTTCGCTGGGCCTGCCCAAGGCCGAAGTGAAGGCCGACCCGGCCACCGCACCGCTGTATGACGGCAAGACCAGCCCGATCTGGTACCGCGGCTACTTCGACGGTCGCCTCGACAGCGCCGGCGTGCAGTCGGTGCTGGACCGCCTGCAGCTCAAGCGCATCGTGGTCGGCCACACCTCGATGCCGCATGTCAGCAGCTTCCATGGCGAGCGCGTGATCGCGATCGACAGCAGCATCAAGAACGGTGAGAACGGCGAGCTGTTGTTCATCGAGAACGGCGCGCTCAGCCGCGGCCTGCTGGATGGTTCGCGGGTGCCGCTGGCGCAGGGCGAGCCCGGCCTGCAGGACTGAATGAACGGACAGCGCGACCGCGACCGGCCACGCCGCCGCGCTCCACCTTCACCCGGTTTGCCGCTACCCTCGGCAGCCGAGAGGCCCCTCCCACTCCATCCGGCGGGCCAGACCGTTACAGGAGCCCCCGCGCATGCGCGTTCTGATAGCTGAAGACGACCCGGACATCGCCTCCGGCCTGTGCGCCTCGTTGCGCCGGCAAGGGCATGTGGTCGACCACGTCGACAACGGCGCGCACGCAGATGCCGCGCTGGGCTCGACCCAGTACGCGCTGCTGGTGCTGGACCTGGGCCTGCCGCAGCTGGATGGCCGTGACGTACTGCAGCGACTGCGCCAGCGCGGTGATGGGCTGGCGGTGCTGGTGGTGACCGCGCGCGATGGGCTGGCCGAGCGTGTGCGCGTGCTCGACCTTGGCGCCGACGACTACCTGGTCAAGCCGTTCGCGCTGGACGAATTCGAAGCGCGCGTGCGCGCACAGCTGCGCCGGGTAACCAGCAACGGCACCCCGGACCTGCGCATCGGCCGCCTGCGCCTGGACCTGGCCGGGCACCGCGTGTGGATCGACGACCAGTCGCTGGAACTGACCGCGCGCGAGTTCGGCCTGCTGTCGGCGCTGGCGGTACGCGCCGAACGCATCGTGTCACGCGCGCAGCTGGTGGAAGCACTGTGCGACTGGGGCCAGGACCTGACCGACAACGGCCTGGACATCGCCCTGCATCGCCTGCGCCGCAAGCTGCAACCCGGCGGCATGGGCATCCGCACCGTGCGCGGGCTGGGCTACATGCTGGAAGACTCCCAGGACGACAGCGCCTCGTGATCAGTGGACCGCCCAGCCTGCGCCGGCGCCTGCTCGCCTTCCTGGCGCTGCCGATGCTGGGCCTGCTTACCTTCAACACGATCCTGGCCTATTACGTTGCGCTGGACTATTCCAACCGCATCCACGATCGCAACCTGATCGACGACACGCATTCGTTCGCGCAGATGCTGAGCACCATGCCGGTGACCAGCGACCTGTCTCCGCAGGCGCGTTTCCTGATCGAGTACGACCCTGACGGCCACCGCTACTTCAACGTCGACAGCAGCCGCAAGGGTACCCTCAGCGGCAACGCCGACTTCAGCCCGTACGCGCCCTCGCAGGACTGCACCGGCGTGCATCCGGCCCTGTACGACGGCCATCTCAATGGCCAGCAGGTGCGCATGGCCACCGTCTGCACGCAGGCCATGAACGACCCGCAGGACCAGCTGGCGGTGACCGTGGCCGAGAGCATGGCCGACCGCCGCCAGCGCGCGCGCGAGATCCTGATGATCATCATCCCGCTGATGACCATGCTGGCGCTGGGCACCGCCGCGCTGGTCTGGTTCGGCGTGACCTACGGCCTGCGCATCCTGACCCCGTTGACCACCCGCCTGGCACAGCGCCGTGGCGAACTGGCACCGATCTCCGATGCCGACGTACCGGAAGAGATCCAGCCGCTGATCAGCACCATCGACGGCCTGTTCGCCCGCCAGGCGGAAATGATCACCCTGCAGAACCGCTTCATCGCCGACGCCGCCCACCAGCTGCGCTCGCCGTTGGCGGGTATGGCCCTGCACGTCGACCAGGCGCTGGCGCATGGCGATCCGGACACCGTGCGCGAAGCCCTGCAGCACATCCGCCGGCTCAACCAGCGTACCGCGCGGGTCAGTACCCAGCTGCTGGCGCTGAGCCGGGCGCAGACCGTGCCGGATACCGTGGAAGCCCTGGACCTGTGCGAGCGGGTCCCGCAGTGGGTCGGGATGCGCGTGCCGGAGGCGATCCGCGATGGCATCGACCTCGGCTACCGTGGCGCCAGCCAGCCGCTGCGCGTGCTCGGCAACGGCGCCATGCTGCAGGAGGCGCTGGACAACCTGATCGACAATGCGCTGCGCTACACCGGCCGCGGTGCCACCGTCACGGTGGGTGTGCACGCACTGGACGACAATGATCTGGAGCTGTACGTGGAGGACAACGGCCCAGGGGTGCCGGAGGACGTGATGCCGCGGCTGGGCGAGCGTTTCTTCCGCGCCCCCGGCACCAGCGCCAGTGGCACCGGGCTGGGCCTGGCCATCGCCCACGAGGCGGTGGAGCACTTCGGCGGGCGCCTGAGCTTCCTCAACCGTCCCGGCGGCGGGCTGAAGGTGGCCATCACGCTGCCGCTGCTGAAGGCGCCCTGACCCGGCCCCGGGCGCTGAAAGGCTGGTGAAAATCGCGCTTGCGATCCTGCCATCCCCACTGCCGTCCCGGAGCCGCCAGGTGACCGAATCGCACGACTTCTTCCTCCCCGGTGGCCCGCAGGGCGTGCTGCTGGTCCACGGCCTGACCGGCACCCCGGCGGAAATGCGCATGCTGGGCAAGGGGCTGAACAACGCCGGCTTCACGGTCCACGGCGTGCAGCTGCCCGGCCACTGCGGCACCGTGGACGACCTGCTGGCGACCACCTGGGAACAGTGGTACCAGGGCGTGGAAGACGCGGCAGCGGCACTGCGCGGCAAGGTGGACCAGCTGTTCGTCGGCGGCCTGTCGATGGGTGCGGTACTGTCGCTGGCACTGGCCGCGCGCCGCCCGGAATGGGTCTCCGGCGTCGGCGTGTACGGCGCCACCTTCCGCTACGACGGCTGGAACATCCCCGCCGTAGCCCGCCTGTCGTTCCTGCTGCCGTGGTTCAAGCGCTTCAACATCGGCCGCGACCGCATGTTCATGGAAGAACCGCCCTATGGCCTACGTGACGAGCGCCTGCGCGCGCAGGTCAGCGCTGCCATGCTGTCCGGCGACAGCGCCGCCGCCGGCCTGCCGGGCAACCCCTGGCACGCCCTGGCCGAAATGCGTGCGCTGAGCATCTGGACCCGCCGCCACCTGCACCAGGTCACCGCCCCCTGCCTGGTGATGCACGCCCGCGAAGACGACGTGGCCAGCATGGGCAACGCCGAGCTGGTGATGTCGCGGGTCAGTGGCCCGAAGGAACTGGTGGTGCTGGAAGACAGCTACCACATGATCACCATCGACCGCGAACGCCGCGACGTCATCCGCCGCAGCGCGCGCTTCTTCACCGAGATCGGTGAGCGCACCGGCGTGCTCAAGGCGGTGGCCTGAGATGGGGGCACTCGCCACGCTGCTGTGGCTGACCAACGTGATACTCGATACCGGTGGCCAGCTGGCATTCAAGGCGGCTGCCAGCGACCCGCAGCAGGGCGAAGGCCTGCAGCGCTGGAAGCACATGCTCAGCCGCCCCTGGCTGTGGATCGGCATCGCCTGCTACGTGCTTGAGTTCGTTGCCTGGATCGCGTTCCTGTCACTGGTGCCACTGTCCAAGGGCGTGCTGCTGGGCTCGATCAACATCGTCGCGCTGATGATCGCCGGCCGTATCCTGTTCCGCGAGAAGCTGACGCCGCTGCGGGTGACCGGCATGCTGCTGGTCACTGCCGGCGTGGCCGTGGTGGGGGCCGGCTCATGAGGCGCCTGTATGTGATCGGCTTCCCGCTGCTGATGGCCTTCGATACGCTGGCCCAGCTGTGCTTCAAGTACGCCGGCGATGCCGCACTGCCGGTGGAGGCCAACAGCGCCTGGCTGCTGCGCGTGCTGTCGCAGCCGTGGGTGTACGGCGCCATCCTCGGTTATGTTGGTGCGTTCTTCACCTGGATGAGCCTGCTGCGCCATGCGCCGATCGGCCCGGCGTTCGCCGCCTCGCACCTGGAAGTGATCAGCGTGCTGCTACTGTCGGCGTGGCTGTTGAACGAGCCGCTGACCCTGCACCACCTGGTCGGCGCGGTGCTGATCGTGGCCGGCATCGTCTGCCTCGGCCGCGCCGAAGCGGACGACCCGCACAGCCCCGCCGAAAGCACCTCGTGAGCGCGTTGCGATGAGCCTGTTCGCGCGCGAACTGCCACCCACTGCCGGCCTGCCGATGCAGGCCAGCGACTTCCTTCCCGGTGGCGGTGACCTGCGCGAGATCCTGGCCAGCCAGCTCGGCACGCCGCCGCTGCAGCTGACCTGCTCCGGCACCCATGCCCTGCTGATCGCCCTGCGCACCCTGCGCAAGCGGGCGCCCAGGCGCGACACCGTGATCATGCCGGCCTACACCTGCCCGCTGGTCCCGATCGCGGTGCACAGCCTGGGCCTGCGGGTGCAGCTGTGCGATACCCGTCACGGCCACTTCGACTTCGACCCCGGCCAGCTCAAGCGGCTGGCCGATACGCGTACGCTGGCGATCCTGCCGACCCACCTGGGCGGCCGCATCGCCGACGTCGAACTGGCCTGCGAGGTCGCCCGTGGCGCGGGTGCCTGGGTGATCGAGGATGCCGCGCAGGCGCTGGGCGCACGGGTCGGCAACAGCAGCGTCGGCCTGCGCGGCGACATCGGCTTCTTCAGCCTGGCCGCCGGCAAGGGGCTGAGCCTGCACGAAGGTGGCCTGCTGCTCAGCCGCGATGACGAACTGCGCGCGGCACTGGCCGAGCATGCCGCCGAACAGGTGCGTTTCAGCCTGCGCTGGGAGCTGCTGCGCAGCCTTCAGCTGCTCGGCCTGGCCGCCTGCTACCGCCCTTCGCTGCTGTCACTGGTCTATGGCAATCCGCTGCGCAGCGCACTGCAGCGCGGCGATCTGGAAGAAGCGGTCGGTGACATCTTCCCGCTGGACATCCCGCAGCACCGGGTCAGCCACTGGCGGCAGAACATCGGCGCCAACGCCGCGCGCCGGTTACCCGCCTTCCTGCAGGCTGGGCGCCTGCGTGCGCTGCAGCTGCGTGTGCAGCTGGCACAGCTGCCGGCGGTGGAGGTGGTCGATGGGCTGGCCGGCACCGGCGGCACCTGGCCGATGCTGATGCTGCTGCTGCCCAGCCAGCGCGCCCGCGATGCCGCCTTGAACGCCCTGTGGCCGGCGGGCCTCGGCGCCAGCCGCATGTTCATCCACGCCCTGCCCGACTATGCCTACCTGCGTGGCATCGTGCCGGCCGGCGACATGCCCAACGCGCGCGACTTCGCCGCCCGCATGCTGACCCTGGGCAACAGCGCCTGGCAGACCCGCGAAGAGACAGCGCGGATCCTGCAGGCGCTGGCTGATGCCCAGCCCTGACCCGGAATTCCACGGGCGCCCCGCCCATTCAGGATCGTCCTTTCCTGAACACTTTCGGTGCCTGCACATGCAGGCTTTCAGCAGGAAAGGAACGAGAAAGGCTGCCTGCCTACATTGAGCCTGCCCCGGCATCGTGCCGGACGTTCCTTTCATCGACGGACCTGCCCATGCACTGGAGCATCCTGTGTGACTTCGACGGCACCATCAGCCTCGAAGATGTCATCGACTCGCTGCTGGAGAAGTACGGCCAGCCGGGCTGGCAGGAACTGGAAGAGCAGTGGAAGGCGGGCAGGATCGGCTCGCGCGAGTGCATGCAGGGCCAGGTCCGTCTGCTGAAGCTGGATCCGGCCACGCTCGATGCGCACCTGGACCAGGTGCAGATCGATCCGGGCTTCGCCGCCTTCGTGACCCGCGCCGCGCAACTGGGCCTGCCGCTGCGCATCGTCAGCGACGGCCTGGACTATGCGATCCACCGCATCCTCGCCAACCACGGCCTGCCGCCGCTGCCGGTGGTGGCCAACCACCTGCGCTGGTGCGAAGACCACTGGGAACTGGAATCGCCCTACCAGGCCGAAGGTTGCCGCAGCGGTACCTGCAAGTGCACCTGCGCCGCGCAGGCGCGCGCCAACGAAGCACCGCGCGTGCTGATGATCGGCGACGGCAGCTCGGACTTCTGCGTCTCCGAAGACGCCGACTTCGTGTTCGCCAAGCGCCGCCTGATCACCCATTGCACGAAGGCCGGCATCGAGCATGCCGCCATCGATACCTTCCACGATGCAATCGCACTGTTGCCGCGCTTGCTCGATGGCAGCCTGCTGCAGCCACGTCGCCTCGACGCAGGCCCGCAGCCCGCCGCACTGCCGCTGCTGCTGGCCACCGCCTGAGCACGCTCCCCCTGTTGCCCCCTTTCGAACGTCCTTCACGGAACCGAACTGCATGAACATTTTTGACAAGAACGCCGATTCGGCTGCCTCCGACGCGCAGCTGCTGGCCGACGAAGCCCGCTACAGCTCCTTCGGCGACACCGTCCACTACGTCGACCCGCCGAAGATCTTCCAGCGCGGCGAAGGCAGCTACATGTTCGATGGTGCGGGCGTGCCCTACCTCGATCTGCAGATGTGGTACTCGGCCTGCAACTTCGGCTACAGCAACAAGCGCCTGAACGACGCGCTGAAGGACCAGATCGACACCCTGCCGCAGGTCGCCAGCCAGTACCTGCACCCGACCCGCGTGCAGCTGGCCAAGACCATTGCCGTCGACATGCACGAGAAGTTCGGCCTCGACGGTCGCGTGCATTTCAACGTCGGCGGCGCGCAGGCCATCGAAGACTCGCTGAAGATCGTGCGCAACGCGCGCGGCGGCAAGAGCCTGATGTTCGCCTTTGAAGGCGGCTACCACGGCCGTACCCTGGGCGCATCGTCAATCACCTCCAGCTACCGCTACCGCCGCCGCTACGGCCACTTCGGCGAGCGCGCGATGTTCATCCCGTTCCCGTACCCGTTCCGTCGCCCGAAGGGCATGACCCCGGACGAGTATTCCGACCACTGCGTGTGGCAGTTCGAGCGCCTGTTCGAAAGCGAATACAACGGCGTGTGGGATCCCAAGGTCGGCCAGGCCGAATACGCCGCGTTCTACGTCGAGCCGATCCAGGGCACCGGCGGCTACGTCATCCCGCCGCGCAACTTCTTCACCGGCCTCAAGCGCGTGCTGGACAAGTACGGCATCCTGATGGTCGTCGATGAAATCCAGATGGGCTTCTGGCGCACCGGCAAGCTGTGGTCGATCGAGCACTTCGGCGTGACCCCGGACGTTCTGGTGTTCGGCAAGGCGCTGACCAACGGCCTGAACCCGCTGTCGGGCCTGTGGGCGCGCGAAGAATTGATCAACCCGACCGTGTTCCCGCCGGGCTCCACCCACTCCACCTTCAACTCCAACCCGCTGGGCACCCGCCTGGGCCTGGAAGTGCTGAAGCTGGGCAAGGAAATGGATTACGAGCGCACCGTTCCGGAAAAGGGCGCGTACTTCCTCGATGGCCTGCGTGGCCTGCAGAAGCGCCACCCGGAAATCGGCGACGTCGACGGCCTGGGCCTGGCCCTGCGTGCCGAGATCTGCCAGACCGATGGCTACACCCCGAACAAGGAACTGCTGGACCGCATGGTGGACATCGGCCTGGCCGGTGACCTGCTGCACGACGGCAAGCGCATGGGCCTCGTGCTCGACGTGGGTGGCTGGTACAAGAACGTGATCACCTTCGCGCCGTCGCTGGACATCAGCTACGAAGAGATCGACCTGGCGATCACCCTGCTCGACCAGGCACTGACCAAGGCCAAGGGCTGAGGTCGGATGCGCTGCCGGTTCCCGTGCCGATGGAGATGACGTCACGCGCCTCCAGCACCGCGCTGGAACCGGCCGCGCTGCTGGAGGGCTTCCTGGCCCACCCGCCGCTCGGCTTCGAGGCGGGCCGCCTGCCCAGCGGCCTGCCGACCTTCCGTGCGCCGCTGGACCTGACCACCACGATGGACGACGAACTGCGCGGCAGGCTGCTCGGGCTGCCGCTGTCGCGCCTGTGGCGGCCGTGGATCACCTGGCGGACCCGCTTTGTGGGCGCCACCAGCACCGAGTACACGCCGCTGCCGGCGCACGTTGCGGCCGAGGCGCTGGCCGAGGACGTGACGCGTCACGCGATCGGCGATACGCGCCTGCTGGTGGTCAAGGATCTGGCGATCGATTCCCCCCTGCTGGATGACGCGGCCAACGCGCACAGCGCGGCCTTCCTGCAGGCGTTGCGGGCGCGCGGCTTCGTCGAACTGGAGGGCATGCCGCTGGCCTGGGTCGCGATCGATTTCGATTCGCTCGACGGCTATCTCGGCCGCCTGTCGTCCTCGCGCCGCAAGAACATCCGGCGCAAGCTGCGCTCGCGCGACGACCTGCAGATCGACTGTATCGCCACCGGCGATCCGGCCCTGGCCGACCCGCAGCTGCAGGCCGAACTGTATGCACTCTACCTGGCTGTGTACGCGCAGAGCGCGGTGCATTTCGACCAGCTCGGCCTGCCCTACCTGCAGCACCTGCTGGCCGACAGCCAGGGCCAGGGACGGATGTTCCTGTATCGCCACCAGGGCCAGCTGATCGGCTGGAACCTGTGCTATGTGCATGCCGGAAAGCTGGTGGACAAGTACATCGGTCTGGCCTACCCGCAGTCACGCGAGCACAACCTGTATGCGGTCAGCTGGATGCACAACCTCGAATACGCGCTGCAGCATGGCCTGAGCCACTACGTGGCGGGCTGGACCGATTCGCGGATCAAGGCCGAACTGGGTGCCCGCTTCACCTCCACCCGGCACGCGATCCACGCCCGTTCCCCGCTGCTGCGCGCCGCCCTGCGCAGACTGGCCCCGTACCTGCAGGGCGAACCTGATGGAGGCGGCTGAACGATGCCGTTGCGTTCCCCGTTGATCCTGGACCTGGACGGCGGCGTACTGCCGCTGCCCCAGGCGCAGACCGTCGCCTTGCCGGCATGGCACGATCCGCTGCGCTTCGCCTGCAGCAATGCCACCCTCGACCGTTTCGCCGCTGAAGTGCTGGCCCCGCTGCCGGCCCAGCTCGGCACGGTGATGCTCGGCAGTGGTGACTTCCATCATCTCAGCCTGCCGCTGCTGCGCCGCATGCGCGCGCAGGAGCCGTTCCAGCTGGTGGTGCTGGACAACCATCCGGACAACATGCGCTTCCCGTTCGGCATGCACTGCGGGTCGTGGGTGAACGCTGCCAGCAAGCTGCCGCAGATTTCCCACATCCACGTGCTCGGCATCACTTCCAGCGACATCGGCCTCGGCCATGCCTGGGAAAACCACTGGCGCCCGCTGCTGGGCGGCCGCCTGACGTACTGGTGCATGGACGTGGATGTCAGCTGGGGCCATCGCCTTGGCATGGGCCACGCGTTCCGCCGTTTCGAGCACCCCGAGGCGCTGGTGGCCGCCTTCGCCGCCGAGCAGGCCAAGTCACCACAGCCGACCTACCTGTCGATCGACAAGGACGTGTTCGCCGAGGACGTGGCCCGCAGCAACTGGGACCAGGGCCGCTTCCAGCTGGAGCATGCCCTGGTGGTGATCGAGGCGTTGCGCGCCGGCGGGCTGGTGGGCAGTGACATCACCGGCGAAGTGTCGCTGGCCAACTACCAGAGCCGTTTCAAGCGCTGGCTGTCGTCGCTGGATGGCCAGCCCGACATCAGTGCCGATGACCTGCCGGTGTGGCAGGCACGGCACCAGCAGGTGAACCGCGAGCTGCTGGCCGCCATGGCCGCGCTGCCAACCGCCTGCTGACCGCCGACCTGTAGCGCCGAGCCCATGGTCGGCTATCGCATTGCGACCTGTAGAGCCGAGCCCATGCTCGGCTGACCGGCTGTGGCCAACGGCAGCCCAGCATGGGCTCGGCTCTACAGCGTTGCTGCGGCACCCTTGAATTGAATATACGAAACATATACGCTTCGTATACCCCTTTTCCCAGGATTCCCCATGGGCATCGTCAACATCGATGACACCCTGCACGACCAGCTGCGCCGTGCCTGCACCGTTTCCAGCCGCTCGATCAACGCCCAGGCCAACTTCTGGATCCGGGTCGGCATGCTCTGTGAGATGAACCCCACGTTGAGCTTCCAGGACATCGTCGCCAGCGAACTGCGCGCCGCCGGGGTGCACCCGCAGGCGCTGGCGCCCGGGCAGGCCTGACATGGCGATCATCAAGCGGCCGGACGAAATCGAACGCATGGCCGAATCCGGGCGCCTGCTGGCGCAGGTGTTCGCCGCGCTCGACCGCTTGCCACTGCCAGGCCGCAGCACGATGGAGATCAACGATTTCGTTGAGCGCATGATCGTCGATGAGCTGCAGGCGCGGCCGGCCAGCAAGGGCCAGTATGGTTTCCCGTACGTCCTCAATACCTCGATCGACAACGTGATCTGTCACGGCGTTCCCAGCACCGCAGACGTGCTGTGCAGCGGCCAGATCGTCAACCTCGACATCACCCTGGAGAAGAACGGCTACATCGCCGATTCCAGCACCACCTACCTGGTTGGCGAGGTCGATTACGCCGCGCGCCGGCTGGTGCAGACCGCCTACCAGGCAATGTGGAAAGGCATCGCTGCGGTACGCCCCGGCGCGCGCCTGGGCGACATCGGCCATGCCATCGCCCGCCATGCGCGCAGCCACGGCTACAGCGTGGTGAAGGAGTACTGCGGGCATGGCATCGGCCAGGAGATGCACGAGGACCCGCAGATCCTGCACTACGGCCATCCCGGCACCGGCATGACGCTGGAGGAAGGCATGGTGTTCACCATCGAGCCGATGCTCAACCAGGGCAAGCCGGCCATTCGCCAGCAGCCGGACCAATGGCCGGTGTATACCCGTGATGGAAAGCTGTCGGCGCAGTTCGAGCACACCGTGGCGGTCACCGGCAGTGGCGTGCGCGTGCTCACCCTGCGCCCCGGCGAAACGCCGCTGTGCGCGGTACAGGCCGCCTAGAGCGGGCGCACCAGCAGCAACGCCGCAAGGCAGAACATGAAAAGCGCCACGCAGGCGTCCAGCAGCCGCCAGGCCGCCGGCCTGCGGAACACCGGCTGCAGCAGGCGCGCGCCATAGCCCAGCGTGCAGAACCAGGCCACGCTGGCGATGCAGGCGCCAGCGGCAAACGCCCAGCGCAGATCACCCGGGTAGCGCGTGGACAGGCTGCCGAGCAGCACTACCGTATCCAGGTACACGTGCGGATTGAGCAGGGTGAAGGCCAGGCAGGTCAGCAGCACCTGCCGCCCGCTGCCGCCGTGCGTCGCCGCCGCAGCCAGCGCACTGCCACCACGCCACGCGCGCAGCCCGGCCTGCAGGCCGTACCAGAGCAGGAATGCCGCGCCGCCGAAGCGCAGCACCTGCAGCAGCTGCGGCCACTCCAGCACCAGCGCGCCCATGCCACCGACGCCGGCCAGGATCAGCGCGATGTCCGCGCCGGCGCAGGCCAGCACCACCTTTCCGACATGGCGCAGCTGCAGGCCCTGGCGCAGCACGAAGGCGTTCTGCGCACCGATGGCGATGATCAGGCCGGCACCTGCGAACAGGCCGGCGGCGGTAGCGGCAATCCACATCGGAACGCGGCAGGCAGCGAGGGGACGCGCAGGGTGCGGCCAATCGCCCCGTTAAGACAATCTGTTTTTTCTTTATCCTGTGCAGAAAAACTGAAGAGGCGCCTGCATGGACCTGGTACATCCGCAACTGGCCGCGTTTGCCGCGGTACTGGAGGAAGGCAGCTTCGAGGCCGCCGCGCGCCGGCTGTCGATCAGCCCCTCGGCACTGTCGCAGCGGATCAAGGCACTGGAAGACCGGCTCGGCCAGGTCCTGCTGGTGCGCCAGGCACCGTGCCGCCCCACCACCGCCGGTGAAGCACTGCTGCGCCGGGTACGGCCAATGCAGGCCCTGGAGGTCGAGGCATTGGCCGAACTGCTGCCCGAACAAGGCAGCGGCAGCGCACGCACGCCGATCCCGCTGGCGGTCAACGACGATTCCCTGGATACCTGGTTCGTGCCGGCCATCGCCGACCTGCATCAGCGCCACGGCTACCTGTTCGACCTGCGCATGGACGACCAGGACCACACCTTGCACCTGCTGCGCGATGGCAGCGTGCTCGGCGCGGTCACCGCCGAAAGCCAGCCCGTGAAGGGCTGCAACGTGCATCCGCTCGGCGCCATGCGCTACCACGCCATCGCCGCCCCCGGGTTCGCGCAGCGCTACTTCAGCGACGGCATGCAGGCCGCTGCATTGGCGCGCGCGCCGATGCTGGTGTTCAACCGCAAAGATGAACTGCAATGGCGCTTCGTGCGACGCTTGACCCGCGCACGCCTGCAGCCACCGCTACACTACCTCCCCTCTTCCACCGGGTTTGTCGAAGCCGCCGCGTGCGGACTCGGCTGGGGCATGGCCCCGGAAACCCTGGTCGCACCGGCCGTACGTGCCGGCCGCGTGGTGGTACTGGAACCCCGCCGCTGGCTCGATGTGCCCCTGTACTGGCAGCATGCTGCCGTGCGCTCAAGCACGCTGCAGCACATCACCCAGGCGCTGCGCACTGCCGCCAGCGGCACGCTACGTTGAGGACGAGACGATGACCGCAGACCCCGGCTTCACACGCCGACCACTACCGTTTTCCCACTTCTTCACTACAGGAACGGCATGCGCGTGAGCCGCCGACGGACAAGGATGCGCAGCTCGGTGAGCGTCGCCGGCATGGCCCTGGCGGCCTGCCTGCCGTTCGCGGCGATGGCGCAGAGTACCGCCGATGCACCGGCGCTGGACTGGGAACAGGCGCGGCAACGGCTGGAGCAGGTCTCCGATGCGCTGGCCGCCGCCGATGCCGCCGTGCGCAACAAGCAGGACCTGCAGGAGGCGACCCGCCTGCTGCGCCTGCCGGAGATCACCGGTGAAGTGCGCCGCCTGCAGTTCCAGAAGACCCTCACCCTGCCGCTGGGTTCGCTGGCGCCGGTGGCCGAAGCGTTTGGCATCGACTCGCCGCTGTCATTCACCGAGCGCGATTGGCGTACGCGCCCGGTGGTGACCGCAGTGCTGCCGCTGTACACCGGCGGGGTGATTCCGGCCGCGCAACGTGCCGCCAGCGCCGCCCATGAACAGGCCAGCGCCGAGCGCGAAGCACAGCGCCAGTCACTGACCGTGCAGTTGGCGCAGGCCTATTTCGGCCAGCGCCTGGCCGAGCAGGCCGTGGACGTGCGCCGCGATGTACGCGACGGCCTCAACCGCCACCTGTCCGACGCGGAAAAGCTCGAGCGCGAGGGCTTCGCCACCCGCGCCCAGCGCCTGCAGGCCACCGTGGCCCGCGACAAGGCCGAGCGCGAATACCAGAAGACGGTCAACGACCTGGCCACGCTGAAGGCCGCGCTGGCTACGCTGCTGCGCAGCGGCGGCGAGGTGCAGCCGGTATCGCCGCTGTTCGTGCAGCGTGCGCCGCTGCAACCGGTCGCCAGCTTCGAGCGTACCGCGCAGGCGCGGCAACCGCAGATCGCGCGCCTGCGGGCGATGGTGGCGCAGGCCGAACAGGGTGTGCGCGTGCAGCAGGCCAAGCTGAAGCCGCAGATCTTCGCCTTCGGCCAGTACGACTTCCGCCGCCGCGATGAAATGCTGACCGATCCGGACTGGGCCTTCGGCATCGGCCTGAAGTACACCTTCCTGTCGCCGAACTCGCGACCGGCGCAGATCAGCGCCGCGCGTGCGCAGCAGGAGCAGGCCGAGGCCGGCCTGCGCGAAGCCGAGAACCAGGTGGCACTGGGCGTGCGCAAGGCCTGGAACGAACTGGAAAGCGCGCGCCAGCAGTTCGTGCTGCTCGACAGCAGCATCGCCCAGGCCCAGGAAAACCTGCGCCTGCAGGAACTGGCGTTCCGCGAAGGCCAGGCCACCTCGCTGGATGTGATCGACGCACGGCTCGGCCTCGGCGGTGCCCGCGTCGAGCGCGCGCAGGCCGCCTACCAATACGATGTTGCGCTGGCACAGTTGCTGGAGGTCAGTGGACAGATGGACCGTTTCGAAGAGTTCCGGCGGCGTGCGGATGAGGTGATCGACCATGAGTGATGTGCTGCACGACGAAGCGACAACGCCCCCCGGCAAGCGTCGGCTGGGACCGATCCTGGTGGTGGTCCTGCTGACCGTGGTGGTGCTGGGCCTGTGGCTGGCCTGGCGCAGCCCGGCTGACCAGATCCAGGGCATGGCCGATGCGGACACGATCAATGTGGCCGCCAAGATCACCGCACGCGTGGCCGAACTGAAGGTCCGCGAGGGCGATCGCGTACAGCCCGGACAGGTGCTGTTCCTGCTCGACAGCCCCGAGGTTGCCGCCAAGGAACAGCAGGCCCATGGCGCGCTGGCTGCGGCGCAGGCCGTCGCGGACAAGGCCGACGAAGGCGCGCGCAGCGAGGACATCCGCGCCGCCGAAGCCAACTGGAAGCGCGCCGAAGCCGGTGCAACGCTGGCCGAAGCCACCTACCAGCGCGTGCAGAACCTGTTCAACGAAGGCGTGATGACCCGGCAGAAGCGCGATGAAGCGCTGGCCCAGGCCACCAGTTCGCGCGAGCTGGCGCGGGCTGCGCGCGCGCAATACGACATGGCGTTGGCCGGCGCACGCGAGCAGGACAAGCGTGCCGCGCAGGGCCAGGTGCAGCAGGCGCAGGGCGCAGTGGCCGAGGTCAATGCCGCGCGCGCCGAGGTGGAAGGCCGCGCGCCGGTCGCCGGCGAGATCAACAAGCGCATGGCCGACCCGGGTGAACTGGTGCCGGCCGGCTACCCGGTGTTCACCCTGGTCGACATCGACCGCATGTGGGTGGCGATGAACCTGCGCGAATCGCAGATGCAGGGCCTGAAGGTCGGCAGCAAGCTCACGGGCAGCGTGCCGGCACTCGGCCAGGACGCCGAGTTCGAGGTCTACTTCATCAATCCGGCCGGTGACTACGCGACCTGGCGTACCACCCGCCAATCGTCCGGCTACGACGTCCGCAGCTTCGAGGTGCGGGTGCGCCCGGTACGCCGCATCGAGGGCTTCCGCCCCGGCATGAGCGTGCTGTTCGCATGGCCCCAGCACTGAACCCCGACCGCGGCGGCTTCGCCGCTTCGTGGCGGCGCGAGCTGGGCGCGCTGTGCAGCAACCGTGCCGACCTGATGCTGGTCAGCGTGCTGCCGCTGCTGATGCTGGGGGTGATGGCGTGGATGTTCACCCCTTCGGTGATGCGCGATATCCCGATCGCGGTGGTCGACCTCGACCACAGCAGCGACAGCCGACTGCTGCTGCGCATGCTCGATGCGAGCCCGGGCGTGCGCATCGCCCGGCAACCGGCCGACCTCGAGGAAGCGCGCTCGCAGCTGCGTAGCCTGGAGGTGTTCGCCATCGTGCTGGTGCCGCGCGACGTCACCCGGCAGGCATTGCGCGGCCGCCAGGGCACGGTGTTTGCCTATTACAACGCCACCTACATGACCACCGGCCAGTCCGCCGCGCGCGATATCGGTGATGCGGTCTCGGCCTGGAACGCGCGGCTGCTGCGCGAGCGCATCGGCCTGCAGGTCGGGCCGGCCAAGCTGCGTGCGGCGCCGATCGCGGTGCAGTCGGACATCCTCTACAACCCTGCGCGCAGCTACGAACTGTTCCTGCTGCCGCTGATCTTCCCGGCGGTACTGTCGCTGGTGCTGGCACTGGCGGTGGCCGGCAGCCTCGGCCGCGAAATCCGCGACGGCACCCTGCCCGCGTGGCTGGGCCGCACGCCGTGGGCCGCCATCGCCGGCAAGATCGCGCCGTACGTGCTGCTGTTCTCGCTGTACGGTGCGCTCGGCCTCGGCTACCTGGCCTGGCTGCGCGGTGATGGCGTGGCCGGCAGCGTACTCCTGCTGCTGCTTGCGCAGCCGCTGTTCTACCTCGCCACCGCCGCCTATGCCCTGTTCTTCGTCGGGGTGACCCGCGACATGGGTACCGCCCTGTCCGCGGTCGGCCTGAGCATCGGCACCGCGCTGGCGTTCTCCAGCGCCACCTTCCCGGTACTGGACGGCCCCCTGTTCACCCGCGTCTGGCATCAGCTGCTGCCGCTCAGCGCCTACATCAAGCTGCAGACCCAGCAGCAGTTCATCGGTTCGCCGCTGCTGGTCTCGTTGTGGCCGATGGGCACGCTGCTGCTGATGTCACTGCTGGCCGGCGGCATCGGTGGCCTGCGCCTGATCGCCTTCGCGCGCACGCCCGCGGCCGCGCAGCCCGCGGGAGCCGACGCATGAGCGCACTCTGGCGCAGCCTGCGGCAGACCCTGATGGCGGTGCTGTGCGACCGCTATGCGATCGTGGTGATGGTCGGCGCGGTGATCCTGTACTCGTTCTTCTACCCGGCCGCCTACCGCCACCAGGTGGCCGGCAACCTGCCGGTGCTGGTGGTGGATGAAGACCACAGCGCGACCAGCCGCGAACTGCTGCGAAAGCTTGATGCCCTCCGGGTTGCACGCGTGGTCGGGCAACCGGCGGACATCGACAGCGCGCGCCAGCAGCTGGAAGCCGGCCATGCCGAAGGTATCGTGCTGATCCCGGCAAACCTGGAGCGCGACATCCTGCGCGGTCATCCAGCCAAGCTGGTGCTGCTCGGCAACGGCGCCTACCTGGGCCGCGCCAGCTGGGTACTGGGCAGCGTGGCCGACGCGCTGGGTGCGTTCGGGCGCGAGGCGGTGGTCGGCCAGGCCGCTTTCATGGGCGCGCCGCAGGCACCGCCGGTCACCCTGGTGCAGCGTCCTCTGTACAACACCCAGGAAGGCTATGGCAGCGCGATCGTGCCTGGCGTGGCCGAGCTGATCGTGCACCAGACCCTGCTGATGGGCATCGGCGTCCTGCTCGGTGGCCGTCGCCTGGCTCTGGGCCGGCGCCTGCGCTTCGATCTGCCCACCCTTGCCGGCATGGCCCTGGGGTTCGGCCTGATCGGCCTGTTCGGCCTGTTCTATTACGCCGGGTTCACCGCCTGGGTGCAGGACTATCCGCGCGGCGGCAACCCACTGGGGCAGCTGCTGGGTGGCACCTTGTTCATTGCCGCTACGGTGGCGTTCGGCCTGTTCATCGGCAGCTTCTTCCGCACCCGCGAACGTGCCTTCCAGTACATCATCGCCACCTCCATCCCGCTGTTCTTCCTGGCCAACCTGTCGTGGCCGGCGGTGATGACCCCGCGTCCGCTGGTGTGGCTGGCGCAGCTGCTGCCGACCACCTCCGGCATCAACCTGATGGTGCGCCTGAACCAGATGGACGCCCGCCTGACCGAAGTCAGCCACGAACTGATCACCCTCACCGCCCTGCTGCTGCTCTACGGCAGCCTCGCCACCTGGCGCCTCCTCACTAAAAAGGGGACGGAGGGGATTAAGTCGTAAGCGGCCGTATTGGGGGATTGCGACTTAATCCCCTCCGTCCCCTTTTTTACACAACGACGAACGCCGGCATTGAGCCGGCGTTCGAGGTACTGCGATGCGGAAGGGGATTACGCGGGTGGCATCAGCTGTCAGCGATACACGCGCTCGCAACGGCGCTCGACCACGCGATCACCGTTCTTCTGCTGCTGGTTGCCCTGGATGTGTCGGCCCGCTGCACCGCCGGCCACGGCGCCCGCCACGGTCGCCAGCTTCTTGCCGTTGCCGCCGCCGACCTGGTTGCCGAGCAGGCCGCCAATCACCGCACCGGTAGCGGTACCGGCAATACGGTTGGGGTCGCGTGAGTTGCGCTGCACTTCCACGTTCTTGCAGACCACGCGGCTGCCGTCGTTGAACCTGCGTCCTTCATCACGCGGCCCATAGTTCTGCGCGCCTGCGACGGACGAGGCCGCCAGCAGCGTGCCCAGCACAATCAATCGGGTCGAGGTCTTCATGGCCATCTCCTAGGGTCCGGTATGGCACCAGTGTCCGCCCCCGGTTGGCAACCGGAAGTGAAATAGGCGTCGACGCAGCGGTATCGGCCATCGCCCGTTCAGGAAGAAAATCCGCGCCCATCGCGATGGGCGCCGTCTCCCTGCCGGCGTACTCGCTTGCTAGAACTCTTCCCAGCCACCGGCGTTGGCCGCCAGTGTCGGTTCGATGCGCGGCGACAGTGCTGCGGGCCGGCGCACCGGCGTGACCGTCGAGGCGACCGCTGCCAACGCCGGGCGCACCACCGCCGCAGCGGTGGCCGCTCCGGTACGGAACACCGAAACCGCCTCGGCCAGCAGGTTGGCCTGCTCTTCCATCGAACGTGCCGCAGCACTGGCCTCTTCCACCAGCGCCGCATTCTGCTGGGTGGTCTCGTCCATCTGCACCACCGCCTGGTTGACCTGCTCGATCCCCGAGCTCTGCTCCTGCGAGGCGGCGGAGATGTCGGCCATGATGTCGGTCACCCGCTGCACCGAAGCCACGATCTCGCCCATCGTGGTGCCTGCCTGGCGTACCAGCGCCGATCCGTCGGCAACCTTGCCAACCGAATCCTCGATCAGGCCCTTGATCTCCTTGGCCGCCCCCGCTGAACGCTGCGCCAGCGTGCGCACCTCGCTGGCCACCACCGCAAAGCCCCTGCCCTGCTCGCCGGCACGCGCGGCTTCCACCGCTGCGTTCAACGCCAGGATGTTGGTCTGGAAGGCGATGCCGTCGATGACCGAGATGATCTCGGCGATCTTCTTTGACGACGCCTCGATCCCCGACATCGTGGTCACCACCTGGCCGACCACTTCGCCGCCCTGTGAGGCGACCCCATGCGCGCCGATGGCGAGCTGGTTGGCTTGGCGGGCATGTTCGGCATTCTGCTTCACCGTGGAGGTCAGCTCCTCCATCGAGGCGGCGGTCTCTTCCAGGTTCGCCGCCTGCTGCTCGGTACGCCGCGACAGGTCGGTATTGCCCGAGGCGATCTCGCCCGCCGCCAGGTTGATGCTGGAGGCGCTGGCCTGGATACGACCGACGATCTGCTTGAGCTGGTCGACGGTGGCATTGCAGTCGTCGCGCATGCGGGCGAATACCCCGTGGAAATCACCGTGCATGCGTACCGTCAGGTCACCGCGCGAGATCGCCTGCAGCAGCGTCGATACCTGCACCAGATTGCCGTCGGTGGTCTGCATCAGGCCGTTGAGCCCGGCCACCATGTCGCGGAAATCGTTGGCGAAGCGATCTTCGTCGCCGCGCAGGCTGAAGTCACCCGCTGCCGCCGCCGTGGCCAGGCGGCGGATCTCGCTGTTGATCGCTGACAGGCTGGCCTTGGTCTCGTCCATGGCCTGGGTAATCGCCGCCTTCTCGCCGGGCAGCGGATCCATGTCCACCGACAGGTCGCCGCGGGCGTAGTGTTTCATCACCTCGATCAACCGGTTCTGCACCTGCACGTGCGAGCCGACCAGCGCATTCGTCTCATGCACCATGCGCCCGTAGTCGCCAGGGAAGGCGCTTTCATCCATGCGGTAACTGAGGCTGCCGGCGTCATGCTGGCGGGCCAGTTCGCCCTGCGCCGCCATCACCGACTGCAGCTGCGCCTGCATGCGTTGCATCGACCTGAGCAGCTGGGTCACCTCGTCATTGCCGGAGGCGTCGATGGCGCTGTCCAGGCGGCCACTGGCAATGCCGTCGGCCAGCTTCACCGCACCTTCCAGCGGACGGGTCAGGCTGCGGGTGATCGCCCACGCCGCCAGCGAGCCGAGCAGCAGGCTCATCACACCAAACACGATCGACAGGGTGCCGGTCCAGGATTCGGTCGATCGGTACTCTTCCCGGCTACGTGCGGTCAGCTCTTCCTGATGCCGCAGCAGGCTCGAGATCGCCTCATTCCATGCGGTGGCCAGGCCGTGTTCGGCCAGCAGCTCCTTGGCGGCACCATCGAAATCGCCCGCCTTCATCCGCTCATGCAGGTGCTGGGTGGATGCGTCGGTGGCCTTGCGTGCCGCCTCGATCCGCGCCACCAGGGTATCGCCGGTGGCATCGCGCGGAATCTTGATGTACTTGGCCCAGATACCGTCGTAGGTCTGCGACAGCTGCTGCGCCTTCTGATAATCCTTGTCGAAATCCTCGCCGCGCTTGATCACCATCAACCGCCGGTGCATCAGCACCGCATTATTGGTATCGAGCATGTCGTTCAACAGCCGCATCTTCACCATGTTGACGTCCACCACTTTCTCGAACTGGGCGGACTTCAGGTGGTTTCCGTACAGCACCAGGCCGACGATGGCCATGATGAAAAGCAGCAGCAGACCAAACCCGGCACCCAGCCGGGATCCCACTCGGAGGTTGCGTAAGGCGAGCATCTCAATTCCCTTGATCGTGGCCGTACGATCGGTGGCGGCGCGCGCCAGGGAAACTTTATGGACGGATATTATTATATCGATCCAAAAATATGGAACTGTGCATACAGGCGTGAAATACACCCGCAACAGGAAGCGCTATATCTTTCCGACATATCGATAAAGCGTAGAACCGGCGATTATCATCACATGCAGTTCACGAATCTGGCTGCGCGATCCGGACCCCGACGGGTGACCAGAAAGCGCATGCGTCAGCACTCACAGGATGGCTGGTGAAGCCTGCACCGAAGAGTTTCCAACGATCAGCCACAGAAACAATCAACCTCCGGCATTCAATACCGATCACGAGCGCGCCTGGAAAGCGGCAGCGACGTCAGGCATCTCAGGTCCAGACGTCGCCTTCAGGTGTCATCCACACCAACCCAAACGGCGCATCGGCAAGGAACCAGAATCCGTACTCATCGAGATCTGCCTGTTCTCTCACGGCCGGCCAGGCCCGGCGAAGCACACCCAACTGCGTATCGACATCCCCATCAGCAAAGACCCCTTGCGCAGCCAGCTTCACCTTGCCGTCCATCATCAGCATCTTCAGCATCGAAAAGAACCCTTCCGTCTGCAGCTCGAAGCTGATGTCACACCCCTCCAGCTCAACATTCATGTTGATCCACAGTGCTCCCATGGAATAGCCATAGGAGTAATGAAGAACATTCCTGATCACCTCAGACAGCACTCCATCACGTCTTTCCACGACGTCATCCCCATCAACAACCGGTTTCTTGCTATCAGCGGTTCGCAGCACACCTGCTGGCGCGGCGCCAAGGCGTTGCAGTGTGTTCGCTCTCGGCGTTCAGCCCAGCGCACGCAATGGGTCAACCGAATGGCGCAGCTATGGACTGAAGTGGCCACCGCCCTCCAGTCTCCAGACAAAGCCGCCGGGAACCCAGCCGTATCCCGGCTTGGCAATCCAGAACATATCCGGATCCCAGTCCGTCTCAGGCGGCCAAGCCGCCATGAACCGCTCAACCTGCTCATCTACAGCACCGGACCAGAGGCCATCAGCATCTTCGAGCCTGACCTCGCCGTCCTGCAGAACCGTGCTCAACCCTACATGAAAGAACTGCTTCCTTTCCTCGAACGAGAGATGGGGAAGATAGTCAAAGCTGTTCCACCAGATCACATCCACATCAAGGAGCCGGACCCTCTCAACGAAATCCCGGGCATCCGAACTATCCAACCAGGCATCAAGCATTGTTCACCATCACTTCCGAAAGCAACCCAATGATCTTCACATCGCGCATGCCCATCACCCGCTGCGCACATCCATTCAGTACTGACTCCGGAACTGATTCGAAAACCCTTCATTGCTCTTCTTCAGATACTTCTTGACCTGGCTCGAAAGGACGACGTTTCCTGTTTGGGAAACACCCAAGCAACCAGCACAAACCAGAGCCATCGCAGCGCTCCGGCTCTGGACAAGCGCACGTTCTGCCTACCTTTTTCAGATCAGGCACTGAAGCCGTCCTCGAGCCTTGCGACATCGCCGCCCGCATCCGCGAAGCGACGGATTGCATCGTCGCCCTCGGCCTCGAACTCGAACTCGAACGGCGCCGGCGGACGTTCCCTCCTCCGCGGATTGACACTTCGGAAAGACGCGTACAGGTCCAGAACGCTGACAATCTGCGTTTTGTTCAACAGAGCAACGTTGTTCCTGTTCCACCTGGAGAACACCAGGAACAGGTCTCGTACGCGGAGGACGACATGCCCTTCGCCAAAGTGGACGCAGCTCCCTCCTTTGGCATCAGACGCCACGGCGTCGAATGATCCTCGGGTGCGCTGCTCACTGCCTCTTCCAAGACAGCCAAAATCACCGTCCAACCAGGCGGCGATCTCCCCAGCACCGGATCCCTGACCGTATGCCACGGAGCCCGAATCGGCAACCCGCTCATCACATGAGACAACGTACCTGTCACCGTCCCAGCATGGAAAGAAGACCGCACTCATGACCATGCCATTCAACCCCGAAAAGAAAACAACCTCAACACTTCCGCTGCAAGCATCCAGTTCAAGCAGATCCAGAACAACTGCGCAGACTGCGACAATCAACAGCGGCGCAATCGCTCGAGAACGTCCTCCCGGGAAGGAAGACGTGAAATGTACTCGCCATCAATCTCATGAAGCCCATTACACCAGAGGAAAGCCCTATTGCCCGGACTAAGAACCGACACGAGACGGGCTAACAGAATTTCGTCAAGTTCACCGCCCCCCTCATCCATCTCGGCGATGAGCAAGACCCCACCCATCCCGGCCATCCATGCCAGGCCATGGGTCGCAAGCCATTCTGCAACCCGCGCCTCCCTCACTATCTCAATCCTGATCCACAGCTCGCCGTCCGGGTTCCGGCTCCACTCGGCATTGATCTCCCATTTGTTGACCTTCAGGTCAAGAAATTCGCTTTCAGCCATGCTTTCGTGGCCCTGAAAGTACGAGAACGGAACATCACCCCAGGCCTGATGGACCAGGGAATTCCTCTCGGGAATCGTCTCACCAGCGTTCAGCACGACCACATATCCAGTTCCCATTACACGCCTCCTGTTCTTTGAAGGCATCGCAGTCATTGCTGTCGCCTTGCACAGCCTGCTCGGACCCCATTGCGGCGATTCCCTGCCACTCGCCTGATGACTCTCCATTCAATTCAGCGCCGAGGCGACGTCAATCAGGGCCAAGATTCCGAGGAATAGTTGAAGAAGGACACATTGAGAAAAAGCCCAGCATCAAGCGTCAGCGCCGAAATAGAACAGCACGCACTTCCCTTCATCCTGCCCAACCAGGCTTATGGGCCGAACGGTATCACCGCCATCAACGGAGATCTCCACCTGCATGTCCAGATCATCGAAGGTCATGAGCTCATCAATCAAACCTCTGATCGTCTTGCCACGAACCACCCAGGAAGGCTCACTCAACATCCATCCCCCTCACTGTCAGATTCAGATCAAACACACCAGGCCGGGCATTCCGACTATCCAGCAGGTCAACGTTGGGAAATCGCGGCGCGCAGAACGCAAAGGATCGATCATTCAAAGAACTCAATAGCCCCCTCCACTTCATACCCAAATCTCAAACTCCCGTCCGGATAGCAGACAGCAAAGCGCCCCTCCAGATCAGGAGCATTACTGAAGTGATCCCCGACCAGAACCCCTGACTCGAACTTCGGCGCCATCCGAATGGCCAGACGCCCGAGCTCCTCATCGCTTAGATTCAAGCCGCTATAGGCATTGACGATGGTCTTGAACGGGCCGTCATCATGCATGACCCATATCCCCACCGCCCCCTCAATCTGCGCGTGATCCCAATACGCATCAGAATCGAACACAATTGATTGCGGCACACCCAGCGACTCCGACAGCACCGCGCGCACATCATCAACGCTCAGAAAGCGCTCAATCGAAAACTGGAAGGAATCCACATATCACCCAAATCCGTTTATCGGAGCCACGCGAGTCGCCCGCCGAAGTGCCCACTCCTGCTTGAGGTGAGCCTCAAGCACTTCACCTTGCTCACAACGTGGACAGATCAGCCAACACCCCACCGCGCAGGATCCGCACATAATACGATTTCCATGCGTAGCCCCATGCCATGGTCAAGCGCTTCCGGCCCACTCCCGGTCCTGATTGCTTCAATGACGGTCAGCAGACTGCCGCCGGCACCGCTACAGTGGGCGCATGACACTCATCCTGCAGATCGAAGGCAGCGCCATCCATGACATCCCCAGCCTGTACGCGGAGATCAACCGCGTGTTCATGGCCGGCGAGGACTGGCAGCTCGGACCGAGCCTGGACGCACTGGATGACCTGCTGCATGGCGCATATGGCGTGCTGAACGGCCACGCCCAGGCCACGGTGGTCTGGCGTGGCATCGCGCACAGCCGCAGCGCCTTGGGCACCGATGCCACCCGTCGCTGGCTGCAGGCCAAACTGCAGGCGCCCGCCGGCTTCAACCCGCAGGCCATTGCCCGCCAGCTGGACGCCCTGCAACGGGGCGAGGGCCAGACCTACTTCGAGATCGTGATGGAGATCTTCGCCAGCCACCGGCAGATCACCCTGGTCCCGGCCTGACGGCGCTCCCCGCGCCGGCGCCGTGCGCCTGGGGCTGCGGCGGCACACGGCCCCAGCAGTTACCATGGACGGCCCTGTACCTGCTCCGCTGCCGCTGCCTTCCGGCGCGGCCGGATGCCCTGATCCACGAGTGCCATGTCCAAAGACAAGTCCGCCGAACACACGCCGCTGATGAAGCAGTTCTTCGCAGCCAAGTCCGAGTATCCGGACCTGCTGCTGTTCTTCCGCATGGGCGACTTCTACGAGCTGTTCTACGACGATGCGCGCAAGGCCGCACGCCTGCTCGACATCACCCTGACCCAGCGCGGCAGTTCCGGCGGTGCGCCGATCCCGATGGCCGGCGTGCCGGTGCATGCCTACGAGGGCTACCTGGCGCGATTGGTCGCCCTGGGTGAATCGGTGGCGATCTGCGAGCAGATCGGCGACCCGGCACTGGCCAAGGGCCTGGTCGAACGCAAGGTGGTGCGCATTGTCACCCCCGGCACCGTCACCGATGAGGCGCTGCTGGACGAGCGCCGCGACACCCTGTTGATGGCGCTGTCGCGCAGCAAGCAGGGCTACGGCCTGGCCTGGGCCGACCTGGCCGGTGGCCGCTTCCTGGTCAACGAAGTGGAAACCGACGACGCACTGGAAGCCGAGCTGGCACGGCTGGAACCGGCCGAGCTGCTGGTCCCCGACGAGGAGAACTGGCCCGACTTCCTGCGCCAGCGCACCGGCGTGCGCCGCCGGGCGCCGTGGCTGTTCGACGCCGACAGCGGCCGCCGCCAGCTGCTGAACTTCTTCAAGCTGCATGACCTGAGCGGCTTCGGCATCGACGACAAGCCGCGCGCCACCGCTGCGGCCGGCGCCCTGCTCGGCTATGTCGAGGAAACCCAGAAGCAGCGCCTGCCGCACCTGACCTCGATCGCGATGGAAACCGCCGGCGAGGCCATCGCGATGAACGCCGCCACCCGCCGCCACCTGGAACTGGATACGCGCGTCGACGGCGATACCCGCAACACCCTGCTGGGCGTGCTCGACAGCACGGTGACGCCGATGGGCGGCCGCCTGCTGCGGCGCTGGCTGCACCGTCCCCTGCGCCTGCGCGAGGTGCTGGTGCAGCGTCACCATGCCGTGGAAACCCTGATCGACCGCGGCAGCGATGCCGACATCCGCGAGCAGTTCCGCCGCCTCGGCGACCTGGAACGCATCCTTACCCGCGTCGCGCTGCGCTCGGCGCGACCGCGTGATTTCTCGACCCTGCGCGATGGCCTGGGCCTGCTGCCAGCCGTGCGCGAGGTGCTGGCGCCGCTGGATTCGCCGCGCCTGCAGGCGCTGCATGCTGCGCTGGGTGAACATGACGCATGCGCGCAGCTGCTGGCCAGCGCAATCGCCGAGATGCCGCCACTGAAGCTGAGCGATGGCGGCGTGCTGGCCGACGGCTTCGATGAAGAGCTGGACGAACTGCGCCGCCTGTCCACCCACGCCGACCAGTTCCTGGTCGATCTGGAACTGCGCGAGCGCGAGAGCAGCGGCATTCCCACCCTGAAGGTGGGCTACAACCGCGTGCACGGCTACTACATCGAGATCAGCAAGGGCCAGTCCGACCGCGCACCGGTGCACTACACCCGCCGGCAGACGCTGACCAATGCCGAGCGCTACATCACCGAAGAACTGAAGGCATTCGAGGACAAGGTACTGTCCGCGCGCGACCGCTCGCTGTCGCGTGAGAAGTACCTCTACGAGCAACTGCTGGATACCCTCGGCGCGCAGCTGGAACCGCTGAAGCAGTGCGCCGCCGCGCTGAGCGAACTGGACGTGCTGGCGGCCTTCGCCGAACGCGCACAGGCGCTGGACTGGGCACGCCCGGAGCTGCAGGCCGAGCCCTGCCTGAAGATCGAGCGCGGCCGCCACCCGGTGGTCGAGGCGGTGCGCGAGCAGCCGTTCGAACCGAACGACCTGGACCTGCATCCGGACCGTCGCATGCTGGTCATCACCGGCCCGAACATGGGCGGCAAGTCGACCTACATGCGGCAGAACGCGCTGATCGTGCTGCTGGCCCACATCGGCAGCTTCGTGCCGGCCAGCCGTGCGCTGATCGGCCCGATCGACCGCATCCTGACCCGTATCGGCGCCGGCGACGACCTCGCCCGCGGGCAGTCGACCTTCATGGTCGAGATGGCCGAGACCAGCTACATCCTGCATCACGCCACCGCCCATTCGCTGGTGCTGATGGACGAGATCGGCCGCGGCACCTCCACCTATGACGGCCTGGCCCTGGCCGACGCGGTGGCGCGCCACCTTGCCTACCAGAACCGCTGCTACACGCTGTTCGCCACCCACTACTTCGAACTGACCGCGCTGGCCGACGAGCAGCACGAAGGCGGCCGCAGCGGCATCGCCAACGTGCACCTGGACGCGGTCGAGCATGGCGAAGCGCTGGTGTTCATGCACGCAGTGAAGGACGGGCCGGCCAACCGCAGCTTCGGCCTGCAGGTGGCTGCATTGGCCGGCCTGCCGCGCGCCACCGTGGCGCAGGCGCGCCGCCGCCTGGCCGAACTGGAACAGCGCGGCGGTGAAAGCCACGCCGCCGAGCTGGCGCCGCAGGCACTGGATGCGCCGCAGCAGTTCGGCCTGTTCAGTGCCCCCGCCAGCAAGGCACAGGAAGCGCTGGCGGCCATCGAGCCCGACGAGCTGACGCCGAAACAGGCGCTGGAAGCGCTGTACCGGCTGAAGGCGCTGCTGTAGGACCGCGCCCGGTGGGCCTCCCGACGCCCTGCAGGAGGCCCTGGCTGTCGGTTGCAGCGCCGCGCCAATCGAAAGGCCAGGCGAATGCGATCACGCCTTTCGATAGGCCCAAACTATCAACCTGAACGGATCATTCGATTATTCATTTCATCTGGCCATAGCTAAAGTCGAGTGAAGATGTTTCCCACGTCTTCACCGCCACCAGGAGCCAGCCAATGAGCCAGTCCGACAACAACAACGCCAAGTGCCCGTATCACAGCGCACCGTCGCCTGAGCAGGGCGCACAGCAGCAGCGCGAGCTCAGCACCACGCCGAAGCAGAAGCACGGCGACGATCCGGTCACGCCGATGACCACGGCCTTCGGCGCGCCGGTGGTGGACAACCAGAACAGCAAGACCGCCGGGCCGCGCGGCCCGCTGCTGATGGAAGATGTCTGGCTGCTGGAAAAGCTGGCCAACCTCAACCGCGAGATCATTCCCGAGCGCCGCATGCACGCCAAGGGCTCGGGCGCGTTCGGTACCTTCACCGTCACCCACGACATCAGCAAGTACACCCGTGCCAAGCTGTTCGAGAAGGTCGGCAAGCAGACCGAGATGTTCGCCCGCTTCACCACCGTGGCGGGTGAGCGTGGCGCCGCCGATGCCGAGCGTGACATCCGCGGCTTCGCGCTGAAGTTCTACACCGAAGAAGGCAACTGGGACCTGGTCGGCAACAACACGCCGGTGTTCTTCCTGCGCGACCCGCGCAAGTTCGCCGACCTCAACAAGGCGGTCAAGCGCGACCCGCATACCAACCTGCGCAGCGCGCGCAACAACTGGGACTTCTGGACCCTGCTGCCCGAGGCCCTGCTGCAGGTCACCGTGGTGATGAGCGACCGCGGCATCCCGCGCAGCTTCCGCCACATGCACGGCTTCGGCTCGCATACCTACAGCTTCACCAATGCCGATGGCGAACGCTTCTGGGTCAAGTTCCATTTCGTCAGCCAGCAGGGCATCGAATCGCTCACCGACGCACAGGCGCAGATCCTGGTCGGCCATGACCGCGAGAGCCACGGCCGCGATCTGTTCGCCGCGATCGAAAAGGGCGACTTCCCGAAGTGGAAGCTGTTCATCCAGGTCATGCCGGAACTGGACGCGGAAACCTACCGCGTGCATCCGTTCGACCTGACCAAGGTGTGGCCGAAGAGCGACTACCCGCTGATCGAAGTGGGCCAGTTCGAACTGAACCGCAACCCGGTCAACTGGTACCAGGACGTGGAGCAGTCGGCGTTCGCACCGAGCAACCTGGTGCCGGGTATCGGCCCGTCGCCGGACAAGATGCTGCAGGCACGCCTGTTCGCCTACTCCGATGCGCAGCGCTACCGCCTGGGCGTGAACCACCACCAGATTCCGGTCAACGCGGCGCGCTGCCCGGTGCACAGCAACCACCGCGATGGTGCGATGCGCGTGGATGGCAACTACGGCGGCCTGCCGCACTACGAGCCGAACAGCTACGGCCAGTGGCAGGAGCAGCCGGAGTACCGCGAACCGCCGATGAAGATCCGCGGCGATGCCGACTTCTGGAACTTCCGCGAGGATGACGCCGACTACTTCAGCCAGCCCGGCGCGCTGTTCCGCAGCTACAACCAGGCCCAGAAGGATCGCCTGTTCGCCAACACCGCCCGCGCCCTCGGCGACGCGCCGGACTTCATCAAGCAGCGCCACATCGACAACTGCAGCAAGGCCGACCCGGCCTACGGCGCCGGCGTCGCTGCCGCGCTGAAGGCACTGGCCAGCCAGCCGTCGGACCCGTTCAAGCCGGCACAGCCGGAAGCGGACTTCCCCACCGCAACCCCGGGCGCCGAAGACATCGAGCTCTGATCGCCCTCCCCCGTGTACGGCACGCCGCCTCCTGGTGAGGCGGCGTCGCCGTTTTAACGGCCGCCGTCGTACCTTCTGCACGCCCAACTCCAATCGAGGATTCCCCTGATGAGCCTGACCGATGAACTTCTCGCCAAGCTGCAAGGCGCCCCGCTGCAGCAGGTCTCGCAGCAGCTCGGCATCAGCGACACCCAGGCCTCCGGTGCGATCAGCGCCGCGCTGCCGGTACTGATGGGCGCGCTGGGCAACAACGCGTCGCAGCCGCAGGGCGCGCAGGCCCTGCTGGGTGCTCTGCAGACCAACCACAGCGGACTGGACCTGGGCAGCGTGCTCGGCTCGGTGCTGGGCGGCGGTGGCGGCGGTGCCGCCAGCGATGGCGCCGGCATCCTCGGCCATATCTTTGGTGGCAGCCAGCAGAAGGTGGAAACCGGCCTGGCGCAGGCCACCCAGCTCGACAGCGGCCGCACCAGCCAGTTGCTGCAGATCCTCGCGCCGATCGTGATGGCCTTCCTCGCCCAGCGCCTCGGCGGCGGCCAGGCCGATGCCGGCGCGCTCAGCCAGGCGCTCGGCCAGGAAAAGCAGCAGGTGCAGCAGCAGGGCGGCATTGCCGGCGGCCTGCTCGGCAGCGTGCTGGACCAGGACGGCGACGGCCAGTTCGGCATGAGCGACCTGCTCAAGCTGGGTGGCAACCTGCTGGGCAGCAAGCGCTGATCAAGCAGGCGGTCGCCGGGCCTGGTCCGGCGACCGGTTACAACGCGTCGATATCACCCAACGCGCGGATCAACCGCCGCGCGCGTTTGTCCGGCTTGTGCTCCGGCGGCTGGAAGCCATCGCGTGCGGCAATGCGCAGCGCCCTCTGTTCGGCACGGCGCGCCTTGGAAGCCTCGCTTTCGGCATACAGCTGCTGCGCTGCCGGTGCAGGCCCGCGCTGATCGCTCAGGCCCAGCACCTGGATCTCGAAATGCTCCTCGCCGCGGTCGACCTGCAGCTGCTCGCCGACGCGCACCGCGCGCGAGGATTTCGGACGCTGGCCGGCGACGCTGACCTTGCCGGTCTCGATGGCCTGCTTGGCCAGGCTGCGGGTCTTGAAGAAACGGGCCGCCCACAGCCAGATGTCCAGGCGGACACTGGGCGACAGCGCGGAAAGCTCGTGCATCGGGGCGTACTACTCCGTTGGCTTGTTCAGGGGGCGCGGGTGGTCGGGGTCGGTGCGGCAACCGCTGCCCCCGATCAGGGTCGGTACGCCGGCGGACAGGTCCTTGCGCTGACTGCCGACCAGGCACTCCGGACGGTCGGTCGGCCGCACCTGGGTATCGCCCAGCCGGTCACCCGTCGAACATGCGGCCAACAGGGCGCCGATCAAGGCCAGCGCCAGGTTCCGCTTCACCTGCAGTGGTTGATGCATTGCCACATCCTGCAAACCGGCTTGGTGCTAGTGTGCGCCTCCCGGGATTCGATCACCACTCCATGGCCAAAGCGCCGCTTGACCTGACCGCCGGCCCGATCGGCCGCAATCTCCTGCTGTTTTCCCTGCCGATCCTGGCCGGCAACATCGCGCAGTCGCTGAACGGTTCGGTGAATGCGGTATGGGTGGGGCGCTTCCTCGGCGAGGCGGCCCTGACCGCCACCGCGAACGCCAACAACATCATGTTCTTCCTGATCGGCTCGGTGTTCGGCTTCGGCATGGCCTCGACCATCCTGATCGGCCAGGCCATCGGCGCGCGCGACATCGCGCAGGCGCGGCGGGTGGTCGGCACCAGTGCCACCTTCTTCATCGGGCTGTCGGTGATCATCGCCATCGCCGGCTGGTTCATGGCGCATCCGCTGCTGGCGGCGATGGGTACGCCCGCGGCCTCGCTGCCGCTGGCCGAGGCCTATCTTCAGATCATCTTCCTGGCGATGCCGACGCTGTATGCCTTCGCCTTCCTCACCGCTGCGCTGCGCGGTGCCGGTGATTCGCGCACGCCCTTCCGTTTCCTGATGGTGTCGGTGGCACTGGATATCGTGCTGAACCCGGTGCTGATCTTCGGCATGGGGCCGTTCCCCGCGCTGCGCATCGCCGGTTCGGCCTGGGCCACACTCATCGCGCAGACACTGTCGCTGGCCGGCCTGCTGCTGTACATGCGGCACAAGCGCCACACGCTGTGGCTGGGCCGCGCCGACATGCGCCTGTTCAAGCTCGACTTCGCCATCCTCAAGGCGCTGGTGGTCAAGGGCGTGCCGATGGGCCTGCAGATGGTGCTGATCTCGCTGTCGGTGATCCTGCTGATGACCATGGTCAACCAGTACGGCACCGCTACCGGTGCCGGTTACGGTGCCGCGCTGCAGCTGTGGAACTACCTGCAGATGCCGGCGATGGCGATCGGTGCCGCATGCTCGTCGATGGCTGCGCAGAACGTCGGCGCGCAGCGCTGGGACCGCGTGCGCGGCACCGCCCGCCAGGGCGTGCTGTTCAACTTCCTGCTGACCGGCGCGCTGATCCTGCCGCTGGTGGTGTTCGATCGCCAGCTGCTGGCGCTGTTCCTGCCACCGGCCAGCCAGGCGCTGGATATTGCCCGCCACCTCAACCACGTGGTGATCGGCTCGTTCCTCTTCTTCGGCGTCAGCTTCGTGATCTCCGGCGTGGTGCGCTCCACCGGTGCGGTGATTCCGCCGCTGCTGATCCTGGCCGGCTCGCTGTGGGGCGTGCGCGTACCGTTCGCCGAACTGCTGCAGCCGTACTGGGGCGCCGATGCGATCTGGTGGAGTTTCCCGGTCAGCTCGCTGGTGTCGATGCTGCTGTCGCTGGCGTACTACCGCTGGGGCGGCTGGCGCAAGGCGAAGATGATGGACAAGCCTTCGCACGCCGAGGAACTGGCTACGCCCTCGGAGATTCCGGCGTGCCCGCCATCACCGGTCGCCGACCCGGATGCCGCGTTGGATACATCGCGGCCAGGGTGAACCTGCGGGTGGGTTCAGCCGAGCGTGTCTCGGCGCTACGGGAGAGGTGGTCAGCGCTTTTTTCTTGCCGCGTTGAACTTCGCGGCCTCGCGCAGCAATGCCTTGAATGCCGCAGCATTGGGCATCGTGCCCTCATGGATGTCGATCGCGCGCCGGGTGTTGCCTTCCAGGCTGGCATTGAACAACCCCTTCGGGTCAGGCAAAGCCGCGCCCTGGGCGAAGGTCAGCTTCACCGCCTGCCTGTAGGCCTCGCCGGTGCACAGGATGCCGTTGTGCTCCCACACCGGCGTACCGCGCCATTTCCAGGTTTCCTGCACGTCCGGCAGCGCGGCATGGATCAGTGCGCGCACCTGCGCGAGCGCTTCCCCACGCCAGTCCCCCAGCTCGACGATGCGTGCATCGATCAGTTCCGCTGCCGACGTTACGGCATCAGCAGGATTCGGCGCATGGCGGGTCATTACAAGCCCTCGTCAGAAAGAAACAGGAATGCCGGATTACATGATTAACTACATGCGTTCACCAGGCAGTGCCGCCGCCTGGCGCACCCAATCGAGGAACTGCCCCTCATCCAGCCCACCATCCTCATGGATGTGCAGGTAGCGCGTGTCAGCACTTTTGGACGGCTCCGGCGGTGTCGGCTTCAGCGCCGCGCCGCGGAAGAAGGCCACCTTGATGTAGCGGGTGAAGCAATGGAAGCTGAGGAACCAGCCTTTGCCCGGCGCGACTGCATACATCGGCGAGTTCCACTTCACCGCCTTGTGCACGCCCGGCACGGCCTGCCCGATCAGCGCATCCAGGCGTGCACCGAGTGGCCGCTTCCAGCCCGGCATCGCTGCGATATAGGCCTGCACCGTGGCGTCGCCCTCGCCCTTGGCGATCTGCGGGTTGCCGCCCGCCAGCAGCCGCGGCGCGGCGGAAGGTGCGGTTCGCTTGGCAGGCATCGCACGGCACCTCCATCGGCAGGAACGCGCAGCCTAGCGCGGCGCCCGGGGCCGGTCACGGCGCAGTGCGCCATCGACTCATCGCACCTGCCCGGCCAGGAACTGCTTCCAGTCCGGCAATCGGCGGTGGCGGCGCAGCGAGCGCATCAGGGCTGCCATCACGACGCCAAACAGGGCGCCGGCCAGCAGCCCGGCGACCAGCAGCAGGAACAGCGGGCGCTGACTGCCCTGCCACAGCATCAGCCACATCAGGCCGGTCCAGAACAGTCCGAACAGCAGGCCCTGCACCAGCGCATTGATGCCGAAGCCGGCCAGGATCGGTGGTGGCAGGGCGATGCCCATGCGCCACAGCAGGCGGTGCAGCAACGGCGCCGACTGCACGCGCGCCAGCCCCCTGCCATCGAGGAAGCGCAGCGCCGCCTGGATCTCGGCGGGATAGCGCGGATGGATGTCATTCATTGCCGAATCGTGGCCGATGCAATGACTGAAACGCAAACGGCCACCCGAAGGTGGCCGTCGCGGCAACAACCGAAGTTGTTTATCAGGCCTTTTCGGCCAGACGGGCAGCCTTGGCCTGCGCAGCGGCAGCCAGGTCTTCCTTGATGCGGGCAGCCTTGCCTTCCAGGCCACGCAGGTAGTACAGCTTGCCGGCGCGGACCTTACCGCGGCGCTTCACTTCGACCGAGTCGATGATGGCGCTGTGGGTCTGGAAAACGCGCTCGACGCCGTAGCCGTGCGAGATCTTGCGGACGGTGAACGAGGAGTTCAGGCCGGCATTCTTGGTGCCGATCACAACGCCTTCGTAGGCCTGCACGCGCTCACGGTTGCCTTCCTTCACCTTCACGTTGACGACAACGGTGTCGCCCTGGCTGAACTTCGGCAGTTCGCGGGTGATCTGGGCGGATTCGAATTCCGCGACGATGGACTTGTTCAGCTTGCTCATGGGTTACACCGATTCTTGTTCGGGTGGGCGTGTCGTTTCGACAACGTAGGCTCATGCAGTCACCGGACTGTGCTGCACGTTTGTTTTGGGTACTGCGCGCGCCGGCCGGAGCTGGCGGGAATTGGCCATGATAGCCGATAAAGCCAGCCCTGCGCTAGGGGCTGGCCTTCTGTGTGCGGGCCTGGCGGGCCAGGTCCAGCAAGGTGCGGTCGGCCTTGCCCAGCGCCTGTTCATCCAGCAGGTCCGGGCGCCGCTGCGCGGTACGCAGCAGCGACTGCTGGCGGCGCCAGGCGGCGATGGCCGCATGATTGCCTGAACGCAGCACGTCCGGCACGTCGCCCAGCGGGTGCTGGGCCGGCTGGCTGTAATGCGGGCAGTCGAGCAGGCCGAGGTCCCCTTCGAAGCTGTCCTGCGCTGCCGATTCAGCATCGTTCAGGGCACCGTCCTGCAGGCGGGCCACGGCGTCGATGATCACCGCCGCGCCCAGTTCACCACCGGACAGCACGTAATCGCCGAGCGAGATCTCCTCGTCCACATTGGCTTCCAGGAAGCGCTCGTCGATGCCCTCGTAGCGACCGCAGAGCAGGACCATGCGCGGCAGCGCCGCCAGTTCCCGCACCTTGGCCTGGGTCAACGGCGCGCCCTGCGGGCTGAGATAGGTCACCCGCGCCGGGGTCGGATCAGCATCGCGGATCGCCTGCAGGCAGGCCTGCAGTGGCTCGATCAGCATCACCATGCCCGGGCCGCCGCCAAACGGACGGTCGTCGACCCGGCGGTAGTTGCCCTCGGCGTAGTCACGGGGATTCCAGCCGTGCAGGCTGAACAACCCCTTCTCCTGCGCACGCCCGACCACGCCCAATCCAGCGGACTGGGCGAGGAACTCGGGGAACAGGGTGATGACGTCGAAACGCATGCTCACACTCAGAACTCGGGATCCCAGTCGACCACGACCAGGTTGGCCTCGAAATCGACGGACACCACGAAGTCCGGCTGCACGAACGGAATCATCCGCTCGCGGTCACCACGCACCACCACCACATCATTGGCGCCGGTGCTGAACAGGTGCGAGACCTGGCCCAGGGCAACGCCCTCGGTGGTCTTCACCTCCAGGCCTTCCAGGTCCACCCAGTAGTATTCGTCGGGTTTCGGCGGCGGCAGCGCGCTGCGGGCAACGTAGATCTCGGTGCCACGCATCGCCTCGACCGCATCGCGGTCTTCGACGCCGGGGAACCGGGCCACCAGGTGCTTGCCGCTGTCGCGGCCACGGACACCTTCAAGCGTGGTTTCCACGCCGGACGGGCTGCGCACGATCCACGGCTGGTAACGGAAAATGGCGGAACGTGGCTCGGTCCAGGACTCGAGCTTGATCTCGCCGCGCACACCAAAAGCGCCGACAACCCTGCCCAGCAGGATGCGGCGCTCGATATCTTTCATCTGCTTCAACCAAGAGGGCCACGCCGAAGCGTGGCCCGTCAGGATCAGGCCGCAGCGGCCTGGGACTTGGTCGCTTCCTTGATCAGGTTGCGGACCTTGTCGGTCGGCTGGGCGCCGTTCTTGACCCAATGGTCAACGCGGGCCAGGTCCAGCTCGATGCGCTTCTCGGCGCCCTGGGCGACCGGGTTGTAGAAGCCAACGCGCTCGATGTTGCGGCCGTCGCGCGCGCTGCGCACGTCGGTGACGATGATGTGGTAGAACGGACGCTTCTTGGCGCCGCCGCGGGTCAGTCGAATCTTGACCATGGTGTTTTTCCTATTGCCCAGTCGCCAGGATGGCGAGGTAAGCGGGCGATTATAGCGGCACAGTCCCGTCGAGCCAACCCCAGCGGCTCGCCCGGGGTCAGATCCCTCTTGCGGTACTAAGGGGATCCGCCTCCAATCCCTGCCAGGCCGCCGCCGCCAGCACCGCCCTGCCCTGTTCAGCCAATGCCTGCGAACCCGGCAGGACGTTCCCATCGATGGCGTCCAGCGCCCACAGGCCGCTGGCGTTGCAGGCAAAGGCCGCCTTCACACCGGCCAGTTCAGCCAGCGCCAGCGGCCGGGTCAGCTGCGGGCCGGGCCAGTGCTGCTTCAGCAGGGCCTCGGCGGTCCCGCGCAGGGCCGGCGCCTGCGGCCAGAGCAGCCGTTCACCATCGTGTACGGCCAGGTTCCAGGTACTGCCCTCGCTGACTTCGCCGCCTGTGGTCACAAACAGCACATCGTCGAACCCCGCTGCCAGCGCCGCGCGGCGTTCGGCAAACAGGCCGAACGTGCCCACATGCTTGATCTGCGGCAGTTCGCGCTGCCAGGCCACGCTGCGTACGCGTTTCGGCGCGCTCAGCGCCACCGGTGCGCTCAGCGCCACCAGCACATCCACCGGCACTGCCGCCAGCGGATTGCGGAAATCGAAGCGACGCGAGTACACCGTCACCCGCAGGGAAGCATCGGCCTGCCCGGCCTGCTGCAGGGCCTGCGCCATCCACGCCTGTACCTGCGCGACATCCAGCGCGCTGCCGAACAGTTCCTGCGTCGCCAGGGACAGCCGCTGCAGGTGCAATGACAGCCCCTGCACGGCGCCGCCGCGCACCTGCAGCGAAGTGAAATGGCCATAGTTGACCAGCGCCGGCAGCAGATCCTCGACCTGTGCCGGCCGGCCGTTGCAGGTGACCGTCATCGCAGCAGGGCCTGCGCCTGGCTCCACATGTCGCGCAGCAGGTCGGCGGCCGGTCGTGCCTGCGCCATCCAGGCCGACTGCCCGGCCCAGGCCTGCATCGCAGCCAGGCGGTTTTCCTGCACGGCCTGCCTGCGCATCGGCGCGGTCAAGCCACGCTGCACCGGGTACGGGCGCGGCAGCGGCGCACTTTCGGCCGCGGCGGCCCGCACATACGCGGTCGCCAGCCCACGGCCCAGGCGGCCACTGAAGGCCCGCGTCGGCCAGGTGTCTTCCGGTTCGCTGGCGGCCAGCCCATCGGCCCATGCCGAGGCGATCGCCGCTTCGGGGGTGCGCAGGAACGCGGTGCCAACCTGCACCGCGCTGGCGCCCAGGGTCAGTGCGGCGGCGATGCCACGGCCATCGGCGATTGCGCCTGCGGCAATGACCGGAATCCGCAGGTGGTCGGCCAGGCGTGGCAGCAGCGCGAACAGGCCGACCAGCTGGCGCTCGGCCATGGCCGGATCGAACGCGCCGCGATGCCCGCCGGCCTCCATGCCCTGCGCTACCACCGCGTCGGCACCGGCGTCCTGTGCCGCGCGGGCTTCGGACAGCGTGGTCGCACAGGCGATCCAGGCAATGCCGGCGTCCTTCAGTTGCTGCACGTGGCGCGGCAGCAGCACGCCCATGATGGTCGAGGCCACCGCCGGGCGCGCGGCCAGCAACGCGGCGAACTGTTCTTCGAAATCCGCCGGCGTGGCGTCGGCGGCGCTGGCCGGCACCTCCGGGCCCCACTGCGCCAGGAAGGTCCGGCTGGCGGCCTCGGCGGCAACATCGCGGGTCGGGACCGGGTCCGGCACCCAGAGGTTGACCTGCGCCGGACCGCTGCTGGCAGCGCGGAAATCCTGCATCCAGTGGCCGATGTCGGCCGACGACGACAGCACCGCGCCCATTGCCCCCATGCTGCCGGCATTGGCCAGTGCGGCCGACAACGGCACCGGGCAGGCACCGGCCATCGGCGCCAGCAGGATCGGAACGGAAACGTCAAAGCGCCGGCAGAACGCCTCGACGCGGGAAGTTACAGCGGAACTCTGCATGACGGCCCATCGTTGCGGACAGGCCCCCATGGTGCGCGCAGGACGGGTCTGGCGTCGAGCTTGCCCGGGCATGGGTCCGGGTGCCCGCAGAAGCCGAGCCCAGGCTCGGCCGATCGCATCAACGGAACGGCATGCCGCGGCCGCCCATCGCGCCCATCATGCCCTTCATGCTGCGCAACATGCCCTTCATGCCACCGCCGGCCATCTTGCTCATCATCTTTTCCATCTGCATGTACTGCTTCATCAGCTTGTTGACGTCGGCCGGGGTCACGCCCGAGCCCTTGGCGATGCGGGCGCGGCGCGAGCCGTTGAGCAGGTTCGGGTTGCGCCGTTCCTTCTTGGTCATCGAGCTGATGATGGCGATCATGCGCGGCACTTCCTTGCCCTGGCTGACCTGCTGCTTCAGATGGTCCGGGATGTTGCCCAGGCCCGGCAGCTTGTCCATCAGGCCGCCGATGCCGCCCATGTTCTGCATCTGCTCGAGCTGGTCACGCATGTCGTTCAGGTCGAACTTCTTGCCCTTGGCAACCTTCTCGGCCAGTTTGGCGGCCTTGTCCTTGTCGACCTGCTGCTCGACCTGCTCGACCAGCGACAGCACGTCGCCCATGTCGAGGATGCGGCTGGCGATACGGTCCGGGTGGAACACATCCAGGCCGTCCGGCTTTTCGCTGACACCGACGAACTTGATCGGCTTGCCGGTGATGTAGCGCACGCTCAGCGCGGCGCCGCCACGGGCGTCACCGTCGGTCTTGGTCAGCACCACGCCGGTCAGCGGCAGCGCGTCACCGAAGGCCTTGGCGGTGTTGGCCGCGTCCTGGCCGGTCATGGCGTCGACCACGAACAGCGTTTCGGCCGGGTTGACCGCCGCGTGCAGGGCCTTGATCTCGGCCATCATCGCTTCGTCGATGGCCAGGCGGCCGGCGGTATCGACCAGCAGCACGTCAACGAACGACTTGCGCGCATCGTCAATGGCGGCGCGGACGATGGCCTCCGGCTTCTGGTCGGCGCTGGACGGGAAGAACAGCACCCCGACCTGCTCGGCCAGGGTCTTCAGCTGCTCGATCGCGGCCGGACGGTAGACGTCGGCCGAGACCACCATCACCTTCTTCTTGCGCTTTTCCTTCAGGTGCTTGGCCAGCTTGCCCACGGTGGTGGTCTTGCCGGCGCCCTGCAGGCCCGCCATCAGGATGATCGCCGGGGCCGGAACGTTGAGGTTCAGGTCGCTGGCTTCGGCGCCCATCACCGCGGTCAGCTCGTCGCGTACGACCTTGATCAGGGCCTGGCCCGGGGTCAGCGACTTCAGCACTTCCTGGCCGACCGCGCGCACCTTGATGCGCTCGATCAGGGCCTGCACGACCGGCAGCGCGACGTCGGCCTCGAGCAGCGCGATGCGGACCTCACGGGTCGCCTCGCGGATGTTCTCCTCGGTCAGGCGGCCGCGGCCACGCAGGCGCTCGATGGTGCCGGAAAGGCGCTGGGTCAGGGACTCGAACATGCGGTACGACCTGTCTGAAATCGGGGGACAATAAGGCAGACAGTATAGCGGGTCCGTCCCGCCTGCCGGGCTGCGACGCTGCGGCCGTCGCCACCACCGCAGGGGTATGCGAAACTGCAACGATGACAATCGTTCTCATCGCCGTCCTGCTCTACCTGGCTGCCAGTGCCCTGCTGGTGCGCGCGCTCGGCCGCGATGAACCCATCGGCTCCCCCACCTGGCTGTGGCCGGCCCTGCCGGCGATGCTGCTGCACGGCGGCTATCACGTGATGGTGGCGATGCGCACCAACGGTGGGCCGGACATGCATTTCTTCGCCGCACTGTCGCTGGTCGGCCTGGGCATGGCCTGGCTGACCTCGCTGGTCGGCGCGCGCGGGCGCATGTCGGCGCTGGGCGTGGTGGTGTTCCCGCTGGCCGCCGTGCTGCTGCTGGCCTACCACGGCTACGGCCATGAACCGAGCAAGGTGCTGGGCTGGCGCCTGGCCAGCCATGCCTGGCTGGCGCTGCTGGCCTACGCCACGCTGAGCATCGCCGCACTGCTGGCGATCATGCTGTGGCTGCAGGAGCGCGCCCTGCGCCGCCGCGAGTTCCGGCCATGGCTGCGCGCGTTGCCGCCGCTGGCCGACCTCGAATCCCTGCTGTTCCGGGTCATTACCGTCGGCTTCGCACTGCTGACCCTGACCCTGGTCACCGGCGTGTTGTTCGTCGACGACCTGCTGGCGCAGAAGCTGGTGCACAAGACCGTGCTGAGCGTGCTGTCGTGGATCGTGTTCGGCGTGCTGCTGTTCGGCCGCCGCCGCTATGGCTGGCGCGGGGTCAAGGCGGTGCACTGGACGCTGACCGCGATGCTGTTGCTGCTGCTGGCGTTCTTCGGCAGCCAGTTCGTGATCGAGCTGGTGTTCGGGCATTCGCGCTAGCGGCGGTCGCCCCCCGGTAGTGCCGGCCGCTGGCCGGCAATCAGGACCCACCCGCTCGCCGGCATCAGGACCCGGCCGCCGCCGTCACCGCGTTCACGGCACCGGCTGGGCAAGGATCTTCCGCACCGAGCGACCACGGTGGGTGAGGATGTCGTCGACCTGCCAGCAGCCCTGGCCCTGGCGCACCATCGGCACGCGGGTCAGGCGGGCTTCGCCCCACACTGTGTAGTACATCTCGACCTGGCCCGCGGTCGCAGAGGCCTGCTTCCACTGGTAGCGCACCGCACTGTCGATATCGCCATCCTGGCCGTCCAGCCAGGGATCGGAATCGATCGTGCAGATACCCTCCTCGCGCACCTGGCAGGCACGCTCGCCACGCAGCGCCTTGCCGAAGGCCGCGCTGACCAGCGCCGGCGGCGGTTGCAGCAGGTCACCCTTGCCGGTACTTGCCTCGAAGAAGGCCCGCGCCACGTCAGCCGGTTCCTGGCAGGCAGGGGCCGCCTGCACGATGGGAGCCAGCAGCAGCCCGGCGATCACCCACATCCCTGTCTTTCTCATGTCCGCGTTCCTCAATGGTAGTGCCGGCCGCTGGCCGGCAACACAGGATCCCATGAAGTTGCCGGCCAGCGGCCGGCACAACCCGGTATCCATCAGAACAGTCGCTTACAGCCCGTAGCGCTCGATCACCGCCAGGTGCGGCTCGCGGTCCTGCTCGCAGGCCTCGGCCAGGCGCAGCCAGCATTGCGGATGCGGCCACTTCGCCGTCTCCTGCTGCAGGAAGCGGTGCAACGCCAGCGGCGCATGCTCGCGCGGCTGGGCGACGGTGAACAGCACGCCCGGCAGGGTTCCCTGCGCCACCTCCGGATCGGTCACGGTGTAGTCCGCGCGGCCGTGCGACCACACCCGCCAGCCCTGCGCCTCGGCCGCTTCGAGGAAGGCATTCCACGCGTCTTCGCCCGGGTGTGCGCCATCGACCAGCCAGCTGCCGGCAAAGCCCCCCCGCTCCAGCACATGCACCTGCGCATAGGTCGGAATGAACTGCTCACGCGCCTCCTCGTCCTCCGGCGCCGGATGCACCAGTGCTGCATCGAACACCACCCAGTCACCCACCCGCTGCTCGCGATTGGCCGCTGCGTTCTCGACGATGCGCGCCGTCACCGGGCCGCTGCGGCGGGCGTAGTACTCCATCGGCTCGCCGTGCTCTTCGCTGCGGATGATCATCCAGCCCCACGGCTCCTCGACCACGCCGTCCTGGCTGGACAGCTGCAGGCCGATCGCCGCCGCCGAACGCCGCACCGCATCCCAGTCGCGCGCCGCACTGGCCGCACTCATGTGGTCCCAGTGCGCGGCGCCCGGGTCGTCCAGTCGCTCCGCCAGCTCCGCATAACAGGCCTGTGCTTCGCTGAAGCGCCCGGTTTCCATGTACATCCGCGCCAGCGTGCTGCGCGCCCCGTGCGAGGCCGGCGACGCCACCAGCAATGCCTTCGCGGCCAGTTCCAGCGCCGGCCAGTCGGGCACGCTGCACCTCGCACCAGTGCGCGAATACCGGCACGCTGTGTCGATAGAGATCGGCCAGCTGGCGCAGGCCGTCCTGGTCGCCCTGCTCGGTCAGCCAACGCAGCAACGTGTTCGCGGCCGGCCCCTCGTCCTGCGCGTGGCTGCGCACGAACTGCCACAGCAGCGCCTGCGCCTCGGCGTGCGCAGCACAGGCCGCCAACGCGGAGGCCGCCATCTCGGCCAGGGCTTCGTCATCGGGCCGTTGCGCCTGCGCCTGCAGCAGCCACTGCGCCTCACGCTCGGGGTCGCGCGGCGGGCTCTGCTCGCCCTGCTCGCCCTGCGCGCTCAGCCACGCCAGCAGCGCGTCGGCCGGCACCGGCAACGGCGCCACGTCGGGCGCGGCATCGATGCGTGCCGCCAGCCCAGCCACCCGCGCCGCCGCGCCACGATCCTGGCGCAGCTGCGGCAGGTGGGACTGCGCCAGTTCCAGCTGGCGCTGCGCCACCCAGCGTGCGCCGCGCTGCAGTGCCAGTTCCACGCTCAGTGCCGCCACTTCGATCAGCAGGCGGTGCGAGCCTACCCGGGCGAAGTGTTCGATGATGGTGCTGTAGCGCGCGCCCAGATCCCAGGTGTTGCGCGAAGGATCACGCTGGCACAGCGCGGCGACGGCATTGGCCCACAACCGCCAGTAGGTGGGGGCCAGTTCGCGCCACGGCACCAGTTCCTGCAGCGCCTCCTCCTCGCGGCCCAGCTGGGCCAGCGCCCAGGCCTTGGACAGGCGACGCGGTACCGTACAGTTGGCCGGTTCGTACTCGCCGGACGCCGCCACTTCGGCCTCGCGCCGTTCGATCAGCGCCAGCGCCTGCTCGGCATTGCCCATGCCCAGCTGGATCTTGACCTGCATCTCCGGGAAGCTGTCGAAGACCTCCTTGCCGCAGCCCTCGATCGCATCGGACTGCACCTGCAGGTAATCCAGTGCCTCCTGGCCACGACCATCATCAAGCAGCGCGTCGGCCTTCTCGCAGCTCAGGCACTGGAAACAGGCCCAGCTCGGATCGATCCGCGCCAGCGTCTCGTCGCATACCTCGATGCGCTCGGGCACCCAGCCCGGGCCATCGATGTTGCCATAGCAGGCAGCCAGGTCCTGGGTCACGCAGATCGACTGCGGGCACTCCAGGGTGTCGTCGCGGTGCGCGCGCTCGAACAGCGTCACCGCATCGCCCAACGCACTTTCGCCCTCCACCAGGTTGCCGACGCGGTTGCGCAGCGCCCAGTGGCCGACATAGACATCAACCCATGGATTTTCCAGCGCCTTGCCCAGCGCACGCGCTTCGGGCAACAGCGCGTCGACGCGGTCGGTGCGCAGTTCACTCACCTCATCGGCGAGTCGGTTCAGCAGATGCGCGTTCTGCGCCTGGCCGGCCTGGCGCAGGTCGCCCTGCAGTTTTTCAACCCAGTTCCAGATGTCCATGAGGTACGTATTCCTGTCTAGCGAAGGCTGGAGGAGAGGCTGCGGTGCTCAGCGCAGCATCTGCTGCAGGGCACCGGCAATATCGGCGAAGGCACCGTTCAGATCCGGCCCCGGGGTGGCATTGGTGCGGGCCAGCGGGCGGCCCTGTGCGGCGACGATGATCTTCAGCGAGCGCAGCAGGCGGGCCGCGGCTTCAGCCTGTGGATGGCCATCGCGCTGGGCACGCAGCAGGGCCTGCACTGCCGGGTTGTCGAGGTTGAGGTACAGCCGCGACGGCGCGCGCGATTCGATGCGTGCGGTGAACTGCCGGGCCAGGCGCAGCGCCGCCATCGAGACACGCTTGTCGTTCTCGTCGTCTTCCAGCCGCTGCTTCAGCTCGGCTTCGCGGTCGGGCACCACCACCACCGGCAGCGATTCCGGGCTGAAGCGCGCCGGCAGCAGCTGCTCGCCGTCGCCCAGCCGTTCGCGCAGCCATGCCAGCTGCGCCTCGTCCAGGCTATCGTCGCTGCGGAACAGCGCGCGGTTGCCCTGCTCGGTGCCCAGCTCCACCAGGCGCAGGCCCTTGGCCTGGGCCCAGCGTCGCAGGAACGGCACCACCGCATAGCGATGGCCATGCGCGACCGGCACCCCCATCGCGCGGAACAGCATTTCCTCGAAGCCACCGCCATTGTCGAGAATGACGTGCACGGCACCGCGGGCCGGCAGCGCGCTGGCCGGCAGGTCACCCTGCGAGGTCGGCACGCGCACATGCTCCAGCAGCAGATCGAACAGGCGCTCATCGCACAGGGCGGCGCCCAACAGCGCCTCGTTGTGGCGCGACAGCACCCGTCGCCAGGCTTCCGGCTGCTGTCGCGCGACGTCGGCCAGGCCGTCGATCAGTGCTTCCAGCAGCGCATGCTGCACGGCACGGTACTGGTCATCGCGCTGCAGGTCCTCGCGGCTGGCGGTGGGCGTGAGCCGCGACGACTCGATCACCCCGCCGATGAAACCGGCCCACGGCGGCAGCAGGTCGCGCGCATCATCGTCCAGCAGCATGCCGCGCACGAACACTGACAGGTTGCGGTTGTCGCTGGTGCCATAGGTGGCACCGTCCTGCACCCACAGCAGGCCGGTCGCGTCACTGCTGCCATCGGCACGCAACGGCAGGGTGACGATCGGCTCGAAATCATGCTCGAAGCGCGCGGCGAACTGCAGCGCCTGGCGGCGTGCCTGCACCGGATGCAGGGCCACATCGCCCTGCCCGCGCCACGGCGGCGGCTCGGGATTCAGCGCGGTGGCCGACGCGCCGATGAAGATCGGCTCGGACAGCAACGCGCAGTAGCGGCCGAGCACCTCATGCAGGCGCGCCTCGCTGGCCAGCGGCAGGAACTCCGGATGCAGCTCCAGTTCCACCTCGGTACCGATCGCACGCGCCGGCACTTCACTGACGGTGTACTGCTCGGCGTTGCTGGACACGTACAGGTGGCCCAGCGCCGGCGCCTGGTAGGAGGTGGTGCGCACGCTGACCCGGCGCGCCAGCACGAATGCCGACAGGAAGCCGAGACCGAACATGCCGATCAGGCCATCCTGGTCCTCGCTGCCCTGGCGCAGGCCACGGGTGTAGCCGACGCCGACGGTGGCCAGGTAGTCATGGATCTCCTGGCGGGTCAGGCCGGCACCGCTATCGACAATACGCAGCACGCCGGCGGCGGCATCGACCTGTACCTGGATCTGCGAGGGCACTTCGACGCCGGGTTGTTCGATGCGGCGGCGGATGATCGAGTCGTGCGCGTTCTGCACCAGCTCACGCAGGGCCACCATCGGGGTGGAATACAGGTGCTTGCCCAGCACCGTCATCAGTCCGTTGAGATCGACCCCGGCGCGACGGATTTCGGCGTTGGGGATGGTGGGGGCTGTGTCCTGCATGTGATCGGTGACTCCTTGCCACGGAAAGGCGTCGGGGGGCGCCTTCGTCGAGCGGGAAAAACTAGCACAGGCGGGCCGTGGTGGGCGGCCGGTCGCTATGGAGCCGAGCATGGGCTCGGCGCTACACAGGGCCATGGCAGCCGGGCGTGGGTGATGCCGCTACCTGTGCCTCTGCATCATGCTGCGTCGATGGCCTCGGAGAGGCGCTCCACCGCGATCACTTCCATGCCCTTCACCGAACCGCCCTTGGGCGCGTTGGCCTTGGGCACGATGGCGCGCTTGAAGCCGTGGGTGGCGGCCTCGCGCAGGCGGTCCTCGCCATTGGGCACCGGGCGGATCTCGCCGGACAGGCCGACTTCGCCGAAGGCGATGGTCTTCTCCGCCAGCGGACGGTCCTGCAGCGAGGACAGCACTGCCAGCAGCACCGGCAGGTCGGCGGCGGTCTCCTGCACGCGGATGCCTCCGACCACGTTGACGAACACGTCCTGGTCACCCACCAGCACGCCGCCGTGCCGATGCAGGACCGCCAACAACATGGCCAGGCGGTTCTGCTCCAGGCCGACTGCGACACGACGGGGGTTCGACAGCGGCGATGCATCGACCAGCGCCTGCACCTCCACCAGCAACGGCCGGGTTCCCTCGCGGGTAACCATCACGCAGCTGCCCGGCTGGTGGGTACTGCCACCGGACAGGAAGATCGCCGACGGGTTGGAGACTTCCTTCAGGCCCTTGTCGCCCATCGCGAACACGCCCAGCTCGTTGACCGCGCCAAAGCGGTTCTTGAACGCACGCAGCAGGCGGAAACGGCTGCCACTCTCGCCCTCGAAGTACAGCACGGCATCGACCATGTGCTCGAGCACGCGCGGGCCGGCGATACCGCCTTCCTTGGTCACGTGACCGACCAGGAACACGGCGGTGCCGGTCTCCTTGGCGAAGCGCACCAGCCGTGCGGCACTCTCGCGCACCTGGCTGACCGAACCCGGTGCGGCGGTCAGGCTCTCGGTCCACAGGGTCTGCACCGAATCAGCGACGATCAGCCGCGGGCCGGCGCGCGAGGCATGCTGAAGGATCGATTCGACCCCGGTCTCGGCCAGCGCATTGACACCGTCCAGCGGCAGCTCCAGCCGATGCGCACGACCGGCCACCTGGGCCAGCGATTCCTCGCCGGTGACGTACAGCACCGGCAGTTCAGCCGCCATCTTCGCCACCGCCTGCAGCAGCAGGGTCGACTTGCCGATGCCCGGATCGCCACCGACCAGCACCACCGCGCCCTCGACCAGGCCGCCGCCCAGCACGCGGTCGAACTCGCCGATACCGGTACTGACCCGGCGATGCTCGGTCTGTTCCACGTCTTTCAGCGCGGTGATCTTCGGCGGGTCGATCTTGCCGGCCCAGCCTGCGCGGCGCGAGGCCGGCGCCTTGGCCGCCGCGGCACTCTCCAGCACGATTTCCGACAGCGAATTCCAGGCGTTGCACTCGGTGCACTGGCCCTGCCATTTGCTGAATTCGGCGCCGCATTCATTGCAGACGTAGGCGGTGCGGGCTTTTGCCATCGGATGATTTCCTGCAACGGGAATGGGCGTGGCAGGATAGCCGAGCTGGGTCGCAGCTGCTGCGACCGCTCAAGTCCCGCCGATCCGCGCCGATAGGGGTCGCGGGCGTGCGCCTTGCGGGCGCCCCTCCCTTCCCCACTGGATTCGACATGACTGGCAGTTACAGTCAGAGCCTGGTCGCCATCTCGCTGCTGGTGGCCATTCTTGCTTCGTACACGGCGCTGGACATGGCCGGCCGTCTGGCCACGGCCGAGGGCCGCGTTGCCCGCTGGTGGCTGGCCGGTGGCGCGGCGGCGATGGGCCTGGGCATCTGGTCGATGCACTTCATCGGCATGCTTGCCTTCGACCTGCCGATCCCGATCGGCTATGACCTCGGCATCACCCTGTACTCGCTGGCGGTCTCGATCGGCGCCTCGGCCTACGCGCTGTGGCTGGTGTCGCGGCCCAGCCTGCCGTGGCGACGGCTGCTGGCCGGCGCGGTGCTGATGGGGCTGGGCATCGCCACCATGCACTACCTGGGCATGGCCGCCATGCGCATGCAGCCGGGCATCGACTATCACCCGGGCTGGTTCGCCGCCTCCATCGCGGTCGCCATCGGCGCCGCCGGCGCGGCGCTGTGGATCGCCTTCCGGCTGCGTACCGAACAACGCAACACCCTGCGCCTGCGCGCACTGGCCTCACTGGTGATGGGCCTGGCCATCGTCGGCATGCACTACACCGGGATGGCCGCGGCACGTTTCCCGGAAGGCAGCATCTGCGGTGCGGTCGGCAGCGGCGGCATCGATACCCGCTGGCTGGCGGTGCTGGTGATCGTCACCACCGTGGCCACGCTGGGCATCGCCCTGGTCGCTTCGCTGTTCGACCGCCAGATGCGCGTGCGCACCGGGCTGCTGGCCGACTCGCTGGCGCACGCCAACGACAAGCTGATCCAGGCCGCGCTGCACGACCCACTGACCCAGCTGCCCAACCGCATGCTGCTGCAGGACCGCATCGAGCAGGCCATCGAGAAGGCGCGCCGGCGTGGTCGCGCGGTGGCGGTGATGTTCTGCGACCTGGATGGCTTCAAGGCCGTCAACGATGCCTATGGCCACCAGCTGGGCGATCGCCTGCTGGTCGCAGTGGCCGAGCGCATCGGCGGCCTGCTGCGCCCGCAGGACACCTTCGCGCGGCTGGGCGGCGACGAGTTCGTGATCGTGCTGGCCATCGATGCCCCGGACGACGCCGTGGTGGTGGCCGAGCGCATCATCGCCGCCGCCGGCGAACCGTTCACGCTGGACGCGGCCGAGCTGCAGGTGAGTGCCAGCCTCGGCATCGCGCTGTATCCGGACGATGCCAGCAACGAGCGCGAGCTGATGGCGCACGCCGACGCCGCGATGTACCACACCAAGGAAACCGGCCGTAACGGCTATACCTTCTTCACCGCATCGATGCAGCTGAGCGCCAACCGCCAGCTGCGCCTGCTGCAGGACCTGCGCAAGGCGATCGCGCGCGACGAGCTGGTGCTGCATTACCAGCCCAAGTTCCCGGCCACCGGCGCCCCCGCCACCGGCGCCGAGGCACTGCTGCGCTGGCAGCACCCGGAACTGGGGTTGCTGGCACCGGATGTGTTCATTCCCATCGCCGAACGCAGCGGCCTGATCCTGCCGATTGGCGACTGGGTGCTGGACCGCGCCTGTGCGCAGCTGCGCGCCTGGCACGATGCCGGCCACGCCGAATGGTCGATGGCGGTGAACCTGTCACCGCTGCAGTTCGCCTCGCCGGCGCTGCTGGACAGCGTGCGCGAGGTACTGCGGCGGCATCGGATCGAACCGGCGCGGCTGACCCTGGAGATCACCGAGACCACCGCGATGAAGGACGTCGACGCCAGCCTGGCGATCCTCAACGACCTGACCGCGATGGGCGTGCACATCGCCATCGATGATTTCGGCACCGGCTATTCCAGCCTGCTGTACCTCAAGCGCATGCCCGCCACCGAACTGAAGATCGACCGCGCGTTCGTGCACGACCTGGAATGCAATGCGGAGGACGCCGCGATCGTCTCCTCGATCATCGCACTGGGCCGCACCCTGCAGCTGCAGGTGGTGGCCGAGGGCGTGGAAACGCAGTCGCAGCGGGAATACCTGAGCGAACTGGGCTGTGACCAGCTGCAGGGCTACCACCTGGGGCGGCCGATGGAAGCCGAGGAATTCCTGCGCCGGGTCGGTTGAGGCGGCGGTTTCGGGGTCAGATCCATTGCCGCGGGCAAGAGCTCTGACCCCATCCACGCAACCCCATCCCCGCGGCCTGGATCTACCGGGCCCCGGGGTCAGAGCCCTGGCCTGCGGCCAGGGATCCGACCCGATTCGCAGGCAAACAAAAAGGCCGCCCTGGGGCGGCCTTTCTGCGTGGCAACGTCGCGGGGACGTCAGTGCATCATGTGCACGTTCATGTTGTGCATGACCCACAGGGTGCCGACAACGATGATGCCGATCACCACGACGGTGAAGGCCGCCGCATTGACGTTCCAGCGGCTTTCCGAAGAGCGGTCCAGGTGCAGGAAGAACACCAGGTGGACCAGCATCTGCAGCACCGCGGTGACCGCGATCACCACACCGTTGACGGTGCGGGAGAAATCACCCGACATCACCATCCAGAACGGGATGACGGTCAGCACCACCGCCAGCACGAAGCCGATCAGGTACGACTTCACGCTGCCGTGGCTTTCGCCGCCGGTGCCGTGGTCGTGTGCGTGGTTGTCATGTGCCATTACAGCGCTCCATTGAGGTAGACGACGGAGAACACGCCGATCCAGATCAGGTCCAGGAAGTGCCAGAACAGGCTCAGGCACGCCATGCGGGTCTTGTTGGTCGGGGTCAGGCCGTACTTCTTCAGCTGCACGAACATCACCAGCAGCCACAGCAGGCCGGCGCTGACGTGCAGGCCGTGGGTACCGACCAGGGCGAAGAACGCCGACAGGAAGGCACTGCGGTCCGGACCGTAGCCCTGATGGATCAGGTGCTGGAATTCATAGACTTCCATGCACATGAAGCCGAAGCCCAGCAGCCAGGTGACGGCCAGCCACAGGAACATCTGGCCGACCTGCTTGCGGTGCATGGCGATCATGCCCAGGCCGAAGGTCAGCGACGAGGTCAGCAGCAGCGCGGTTTCCCACGCCACGAACGGCAGCTCGAACAGATCCTTCGCGCCGGGGCCGCCATCGGTACCGCCGGACAGCACCACGTAGGTGGCAAACAGCGAGGCGAAGATGAGGCAGTCGCTCATCAGGTACACCCAGAAACCGAAGACGGTGTTGCCGCCGGTGTCGTGGTGCTCGTGGTCGTCATGGCCATGGGCCGCCGCATGCGCGGCGTGCCCGTGGCTCAGGGTCGAGATATTGGTGCTCATGCCTTCAGCTCCGACTTCACCAGGCCCTGGGATTCCAGGTGCTTGCGGTGTTCGTTCTCGATGCGTTCCACCTCGGCGGCCGGGACCCAGTAGTCCACGTCCTGGTCGAAGGTGCGGTAGATGAACGTGGCGATCATGCCGACGAAGCCAACGATGGCCAGCCACCAGATGTGCCAGATCATCGCGAAGCCGAACACCAGGCTGAAGGCACCGATGACAACGCCCGTGCCGGTGTTGCGCGGCATGTGGATGTCGGAGTACTTCGCCGGCTTCGGCCAGGCCTCACCGCGCTGCTTGCGCTCCCAGAAATCGTCCAGCTCGGTGACTTCCGGCAGCGTACCGAAGTTGTAGAAGGCCGGCGGCGAAGAGGTTTCCCACTCCAGCGTACGGGCATCCCACGGATCGCCGGTCAGGTCGGCGGTCTTCTTGCGGTCGCGGATCGACACGGCCACCTGGATGATCTGGCACAGGATGCCGGCGCCCACGATGAAGGCACCCGCAGCGGCGATCAGCAGCAGCGGCTCGTAGGCCGGGTTGACGGTGCTCTGCAGGCGACGGGTCATGCCCATGAAGCCCAGCACGTACATCGGCATGAAGGTCACGTAGAAGCCGATGAACCAGCACCAGAACGCGCACTTGCCCCAGAACTCGTTGAGGCGGAAGCCGAACATCTTCGGCCACCAGTAGGTGATGCCGGCGAACATGCCGAACACCACGCCGCCGATGATGACGTTGTGGAAGTGGGCGATCAGGAACAGGCTGTTGTGCAGCACGAAGTCGATGGCCGGGATCGCCAGCATCACGCCGGTCATGCCGCCGATGGTGAAGGTGACCATGAAGCCGATGGTCCACAGCACGGGCGTGGTGAACTGCACGCGACCGCGGAACATGGTGAACAGCCAGTTGAAGATCTTCACGCCGGTCGGGATCGAGATGATCATCGTCGTGATGCCGAAGAAGGCATTGACGTTGGCACCCGAGCCCATGGTGAAGAAGTGGTGCAGCCACACGATGAACGACAGCACGCCGATGCAGGCGGTGGCGTAGACCATGCCCTTGTAGCCGAACAGCGCCTTGCGCGAGAAGGTCGCGATGACTTCGGAGAACACACCGAACGCCGGCAGGACCAGGATGTACACCTCCGGGTGACCCCAGATCCAGATCAGGTTGATGTACAGCATGGCGTTGCCGCCACCGTCATTGGTGAAGAAGTGCGTACCCAGGTAACGGTCCAGGGTCAGCAGCACCAGGGTGATGGTCAGCACCGGGAAGGCAGCGACGATCAGCACGTTGGTCACCAGGGCAGTCCAGGTGAACACCGGCATCTGCATCAGCTTCATGCTCGGGGTGCGCATCTTGAGGATGGTGATGAAGAAGTTGATACCACTGAGCGTGGTACCCAGGCCCGCCACCTGTAGACCCCAGATGTAGTAGTCCATGCCTACGCTTGGACTGTATTGGATGCCCGACAGCGGCGGGAAGGCCAGCCAGCCGGTGGCAGCGAACTCACCGATCCACAGCGACAGCATGATCAGCACCGCGCCGGACACGAACAGCCAGAAGCTGAGCGAGTTGACGAACGGGAACGCGACGTCGCGCGCACCGATCTGCAGCGGCACGGCCAGGTTCATCAGGCCGGTGATCAGCGGCATCGCCACGAAGAAGATCATGATCACGCCGTGGGCGGTGAAGATCTGGTCGTAGTGGTGCGGCGGCAGGTAACCCTCGGAGCCACCGACAGCGATGGCCTGCTGGGTACGCATCATGATGGCGTCGGAGAAACCGCGCAGCAGCATGACGAAGGCGACGATGAGGTACATCACGCCGATCTTCTTGTGATCCACCGAGGTGAACCACTCCTTCCACAGATAGCCCCACAGCTTGAACTTGGTGATCAGGGCCATCACGCCCAGGCCACCCAGTACGGCGCCGATCAACGTCGTCAGGACGATCGGATCGTGGGGGATCGACTCAAGAGAGAGTTTTCCCAACATGTTCATTCTCCCGAACCCGCGTGGCCGGCGTGACCGGCGGCGGCGTGTTCGTCAGCAGTGTGTCCGGCGTGCTCGGCCGGAGCGGCAGCGGCATCAGCGTGGCCTTCGTGGCCCTCGTGACCCGCATGGGCGTCGTGGCCTTCGGCAGCGGCGCCATCGGCCGGGGCCTTGTGCTCGTGCTTCATGCCGTAATGCTTGTTGTCGCCCATGTGCTTGGCGATGACCCAGTTGAACAGGCCTTCTTCGGTCTTGCCGAAGTAGGTGACCGGGTACCACTCGGCATTGCGCGCTTCACCCAGGGCCTTGAACGATGCCTTGTCCAGGGTCTGCTCGCCGGCACGGACCTGGTCCAGCCACTGGCGGTATTCGGCATCGGTGACCGAGTAGGCGGTGAAGTGCATCTTGGCGAAGCCCGCGCCGCTGTAGTGCGAGGACATGCCCGGGAATTCACCGGTCTCGTTGGCGATCAGGTGGAGCTTGGTCTCCATCGCAGCCATCGAGTAGATCATGCTGCCCAGGTGCGGGATGAAGAACGCATTCATCACCGAATCGGACGTGATCTTGAAGTTCAGCGGCGTGTTGACCGGGAACTTGATTTCGTTGACGACCGCCACCTTCTCTTCCGGATAGATGAACAGCCACTTCCAGTCCAGCGAGATCGCCTCGATGGTGACCGGCTTGACGTCCGAATCCAGCGGACGGTACGGGTCCAGCGCGTGCGACGAGCGCCAGGTCAGGACCGCCAGCACCAGCACGATCATGCAGGGGATGGACCACACCACCACCTCGATCGCCGTCGAGTGGGACCACTTCGGCTCGTAACGGGCCTTGGTGTTGGAGGCGCGATACTTCCACGCGAAGGTCAGGGTCATGATGATGACCGGGATGACGACCAGCAGCATGAGCACGGTCGCCGTGATCAGCAGGGTCTTCTCATCCTGGCCGATCTGGCCCTTCGGACTGAGGATGGCCACGGCATCGCAGCCGGTGAGCATCACCAGCAACGACAGCAGCAGGCCCGGGCGCAACCAGCGCCCAAGGGTTTTCAACGGAATCATCGGTCGATCCAATTGCGAGGGAATGCCGTTCCCCGTCCTGCCTGTTCCGGCCAAAGCCGGTCCCACCGGTCCGGAGACAGGCAGGGAGGTGGGGTCGAGTCAGCCTTTCAATTTTAGGCCGTCACCCACCATTTAAGAAAGGCATTGACAATGATCGAGCGCAGCAAAGGCCCGTTTCTGGCTGCGACACGTTGTCGCACCGCGCAGGCAAAGCGGGCAGGACGCCCGGGGCTCGCTTCCTGGCATTGGCGATGATGACGGCTCCGCCCCCTGTTCGGCAAAGTCTCCTGAACGCATTCAGGTGAGCACCCGCGACCGGCGACGTGGGATGCTCGGCGCCGGAGGGAGGCACATGGACAGGATCGACTTCAAGAAGCGCGACCGGGCACTGTACCAGCCACCGGCAGGCCGGTTCGTTCCGGTGCAGGTGCCGCCCCTGCCCTACCTGATGATCGATGGCCGCGGCGACCCGAACAGCGCGCCGGCCTACACGCAGGCGGTGCAGTGGCTGTATGCGGCCAGCTATGCGCTGAAGTTCGCGTGCAAGGCCGAGGGCCAGGACTACGTGGTGCCGCCGCTGGAAGCGCTGTGGACCGCCGACGACCCCACCAGCTTCGTGGCACGGCGCAAGCATGAGTGGGTGTGGACGCTGATGATCCGCACCCCCGCGGACATCCCCACTGCGCAGGTGCAGGCCGCCTTCGCCAAGGCCGGCCGCAGGCTGGGCGACGCCCCGGCCAGCCTGCGACACCAGATTCTTGAGGAAGGCCTGTGCCTGCAGGCCCTGCATGTAGGCGCCTATGACGACGAGGGCCCGCTGTTGGCCCACCTGCACGGGGAACTGATGCCGGCACTGGGTTATACCTTTGCCGGCCCCCACCATGAGATCTACCTGAGCGACCCGCGCAGGACCGCTGCGGCGCGCCTGAAGACCGTAGTGCGGCAACCCGTGCGGGGGCTCGAGACCGATACCCCTTCCCGCTCCTGACACAAGGAACAGCATGCGCCTGGTCAACCGACTGCTGCACTGGACCACCCTGCCCGCCGGGCGCCGCGTGCTGGCGCTGCTCGGCACCCTGCTGGTGATCGTGCTGGCCTGCAATCCGGAGATGGTGCCATTGCTGACGATGGTCGATGCGCTGGGCCTGGATGTGCTGGCGCTGCTGCTGGGCGCCCAGCTGGTGGCCCTGCTGCCCTGGCTCCGGGAGCGCGGAAGGCAGACGGCGCGGATCCTGGGGCGGCTGCTTGCGGGCGGACTGGCCGGTGCGGCCGGAGGCTATCTGCGGCAGCTCGCACGCTGGTCACGCAGCACGCGATGAGGCCGGGCGGAGGAATCGCTGCCATCAGCGAGGCCGTAGACCTGCGATTACCCCGATGTGGAAACGGAAGGCCCCGCCCCAGGCCGGGGCGTTGCATTGCAGCGGGCATCGGGGAAAGCCGTCAGACCTGGCACCTGCGCAGCGGGCATCCCGCCCATAACACCTAGAATGCAGTCGGGCTGACCTGGATGACACCGTCATGGGCCAGCGCCAGGCGGATACGGGTCTGGCCACCCGCTGTAACCACCTGCGAAATTTCGCGCCGGTGCCCGGATTCATCGCCCCAGGAACAGCCCCCCTTGCCGGCAAAGGTCGCACTGACAATCCGATTCCCGGCGGGAACGGACAAGGTCACCGTCTCGCCCCTTCGCAGATGGGCTGCCAACGTACCGTCGATATACAGTGCCAACGGACACGCCCCGCCGACTGCACCGATGTCACGTGTCACGACCACCTGGCCGGTGCTGCTGTCACCCGCGCCATTGAAGGCGAACACGCGCTCGGACGGCACGGGCTATCGGCCGGCCTGGGAGTCGCGTCAGGAATGCACTCCGCAGCATCAGCGACTTGTTCAAGCATACCGGCCATAGCAAGCGTGCCTACACTAACCTTGCCCCAGAAAGCATGTCCTCTCACGCCCTCTGTCTGGTAATGCGGAAGCCACTTCCTTCCACCATCCGATTCATGGCCGACTTGCGACCCGCCCTCAGTCCGCGACCACGTTCTACTGCACCCATACCCGAATCATCCCGGCACGGATCCTTTAGCGTCATTGACAGCAGAAGACTGCACCTCGCTCGTGGAGCCAGCCCTGGCTCCCAGGGATGGATTCAACCTTATCGACTCAGTGCCAGTTACGCACCCGGATCTAAATCCCCCATCATCGAAACAGTGTAGATTCCCGAATATACTTCCGAGCTACCTTAGTTCCGCCACGACAAATCTCATCCAACCACCCCCTCCATTTTAGATTTAAGACTCCTAAATTCGGCCACACACTCCGGAACACCCTCCGACAGGTCGTCAAAGAAGAATTCCCTATGAAATAAATCGGGCCACATGAATACCCCATCGAACCGCTTCTCGATGCGCCATTCTTTCGGCATAGCTCCATCAACAACATCAAATATGTCGATTGGTGCAGAAATTAGATTCCCATAGTCATCGACCACCTTACAGACGAGCGTCCCGCCCCTGTAAATGCTCGACTCCCTATGGAGACTAAGTCCGTAGACCGTGTACTCATTCCCAGCACCCAGGAACAGCGTCAACTTCACCCTTCCTTCCGCGCCAAGGCCGGCAAGAATAGCAACCCAGTCGCTGACGACTCTTACTCGCATCAGTCTATTTCCCTTCTTCAATCAACTTTGTTTTTGGCTCAACGACTTGTCCGGTCGCCTGATTCTGATATGCATGGGTAGAGAACTGCTGCCCATCTGGCGCCTTGTGCGACGAGCTTGATACCTTGACCCAATCAGAGGCATCTCCTCCATGAACAGCACTGAGGCGGGGCGAATCCCGCAGAAGAACTCCACTCTGCCCGCCAGCGATGACCTCCCCCTTCCCTGACATCAGCTCGCCAAGCTGCTGCTCGCTACCAAGCTTTTTACTCAGGTTCACGCCACTTGCAGCTCGGTCAACTCCTTTTATCAGCTTTGCGGCGCCATCACCAAGCGGACCGGCCACGCCCAACGTAGCGGCCCCGATACTGACAAGCGAGGGATTATTATAGGCATCAACAAAACCCTTCGCATCGCCAAATATCGGCATAAAGTCAACCATCACTCCCACTTGCTTCTCAGTAAGAGCTGTGCCACTGGTCTTCATCCCATACTTCAGCTCGGCCCGGTACATTGCCGAGTAGGCTGCACCACTCTCTCGCCCATCCGGATCCGTGAACTTGTAAGGATTCCCGTTCGCATACCGGTAGCGATTGAACTGCCCTATAGGCTGCTCATACGCCGTCACCGGATCCACCGACAGAAACACACCCAGCTGCGGATCCATGTACCGCTGCTGCATGTAGCTCAGCCCGGTATCACCGTCCATCTTGTGCCCGGTGTAGCCGACACCATCCACCGTTCGATTGATCGGCTTGCCGTAGGGCTCGTAGTGCGTCCGCTCCAGCAGTTGCCCGGCGCTGCCGCTGCTGGCAACCGGACTGCCCAGTGCATCGGTGTGCAGATACCTGACGGTGGTGGTACCTGACGCCGTTTCCAACTGCGCAACAGCCCTGCTTTCCAGGTACAGGGTTTCAGTCTGCAGCCCGGAAGTGCGGTTGAACTGGTAGGCAAGCGGTCCACCACGCCGGTAGAAGGACTCTTCTACCGAGCCGTCATTCTTGGCGGCAAGGACGCGCAACCCATTTGCGTCATATCGATAGCTGGCCTTGCCCACGGCTTCCCGCAGGCGATTGCCGTAATCAAACCGATAGGCCTGGCCGTTCTTGTTCGCCAGATTCCCCTGCACGTCGTAGGCCAACCCAACCGTCGTTGCGCCGCTGTCGTTGCGGATATTGGTCAGTCGATTGCGGTCGTCATACCAGTATTGATCGGCCTTTATCCCATCAAGCGACCAGCTGCGGATATTGTCCAGGGCGTCATACCGGAAGCGGTGCCAACCCTCACCGCCGAATATCGGACTGCCCGCTGCAATCAGCCGGTCGCGATCGTCGTACTGCATCTGGCGACTGTAGTTGGCACCCAGCTGCAGATCTGCGATGGCAGTGACGTTGCCATTGGGATCAAACGACGTTTCCAGGGCAATGAGGTTGCTGTCCGCAATGCGCGCGGGAAGGCGTCGTGCGTTCTGGGTGGTCGTGTGAACCACCCCATTCCCATACGTGAACTGCTTGATTCCGCCGTTGGGGTAATAGCTGACGCTCGTTGCATAGTCACCAACGCGCGTCGCTTGCCCCATGGCATTCGGCGCATAGTCGACCTGGCGACCGCCCGGGTAGGCATGGCCCGCGAGATGACCGTTGGCGCTGTAGATGTACCCCAGGCTCCTGGGCACCGCGCCGGACTGCACAAGGGTCTCACTTACCAGCAGGCGTCGCTTGTTGTACTGGTACTGGGTGGTCGCCGTGGCATTGCCGCCATCGTTATAGGCGATCGCCTGCAGGATCAATCCATCGGGCGCATAGCTGTAGTCAACATCACCATTGCGATCCGGGAAACGCAGCGTGGCCAGTCGATTGCGTGCGTCGTAGCTGCGACGCACAACACGACCACTGGCTTCGGCAGCCGCCAGATCGCAGTTCGTGGCATTGGGCAGATCGAGGCCAGCCGCACTCCATGACAGATTGCCTGCGGCGTCGTAGCCCATCACCGTTGATCCGGTTTCAGGCTCGATGATCTTGCACAGGCGCTGCTGGCCGTCGTAGACATAGCGGCGCGTCAGCGTCACGCCAGGCACCGTGGATACAATGAAACTGACGGGCGCTGAACTGGTGGAAGTACCACGCGTATCAGTCGCAACTGCCACCACGCTGTGTGCCCCAGGCGCCAGGGTGGCAATACGGGTCGCGTACGGTGGCGATTGCAGTGTCGCAATGGTGTTGCCGTCCACCTTGAGCTCGACCCGGCTTATGCCATCATCGCTGTCGCTGGCGGACACACTGATGGGGACACTCGCCCCAGCCGGAAACATCGCGCCAGCGACAGGCGAGGCCACGCTCACCACCGGAGGCAGATTGATGGTCGGAACCCCCCGAGCTTCGGTCGTCCCGAACGTCGCCGAGCCGTTCTTCAGATGGAACCGCTGCCCCGCCGCAGTGACCCATCCTGTGACGGTTCCGGACTGCCCCTGGCCGATCACCTGCATGCCACTGTTGTCCAGCGCGGACATCAGCACGCGCGCGGCCGGGGCATTGGAGTTCCAGGTGATCGTCACCGGGCAGCTGGCCTGCCCCCACGGAATGGTGCAGGTTCCAGAGGACGTACTGATACCGCCATTTCCCGCAACGACCGTGATGGTCAATGTTGGAATCGGAGTAATCGCCTTGTAGCGCTCATTGCCGTTGAGCGGATCGTGATACATGGCACGACCTTCGAAGGTGTACTTGTACACGCCGGCAGGCAACTCGCCCTCGGAGTAAATCTGCGTAGGCAGCGCTTCCTCGAAATCGATACGAACGCCATTGCGCTTGAGCCAGTAGAACTCCACCACCTCCATGGTCTTTCCATTGCCACCGCTTCTGGCTTCGAGCTTGAGATCAAAGCCAGACGGTGCGGTGAAAGTGGTTCCACCGGGTGAAGTCAGGCGCAATGAAGCCTGCGCGCCGACGTCCCCGACCACCAGCAGCATCGCTGACAGTGCAAGGAGGAGGGAGAACCAGGTGGTGTGCCACCCTCTCAGCATCCACATGTGCCTCATTGGACACCTCCGCTGCGCGAAATTTCCATCGGTTTGCCGTAGACATCCCTCTCGATGGTCGTGATCACGCCACCCGGCTCCTCAACATGGACCGGCAGATCGGCTTCGGGTTGCTCCATCGCCATGTAGCGGAACAGGGTCTTCTGGCCCTTCGGTGAGGTCACTCGGGTCTGGAAGCCTGCGAGGTACTCGTTGTAGGTGCTCAACACCCCGAGTTCCGAGTCCTGCCTTACCGCAAGCGGACGTCCAAGCAGGTCGTAGGTGGTATGGACGCCCTGCAGACCGGCATCGGCGTAGTCCGCCCCGCCTTCCAGATAGGTATTCCGCGGGTAAGAGGTGAACGATGTCCGCCCCATCTCGTCATAGCGGGTTGCCACCCAGCGCTGAGTCGCCTGGGGGTTGCCGATGTCCTCTTCGATCGTCACCACCGGCCGCCACAGGGCATCGTGGAAGACCTGGCGACGCTGGTTTCCGGTTTGGCTTGTGGTACGCCAGTGTCCCGCAGGCAGGCCATACTCCGGGTACGGAATGGCTTCGAACACCGAGGACGTCGGATTCCATGCCACGCTGTCCCCTGTCGGCAGCTCCGTTCGTTTCAGGCGACCAAGGGGATCATAGGCGTAGTTCCGCGCATAGCCGTTGGCATCGGCATGCTGCACGATCCAGCCCTGATCATTGACTGTAGCCACCTCCACCGCACCGTCACCGTAGTGGACGGACTGGGGAATGCCGCGCTTCCAGTCAAGCAGTGACATGCGGGTATCAACGCCTTGGCCATTGCGGCCATCGGCGACCGTGGCGATGCTGCCATTGGGGTGATACGTCAAGGTCTGCCGAAGTGCCCCGAACTCCCGGAACTGAACGGGCACGGCGGTGCTGGCATCAAATGTGACCTGGGACATGACCTGCCCTGCACAACTGGCTGGTGCGAGGCAGGTGACGCTTTCCCGCTGCCCCATGACCCAGCGCGCGGGGTTGTCATGATAGTTGTGGCCTTCGGTCCTGCCGAAGCCAAGCGTGCTGAATTTCGCGACGCGGTGCGGACGCGCAAAGTAGTCAAGCTCACTGAGAACCGTCGAGAAGATCGCGCCCTGCTGTGCGATGTGCGTCTCCAACTGCGGGCGATGGTATTCGCCGGCCCAGCCCTCCCCAGAGAACTGCACGCTGGTTCCATATCGCGCCGGATAGTTCTGGCCAGTGGAAAGCAGGTCGTACCGGTAGGTTGTCGCACGTTTGATATCGGACGGGCCGGTACCCACCTCCACCGAGAGCAGCTTGCCTTCGTTGTAACGGTAGGTATTGCCATGTCGATAGCGGATCCATTCTCCCCCGGGTCCGCTCACGGTCGTGATACTGGATTGCGCGCAATCCTCGCTGGTACACGGCGGCGCGGCACAGGCGGTGGCACTCCCATATGGGCACACCTGATTTCCAGCCGGTTGCCCCGGGTATCGGTAGATGCTGATGTTCGGGGTGTAGTCGTACGTCCAACGCAGCACAGGGAGCCCCGGGCCGCTGATGGCCTTCTCGGTCAACGTGAAACTGAAGCCGGAGATCGCGTAGGTATTGATGTCGTCATTGGGGTTGTTGCCGAAGCCCGGGACATAATCGACACCGCGGCAATTGAGCGGCACATGGCTACGGCCATGCTCCAGCGACGTGACCGTGAACTGTCCGCTGGCGCCAGAGGGATGCACCATCCTGCCTGTAATGAATTCCGCAGGATATGCAATGGGGATCTCGTTCTCGATGCAGTTCCGGAACATTTCCCCGGGCTCGGGCGACATCACCTCGGCATACCGCAGTGCTGCGCGGGTGAAGTCTTCGAAGCTGATCGACCACTGGCTTCCGTCCGGGAGAAGAACGGCGGAGAGACCCCGGCGTGACGGTGTGCTGTTGTACTGGTACTGCCACTGTCGCGAACCGTCACTGACGCTGCTGACGTTGTTGCCCTGATAGGAAAGCGTAATCTGACGACCATCGCTGGCGGTAATGGCCGTCAGCCTGGGTGCCTCGTTCCAGGCATTGGCGTAGGTGTACTGAACGGTATTGCCGAATCTGTCCTGCACCCTGGTCGCAAGCAGCATGTTCTTGCGACGCTGCAGGAATCGCCAAGGCTGGGGCTTGGGCAACGACCCGTCGTCATAGAAATACTGGTACTTCTTGAGCGTCGGCTCGAAGGTCTGCGCCAACCAATCGAACCAGTAGCGGGTCCCGTCGGGCGTGATCGCGAGGAATCCTTCCCCACCTGCGTTCTGTATGGTCGGCAGGCAGGAGAAGAATATCTGGCCGGAGGTTGTCCAAGGGTATGTCGAACCATCCTGGGGCTGGCTCACGCCAGCAGCAGTGCGCAGGAGTTCTCCACCACCTCCCGGAATCTCAACCGAGAGGCCTCGCCAGAAATCGCGGGTACTGAAATGCGTGGCTTCGGGTGGCAACCAGCTCGATGAGCAGCGTCCTGGCGAACCGGCATCGGTTCCGGCGCCCCAATCGGGAGCGTAGCTGCCATTGATGTTGGGAACCTTGATCTGCCAGTCCGCCAGCATTGCTTCGGGAAAGTAGACTTTGCGGCTGACAACGTCGTACGTCCGCGTCAGCTTCACTTCCAGCGCATTGTTGCCCGGAAGGTCCACGTCGGTGATCTCGAAGCCGAGCTCGCCATTGGCCAAGCCGACCTTGTCACCAAACAGGTCCGGGCCCAGTGCAGAAACCTTCTCTGCCTTGGCGATGCGGTCGGGAAACTCTTCCCACACGAAGTTCCCGGTTGTGTTCTGCGCGCCTGCCGTGGTCGCCATGACCGGCAACAGCAGCGCTGCGACTACTCCGGTTCGACCTGCGGCTGTCCAACGCGTCCACTGCTGATCCTTGGAATTCTGCACTGCGCGGTTCCATTGCTGCTGCAGTTGATTTTCAATGGGCGCGACAAGCCGCCAGGCAGAACCCGCCTGTTGCACGAACTTGTTCTGACCCAGCCCGGTATTCCCCTACCGCGTTGCCCGCCTGCTTCGATACATTGCATATCGCACCCAAGGGCAACGGCTACAGCCTATACCAACCATGAACGCGTTTGGAATATGCCGCTGGCGGGAATGACGCCGGCGTTGAGTTCGCGCCTGCGAGCACAGGGCAGTGTCGTTGCCCGGCTTCGCGCCCAACCCCTCTGCGCCGCCGGCCAGCGACCGGCACTACCGGTGGGCGGGCTACGGAAACAAAAAAGCCCCGACCAGGGCCGGGGCTTTTCTACAACTGGTGCCGGAAACAGGAGTCGAACCTGCGACCTACGCATTACGAATGCGCCGCTCTACCAACTGAGCTATTCCGGCGGAGCCCGCGATTTTACGGGCTGGGCGCCCCGGCGGTCAATCCACCCGGCTCAGCCCGCCTGTACCTGGTTGGCGCAGGGCCGGCCGGCGGCGAAGTCCTGCAGGTTGCCCAGCGTGATCGCCGAGATCTCCTGCAGCGCCTCCACCGTGAAGAAGCCCTGGTGGCCGGTCACCAGCACGTTGGGGAAGGTCATCAGGCGCTGGAAGGCCTCGTCGTCGATGATCTCGCCGGACAGGTCCTGGAAGAACAGCGCGCTCTCCTGCTCGTAGACGTCGATGGCCAGATGGCCGAGCCGGCGCGACTTCAGCGCGCGGATCACGGCATGGGTATCGACCAGCGCACCACGCGAGGTATTGACCAGCATCGCGCCCGGCTTCATCCGCGCCAGTGAGGCGTCGTTGATCAGGTGCTGGGTTTCGGGCGTCAGCGGGCAATGCAGCGAAACGATGTCGGCACGCGCCAGCAGTTCGTCCAGCGCGGCCGCCTCACCCACCTGCGCAAACGCAGCCGAGGGATACGGGTCATGCCCCAGCACGGTGCAGCCCATGCCCTTGAAGATGCGGGCGGTGGCCAGGCCGATCTTGCCGGTGCCGACGATGCCGACCGTGCGCCCATGCAGGGTCCGGCCGAGCAGGCCATCCAGCGTGAAGTTGCCTTCGCGCACGCGGTTGTAGGCGCGATGGGTCTGCCGGTTGAGTGTCATCACCAGCGCCAGCGCATGCTCGGCCACGGCTTCCGGTGAATAGGCCGGAACGCGGGCGACGAACAGGCCCAGCGCCTTCGCCGCCACCCGGTCGACGTTGTTGAAGCCGGCGCAGCGCAGCAGCACGGCGCGCACGCCAAGCGCATGCAGCGCCTGCAGCACCGGTGCATCGAGCCGGTCGTTGACGAATACGCAGACGGCGGCGCAGTCCTGCGCCAGCGCGGCCGTGTGCACATCCAGCGCGGCATCGAAGTAGACGAACGCAAAGCCCTGGGCGGCGGCATCGCGCTGGTTGGCTTCCTCGAGGAAACGGCGGTCGTAGGGACGGGCGCTGAAGACGGCGATCTGCATGGAAGAGCCTGGATGGAATGCCATGCCGACCATACCGCAGCCACGCACCGGTGGGGATGGCAGCGGCGATGCAGGCATCGCCGCTGCCCTCTGCCACTCACTTAGAACCGGTAGCCCAGGCCCAGCATCACGCCATTCTGGATCTGCCCGTCGCGGCGCTCGCCCACATAGTCGGCCATGATCGACAGGCGCTCGCTGGCACGGCTGGTCACGCCCAGGCTCCAGGCCAGCACCTGCTCACCGACGGCCTGGCTGCTGGCGCCGAACACCAGGTCCGGGGCGGCGGCAAAACCGGTGCTGTAGCGGGCCTGCGAATCGCCCAGCTCCTTCTGCCAGACCACGCGCGCGCGCGGGGTGATGCGCTCGCCGTTGTTGCCCTCGAAGGTCCTGAACAGCTGCAGGCCCGCACCGACGCGGATGCTTTCCAGGTTTCCGCTGCGGCCCACCAGTGCCCCGGCGCCCTGCCCTTCGTTGAAGCGGGTGGCCGAGGTACGTGCATAGTCCACCACCGGCAGCAGCGGCTGGATCACCAGGCCCTTGCCAGTGGTGAACGAAAACGCGTGCTCGACCCGTGCGGAGATCGCATCATTGCTGTACCTGGCGCGCAACGGCTGCTGCAGGCCCTCGATGCCGCTGATGCTGCGGCGGGTGTCATGGCGCAGGTCGGTATAGCGCACCGCAGCCGACAGGTAGCCACGCGAATAGGTCGCGTCCAGGTAGCCGCCAACGTCCAGCGCGCGCACGTCGCCGCTGAAGTCGGAACCGTCGCTGGCTTTGCTCGACATGTCGGCCGCCGCCACGCTCACGCCGAGGGTGACGCGGTCATCCGCCACGCGGGTATCGGCACCGATCACGATGCCGCCCACGGTATGGCTCAGGCCGGCGACGCCGTCGTCGGCTTCGATGCGACCGTGGCTGGCAAAGCCACGCGCCCACAGGCCACGGTTGCGTCCAGCGTCACCGCTGCCAGCACCAGCGCCCGCCGGCTCGACCAGATGCAGGGCCAGCTGGTTGAACAGGCTGCCGTGGCGCATGCCCGGCTGCACCGACACCGACTGCGCGGCCTGCGAGGCCAGGCCATCGGCATCTCCACCACTGCGCAGGGCGGCCTGGTGCTGCTGCACCACGTTGCCGATGCTGCCGACCAGGGCGTTGTCGGCCAGGCGCAGGCTGGCGTGCGCGTCACCGCGCAGGGCACCGGCCTGCTGTGCGATCACGTCGCGGTCGGCGAACTGCAGTGCGCCCAGCAGCGATTTCAGGCCGCTGTCCTGGCGACCGGAAGCGCTGGCCAGCGCGCGACCGAGGCCATCACCCGAACTGCCGTTGGCGAACAGTCCCAGTTGGTCGAAGCCGGGGTTCGCGGTCAGCCACACGCCGTCCGCGGTCTGCTTGACGTTGAAGCTCAGCAGCGAATTGTGGCGTGGACGGAACACGTCACCGCCGGTGATGCTCGCGCTGTAGCCGGTGTCACCCAGGCGCACCGCCTGTTCGAAACCACCCTGGTAGATCGGGCCCTGCACCAGGTCACGGCGGAAATCCTGCGCGTAGTACCCCTGTGCGACATTCAGTTCAAGCAAGGCGCCCTTGGAGATCACCAATGCGCCGTCGGTCTGCTTGCTGTCGAAGAAGCTGCCCACGCGCAGGCGGCCGCCGGCGATCCCGCCGCTCTCGGTCACGTCGAACAGCAGCTTGCCGCCCGGCATGATGTTGACGTAGCCATGGGTCACCAGATCGCCGCCGCGCGGCATCAGCGTGCCGAACACGCGCAGGCGGTTGAAGCCATCCTCGCGCCACGACGGCCGGGTGCCGCTGGCCAGTGCGCTGAGATCCATCGCGGTACCGGCCACGTCACCATGGCCAACCAGCGTGGCCGTAGCCAGCACGCGCACTTCCGAGCTACGCAGCGCGCCGCCTTCCAGCGCAATGGTGCCGTTGTCCACCAGCATGAAATCGGCACCGGTGGTGGCGGAGGTGCGCCAGGTTGCGCCGTTGCTCACGCGGATCACGCCCATGGCGTTGTCCAGTGTGGACACATCCAGGTCGGACAGGCGCAGCTTGGACAGCAGCAGGGCCTGGATGCCCGGGTCCTTGAGATAGTCCTGCACCGAATCCGGACCAATGCCCTGCGGGCCGTTGCCCGAGAGATTGTAGATGCGCTGCGCCAGGTTGATGTAGGTGGTCGATGCGCTGGTGTTCCAGCGCGCGAAATCATCGTCGACGAAGGTCTGCAGCTGGCGCCCGGTGCGCAGGTAACCGGGGTTGATGTCACCGCTCACGTTGGCGGTGACGTTCAACGTATCACCCGGGTCGCGGTAGCCGCTCGCGGTGATGATCCTGTTGTTGTAGATGTCCTGCCCCGGGAACGACTGCAGCTTGCTGCCGCTGCCATCCGGATCGAAGCTGACCGAAGCACCGGTGGTGCGTGCAGGATCGCGGAACACCAGCAGGCCATTGGGCTGCACGACTTCATACATGGCCTTGTGCAGCAACCCGGCGTCCATGCCGCCACCGTAGTTGCCGGTATAGATCTGGGTCATGCGCGGCGACGGCGTGTAGATCACCTTGCCACTGTTGCTGGCGGCATGGATCTGCACCGAATCGACGATCGGCAGATCGCCGGCCAGATAGCGCTCCACGCCGCCGGACTGCATGATCGAGCAGGACGAAATGCAATGGCCGGACACGATGGTGTTGAGGCCGGAGGTGCGGATCACTCCTTGCAGCCACTCACCAGCGATCAACGCGCCACCGTTGGAGGTGCGCAGCACCACTTCGCGGATCGGCCGGCCCTCGGCCTGTGCCTTGGCCAGCAACGCCGGCAAGGACACCACGTCGGCATAGGTCACAGCGCCACTCAGGAAGATGCGATCCCCCTGCAGGTGATAACTCATCGCCATGACGTCATGCGGCGCTGCGGCAGCGCCCAAGCCGATCAGCCCGGCCAGGGCCAGGCTCAACTTCGAATGCTTCATACGTTCTCTCTCCACCCGCAACACGCGGGTAAGGAGCCAAACGGCGCAACAGCGCGATCTCCCCCAGCGCGCCCGCCCGGCAAAAATGAATGCATTCACACTGGGAGGGCGAACACCGCACACTCTTCCCCATCCGGTCATCGTCGCGTAAAACTCGATGACGCATCCGCCAAGTCCGCCGAGGCCAGCCCTGTCCGCCCCGTCCCCCCTGATCCATCACGTGCCGGAGCCGCCCGTGCCTGCGGACGCCTTCATCGCGTTCGTGCGCGAAGAACGCGCACCGTTGTGCGCGTTCCTGCGCACGCGGGGCGTCGGGCCGGAGGATGCGGAGGACATCGCGCAGGACTGCATGGAGCGGCTGATCCGCTATCGCGCGCACGGCGCCGACGAACTGCGCCTGCTGCTGTATCGTATCGCCCGCAACCGCCTGGCGGATCGCGGCCGCTCGCCGCAGTCGCGACCCCACCTGTCACTGGCCGAGCATGATGGCAGCGACGAGCCCACCAGCACGTCGCCGGATCCATTGCGCCAGGCCGAGTCCGGGCAGATGCTGACCCTGCTGCGGCAGGCCCTTTTCAAATTGCCCGAGCGCGCGCGCGAGGTGTACCTGCTCAACCGGATCACCGGCATGAGCTATACACAGATCGCGCGGCACTGTGGAATCACCGCCAAGACCGTGGAAAAACATATCGCCCGCGCCCTGCAGGGCCTGCGCCAGGAGTTGGGACCGGATCCGCTGCACAACGACAGGGATACCGAATGAGCAGCCCCCGGCACATGGAAGACGCCTCGCTGTTCGAACGCGCCAGCACCTGGGTAGCGCGACTGGAAGCCCCGGACTGCACCGCCGCCGAACGCGAATCGTTCGAGGACTGGCTGGCCGAAGACCCTGCCCATGTCAACGCCTGGGTGCAGGCCGAGAACCTGTTCCAGCAGGGCCAGGGGCTGGCGGCGGATCCGTGGCTGCGTACCGCGGCGGCCCGTGCGGCGCGGCCGCCCCGCCGCCGCTGGCTGCCCGCCCTGGCGACGGCGGCCGGCATCTGCCTGGCCATCGGCGTGGGCTGGATGCTGGCCGTGGATGGCAATCCCACGCCACAGCACTATGCCAACCACAGTCATCAGCCGCAGCGGCTGACCCTGGCCGACGGCAGCGTGGCCACGCTCGATGCCGGCACCACGCTGCATGCGCGGTTTGGCTGGCGCCATCGCGAACTGGATCTCGAACGTGGCCGCCTGCAGCTGCAGGTTGCAGCGTCCAGCAAGGCGCTGCAGCTGCGCGCCGGCAACAGCACGATCCGTGATATCGGCACCACTTTCCAGGTCGAGCGCCTGCACGATGGCCGAGTTGAAGTCGCATTGCTGGAGGGCGCGGTGGAGGTCAGCAATGGCGCGGCCCAGCACACCCTGGCACCGGGCCAGCAACTGCAGGTGCTGCCGTCCGGGCGCATCCAGCCGGGCCCAGCGCTGTCGTCTACTGCGGCGGCCGAGGGCTGGCTGCACGGGCAGCTGGTGTTCGATGCCACGCCGTTGTCGATCGTGGTCGAACGCATGAACCGCTATGGCCACGCACCGCTGGTGATCGTTGATCCGGAGATCAGCGATCTGGCGGTCAGTGGCACGTTCCGCGCAGGCGACGCACAGGAGTTGCTGTCCGCGCTGGAACTTGGCTGGTCCGTCGCTGGCCAGACGCGCCCGGATGGCGCGCTGGAACTGCGCCGCACGTACTGAGGGGCCCGCAGTGACGGCAGGACCGGGCGCGCTGCAGTGGGGGCTGCTCCGCCCCCTGCTGTGCCTGGCCCTGCTGCTGGCCACAGTGACGGCGGCCAGCGCCGCCGAAACCACCGCCACGCATGCCTATCGCATCGATGCCGGCCCCTTGCCATCGGCATTGCAGCAATGGGCCCGGCAGAGTGGCATCGCCCTGCTGTTCGACGCCCGCGAGCTGTCAGGACTGCACACCGACGGTGCACAGGGCACGAGCGATCCGGCCAGCGCACTGAAGCAGCTTGTGGCCGGCATGCCGGTGACCATCCTGCGGACGCCTTCGGGCGGGTTCGTCATCCGCCGCATCCGCGCCACCGTCGCCGCCACGGCCGCCCCGCCCGCTGCGGCGGCGGCACCGGCGCGCACCACCGCCGAACCGCCGCCACAGGTGGAACTGGCGCCGATCCATGTCACCGGCAGTCGCCTGCCACGCACCTCGGTGCAGACCACGCTGCCGGTCACCACGATCGATCGCGCCGACATCCTGCGCAGCGGCTACGGCAGCCTGTTCGACCTGCTGCGGCACCTGCCCGGCATGAACGGCCTGCCGGCGATGAGCACGGCCCGCAGCGGCGATTCGCAGTACCTGCCGGTCGGTGCGGCGGCCACCACCAGCCTGGATGGCATGGGGCCACGCGCCACCCTGTTCCTGGTCAATGGCCGGCGCCTGCCGCGCTACCCGATGGTATCGCTGGAACAGGGCGGCCTCACCGACCTCGGCGGCATTCCACTGAGCTTCGTCGAACGCATCGAACTGGTGCGTGGCGGCGCCTCGGCCATCTACGGCGCCGATGCGATGTCCGGCGTGGTCAACATCATCCTGCGCGACCAGGCCGATGGCCCGGAAGCGATGCTGCAGACCGGCCTGAGCAGCCGCGGCGACGCCGGCCAGTACCGGCTCCAGGCGGCGACCGGCGGGCAGCGTAGTAACGGCGACCGCTGGTTCGCGGGTGTCGACCTGCATCGCATCGAACACCTGGCCGGCGACAGCCGCGACTGGCATGCGGAAACCTCGCAGTACCTGATCGGCGCCTTCCGCGATGGCGATTACTGGCCGGCCAGGCGTTGCGACGGACCGCTGAAACGCCGCAATGGTGCCTGCTGGTTCGACAGCGCGCGCCCGCGCTCGCTGCAGCCCGCCTCGGATACCGCATCGGCCTACCTTCGCTACCGGCATGAGCGTGGCGAGGGCCGCTTCGCCTATGCGGAGGCGCGCGCCAGCCACAACCGGCAGCGCTTCGATCTCGGCCCGACCGCGGTGGCGCTCGGCCTGTACGGCTTCACCTTCAACAGCGTGCTGCGCGAGGCCGGCAACGTCCGCCCACGCGTGCGCGCCAGCGACGCCGACATCACCGTCGGCATCGGCCGCGACCAGGGCCGTCGCAGCTGGGATGCTGGTCTCAGCGCACAGCGCAGCGACGTCACCCTGTCCACGCCGGGCACCGTGCGCGCCACACCGCTGATCGAGGCCGCGCAGTCACTCAGGTTCCTGCCCGGGTTCGATGTGCTGCCCGCGGACGACGCGGCGTCATTGTTCCCGTCGATCCGCAACCGTGGACTCACCGAACAATGGCAGGGCTGGTGGGGCATGCAGCGCGCCCTGATGCCACTGCCGGGCGGCCCGGTACAGCTGGCCACCGGTCTCGACCTGCGCCATGAACGCTGGACCTCGCACCCGGACACGCTGCTCAGCCAGGGTGACCTGGCGCTGGGGCTGCCGCAGCAGCAGCGCAGCCTGTCGCGGCAGAGTGGTGGCGCCTACGCCGAACTCGGTCTGCCGCTCACGCCAGCACTGCGCATGGACCTGGCCGCACGCTGGGACCGCGATGGCGGCTATACGGCGTTCTCGCCGCGTGCCGGCCTGCGCTGGACGCCGACCCCGCAGTGGTCGTTCCTGCTGGCCAGTGGCCGTGGTTACCGTGCGCCCAGCCTGTTCGAGCAGCGGCGCCCTCCGGGCCAGTTCGACATCCTTACCCTGCCCGCCTCGGCTGCGCTTCCGCCCTGCGCAGAAAGCGCGCCCGATGGGCGCTGCAGGGTGACTGCGGATGTGGAAGAGAACACCACGCTGAAGGCGGAAAGCTCGCGCAGCCATTCGCTGGCGGCCACCTGGTCGCCCAGCGATGCGTTCTCGCTGTCGCTGACCCACAACATCGTCGAGCTGCGCAACGAGATCCTCGCGTTGCAGGCCAGTGATGCTGTATGGAACCGCGATACCTGGCAGCTGGATGAGGACGGCAAGCTGCGCAGCCTGCGCCTGTCGTTCGACAACATCGGCCGCACCACCTCGCGCAACTGGGTGCTGCGCGCCGAGTACCGCATCGACACCGGCAGCAACGGCCAGTGGATGTTCTCGCTTGATGCACTGGAACAACAGGAACTGCGCCGCCGCCGCGACCATGAACCCGCCATCGACCTGCGCGGGCATGTGACCCCGCAGAGGGCCGCCGTGTTGAACGTGCAATGGCAGAACAGCAGCTGGGATGTTGCCCTGCGCGGCAACCTGGTCGGCCGCACGCGCGCATGGCTGCCCGGCGCCGAATGCCCGCCGGACCAGATCGCACGCAACCACTGCATGAATCCGCGCCAGCTGCGCTGGAACCTGCACCTCGCGCGTCGGCTGGGCCCGCGCCTGGTGGCGGCGCTGGATGTGCACAACCTGCTGGACGCGCAACCGGTGAACTACCTGGTCGGCAATGGCGGGCAGATGCCCGGGCTGGACGATCCACTCGGCCGCTACTACCTGCTTACCCTGCAATTCCGCTGAGCGTAGTACGCTACGCGACCTGCTCCACCGGTCTGCGACATCCCCCCATGAAGGCCTATCTCTGGTTCTGGGGCGCGTTCCTGCTGTTCTTCGCGTTGCCCTTCCCCTGCATCCTCTATCTCGGCACCTCATGGCCGGTAGCGCTGGCCGACCGCAGCCCGCCGTGGCTGGCGTTGCTCCTGCTGGCGTTGTCGCTGGTCCTGTGGCTGGCCCTGCTGCTCGCGTTCCTGCACTACCTGCTGCTGGGCCCGCCGCGCGCGTTGCATCGAACGCGATCGATCCTCGCCGCCGGCGAACCGCGTACGGCGCTGATCGAGCAGGCCGAGCAGACCGGCGTGCAGGTGCGCGGTTTCGCGCAGTGGACGCTGCAGCTGTCGTTCCAGAACCTGTCGCGCACGCCGATCAGCGAACGACTGCTGGTGGTCGACAGCAAGCCGCAGCTGCAGCGCTTCGCCGCCGGCCGGGCGATCGATGTACGGCTGAGCCGCACGCCCGGCGCCTACCCCAACATCGTGCTCGACGGCGCCGAGCCCGAGCTGGATGTTGCCCGCCTGTGGCGGCGCGGCATCGGCGCGGTCATCGCCATCGTGGCGGTGGCTGCCGCGTACGTATGCGCCTATCGGTTGCAGAGCCAGGGCCTGGGTTGGACCTTCCTGTCCTTTGGCCACCCCTTGCTGGTCTGCCCGCTGGTGCTGTGCGGCTACGCGTTGGGCCTGCGCCTGCTCGGCCGCCTGCTGCAGGCCGATGCCCGCGGCGACGCCTTGAAGTACCGCGGCATCGGCGCGGACGCGAAGGTGCTGAATGTGCGCCAGACCGGCACCTATCTCAACGAACAGCCGCAGGTGGAATTCCAGCTGGAGTACATCGATCGCGAGGGCGTTGTCCGGCAGGCCCGCGTGCGTCGCTTCGTCCCGCTGATCGAACTGGCCAACATCCCGCGCGAGCAGGTGACCCTGCTGTATGACCCGGATGACCGCAGCCACGTGCGCCTGGAGGATGCATGAAGCGGCCCCCCTCGACGCGGCGGGTGTTCTCGCTGGTGCTGCTGGTACTGGCCGGCGCGGCCACTGCGGGCGGCGCGCTGCAGACGATCGGCGAAACGCTGGGTCATTCACCGCCCCTGGAGCGGTCACCCGCAGCGGACGCGGCACCGCCATCGCGCGAGAAGCCCACCTCGCTGGCAGCGTTCCCGGACCCACAGCCCATCGCGATGCCCGAACGCAACAACCGCCTGTTCGACGCGGACTACCTGCAGGCTGCGCGCCAGGCGCTGGAACAGCTGCCGGCGCTGGCCGGGCAGCGGCTGACCGTCTTCCACAGCATCCACTTCTACGACGATGGCCGCATCAACCTCGACCTGGTCGATCCGCAGCAGCCAGGCCATGTCGACAGCTACCACTTCGAACGCGGCCAATGGCGCAAGGGCAATCCGGTCAACCCGCAACGGTTCGCGCCCACCATCAGTCTGCAGCGCAGCAGCACGGCGCTGGCCAACATCGATTTCGATGCGGTACCACGCGTGGCGCAGGCACTGCAGGAGCAACGCAACGCGCTGCAGAATCCCGCGTCGGAAGTCGGCCACATCTACGTGATCGTACGCAAGGCGGGCAAGCTGGCATGGCTGCCGGACGAGGTCGCAGGCGACCGTCAATCAGCGCGCCTGCAGTTCGACGCCCAGGGCACCCTGCGCAAGGTGAGCACCCAATAAAAAGGGGACGGAGGGGATTAAGTCGCATATGGCACCGTGCGGTAAACGACTTAATCCCCTCCGTCCCCTTTTTCTATCTGACCGAACGGGCGATGGCGTACTGGGCGCTGTAGTAGGTGGACAGCACCAGCAGGCTGGCCAGCGGCAGGCCGCCGCCAAAGCGGTCCCAGGCCAGCAGTGAATCGCTGGCCACGAACAGCAGCGCACCTGCGGCGGCCCAGCGTGCACTGCCGGCTTCCAGCGCAGTGGGCGCTGGCCGCCGCCACTGCCGCGCGAGCGCCAGCACCGCCATCGATGCCAGTACCACCACGTAGGCCAGCACCGGGATGCGCATCGGCGCCGGCAGGTGTGGCCACAGGCCAAGCACGTTGAGCACGGCGAATGCGCCCAGCAGCACGCTGGCGGCGAACAGTCCACGACCCGCGCGCAGGCCGTCGCGGAAGGCCGCGATGTAGCAGAGATGCGCCAGCAGGAAGGCCACCAGGCCGGGCACGAACGCATCCAGCGGCAGCATCAGCGCGATGTCGCCCATGCATGACAGCAGCATGCCGGCCAGCACCGCGCGCCGGTAGAACGGCTGTGCGGGAGCACGTACCCGCCATGCAATAGCCGCGATCAACAGCGTGGCAGCGGGCTTGGCCAGCCAGTGCAGCCAGCGGCCGTCACCCTGCAGGTAGGCGCCGAGGATGGCGAGGACCGCCATCAACACGATCACACCATCGCGGATGCGCGGTTTCATCGTGCCTTCCACAGATCCGCCAGACGGTCGGGCCTGCCGGGGATGCGTTCCAGCACCGGATACTGCAGCCCGCCGTGGTAATCGATGTTCATGCTCTCGATGCGATCGAACTGCTTGACCAGCAACACGATCGGCGCCTTGTCCGTGGCGGCCGCCGCCACCGCATCCTTCAGCCGCTGGCTGCTGTACTCGCGGCCACCGACGGCGATGACCTTCATGCCCGGCGCCAGGCCGGCATTGAAGGCGGGGCTGTCCCAGATCACATCGCCGACCGTGCCGCTGTCGAGCACGGTGGCGCCCAGCGAATAGGCAAGCAGAGCGCTCTTGGCGCGCTTCTCCTGCGCCTTGTAGGCATCGTTCGGGGTATCACGGTAGACCAGTTTCCAGCCGGCCAGTTCGAGGCCTCCGGTCAACGCACCATGCCCGTCCAGGCGACCGCGCAGGAAGCGGGCCCAATCGTACGGCGCGATGCCGTTCAAGGTCGCCACCACGTCGTCGAAGGTGTACGGGTTGACGTCCCAGTCACCGTTGCCGACACCAAAGAACGCGCGCGCGAAGTCGTCCAGGCTGCGGCGATTGCCACTCAGCTCACGCAGCTTGCCCTCCACTTCCAGCCATAGCATCTGGCCACCGGAATAGTAGTCCTCGCTCATCTGGTAGTTGCGATACGGCAGGGTGCGGCGCTGGGCGATGGTCGGGTCGTTGGTGGTGTCCTGCAGCGGGCGCCAGGCCAGGCCCGGGCGGCCGCGATCATAGGTGGCGGCAACATTGGCCAGCATGTCACGCGCCTGCGCGACCGACCACAGCCCCGAGCGCGCCGCCAGCACCTGGCCCCAGAACTGGGTCTGCCCTTCGTACACCCACAGCAGGCTGTCGCCCATCGGCACGTTGAAGTTGGCGGTGGCCAGATCCGCGCCGCGGCGGTACTTGCCGTTCCAGGAATGGGTGTACTCGTGCGGCAGCAGGTCACGCATCCACGCGTTGCTGTCCCACTCGGTGAAATAGCCCGGATCCGCACTGTTCTCGCTGGAGCGGTGGTGCTCCAGGCCGATGCCTCCGAGGCGATCGGTCAACGCCAGCAGGAACTCGTAGTGATTGTAGTGGCGGGCGCCATAGAGCTTGTCGGCCTGCTGCACCAGCGCGCGGTGCATGCCGATCTGCTTCTCGCTCGGCTTCAGCGACTTCGCTTCGTCGGCGAATACATTGAGGTGCACCGGCACCTTCGCGCCAGGATCGAGATCGATGCGCTGGTAGTGCTCGCCGGCGAACAACGGTGAATCGACCAGGTGGTCATATGCAATCGGCTTGAACACCACGGTGTCGCCATCGCGGCGCGCAGTCTCCAGTGCGGTGGCGAACGACCAGCCCTTGGGCAGGGTCACACTGGCCTGTGCCTGCAACTGGCGCGCATCCACTCCGGCCGGATACAGCGAGTTGGCGTTCCACTGCAGGTTGAGCATCTCCGGGGTCATCACCACCCGGCCCTGGCTCCCGCCCTGCGAAGACAGGAAATTGAAATGGGCGACGATCTCGCTTGCGCCTTCAGGCACCACCACCTTGAACGCATAGACGTTGTACTGGTCGCGCTGCCACGCCAGCGGCGTGCCATTGGCGGTGATGCGCAGGCCGGCCAGCTTGTCGATCGGCCCGGTCGGCGAGTGATTGCCGGGAATCCACTGCGGGTACAGCAGGGTCATCGGGCCTGGCTTGGCCGGCACCGTGGCGGTGACCTTGAAGATGCGCCGGGCCAGGTCACGCGCATCCACGTCGATGCGCAGCACGCCGGCAGCCGCAACCGTGGCCGGCGGCGAGGTCTGCGCCAGTGCAGGCGTGGCCGCCAGCGCGAACAGCACGGACATCACCAGGGCTCGGGTCTTCATCGGGCAGCATCCAACATCGGAGAATCCTCCGATGCTAGGCCTGTCGGGAGCCCTTCCCCATGCCCAAAGGTCATGGGCCGCGCGAACCCCACCAGAAGCGGCAAACCCGGCAACAACGCGGTGAGCAGTAGATCCACGCCATGCGTGGAGGGCGTGCATCCAGAAGCAGGGCGAACCCGGGTTCGCACCCACCAGAGCGAGGCCCGGTCAATCGACCAGGCGCAGGCGCAGTTCCTTCGGCAGCGCGAACACCATCGATTCCGGCTCGCCATCCAGCTCGCCCACGCCGGTGGCTCCGAGTTCGGCCAGGCGCGCCAGCACGCCATCCACCAGCACCTGCGGCGCCGAGGCACCCGCGGTCACGCCGATGTGCTGCTTGCCCGCCACCCAGTCCGGGTCGATCTCGTGCGCGCCGTCGATCAGGTACGACTCGACGCCCTCGCGGCGGGCCAGCTCGCTCAGCCGGTTGGAGTTGGAGCTGTTCGGCGAACCGACCACCAGCACCAGGTCGCAGCGCTTGGCCAGGTCGCGCACGGCGTCCTGGCGGTTCTGCGTGGCATAGCAGATGTCGTCGTTCTTCGGGCCCTGCATGGCCGGGAAACGCTCGCGCAGCGCCTCGATGATGCCGCGCGTGTCATCCACCGACAGCGTGGTCTGGGTGGTGTAGGCGAAGTTTTCCGGCTGGTTGATCTGCAGCGTTGCAACCTGCTCGACATCCTCGACCAGGTAGATCTGGCCGGTCCCGGCTTCGCGGTTCCACTGGCCCATGGTGCCTTCCACTTCCGGATGCCCGGCGTGGCCGATCAGCACCACGTCACGGCCGGCACGGCAATGGCGGGCCACTTCGAAATGGACCTTGGTCACCAGCGGGCAGGTGGCGTCGAACACCTTCAGGCCGCGGCGCTCGGCTTCCTGGCGCACCGCCTGCGACACGCCGTGCGCGCTGAAGATCACCGTGTTGTTGTCGGGCACTTCGTCGAGTTCCTCGACGAAGATCGCACCGCGCTGCTTGAGGTCGTCGACCACGAAGCGGTTGTGCACCACTTCATGGCGGACATAGATGGGCGCGCCCAGCGTTTCGATCGCGCGCTTGACGATCTCGATCGCACGATCGACACCGGCACAGAAACCACGCGGGTTGGCGAGCAGCACATCCATCAGTTCAATCTCCCGGCAGCGGCCGGCTTACGGTTTCGGATTGGCATTATCCGCCTTTTTGGCGGACTTGCCGTCGAACAGGCCAAACAGTGCGATGCCGATGGCACCCACCACGATGGCCGAATCGGCGATGTTGAACGAGGGCCAGGTGTAGCTGCCCACGTACCACTGGATGAAATCGACCACGTGGCCATGCACCTGGCGGTCGATCACGTTGCCGATGGCACCGCCGATGATCAGCGCATACGGCACTGCCGCCTTCCAGTTGCCACGGGCGGTGCCGCGCAGCCACCAGGCCATCAGGCCGCTGATGGCGATCGCCAGCGCGGTGAAGAAGTACTTCTGCCAGCCACCGGCGTCGCTCAGGAAGCTGAACGCTGCGCCGGTGTTGTAGGTGCGGTACCAGTTCCAGAAGCCATCGATGACCACCACCGGCTGGAACTCCGGCAGGCTCGACAGGACCCAGGCCTTGGACCACTGGTCCAGGCCGATGATGGCGGCCGACAGCAGCAGCCAGACCAGCGCGTTCGGATGCGGACGTGCGGCGCTCATCAGAACCAGCTCCGCACTTCACCGGCACCGGCGACGTTGCTCACGCAACGGCCGCACAGTTCCGGATGATCGGCATGGCGGCCGACGTCGTCACGGTGGTGCCAGCACCGCACGCACTTGGCCTTGGTGGTCGGCTGGGCGCTGACGAACACTTCGTCGGTGGTCGCCGGGCGCACCTGCACGTCGCCGCTGATGAACAGGAAACGCAGTTCATCGGCCAGCGGCTGCCAGCGCGCGGCCTGCTCTTGGTTGGCGGCGATGGTGATCTCCGCTTCCAGCGCGGCACCGATCGCACCGTTGGAACGCATCGGCTCGAGCACCTTGGCAACCTGCTCGCGCACGGCCAGCAGCTGCTCGAAATCGGCGGCGCCGAGCTGGGCATCGGCCGGCAGCGGCGCCAGGCCGTCGTACCAGGTGGTGAACAGCACGTGGCCGGCATGCTCGCCCGGCAGGTAGCCCCACAGTTCGTCGGCAGTGAAGGTCAGGATCGGCGCGACCCAGCGGGTGAACGCTTCGGCGATGTGGTACATCGCGCTCTGCGCCGAACGGCGGCCGTGCGAATCGGCCTGCATCGTGTACAGGCGGTCCTTGGTCACGTCCAGGTACAGCGAGCCCAGGTCCACGCTGCAGAAGTTCAGCAGCAGCTGCACGATCTCGGCCATGTTGTAGCTGTCGTAGGCGGCCTTGATCTTCTCCTGCAGCTCCCACGCGCGATGCACGATCCAGCGGTCCAGCGCGACCATCTGGTCGAGCGGGCGCAGGTGCTGGGCCGGGTCGAAGCCGTCCAGGTTGCCCAGCAGGAAGCGGGCGGTGTTGCGCAGGCGGCGGTAGGCATCGGCATTGCGCTTGAGGATCTCCTGCGACAGCGACATCTCGTTGCTGTAGTCGGCCGAGGCGATCCACAGGCGCAGGATATCCGCGCCCAGCTTGTTCATGATGTCCTGCGGCTCGATGCCGTTGCCCAGCGACTTGGACATCTTGCGGCCCTGCTCGTCCACGGTGAAGCCGTGGGTCAGGCACTGCTTGTACGGGGCGCGCTGGTCGATCGCCACGCCGGTCAGCAGCGAGGACTGGAACCAGCCGCGATGCTGGTCGGAGCCTTCCAGGTACAGGTCGGCCGGCTTGCCGAAGCCGCGTGCGGCAAGCACGCCTTCGTGGGTCACGCCGGAATCGAACCAGACGTCGAGGATGTCGGTGACCTTCTCGTAGTCGGCCGCTTCGGCACCCAGCAGCTCGGCGGCATCCAGCGAGTACCACACGTCGATGCCCTCGGCTTCGACACGGTCGGCCACCTGCTGCATCAGTTCCACCGAACGCGGGTGGATCTCGCCGGTCTGGCGATGGGTGAACAGCGCGATCGGCACGCCCCAGGTGCGCTGGCGCGAGATGGTCCAGTCCGGGCGACCGTCAACCATGCTCTGGATGCGCGCCTTGCCCCAGGTCGGGAACCAGCCCACGGTGTCGATGGCGGCCAGCGCATCGCTGCGCAGGTTGGCCTTGTCCATCGAGATGAACCACTGCGGGGTGGCGCGGAACACCACCGGCTTCTTGTGGCGCCAGCAGTGCGGGTAGCTGTGGCGGATCGGATGGAACGCCAGCAGCGCGCCGCTGTCGCGCAGCACGCCGACGATGGCGTCCTGCGCCTTCCACAGGTGCTGGCCGGCCAGCACCACGTCACCGGCCGGCGGGGTCGATTCCAGATAGACACCCGCGCCGTCGATCGGGGTGATCTGGCCGGCGTTGTACCTGTCCATCAGGCCGTACTTCTGGCTGACCACGAAGTCTTCCTGGCCGTGGCCGGGCGCGGTGTGCACCGCACCGGTACCGTCCTCGTCGGACACGTGGTCGCCGTTGAGCACCAGGATCTCGCGCTGCGGATAGAACGGGTGCACCAGCAGCTGCCTGTCCAGCGCCGCACCGGTGGTTTCACCGTGCAGCACCACCTCGTCCACGCCGTAGCGCTGCAGCGCGCGCTCGGCCAGCGCAGCGGCCAGCACCAGCCAACGGCGCTTGCCGTTGTGGGCCGGGCCTTCGGCCAGCACATAGCGGATCTCGGCGCCCAGCGACACCGCCAGCGAGGCCGGCAGCGTCCACGGCGTGGTGGTCCAGATCGGCACCGCCACTTCAACATCGGCCGGCACGTTCACGCCGAATGCCTGGCCGAACGCCTGCGCATCGCGCGCGGCGTAGGCCACGTCGATCGCCGGCGATTCCTTTTCCTGGTATTCGATCTCGGCCTCGGCCAGAGCCGAGCCACAGTCGAAGCACCAGTACACCGGCTTGGCGCCACGCACCAGGTGGCCATTGGCCACGATCTTGGCCAGCGCACGGATCTCGTTGGCCTCGAAGTCGAAGCTCAGGGTCTTGTACGGGTTGTCCCAATCGCCGGTCACGCCCAGGCGCTTGAAGTCCACGCGCTGGATGTTGATCTGCTCTTCGGCGAATTCACGGCACTTCTGCCGGAAGGCCACCGCATCGAGCTTGGTACCGACCTTGCCCCACTTCTTTTCGACCGCGATCTCGATCGGCAGGCCGTGGCAGTCCCAGCCCGGCACGTAGGGCGCATCGAAGCCGGCCAGGTAGCGCGACTTGACGATGATGTCCTTCAGGATCTTGTTGACCGCATGGCCGAGGTGGATGCGGCCGTTGGCGTACGGCGGGCCGTCATGCAGCACGAACAGCGGGCGGCCGGCGGCGTTGTCGCGCAGCTGCTGGTAGAGCCCCTGCTCTTCCCACCGCGCCAGAATACCCGGCTCGCGCTTGGGCAGATCGCCGCGCATCGGGAATTCGGTGGCTGGCAGGTTCAGGGTGGTCTTGTAGTCCTGGCTCACGCAGTGGCTCGCAATCTATGTTCGGAAAGGATGGCGCGCGCCTGTTCGGCGTCGCGGTGCATCTGGTCGGTCAGCGCCGCCAGATCGTTGAATTTCTCTTCGTCGCGCAGCTTGGCGACGAACTCCACATCGATGTGGCGACCGTACAGGTCGCCCTGGAAATCGAACAGGTGGGCTTCCAGCAGCGGCTCCACGCCCTCCACCGTCGGCCGCGTGCCGAAGCTGGAGACCGAGGGCCAGGGCTGGTCGAACACGCCGTGCACCCAGGTCGCGTAGATGCCCGACAGCGCCGGCGTCTTCGGGAAGCGCAGGTTGGCGGTCGGGAAGCCCAGCGTACGGCCGAGCTGGCGTCCACGCACGACCCGGCCGCTGATCGCGTACGGGCGGCCCAGCAGGTCGCCGGCACGGGTGAAGTCGCCGTCCTGCAGCAGCTGGCGGATGCGGGTGCTGGAGATGCGTTCGCCATGCAGGTCCACCGCTTCGATCTCACCCGCGCTGAAGCCCAGCTCGGCGCCGAGCTGTTGCAGCAGGGCCAGGTCGCCACGACGGCGGTTGCCGAAGCAGAACTCCGGCCCGATCCAGACCTCACGCGCGCCCAGGCGATTGACCAGCAGCTGGCGCACGAAGGTCTCGGCCGGCATCGCCGCCATCGCCGCGTCGAAACGCAGCAGGCCGATCGCATCGACGCCCAGCTCGCGCAGGATCTCGACCTTGCTGCGCGCCAGGGTCAGCCGCGGCGGCGGCGTGCCCTGGGCGAAGAATTCACGTGGCAGCGGCTCGAACGCCACCGCCACTGCGGCCACGCCCAAGGCGCGCGCGCGGGCAACCGCGTGGCGGACCAGCGCACGATGGCCCAGGTGGAGGCCGTCGAATGCGCCGATACAGACCACGCTTCCGTTGGGGAACAGCTCCCCGCCCTCGACGCTTCTGAACAGCCTGCTCATCAACTCTCGTTCCGGCCCGACCGGGGCCGCCGCTTCAATGGTGTAACCCTGAAGTATAGCCGCCACAGGCTGCGATCAATGCCCGCGCAGGTCGCGCGGGCGGAAGCCCATCGCCACCATGGCCAGCGCATAGGTCGCGCCGCCGCCGCCGACCAGCAGCGCCAGGGCGCCGATCCGCTCCCACACGTGCATGGCCGAGAAGCCCGGCAGCCAGTGCAGCAGGGCCAGCAGCACGCCGACCATGGCCGCGCAGGCCAGCAGCAGGCGCAGCAGGTAGCCGCCCCAGCCTGGTCGCCGCTGGTACACATCAGTCTTGCCCAGCCAGTACCAGAGCAGGCCCAGGTTCAGGTAACTGGACAGCGCACTGGCGATGCCCAGCGCCAGGTGCAGGCCCGGCTGCTTGCCGATCGCCGCCATCACGCCCTGCGCCTTCAGCGCATCGGGCACCATCAGGTGGTACAGCACTGCCAGCAGGATGAAGTTGAACACCATGTTGGCCACCAGCGCGGCCACGCCGGCACGCACCGGGGTCCGGGTGTCCTGGCGGGCATAGAAGGCCGGAAGCACCACCTTCAGCAGGGCGAACGCCGGCAGGCCGAAGCTCAGCCCGTACACCGACAGCGCGGTCATGCGGGTATCGAACGCGCTGAACTGGCCGTGCTGGAAGATGGTCGCGATCAGCGGCTCGGCCAGCAGCAGCAGGCCCAGCATGGCCGGAACCGAGATCAGCAGGGTCATCCGCAGGCCCCAGTCCAGCGACCGCGAGAAGCCCTCGCGGTCGGTGCTGACGTGGTGGCGGGCCAGCGCCGGCAGGATCACCGTGCCCAGGGCCACGCCGAACACGCCCAGCGGCAGCTCCAGGAACCGATCGGCCAGCGACAGCCAGGACTGCGAGCCATCGGTCAGCTTGGCCGCGATGACGGTATCCAGCAGCAGGTTGATCTGCGCCACCGAGGAGCCGAACAGGGTCGGCACCATCAACGTCATGACCTTGCGCACGCCCGGGTGGCGCCAGCCCCAGCGCGGCAGGGTCAGCAGGTTGATGCCCTTCAGCGACGGCAGCTGGAACAGCAGCTGCAGGACGCCGGCGGCCAGCACCGCCCAGCCCAGCGCCAGGATCTGCTTTTCCGGGGTGCCGCCCAGCCGCGGCGCCAGCCACAGGGCGCCGGCGATCATGCACAGGTTGAGGATGACCGGGGTCAGTGCCGGCATCGCGAAACGCTGGAAACTGTTCAGCGCGCCACCGGCCAGTGCGGTGAGCGAGACGAACAGCAGGAACGGGAAGGTCAGCCGGAACAGGTCGACCAGCAGGCCCTGCTTGACCGGGTCGGTATCAACACCACTTGAGAAGACCGAGGCCAGCTGCGGCGCGAAGATCAGCGCCAGCGCGGTGACCAGCATCAGGATCCCGCCCAGGGTGCCCGCGGTGCGGGCCATCAGCTCGCGCAGTTCGGCATGGCTGCGGGTTTCCTTCACTTCCGTGAACACCGGCACGAAAGCAGTGGCGAAGGAGCCCTCGGCGAACAACCGGCGCAGGAAATTGGGTACCCTGAAGGCGACCCAGAAAGCATCAGTGATGGCGTTGGTGCCGAACGTGGTGGTCACCACGAAGTCCCGGACAAGTCCGAGTACGCGCGAGACCATGGTCATGCTGCTGAACGACAGCAGGCCCCGCAACAACTTGGGTGAACTCACTCAGCGTCCCTCTTGACAATCGACTTGACGTGCATTTCTTACGCCATCATACTAGCTAGCTTGCTGTTCCCATAACACCGATTTTTTCAGGAAACCACCACCGTGGCCAATATCAAGTCCGCCAAGAAGCGCGCCAAGCAGACCGTCGTGCGCAACGCGCGCAACGTGGCTCAGCGCTCGATGCTGCGCACCGCTGTCAAGAAAGTGATCAAGGCGCTGGACGCCAACGATGCCGCCGGCGCCGAAGCCGCCTTCGCCGTTGCCCAGCCGATCCTGGATCGCTTCAGCGCGCGTGGCCTGATCCACAAGAACAAGGCTGCTCGCCACAAGAGCCGCCTGAACGACCGCATCAAGGCCCTCAAGGCCGCCTGATCCGGCGTTGCCGCCCTGCCCCTCGGGGCCGGGCAGCAGACAAGAACCCGGCCCCGGCCGGGTTTTTTGTTGCCTGCACGCCCGGGGTCAGATCCCTTTTCCAGCGGAAAAGGGATCTGACCCCAACAACAAAAAAAACCCGGCCAAGGCCGGGTTTTTTGCGCAGACCGCGATGGCATTACTGCGCGTCGCGGGCTTCCTGCTCTTCTTCCTTCTGGCGATCGAAGAAGGCCATGATCCGGCTCATGATCGGGAAGGTACCTTCGCGGCCCAGCGCGGACACCAGGAACCACGGCTCCTTCCAGCCCAGCTCGGCAACGATCTGCTCGGCCGCAGCCTGGGCCTCATCCTCGAACATCAGGTCGGCCTTGTTCAGCACCAGCCAGCGCGGCTTGGCCAGCAGCTCCGGATCGTGCTTTTCCAGCTCGCGCTCGATCGCACGCACCTGCTCCACCGGCGAAACGCCTTCCACGCCACCTTCCATCGGCGAGATGTCCACCAGGTGCAGCAGCAGGCGGGTGCGCTGCAGGTGGCGCAGGAACTGCGCGCCCAGGCCGGCGCCATCGGCCGCCCCCTCGATCAGGCCGGGAATATCGGCGATCACGAAGCTGCGGTAGTTCTCCACCTTCACCACACCCAGGTTCGGGTACAGCGTGGTGAACGGGTAATCGGCCACCTTCGGCGTCGCTGCCGAAACGGCGCGGATCAGGGTGCTCTTGCCGGCATTGGGGAAGCCCAGCAGGCCGACGTCGGCCAGCAGCTTCAGCTCCAGCTTCAGCGTACGCTCTTCGCCCGGCTCGCCCGGCAGCGCCTGGCGCGGCGAACGGTTGGTCGAGCTCTTGAAATGCATGTTGCCCAGGCCGCCGCGGCCGCCCTTGGCCACCAGCAGGCGGTCGTTGTGCTGGGTCAGGTCGCCGATGACCTCATCGGTGGCGACGTTGATCACCACGGTGCCGACCGGCACGGTGATGGTCAGGTCTTCGCCGCCCTTGCCATAGGCCTGCCGGCCCATGCCGTTCTCGCCGCGCTGCGCCTTGAAGATGCGGTCATGGCGGAAGTCGACCAGGGTGTTCAGGTTTTCGTCGGCGCGGATGTACACGCTGCCGCCCGCACCGCCGTCGCCGCCGTCCGGGCCGCCGAGCGGAATGAACTTCTCGCGACGGAAGCCAATGCAGCCGTTGCCGCCGTTGCCGGCGAACACTTCGATTTCTGCTTCGTCTACCAGTTTCATTGTTTCGATGCCTGCGATGGGCGCGGCCTGCCTGCCGTCGCCTTGAATGTTATGCCAGCCGCTGGCCGGCAACCCGGCGCAGCCGGTCTTGCTTTCACTCTAACGAAAAGCCCCGCCGAAGCGGGGCTCTTCATGCAGCATTCCCATGCCGGGGCACGGGTGCCGGCGATGCCTGGATCAGGCGTCGGCCGAGACGATGCTGACGGTGCGACGCTTCTTGGCGCCCTTGACCGAGAACTCCACCTTGCCGTCCACGAGGGCGAACAGGGTGTGGTCACGGCCCAGGCCGACGCCGGAACCCGGGTGGAACTGGGTGCCGCGCTGACGCACGATGATGTTGCCGGCCTCGATGGCCTGGCCGCCGAAGATCTTGACGCCCAGGTACTTCGGGTTGGAGTCGCGACCGTTGCGCGAGGAGCCTACGCCCTTTTTATGTGCCATGACTGCTTCTCCTGATACTTAGCCGGCGATGCCGGTGATCTCGATTTCGGTGTAGTACTGACGGTGACCCTGACGCTTCATGTGGTGCTTGCGGCGACGGAACTTGATGATCCGGACCTTGTCAGCACGACCCTGGGACAGGACCTTGGCGGTGACGGCGGCGCCCTTCAGCGCATCGCCCAGCTTCACGCCATCGCTGTCACCCAGCATCAGGATGTTGTCGAACTTGATCTCGCTGCCGACTTCGACTTCGAGCTTTTCAATGCGGAGCTTTTCGCCCTGCGCCACGCGGTATTGCTTACCGCCGGTGACCAGTACTGCGTACATGACCAGGCCTTCCTCTGTAGTTATTGTGGTCTGAGCTGCCGCCATCGAGGGCGGACAGGAGCGGGATTGTACGCAGATCAACCGGCGCGGGTCAAGTCAACCCCTGAACGGCCAGGGGGCCCCGCAATGGGGGGCCGGGACGGGGTCAGATCCCTCTCACCGTGTGAGAGGGATCTGACCCCTGGCTGTCGGGCCGTCTCACAAGGTGAGACACCGGGCTGGCATTGTCGCCCATTGCCCCCATCTGGTCACCTCGGTAGGCTGACCGATTGCCGTTCCCCGCTGGCCCGGCACCCAGCCAACGCCCCCACAACCGGATCCCCCATGGCGATGGATTTCATCCGCATCCGCGGCGCGCGGACGCACAACCTGAAGAACCTCGACCTCGACCTGCCCCGCGACAAGCTGATCGTGATCACCGGCCTGTCCGGCTCGGGCAAGTCCTCGCTGGCGTTCGACACCATCTATGCTGAAGGCCAGCGCCGCTACGTCGAGTCACTGTCGGCCTATGCGCGCCAGTTCCTGAGCGTGATGGAAAAGCCGGACCTGGACCACATCGAAGGCCTGTCCCCGGCCATCTCGATCGAACAGAAGTCGACCTCGCACAACCCGCGCTCGACGGTCGGCACGATCACCGAGATCTACGACTACCTGCGCCTGCTGTATGCCCGCGTCGGTACCCCGCGCTGCCCGGACCACGGTTACCCGCTGGAAGCACAGACGGTCAGCCAGATGGTCGACCAGGTACTGACGCTGGACCCGGAACAGCGCTACATGCTGCTGGCGCCGGTCATCCGCGACCGCAAGGGCGAGCACGCCCAGGTGTTCGACCAGCTGCGTGCGCAGGGGTTCGTGCGCGTGCGGGTGGACGGCGAACTGCATGAGATCGACGCGGTGCCGCCGCTGGCCCTGCGCCAGAAACACACCATCGAGGCGGTGATCGACCGCTTCCGCCCGCGCGAGGACATCAAGCAGCGCCTGGCCGAGAGCTTCGAAACCGCGCTGAAGCTGGGCGACGGCATGGCCTCGGTGCAGAGCCTGGATACGGCCGACGCCGCGCCGACGCTGTTCTCCTCCAAGTATTCCTGCCCGGTGTGCGACTACTCGCTGCCGGAACTGGAGCCGCGCCTGTTCTCGTTCAACGCACCGATGGGCGCCTGCCCCGGCTGCGATGGCCTGGGCATGGCCGAGTTCTTCGATCCCTCGCGCGTGGTGGTGCACCCGGAGCTGTCGCTGGCCGCCGGTGCCGTGCGCGGCTGGGACCGCCGCAATGCCTACTACTTCCAGCTGATCGCCTCGCTGGCCAAGCACTACCGGTTCGACGTCGATGCGGCGTGGAACTCGCTGCCGGAGAACGTGCGGCAGGCCGTGCTGTACGGCAGTGGCGATGAGGCCATCACCTTCACCTACTTCACCGAAGCCGGCGGCCGCACCCAGCGCAAGCACCGCTTCGAGGGCATCATTCCCAACCTCGAGCGCCGCTACAAGGAAACCGAATCGCCGGCGGTGCGCGAGGAACTGTCCAAGTACATCAGCGAGCAGCCGTGCCCGGAATGCCACGGTGCCCGCCTCAACAAGGCCGCGCGCAACGTGTTCGTGGCCGATCGCCCGCTGCCGGACCTGGTGGTGCTGCCGATCGACGAGGCGCTGAAGTTCTTCAGCGAACTGAGCCTGCCGGGCTGGCGTGGCGAGATCGCCTCGAAGATCGTCAAGGAGATCGGCGAGCGCCTCGGCTTCCTGGTCGATGTCGGCCTGGATTACCTGACCCTGGAGCGCAAGGCCGACACCCTGTCCGGCGGCGAGGCGCAGCGCATCCGCCTGGCCAGCCAGATCGGTGCCGGCCTGGTCGGCGTGATGTACGTGCTCGACGAGCCGTCGATCGGCCTGCACCAGCGCGACAACGAGCGCCTGCTCGGCACCCTCACCCGCCTGCGCGACCTCGGCAACACGGTGATCGTGGTCGAGCATGACGAGGACGCGATCCGCCTGGCCGACTACGTACTGGACATCGGCCCGGGCGCCGGCGTGCATGGCGGCGAGATCGTCGGCCAGGGCACCCTGCAGGACATCCTGGAGGCACCGCGTTCGCTGACCGGCCAGTACCTGTCCGGCAAGCGTGCGATCGAGATTCCGGCACGCCGGCACAAGCCGAACCCGAAGATGACCCTGCACCTGCGCGGGGCCAGCGGCAACAACCTCAAGGGCGTCGACCTGGCGATTCCGTCGGGCCTGCTGACCTGCGTGACCGGCGTCTCCGGCTCGGGCAAGTCGACCCTGATCAATGACACCCTGTTCTCGCTGGCCGCCAACGAGATCAACGGGTCCTCGCATCCGATCGCCCCGTACAAGGAGATCGATGGCCTGGACCTGTTCGACAAGGTGGTGGACATCGACCAGTCGCCGATCGGCCGCACCCCGCGTTCCAACCCGGCCACCTACACCGGCCTGTTCACCCCCCTGCGCGAACTGTTCGCACAGGTGCCTGAAGCGCGTGCGCGCGGCTACTCGCCGGGCCGCTTCAGCTTCAACGTGCGCGGTGGACGCTGCGAAGCCTGCCAGGGCGACGGCCTGATCAAGGTCGAGATGCACTTCCTGCCGGACGTGTACGTGCCGTGCGATGTCTGCCATGGCAAGCGCTACAACCGCGAGACGCTGGAGATCCTGTACAAGGGCTTCAACATCAACGACGTGCTGGAAATGACCGTCGAGGATGCACTGAAGCTGTTCGAGCCGGTGCCGTCGATCGCACGCAAGCTGGAAACCCTGGTCGACGTCGGCCTGAGCTACATCAAGCTGGGCCAGAGCGCGACCACGCTGTCCGGCGGCGAAGCGCAGCGCGTGAAGCTGTCCAAGGAACTGTCGCGCCGCGATACCGGCCGCACCCTGTACATCCTCGACGAGCCGACCACCGGCCTGCACTTCCACGACATCGAAGCGCTGCTGGGCGTGCTGCACAAGCTGCGCGACGAAGGCAACACGGTGGTAGTGATCGAACACAACCTGGACGTGATCAAGACCGCCGACTGGATCGTCGACCTGGGCCCGGAGGGCGGCCATCGCGGTGGCACCATCCTGGTCACCGGCACGCCGGAAGACGTGGCCGCCTGCCCGCAGTCGTACACCGGCCAGTTCCTGGCCCGCATGCTGCCGTCCACCCGCGCACGGCCGGAGCAGCCGGCCGCAGTGGCCAACAAGCCCGACGCGCGCCCGCCGCGCAAGCTGAAGCCTGAAAAGGCCGAGAAGCCGGCGAAGAAGGCGGTGGCCGCCAAGAGCACCGGCAAGACCAGCAAGACCGCCACTGCCAGCAAGAAGAAGAAGGACGCCTGATGAGCAGCGAACACAAGATCCTGGCCCGCATCCCGATCAGCGTGCGCTGGCGTGACATGGACAGCATGGGCCACGTCAACAACGCCAAGTACATCTCCTACCTGGAGGAGGCGCGCGTGCGCTGGATGCTGGGCGTGGAGGGCGTGTCGATGACCGACCGCATCGCACCGGTGGTGGCCGCGACCAACGTCAACTACCGGCTGCCGATCGTGTGGCCCAACGACATCCTGGTCGAACTGTTCGTCGAGCGACTGGGCAACAGCAGCGTCACCATCGGCCATCGCATCGTCGACCAGCAGGACGAATCGAAGCTGTATTCCGACGGCAACGTGGTGGTGGTCTGGATGGACACCCAGACCGGCAAGAGCGCGCCACTGCCGGAAGCGATCCGCAGCGCCTCTACCTGAGGCACCCTGGTGGTGCCGGCCGCTGGCCGGCAACCTCCAGATGTATCACGGATGCCGGCCAGCGGCCGGCACGACCGACACGATTCAAAGGACTGAGATGATCCACCAGACTGAACTGCGCGACCTGCTGCCCGGCATGGTCCCCTTCCCCACCGAGGTCTTCCCCGCCGACCAGGCCTGGCTCGGCCAGCACCTGCTGCCGTTGCTGAAGATCGACCTCGGCGTGCTGCGCCCGGAACTGGCCGGCCAGGCGGCAACGATGCTGTGCCCGATCGAGCCGTACGACGGCTGCATCGGCGAGAGCACCGAAGACCACCACAACGATTTCACCGGTACCAACTGGATCGCCTTCGAACTGACCGCGGACAACCGGATGCGCTTCCTCGGCAACGAGGGCTATTTCATCGGCGATGCAGTGGCGGACAAGGACGCGCAGGAGCACATCGCGCAGATGCGCGACAGCTACGCCAAGGCCCGCGACTACCACGCGCAGCATGGACGCCTGGCCTGCTACTCGCGCTACGGCAAGGGTGAGGCCAGCGAGCGCGACTACCTGGATACGCTGGGTGGCCCGATCGGTTTCGGCAACTGGACCGAGACCGCGGAGATTCCCGCGGCCTTCGCGCTGGGCTTCACCGAGGCTGCCGACGACCCCAATGCTGCGGACGATGCCGAAACGGTGATCATCACCCGCGATGGCAACAAGTTCTTCGCTGTGGCCGACGTGGCCGGCTACAACTGGTGCGCCACCGGCGCCGATGCGATCGTGATGCTGTACGAGCCGGAAAGCCGCACGGTGCTGTTCTCGTACGACTGGTCGTAAGCCTGTTGGGTAGTGCCGGCCGCTGGCCGGCATTTCCCCGGTTGCCGGCCAGCGACCGGCACTACCCGATCGTCATTTCGCGGTCTTGCGCACGGTCAACGTCGCGCTTGCTTCGCCACCGCCCTCCAGTTGCAACCGCAGGGGGACCGCCTGGCCGTCCTTCAACGCACCCTTGCCCTGCATCAGCATCAGGTGCAGGCCACCGGGCTTGAGTTCGGCGCGCGCACCGGGTGCCAGCGGCAGGCGCTCGATCGCGCGCATCCGGCTGACCCCATCGACGATCGTGGTCTCGTGCAGCGACACATCACCGAAGCTGCTGCTGGCTGCGCCGGTGATCGCCACCGCCTTGCTGCAGCCGTTGTGGATGACGCCGTAGCCAGCGGTCATCGGCATCGCCGGATTCGGTGGCAACCGCGCCCAGCCCTGCTCCACCGTCACGCAGGCCGGTTCCGACGGCGAGGCCGATGCTGCAGCCGCACACAGAACCAACAGTACGCCAACGAATGGTTTGGTTATCATCGCCCAGGTTCCTTCTTCGCAACGAGACCGCAGCATGACGACGCTCATCGAGGTGATCAACCATGGCCCCATCCGCGAACTGCGCCTGGCGCGGCCGCCGGTCAACGCACTGGACACCGAACTGTGCCGGCAGTTGATCCACGCCATCGAGCTGGCCATGGCCGAAGACGCGCACGGCATCGTGCTGTCGGGCAGCGAGCGCATCTTCACCGGCGGCATGGACGTGCCGCACCTGCTCTCGCACGGCGATGACAAGCACAAGTTGTTGGACACCTGGAACGCCTTCTTTGGCGCCGTGCGCACGCTGGCCGAGAGCCGCATTCCGGTGGTCGCGGCGATCACCGGGCATGCGCCTGCCGGCGGCTGCGTGCTGGCCCTGTGCTGCGACTACCGGGTGATGGCGCGCAGTGCCGATCCGTCGCGCCCGTATGCCATCGGCCTGAACGAAGTGCAGGTCGGCCTGATCGCACCGGAAGGCATCCAGCGCCTGCTGCGCCGTGCGGTGGGCGTGCATCGCGCCGGGGTCCTGCTCACCACCGGCGCGCTGGTGCCGGCCGAACAGGCGCTGCAGATCGGCCTGGTCGATGAGCTGGCCGAGGGCGACCTGGTGGTGGCACGCGCCGTGGCCTGGCTGCAGACCCTGCTCAAGCAGCCGCGCCAGCCGATGCTGCTGACCCGCGCCATCGCCCGTGCCGACCTGCACGTCGCGCTGCAGCCGGACCTGATCCAGCTCGACCGCTTCGTCGAGGCCTGGTTCGCCCCGGATGCGCAGAACGCGCTGCAGGCACTGGTGGCCCGCCTGGGCAAATAGCGGCTCCCCCGCCCCGGGGTCAGATCCCTTTCGCCAGGCGAAAGGGATCTGACCCCTGACCGGTATAATCAGGGCCACTTTCACTGCTGTGGCCGCCCCCTTGAACGACACGCCCGAACCCGTCGTCTCCGAGCTGATCGACCTGCTCACCCTGGAGCGGCTGGAGGACAACCTGTTCCGCGGACAGAGCCGCGACATCGGCACCAAGTACGTGTTCGGTGGGCAGGTGCTGGGCCAGGCGCTGGCCGCGGCCCAGGCCACGGTCGACAACGGCCGCCACGTGCACTCGCTGCACGCCTATTTCCTGCGCGCCGGCAACATCGACCACCCGATTGTCTACGACGTGGACCGTACCCGCGATGGCGGCAGCTTCTCGGTGCGCCGGGTCACCGCGATCCAGCACGGCAAGGTGATCTTCTTCTGCGCAGCCTCGTTCCAGCAGGCCGAGAGCGGTGCCGAGCACCAGCACAAGATGCCGGAAGTGCCGCAGCCGGAAGACATCGAGCCGAATCGTCCGCTGCCGGCCGAAGTGCTGGAGCGGCTGCCGATCAAGGTGCAGCGCTGGCTGTCGCGCGGTGGCCCGTTCGAGTTCCGTCACGTCTACCCGCGTGACGAACTGAACCCGCCCAAGCGCCCGCCCTACCACCAGGTGTGGCTGCGCCTGAGCGAGCCGGTTGGTGATGCGCCCGAGCTGCACCAGGCGCTGCTGGCCTACGCCTCCGATTTCCACCTGCTGGGCACGGCGACCTTCCCGCACGGCATCAGTTACTACCACCCGCACGTGCAGATGGCCTCGCTCGACCACGCGATCTGGTTCCACCGCCCGTTCCGTGCCGACGACTGGCTGCTGTATTCGCTGGACAGCCCCAGCGCACAGGATTCGCGCGGCCTGGCCCGCGGCCAGTTCTTCACCCGCAACGGCGTGCTGGTGGCCAGCACCGCGCAGGAAGGCCTGATCCGCGTCGTTCCCGACCAGGCAGCGGCCGCCGCCGTGCCGGCCAAGGAGTGATCGGATGCGCCAGATCTTCAGCAGCCAGCGTGTGGAAACCGTCGAAGGCGTCGCCGAGCTCCTGCGCGAGCATGGCATCGACGTCAAGGTAACCAATGGGCGCTCCTACAAGACCCGCCGCCGCGGCCAGTTCAGCTATACCGATCTGGGCAATGCCAATGCCTACCCAGCGGTGTGGATCGTACGCGCCGATGACCAGCCGCGCGCACGCGAAATCCTGCGCGAGGCACGCCTGCTCGATACCACCCGTCGCGACCACCCGACCGCCGAGTTCGCCTTCCGCGACGCACCGGAAGCGGGCAGCGGCGGCCGCAGCTGGGCCTGGCGCATCCGCATCGCCCTGCTGGTGGTGATCGCCGGCGTGGCGCTGGTGATCGGCCTGCGCCATCGCGGCGCGCCGGCCCCGGCAGCACCTGCCCCGGCCCCGCAGGTGCAGCCACAACAGGCGCAACCGGCCCCGCAGGCGGCCCCGGAAGAGGAAGAAGTGCGGGTCCGCATCCAGCCCTCGACGTAAGCCCCGGCTAGCGCCGGCCACTGGCCAGCCCCCACAAAAAGGGGACGGAGGGAATTAAGTCGTTTGAGGCACAAACGACTTAATTCCCTCCGTCCCCTTTTTGTGGGTCACATCGGGCGCGCGGCTCCGTCATGGGACACAATCCCAGCAGGAGAGCCGCCGCCATGACGACGTTCGCCGCATCGATCGACCAGACCCTTGAACGCGAACTGCCAGCCGCCGCCAGCGGTTGCCAGCATGCCTATGGCCGCATCGTGCTGGCCTGCCAGAACACGGTCACCGCCATCGCGCTGGCCATCACCCGCGACCGCCAGGCCAGCGAGGACATCGCCCAGGAAGCCTTCGTGAAGGGCTGGCAGCAGCTGCACCAGCTGCGCAGCTCGACCAGCTTCCTGCCGTGGCTGCGGCAGATCACCCGCAACCTGGCCCGCGACTGGCTGCGCGCGCAACGCGGCCGACCGCTGACCGGCGAGGCGGCCGAGGTCGCGCTGGGCATGGCCGCCGACCCCGCCCCGGGCGCGGCCGACCGACTGCAACGGGTGGAAGAAGAGATTGCCGCCGAGGACATCATTTCCGCGCTGCCGGCCGACAGCCGCGAAGTACTGCTGCTGTACTACCGTGAGGGCCAGCGTTCGCAGCAGGTCGCCGACCTGCTCGGGCTCAGCGACGCCGCGGTGCGCAAGCGCCTGTCGCGCGCCCGCGCACTGGTGCGCGAGGGCCTGCTGCAGCGCTTCGGCGAGTTCGCCCGCAGCACCGCGCCGAGTGCGGCGTTCGCCACGGCGGTGGTCTCGATGGTGCTGGTGGCCGCGCCCGGTACCGCCAGTGCCGCGGTCCTGTTCGGCACCGGCGTCGGCATCGGTGGCAGCAAGCTCGGCCTCGGCGGCGCCAGTGCCGCCGGCGGCACCGCCATGGGTTCGCTGACCGCTACGCTGGGCCAGCTGCACGTCCTGCCGGCCGAGAGCTGGGGCGCGGTGATCGGTGGCGTGGTGGGGGGCGCGGTCGGCAGCTACCTGGGTGGCCGTTTCCTGATGTCGTACACCGAAACCGCGGCCGAGCGCGCCGATGTGCGCCGCTTCCTCTACCTCAACATCATCACCGGCATGTTCTGGTGCCTGGCGATCCTGCTGGCGGTCATGCTGCAGGCACCGGTGTGGGCGCAGCTGGCCGTGCTGGCGATGGGCCTGGGCGTGGTCAACTACCAGTGCCTGGTACCGCTGCAACGGGTGATGGCGCCGATGATCGCGCGCGATTCGGCACGCCGCGGGCGCAGCGGCACGAACTGGAAGTACGAATCGATGTACGGCCGTACCGGCATCATCGCCATGAACCTGATGGTCATCGCGCTGGTGGTGTACTCCCTGATGCGCAGCGGACGCCTGTAACCGACAACGCCGGCAGAGCGCCGGCGTTGTCGTCGATCACAGCATTGGCACTCAGCGCTGCGGCTGCGGCTTCGGCGCGCTGCCGTCTCGCGGTCCACCGTGGCGCGGGCCACCGTGCATCGGCCCCTTGGCCGCATCGAACTCGGCCTTGCTCAGCTGGCCGTCCTTGTTGGTATCGGCGGCGGCAAACCAGGCATCACGGCGCTGCTTGATGCGCAGTTCGCGGTCGGCCTTGTCCAGGTAACCGTCCTTGTTGAGGTCCAGCTGGTCGAAGCGCGCGGCCAGGCGCGGATCGGCCTTGGCTTCCTCGCGGCTGATGCGGCCATCCTTGTTGACGTCCAGCTTGGCCCAGCGCTCGCCGCCATGGCCGCGGCGGCCATGCTGCCAGCGCGGCATCTCATCGCGCGAGAGCTTGCCGTCCTTGTTCTTGTCCAGCTCATCGAACTTCGCGGCCAGGCGCGGGTTGGCAGCGGCCTCGCTGCGGTCGATGACGCCGTCGCCGTTGGTGTCCAGCTTGGCCGGGCGCTGTGCCGGCGCGGCCGGGGTGTCGGCCGCCAGCGCGATACCGGTAGCGGAGGTGCCGAGCAGCAGGGCCAGCAGCAGGGGGGTACGGATCATGGGTGACTCCTGGGGATGGGGTGCGTCGGGGTGATCACTTCACCCTCGGGGGACAACAACGCCTGGACGCTGCCTCGGTTGACGCCGGGGCCGGTTCCGTTCATCCGGCGGACAGTCGCCGCCAATGCGACGGGCTGGGGCTATGCTGTGTGCATGGCGATACATGGCGACAGAGACGACGAACTGCGGCTTTTCCAGACCGGCGAGCACCCCTGCGGGTACTGGTCGGACCGGGTTGCGCGCGACCTGGTACTGGACCCGCACGACCGTCGCCTCGGCGGCCTGTACCCGCTGGCGCTGAGCTGGGGCTTCCGTCGCAGCGGCGACCTGGTCTACCGGCCGCATTGCGCGCACTGCCAGGCCTGCGTGGCGGTACGCATCCCGGTGGCGCGCTTTGCCGCGGATCGCAGCCAGCGGCGCTGCGCGGCCCGCAACGCCGACCTGGAAGTGCGGATCACCGCCGCCACCGCCCGCGACGATCTGTTCGCGCTGTATCACCGCTATCTCACCCACCGCCATGCCAACGGCGGCATGGACGACCACGGCCCGCACGAGTTCGAGCAGTTCCTGATCGGCAGCTGGTCGCATACCCGCTTCATGGAAATGCGCCTGCCTGGCCACGATGGCCAGCCCAGCCAGCTGCTGGGGGTGGCGGTGACCGACGTTACCGAACATGGCCTGTCGGCGGTCTACACCTTCTTCGACCCGGACCATGCCGCGCGCGGCCTGGGCACCTTCGCGATCCTGCAGCAGATCGAGTGGGCGCGCCGCGAGGGTTTGCCCCATGTGTATCTGGGCTACTGGATCCGCGGCCACCAGAAGATGGACTACAAGCGCCGCTTCCATCCGCTGGAGGCCTATGACGGCCGCCGCTGGCACGATTTCGACAATGATCTGGACGGGCGCTGACAAACCGCTGACACCGGGCCGGGTGCACAATACGGCCATGAACATCCTCACTCCCGGCCGCAACCCCCTCATCCTCGCCCTGGCCCTGCTCTGCGCTGCCAGCGCCCCCGCCTTCGCCAAGTCTCCCGCGATGACCGAAAAGCCGTCCGCTGCGTTGCGCCTGGCCACCTACAACACCTCGCTGTATTCCGATGACACCGGCGGCCTGATCAAGGAGCTGGAAGGCGACAGCGAGCACGCGCGCAAGATCGCCGCAGTGCTGCAGCAGGTGCGCCCGGACCTGGTGCTGCTGAACGAATTCGACTTCGACGATGCGCACCGCGCCGCCGACCTGTTCCAGAAGCGTTACCTGGAAGTGGCCCAGCCCGGCGGTGGCAAGCCGCTGCACTTCGCCTACCGCTACCTGGCCCCGGTCAATACCGGCGTCCCCAGCGGCCTGGACCTGGACAACAACGGCGTGGTCGGCGGTGAAGGCCGCAGCCGCGGCAACGATGCCTGGGGCTACGGCCTGCACCCGGGCCAGTACGGCATGCTGGTGCTGTCGCGCTACCCGATCGACGAAGCCAAGGTCCGCAGTTTCCAGCTGCTGAAGTGGAGCGCGATGCCCGGCGCGATCCGCCCGGTCGATCCGCGCACCGGCCAGAGCTTCTACAACGACCACGTGTGGTCGCAGCTGCGCCTGTCGTCGAAGTCGCACTGGGACGTGCCGGTGAAGACCCCGGCCGGTGTGGTGCACGCCCTGGTCTCGCACCCGACCCCGCCGGTGTTCGATGGCCCGGAAAAGCGCAATGCGGCACGCAACCACGACGAACTGCGCCTGTGGCAGGAATACCTGTCCAAGGGTGACAAGCCGTGGCTGTGCGATGACAAGGGCCAGTGTGGCGGCCTGGCACAGGACGCACGCTTCGTCATCCTCGGCGACCTCAACAACGACCCGGTTGATGGCGATGGCCGCCATGAGGCGATCGTGGAACTGATCGAGAATGCCCGCGTGCTGCGCTACCCCACCCCGCGCAGCGTCGGTGGCGAGCAGACCAGCCTGGCCTATGCGGCCAAGGGCATCGAGCGCAAGGGCGCACCGTTCCATGCCACCGGCGATTTCGGCCCGAAGTCCGGCACCATGCGCCTGGACTACGTACTGCCGTCGACCGGCTTCGAGTACGTGGGCAGCGGCATTTTCTGGCCGGCCAACCAGAGCCCCGAGGCGAAGATCGCCGACGGCAGCGACCACCACCTGGTATGGGTGGACGTGCGGTAGGTCGACGGTCAGTCGACTGCACGGAAATCGGTACCGACCCACGGTCGGTACCCACCGCAAGAAAAAAGGGGACGGAGGGGATTAAGTCGTTTATGCATAAACGACTTAATCCCCTCCGTCCCCTTTTTTCAGGGGCGCAGTTCGACGCCGATGGCTTCGGCGGCGTCGCGGGCGATGGCGCGTGCCTGGTCGATGCTGTCCGCGCGTGCCAGGGTCACGCCCACGCGGCGATGTCCATGCACGCTCGGCTTGCCGAACAGGCGCACCGCGGTATCCGGCACCTGCAGCGCAGCGGCCACGTTGTTGAAATACGGCACGCCCTCACCGTGCGCCAGCAGCGCGCACGATGCCGATGGGCCACTCTGGCGGATCAGCGGGATCGGCAGGCCGAGGATGGCGCGTGCATGCAGCGCGAACTCGCTCAACTCCTGCGACACCAGGGTCACCAGACCGGTGTCGTGCGGGCGCGGCGACACTTCGCTGAACCACACCTCGTCGCCCTTCACGAACAGCTCGACACCGAACAGGCCCCAGCCACCAAGATCGTCGGTGATCGCACGCGAGATCTCTTCCGCACGCGCCAGCGCCTTGTCCGACATCGGCTGCGGCTGCCAGCTTTCACGGTAATCACCGTCCTTCTGCAGGTGGCCGATCGGCGCGCAGAACGAGGTGCCACCGGCATGGCGCACGGTCAGCAGGGTGATCTCGTAATCAAAATCGATGAAGCCTTCGACGATGCAGCGGCCGGCACCGGCGCGGCCGCCGGTCTGCGCGTACTCCCAGGCCGGGGCGATGTCGTTCTCGCTGCGCAGGGTGCTCTGGCCCTTGCCCGAGGACGACATCACCGGCTTGACCACGCACGGCAGGCCGATGGCGGCCACCGCGGCGCGGTACTCGGCCTCGGTATCAACGAAACGGTACGGCGACGTCGGCAGGCCCAGGGTTTCGGCGGCCAGGCGGCGGATGCCTTCGCGGTCCATGGTCAGGCGCGCGGCGCGCGCGGTCGGGATCACCCGCAGGCCCTGCTCCTGCTCCAGCTGGACCAGGGTTTCGGTATGGATGGCTTCGATTTCCGGCACCACCAGGTGCGGCTGCTCCTGCGCGATCAGCGCACGCAGCGCCATCGCGTCCAGCATGTCGATCACGTGCGCGCGATGTGCGACCTGCATCGCCGGCGCATCGGCATAGCGGTCGGCGGCAATCACTTCCACGCCCAGCCGCTGCAGCTCGATGGCCACCTCCTTGCCGAGTTCGCCGGACCCCAGCAGCAGCACGCGGGTGGCGGAGGGGGACAACGGAGTTCCAAGCTTGGCCATGGCGGTTCCAGCAGCGATGTGAAGGCGGGTGGGCATTCTAGCTGGCCGCGCGCTCCGGCCAGGGATTCCGACGAACGGTAGCCGGAAACTGATATCACTTTGATATCTTCATTTTGAACCCTCAAGGACGTACCGCCATGAAAGAGAAGTCGCTGTCCTCGCTCAACGGCCTCGGCACGCTGGCCGGCGCCCTGCTCGTCGCCCTCGCCGGCTGCGTCCTGTTCGTGCTCGGGGTCGCCGCCAAGGCCAGCACCGGCTCGCCCGACCTGCTGCTGATGCTGCTGGGCGCCCTGCTGGTGGTGGTGAGCCTGTTCGCCCTGTCCGGCCTGTACACCGTCCAGCCCAACCAGGCGACGGTGCTGAGCCTGTTCGGCAAGTACGTGGGCACCGTGAAGGACAACGGCCTGCGCTGGAACAACCCCTTCTATGCCAAGCGCCGGGTCAGCCAGCGCGTGCGCAACTTCGAGAGCGGCAAGCTGAAGGTCAACGAGCTGGACGGCAGCCCGATCGAGATCGCCGCGGTGATCGTCTGGCAGGTGGTGGATGCCTCCGAGGCGGTCTACAACGTGGACGACTACGAGAGCTTCGTGCACATCCAGTCCGAATCGGCGTTGCGTGCGATGGCGACCAGCTACCCCTACGACCAGCACGAGGATGGCCAGCTGGCCCTGCGCAGCCACGCCAGCGAGATCTCCCAGCACCTGAAGAACGAACTGGCCGAGCGCCTGGCCGATGCCGGCGTGCAGGTGATCGACGCGCGCATCAGCCACCTCGCCTACGCCGCCGAAATCGCCCAGGCGATGCTGCAGCGGCAGCAGGCCAACGCGGTGATCGCCGCACGCACGCGCATCGTTGCCGGTGCGGTCGGCATGGTCGAGATGGCCCTGGCCGAACTGCACAAGAACGGCGTGGTGCAGCTGGATGAGGAACGCAAGGCGCACATGGTCAGCAACCTGCTGACCGTGCTGTGTTCGGACCGTGGCACCCAGCCGATCGTCAACGCCGGCTCGCTGTACTGACCCACCTCGCAACGGGGCGCCCCACCGCCCCGCCAGGAGTTTTCATGAGTGAGAAGAAAGCCTATCCGCTGCGCATCAACGCCGAGGTCCTGGCCGCGGCACAGCGCTGGGCCGACGACGAACTGCGCAGCCTCAACGCGCAGATCGAATATGTACTGCGCGACGCCCTGCGCAAGGCCGGTCGCCTGCCGAAACCGCCACCATCATCAGAGGACAGGAAATGAGCAAGCGCTGGATGTACCAGACTCTGGAAGTCCCCTCCACCCTGCTCGGCAACATCAAGAGCGATGTGCTGCAGGAGACCCTCAACCGGGAGGGGCAGCGCGGCTGGGAACTTGCCAGCATCGTCTATACCGCGACGATGAGCTCGGCCCTGGTGGTCCTCAAGAAGGAGGCCTGAGCCATGAGCCGGCATCGTAAATGGCTTGCCTTGTGCCTGGCGATGCTGCCCGCTGCGGCCATCGCCGCAGAACCGGCACAGGTCGCGAACCGGCTGTTTGATCATCTGCAGGCGGGCCAGATCGCCGATGCCGAAGCGATGCTGACCCCGCAGATGGCCGAAGCCGTGCCCGCTGACAGGCTCGGCGCGCTGTGGACATCGCTGGGCACCCTGCAGCAGCGGGGTGCCACCGCGGTGAGCATGCAGCAAGGTGTCAGCCTGGTGGTGGTGCCGCTGCAGTTCAGCAGTGGCCGCGTGCTCGCGCAGGTGGCCGTGGACGCGCAGGACAAGGTTGCAGGCCTGATGCTGCGTCCCGCCGCGGCCGAAAAGGCGCCGCCACCGCCAGCCGATGCCCGCTACAGCGAAGTGGATTTCAGCGTGCGGCAGGCACGCGGTGCATTGCCGGGCACCCTGGCACTGCCCAAGGGCAAGGGGCCGTTCCCCGCGGTCGTGCTGGTGCACGGCTCCGGTCCGCAGGATCGCGACGAGACCATCGGCGGCAGTCGTCCGTTCCTGGACATCGCACGCGGCCTGGCGGCGCAGGGCATCGCCGTGCTGCGCTATGACAAGCGCACGCTGGCCCGCCCGCAGGATTTCGCCAACGATCATTTCAGCGTGGATGACGAAACCACGCTGGATGCAGTTGCGGCCCTCGCCGATGTCGCTGCCGATCACCGCATCGATCGCACCCGCGTGTTCCTGATGGGCCACAGCCAGGGCGGCATGCTCGCCCCGCGCATTGCCAGCCGCTGGCCACAGGCACGCGGCGCGATCCTGTGGGCCGCACCTGCGCGCACCCTGCTGGAGCTGCTGCCGGAACAGAACCGCTACCTGATGGCACTCGATGGCAGCATCAGCGCACCGGAGCAGGCCGCGCTTGATCGCCTTGATGCGCAGATTGCCGCGGCACGCAGTGATACCCGGGCGCCGGCCAGCGAACTGCCGCTGGGCGTGCCGCAGTCGTTCTGGAAGAGCATTGAAGCGGTGGATGCGCGAGCCGATGCACAGGCCCTGCGCAAGCCGCTGCTGATGCTGCACGGTGGCCGCGATTTCCAGGTGCCCGATACCGACTGGACACTGTGGAAGAAGGCCCTTGCTGGACGCACCAACGTGCAGTGGCGGGAGTACCCGGCGCTGAATCACATCGGCATCGCAGGCAGTGGCCCCAGCGCGTTGCAGGAGTACGCGCAACCGGGCCATGTCGACGCCAAGCTGATCGATGACGTGGCCGCCTGGGTGAAGGCACAACGATGAGCGGCAGCGATCCGAGACCCTTCGAGGTGACCACGTCCTCGCCACTGCGCGTGCTGTGGGTCGTGCTGCCGTTGCTGGCCGCCTTCGCGGCCTGCCTGTATGCGCAGCTGTACAAGGCACCGGCAACCGCCCCTTGGATCGAGGTGACCTTCTCGCCGCCCTGGTTCCGCATGGGCGGCAGTGCGGCATGGAGCCTGCTGGTGATCGCCGCGCTTGCGATCGGTCTGGGCGCGGCGTTCTTCCGCCGCCGGGTCGAGCTGGACGACGACATCCTGGACGTGCGCTCGACGATGTACCGGCGCCGCGTCGCGGTCGTGCAGCTGCGGCTCGAGCAGGCCGAGGTGGTCGATCTCGGCCACGATCGCCGCTACGGCATCCGCTTCAAGACCAACGGCTATGCGATGCCGGGGTTCTACTCGGGCCACTTCCGGCTGAAAGGCGGCGGCAAGGGCTTCGCCCTGGTCACCGACCGTGCACGCGTGCTCGCGCTGCCGGTCAGCGATGGCAGCACGCTACTGCTCAGCGTGGAGCGGCCGCAGATGCTGCTGGAGGCATTACGCAAGGTGGCCGCACCGGCGCCGCGGCAGTAAGCTGCGACGATGCAACGACGCCCTCCCCTGCTGATCAACACCGAGGCCATCGAACTGTGGCCCGCCAACCTGCTGCGTGCGCGCAGCAACCTGGACGCACGGCTGCTGTCGCATGCGCGTTGGGTGCTGCGACGCAAGCGCGACGGCCGTTACCTGGCGGCAGTGCTGGCGAACGGCGTGCATTCGCTGGTGCCGCACCTGCCGCGTGAGCCCGGGGTCGAGGACGCCCTGGCCCTGCTGGACACCGCGGCGGCACGTCCGTTCGGCGCCACGCTGGACACGCAGTGGCTGCCCCTGGCCGGGCTGCAGCAACGCCTGCAGCAGCTGGGCCTGGACGTGCAGGGCTATGCCGACCGCAGCGGCCTGCCACTGGAGCCCGAGCCCTGCCTGCTGCATTTCGCCGGCCGTGACCGCTTCGCCCGCCCGCTGTGGCTGCGCCGTGGTGCGGCGCAGGGATGGCGGCGGATGCGCCTGCACGCCGCGCAGGAAGGCATCGCGCTGGACGCAATCTCCGGGTTCCGCAGCCATGCCTACCAGCTGGGCATCTTCGAGCGGAAGCTGGCGCGCGGCCTGGGCATGGCGGAGATCCTCAAGGTCAACGCCGCACCGGGCTTCAGCGAGCACCACAGCGGCCACGCACTGGACATCGGCACGCCGGGCGATGCCCCCGCCGAGGAAAGCTTCGAAGCGACCGCAGCGTTTGCATGGCTGCAGGCGCATGCGGGTGGCCACGGCTTCCAGCTGAGCTACCCGCGCGACAACCCGCACGGAATCGTCTACGAACCCTGGCACTGGTGCTGGAAACCGGCCAACGGCTGAGCCCCTTGTGGCGGCCTCAAGGCGAAAGCCGAGCATGGCCCGGCTGCCTACCCGTCGCCGTCATCGCCTCAACGCATTGATCGCCAGCAGCACCCATCCGGCCATCATGCTGGTGCCGCCGATCGGCGCCATCCGGGTCGGCCACTGCCACAGTGCACCGCCGACCAGACTGCCGGAAAACAGCAGTACGCCCAGCAGCAGTACGTACAGCGCCAGGTGCGCGATCGCCCCCTGCGCGCGCGGGCCCAGCGCCACCAGTACCGCGCCATGCGCGAACGCATACAACGCCGCCATGTTCAGATGCTGCTGTGCCAGCGGATCGGCCACGCCGTGCGAGGCGTAGGCGGACAGGCCGATCGAGGCGGCGGCCAGCAGCGCACCCAGGCAGGCCAGCAGGGAAGGCTTACGTGCGCGACGTTCGAGATTGAACATGAGGGCTCCTTGCGCAGCGCCCCTTGCCGGGCGCCAGATGAAAAAAAACGCGCCGCAATGAGCGGCGCGTTTTCGTGTCCAACACTACATGGGTCAGCCGAGGCTTACTTGACGGCCCAGTAGATGTCGTAGGTACCTTCCGGGGTGAACGACTTGTCGATGCCATCCTTCCAGGATTCGTACGGACGGTCGATGACTTCGTTGCCGGACGTCACAGCCCAGGCACGCAGGCCGTTGCGGGCCACATCCAGGCCTGCCATGTGGCCGGTGTAGGCCGCATGCGCCGAACGGTGCGGAGCAACGTGCACGTACTTGACCGGAGCGCCACCGTCGATCTTGACGGTCAGCTGTTCGGCGGTAGCACCTTCAGCACCCTTCTTCTTCACCGGCTGGGCGATGTCGAAGGCGTACTTCTCCTGGCCGAAGTCGGTGGTGACGATGCGGAACGGACCGGCGGCTTCAAGGCCATTGGCCTCCATCACGCGCTTGATCCACTCCTGGTTGTCCTTGATCGACTTTGTGATCGTGTCCTGACCGCGGTCCACGTTACCGGCGTTGACGACCAGCAGGTCTTCAGCCGGCACCTCGACGATGGCCAGGTCGGTCAGCGGCGCTTCCGGGGTACGGTAGTCGACGTTCGGGACGCTGGCCAGCATGTTGGCCATGCGCGACAGACCCATCTTGATGTCGTCGCCGATCTGGCGGCTGACATACAGGCCTGCATAGCGACCGAACAGGTCGAAGCCGTACTTCACCGAGTAGTCCTGGGTGATCTTGACGTTGCGGCCACCCTTGCCGGTCGGCTCCAGGGTGAACGTGGTGATCTTGTCGTGACCCTTGGTGGCGTCATCGATGGCGATCGCCACGCGCTTGTTCTCTTCGGCTTCGGTGATCTTCCAGGAGCCGGTGCCCAGGTCCTTGGAGGTGAAGTCGAGGGTGGCACCGACGCCGGAGGCCGGGCCGGACAGCTTCAGTTCAACGGCGGGATCGCGCAGTACCAGCGGGTTCCAGTCCTTGAAGCGGCGCAGGCTGCTGACCGTGTCGTACACGATCGTCATCTTGCGGTTGGTCTCGATGCTTTCGGTGATGTGACGCTCGCCCGGCAGACATACGCCAATGATGACGAACAGGCCAGCCACGATCCCCAAGGCGATCAGGAACTCGATAATACGGGTCATTCAGAGAGTCTCCGGGGCCGATCCCACGGCCGGGTTGATTGAAGCGAAGCGCCAATCCTAGCAGGCTTCGCGGGCATTGTTTATCGGGATTGGCGCACCGGTTTCCCTGCCGGCTGCGTATTTGTATGGACAAAGAATTCGAAGGGTAACGCATACCGCTACCCGGCAAGTAGGGGGCAACCCTGGCGGGAACCCCCATCCACCACCCAAGTCTTTGTACTTTAAGGAATTTCCTCAGACCAACTGGAGTTCGAACGCCTTCAGTACGGCGCGCGTACGGTCGCGCACGCCCAGCTTGGAGAGGATGTTGGACACGTGGTTCTTGATGGTGCCCTCGGCCACGCCCAGCGAATTGGCGATCTCCTTGTTGGAGAAGCCGCTGGCCATCAGCCGCAGGATCTCGGTCTCGCGGTCGGTCAGCGGGTCCGGACGGTCCAGGCTGACGAACTCGTTGCGCATGTGTTCCAGCCCGGACAGCAGGCGCTGGGTCACCGCCGGCTGCACCAGCGAGCCGCCGTCGGCCACGGTGCGGATGGCACCGACCAGCTGCGCCAGGGTCACGTCCTTGAGCAGGTAGCCCTTGGCACCGGCCTTGAGCCCGGCCAGCACCAGCTGGTCGTCATCGAAGGTGGTGAGGATGATGGTCGGCGGCAGCTGTTCCTGCCGCGACAGCACCTGCAGCGCTTCCAGCCCGGACATCACCGGCATGCGCATATCCATCAGGACCACGTCCGGGCGCGCCTGGGGTATCAGCTCGACCGCCTGCCGGCCATCGCCGGCCTCGGCCACCACCTCGATACCGTCGTCGAGCGCCAACAGGGAGCGGATTCCCTGCCGCACCAGGGTTTGGTCGTCGACCAGGCAGACGCGAATCATCAACGTACTCCTTCAGGAACCTTGGTAAGGGCGGCCACCAGCACCGTTGCCGGCACCGTCGCCCGCAGCCGGAAGCCTTCGCCGGGACGGGTCTCGATCTGCAGCTGGCCACCACATTGTTGCAGGCGTTCACGCATCCCGCGCAAGCCATTGCCCACATTGACCATATCCGCGCCGACGCCGTCGTCGCGGGCCTCCACCACCACCCGGTCGGGGGCTTCACGGTACACCTTGATCCACAGGTGGCGGGCACCGGCGTGGCGCACCGCATTGGTGATGATCTCCTGGGTGCAGCGCAGCAGTACGTGCGCCCGCTGCGGATCCTCCACGTTCAACGGATCCTCGATCTCCAGCTGGATGTCCAGCGACGGCACGTTCTCGGTCAGCGGGCGCAGCGCCGCCGCCAGATCGATGGCGCCGGTCTCGCGCAGCTGGCTGACCACCTCGCGCACGTTGCCCAGCAGCAGCTTGGCCAGGGCATGCGAGCGTTTCACGTGGTCCAGCGCCTGGCCTTCGGCCAGGTGGCCGGCCACTTCCAGGTTCAGGGTCAGCGCGGTCAGCTGGTGGCCCAGCAGGTCGTGCAGCTCGCGCGAGATGCGGGTGCGCTCGTTGACCCGCGCGCTCTCGGCCAGCAGGGCCCGGGTCGCGCGCAGTTCCGAGTTGAGCCGGCGCTGCTCGTCGCGGGCCTCGGTCTGCTGGCGGGCAACCAGGCTGGTCACGAAGATGAACATGGAAAAGCCGCCGTACAGCAGTGACTGCATCACCGCTTCGAACAGTGGAAAGCGCAGCAGCATGTAATAGACCGGGGCCACCGCCAGCTGGCTGACCAGCAGCCACAGCACGCCCAGCCGCACCGACAGCATCCACGGGATGACCCCGGCGGCGACCATCATCAGGATGCTGCCCAGGCCGGACCCGCTGAGGAAGCTGACCCCGAGCGCGGAGATCGTCAGCAGCAGCAGCAGGCCACGGTCCAGCCAGCTGGTGTGGCTGTCGCTGCGCAGGATGCGGGTCAGCCAGTAATAGGCGGTGCCGAAGGACAGGTAGGCGACGAACAGCAGGATGGCCCAGCCGCCCATGTCACTGCGGCTGTGCAGGTTCTCGAACTGCGAGTACGCCAGTGGCAGGCCGACCATGACCCAGGTGAACAGGCCGGCCAGGCGGAGGACACGTGTATGGCTGAGGACTCCCAACATGCCAGCACTCTACGGGCCGCGCCTGCGTCCTGCACCCCACGGAAGTCATGCCTGCCCGGTCGCCTGTTCATGCCGCAGCCCACCCCGGGCATGCAATAATCGTGCGCAGGGTCCCTTGATGGACCAACCGCGTTACCCCACGGAGTCACAATGTCGATTGTCATCCGCGACGTGCGCGAGCACGAGCTCGATTCCGTCCTGGCTTTGAACAACAACGCTGGCCTGGCCATCCTTCCCCTGGATGCGGCCCGCCTGCGCCTGTTCTATGAAACCGCTGAGTATTTCCGCGTCGCCGAGCGCGACGGCAACCTGGCCGGTTTCCTGATCGGCTTCGGCAGCGACAGCCAGCACGACAGCAGCAACTTCGCCTGGTTCAAGCAGCAGCTGGACACCCCGTTCTTCTATATCGACCGCATCGTGGTCGCCAGCCGCCGTCGCGGCGGTGGCGTCGGCCGTGCGTTCTATGCCGATGCGCAGAGCTTCGCCGAGCTGCGCTACCCGCAGATGACCTGCGAGGTCTTCCTCGACCACGGCGCCGACGCCGCCCTGCTCTTCCACGGCAGCTTCGGCTTCCGCGAGCTGGGCCAGAACACCATGGCCCAGGTCGATGTGCGCGCCAGCATGCTGGCCAAGGAACTGTGCAGCTACCCGTGGGTCAAGGAGACCTACGGCGGCAAGCTGCCGGATGTGGCATGGACACGCGCCCGGCAGCTGCCGGCGCAGGCACAGCGGCCGACGGGGACCTGAGCGTGGCGGTGAATTTCGATTACGAACAGGCCGGTGAACTGAAGATCGGCCAGGTGGGCATCGCCAACCTGCGCATCCGTACCCTTGATGTCGAACGCCTGGTGCAGGAAATGCGCGAGCGCGTGACCCGCGCGCCGAAGCTGTTCGGCCGTGCTGCAGTGATCCTCGACTTCGGCGGCCTGAGCCAGGTACCGGACGTGGCCACCGCGCAGGCGCTGGTTGATGGCCTGCGCAGCGCCGGCGTGCTGCCGGTGGCGCTGGCCTATGGCACCAGTGCGGTCGACCTGCTGTCGCAGCAGCTCGGCCTGCCGCTGCTGGCCAAGTTCCGCGCGCAGTACGAGCGTGCCGAGGCCGAGCCGGCCCCGCCCGCACCGGAACCGCGCCGCGTGGCCCGCGCCGAACCGAAGCCGGCTCCCGCCGCGCCGGTGGCCAAGGTCGCCGACGCCGCTGCACCGCAGCCGGGCCGCATGCAGCTGGGCAACGTGCGTTCGGGCCAGCAGCTGTACGCGGAAAACTGCGACCTGACCGTAATGGCCACCGTCGGCGCCGGCGCCGAAGTCATCGCCGATGGCAGCATCCATATCTACGGCACCCTGCGCGGCCGCGCGCTGGCAGGGGCCCAGGGCAACACCGCGGCACGCATCTTCTGCCGTGATTTCCATGCGGAACTGGTCGCCATTGCAGGCCACTACAAGGTGCTGGACGATGTCCCGGACTCCCTGCGCGGCAAGGCCGTGCAGGTGTGGCTGGAACAGGACCAGATCAAGATCGCTGCGCTGGACTGACGCAGCACCCAAACAGAATCATCAGGAGAAGTCCTTTGGCTGAAATCATCGTAGTCACCTCCGGCAAGGGCGGCGTCGGCAAGACCACTTCCAGCGCAAGCCTGGCCTGCGGCCTGGCACGGCGCGGCAAGAAGGTGGCGGTGATCGACTTCGACGTCGGCCTGCGCAACCTCGATCTGATCATGGGCTGCGAACGCCGCGTGGTGTACGACTTCGTCAACGTCGTGCACGGCGAAGCCACCCTCAAGCAGGCCCTGATCAAGGACAAGCGCTTCGAGAACCTGTACGTGCTGGCCGCCTCGCAGACCCGCGACAAGGACGCACTGACCCAGGAAGGCGTGGGCAAGGTCCTGAAGGACCTGGCCGCCGACGGCTTCGACTACATCATCTGCGACTCCCCGGCCGGCATCGAGAAGGGTGCCTTCCTGGCGATGTACTTCGCCGACCGTGCCGTGGTGGTGGTGAACCCGGAAGTGTCGTCGGTACGCGACTCGGACCGCATCATCGGCCTGCTCGACTCGAAGACCCACAAGGCCGAATCCGGCCAGGACGTGCCGGCCTTCCTGCTGCTCACCCGCTACACCCCGCTGCGCGTGGAAAGCGGCGAGATGCTGAGCATCGCCGACGTTGAGGAAGTGCTGGGCCTGAAGGCGATCGGCGTGATCCCCGAGTCCGGTGACGTGCTCAATGCCTCCAACAAGGGCGAGCCGGTGATCCTGGATACCGAGTCCGCTGCCGGCCAGGCCTACGACGACGCCGTCGCGCGCATCCTCGGCGAAGAACGCCCGATGCGCTTCACCAACGTCGAGAAGAAGGGCTTCTTCAGCAAGCTGTTCGGAGGGTAAGCATGGGCCTGTTTGATTTCCTCAAAGCGAAGAAGACCACCGCCGAAACCGCCAAGAACCGCCTGCAGATCATCATCGCGCAGGAACGCAGCCACCGCGGTGGCCCGGACTACCTGCCGCTGCTGCAGCGCGAGCTGCTGGAAGTGATCAAGAAGTACGTGAACATCGACGTCGATGCGGTGAAGGTCGACCTGGTGAAGGATGGCCAGCACGATGTGCTGGACATCTCCGTGGCGCTGCCTGAAGGCCCGGACAAACCCTGATCCCCCGCCCCGCCCGTGCCTGCATGGGCGGGGCAGCGTGACCCGCATGACCGACACGACAACCGCCGTGGATATCACCTGCGTGGGCGACATCGCCTTCGCCGATGCGCAGTGCCTGCTCGCCGCGCATGGCCTGCGGCTGCACCACGTGGCCGCCGGCGAACCGATTCCCGGCAGCTACTGGGGCGAGCCGGAGGCCGGCATCATCGCCAGCAACGTGTACGTGCGCGACGACACCCCCGTGCACTCGATGCTGCACGAAGCCTGCCACCTGATCGTGCTGCCGCCGGACCGGCGTGCGCAGGTGCATACCGATGCCACCGACTCGGTGGCCGAGGAAGATGCCACCTGCTATCTGCAGATCGTGCTTGCCGGGCAGCTGCCCGGCGTTGGCAGCGAACGCCTGATGGCCGACATGGATGCCTGGGGATATACGTATCGGCTGGGGTCTACCAAGGCGTGGTTCGAGCAGGACGCCGAAGACGCGAAAGCGTGGTTGATCGAACGCGGGTTGCCGGTGGCGTAGAGCATCGGTAGTGCCGGCCGCTGGCCGGCAACCGCATGAACCCGTGCAGCATCACCTGGTTGCCGGCCAGCGGCCGGCACTACCCGATCAGCCCTGGCCTGCCAACGCGCGCAGGGTGATGCCGACGATGTAGGCCAGGTAGGTGCCGGTGGCGTAGCCCATCGTCCCCAGCAGCACGCCGACCGGCGCCAGCGCCGGATGGAACGCTGCGGCCACCACCGGTGCCGAAGCCGGGCCACCGATGTTCGACTGCGAACCGATGGCGAAGTAGAAGAACGGCACCTTCAGCAGCTTGCCCAGGCACCACAACAGCACGATGTGCACGCTGATCCAGATCAGGCCAAGCAGGAACAGCCACGGACGGTCCAGCAGCGCCAGCAGGTCCATCTGCATGCCGATGCAGGCGATCAGGAAATACAGCAGCAGCGACCCCAGCCGCGATGCACCGGCACCTTCCAGCGTGCGTGCACGGGTGAAGCTCAGGCTCAGGCCGAGCGTGGTCGACAGCACCACCACCCAGACGAAGGGGGCGTCCAGGCTGAACTGCGAGGCCCAGCCGACATTGGCCTTGAACCAGGCGGCCAGCGGCGTGCCGATCGCATGCGACAGGCCGACGCCGCCGAATGCCACCGCCACGATCAGCATCAGGTCGGTGAGGCTGGGAATGCGTTCATGCTCGGCCTGGAAGCGCGCGATGCGCTCCTTCAGTTCGTCGATGGCCGAGGTATCGGCGCCACTGCGCGCATCGATCTTCGCCGCGCGGCCGGCCAGGAAGATCAGCGCCGCCATCCACACGTACCCGACGCCGACATCGACCACCGCGAACTGGCCGAAGGTGGTGGCGTTGACGTCGAACACTTCGCGCATCGCCAGCATGTTGGCACCGCCGCCGATCCAGCTGCCAGCCAGCGCCGCCATGCCGGCCCAGGTATCGCCGGCCACGGTTTCCGGATGCAGCGCGCGCATCAGCAGGAACGCCACCACCGCGCCGAGCATGATGCTGGCCGAGGCGCCCAGGTACATCAGCACCAGCTTCGGGCCAAGCCGCAGGATGCCCTTGATGTCCACCGCCAGGGTCAGCAGGATCAACGCCGCCGGCAGCAGGATGTCACGCGCGATCGGGTTGTACAGCTTGGTGTTCTGGCCGTCGATCAGGCCGACGGTGTTGTAGATGCCGGGAATCAGGTAGCACAGCAGCAGTGCCGGCACGAACGTGTAGAAGCGCTTCCACAGCCCCTGCTCACGCGAGGCGGTCCAGAACACGGCGCCGAGGGTGGCGGCGATCAGGCCGAAGACGACGATGTCGTTCTGGATCAAGCGGGCGCTCCTGGTAGTGCCGGCCGCTGGCCGGCAATCCGGTATGGGTGGGAAGCAGCATGTGGCTGCCGACCAACGGTCGGCAGCCACCGGTCAAGCAGAGGGCCAAAACAGAGGCGCCGCCCCGGAGGGCGGCGCCGGCAACACTTACTCGCCGATGTGCTGCTTCAGCCAGGCGTTGACGGTGTCATGCCACAGGATGCTGTTGTTCGGCTTCAGTACCCAGTGGTTCTCGTCCGGGAAGTACAGGAACTTCGATTCGATGCCCTGGCGCTGCGCCGCGGTGAACGCGGCCAGGCCCTGCTCGACCGGAATGCGGAAGTCCTGCTGGCCGTGGATGACCAGGATCGGCTTCTTCCAGTCCGCAACGTGGTTGACCGGGTTGAACTTCTCGTAGTTGGCCGCCTTCTGGTACGGCGTACCGCCCTGCTCCCACTCGGTGAACCACAGCTCTTCGGTGGCGTACCCCATCATGCGCTGGTCGAACACGCCGTCGTGGTTGACCAGGCACTTGAACGGGCCGTTCCAGTTGCCGGCGATCCAGTTGACCATGAAGCCGCCATAGCTGGCGCCGAGGGCGCAGGCCTTGTCACCGTTGAGGAAGCGGTACTTCTTCAGCGCCGCGTCCCAGCCCTTCTGCAGGTCTTCCAGCGGGCGGTCGCCCCAGTGCTGGCTGATCGCATCGGTGAAGGCCTGGCCGTAACCGGTGGAACCGTGGAAGTCGATCATCACCACCGCGTAGCCCTGGCCGGCATAGGTCTGCGGGTTCCAGCGGTAGCTCCAGCCATTGCCGAAGCTGCCCTGCGGGCCGCCGTGGATCAGGAACGCGACCGGGTAGGACTTGCCTTCCTGGTAGTTGTGCGGCTTGACCACGTAGCCGTGCACGGTGTCGTTGTTCCAGCCCTTGAACTCGAACTGTTCGTAGTCGCCGAAGCGCACGTCCTTCAGCACGTCGCCGGCGGCCGGGGTCAGCGCGCGCAGCTCGCCCATCGCCTGGCCGGCGGCCGGCAGCTGGCCGACCAGCACCTGGTCGTTGCTCTTCAGGCTGTTGCGGGTGATCGCCACGCTGTTGCCGGCCACGTCCACCGAGGTGACGCTGCCGTCGCCGATCAGGCGGGTGGCCTTGCCGCTGGCCACGTCGATCTGGAACAGCGGATGCTCACCGAGGTCATCGGCGGTGGTGTAGATGCTGGCGCCATCGGCGGACAGGGTGATGCCACCGGCCGAACGATCCCATTCCGGGGCGATCTCGCGGGCCTTGCCGCTGGCCAGGTCCAGCGCCATCAGGCCGAAGCGGTCGGCTTCGAAGCCCGGACGCTTCATCGCGCGGTAGAACAGGGTCTTGCCGTCGGCGCTGAACACCGGGCCGGCATCCCAGGCCGGGTTGGAGGCGGTCAGGTTGACCGGCGCCTGCTTGCCGGCGGCATCGAAGCGGTACAGGTCGAAGTTGGTCGACCACGGCTCCTGCTTGCCGGCCACGCGGATGCTGGCGACCACGCTGGCGCCATCCGGCGACCACGCGAAGTCATCGTTGCCGCCGAACGGCTTGGACGGCGCATCGCCATCGATGGTCGCGCTCAGCGCCGAGGCCCCCTTGACCGGGCCGGCCTTGGCCGCCGGCAGCGGTGCCACGAACAGCGTATTGCGGCGGCCATCGTTCCAGGTATCCCAGTGGCGCACGAACAGCGAATCCCAGACCTGGCCGCTGGCCTTGGCGTCCTTCTTGTCCTTCAGCTTCTTCTCGGTGCAGGCCAGGTCCGAGGCACAGGCCTGGAATACGCCGGCACTGAACAGCACGCGGTCGTCCTGCGGCGATACGTGGTAGCTGTCGACATCGACCGCGAAATCGGTCAGCTGGCGCGGGGTGCCGCCACTGATCGGCTGTGCGTACAGCTGCTGGCTGCCGTTCTTGGCGCTGAGGAAGTACACGGTCTGGCCATCGGCCGACAGCGAAGCGGAGTTGACGTTCCAGCCGGCCGGGGTGATCTGCTTCGGCGGCGCCGCGTCACGGGTCAGCAGGTTGCGTGCGAACAGCGCGGTGGAGGCCTTGAGGTTGGCATCCACGCTGCGCTTGGCGAACACCACGGTGCCACCGTCAGCGGTCAGCACCGGCGCGGAGACGCGGTCCATGGCCACCATGTCGCGGATTTCCAGGCCACGGGCAGCGGCAACGCTGGGCAGGGCGGCCAGCAGGCTCAGTGGCAACAGGGCATGACGCAGTTTCATCGGGGTCTCCGCAGGACGGCAAAAAAACGATGTTAGGCCCGCACGGCCGGGGCTGCCAAGGCCATCGGTCATGGCTGCGGCCATGCCTTCCGCCAGAAAAGGCAAACCCCGCCCCGATGACTCAGGGCGCCGGTCCGGGGAGCGCATCGCAATGCGCACGGAGGCCGCCGCGCCGCTCGGGAAAGTGCTTTTGGCCCGAAGCGGGGTTTGTGGGGGACACCGGTAGTGCCGGCCGCTGGCCGGCAACCAGGGGTATCGCAGGATTCCGGGATTGCCGGCCAGCGGCCGGCACCACCCATCAAACCTGGGGTCAGAGCCCTTCCCTGCGGGAAGGGATCCGACCCCGTGCATCACGCCACCGCGCGCTTGCCGGTGCGGTAGATCAGCCAGCCGACCAGGAACAGCACGGCCAGGCCGATCCACTGTGCGCCCGGCAGGTGGAACGGCACGGCCAGCACATCGGCGCGGCTGCTGACCACGATCGGGATCGCGATGGCGATGCCCATCAGCGCCTCACCGGTGATCAGGCCGGCGGCGAACAGCACGCCCGGCTTGTGCACGCGGTCACGGCCTTCTTCGTCATCGGCGCGCACCTTGTGGAAGCGCTCGACGAGGTAGGCGATCAGGCCACCGAGGAAGATCGGCACCATCAGCTCCAGCGGCAGGTAGATGCCGATGGCGGCGGCCAGCACCGGCACGCGGAAGCGTGCGTTGCGCGACTTCAGCCAGCTGTCGAAGGCGATGATCGCGGCGCCGACCAGCGCACCGATGCCGATGAAGGTCCACGGCAGTTCGCCACCGAACAGGCCCTTGGCCACCGAGGCCATCAGGTTCGCCTGCGGCGCGGCCAGCGCGTTCGGGTGCAGCTCGGACTTCACGCCGATGCCATAGGCGGTGGCCAGCAGGTTCAGCACCGGGGCCATGATCAGTGCGCACGAGAACGCACCGATGCCCAGCATCAGCTGCTGCTTCCACGGGGTGGCGCCGACGATGTAACCGGCCTTGAGGTCCTGCAGGTTGTCGCCACCGACCGCCGCGGCACAGCACACCACCGCGCCGATCATGATCGCGGCCACCGCACCCAGCGGCGCACCGAAGGCGCCCACCGGCTGCAGGCCATCCTTGCCCAGCAGCACCACCAGCACGGCCGAGGCGAACAGGATGGTGGAGATGGTGATGCCCGAAACCGGGTTGTTGGACGAACCGATCAGGCCGGCCAGGTAGGCCGACACCGAAACGAACAGGAAGCCGGCGACGATCATGATGATGGTCATCGGGATCGACACGTGCCACTGGCCGACGATGGCCTGGTACAGGGCCAGCAACGGCAGCACGAACACCACCAGGGCGACCAGCATCCACTTCATCGGCAGGTCGCGTTCGGTATGCGCCAGCACCGGGCCACCGCTCTTGCGCGCGGCGGCAAAGCCGCTCTTGACGCCATTCAGCAGCGACTTGCGCAGCGAGATCAGGGTCCAGATGCCACCGATCAGCATCGCGCCGACGCCCAGGTAGCGCATCTTCGCGCCCCAGATGGCGAACGCGGCTTCGGTGGACGAGGCAGCGGCGACCGACGCGGCCAGTGCCGGATCGGTGTTCATGAAGAACGCCTGGTAGATCGGGATGGCGATGTGCCAGGTCAGGATCGAGCCGGACACCACCACGATGCCGACGTTGAGGCCGACGATGTAGCCCACGCCGAGCAGTGCCGGCGACAGGTTGGTGCCGATGAAGGCAGTGATCTTGGAGCTGCCGACATAGGCCGAGGTGGCCCAGGCATCGGGAATCAGGCGCATGCCGCTTTCCGCGGCGAGCTTGACGAAGGCACCGATCACCGCCGACAGGCCGAGGATCTTCAGGCCCGGGCCGGGGTTCTCACCCGCCTTGAGCACTTCGGCCGCCGCCTTGCCTTCCGGGAACGGCAGCGGATCCTCGACGATCATCGAGCGGCGCAGCGGCACCGAGAACAGCACGCCGAGCAGACCGCCGAGACCGGCGATGCCCAGCACCCACCAGTACTTGAAGTCCGGCCAGTAGCCCATGATCACCAGCGCGGGGATGGTGAAGATCACGCCGGCGGCGATCGACGAGCCGGCCGAAGCGCCGGTCTGGACGATGTTGTTTTCAAGAATGGAGCCACCGCCCAGCAGGCGCAGCACGCCCATGGAGATCACCGCGGCGGGAATGGCGGTGGCGATGGTCAGGCCTGCGAACAGACCGAGGTAGGCGTTTGCGGCCGACAGCACCACCGCCAGCACGATGGCCAGGGCCACTGCGCGGAAGGTGAGCTGCTTGGGCGCAGCGTCGTGGTTCATGGAAGCCCCTGCTGGCAAAAAATCCCCGTCACGCTAGCGTTCAGGGAGCGGCAAGTCCAGTGCGCATGGTCACCGCCGGCCCTCGCCCACCACCCCGCCCGGCCCGTGCGGCAAGGCCAACCGACCGATCCCGCAAACCCACCCCACCCCCACCGCAAAAAGGGGACGGAGGGGATTAAGTCGTATTTGGCATAAGCGCGGCGATCCCCTCCCGCCCCTTCTATAATCGCGCCCTTTCCGCTGTCCCCGCCGTCGATGACCGCTGCCGTTCCCGCTTCCGACGACTTCCTGGGCCACCCCAAGGGCGTCTACGTCTGCTTCTTCACCGAAATGTGGGAGCGCTTCTCCTTCTACGGCATGAAGGCGCTGCTGCTGCTGTACCTGACCAAGTACCACCTGTTCGGCGACAAGGCCGGCCTGGACCTGCTCGGCGCGTACGGCGGCCTGGTGTACTGCATCCCGGTGTTCGGCGGAATGCTGGCCGATCGCTGGCTGGGCATGCGCCGCGCGGTGCTGTTCGGCGGCATCCTGCTGGTGCTCGGCCACCTCGGCATGGCCTTCGAGGGCCACGCTGCCTACCGGGTGAACGGCGAAGTGGTGCGCGACACCTCGGCACTGGCGGTGACCTACCTGTCGCTGGCGCTGATCATCATGGGCGTCGGCTTCCTCAAGCCGAACATCTCCACCATCGTCGGCAAGCTGTACGCCAAGGACGACCCGCGCCGCGACTCGGGTTTCTCGCTGTTCTACGCCGGCATCAATCTCGGCGCGCTGTTCTCGTCGCTGGTGTGCGGCTTCCTCGGCGAGGCCTACGGCTGGAAGTACGGCTTCGGCGCGGCCGGCATCGGCATGCTGGCCGGTCTGGCGATGTTCCTGTGGGGCCAGAAGTACCTGCAGGGCCATGCCGAGCCGCCGCAGCCGGCAGCGCTGAAGCAGAAGGTGCTGGGCCTGCCCCGCGAATGGCTCATCTATCTGTGCGCGGTGCTCGCTGTGCTGCCGGTGGCCTGGCTGATGTGGGCTGCCGGCAACGGTGCGTTCGCGCTGGGCGGCGAAATCAGCCTGGCGCTGATGCTGATGCTGGTGGTGCTGGGCGGCGTGCTGGTCTGGTTCGCCTGGTTCACCGGCAGCAGGTGCACGCCGGTGCAGCGCCAGCAGATGATCGCGCTGATGGTGCTGATCTTCCTGGCGCTGGTGTTCTTCACCCTGTACGAGCAGTCCTATGGCTCGTGGGTGACCTTCACCGACCGCCTGCTGACCAAGGACATCGTGCCGGCGCTGGTGGTCACCGGCGGCACGCCGCTGCCGTGGTCGATCGTCTCGCTGCTGCTGGCTCCGCTCGGCTTCGTGGTCAGCGCGCGCTTGTCCGAACGGCGCCCGGATTCGGCCGCGCCGCGTGCCTTCTTCGCCGCCATCGTGCTGCTGATGCTGGTCCTGCTGGTGCGCGACTGCCTGGTGATTCCGCAGACCGCCGGCTCGCTGACCTACCTCGGCGGGCTGTTCCTGGTCCTGCTGGCACCGGCCTTCGCCGCGCTGTGGACGTGGATGGATCGCCGCGGCTGGGAGCCGGGCAAGCCGGTGAAGTCGGCCTGGGGCCTGGTCATCGGCGCATTGTCGTTCGTGCCGTTGGCGCTCGCCGCGCAGCAGGTCGGCGCCACCGGAGAAATGGCCAGCGTGTGGTGGCTGGTGCTCGCCTACTTCCTGCTGGCCAGCGGTGAAATGTGCCTGTCACCGGTCGGCCTGTCGGCGGTGACCCAGCTGGCGGTGCCGCGGGTGATGAGCCTGATGATGGGCACCTGGTTCCTGGCCACCGCCTTCTCGGAAACGCTGGCGGCGCTGTTCGGCAAGCTGGCCGCGATCGAGGTTCCGGAGGGCGAGGCGCTGGACATGGCCGCGGCCGCGGGTGCGTACGCGCACCTGTTCTGGCTGCTGATGTGGATCGGTCTGGGATGTGCGCTGCTGGCCTTCATCGCGGCGCCGCTGCTGAAGCGGATGATGCACGGGGTGAAGTAAGCCGCCGGGCACCGGTCAACCCACGGCGGCGGATCCCGTATCCGCCGCCGCGTTGCATCACGGCGCCTTGCCCTTGCCGGCGACGGGCTCGATGGCCGCGGTCCTGCCGCCCAGGCTGCGGGCCAGGAAGGCCAGCAGCCTGCCGTAGTACTCGCTGCGATGGGCTTCGGTGTAGAAACCGTGGCCTTCGGTCTTGTAGTACAGGCTTTCCACCGGTGTGCCGGCGCGCTTGAGCGCCGCTTCCATGCGCTCGGTATGCTGGATCGGCGCGCGGCGGTCTTCGCCACCGGCGGCGAGGAACACCGGCACCTTGATCCGCGCGGCCAGGTTCACCGGCGAGACCGCGCCCAGCGTGGCCGGATCACCGAGCCATTCGCGCAGGTAGCTCAGCCCCGAATCGCGGTCCTGGACGTCACCCCGGGTGTACATCATCGGCAAGTCGTAGACGCCGACATATCCGGCCGCGCACTGGTACAGACCCGGCTCGCGGGCGGCCCCCATCATCGCCGAGTAGGCACCATAGCTGGCGCCATAGATACACATGCGCCGCTCATCGGCGATGCCTTCGCTGATCGCCCAGCGCGTGGCATCGGTGACATCGTCCTGCATCGCGACTCCCCATTGCTGGGCACCGGCCTGTGCGTGGGCGCGACCGTAATTGCCGGAACCGCGGAAATTGACCTGCAGCACGGCGTAGCCCGCGGCGGCCAGCAACTGTGTCTCACGGCTGTACTGACCGGAATCGAAGACGTCGAACGGCCCGCCATGCGGCATCACCACCATGGGCAGGTTGCGCCCGTCGCTGGCGGCAGGCAGGGTCAGGAAGCCATGCAGCTGCAGCCCGTCGCGCGCCTTCAGCGTGATCGGCCGTACGCTGGCGCTGCGATCCACGCTGATCCATTCGCTGCGGCTGATCAGGTGCTCGGCCTTGCGCGCCACCGTGTCATACACGTAGAAATCGCCAGGATTCACGCCCGACCAGGCTTCAACCAGCACGAGGCGGCCATCGCGGGTGCTGGAGGTGATGTAGACCGGTCCGCCCAGGGCCGCCTCCAGGCTGCGGTACAGGCGTGCGTCAGCCGAGCCTTCATCGAAGAAGCGGGTCCGTGGCGTGTCCCCCAGGTACAGCGCGCCCACCGGCTCGCGGCTGCCCGGGCGATGGATGATCCGGTACGGATCGACCACCTCGTCACGCAGTACGGTACGCCGTTCGCTGGTCTGCGGGTTCCAGCTGACGATGGCATCGGGCCCCTGCGCCTGCTGTACCTGCAGGTAGGCCAGGTTGCCGTCCGCGGCGAACCCCACCGCGGTCTCGATGCGCTTGCTCACCTGCTCATCGTTGACCAGCTTCCAGCTCTCGCCCTTGCGCTCGCGGTAGTACAGCTTGTTGATGTTGTCGCTGCCGGCGCCGTGCACGAAACGCACTTCACCCTGCGCGTCAGTGGTGAACTCGCCACGCCGGACCGGCGACCCGACCACCCGCCAGCGTCGCCCGCTGGTGACATCCATGCGCTCGACGCGGGTGTACGGATCCTCCGAGAATGGCCAGACCGTCACCAGCACCTCGCGTTCGTCGCCGGGCAGGTCATCGGCCAGGAACGCAGCCACCGCCTCCACCTTCTTCGGCTGGATGCGGGTTCCCGGGCCATTGCCCTCCACCCGATACCCCACCAGCAGTTCACCGCGGCCGCCGTTGGCATCGATCGCGTAGAGCTCGCCGGTAAGCTGGGGCTGGTCCAGCGAGCCCCACTTCTGGGCCAGGCCGATCAGCAGGCGCTCGTTGCTGACCCAGTCGAATGCATGCGCGTGGTTGCGCCGGGGAGGCCGGAAGCTGCCGACCATCTGCTTGTCCTTCAGCCGCAGCACCGCGATGGCGGTGAAGTCCTCCATCGGCACGGTCGCCGCCACGTATTCGCCTGAGGGTGAAATCTTGATATCGGTGAAGGTCTCGCGACGCAGGTACTGCGTCAGGTCCACTTCACCCGCGCTGGCTGTGGCAACGCCCCCGAAGACGGCCAGCACGGCCGCCAGAATCATCCTCCGCATCCTTCCCCCGATTCGCACGGACACCCTGTCCTGGCCGCCGATTCTAGGCAGGCCGCGCGCCGCCCGCCAGCGCCGGAAAAAACGACGGCACCGTTGCCGGTGCCGTCGTTACCACTACCTTGGAGAGAGAGTCAGGACGTGGGTTCGGGGGGCGTGAGCCGGGTCAGTGGACCCCGCGCACCGCCAACATGAGGGCCAGGATGCTGAGGATCACGGCGATGGTGCCGTCGAGCACACGCCAGGTGCTGGGCTTGGTGAACAGCGGCGCCAGCAGGCGCGCACCGAGCCCCTGCGCGGTCAGCCACAGGCAGCTGGCGGTAACCACGCCGGCCGCGAAGGCCATGCGCGCGTTGCCGAAGTTCTCGGCGATCGAACCGATCACCATCATGTCCAGCCAGAAGTGCGGGTTGATCAGCGAGAAGCCGACCGCGGCCATCAGCACCGCACGGCGGCTGCCGTCATCGCTGTCGGCCTCGCCCATGCCACCGCCACCGGCAATCGCGCGGCGTGCCGACTTCATCGCATACCAGGCCAGGAAGGCGACGCCGGTCCACAGCACGGCCGTGGTCAGCCACGGCAGCGCCGACGTGAGCGTGCGCAGGCCGGCCACGCTGGCGAAGATGAAGATCGCATCGATGGCCGCACAGGTGGCCACCACCGGCACGATGTGCTTGCGCAGGATGCCCTGGCGCAGAATGAAGGCGCTCTGGGCCCCGACCACGGCGAACAGGCCGATGCCGGTAGCTGCACCAGAGAACCAGGCACCGAGGCCGGTGCTGGCGGAGATGACCGAGAACATGGGATTCACTGCCTTGTCTTGCTGGGGGGACGGTGCCTCGCGAAGGCGGACAGCACCGGAACGAGCGCCATTGTCGCGCCGCAACATGAAAAAGACGAGCTAAACTTCCTAAACCAACATTAGCGGAACTTAATTCGATGCGTATCGACCATGCCCAGCTGCGCGCCCTGGCGGCGGTGATCCGCGAAGGCAGCTTCGACCGCGCCGCGCAATCGCTGAATGTCACCCCTTCGGCCATCTCGCAGCGGGTCAAGGCGCTGGAGGACCGGGTCGGCCGCCTGCTGGTCAAGCGCGGCACGCCGGCCACGGCCACCGCCGAGGGCCAGGTGCTGGTGCAGCTGGCCGAGCAGACCGCGCTGCTCGAGCACGACGCACTGCACCGGATGGGCCTGGCCGACGAAGACCTGCCGCAGGCCAGCATCCCGGTCGCGGTGAACCACGACAGCCTGGAAACATGGTTTCCGCAGGCCGCCTCGCAGTTCGCGCAGAGCACCGGCACCACCCTGGACCTGCGCGTGGAGGACCAGGACCACACCGTGGAACTGCTGCGCCAGGGCACGGTGCTGGGCGCGGTGACCACGCTGGACGAGCCGGTGCAGGGCTGCCAGATCCATGCACTGGGCAGCATCCGCTACGCGGCGACCTGCACGCCCGAGTTCCGCGAACGCCATTTTGCCAAGGGCGTGACCGCGCAGGCGCTGGCGCAGGCCCCCGTGCTGGTGTTCAACCGCAAGGACGAGATGCAGTCGCGCTTCGCCCGGCGCATGGCCGGCGACGACCTGCCCAGCACCGCACCGACCTGGTGGATTCCGTCCACCCGCGCCTTCGTGCAGGCCAACCTGGGCGGCATGGGCTGGACCATGAACCCGTTGCCGCTGGTCAAGCGCCACCTGGACGCCGGCCGCCTGGTCTACGTACGGCAGCGCGCCTGGGAGGATGTACCGCTGTACTGGCAGCACTGGAAGGGCGACGTGCAGACGATGGCCCTGTTGACCCGCGCGGTACTGGACGCCTCCTCGTCGCTGGTGCGGCGCAAACGCTGAGCCGCAAGCGGTGCAGATAACGACTTAATCCCCTCCGTCCCCTTTTTTCGGGATACTGGGTGGCCAATGACTGCAAGGATGTCCCGCATGCCCGTAGCCGTTCGCGATGCCCGCCCCGCCGATGCCGAGGCCTGCATCGACCTGCGCGGGCGTACCCGCGAGAATGCCTTCAGCGCCGCGCAGCTGGCGGAGCTGGGCATCACCGGGGAAAGCTGGGCGGCCGGCATTGCCCAGGGGGATTCGATCGGCCGCATCGCCTGGGAAGGCGAGCGCATGGTGGGGTACTGCTTCGCCGACCGCGACAGCGGCGAAGTACTGGTGCTGGCCCTGCTGCCGGACTACGAAGGCCGCGGCATCGGCCGCCAGCTGCTGCAGGAAGTGGTCAGCCTGACCCGCGATGCCGGCCACCAGCGCCTGTTCCTGGCCTGCTCGGCCGATCCCCGCTCGCGTTCGCATGGCTTCTACCGGCGCCTGGGCTGGCGCCCGACCGGTGAGATCGACCCGGCCGGTGACGAGATCCTTGAACTGGTCTGATTGAAGGCGGCGCCGGGCGCATTCGCCTGGCGTTCCCCGCAGCGGCGGTGGCCGGGCCGGGCTCGGCCGCCGACGGCACCGCGATGGCCGGATGCTGCGTTGCATCAAAAACGGACCGGATCCGGTTAGAATCGCGGATGGATGTTGCAAGGCGTTGTTTCTTCACGCCCTTTCCCTGCCCCATGCGCATCCTGAACTCCTCCCCTCCGCCAACGATCCCGCCCCCATGAAGAAATTTGGCAAGGCCCTGCTCGCCCTGCTCGTGCTGCTGTTGCTGGCCGCCGCGCTGTTCCTGTACTGGCCGCTGACCCAGCGCTCGGTGCCCGCCGCCAGCAACGACAAGCCCGTCGATGTTGTCCTGGTCGGCGCCGGCATCATGAGCATCACCCTGGCCACCTACCTGCAGGAACTGCAGCCGGACTGGAACATCCAGGTCTACGAACGCCTCGATGGCGTCGCCGGTGAAAGCTCCGATGGCTGGAACAACGCCGGTACCGGCCACTCGGCATTCGCCGAACTGAACTACACCCCGGAACTGCCCGACGGCAGCATCGAGACCAAGCGCGCGGTCGGCATCGCCGAATCGTTCGAGGTCTCGCGCCAGTTCTGGTCGCACCAGGTGAAGGAAGGCCGGCTGAGCCAGCCGAGCGACTTCATCAACCCGACCCCGCATATGAGCTTCGTCTGGGGCGATGACAACATCGCCTACCTGCACAAGCGCCAGCAGGCGCTGGTGAAGAATCCGCTGTTCTATGGCATGCAGTACTCCGAGGATCCCAAGCAGATCCAGCAGTGGGCACCGTTGCTGATGGAAGGCCGTGACCCGAAGCAGAAGGTCGCTGCCACCTGGATGCCGCTCGGCACCGACGTCAACTTCGGTGTGATCACCCGCCAGCTGACCACCGGCCTGCAGCGCAGCCCGAACTTCAGCCTGCACCTCAACCATGAAGTGAGCGCGCTGCGGCAGAACGCCGACAAGAGCTGGAACGTCACCGTGAAGGACCTCAAGTCCGGCACCGAGACCACCACCCACACCCGCTTCGTGTTCATCGGCGCCGGTGGCGCCGCGCTGAAGCTGCTGCAGATGTCGGGCATTCCGGAATCGAAGGACTACGCCGGCTTCCCGGTGGGCGGCCAGTTCCTCGCCTTCCAGGGCCAGGACGTGACCTCGCGGCATGGCGTGAAGGCGTATGGCATGGCCGAGACCGGTTCGCCGCCGATGTCGGTGCCGCACCTGGATGCGCGCAAGCTGGATGGCAAGCCGGTGGTCCTGTTCGGGCCGTTCGCGCTGTACAGCACCAAATTCCTCAAGCATGGCTCGTGGTGGGACCTGTATTCCTCGGTCACCCACAACAACGTCGGCCCGATGCTGGAAGTGGGCAAGGACAACCTGGACCTGGTGCAGTACCTGATGGGCCAGGCGCGCCTGAACGATGCCGATCGCCAGGCCGAACTGGTCAAGTACTTCCCCAATGCCAAGCCGGGCGACTGGAAGCTGGTCACCGCCGGCCAGCGCGTGCAGATCATCAAGCGTGACCCGCTGAAGGGCCCGGTGCTGCAGTTCGGTACCGAGATCGTGACCGACAAGGACCACACCATCGCCGCCCTGCTTGGCGCCTCGCCGGGTGCATCGACCTCGCCGCCGATCATGCTGGACCTGATGGCCAAGGCGTTCCCGGAGCAGATGAAGGCCGGCTGGGAAACCCGCCTGCGTGAGATCGTGCCGTCGTATGGGCGCAAGCTCAACGACAGCGCCGCGCTGGTGAACGAGATCCGTACGCTGACCAGCCAGACCCTGCACCTGCCCTACCTGGAAGTGCCGGTGGCTGCGGATGCCGCGGCGTCGGCACCGGCGACGGCTCCGGCACCGGTCAAGCCGCCGGCCAAGGAAAAGCGCAACGCCAACGAGGAACTGCAGGCGCTGTAAGCCCGCCGGGTCCTTTCGATGCAGACGGACGGCCACCTTCGGGTGGCCGTTCGCGTTCAGGGCCCAGCATGGCCGCGGCCGCACGCCTCCTGTAGAGCCGAGCCTGCGCTCGGCTGCACGCCCCCCTGTAGAGCCGAGCCTGCGCTCGGCTGATTCTGCCGACCGCCGAGCATGGGCTCGGCTCCACAACGGAGCCGCCGCGCAGGAGGGCGGCTCCACGAGGCGTCCCGGAGACGCGAATTGTAATGTTGTTAAGAATTATTTACATTTGCGCACTTCGCAGTGATCGCGCCGCTCCCAGATGGACCTGATGTGCCCGAAGCCGCCGCCCCGGGTGCTGGACGACTGTTGCCGCCCTTCCCCGCCTTCCCGCTTCGAGCCCACCATGTCCCCGACCCTGCCCAACCGCCTGCCCCGCCGTGCGCTGCTGCCGGCTGCCCTGCTCTCTTCCCTTGCCCTGGTCGTGCCTTCGGCATTCGCCGAAGCCGCCGCCGATGCCTCCGATGCCAAGACCCTGGACCGGGTCAGCGTGCGTGCCGGACAGTCCGCCGCACCGGCCAGCACCACCCGCCTGCCCATTACCCTGCAGGAAACCCCGCAGTCGGCCACGGCGATCAGCCTGCAGCGGCTGCAGGACGAATCGTTGTTCAGCATCAACGACGTGATGCGCAACGTGACCGGCGTCAGTGTCTCCTTCTATGACACCCAGCGCCCGCTGTACTACGCACGCGGCTTCGCCATCACCGACTTCCAGGTCGATGGCATCCCCACCTACAGCGGCTCGACCAACCAGGAATACGACACCGCCTTCTATGACCGCATCGAAGTGATCCGCGGTGCCAACGGCCTGCTCAGTGGCGCTGGCGTACCGTCGGCCACGGTGAACCTGCTGCGCAAGCGCCCGGGCAAGGAGTTCGATGCATCGTTCGCGGTCAGCGCCGGCAGCTGGGACTACCGCCGCATGGAAGCCGACGTGACCGCACCGCTGACCGCCGATGGCCGCTTCCGCAGCCGCGTGGTCGCCGCCTACACCGATCGTGGCCTGTACTACGACCACTACGACGAGAACAAGATGGCCGGCATGGCGGTGCTGGAAGGCGATGTCACCGACAGCACCACCATCACCCTCGGTTACCAGAGCCAGGACAACAATCCGACCGGTTCGACCTGGGGCACGGTGCCGTTCTTCGACAGCCAGGGCAACTTCGCGCACCTGCCGCGCTCGACCAACCTGTCGCCGAAGTGGAGTTACTGGAAGCGCGAGAGCAACACCGCATTCGCCAACCTGGAACAGCGCTTCGGCGACAACTGGCTGTTGAAGATCAACACCGCCTACACCCGTGGCAACGTGCAGAACGTTCGCCTCTACGGCACCGGCAATCCGGACCCGGCCACCGGTGCGGGCATCTTCCTGCGCGCCGCGGCCGGTGATTCCAAGGACACCCGGCGCAACGTCGATGCCTACCTGAGCGGCAGCTTCGACCTGTTCGGCCGCGATCATGACGTGACCCTTGGCGCGCAGTGGTCGGACCTGGAAGGCACCACCAATACCCTGGCGCTGAACTTCCCCACCGACTGGGCGCGTTGCGGCAGCGAGCGCTGCTACTACATCCCCAACGTGTACACCTGGAACGGCGACATCTCCGAGGTGAGCTACCGCCGCACCGGCGCACGCCGGGTGGCCAAGACCACGCAGAGCGGCGTCTACCTGGCCACCCGCCTGCGCCTGGCCGACCCGCTGTCGCTGATTGCCGGTGCGCGCCTGAGCCGCTGGCAGACCCTCAGCCGCTCGTACAATGCAGCCGGCGCCTACACCGGCACCAGCGGTGCGTACAAGGTGAGCGATGAAGTGACCCCCTATGTGGGCCTGGTCTACGACATCACCCCGAACGTGTCGGCCTATGCCAGCTACACCGAGATCTTCAACCCGCAGAACTACAAGGACCGCAACGAGAACCTGCTGGCACCGGTGCAGGGCTCGAACCTGGAAGCCGGCATCAAGACGCAGTGGCTCGACGGCCGCCTGACCGCCAATGCTGCGCTGTTCGAGGCCAAGCAGGACAACTACGCCGTGCGTGACATGGGCGTGCCGGACGGCTCGCTGAGCGATGGTAGCTCCGCCTACATCGGCGTCAACGGCACCAAGGCGCGCGGCTGGGAAATGGACGTCAACGGCGAGATCCTGCCGGGCTGGACGGTCAATGCCGGCTACACCCACGTCAAGGTCACCCGCGCCGCCACCGATCTGCTGTATGCCAACCCGCCCAAGGACCTGCTGCAGCTCAATACCCAGCTGCAGCTGCGCGGCGCGCTGGAGCGGCTGAGCATCGGCGGTGGCGTGCAGTGGCAGAGCAAGGTGCAGGGCTACAACATCGTCTACCCGCTGGGTGGCACGGTGACGGTGAACCAGCCGGCGTACACCCTGGTGCAGTTCAACGCCAACTACCGCATCAGCGACAACTGGACCGCGACGCTGAGCGTGCGCAACGCGCTGGACAAGACCTACTGGGCGAACCTGGACTACAACAACTACGGCGAACCGCGTTTCGTCTCGGCCAGCCTGCGCTGGAAATTCTGAGCCCCCCGGGGGCCGGGCACATCCCGGCTCCCGCTGATGCGCTCGGCGCAGCAGGAGCTGCGGTTCTCAAATGTAGAGCCGAGCCTGCGCTCGGCTCACGACTTCCGGGATCTGGCCGGCGCTACAAAAGGCACGCTGCCCGTCTTCAACGGCCGGAACCGTCCGCCGTGGCCAGCGCCATGCACAGGATCGCCCCAACCAGCGGCAGCAGCCAGACCAGCAGCAGCTGCACGCTACGGCCAGCGGCGGACAGTCCATCGCGCCTGACGACGACCACGGTGGCCGCCAGGTTCAGACCCAGCACCAGCAGGACCAGCAGCAGAGCGATGATCAGCATGGGGGTACTCCCTCCCTGGGTGCCGCTGACCATAGCACCACCGCGCCGGTTCGCCCTGGCTGTCATGAAGATGGGACAATGTAGGGCGCGCCGGCCTGCCTCCGGGCCGCCGGCGCCCCCTGCACCACACGGAAGAAGAAGAACAACAACATGCTGAAAGTCATTTTCGATACCGACCCGGGCGTCGACGACGCCCTGGCCCTGCTGTACCTGCACAAGCACGCGCAGATCGACCTGATCGGCGTCACCACCACCTTTGGCAATGCCTCGGTGGAATCGACCACGCACAACGCCCTGTACCTGAAGCAGGCCTGGGGCTTTGCCGCACCGGTCGCACGTGGTGCCGGCGGCCCGCTGCAACCTGAAGCAACCCCGGAAGCGTGGCCGGTGCATATCCACGGCCACAACGGACTGGGCAACCACCCGGTGCCAGCCCAGCTGGACGTGGCCGCCGATGCGCGCCCGGCCCATCAGCTGATCATCGACCTGGTCCGTGCCCATCCGGGCGACGTGACCCTGGTCGCAGTCGGCCGCATGACCAACCTGGCCCTGGCCCTGCAGCAGGCGCCGGACATTGCCGGCCTGGTGCGTGGCGTGGTGATCATGGGCGGCGCCTTCCACGTCAATGGCAACATCACCCCGGCCGCCGAGGCCAACATCTGGGGCGATGCCGAAGCTGCCGACGTGGTGTTCACCGCCAACTGGCCAGTCACCGCGATCGGCCTGGACGTGACCACCCGCGTGGAAATGGACCGTGACGGCCTGGACAAGCTGGCCGCCATCGGCGGTGCCGACGCCGAGCTGGTCCGTGCGCTGTCGCAGGACTACGTGGACTTCTACCTGCAGGCCGGGCACAAGGGCATGGTGGTGCACGACTGCTGTGCCTGCATTGCGCTGACCCGCCCGGAACTGTTCCAGTTCGAACGCGCCAGCGTGCGCGTGGCCACCGACGGCGTTGCCCGCGGCATGACCATTCCCAAGCCGGAAGGCCTGGCGTTCGGTCCCAGCGTGTGGGACGGCCACGTGCTGCAGTCGATTGCCATGGGCGTGGATGCGGCCGCGGTACTGGCCGACATCGAGCAGACCCTGAAGGTCTGATCGGTCACCGCTTGGCCCTGCCCGGGACCGTCTCGGGCAGGGTCCACAGCACCGGCAGCACCAGCACCGCCACCAGCGCGATCATCGCGCCCGGCGCTGCCGCCCAGCCACTGCGCTCCACCCACCATTGCGCCAGCCAGGGTGTCGCACCGCCGAACACTGCCGTCGCCATGGTCACCCCCAGCGCCAGCCCACTGACCCGGCCTTCGCCCGGGAACTGTTCGGCCGTGGCCGGCGCAGCGACTGCACTCACGCCACCGGCCACGCAGGCCAGCAGCACCGCGGCCAGCGCGATGCCCAGCGGAGGTGCCTGTGCCATCCAGGCGAACAGCGACAGCGGCAGCAGCGCCGCCAGCACGGTCAGGCCCAGCAGCATCGGTCGCCGCCCGACCCGGTCGGACAATGCACCACACAGCGGCGTGATCGCGATCACCGCCACCGCTGCAATCGTCGACAGCCACAGCGCGTCACCTTCGTCATGCCCCTGCGCATGCAGGAAGGCCGGCACATAGGTGATGCCGACGTAGTAGGTGATCGAGCCCAGCGCCGAAATCGCGAAGGTGCGGGCCACCGCCAGCGGATGATTGCGCAGTACGTGGCGAAGCGGTGTCGCCGGAATGCTGCCCTCGTGGCGCTGGCGCTCGAACTCTGGTGATTCATGCATGCCCGAGCGCGCGACCAGGATCACCAGCGCGAGTGCAGCACCAACGAAGAACGGAATGCGCCAGCCCCAACTGTCCAGCTGCGGGGTGGGCAGCAGCGCCACGGTGAGCGCCGAGATCGCCACCGCCAGCAGCGCACCCACTTCACTGGCCGCCGAAGCGAGCGAGGTGACCAGCCCGCGCCGCCGCACCGGCGCGCTTTCCAGCAGATACGCCACCACGCCGGTGTATTCACCGCCCACCGAGAATGCCATCACGCAGCGCAGCGCCAGCAGCAGTATGCCCGCCGTGGTGCCTGCGCTGGCCGCAGTCGGCAGCAGGGCGGTGGCCAGCATCGCCGCTGCCATCAAGGCCATCGACGCCAGCAGCATCCAGCGCCGGCCGAGCCGGTCGCCGAGGTGGCCGAAGCACAGCGCGCCCAGCGGGCGCATCAGGTAGGAGACCGCGAAGCCGGCCAGGGTGACCAGCAGTGCCTGCTCGCCACCGCCGAAGAACACCCGCGACAGCACCGTGGCGAAGTACAGGTACAGGGTGAAGTCGTACCACTCCACCACCGTGGACAGGCCGGCCACCCACATCGAGCGCTGCCGCGCCGCGGTCATTGCGTGTTCGCCTTCAACAGCCCGGGTCCCGTTCGTGCAGGTCAGCAGCAGGGTGTCATGGGCGGGGTGAAACGTGGGTCAGGGCCATGCCTACATGGCGCGGAACGCGCCCAGGTAGCGGCGGCTGACCGGCAGCACCTCATCGCGCCCGCGCAGGTGCCATTTCGCCCGGACGAACTTCATCGCCGTGCACTCCTTCCTGCGCTCCCTCTAGGGCGCCTCGGCGGCCTGCATGTACTGGGTCTGATGGCCGCTGAAGCGTTCACCGTCAAAGCCGAAGCAGAAGCGCCCCTGCTCGAACACGCGGTAGACCAGCAACGCACCCTCGAGGCAGAACTGCTGCTGGTCCACGCCCGTTTCCAGGGTCCCGTAGCCGGTGGCCTCTCCGCCCTTCCCCGCCGGCCCGGTGAAGGCATCGATCGGCAGCGGGGTCGCCCTGCCGGTGCGGGTATCAACCAGCACCAGCGTGCGCTGGAAGTACTCCGGGCGATCATCGACCTGGACCAACAGGTAGTGCTGGTTGAAATCGGGCGTGCGGGTGCGGAGTGCTTCCTCGATGCGGGCACGGTGCTGCGCATCGCAGAAATCGACCGGGCTGTAGCGGTAGCTGCAACCGCTGTGGTCGTAAGGCAGATTCATGCCGGAATAGCCGGCGCGTGCCTGCCCCTCCACGTCGTCGCCCGGTTCCGGTGTGCTGCACAGCAGCCACGAGCGCTGCGCATCCTCGGGATCGGCCATCAGCTTCGGCTCGCGGCCGGCCTCGTAAGCCGCGCCCCCCGGGAACACCTGCCCGAAGCGCTGGCGGACGATGGGACGTGCCTTCTCCAGCGGCAGGCCGATCCTGGCCCCGCGGAATGAAACGAAGGTCATCGTCGGCAGGATCACCTGCTCCACCGGCAGCCCCTTCCACTGCCCCTGCACGCAGAACGTGGCGATCTCGTTCTCCAGGTCCACCCTGCAGGGCTGCGGCGCATTCGCAGCCAGCCAGGGATGGGCCGGGCGCTCGGTCTGCTGATCGATGTACCAGCCCTCCAGCGCACAGGTCGGCAGGGCATCCAGCAGCGGCGAGAGATCGGTGGCGGCCGTTGGCGCGACAACCGGAGTGTCTGCAACGGGTACCTGGGCCGGCAGTTCAGGCGTGCGCTGGCAGGCCGCCAGCAGCAGCGCGGCGATCAACAGTGCGGCATGGCGTGGACGTCGGATTGAATGATGCATTCCCTGCACTGCGTCTTCCCTGGTTTTGATACTTCATGATCCGGGTCAGATCCCTTTCCCTTGGAAAGGGATCTGACCCCGGCGTCTGCATCACGGTGCGCGGCGCAACGTGACCAGGGTGATCTCCGAGGGCACGCCGATGCGCGCCGGAAAACCCGCCCAGAGGCCGGCACCATTGCTCACGTACAGCGTCATGCCATCCACGTCGTAGCGACCGGAGACATAGCCACCGTTGGCCCGCTTCACCAGCTGGTCCATGCCGATGATCTGGCCGCCATGGGTGTGCCCGGACAACTGCAGCTTCACCCCGCGCGCGGCCGCTTCGCGCGCATTGCGCGGGCGGTGGTCGAGCAGGATCACCGGAGCCGATGGATCGGCACCGGCCAGCGCGGCTTCCAGGTCCGGCAGCGGCAGGCCGTAGCGGGCGGCCACCGGATCGGTGACCCCGGCGATGGTCAGCGCCGCGTCACCGCGGCGTACCTGCAGGTGGCTGTTCTCCAGCACCTGCATGTGCAGCGCGCGGAACGCCTGCATCCACGCCTGGTACTGCGCGTAATACTCGTGGTTGCCGGTGATGGCGATGACACCGTCCGGCGCCCGCAGGTCCGCGAGTGGGCGCGCGTCGTCACGGCGGGCCTCGACACTGCCGTCGATGAGGTCGCCGGTGATCACGATCAGGTCCGGCTTCAGTGCGTTGCTCTCATCCACGACCCTGCGCACCCAGTCGCCGGTCAGCAGGCGGCTGGCGTGGATGTCGGTCAGCTGCAACACCCGGTAGCCGTCGAACGCGGCCGGCAGCCCGGCAATGTCCACTTCGACCTGCCGCGGCTTGGGCACGGCCATGCCCTGGCTGACGCCGTAGCCGCTGAGCAGCAGTGCGAGCACAGCACACACCGGCCGCAGCTTCGGCGCCCGCAACACTGACAGCGCACGCGGCCAGCGCAGCAGGCGCGAGGCGAGCAGGGCTGCATCCAGCAGCAGCAGGACCAGTGCCAGCAGCAGGACCGCGGTGGAGCCGGTGGCCAGCGTGGCGATGGCCAGCTTCGGGATCTCAGGCGACGCCATCGTGCCCCAGAAGGTGGCAACGATGCGCAGCTGCACGGCAACGCCGACCAGCAGCAATGACAGCACGACCTTCAACGTGGTGGGCATGCGCAGCGGCCAGAACAGGCGCCAGGCCACATACAGGCCCATCAACAAACCGATCGTACTCAGCACTGCAACCATCCTGGAAAGAAAGCGGGCCCACCATGGTGACCGCAGGACGCCCTGGTGGGTAGAGCCGAGCCTCCGCTCGGCGCTACAAGATACGCGGAGCAGCCGAGCATGGGCTCGGCTCTACAAGGGGCTACGGTGCCGGGTCGAGGCGTTCCACGCGCAGGCGGGCGATGCGGCGCTTCTCCATCGCCAGGACGGTGATGCGCACCCCCTCCACCTCCACCGCGTTGCCGATGTCCGGCAGGCGGCCCAGCTGTTCCAGCACCAGGCCGGAAATGGTCATGTAGTCGGCACTGCGCGGCAGCGACACGCCCGCCAGGCGCTGCAGGTCGTCCAGGGTCAGCGCACCGTCCGCCTCCCATTGCGCCTCGCCCTGCGCAACCACGCCATAGCGCTCGTCCTGGGTATCGACCAGGTCGCCGGCAATGGCGGCCAGCAGGTCGTTGGCGGTCACCAGGCCCTCCACGCTGCCGTACTCGTCCACCGCCACCGCCAGCGGCACCGGATGCTGGCGGATCAGTTCCAGCGCCTGCAGTGCACTGGCACTGGACAGCACGTACTGCGGCTCACGCAGGTTGCCTTCCAGCTGCAGCGGCCTGCCCTGCAGCAGGTCGGCCAGCACGTCCCGGCTCTGCACCACGCCACGCAGGCTGTCCAGGTCACCGTCGCCCACCAGCAGGCGGGTATGCGGCGACGCCACCAGGCGTGCCACCACATCCTCCTGCCCGCGTGCCAGGTCGATCCACTGCACGTCCGCGCGCACGGTCATCACGCTCGACACCGGCCGGTCGGCCAGGCCCAGCACGCTGCGGATCATCTCGTGTTCGGCCGGCTGCAGGCGTTCCGCGGCGTCCTCGTTGCCGTCCACGTCCTCGTCGTCGTGGCCATTGGCCGGGCGCGCACCGAGCATCCTCAGCACCGCGTCGGCGGTGCGCTGGCGGAACGGCTGGCGGCGCTCGTTGCGTTCGCGGTTGAAGCGGACCCACTGGTTGAAGGCTTCAACCAGGATCGAGAAAGCGATGGCCGCGTACAGATAGCCCTTCGGGATCTTGTAGCCCAGGCCCTCGGCGACCAGGCTGAAACCGATCATCAGCAGGAAGCCCAGGCACAGCACCACCACCGTGGGATGCTTGTTGACGAAGCGGGTCAGCGGCTTGCTGGCCACCAGCATCAACGCCATCGCGATGGTCACCGCGGCGTACATCACGCCCAGGTTGTCGACCATGCCGACCGCGGTGATCACCGAGTCCAGCGAGAACACCGCGTCGAGCACCACGATCTGCGCAACCACCATCGCGAAGCTGGCATAGACCTTCTTGCCGTCCTCGTGGTGCTCGCGGCCTTCCAGCCGCTCGTGCAGCTCCATCGTGCCCTTGAACAGCAGGAACAGGCCGCCGCCCAGCAGGATCAGGTCGCGGCCGGAGAAGCTGTGATCGAACAGCGTCAGCAGCGGCTCGGTCAGTTTCATGATCCAGGCCAGCGCCGCCAGCAGCACCAGGCGCATCAGCAGCGCCAGCGCCAGGCCGATCACCCGCGCACGGTCGCGCTGGTGCGGCGGCAGTTTGTCGGCCAAAATCGCGATGAACACCAGGTTGTCGATGCCGAGCACGATCTCCAGCACGACCAGGGTTGCAAGGCCCATCCATATCGAGGGGTCAGCCAACCATTCCATTTCAGTTCCGTTTCGTCAGTAGGTAGGGGAAAAAGGCGGCCACTCAGTCAGCATCCTGCGCCAGCGCCGGGTCATGCCCAAGCAGGTCACCGGGCGTGCACTGCAGCTCCCGGCAGATCGCATCGAGGGTGGAAAAGCGGATGGCGCGCGCCTTGCCGGTCTTCAGGATCGACAGGTTCGCCAGGGTGATGTCGATACGCCCGGCCAGCTCGGACAGGGTCATGCCGCGTTCCTGCAGCACGCGGTCCAGGGTGATGACGATCGCCATCAGATGACGCCGTCGAGGTCGTCGCGCATCGCGGCGCCCACCGCGAACACCCGCGCCAGCACGAACAGCATCAGCACCGCGACCAGGCCGGTGATCGACATGCCACCGCCCACCTCCATCCAGGTGAAGTCGGGGCCCATCCAGGCCGCATAGGCACCGATCAGGATCGACAGCAGCTCCATCGCCAGCATCAGCCAGGCCATGCGTTGCAGGCGCTGCGCATTGGCGTGGGTGAACGGCCGTTCGCGCGCCGCCGAGTCCAGCAGCCGCAGCAAGTGGCGCAGGAACAGCAGGCACAGCACCAGCAACACGACGATCGCGCCGAGGCCCAGGCAGAAATGCAGGAACAGGTCGTTGCCATGCGCGGCGGCAGCGGCGGCATCGTGGACGCTGTCGAGCAGCCAGCGGCGGTCGTGGGCGACCAGGGGCACGGCCAGCAGTGCGGCCAGGATGCCCAGCCAGCACATCGCCCGGACGGCCTGTACGGCGGCCTGGGCCAGGGTGAACAAGCCTCGCGCGGATCGGGCGCGGGCGGGTCGAGCGGTCAAGCGGCCTCCGGCATTGGGGTGGCGCTGCCGCCCCGGGATGGATTTATCGATAAACGATATACCACACGGAGCGTGAAAAGCTGAACCACCGGCGTCGCCCCGGTCAGGGAGCGGGCGCCTTCTGCTCCCGCATCGCTTGACCCGGGGTTACCGAGGCCATGGCCTGCACACCGGCATCGGCGGCCTGCCGGGTCACCAGTCGGAAGCGCACCTGCAGCGCGCCCTGCCCCGGTGTGGCCCAGCCATACTGGATCGCGACCTGGTCGGCCGAGAGTGGCCCGCGCCCCGGCAGCGAGCGCACCTGCAGCGGCTTCGGCGCGGCCTGGACCAGCCGTGCGAACCCCTTCTGCACCACCGCTGCGTCGGCCTTTTCCGCGTACACCGTGCAGGTGCCATCATCCGCCCAGCTGACCGCATAGCGGCCACTGGCCAACGGCACCATCCAGGCCACGCCCGATTGCCCCTGCAGCAGGGTCGCGGCTTCGGCGGGCGGCAGCGGCGCCAGTCCATTGGCGTCCATCAACGCCTGCAACCGCGCCGGCGCGCCAACGTGCCGCATGCAGGCGGTATCGAACAGCTCGCTGAAGGCATCCTGCGCCGGCGCTGGGGTGCTGGCGGCACGCGCAGACTGCGCCAACGCCAGGGTGGGCAACACGGCCAGGGCCAGCAGGAACGCAGGACGCATCGGAACTCCACGCTACGGAAACCAGCGGCGAGGATGGCAAAGCGCATGCAGGGGGCGCAACCGGCGCGCTTGACAGCCGCCAGCGGCGGCAGGACTATCAATTAACGAATTAGTTAATTAGCTCGCCATGGACCGTATCTTCGAAGCCCTCGCCTCCACCGCCCGCCGGCAGATCCTGGCCTATCTCAGCGCCGGCGAGCTCAGCGCGGGGGAACTGGCCGAGCGCTTCGATTTCAGCAAGCCGGCGCTGTCCAGCCACCTGCGCATCCTCGAGGAGGCCGGCCTGATCGAACGCGAGAAGCGCGGCCAGTTCGTGTACTTCCGCCAGGTGCCGGACCGCCTGGCCAATACGTTGTTTTCCTGGGCCGCCGAGGTCTGTCCGGTCGGTGGCCCGCTCAAGCGCGAAGCCCGCGCCCGCCGCAAGTCCGCTGCCCGCTGATTTGCCCTGCCAAGGAGCATGCCGATGCCTGGTTCGACCCGCGACCGCCGTTCGTTTCCAGGAATCCAGCTGCCGGCGCAGGAAGGCGGCAGCCCGACCGAAGTCACCCTGATCGCCCAGCTCGGGATCGGCGCCGGTGATGCACTGGTGAGCGACGCCAGCCAGCGCCAGCGCCACCACCCGGCCTTCATCGATGCGCTGGACGAGCCTTCGGCGCGGCTCGGTGGCATGCACCTGCAGCAGGATGATGCCTCGTCGTTGTACAGCTTCACTGTCGGTGCCGGCGGCCACCCCTTCCACCGCCATGCCGGTCCACGCATGTTCACCGCCATCGCCGGCAGCGCGGGCGCCGAGCTGCGCTTCGCCAGCGCTTCGGATGCACAGCTGGCTGCTGACCCCGGTGCCTTCGCCCGCACGCTGCGGCGCGTCCGCATTCCACCCGATTGCCTGTTCACCGTGCGCTTCGGCGGCGGAACCTGGCACCAGTTCGCATCGAACCATCGCGCGCATCCAGCGCTGTTCGCGTTGTCCTGCCACAGCAACGAGCTGGCCGGCGCAATGAGCGAACAGACCCGCGTGCAGGTTCAGCGCGATGCCGCCGACATCCCCAGCCTGACCGAGGTGCTGCCGGAAGCGCATTGGCCTGCCGCCACGACCCTGGCGGCAGCGCCCCTGCTGCAGTTGTCGCTGCAGGCCGCGCCGCCCAGCCTGAGCGCCCACCTGTGCGCAGCGACCCGTTCCCTGCTCGGCCCGCTGCGGCGGCTGTCAGTGCGGCCGCTACGCGGCTTCGTCGAGCGCGCCACACCGGCCTATCCGATCCATGCCGGGGCCGCCGCCCAGGACGGCCTGCTGCCCGCTGCGTTGCCGCACAGCCACTACCAGGACCTGACCACGCTGCGGCTGCAGCGGACCCAGCTCGATCCCCGCTCCGCGTCGGCACTGCTGGCCGATGTACTGGAAGGCTTCCTGCGCAATCCGCCAGCCGGGGTGGGCCACCTGATGGCGTTGCGCAACCGGCTGGTCGCACCGCTGCGGCTGCGCACGTCGCCACTGGGCTGCCCGGTCTCGTCGCTGCTGTCGACCGATCGCAGCCGCCTGTTCGCGGGCCGCTATCCGGTGCTGGATTCGCAGGTGGATGCCGAGGACAGCTGCGCCGAAGTGCTGCTCGGCGCCGATGATCGCCACCTGCGCTTCCGCAGCAGCGTGCGCGTGCAGCTGCGCGCCGAAGGCTGCATCGAGATCAGCCTCGGTTCGCGCGTGCAGACCCGCAACGCATTTGGACGCCTTTACATGGCGCTGATCGATGCCGCGCACCGGCACTATGTCGCACCGGCCCTGCTGCGCCGCGCGGTGGAACATGCGCTGGCACCGGAACTGGCCGATCTCGACGACTGGGCCGCGCATCCCGCGCCTCGATGAGGGCGGTCGGTGGCCGGGGTTATCCCGCGCTGTAGCGGTACACCAGGTCGTCGGCATCGCTGCGCGCCGCCTGCGCATCAAGCACACCGCCCAGGCGCTGCGCCACCGCCTGCGATGCCAGGTTGTCCGCCGCCATGTAGCTGACCAGGGTCGGCAGCTGCGCAACCACGAAGGCCCAATCACGCAGGGCCGCAGCCGCCTCGGTGGCGAAACCCTGCCCTTCGTGGCCGTGGTACAGCAGCCAGCCCAGCTCCTTCTCCGGGAACAGCGGGCCGTGGTTGATGCCGACCTGGCCGATGCAGGCGCCGGTGTCGGCACGCTCGATCATCAATGCACCATGGCCGAACAGATGCCAGCTGGCCAGGTCATGGCAGAACTGGCCCCATGCGGCGACTTCGCCGAACGGCCCGCCCATGCCGCGTGCGCGCGGCGATGCCAGGAAGGCCGCATACGGCGTGAAGTCGTCCATCCGTTGCGGACGCAGGCGCAGGCGCGCGGTATGCAGGGTGGGAATCTCGAGCATGCGGCGCTTCAGTACACCGCCAGGTGACCACAACCGCGTCGCTGCGGCTGCCCTTCCATCGTCACCTGCACGCTGGCGCGGGTGTCGATGCCCTCGGCATTGCGGCACGACTCGCGCTTGATCTCGACGATGGCCGGCTGCCCGCCCAGCTCGCCATTGAGCACGATCAGCGAACCGGGGGCATCGGCCGGCTGCCCGAGGTAGCGCAGGGTGCCCTTGTGGCTGCGCCCCGCGGTGTCGAGGCTGGCATCGTGGTTGCCGGCACCGGTGGAGGCGATCTCGATGCTCCAGCCGGCGCCGCCCCCGGAGAACGCCGGTACCGGGCTCATGCCGGCGGCGATGGAAGCGGGCCGCACTGCACCGGTCGTCGTCTTCGATGCAGGGCTGCTGCAACCGGCAAGCAGGCCGGCCAGCAGCGCGGCAATGGCAAGGGGATGCAGGGTCATGGCCGGCTCCAGCGGCGGTCGGGGGTCCAGTCTAGGTCGCGCCACGTGCGCCGCTGATGAACATTGCGGGTCAGCGCGCGCTGCGGCCGCCACCGGCCACCCGCACCCGATCGCGTCCCTGGGCCTTGGCCTGGTACATCGCCGCATCGGCGGCACGCAGCAGGGTGCGCCAGCCCAGCGCGTCGGTCGCGCCCTCGGCGACGCCGAAACTGGCCGTCACCCGCAGCACCTGGCCGCCGGCCAGCACGATGTCCAGCTGCTGCAGCGCCAGCCGCAGCGACTCGGCCAGCTGGCGGCCACCGGCCAGGTCGCCATCGGCCAGCAGCACCAGGAACTCCTCGCCACCGTAGCGGGCGATGCGGTCGCTGCGCCGCAGGTGCTGTTGCAGCAGCTGCGCCACCTGTACCAGCACTTCGTCACCGGCGTCGTGGCCATGGCCATCGTTGATGGCCTTGAAGCGGTCCACGTCCAGCAGGATCACCACTGCGCGGTTGCCGCCGTCGGCATGCCGGCGCTGCACGGCCTGGTCCAGCGCGCGCCGGTTCAACAGCCCGGTCAGTTCATCGGTGCCCGCCAACTGGCGCAGTTCACTGGTCAACGCCGAGCGCTCGCGCGAGGTCTCGCGCAGCACTTCGATGGCATCGAACAGGCGCTGCATCTCGGCCAGCGGGTGGGTGACATGCTGCTCCGGGCCCGGTGCATCCGAGGCGATCTGGATCACCTGCTTCTGCGCCTGCAGCAGCGGCCGCAGGATCTGCAGGTGGGCAATGCGCAGGGCCACGCCCAGCACCACCAGCGTACCCAGCGCGGTCGCCAGCAGAACCGCCAGGCGCATGGCTTCGCGGTTGCGGGCCTGCTCGAAGCGGGTGATGGCAACACTCAGGTACCCATCGCGGAGCGCCTCCAGCGAGCGCAGGGTCGGCACGAAACGTTCGGTGAACTCGGCCGCGGTCCACGGTGGTGGCACGCCGCGCCGCCCATCCTCGATCAGCTGTTCGATCATCGGCAGCGATTCGCCGAAGAACTGCCGGCGCGCCATGTCCCAGTGCCAGGACAGCGTCGGGTCGCTGCGGAACACCGATTCATGGCTGCCGGCCAACCGCCACAGCTCCAGCAGGCGGCCCTCGGTCTGCAGCGCGGCGCGCACCTGTTCGTCACGCCACGCTCCCGGTACCGCCACCGGTGCCATCACATTCGAGGCCAGGCGTCCCCCATGTTCGCGCAGGTCGATCAGTACCTGTCCCTGCATCGCCGGAATGGCCGCTTCGCGGTCGGCGCTGACCAGCACGTTGATCTGCGCCGAGGTCAACAGGTGCAGGCGGTCAACCACCGCGAACATGCTGCTGATCGCGCGCTCCACCTCTTCCACCCGGCGCGCGTCGCGCGGCTGTGCCGCGACCCGGTCGACCGCCGCCCGCGCCGAATGCAGGCGGCGTTGTGCATCGGCGAGCAGGCGCTGCTCGTCCACGATGCCCGGCTCGGCCTTGAACACGGCGTCCAGCTGCAGCAGTGCGCTGTCGACCCGCTGCCGCGCCACCGCCAGCTGCGCGGCCAGCCGCGCCTGCCCCGCGGCATCGGCCGGGCTGGCGCCGAGCAGGCTGTTGGCCGGGCCGCGCTCGGCCGAGACCAGGTTGGCCAGCTCGAAGGTCTGCCGCAGCTGGCGCAGGCTGACCAGGTTGTCTTCGGCGCCGGTGTAGCGCAGCGTGCCCTGGACCAGCGCAATGGCCATCAGCGGCAACGTGCAGACGACGAACAGCCCGGTCAGCAGCCATACCCAGGACCGCAAGCCGATGGGCGATGCCTTGCCGGCCATTCAAACTCCCCTGATCAGCGCATCACTGTAATGAACGGTGGCGACGGTCGCGTGCCGCGCCAGTCCTGCCGGTGGATATAGCGCAACGACCGCGAACGCGCCGACAAGGTCGGGCCCGGAGCCCAACCTGTCGATTGCGTCACATCACGCGGCGTCAGATCCAGCGCTGATCGACCAGTTCGCGCTTCACATAGGCGTAGAACACCGGCGCGGCCACCAGGCCGGGAAGCCCGAACGCCGCCTCCATCACCAGCATCGCCAGCAGCAGTTCCCAGGCGCGGGCCTGGATCTCACCGCCGACGATGCGCGCGTTGAGGAAATACTCCAGCTTGTGGATCACGATCAGGTACAGCAGCGCGGCCACCGCCACATAGAACGAGACCGACAGCGCGACGATGGTGATGATGGTGTTGGAGATGATGTTGCCCACCACCGGCAGCAGGCCGGCGATGAAGGTGATCAGCACCAGGGTCTTGGACAGCGGCAGGTGCACGCCGAACAGCGGCAGCACGCCCAACAGGAAGATCGCGGTGAACACGGTGTTGAGCAGCGAGATCTTCACCTGGGCGAACACCACCTGGCGGAACGCGGTGGCCAGGCGGCTGGTACGGCCGATCAGTTCCTGGGCCAGCGGCCCCATCTTCGGCAGCGGCAGCTCGTCGTACAGCGCGATCATCGCGCCCAGCACCATGCCGATCAGCACGCGCACGCCTACCTGCACCACCGAGGTGCCCGCCACGCCCAGCTGGCGCTGGTGTTCGGCGGCCCAGTCGTTCAATGCCGCGCGCAACGCCGGCATGTCCTCCGGAATGTACGGCTGGAGCAATGCCGGCACCTGGTGCCGCGACGAATTGAGGATGTCCATCAACCGCGCCAGCAGCGCATCCGGCCCACCGGTCTCGTTGCGGAAGAAGGACGCCACGCCGATGCCGGCCAGCACCAGCGCACTGATGATGATCGCCGACAGCACGATCACCGCGATCGCGCGCGCCCGGCCCGGTGGCAGTTTGCCCTCCACGGTAGAGGCCAGCACGTGGGTCAGCTGGAACACCAGCAGGCCCGACAGCAGGGTCACCACCAGGCCCAGCTTCAGGGCCAGCCACATGCCCAGCAGCATCATCAGCCAGGCCGCGATCCTCGGCACGGGGGGCTTGGTCTGGGCAACGAGGGCGTCTTGCATGGGCGGCGCGTCCGGGCGGGGTGGCCCATGGTAGAGGATTGGCAGCGACGATTCCGCGCGCAGGATGAACGGTTCTTACGCCAGGATTGCGGCGGCGCTGGCCCGGCCCGCAACGGTCCCTGCCCGGCGCTGGCTCAGGCCCGGTCCAGCGCCAGGTAGCGGGCCGTACCCACGATCTCCTCGCGCTCGCCGAAGCTTGCCAGCTCGCCGGCGATGCCACCGCTGTCACCGTGTGCGGCGATCTCCCGCAGGGTGTGCTGCATGGCCCGGATCGCGGCGCGTTGCAGGTCCGAGGGGATGATCACCAGCCGGTAGTCGAGTTCGGCCAGCCGTTCCACCGGTACCAGCGGCGTCCTGCCACTGTGGAACATGTTGATCAGCTTCGGCCCCGGCACCTGCTGCGAGATCGCCTCGATCTGTTCCAGGGTTTCCGGCGCCTCGACGAAGATCATGTCCGCACCGGCCTGCACATATGCCCGTGCACGATCGATCGCTGCATCCAGCCCTTCGCTGGCGATGGCATCGGTGCGTGCGATGATCATCAGCGCCGGATCACGCCGCGACTGGCAGGCGATGCGAATCTTCGTGCACATCTGCGACGCCTCGACCAGCCTCTTGTCATCCAGGTGCCCGCAGCGCTTGGGGAACGCCTGGTCCTCGATATGCAGCGCGGCCACCCCGGCACGCTCGAAGGCGCGCACCGTACGCTCCACGTTGGCGCTGCCACCAAAGCCGGTGTCGGCGTCGGCGATCACCGGCAGGTCACAGGCGTCGACGATCCGTTCGAGCTGCGCCAGTACCTCCGTCAGGCCGAGCAGCCCGATGTCCGGCACACCCGCCGAGCGGGCGATGGCGCCGCCGCTGGCATACACCGCATCGAAGCCGGCCCGCTCGACCAGCCGCGCCGACAGCCCATCGAATACGCCCGGTGCGATCACGCTATGGCCCTGCCCGAGCAGATCGCGCAGCCGACGTGCCTTGTTCATGGGGTCTCCCTTGTCCAGGTCTATGGACATCCGTGATGGGAGACCGATGATGTTGTCGCCACCGGCGACCGTCCAATACCGTGTTCGTACAGCATCAGAACGTCTGAGGTTTCAATGGAACTGCGTCACCTGCGCTATTTCGTCATGACCGCCCAGCTGCAGAGCTTCACCCGCGCCGCCGAGGCGCTGCACATCGCCCAGCCCCCGCTGGGCCAGCAGATCCGTGCGCTGGAGGAAGAGATCGGCACGCCGCTGTTCCTTCGCCAGGGACGCGGCATCGTGCTCAGTGACGCCGGCCGGGTGTTCTGGGCCGCCGCGGTGGACATCCTCGCGCGCGTCGACCTGGCCAAGGAAGACGCCCTGCGCGCGGCACGCGGCGAGGTCGGCCGGCTGACCCTGGGGCTGACCGAATCGGCCTCGTTCAATGAAGCCGTGACCGCCCTGCTGCGCCGGTTCCAGCACGCGCATCCGATGGTGCAGCTGCAACTGGTCGAGGACGGCAGCGAGTCGCTGGTGCGGCGCCTGGATGACGGCGAGCTGGACGCGGTGATCGTACGCCCGCCCTACGCGACACCCGGCGAGCGGGTGGTCCAGCCCCTCAGCGCCGAGCCGCTGGTGGCCGTGCTGCCGGCCGGCCACCGGCTTGCGGGCCGACCGAGCATTGCCCTGAGCGAGCTGCGCGATGAGCGCTTCATCCTGTTCTCGCGCAGATCAGGCTATGGCCTGAGCGCAGACGTTGTCGCTGCCTGCCGCAGCCAGGGCTTCACGCCCACCATCCAGCAGGAAGCCCCGCAGGTGGCGTCTGCGATCAATCTGGCGGCTGCCGGGCTGGGCATCGCCATCGTGCCGGCGTCGATGCAGAACATGCACCGCTCCGGGCTGTGCTTCGTTGCGCTGGAACTGGGCATGCCGACCACCGCACTGCAGCTGGTGCTGCGCGGCGATGCCCCGGCCGTGGCCGCGCAGCTGCTGGCCTGTGCACAGCAGGCCGCAGCTGCTCACTCGCCGTAACTGGCGGTGTTCTTGCCCTGCCGCTTGGCGTGGTAGAGCGCGCGGTCGGCCAGCGCCAGCCAGTCCTCGACACTGCCGCCACGCGGCGTGGCGGCAATCCCGATGCTGACGCTGAACTCGATGCCGGGCGTGGCCTGGCGTGCGGCCTCGAGCAGGTGCAGGCGCACGCGCTCGGCCACATGCATCGCATCCACCGGCGCGCAGTCGTGCAGCAGCACCACGAATTCATCGCCCCCCAGTCGCGCGGGGGTGTCGCCCGGGCGGGCGAAGGTGCGCAGGGTCGAGGCGATATGCCGCAGCACTTCGTCACCGGCGCGGTGCCCATGCGAATCGTTGATGTGCTTGAAGTCGTCCACATCAAGCATCAGCAGGCAGGCGAATCCACCCTGCCCCTGCGCCTTGTCCAGCGCCTGCTGCGCACGCTGGATCAGGAAGCCACGGTTGGCCAGCTCGACCAGCGGGTCCATCCGGCTCAACCGCTGCAGCTGGCGGTTCTGCGACTTCACCCGCCGCGCCAGCTGCCAGCTGAGGATGCTCAGCCCGATGCCGTAGACGAACAGGAACGGCACGCTGAGCACGATGGTGCGCTGCGAACTCACTGGCTGGTAAGGGAAGCCGAGCATCCACCAGGTGATCGCAAAGCCGGCAAGCAGTGCCAGCGTGGACCGCATCGCCAGGCGGACGCCGCCGGCGGCGATCTTGTCGGCCACCAGCAATGCGGCAAACAGGGCACTGGGCACCGCGCTCAAGGCCATGAAGGCGATCCAGCCGCCGCCGAACAGGGAATCGGCCACCATGCAGCGGAACTGCGCCTGCGCAGGCTGCCGGGAACGCTGGGTCATCAGCAGCGCCAGCGCCGGCCAGGCCAGCGCATTGAGCAGCAGCAGCGTCCACGCCAGCGCGCCATCCTGCCGTTCCAGAATGATCGAGGCGATCGGGATCGCGCCCAGCCCATTGCCGACGAAGCGCATCCAGCCGATCCGCCGTGCCGCGCCGATCCCCTCGACCGCGACCTCTTTCGAGTCAGTCAAGAACGGCATTGCCGACTCCGTTGCGCGATCGCACGATCCACTCCCGCCCTTGCCGGCCCCATGCCGCAAGTCTGACAGCTTTGCGTCAATTCGGGATCAAGGAATCACCGGCTGCGCCACTCCCCCCTGCCCTGCCGTGCCGTCCTCATCCGCGCCCGGGCGACGCCGTCGAGCCGCGCAGCATGAAGCTGAACTCCAGCGTCTGCTGGAGCGGCACATCGACCTGTTCGATGATCGCGAGCAGCAGGTTGACCGCGCGCTCGCCGATTTCGCGCATGGGTTGCCTGATGGTGGTCAGCGGCGGCGTGAGATAGCGGGAAGATGCCAGGTCGTCGAAACCGACGACGGACAGGTCATCGGGTACGCGGATGCCCCGTTCGCGGCAGGCGGCCAGGGTGCCCAGCGCCATCTGGTCGCTGAAACAGAAGATCGCGGTCGGTGCCGGCGCGGCGGCCATCAATGCCATCGTCGCCGCATGGCCGGATTCCACGGAAAAATCGCCCGGCACGATGCGCAGCTGGCGCAGGCGCCCGCGCGCCCGGCCGGCGGCGCGGACGCCTTCCAGCCGCTGCTGGTGCAGCGGGTTGTCGGGTGGCCCGCCGACCACGGCGATCCGCTCGTGGCCAAGCCCGTACAGGTGTTCCATCACCACGCGTGCCGCGGCGGCGTTGTCGATGTGGACGCTGGGGATGCCCAGCGCAGGATCGAACTCGCATCCATTGACCACCGGCGCGGCGCTGCCCCGCTGCTCGACGATGTCACGCGCGGTCGGCGGCAGGCGATGCCCCAGCACGATCATGCCGTCGGCCTCGTTGCGCCGGAGCATCTGCGCGTAGCGTTCCTCACGGTCGGGTTGATGCTGTGTATCGCCCAGCAGCACCGCATAGCCAACGGCCTGCGCGGCCTCCTCGGCACCCTGCAGGATCTGGGCGAAGAACGGATTGGCGATGTCCGGAACGGTGACCAGGATCTTGCCGCTGCGCTGGGTCTTGAGCGTGCGGGCCACCGTGTTCGGCACATAGCCGAGTGCGGCGGCGGCCTGCTCGATGCGCGCGCGCGTGGCCGGCAGCACCTTGTCCGGCCGCGAAAGCGCACGCGATACCGTTCCTGCGGAGACGCCGACGTGCTTTGCGATGTCGTAGATGGTGGCCATTGGGCTCAGTCCCTGTTCCCGCTGTGCAGTGCACAACAGCTCTTGCAGAAGGCCCTGCTAGGATAATGCAATCGATTGCATCGAGGGCGAATCATCTTGAAGACGCTCAAGGGTCCGGCGCTGTTCCTGGCGCAGTTCATCGGCGACACAGCTCCCTTCGATCGGCTGGACACGCTGGCCGGGTGGGCCGCGCGACTGGGCTATTCTGGCGTACAAGTACCGACCAGCGCGCCCCACCTGTTCGATCTGGCCGAAGCCGCACGCAGCCAGGCCTACTGTGATGACATCGCCGCCCTGCTGGCCGGGCACGGCGTGCAGATCACCGAACTGTCGACCCACCTGCAGGGCCAGCTGGTCGCTGTCCATCCCGCCTACGACAGCCTGTTCGACGGCTTCGCGCCGGCGGACAAGCGCGGCGATCCGGCCGCGCGCCAGGCCTGGGCCGTTGAGCAGCTGCTGCTGGCCGCCCGGGCCAGCCAACGCCTGGGCCTGACCGCGCATGCCACCTTCTCCGGTGCGCTGGCGTGGCCCTACTTCTATCCCTGGCCGCAACGCCCGCCGGGGCTGGTGGAAGAGGCGTTTGCCGAACTCGGCCGCCGCTGGCGCCCGATCCTGGACGCCTTCGATGCGTGCGGCGTGGACCTGTGCTTCGAGATCCACCCGGGCGAAGACCTGCACGACGGCGCCACCTTCGAGCGCTTCCTCGAGGTGGTCGATCACCACCCGCGGGCCAGGATCCTGTATGACCCCAGCCATCTGCTGCTGCAGCAGATGGACTACCTGGGCTTCATCGACCGTTACCACGACCGCATCGGCATCTTCCACGTCAAGGATGCCGAGTATCGTCCCAGCGCGCGCAGTGGCGTCTACGGCGGCTACCAGGACTGGATCGATCGTCCCGGCCGGTTCCGCTCGCCAGGCGACGGCCAGATCGACTTCAAGGCGATCTTCTCCAAGCTCGCTCAATACGATTTCCCGGGCTGGGCGGTGCTGGAGTGGGAGTGCTGCCTGAAGCACCCGGAAGACGGTGCGCGCGAGGGCGCCGCCTTCATCCGCGACCACCTCATCCGCGTGACCGAACGCGCATTCGATGATTTTGCCGACAGCGGCAGCGACCCAGGATCACTGCGCCGCATGCTGGGGATCTGAGCCAACACCGCCCCGGGAGGGCAAGCCATGACGCACGCGATGTCGCGCCTGGGCGCGATGATGTTCCTGCAGTTCTTCATCTGGGGCGCCTGGTTCGTCACCCTGGGCACCTACCTGGTCCAGGGCCCGCTGCAGGCCAGCGCGAGCCAGGTCGCCACCGCCTTCCTCAGCCAGTCCATCGGCGCCATCGTGGCGCCCTTCCTGGTCGGCCTGATCGCGGATCGCTACTTCGCCGCGCAGCGCATCCTCGCGGTGCTGCACCTGGCCGGCGCGGTGCTGATGTGGCTGGCCTCCAGCGCGACCAGCTTCGGCACCTTCTCGGTTTGCATCATGGGCTACATGCTGCTGTTCATGCCGACCCTGGCGCTGGCCAACAGCGTGGCGATGCGGCACATGCAGTCGCCTGAAAAACAGTTCCCGCTGGTGCGGGTGGCGGGCAGCGTCGGCTGGATCGTCGCCGGCGTGCTGATCGGCTGGCTGGGCTGGGAGCATGCGCATCGGCTTGAGCTGACCTTCCGCATGGCGGCGTTGGCATCGCTGGCGCTGGGGCTGTATGCGTTCACCCTGCCGCACACGCCGCCGCTGGCGCAGCAACGCGACGCCGGGCTGGGGCAGATCCTGGGGCTGGATTCACTGCGGCTGCTGAAATCGCGCTCGTACCTGGTGTTCTTCCTGGCTTCCATCGCCATCTGCATCCCGCTGGCGTTCTACTACAACTTCACCAACCCGTATCTCAACGATCTGGGCGTGCGCGGCGCCGCCGGCCTGCAATCGCTGGGCCAGGTGTCCGAAGTGCTGCTGATGCTGGCCATGCCGTTCCTGTTCGTGCGGCTGGGGGTGAAGACGATGCTGGCGGTGGGCATGGCAGCGTGGGTACTGCGTTATGCGCTATTCGCCTTTGGCGATGCCGGCAGCGGCTTCACGCTGCTGGTGATCGGCATCGTGCTGCACGGCATCTGCTACGACTTCTTCTTCGTCACCGGCCAGATCTACACCGATGCGCATGCCGGCGCCGCCGCTCGCAGCAGTGCGCAGGGCTTCATCACCCTGGCCACGTATGGCGTCGGCATGTTGATCGGCACCTTCCTGTCCGGCGCGGTGGTCGAACACTTCACCACGGCGGCGGGACCGGACTGGCAGCAGATCTGGCTGTTCCCGGCCGGCGTCGCACTGGCCGTGCTGATCGCCTTCCTGTTGCTGTTCCGCGACCGCCCGCCGGTCGCGGCCGCCGCTGCCACTCCCTGAGGACTCCCGCCGATGCGCCAACCTGGAATCGCCATCGTCGGCACCGGCATGATCGGCGCCGTGCACCGTCGCGCGGCCCTGCTGGCCGGCGCCAGCATCCGCGGCGTGGCCGCGTCCTCCCCGCACCGCGCGCGCGAGGTCGCGCAGGCCTGGGGCGTCCCCCGTGCCTATCGGGACATCGATGAAGTGGTTGCCGACCCGCAGGTGCAGGTCGTGCACGTATGCACGCCCAACCACCTGCACCGCGCGATGGCACAGGCCGCGCTGGAAGCCGGCAAGCACGTGGTCTGCGAGAAGCCACTGGCCACCACGCTGGACGATGCGCAGGCCCTGGCCGCACTGGCCGCCTCGACCGGGTTGATCGCCACGGTGCCCTTCGTCTACCGCTACCACCCGGTGGTCCGCGAAGCGCGCGCACGCATCGCGCAGGGCGAGCTGGGGCCGCTGCACCTGATCCACGGCAGCTACCTGCAGGACTGGCTGCTGGACCCGGCCAGCAACAACTGGCGCGTGGACCCGGCACTGGGTGGCGCCTCACGCGTGTTCGCCGATATCGGTTCGCACTGGTGCGATCTGGTGGAATGGGTCAGCGGCGAACGTTTCGCCGAGGTCAGCGCGGCGTTCGATACCGTGATCGCCGAACGCGGCAGCAGCGGCGGGCAGAGCTTCAGCACACCGGCGGCCGCCGGCCCGATGCAGGCGGTGGCAAGCGAGGACGTGGCGGCGGCGATGTTCAGGACCGGCGCTGGCACATTGGCAGCGTTGACGGTCAGCCAGGTCTCGGCCGGCCGCCGCAACCGCCTGTGGTTCGAAATCGATGGCGCCCGGGCCAGCGTGGCCTTCAACCAGGAAGACGCCGAACGGCTGTGGATCGGCCTGCCCGACCAGCGCGAGGAAATCTTCGTGCGCGGGCCGGGCGCCGGCAGCGCCGAGCAGCGCCGCCTGTCGGTGCTGCCGGCCGGGCATGCGCAGGGCTATGCGCAGTGCTTCGAGGCGTTTGTCGCCGATACCTACCGCGCCATCCAAGGCGAACAGCCGGATGGCCTGCCCAGCTTCGCCGACGGCCTGCGCTCGGCGCAGATCGTCGATCGTGTCATCGCATCGGCCAGGACACGTGCCTGGACCACCATCGAATGAGTTCCGGGAGGAGTCCCTGATGAAGAGCCGCGCCTGCAGGACCACAACCCTCGTACTGTTGCTGCTCGCCGCCCTGCCCGCCTTCGCCGGCGAGCCCACGGCCGCGCAGAAACCGATCGCGGTGCAGATGTACACCCTGCGCAATGCCGGGACGCTCGAGCAGCAGCTGAAGATCGTCCACGACGCAGGCGTGCATGCGGTGGAGACGGTTGGCATGCAGGGCACCAGCGCGGCCGAGCTCAAGCAGCTGCTGGACCGCTATTCGATCAAGGCGATTTCGTCGCACGTCCCCTTGGCCGAGCTGCGCAACAATCTGGACGCCGTGGTCACCTTCAACCGCGCGATCGGCAACACCACGCTGGTGGTGCCTTACCTGGACCCCAAGGACCGGCCGACCGACGCCACGGGCTGGGCCACCCTCGGCCAGGAACTGGGCCGCATCGCACAGCAGGTGCGCGGCAAGGGCATGCGCCTGGCCTACCACAACCACGACTTCGAGCTGGCCGAGGTCCAGGGCAGAACCGGCCTGGAACGGCTGTTCGCAGCCGCCGGACCCGACCTGCAGACCGAGCTGGACCTGGCCTGGGTCGCACGCGCCGGGCTGGACCCGGCGCTGACCCTGGCGAAATTCCGCGGCCGCCTGTTCGCGGTGCATGCCAAGGACAACGCCGCCAAGGGCCAGGCCGAAGACGAAGGCGGGTTTGCCGCCGTGGGCCAGGGGGTGCTGGACTGGAATGCGATCCTGCCGGCGGCGGCGGCAGCCGGCGTGCAGTGGTACATCGTCGAGCATGACCAACCGCGTGATCCGGCCAAGGTCATCCAGACCGGCGCGGAGTACCTGCGTGAACACCTGACCGTCAGCCTGCCCGCCAGCGCACAGCGCTAGCGGACGAAGGAGCCCTGCGTGGACACTTCCCCGAAACTGATCCTCACCGTAGCGCTGGCACTGTCCGCTTCGACGCTCGCGCCGACCGCCTGGTGCAAGGACGACCCGGCTGCCGGAGCCAAGCTCTATAGCGCGAACTGCACGGCCTGCCACGGGGCGGACCGCGCCGGCATGCCGGGGGCTTTCCCCGCACTGACCGACATCGGCAAGCGGCTGAAGCCGGCGCAGATCAAGGACAAGATCAGGAACGGTGGCGGCCTGATGCCGCCGTTTTCGCAGCTGTCGCAGCAGGAGATCGATGACCTCGCCAGCTACCTGGCGAAGTAGCGCGCTGCGACTACAGCTCGCGCACCCAGATGTTGCGGTAGCTGACCCGGGAGTCATGCTCCTGCAGGTAAAGCGGCGCGCAGCCGTGCGGCGAGTACGAGGGTGCGCCGATGTATTCGGTCCGGCCCGCCAGCACGGTATCGTCCTGCACCAGCACCCCGTTGTGCAGGACCGTGATGCGTGCGGGCGAGGTGAGCCCGCCGCCCTGCGAGAAGCGGGGAGCCTTCCAGATGATGTCGTAGGCCTGCCACTCGCCCGGTGCCCGCGACGCATTCACCTTCGGCATCGCCTGCTTGTAGATCGAACCGGCCTGGCCGTTGGCGTAGGTCGGGTTGTGGTAACTGTCGAGCACCTGCAGTTCATAAAGCTCCTGCAGGAAGATGCCGCTGTTGCCGCGGTTCTGCCCCTCGAAACCCTCGGTGACCCGCGGCGTGCGCCATTCGACGTGCAGCTGGATGTCGCAGAAATGCTGGCGGGTGCGGATGCCCTTGCTGCCGGGGACGACCGTCAGCGCCCCATCGGCGATGTTCCAGGGCACGCGTCCACCCTGCTCCGATTCCCATGCCGAGACATCTTTGCCGTCGAACAGCACGATCGCATCGGACGGTGCCTTGCCTGCGGGTGTCGCCACCACGGCGGGCACCGGGGTCCACACCTCGGTCCGCTTCGGATCGCGCGCAGCATCGGCGGCGGACTGCGCGAAGGCCGGTGCCGCGGCCAGCAGGCCGGCGGCGATCAACAGAGGGCGGATCACCAGGGTACTGTGCATCAGCTGGTCCCCCATGCCGGCGTGCCGGGAACATAGGCAAGGTCGCCCTCGTAGCGCCCCGGCACGGCGACGTACTGCAGCACCCCGGTCGCGCCGACCTTGGAGGTGAAGAAGCCGAAGATGGCCAACTGCTTGAGCATGGTGAAGTAATGCGGCATCGCCTCGTCCTCTTCGGGTGTGCCGGTCTCGGTCACGTCGGCGTGGCGCGCCCTGGCCTCTGCATCCAGCGCACGCAGCAGTTCGCTGCGGGCCTCCGACGTGAGCGACACGAAGCGGCCACCGGCACGGGTGTCGATGTCGGCCAGTCCGGCGCGGAACGTCGCCTGCTGCCGGGCGGTGTAACAGTCACTGACGAACGTCGCCATGAACAGTCCGGCACCCGCATCCTTGGCGCCCGGCGTCCGGGTCCGCGGCAGGATGGTCTCGGCGATCTCGTCCAGCGTGCCGATATCGGCCTCGGAGAAAGCCATCCTTGCAGCGGCCGCCGGCATCTGCCCGTGGACCAGCGCCGGCAGCCCGACCATGGCGGCGCCGGTGGCGGCGACAATCATCTTCAGCAGTTCACGGCGATCCATCAGAGGTTCCCCGCTTTCAGTTCGCGCACCGCATGGTCGGCCGCGCGAGCGGTCAGCGCCATGTAGGTCAGCGAGGGATTCACGCAAGCGCTGGAGGTCATGCAGGCACCATCGGTCACATAGACGTTGGGCGCATCCCAGACCTGGTTGTGCGGGTTCAGTACCGAGGTCCTGCGATCGCGGCCCATGCGTGCGGTTCCCATTTCGTGGATGCCCTTGCCCGGGGCGTAATCGTTGTCGTGCATCTTCACGTCCTTGACCCCTGCCGCCTCCAGCATCTCGGCGGCGTCGGCGGCCATGTCCTTGCGCATCGCCAGCTCGTTGGCGCGCATCGACACGTCCATCGCCAGCACCGGCAGCCCCCACTTGTCCTTGCGTTCCCGGTCCAGGCGGATCGCATTGTCGTGGTGCGGCAGCATCTCGCCGAAGCCGGTCATGCCGATGCGCCAGTCACCCGGCAGGGTCAGCGCCTCCTTCAGGTCGGCGCCGATGTTCAGCTCGGCGATTTCGCGCGACCAACCGCTGCGGCTGGCGCCGCCCTGGTAGCCGAACCCGCGCAGGTAGCCACGCCGTTCCGCAGCCAGGTTGCGGAAACGTGGAATGTAGAAGCCGCAGGGACGACGGCCGAAGTAGTACTTGTCCTCGTAGCCCTCGACCCGGCCGGAGGCGCCGGCACCGAAATGATGGTCCATCACGTTGCGCCCCAGCTCGCCCGACGCGGAACCGAGCCCGCCCTCCCAAACGTCAGTGGCCGAGTTCATCAGCAGCCAGGTCGAGTTGAAGGAAGACGCGTTGAGGAAGATCACCTTGGCCGTGTACTGGTAGGTCTGCCCGGTCTCGGCATCGATCACCTCGACGCCGCGTGCGCGCTTGCGGTCCTTGTCATACAGCACTTCCTTGACGATCGAGAACGGCCGCAAGGTCAGGTTGCCGGTCTTCATCGCCGCAGGCAGCGTTGCTGACTGAGTCGAGAAGTAGGCACCGAAGGGACAACCGAGGATGCACTTGTTGCGGTACTGGCAGTTGACGCGGCCCTGCTCTGGCATCGGCCGGGTGATGTTCGCAGTGCGCGAGTGGATCAGGTGCCGGGTGCCGCCGAACGCCTTGCTGATGCGCGCGGCCACGTCCTTCTCGACGATGTTCAGCGGCACCGGCGGCAGGAACTCGCCATCCGGCAGCACGTCCAGCCCTTCGCGGGTGCCGGCGATGCCGGCGAACTTCTCCACATGGTCGTACCAGGGCGCGATGTCGGCATAGCGGATCGGCCAGTCGGTGGCGATGCCATCCTTGAGGTTCGCTTCGAAGTCCAGGTCGGAGAAGCGATAGCTCTGCCGGCCCCACAGCAACGAGCGGCCGCCGACGTGATAGCCACGGAACCAATCGAACCGCTTGGTTTCAATGTAGGGCGAGTCCTGCTCGTTGGCCCACATACCCTGCAGATTCTCGGCCAGGCCATAGTCGCGCATCAGCACCGGGTGGTCGGCCTTCATCGCCTGCGTCGGCCGGTTGCGATGCGGAAAATCCCACGCCTCCTTCATCGCGTTGACGTAGTCCTTCACGTGCTCGATGTTGCGCCCGCGTTCCAGCATCAGGACCTTGAGGCCCTTCTCGGTCAGCTCCTTTGCCGCCCAACCGCCACTGATTCCCGAGCCAACAACGATGGCGTCGTAATGATTATCTGCCATGGGTCTCTCACCTGGGTGGATATCGTTTCAGACGTCGCAGAGGCGGATCGCCTCGCGCAGCGAGCCGACGGGATCCGGTGCCACAGGCATGAATTCCTGTGCCAGATACCCCTCGAAGCCGGTGTCGCGGATCGCGCGGCAGATGGCCGGATAGTTCAGCTCCTGCTGGTCTCCCAGCTCGTTCCGGCCGGGCACGCCCGCGGTGTGGTAGTGCTTGAAACAAGCGTGATGCCTGCCGATGGTGGCGATGATGTCGCCCTCCATGATCTGCATGTGGTAGATGTCATAGAGCAGCCCGAAGTTGTCCGAGCCCAGCCGCTGGCACAGCTCCACGCCCCATGCGGAGTGGTCGCACAAATAGTCGCGATGATCGACCCTGGAGTTGAGCAGCTCCATCACCAGCACCACGCCGCGCTTCTCGGCATGCCCGAGGATGCGCTTGAGGCCGGCCTCGGCATGGGCCATGCCCTCGCCGGGGTCCATGCCGTTGCGGTTGCCGGAAAAGCAGATCAGGTTGCGATAACCGGCATCGGCCACCAGATCGATGTGCCGGGTGTAGCGCTGCACCAGCTGGTCATGGAACTGGCGGCCGGCGAAGCCCTTGGTGAGGCCCAGCTCCGCGCCATTGCACATCGAACTGTAGACGCCATGCGCCTTCAGCGTGGGCCAGTCTTCCGGCCCGACCAGATCGATGGCAGCAAAGCCGATGTCCTTCACCGTGCTGCAGAGCTGTGCGACCGACAGCTGCGGGAAGGTCCAGCGCGCCACGGAGTGCTTCAGGTTGCCCTTCAGCGCTGCAGTGGCGGCGAACGCCGGCAACGCGCCCGCCGCCCCCAGGCCGATGCCACCGGCAACCGCGAGGCGCAGCGCATCGCGCCGCGTGAGGCCCGTCGCCGGGGCCGGTCTGATCGAATGGATGGACATCCACCTCCCGGCCTCCCAACCGGCATCAAACACTGACGATTCGCTGCAATGCAATCGATTGCACCATAGAGGAGGAAATTGTTCATTTGCAAGACGCGGTGCACGAAAGACCATGCTGCGCAGCACAACCCGGGGGCGATGGGACAAAAAGGAAAGCCCCGCATCGGCGGGGCTTTCTGTTTGGGGTGCGGGGAGGCCGCCGGCAGCTCGGAGGCACGCCACCAGGGCCCGGCTACGTCCCCCTACAGGAAGCGGGATTCAGTCAGCTGCCTGCACGCTGAGTCGCAGTGCGTCGAGTGCGGCACGGTGCAGCTGCGAAATGCGTCCCTTGCTCAGACCCCACTCCTGGGCAAGCTCAATGAACGGTGTGAACTCGAAGTAGTGGCGGACGATGATCGCCTTCAACCTTGGCGGTAGCTGCTCCACTCCGGCCAGCAACTGGCCTACGACTTGCTGATCCTCGGCGAAGCGAAGCGCATCGTGACTGTCGATGGCCAGCGGATTGGCCGCATCGTCCAGCATGTAGCCCAGGCCCAACCCGACGATCGAAGCGACCAGCTCATTGAAGGGGTCATCAGACGCGCCCTGCAGGGTGTCCAGCCGCTCCTGATAGCGCTCGCTCGATGCGCCCCCAAGGATCACGCGAAGCCCATTGAAAACAGAGCCGCGTACCCGGGTCATTGCATAGGCCTGGAAGGCAATGCCGCGTGCCGGATCAAAACGATCAATCGCCTCCAGCAATCCAATACTGGCGTTCTGGATGAAGTCGTCCCGGTCCGCGCCCAGCCGTGGGAAGCGGCGGTGTACCCGCCGCGCGATCGCAGTCGCCCATGGCCTGTAGCGCAGATAGAGCGCATCACGCGCCTGCGAGCAGCGCTGCTCCCTGAGCTGGGACCAGAGTGCCGCCTCGCCATCCGTGGCATGCGTGTCCATGTCAGTTCCAGTAGCTGCCCAGCAACGCCTTGGACAGCAACACCCAGCCATCGATCAGTACAAACAGCAGTATCTTCAAGGGCAGACTGATGGTGGTCGGCGGCAGCATGATCATGCCCAGCGCCATCAGTGCCGCAGCGACCACCAGGTCGATGAGCACGAAAGGCAGGAAGATCACGAAGCCGATCTGGAAGGCGGTCTTCAGCTCACTCAGCAGGAACGCAGTGACCAGATGGCCGAAGCGGATGTCGTCCATGGTCTTGGGCGCCGGCGCCTTGGCCATCTCGATCACCGTGCGCAGGTCCGATTCGCGCGTCTGCGACACCATGAACTCACGCAGCGGGCGGCTGCCCAGTTCGATGGCCTGCTGCGCGGTGATCTGCTCACTCATGTAGGGTGCGATCGCATCATGGTTCATGCGATCGAGCACCGGCGACATGGTGAAGTAGGTCATGCAGATCGCCAGGGTGATCACCACGCTGTTGGGCGGTGTCTGCGGAATACCCAGCGCATGCCGTAGCAGGGACAGCACGATGATGATCCTGGTGAAGGCGGTCATACCGATCATCAGTACCGGAATCAGCGACAACATCGTGAGGATCACGAAGTTGCGCAGTGCGGGCGAGTAATCCTGCTTCAGTGCCTCGGCCACGGCGTCCTCGGTCGGGCCCGCCCACGCCTGCCCGGCCACCAGCATCAGCACAGCGACCAGCGGTAGTACGCGCCAGCGGCGGTCAGCGTGCATCGGTAGCCTCCGGCTCAGCGCGTCCCGTCCCGGGCACGATCTGCGCATGCGCGGTGGACTCCACCACCGTGAAGACCGCTACACCGTCGCTGACCCGGTAAAGCCGCGTGCGCGGGCTGAGCCGCAGCACCTGCTCCACCCTCAGGCCCAGTGGCATGTCCGCTGCGGCCGGCACCACGCTCCAACGCCGCAACCATCCTCTCCGGCGCGCGACGTAGAGCGCCGCGATGGCGAGCGCAAGCAGCAGGCTTGCAATGATCAGCGGTCCCATCAGCGTCGTGCCAACGCTGCCCGCTTCGCTCTTGAAGCGGATGGGCGCCGCGGCCAGAACGAACAGCACAGCGGTCATGCGATCTCCAGGATCCGCACGCCGAAGTGGTCATCAATCGCCACCAGCTCCGCGCGTGCGACCGCCTTGCCATTGAGCAGCAGTGTCACCGGTGCTTCCAGCTGCTCGTTCAACACCACCTCGTCCCCTGCCTTCAGGCCGAACAGCCGGTCCACGCTCATATCGACCGTGCCGATCTGCGCGCTCAGCGCCACCTGCACATGCCGGATCAGCGCGATGCTGCGCTCAGCCGCATCGCCCTGTTCCGCCTGCGCCGGCTCGGCGCGCACCGCTTCCAACACCGATGTACGTTCCATTACTTCATTCCTGGCTGGGTTGTGTCATTGATACAGCGAAGTGCCTTGCGGCCCTCGGACGAATGCAGGCTCGCGCTGAACACGGTGTGGCCGTTGGCCGACTGCAGCTTGACCACGGCGTCAGCGATACGCGAAGTGCGCAGGGTTTCACCGGGCCTGAGGGTGCTGGCAACATCCAGATCGGCACTGCCCAGCTCCAGGGTGGCGTACAGGCTCACGGTGGACGCCAGCAACGCGCTGCGACGCGATGCCAGCACGGGCCGGGAGACACCGGCCGGGATCGGCACGAGTGCATCGCAGGCAGCCAGCGGCAGATACAACAGGGCCTCTGCGCCTGGCAGCGATACGCTGAAGCACAGCACGCCATGACGCGCATCGCACAAAGCCGCCATCGGCGCAGCGCCGGCAATCACCTCTGCAGTCGCTGGCACCAGCTCACGCAACAGATCGACAAAGGCACGGCGACCTATTCCTGCCGAGATGGGGCTGGACTCCCGGCCAGGGACTGCGGCCAGAGCGCCAGCAATCCGCTCCAGGCCATTGTTGCCAAGGTGCGCGAAGGCACTGGTTCCCATGCAGTGCCACCACTGCCCCGGTGATGCTGGCAGCGCAACGTCCGCCACCTCCACCTCGCAATGGCCGGGCTCGGCGGCCCACTGGGCGCGCCAATGGTCCAGCCGCTGCTGCAATGCTGCTCCGATCTGCGCAACGCGCCTCACGCCATGCCGCCGGAACGGAAGGACCGTCATCATCCGCCCCGCGTGCTGTTGTACAGCTGTTCAATCATTTCATTGCTGACCGTCATCACCCGCGAGCTGGCCTGGTAGCCGCGCTGGATCACGATCATGTCGGCGAACTCCCGGGTCAGGTCCACATTGGACATCTCCAGGCTGAAGCCGCGGATACGGCCAAAGCCGGTATCGCCCGGGCGCCCGATATCGCGTTCCTGCACACTGGCGCCTGCGATCAGGCGCCCGCCCTCCAGGTGCAATGCGCTTTCGTTCGGGAACAACGCCAGTGCGACCTGCGGACCACTGCGCTTTTCCGTTTCGGAGTAGGTCAACTGCATCACGCCCTTGTCATCGAAGGTGATGCCGTTGACGGCCAGAATGCCGTGGCCATCGGTCACCTTGGCCGACAGGCTGCTGGTGGTTCCGCTCAGCGAGGTCATGCCGGTCAATGTTCCGGGGGTACCGAAATCCAGCCGGATCGCCTGCGCGCCCCCCGGCCCCTGCAGTACCACGTCCATCCCGGCGTACCCGGTCAATGGCGTGCCATCGGTGCGGAAGCGCACTTCGCCGCTGCCCACGGACTTGCCCGAGGAGTCGGTCACGGTCACCAGGAAGCTGCCCGGCGTGTTGGCGGTGTTGTTGGTGAACTTGACCGACAGCACGCGTGACGCACCGGAGGCGTCGAACACAGTCACCGCATTGATGTTGGTGGTGGTCGAGGACGGCGCGATGTTGCCGGTGACGCGCACCTGGCTGGTCCCCACAGCCGGAATGTTGCGATAGCTGTCCAGGTCGATTGCGACCATGTTGCCGCTGCCATCCAGGCCCATCACCTGGTAGCCATTGACGCTGTCCACCAGAAGACTGTGCTCGTCGAAGCGGAACTGGCCGGCGCGGGTGTAATGCAGGTCGCCAGCGGGGTCGCGCAGCACGAAGTAGCCGTTGCCGTTCACTGCCAGGTCGGTGGCATTCTCGGTCTGGCGGAGGTCGCCGGGGTTGGTTCGCATGTCGTCACCGGTGATGCGCGAGCCAAAGCCACCTTCCACGTTGGTGAAGAACGCATCACTGCCACGAAACCCAGGTGTGTTCATGTTGGATACGTTGTTGGACACCGTATCCAGGCTTCGCGAAAAGCTGAACATGCCGGAAAGACTGTTGAACAGGGCTTGGAACATGGAGGTCCGCCTGGGTCAGGGTTTGACGAGGGAGATCTGCGACAGGCGGATGCCTGTGCTGACTGATCCGGTGGCATCGCGCACGCTCAGCTCCGGACCGGCGCTGCCAAACTGCACCGCCACCACCGTGCCCGAGCGGGTCACCCCCAGATTGGTCAGGTCCACCTGGCGATTGAGCAGGCCCACGGCCTGGTCGGAGGCACTCATCGCCAGCATCGACGCGGTGTTCTCGCTGAGTTGGCGGGATTGTTCCAGTGCTGAGAACTGCGCCAGCTGGGCCAGGAACTCGCGGTTGTCGACCGGCTCCAGCGGGTCCTGGAACTGCAGCTGTGCAAGGAACAGGCGGATGAAATCTTCCTGGTCGATCGTACTGCTCTGTGCCAGTGCGGAGTTCTGCTGGGTGCCCAGTGAGCTTCCGATTGCATCAACGGCCATGCATATCTCCGGTCGGTTGAGGATAGGTGGGGGTTGCACGCCAAAGCTCGCGTGCATTGATGACGATCCGCTGCAGCTGCAGACCGTGTTGTCCTGCGAATGCCAGCAACCGCTCTGCAAGCACCTGCGCATCCTGCGCATCCAGGCGGTAATCGCGGATGCGAATGCTCAGCCCCTCGCCTGCGGTCCTGCCCCAGCGCAGCAGGCGCGCCTGCCATCGCTCGCCCAGGGCAGACAGCGCAGCGCTGGCGTCCACGGCATCGGCAGCGGTAGAGGCTGCAGTGAGCCGCGCGTTCGGAGCGGCGACGGCAGCGAACGCGCTCTTGCCGGACATGGCAGCCACCGCCGGCGCGGGGTTGGCAGCGGCCATGCCCTGGGTACCTGCGGAGGAACCGGTGTATGCCGCGAGAGGCATGCGCGAGGGCTGCATCGCTTCTGCAGCCACTCGTGTGCCGGCAAGCATCTGCGACAACGCGTTGTTGGGCAGCAGCTGCCACGCCAGCAGCATGGCCTGGCCAGCGCCATGCTCGTCGGAAGCCGCGATGTCGCACGCGATGGGCCCAGCGTCCCCAGGGGTTTCAGGATCTGGACGCGGTGGACTGGCGTCCACGGACTCGCGGAAATCACGCGCAGGGCTGGCCGCGGAGGGGCGGGCGGGGCGCGGCACCGCATCGGGCTCGCGTGCCCCCATGCCCGCTGGCATGCGTTCAATCATGCGGGCCTCCGCGCAGGCGGCCACGCAACTCCACCAGCGAATCGAAGACATGCTTCTCGGCCGCGTCACGTTCGATCGCAACCACACGCGTTGCGCGGTGCGCTACCGCGCGGGCCATGCGGTGCGCCGTTTCGTGCTGCTCGCGCGCGACCTGGGCATCATCCTCGGCGTGCTGCAGGCGCTGTTGGCACACCTGCACGTCCCGCCATGCGGCGTCCTCCATGCCCGCACTCGCGGTCAAGCGCGCCAGATCCAGCAGTGGACTCTGCAGTAGCCCCCGGCGCTGCTCGCTGGCCGCCTGCGCACGGTCCTGAACGGTCGCGACCGCAGCTGTCGCCTCCGCAACCACGCGCAACGCCAACTGGCGGGCCAGCGCAGCGCGGTCTTCACCGAAACTGCGCCAGCGCTGCAGCGCATGCAGGCCCTTGCTGCGCGGGACGCTCATGCCGCCCCCTGCAATGCGGCTGCCAGGCGGCGGTAGGCCGCTTCGCGCGGGGTCGCCTCGCTGGGCGGCTGTTGCAGCACGGCTTCAAGATGCGGCCGCTGCTCGATGACCCGGTCCAGCGCCGGATTGGCGCCCTTCTGGTGTGCCCCCAGCTCGATCAGGTCGCGCGACGCTTCATACAGCGCCAGGTGGCGTCGCGCTTCACGTGCCAGTGCCAGCTCATCACTGCTGGCCACCGCATCCATCACCCGGCTGGCACTGTGCAGCACATCGATGGCCGGATGGTGTCCGCGCGCGGCCAGGTCCCGCGACAGCACGACGTGGCCGTCGAGAATGGCGCGCATATGGTCGGTCACCGGCTCATTCATGTCATCGCCCTCCACCAGCACGCTATAGATGCCTGTGATCGAGCCACCCGTCTGCAGCTTTCCGCAGCGCTCGAGCATTCGTGGCAGCTGCGCGAACACCGATGGCGTATACCCACGGAACGTGGGTGGCTCGCCGACCGCCAGGCCGATCTCGCGCTGCGCCATCGCAAAGCGGGTCATCGAATCGACCACCAGCAGCACCGAACGACCGCTGTCGCGGAAGTACTCGGCCACGGCGTGGGCAGCGTGGGCCGCATGCACGCGGGTCACGGCCGTCTCATCGGCGGTCGCCACCATCACCACCGACCGGCGCAGTCCGGTATCGCCCAGGGAGTGGCGCAGGAAGTCGCCCACCTCGCGCCCGCGCTCGCCGATCAGGGCAAGCACGGTCACGTCGGCCTGTACCTCCCGTGCAAGTGCCCCCAGCAACGTGCTTTTGCCAACACCGCTGCCGGCGAAGACGCCGATCCGCTGGCCTTCGCCCAGGGTCAACAGGGTGTCGACCGCACGGATGCCCGTGGCCAACGGCGTGTCGATCGGCGCACGGTGCAGGGGATTGATCGGCGTCCGGCGCAACGCGTAGCGTTGCGCGCACTGCAGCGGCCGGCCGTCGATCGGCTCGCAGAGTGCGTTCACCACGCGGCCAAGCAGGGCGTCGCCGACCGGCACTTCCAGGGTACGCTCGCAGGCACGGATTTCCTGCCCCGGAGCCAGGCCGTCGATCTCGCCGAACGGCATCAGCTGGGTGCGCCCCTGGCGAAACCCGACCACCTCGGCCAGGATCGGTGCACGCCCATCGCGGTCGATATGGCACAACTCGCCTACACCGACCTCGGGGCCATGCGCCTCGATCACCAAGCCGTTATAGGACACCACCTGGCCGAGGCGACGCACCATCGGCGCCGCGGCAATGGCCTCAAGCAGGGGGTCCCAGGCAACCGTCATTGCGCGTCCCCTGCGCTGGCCAGTCCCTGCAGGAAGGCGGTACGCAACGCATCCAGACGCACATCCAGCCCCGCATCGTCGATCCCCAGCGGACTTTCGATCCGGCACTGGCCCGGCTGCAGGCGCGCGTCCGCTTCGATGAGGATCTCCGCGCTGGCCAACGCCTGCGCGTACGGCACGTCCAGCGGAGGCAGCCGCAGCCGCAACGGGCGCTGCTTCTGCTCGGCCAGTGCCTGCCGGCAGGCCTGCGCGATACGCTCTTCGGCAGGCAGCGTATCCAGTACGCGAAGCATGGCGGCATAAGCCAGTTGTGCCGCCGTTGCCAGCGTGGCGCGTTCCAGTTCAGCGAGCTGCGTGGGGAGCTGCAGCGACCACTGCGCCAGTCGTGCACGCTCATCCTGCAGTTCCGCCAGGGCCTGGGCGTGACGCTGCTGGCAAGCCAGTTCCGCAGCAGCCACCGCATCACGGATCTGCGCATCGGCCTGGCGCATGCCTTCGGCATGGCCGGCTTCGCGTGCTTCCTGCAACCGCTGCAGGCGCTCCTGCTCCGGATCGATACCGATCACAGGCGACGCCATCGCTTCGGCGGGCGCGAACAACGTCCCCAGCCTTACCACCCTGGGCTCATCGGCAGGCAGTCGCTGGATCATGCGGCGCGCTCCACCGCGGCCAACTGCATCGCCTCTGCCTTGAGTGCATGGGCCAGGCGCGGCGGCAGCGCGGGCACCCTGCCCAGCTCGCGCGCCACCGCCGCACCGCGTGACGGCTCCAGCAGCGACACGCAGAACGATCGATCCAGCTCCCCCCAGGCCGCCAGTACGCGTGCGTACCAGGCATCCGGCAGGTGCGCCGCCAGTCCCATCAACTGCTCTACATCCAGCGACGTTTCGCTGGTGAGTCCAACCACTTCGTCGGCCAGCAGCGCCTGGGCAAGCTCGGCGATGGGCAGGCGCAACGCCTGCAGCTCACCCACCAGTCGCTTGATCCGGGATGCTGCGGCCGGTGGCAGCTGGGCAAGCAGCTGGCGCCGGTCAGACGCCGCCAGCGTGGCCAGCATCAGGGCGCACTTGCGTTCGCCGCGCGAACTGTTCATGGCGCGCCCCCCTCGGCCAACCAGCCACGCATCCTGGCCAGAACGGCGTCCCGTTCGGTGCGGCTCAATCGCTTCGGGCGTCGTTGCGTAGCCAGGATCGCAATCCCGCCCAGCAAGGCACCGGCAACGGCGATCAGGGCCCAACGGATCCAGGGGGTCGATGCCACCGTCTTCTTCACCGGCGATGCCGGCTGGGAGGATGGCGGGGTCTGCGTTGCACCCAGCGCAGTGACGGCACGGGCCGCGCCGGGTGAGGCATCCCAGCGCTGGCCGCGGCCAAGCCGCGATACCGCAAGTCGGTCTCCCCGCACCTCGTTGATGCCGGCTGCGGCGGCGACCAGCGCGCGGATCCGCTCGACCTCGCTGTCGTCCAGGTTCGGCGGCAGGATGACCGCCACGGACAGCGTCTCGATCCGGCCCGGCGCGCGGGCGATCTCCTGGCGCGCGGTACCGTGCACGAAGGTGGACTCCTCCTCGTTCTGGTTCTGCCCGCCCTCGCTGCCGCCTGAGTGGCTGACCCGCTTGTTGGCAAGCAGGCCGTTGCCATCGCCCCCCTGCGCCAGCGGCCGTTCGCTCACTTCACGAACCGCGTCGAAGTTGAGGGTGGCCTCCACCGACACACGGAATTCTTCGTCATGCAGGACCTGCCCCAGCAGATCCACGATGCGTGCCTGCAGGCGGTTCTCCAGCCGCTGGTCTTCTTCGGCATGTCCCTGCAGATCGGCATCGTTGGCGCCATCCGCGCTTGCGGCTGCAAGCAGACCACCATCGGAATCCAGCACCGAGACCTGGGTCGGCGCCAGGCCCTCCACCGATGCGGCCACCAGGCTGCGTACACCATTGATCTGCTTGCGGGTCAGGCGCTGGCCCGGCTCCAGTGCCAGTGCGACAGACGCCTTCGAGTCATCATGCTGATCGGCGAACAGGCCAGGACGGCGGATGGTGAGGTGCACGCGCGCACTGGTGACACCGGGAAGCGCGGCGATGGTACGTTCGATCTCGCCCTGCAGGGCGCGTTGGTAATTGACCCGCTGCGCGAACTCGGTGACACCGAAGTCCGAATCGTCGAACAGCTCGAAGCCGACGTGCCCCCCACGCGGCACTCCGGCCGAAACCAACCGCATGCGGGTGTCATACACCTGATCGGCCGCTACGGTGATGCCGGCGCCGCCGTCCGTGATGGTGTGTGGCACCTTCCATTCGTTGAGCGACGCCACCACCTCGGCAGCATCGCGTTCATTCATGTTGCCGAACAGCAGCTGCTGCCGGGGCGTCATCACCCACCACAGGGTCGCAATGGTCAGCGCCAGCAGCGCGACGATGCCGATGATCAGGCCAATCCGCGCCGGGCGCTGCAACGAAAGATAGAAATTCCTGGGATCCATGGACTCGGCTTGATAGATGGGAGTGAGCAGTGGCTTACAGCTGGATCCGCGCCAGTTCCTGGTAGGCCTCTACCAGGCGGTTGCGCACTTCGGTGGCCAGGCTGAGATCCAGGCGTGCCTGTTCCAGTGCGATCATCACTTCGTGCACCGGCACGTCACGTCCGGCGGCGAGTGCGCGGACCCCGGTCTCGGCTACATCCAGGCTGTGCTCGACATGCCCAACGCCACTGGCAAGCCATCCGGAGAAGTCCGCCGCAGGTGTGGTCGGCGCCGATATGGCCAGACTCTGTCCCTGTTCCAGCCCGATTGGGCCGATTGCCTCGATGCTCATCACTTGGCCCCGATTTCAAGCGAGCGCAGCATCATGCTGCGCAGCAGGTTGAACGAACGTACGTTGGCCTCATAGCCTCGGCTGGCAGTCATCAGCGTGGTCATTTCCTGTACCAGGTCGACCTGCGGAAAACGTACCTGGCCGTTGCTGTCGGCCAACGGATTACCGGGGTCATGGACCACCCGGGTAGCCGCCGGTGCCTGCTGCAGCGTGCCGCCCTGCCCCAACCAGTGGCCGAACGAGCTGCCATTGCCGACCTGCCACAGCGTCACCTCCTGGCCAGCAGGCACCGCGACGTTGGCGGCCGCGATATTGCGGCTGGCGGCATCCAGGCGCAGCCGCTCGTAGTTCAGGCCGTCGCGGGCCACATCCAGTAATGAATCGATCGGCATGCTCAGTTCCTCCCGACCACAGCCAGGCGCATCAAGCCGAACTGCCGGTTCAGCGCTTCGGTCAGCGACTGGAAGCCCACGCCCACCCCCACCAGCTCGCCAACCTGCGCATCCAGGTTCAACGGTGTTTCCAGCGGACGAATGTCCGGCTCACGCACCTGCGCAATCGCCTGCCGCAGGCCATCACTCCGGCCCTCCACGGCTGCATCAAGCATCAGCTGGTACTGCGAGAAATCGGCGCGCAGTGCCAATGCACCGGGCATCGAAGCGTTGGCGATGTTGGAATTGGCGATCTCGGCCCGGCTCTGGTACATGCCCAGCGCCAGCCGGATCGCGTCGATGGTGGTCTCACTGCTGGACATCATCAGCGCTCCTGAGTGCAGTTACTGGATGACAAGCTCGCCGTCGAGCGAACCGGCGGCCTTGATCGATTGAAGGACGGCAATGACGTCGCGCGTGCTCAGATGCACCGCGCGCAGCGCCGAGATCAGGTCGGCGACGGTGGCACCTTCAGGGATGCGTACCAGCGGTGCCTCAGGATCTTCGGCCTTGATCGTGGTGCTGGGCACCACCGCCGTGGCAATGCTGTGCCCAGGGCGGTAGTAGATGCCGTCCGGCTGGGACACCTGGTACTCGGTACGGATCTCCACGCGCAGGCCGGCATGCGAGATGCCAACCTGGCCCAGGCGCACGTCGCCACCGGCGACAACGGTGCCGGTGCGCTCGTTGACCACCACCCGCGCCGGCCTGTCCTGGACCACGGAAAGGTTCTCCAGATGCGCGATGCGCTCCACCAGATCGGCCGGCGGCGAGGCAAATGACACCGTGACCTTGCCCGCATGCGCCGCACGTACCGTCGATGACGGTTCGGCACTGCGGATCACACTGGCGATGCGGCTGGCGTTGGTGAAGTCGGGTTCGTTGAGCAGGATGCTCAGCTCACGTCCTTCTCCGGCTACCGGCAATGGCGATGCCCGTTCGATGCTGGCTCCGGATGGAATCCAGCCCACCGTCGGGTGGTTCTTCTGCAGCGATGCGGTAACCCCCTGGAACTGGTAGCCGCCCACCGAAATCGCTCCCTGCGCCATTGCATACAGTCGGCCATCGGCGGCCATCAACGGCGTCAGCATCAGCGTGCCGCCGGTCAAACTGCGCGCATCGCCGGACGAGGCGACCTGCACATCCACCATCTGCCCAGGTTCGGCAAACGGCGGCAGTTTGGCGGTGACGATCACCGCAGCCACATTGCGGCTGGCGATATCGTCCTCGGCCACGTTGACGCCGAAGTTGCGCAGGGTATTGGCCACCGACTGCACGGTGGCGCGGTTGCGCTGGGAGTCACCGGATCCCGACAGGCCAAACACCAGGCCGTAGCCGGTCAGCTGGTTCTCGCGAACGCCGGCCACGCGGGCGATATCCTTCACCTTCACTGCGCCGGCGTGGGCCCACCCGGCCTGGCACAAGGCGGCCACCAGTACTGCTGCGATCGTGATCCTCACATCAACCTCAGCCACTTGAAGAGTCGGTAGATCGCACTCTGGCGCTGGGATTCGCTGACGATGCCCACGCCATCCAGTTCCAGTTCGGCATTGGCGATGCGGTTGGACCACACCGTGTTCTGCGCTGACACGTCCTGCGGGCGCACCAGGCCTTTCAGCCGGATGCGCTGGTTCTCGCCGTTGACGGTCAATGTCTGCATACCCTCGATGCGCAGGCTGCCATCGGGCTCCAGCGCAACCACCTGCACCGAAACCTGGGTCCGCAGCTCCCCCACTCGCGTGGTTTGGGCGCCACCGGAATTGCTGCCGCCCACGCCGGCATCGGCGTTGAAATCGGTGCTGGGCGAACGCAATCCCGCACTGAGCTCAAGCCTGCTGGACGCGTCGGTGGCCGCTTGCGATTTGGCCCGGGTCGCTTCGGCAACGTACACGGTAATGACATCACCCAGGCGATAGGCCCGATGGTCTGCCGCCAGCGCGCGGTACCGTTCGGGCTCAACCAGGCTCTGTGCCTGTGCGGCCTGGGTCGCCAGCAAAGCGCCCAGCAGGGCGGCAACAGCCTGTCTATTCATCGATCACCACCTCTGCCGGAGCGCTGACCCGTGCCTGCACTGCCCGCTGCGATCCCTGCGGACGCACCTGGATGCGCTCACCCAGCCGTCCACTGGCCAGTGCCGTTCCTGCCACTACGATGCGGACGGCACCCCGCTCCACTGCCAGAGTCACCTGCTGCTGTGCCGCAACCTCGGGTGCAGCCGTAAGATCCTCGGCCAGCACCGGACGACCGGCATGCACCGCGCGCCGCAGTCGCTTGCCCCGCACATCGGCCAGCGTGGCAATCGCGGGCCCTTCGCAACAGGCCATATCGATGCGGACGGGCGTTGCCTGCAGCTTCTCCGCCGGAACCATCGCCGGATAGTCGTTGCTGTAGGCCAGCACTTCGCGCAGGTCGCTCGCTGCAAGCCATACGGTGACAAGGCGGCGCGTGCCCCTCGAATCGGTAAGGCGCACCGGGACCGAGGCGCGCGCACGTGGCCAGCGCCCGGCAACCGTACCCACCTCGACCTCGGGATCGGCACCAACACCGGTAACGTCCGCCACGCGGCCCAGCACCGACACGATCGCGCTACTGCCCTGTGCCTGCAGGCGTGCCTGCACTGTCTCCACCACGCGGGCAGCCAGGTACTGGCCTGACAATGGCGCAGGCGTGGAGTGGGCGGCGGTCGGCGACGCCAGGGCAAGCATCAGGATCAAGGAGTGCATGATCAGCGGCGCAGGTTGTTGATGGTTTCCAGGACCTGATCTGCGGCCTGCAGCACACGCGCATTGAGCTGATAGGCGCGCTGTGCCATCACCAGGCTGGACATCTCTTCGATCATCTGGACGTTGGCCATTTCCACGTAGCCCTGCTGCAGCTTGCCGCTGCCGGCCTCACCGGGTACCGCGTAGCTGGGCGAGCCGGCGGCAACGGTGGCGGTAAAGCGGTTGTCGCCCACCGACTGCAGGGCATCGGTGGCACCGAATACTGCCACCTCAATCGCGCCCAGCACGGTGCGCTGGGTCTCGCCCGGCATCAGCACCGAGACCTCGCCAGCGCTGGATACCTCCAGCTTGGTCGCATCGAGCGGGATCTGCGGGGCATTTGCCAGGCGGGCGCCCTGCAGGGTGCGCAGGCTGCCTTCGGCGTCAAGCCTGAACTGGCCGTCGCGGGTGTAGGCAACGCTGCCGTCGTCAAGCTCCAGCTCGAACAGCCCGGAGCCGTTGATCGCCAGATCCAGCGGATTACCGGTCGCGCGGATATCGCCGGTCTCGAACTCGGCCAGGGTGGCACTGATCCGGGTGCCACCCGGCATCGCCTGCGCGGGTGCTGCCGGCAACGTGGCATCGAGGGCCGGTGGCATCGCGGCACCGGCCACGTCGGCGAAGTTGACCCGGCTGCGCTTGAAGCCCGGAGTCTGCATGTTGGCGACGTTGTTGGAGATCACGTCGATCTGTTTCTGCTCGCTGCGCAAGCCGCTGGCGGCGATGTAGAGGGCATCGATCATCTGGGTCGCTCCGTACTCAGTTGTTGCCAAGGTTGTTGATGCCCCGATCCAGCATCTGGTCGTAGGTGCTGATGGCGCGGCGAACCGAATCGATGTGGCGGGTGGTTTCCATCAGGCGCAGCATTTCGTCGGCCGCCTCGACGTTGGCGCGCTCAAGAGCCCCCTGCACCACCTTGCCTTCCCACGGATGCAGTTCGCCGCTGTAGTCATAGGTTCCTGCGCCCAGCGGCGACACCGCGGCCGGATCGGCTGTCGCCACCAGGCGCAGCTGGTCCACTTCCTGCTCTTCCACCCACAGGCGCCCGTCACCGTCCACGCGGACGCTGGCGGCCTGCCCCCCCGGAATCACGATCGGTCCGGCGCTGCCGACCACGGCTTCCCCGTTGGCTGTCATCAGCTGCCCGGCCTCGCCGATGCGCAGGGCACCCGAGCGCGCCAGCATGGCCCGCCCCTCGCGCTCCACCACGAAAAAGCCCTCGCCACGCAAGGCAAGGTCAAGCGCCCGGCCGGTCTGTGCAAGCCCACCATCACGCTGATCGGCCACGGTGCGCAGCCCGGCCTGGGCGGCGAAATCCGGAGCGGTGCGCAAGGCGCGGTAGCCGGGTGTATGCGCGTTGGCCACGTTCTGGCTGATGGTGGCCAGGGTCCTGACTTCGGCAGCAAGGCTGCGGCTGATCGCTTCAAGCGTGTCGGTCATACGGGCCTCAGTGGGACTGGATCGCGGCGAAGGAGCGGACCGGCAGCGTGGCCGGCACTTCGTTCAGGCCCAGCACCGCCAGATACGGCATCGAACGCACCAGCAACGCCCGTAGCGAGCGTCGCGCCGGCGAGGGGCACAACAGCACCGGCACCAGGCTGCGGCCCATCATCGATTCGGCCTGGCTGGCCAGGTTCTTCATGAAGCCGTCCAGCTGCGCCATATCACCGAACAGCGAGCCGGCGCGACCGTCAACCGGGCGCAGGTTGGCCAGCAGGGTGCGCTCGAGTTCCGGCGACAGGGTCATCACATGCAGATCGCCCTGCGCATCGCGCAGGCTCTGGCAGATCGCCGCACCGAGCCGCTCACGCACCCGCTCGGCCAGCTCATCGGGTTGCTTGGTGGTGCGGCCGGCATCAACCAGCACTTCCAGGATCGCTTCCAGATGGCGGATGCTGACCTGCTCGCGCAGCAGGTGCTGCAGTACCTTCTGGATCTCCGAATAGGTCAGGACGCCGGGTACCAGCTCCTCGACCAGCGAGCCCTGCTGCTCGCGCAAGCGGTTGACCATGCGTTCGGCCTCGGCGCGGGTCAGCAGATCTGCGCAATGGCGCTTGATCAGCTCACTCAGATGGGTGATCACCACCGTATCGGCATCCACCAGGGTATAGCCGACGCTGCGCGCGTGCTGACGCTGCTCCTTGCTGATCCACTGCGCGGGCAGTCCATACGCCGGATCCCGGGTCTCCGCCCCCTCCAGGCGCGCACGGTTGCCGCCCGGGTTGATGGCCAGCACACGATCGATCGTCAGCTCACCCTGCCCCGCCCGGGTGCCCTGGAAGTGGATCTCATAGGCGTTGCCGCGCAGCTCCGATCGCCGGCTGGTCTGCACGCGCGGCACCAAGAAGCCCATGTCCTGCGCGAACTGCCGACGCACATGCGCGATGCGATCGGCCAGGTCGCCATCATCCCCCAGGAAAGCATCGGCGAGCTCGGCACCGAGGCGGATCTCGATCGGTTCGATGCGCATCCAGTCGCTGCCGTCTTCGCCGGCCTTGGCCGCTGCCGTGGCTTCCACCTGCTCCTGCGCCATCTCCGCGACATCGCCTGCACGCGCCCGTATCGCCGCCCAGCCCAGGCCACCCAGCACCAGCAGGACCGCAATCACTGGCAGCTTGGGGAAGCCCGGCAGCAGCAAGACCAGGAGCAGCACGACGGCCACGATCGCCAGCGCCTTCGGGTTGGCCATCACCTGCCTGGGAATCTCGGTGCCCAGCTGCGCGTCGGCGGCAGCGCGGGTGATGATGATGCCGGTGGCCACCGCGATGACCAGCGACGGAATCTGGGTGACGATACCGTCGCCGATGGTCATCAACGTGAAGTGCTGCACCGCCTCGCCCCAGGGCAGGCCCAGCTGCGCGATGCCGATGGCAAGGCCGCCGATGATGTTGGTGAGGATGATGATGATGCCGGCGATCGCATCGCCCTTGACGAACTTGGTGGCGCCGTCCATCGCGCCGTAGAAGTTGGCTTCCTTCTCGATCTGTGCGCGGCGCTGACGTGCCTCGTGCTCATCGATCAGCCCCATGTTCATGTCGGCATCGATGCTCATCTGCTTGCCGGGCATCGAATCCAGGGTAAAACGGGCGGCGACTTCCGCCACGCGCTGCGCACCGGAGGTGACCACCACGTATTGCACGACCACCAGGATCAGGAACACCACGATGCCGACGATGTAATTGCCGCCAATCACGAACTCGCCGATCGCGTTGATCACCCGGCCCGCATCGCCACCTTCCAGGATCAGGCGCGTGGCCGAGACGTTCAGCGACAACCGGAACAGCGTGGACAACAGCAGGATGGTCGGGAACGTGGAAAATTTCAGCGGCGTGTCGGTGAAGAACGTCACCAGCAGGATCAGCATGGCCATGCTGATGTTCACCACCAGCAGGAAATCCAGCAGCACCGGCGGAATCGGCACGAACAGCACCACCAGCACACCGATCACCAGCGCCACCAGCGCCAGGTCACGGCGGCCGCCCCACATCTGGCTGAGCAGCAGCTTCATGCGGATGCTCCCTTTCGCTTCCACAGCGTCCGGTACACCGGCGCCAGCTCGCCGTACAGTGCCTCGGGCACGGTGTGGTCGATGTCGCACTCCTTGTAGAGTGCGCGTGCCAACACGGGCAGGCGCATCACCGGGACCTGATGGCGGCCGGCCAGGCGGCGGATGATGGCCGCCAGCGAACCAGCGCCCTTGGCAATGACCACCGGCCCCAGCATCTTGCCCGGGCGATAGCGGAGTGCCACCGCCACATGGGTCGGGTTGGTCAGTACCACGTCGGCCTCGTGCACGCGCGCCAGTGCACGGGTCTTGCGCAGCAGCTCGCGCGATTGCTGGCGGCGCTTGGACTTGATGGCGGGATCGCCGTCGCGGCGGCGCACTTCGTCGCGCACCTCGCGCCGGCTCATGCGCATCTTGCGCATGTACTCGCGCCGGGTGAACAGCAGGTCGGCAACCGCCACCAGGCCCAACACCAGCAGCACGTACAGCGATGTCTGCACGAACATGTCGCGGAACAGTGCGCCCACGCGCTGCGGCAGCACCTGGATCACGGCTTCCGCCAGGCCCCGCGCCTTCCAGGCGAATACCGCGCATACGGCGCCCAGCAACAGGAACTTGGCGGTCATCTTGCCAAGCTCCCACAGGGTCCGCATCGAAAAGATGCGGCGCAGCGCATTGGCTGGGTTCATCCGCTTGAAGTCGGGCTTCAACGGCTGGGTGGTGAACATCGGGCCGGTCTGCAGCAGGTTGCCAAGCACGCCGGTGACCAGCAGCGCCAGCACCAGCGGCAGCACGGCCTGCCCGACCGGGCCATAGGCACGCACGGTCCAGTGCACAAACGCCGCATTGAGCTCCGGCGCGTTGCCTGCCAGGGCCAGCAGGCGCCGGGTCGCGTCGGCCAACGCAATCGCGATGCCTCCCACGGTCATGGCCAGCGCCGCCGCGAACACGACCAGCACCAGGCTGCCCGACACGTCCGCGCTCTTGGCGACCTCGCCGCGCTGTCGCGCCTGCTCAAGGTGGTGCGGGGTCGGCTGCTCGGTCTTGTCCTGATCGGGCTGGCTCATGCGCCCCCCAGCAACGACGGGATGCGCTGGAAGGCATCGCGATACAGGCGCTCGAACAACGCCGGCACGAACGGCAGCGTTGCCATCAGCATCAGCAGCGCCACGATCATCTTCACCGGCAGCACCAGAAAGTACACGTTGGCCTGCGGCATCGAGCGCGTGGCATACGCCGCACCGATGTCCACGGCAAGCAATGCCAGCACCACCGGCGCCACCATCACCAGGCCCAGCAGGAAGCTGCTGCCCAGCATGCCGAAAAGTCCGTCGGCATGCAGGCGGCCGCCCTGCCCGAGCGGAAGTACCTGCGCACTGGATACCAGCATGCGGTACAGGTCCAGGTGCAGATCCAGAGTGAAGAACAGCACCGTACCGACCAGCATCAGCAACGTGCCCAGCAGTGACTGGGTCTCGCCCTGTGCGGCCGGATTGAACAGCACCGCTGCGCTGGCACCGGCCTGGATGTCGATCAGCCAGCCGCCCATGTGCAACGCGGTCTGCGGCAACATCACCGCCAGGCCGAACGCCAGGCCCAGCATCAGCTCACCCACCGCCGCCACCACCCAGCCGAACGCTCCGCCCTGCGGCAGGGTTGCCTGCAGCGGCTGCGCCTGCACGGTCAGCCACGCCAGCACCATTGCCAGCACGATGCGCACCATCGGCGGCGCCCAGCGCAGCGGCGTCAACGATGTCATCGCTGTGGCAGGCAGGTAGCGGATCATTGCCAGCAGGAAGCTGCCGGCAAACTGGTGCAGGGCATCCATGGGCTACATTCCCGCCGCCGCTTCGAACATGCGCTTGGCAAGTTCGACCGCGATCGACAGCATCCAGCCCCCCATGGCCACGCAAACCACGCCGACGACGATGATCTTGGGGACGAAGGTGAGGGTCATTTCCTGCACCTGGGTGACCACCTGCACGATCGAGATCAACAAGCCGATGACCAGCGTGGACAGCAGCACGGGCGCCGACATTTTCAGTGCGGCGATAAGGGTGTCGATCAGCAGGCGCATGGCGAAATCAGAATCCATCTGAATGTTTCGCCCTGGTCAGTGGGGAACGAGTGTGCGGTGCAGGCGCCGCGAGAACTCGGCGACGGGCAGCGTTGTCACGCCTGAGCCTTCGAGCAGCTCAGACAGCAATGCCTGCGCGCCCTGGGCATCGCCCTGCGCCTCCAGCAGCAGGCTGCGCGCGTAGCGCGCGGTGATCGAGCCAGGTGCAAGCCGCAATGCCTTCTGGATCGACTGCTCCGCCTCGTCGTGCTCGCCCGCAAGCACCGCGACCAGTGCCAGCCCACCGTGGGTATCGCCAAAATTGCGGTCGATCGCATAGGCCTGCTGGTAGCTGCCTCGCGCGGCCTCACGCTGGCCCTGCAGCAACTGGGTCCAGGCCAATGCGTGCCACGTACCGATATGTCCCGGCATGGTCTGCACAGCATGCTCCAGGATGCTACGGGCACGCGGCAGGTCGTTTGCCATCATCGCGCACTGGCCTTGACCGGACAGGGCACGCCCGGAGTTGGGGTGGCGCTGCAGTGCGCGCTCATACATCCGCTCGGCAGCAGCCGCGTCGCGGCGCCACAACGCAAGCGTGGCCGCCACCAGCAGCGACTCATGCTGGTCCGGATCGCGGCGAAGGCCTGCATCGGCAGCCACTGCGGCCGGCTCCAGATGGTTGCCATCGAACAGTGCCAGTGCCCGCACCCCCAACGCCTGCGCGTCCTCGGGATCAAGGATCAAGGCGCCGTCAGCGTGGGCCAATGCCTGGTCATGGTCGGCCTGCATCAGGGCGATCCGGGCCGCAAGAATCAGCAACGATGCCGACGCGCCATGCGTGGTGATCGCCTGCGACACGGTCGCCTGGGCGCGCTCTGGTTGGCGCAGGCACAGCTGGCAGAAGGCGAGATCGTGGGCGATACCCGGCGCATCCGCCCCGGCTTCGATCAGGCCCTGCAACTGCTGCGCAGCCTGTGCGTAACGGCCACTGGCCAGTGCGCAGCGTGCCTGTCGGAAGGCTACCGCCGGGTGCCCGAGCGTGCTGGCGGGCAGCTCTGAAAGCACGCGATCAGCTTCGCCGACCGCGCCTTCGGCCAGCAGCAGATCCAGCAGTTCACACGCAAGTTCCGAGTTACCTGAATCCGCTGCGAGATACCCTCGCAGGCGCGCCACACGCACACCGTTGCCTTCCATGAGTGGCACGATTCCTGACGTGACTGATTGCATCTCCAGCGCACGAACGTACGCCAGCCCCTATGCTCGACATTCCCTTCTGCACCCCGGTCGTTCCCCCCGAGCCGTGAGCGCTGGGTGAAACTACAGCTGTGCAATCGCGGGTGTCAATAGGGCGTCAAGGGATTGTTGAAATCCTGAGATCAGGTCACAGAACGGATGAGCGCCTGGAACGCTTCGCGGTGTTCCTCGTTCGCCTCAAGGCTGTCCACCAGGGTGTCCAGCATCGGCTGCCATTGGCTGTACTCACGCAGCTCCGAACCCAGTTCGGCGAGCAGGACCGCGCGTATCACCCGGCGGCGTGCGGCGCGCATCGCCACCGGGTCCTGGGTATCCACGCCGCGCACCAGGCCGGCCACTTCAGCACGCAGCGAGCGGGGCGACGACGACGGCGGCGCCGAAGCAGGGGCGCCGGAATTCCCCGCACGCGCCCGCTCGCCGCGCCGGCTGAGCTCGGCGCGCATCACGGCGATCAACGGCGTTGGTAGGGAGGTCCGATCAATCGGCATGCAGCACCCGCGGCCAGCAGCTAGTTGGTGCGACCATACCCGGTCAGGAAGATCGGTGCAGGCGTGTCGATGCGCGTTGCCACCTCGGACAACGACGCAGGCGCCGAACCCGCCAGCTGGTCACGCAGACGGCGCATGTCGATGGCCAGCGCCGGCAGTGCCTGTGGCTGGGCCAGACCCTCATCCAGTTCACGCAGGGCGTCGTCCATGCGCTGGTCAGCCGCGGCATCGAGGGCCCGGGCATACGCCCCCAGCGCGTCGACCTGGGCCCGCACCGGCGCCAACATCTGTCGCGCCTCTTCGGCCCTGCCCTGCCCCATCAGCAACTGCGCGTACTGGAAGCGCGCGATGGCCAGGTCAGGGGCGGCCGCGACCACCTTGCGGAAACCCACCTCGGCCCGGTCCACCAGGCCCAGCTGGGCGTGCTGGGCCGCCAGCAGGTAGGTCGCGTTGACGTGCTCCGGTTCGCGTTCAAGCGCGGTCTTGAGCAGCACCAGCGCGTCGGCCTGGCGGTTGCCCGCGATCGCATCGATCGACAGGCGGAGTAGCTCTTCCATGTCCAGCTTTACAAAATCCATCTGCGGCTCCTGCACCAGCCAAGCTTGCGCCAAGTTCAATTCAATGAAAATCCGCGTCCGCCGATTCCAAACTCAGGAAACTCAATCCAGCCCAACTCTGTACCCAGGCCCAATCGAATCGACCAGGCCTCGATTCCGAGCCAGCTCAGGCAAGGAGTAAGCACATCATTCTTCGATGGCAATCTCTAAAACGAAGTCAAGGTACTGAGGGCGCCCATCCGGCAACGGACACTTAAGCTCATCGTAAGCATACTTAATTCGCACTCGCCGCCCGGGAACATACTCGGAAATCAAACCAGGATCATCAACCAGTATTCCTTCCGATCTTACGCCACCGTCATCCAGAGTGAGTTCGAACTCATTCGGGTGATCGAGGCGCTCCTGTCCAGCAACATAAAGCTCCTTGATTACACCCGTGACGTACGCAACATCAATAACTCCGGATTCGACATTCGACCACCACTCAGCGCTTCCAAAAAGCCCTCTGCTCCCCTTCAGTCCCAGCATGGGCCTCGCGTCATTCAACGTTAGGGCTTGCGTCTCCAAAACTCTGGCAGGATCCTTCTCAAGATCACTGCGAAGGCTGTATACGACCTTCATCTATTGCCCCTGACAGTGTGTACCTGTGGCCGAACCACATCATACTTGAGGACGCTCTCATTGAAAATGTCGAGCGCAGCGCCTTTTCCAAGGCCGGTGTTCATGACTCCACGCTCCTTCTTGAACATGGCATTGGATGTCGCCCAGCCGGCAGGCGCTTTGGTTAAACCAGGCATCGCTGCAGCGCTTCCTTCATTGCCATACACGCCGATACCGGCCAGTCGCTCCGACGTTCCCGGCACCGTGGTAAAACGAACGGTGACACCTCGATATTTTTCCGCATAACTCTGAGAAGGCGAAATAAAGGTCTCGGAAGTGGCCGGCATCTTGCCGGTACTCATGAGAGAGCGATAGTCATTCGTACTCATTGTTCTGTAATGAATCTCATTGCCATGCACATCTCTTTCGATCACCGGATCAAGACGGGCAGCCGACCTTGTAGCGGGTACTCCTACTGAGGGATCCAGCACGGGTCTTGAGCCCCGCCCGTCTATGGACGATGCCGTAGCGACTGAGCTCGCCGGCAAGTTCCTATTTCGCGGAGCGGCAGACACCTTGCCAGACCGGCCTCGTTGAGCAGCCGGCAGGACTGAGCCTGCAATGTAGCCAAGATCACTAGCCATAGCGACAGTTCGCTCGTCGCCGCCCACCGACCTTGCCACCAGGCCCATCCCCGCCGAGAGAGCGCTCTCTCGATATTGATCGATCTGCCTGTTACTCGCTTCCCAGTTTGCCTCGATGCTTGGATCCCTGTACGTCATCTGCGGCATCGTCCGCCCTGCCGCGTCAAAGCGACTGGAAAGCGGAGTCGCGTCCAAGCTAGACAGCAGCGAACTCATCCCACCGTCCCAGGAAGCTTGTACGCCGCCCACAACGGTAGAAGCATCGGGGCGCACGTCGATGCGGGCGGCCTCCCAAATGTCTTCTGCTGTTCCCGGGAAATCTTGCGCAAGGAGTAGGGGCTGCCCGTCAAGAGCCTTCAAAGGAGCCGTGTACCCCGCCTCCTTCCAGAGCGCATCATATATATCCGGCGGAGCGGAGTTTCCGGCGCCGCCGCCTTGCCCAGCGAGCAGATATGTCGGACTTCCATCCGAGTAGATGACATCATCCTTGCCGCCCGCGGCTCCATACAACCAAGTTGCGCGATACTCAGCATCTGAGAGGGTTTCGCCATACTTAGCATTGCTTGCCTCCGGCAGCACAGCATCAACTCGTTTCCCGGTCGACGAGTACTGAGCAAGTGCAGTTCCAAGCGCATTCCCAAACGCATCAGCCGCAATCGCGCCATAGTTGATGTCATCAGCCACGCCAAAGGTCCGGCGTGCGTGCAGGCTCACCACACCCCCCACCATGCCGCCGATGGTGTCATTGACGATGCCATTGCCGATGTAGGGTGAGACCGAGGTGCCAAGCTTCTGGTTGATCTTTCCGCCCACCACCGAACTCACCGCATTCGCTGCGATGGCACGCCAGCTGAAGTGCGTGTCAGCGACGCCGGCGATCTTGCCTGCTGCATAGCCGGCGGCTGCGTTTGCTGCGCCAATCGCGGCAACCCGGCCGTAGCTTCCGGCCTGGATCAGCTCACTCACCTGCGCACCACCACCGATGGCACCGGCAATACCGGCGCCGGCCGCAGCGCCCAGGCCGCTGCCGACCGCACTTCTCAGGCTGAAGCTGTCGACCACGCCCATCGCCTTGCCGACCGCCTGGCTGGCAATGCTGCCCGCCATTCCTCCAACGAAGGCCGCGCCGGCGACCGCAGCGGTCGCGGCAAAGCCGGTTGCCGCGGCCATGGCCGTTCCGGTCAACACCGCGGTACCCGCTGCGAAGGCGCCGGTACCCGCTGCAACCGCGCCGAATGCCAGCGCGGCGGCACCCGCGGTGAACACGGTTGCGACGACGGCCACAATGACCATCAGCACCATGGCGATGCCGTTGCAATGCTCCTTCGGCGGCGGTTCGATGTAAGGCAGCGACGGTGATGTATTGCCGATCGCTTCCTGCGGGTTGAATGGCTTGAACGTGCTCGCGTCGTTGGCGGTGACCTTCACCTCCGGCACCACCAGGGTGGTACCGGCGGTCAGGCCACTGTCATCGGCGATGGCGTTGGCCTCTGCCAACACGTACCAGAGATTGGCATTGCCGTAGACGCGCTGCGCGATACCCCGCAGGGTCTCGCCCGCCTGCACCGTGGTCCGCGAACTGCCGGCAGCGTTGTTGCTTTGGTAAGCCGTCAGCCGGCCAACCACATCGACCTCGCCGTTGCGTTTGCCCGAGGCCACAAGTTGGCCACCAACATAGGCGTACAGCTGGGTCTGGGTCTTCTGCGCGGCGCTCTGGGTGAACACACCGCCGGCCAACGACCCCTCGCGGCGACGCAGGATGCTGCCGGTACCGTCATAGCTGAAATAGCGGATACGGTCGTCCAGCTTGCCCAGGTCGCTGCTCAGCGGCGTCTGTTCGCGTACTGCGACACGACGCCCCCAGGCATCGTAGCTGCTGTAGCTGGTGGAGGCGCGGAAGTTCTGGTTGCTGCTCTGCCCGTAGATGCGCGACTCCAGGTAGCTGTCACGCGCCTCGTAGGAATAGGTGTAACGGTGGGTATAGCCCTTGGGATCGCCTGGCAGCGCACCACTGCTCTCTTCATGCAGGGAGTACTGGTACGTATAGCCACGCAGGCGCCCCGCGGCGTCATAGCCATAGGCGGAATAATCGATCCACGCCAGGTTCTGCAGTACACCCAGCTGGGTTACCTGTGCGGCGCCACCATCGTTCTGGGCAGTGGCGGTCCAGCCGAGCTCCCGCCCCAGGATGCTCTGCCGCAGAATGCGGCCGTCGGCATCGTAGCTGAAGGTCTCGGCATGCTTGAGCCAACCACCGATGTCGATGCCATTGCGGGTGCTTCCGGCATCGAAGTAGGTACGCTGTTCGATCACCCGGCCCATCGCGTCGTAGCTGTAGCTGTCCTTCAGCGATACCGGTGCGGTGCTGTCCAGGCCAACGGCCTGGAACACCTTCAGGCGCTGGCCGCGGTCATCGTACTGGGTGGTTTCGGAAACCTCGGTAAGCCCGGACAGGTAACGGCGGCGTACGGCGCGGCCAGCTTCGTCGTAGTCCAGCGCATAGCTGACGTCGGCGTTGCCCAGCACGATCTGGTTGTTGACCAGGCGGCCATTGGCCACCTTGACCCGATTCTGCGCGTCATAGTCGTACCAGTAGACCTTGAAGGGCTCGGCCATGTTGTACGGATCGCTGGGATCGGGATCGACATAGTTCCCGGTCGAATCGAGTTCGCCATCGCGCTCGTAGTTCCAGCTGAAGTCGTCCACCCAAAGCGGATCCGATCCTCCATTACGCCCGGCGACAGCGCCGATGGTCATGCTCACCGCACCCGGCGGCACCTTCGTACTGAGCACCGACTCATGCCATTCACCGCCTGACCCACTGTCAACGCGATTCCCTTCGACATCCGCGATGATGCTGCCATTGGCATCAAAGAAGCGCAGGAACACCGCGCCCCACGCCTCCCCCGCACTGGACGCGCCCTGCTGCACATTGACGCGAGCGCTGACCTGGCTGCCTGGGCGCACATCCAGGCGGCTGTAGCTGACCATGCGACCTTCGCCGGTCCGGTCAAACTGTGCCGATCCGCCGTACTCGCTGCTCCATGACCAGCCTGTTGGCGACCAGCGATCTCCGAAGTTCCAGGAATATCCGCGATCCAGCGTACCGTCCTCGGGCATCGAGCCCCAGCTGAAGTTGTCGACGAAAAGCTCGTCATTGTCGCCGTCGCGGAAAGCACGGGCACCGATTGACATGAACACCGCGTTCCACGGAACACGAGCGGTCACGCGTGATTCGTAGATGGCGCCACCGGAGGCCGAATCGACCATGTTGCCTTCGGAGGTCGAGATCAGCGCACCGGAGGCGTCGTACCACTCGATGATGACCGCCGCACCTGCCTTGCCCGCGCTCGATGCGCCCTGGTCGACGCGGACTGCAGCAGTGATTGTCTCGTTCGGCAGCACCTGCACGCGCTGGATGTTCATCAGCTTCGACGTGCCGTCCATGTGGAACTGGGCGCGCTGCGTGCTGCCATTCTCTCCGCCCGGCACGATGGTCCAGCCATCCCCCCGCTTCCAGCCGAAGTCACCATCTTCGAAATCGGGATTGGTGATGCCGTTGATATCGATGCCCGGCGAGTCCGCGTCATACGCAGAGCGGGCCAGTACGCGACGACGGTTGCCGACCGCGTCATAGTCGTAGTTGAGCTCGAGCAGGCGGCGACCCGCACTTACGTCCTGCTGGCTGACCTTGGTGATCCGGCCATGTGCGTCGTAGGTGACCTTGGTCAGCACGTGCAGCAGCTGACCGTCCGCATCGTAGGTATACGCCTCCTCGGAGGTACGGTTCCCGGCGGCATCGTACTGGTAACGGAACCAGTTGTTGCCCTCGCGCAGTTCCTTGAGCGCGCCGGATTTGTAGTAGCTGTAGCTGCGCGCGGGGTCGTTCAGCAAGACCGGATCAGGCAGGTCCAGGCCAACCAGCTCCGAATCCAGGCCGTACTGCCGCCAGTCCCGGTCGTACCAGTAATCGGTGGCCGGCGTCGAGTACTGGCGACCCTGCTCGGTCCACTTGCTGTTCTCGCCGAGCAGCTGACCGGTCACGGCATCGTAGTTGTAGTTGTAGTCGGCGCCACTGAGATCGTTGTGGTCGATCAATCGGCCAAAGTAGTCATATTTCCAGGTGTTTTCGTCCAGATACAGGACGTCGCCCTCGGCATCGGTCACAGTACGGCGGCCGTCTGCCTGCCGCGCCTCAACGGTCAATCCAAGCGCGGAACTGCGGCCATTGGCCCCGGTGGCTACGATCTGCACCTGCCACGTCCCACGCGTTGCCGGTGTTCCCGACAGGGTTGCGGTGGCAGCGTCGAAGCTGAATCCGGAATCATCCTCGGCCGATCCCAGGGTCACCCACTGGTACTCACGCACGTGCTGGCGTGTTTCGTAGTCGAAGGTTTCGACCAGCGCGTAGACCTGCGCCGAATAGGAGATACCCTGCCCCGCCGCGGCAGTGAACGTACCGGGTGGAACCTGGTAGCTGAAGGCCTGGTTCACCCCGACCGAGCGATTGAACAATCCCGTATTGGCTTTCGGCGCTCCTGCGTAGTAGCTGTCATACGCCGCCTGGGTGACCGAGTACAGGCTGGCGGTGATGCTGGCGGATTTTCCGTTGCTGCTGGTAGCTGTGTAGGTAATGCGATACGGCCCGGTCTGTGCCGGCGTGCCGCTCAGCACGCGGGTCTGCGGGTCGTAGCTGAAGCCCGGAGCGTCCCGGTAAACATTCAAGGTGGCATCCCAGTACTCCACCCGCACCGACAGGCTGGGAATCTCGCCACCTACGATGCTGAAGGCGCCGGCGCCGAGGGTGTGGCTGAAGGCCTGGCCCACCACGCCATACTGGTTCTCGACCAGTCCACCATTGAAGACCGGCTGGCCATCCGCCGCGAGGCTGGGATCGGACAGCGCATTGGTCTCGCGGATCTTGTTGCCCTGCGCGTCGTAGGCATAGGACATGCCCACTCCGGCCGCAGTGTGGCTGCGTATGACCAGCCCACGACTGTCATAGTCGTAGGTGCTGGCGTAGCCGAGCGCGTCATTGACGCGAATACGGTTGCCATTCTGGTTGAGGGTGTAGCGCTCGCGGGTGGCGCGCTGCCGGGTCGCCCCATCGGCTTCGCGAAGGAAGTCACCCTGCGCAACCACGCGCCCACCCCGGTCATACTCCAGGAAGGTCACGTAACCCAGCGGATCCTGGGTGTAGCGCTTCTGGCCGAACGCGTCGTAGGCGATCAACGTGCGGTTGCCGGTGGCGGTCTCGGTGTAGATCTGCCGGCCGGCTCCGTCGTAGCCGGTGCGCTGCCAGTTGCCATTGGCGTCACGCACCCCGGTATTGCGCCCCATCACGTCATATTCCCACAACGTTTCCGGGCGAACCGATCGCGCCGTGCCGTTGGCATCCAGAACGCGGACTTCGGGCTTGATCTCGCGCACCAGCTGGTTGTGCTGGTTGTACTCGTAGGTGGTGGTGCCGCCTCGCGGATCGGTCATCGACAGGACATTGCCCCAGCGGTCATAGGTCCGGATGATCTTGGCCTGATCAAACGGATCGTCGTTGCTGGCTGGCAGGTGCTGGACCAGAACATTGCCCCGTTGGTCCACTTCCATCCGGGATTCGACATTGATGAGGTTGCCGGTGGAGTCACGAACCGAATGCCATTCGGCAATCACATGCCCGGACAGGTCATAGGCGAAGTTGCGCCAGACACCACCTTCGGCATTGGTGGAACTCACCCGCCCGTTCTGGTCGTAGACATAACGCACCGCAAAGCTGTCGGTGGCCAGCGACGCATCGAGCCGGCTGTCCTTGGCGATGATCTCGCCGAATGCGTTGTAGCGGACCTGGGAGGTGCTATCTACCTCGGTACGCAAGGGCGCGGCGCTACCGGTCTGGTACAGCTCGCGGGACACCACGTTGGTCAGTTGGCGCCCCACCTTGTCGTAGGTGGCCTGATTGACCACCAGGGACCATCGTCCTGCATTGCCGTCAAGACGCGACCGCGTGGCAAGCAACCGGTCGGCAGCATCGTAGGTGCGGGCAGTGACGGAACCCAGCGCATCGCGCTCGAGTACGCCACGGCCCTGCCAGTCGTAGACGGTGCTCTGTACCTGGTCCTGCGAAGACGCCGACGGCGCCTGGCCCGGCTCGGCCCCTTCGGCATAGCGCCGCACCTGCACGACGTTCCCGAAAGCGTCGTAGGCCATGCTGCTGTAGGGCGATGCACGCCGATACAGTGACCCCGAACCCAGGCCAACCCCGGTCGAGGCCAGCTGGATGTCCGCATTGCCATTGACCACATCGCGCTCGCTTTCGCGAATCGCCGTGACCCTGCCGAGGGCATCGTAGAAGGTCTTGCTGGCCTGGCCATCGACGGTGGTCTGGATCACGCGTCCAGATGCATCATAGGCCGTCAGTGACTCGACGAAGTTCCCATCATACGGATTTCCGCGGCTTGCGCGCTCGGAGATCTTCCGTCCCAGAGCGTCGTACTGCCACTCGGTGACACGATCAAAGCCCAGCAGCGCAGTGCCGCCATCGGGCTGCATCTCCTCCCAAGCGGTTCCGTCCATCCAGTTCGATCTTGCAAACGTGGGTGGCGGCGGATCCCACACCGAACGGGCGATCTGCCACTCCTGCACCACTTCACCATTGGCGTTGTACTTCCAGGTCGTCAAGAATCCCCGATCGTCGCGACTGGCGATTCGTCGTCCGGCAATGTCGTATTGATACTCGACCTGGTTCCACTCGACGTACTCCGAGCCGGCGGGAACCCACTCGTTCGCGCTGACCATCCGGCCTTCTCTGACCATGTTGCCAAGCAGGTCGTATTCCGCCTTGGTGCCGCCACCGAGCTCTTCATGAGGCTGGGCATCCCACTCGTTCTTCACGAATCGCGTTTCGTAGGTTCGCAGCAGCCTGCCAGCTACGTCGTACTCTTTGCGCTGGATACGGTCCTGGAATGTGGCGGGCACCAGCAATGCGGCAACATCCGAGCCCCTTGCCACCTGGCCCGGAGGAAGCGCAATGGCGTTGGCGTAACGCTGAAGCCGGGTCTGCATGCCGAATACATCGTATCCGTACGCGCTGACATAGCCCTCCGCGTCGACCTCGAACTGAAGCCTGCCGGCCGCGTCGTAGGTGTTGTAGCTGTAGTAGCCCAGCACGTCCTTCTGCATCACGGCCTGGCCAAGCGCGTTGTAGGTCACTTCGACCGTTGGGCGCTCGCCGCTGGCAACCAGTTGCCCATCGGCGTTCATGCGCCCCGCGTCAGGGAAGCGCGTGCGGATCTGCAGTCCGCGGCTGTCATACTCGTACTCGGTCGCCCGCGCCGTCGGCGCGCCCGCGTCCTCGATACGGCGGGTCACGTTGCCCAGCGCATCGTACTCGGTCAGTGTCGAGATCGAGCGGACCACCGTGGACAGGGTCCCGTCCGCGGCGGCGATCGAGACGATGACCACCGGGCTGGTTTCCAGCGTCCTGCGACCGGCAGCATCGTACTGATAGGTCCAGATCGCCTGGTTCTTGTCGGTATAGGCAAGCAGCTGACCCGCACCGTCATATTGGTAGCGCTCCACCGCCATCAACGGATCGGTCCTGGAGATGACGCGGCCAGCGGCATCGTAGTCCTGACGGCTGATCCGAACGGAGCCGATTCCGGCCACTACCGCGGCCAGTTCCGCCTCGCCCCAACGACGGGGCTCGACCGCCTCGCCGTAGTGCCGGGTTTCGATGCGCTGCCCCACGGCGTCATAGCGATACTCGGCCACCGCCCCGTCCGGACCTACGGAGAAGCGTTCGCGCCCGGCCTGATCGTAGACGTGATGGGTACTCCGCTGCCCAACCATCTGCGGGCCTTGCGGTCCGCCGCGGTCACCAAACAACGCAGCAATGACAGCCGCCTCGCTGTCGTAGGCAGCCGTGTCCCGAGTCGCTTCCAATCCAAACGTGTAGGTAACGTTGGATGCGATATTCCCGGAGCCATCGTAGATATTGCGCTGGACCAGGATGGCGTTCACCCCATCCCGGTACCACCACTGTGTTGCGTCATGCACTCGGGTGAGCGTGAACGAAAGCCTGCCAGCGCCATCGTAAATATAGTGCACGCCACGCATGAGATCCCAGGCGGTCTCGGTCAGGTCCGACGTGATGTTGTCCGCCCTCACCATCCCGGCAGCAATTTCCGCATGCGTGATCGTCGGCGGGAGGTCGGCGTATTCGCGCCGATCGATCACCCTGCCGGCAAGGTCGTAGTTCGTCTCGACCGCTGCGCGGTCACTGTTCAGATGGAAGCGCACGCGTCCTGCGGCGTCATACACATAGGAGTCGACACGGTCGGCATCGCTGGCCACAAGCTCCGCCAGCACGATGTCCTGCTGGCCCTGCCCCGCGGCCAGAAGACCGCGCCGCCCTGCGTCCAGCGGATAGGCAGTCGCATAGCGACGCGTCTGCACGACATTGCCAGCCCGATCAAACAATTGCTGGGTCACCGCACCTGCGGCATCAATGCTGAGCGTCTGCCGTCCATCGCGGTCATACAGCAGATAGGTCTGCAGGTCCTTGTCATCGTTGGTCTGCAGGCGCTGCTGCACCTCGGCGAGGGTGGCCTGCTCCGGCAACCCCGCCAGGTTGATCTGGCCGGCATACTGCCGCACGGATACGCGCTGGCCGGCCGCATCGTAACGCTGCTCGGTCACGCCACCTTGCGGATTGACGGTGAAGCGCAGGCGATTGGCCTCGTCGTACACGTAGCGGGTGATGCGGTTTTCGGGGTCCTGGCTGGCCACCAGGTTGTCGTTGGCGTCGTAGCTGAAGCGGGTCAGCAGATTGAGCGCACCCGCCGCCACGACCTGGGCTGTACGACGCCCCAATCCGTCATAGCTGTATGTGGTGCTCCGCGCATCAGCGGTGCCTGCGCCCTCCGTTACCGAAAGCCGTCGACCCAGCGCATCCCAGCTGAACGTGGTGCGCAACGACAGGCCATCGGGATCAACGATGGACGCAAGCAGGCGCCCCTCACGGTCGTATTCCATGACCGTGCGGCGTCCACTGGCGTCGGTGATGCTGAGCTGCCGCCCCTGTCCATCGTAGGCGTATCGGGTGACCACCGCATCCTGCAGGGCGTACTGCAGTTCCTGGCGACGCTCGAGGATCCGGCCCCGTGCGTCGTACTGGAAGGTCACCTCGCTTCCTGTACCATCCGACTGCCCGGCCAGCTTGCCACGCACGTCATAGCGGTAAGTGGTCTGTGAGGCCGTGTAGTCTGCGCTGATGGACTCTTCGACAAGCCGCCCATCGGCGTCATAGGCGAAGACCTGTGATGAGCCATCACCACGCAGGATCTCAACGGTCTGCCCATGCAGGTTGTACCGCGTGATCACCTGCACGCCCTCCGGCGTGATCATCGTCAGCGTCCTGTCGGCGTCATCGTGCAGGAACTGCGTGGTGCGTCCGAGGGCATCGGTCTGGCTGAGTTTACGGCCGTAGGCGTCGTAGCTCGTCTGCACGCTCTCCAGCTGACCGCCGACCATCCGGGTGACCGCGACCTGGCGCCCCAGCCGGTCATACTCGTAGCCGGTGGTGTTGCCACGGCCGTCGCTACTTCGGATGATGCGACCGAAGGCATCGAACGCGTTTGAGGTTGCACGCTGCCACCCATCGGCGTCCTCCAGCAGTTCGGTGCGCTGGCCGAGCCTGTCGTAGCTGCTGCGCGTGACCCGCCACTGGCTGCCGTCAATCTGGTCGCGCTGCTCGACCAGGTCACCAAAGGCGTTGTGCGTGTACAGCGTCCTGTATCCCTCCGCACGGGTCAGTTCTGCAAGGAGGCCCCGGCGGTCATAGCGATACTGCTGCCTGCTGTCGATGGCGGCAACGTACTGCAGCACCCTTATCGCTGCCGAGGCCTGCTCCCAACCGAATGGCACGTCGATCTGGATGCGCCCGGTATAGCGAATCGTCTCCCGGGCCTGGCCGAAGGCGTCGTACCGGGTTTCCTCGACTTCACCTTCCGCATTGAGCCGCCCGTTGGCATCCTGCGTGCCATACACGGTGTGGGTGACCCGACCAGCAGCATCATGGAAGTACCAGGTCTGGTATCCCGCTGCATCGGTGCTCTGGATCCGCCGGCCCAGCAGGTCATAGCTGTGCCGGACTCCATACTGCGCGTACAGCGCGTCCAGCTCGGAGGCGCTCATCGACGAGGTGTACAGCGCCGAACCTTCCGCGTTCAGTTCACCGATCAGGTTGCCGAACGCATCGTAGCGGCGCACGCTCTGACGCTGATCATCGGTCCCGGCGGCCGAGGTGGTACCCAGCAACCGGCCCTGTGCGTCGTAGCTGAAACGCGTCACCCTGCCTTCCGGGGTGACTTCCACCACCAGCCGCCCAGCCGCGTCGTAGCTGCGCTGGGTGGTCCGCGCGGCGCCGGCCTGCGCCAACGTGCGCAGGCCATTGAACCCCAGGGCCGGGTCGGCCGCATCAAGGCGCAGGGCGTAGACCTTCACCGCACGCTGGTTGCGCGCTTCGTCGTAGACATACTCGGTGAGGTAGCCCTCCGCATCGAGCTGGCCAACCAGATTGCCGCGCCCATCGTGGAAGTACCGGGTGACCGCATCAGCCGCAGCCGATGCCGGTCGCAACGCGTCCAGATCGTCAGCGCCACGCAGTGCCATCGGAACCACCGTGGCATAGGCGGAGGTTCGAACCAGTCGGCCACCCGCGTCACGCTGGAACTCGGTCAGGTAGCCATTGGCGTCGAGCCTGGCGCGTTCACGGCCAGCCGCGTCGTAGAAATAGCGCTGCACCCGCGCCGTTTCGGCAGTGCCGGCGGCGTCGGTTGCTGTGGTCTGCAGCAGGCGCCCAGCACCGTCGTACAGGTAGGTGACAATGCCGCCTTCGGCATCGGTCTCGCTGAGCTTGTGCCCGAGCGCGTCGTACGTGACGTACGTGCGGCGATCATCACTGCCAGTGGACGGCCGTACATTGGCCAGTTCACCCGGGACCACGGCACCGCCGGCCAACCAGTTGCCGGTATCCACGCGGGTGGCGTAGGCGATGGTACTGATGGCGCGCCCCAGCGGGTCGCGCACGTACTCCACGACTGCACCGGTCGCATCGACCTGGCCTACCAGCAGTCCTTCGGCATCGTAGAAGAAGTAGGTCCGTCCGCCGTTTGCGTCCTGGACTGCACGCAGCTGGCCCAGTGCATCGTAGATGTTCTGAGTGCTGCGCACGCCGCCGGTCCCGGCCGCTGCCGATTCGGTCACCACCAGCAGGCGTCCGGCCGCATCACGCACTTCGGTGCGCAGCAGATCGCCGGCATCGCCGCCGCCTTGCAGCACCGTGCGCACGGTGCTTCCGGAGTCCTGGTAGATCCAGGTACTGGTGCGCAGGATCAGTACATCCGATGCCCCGTCCAGTGCGTGCTGCTGGACGATCTCGCTCAACAGCCGGCCCATGCCATCGTAGGTGTAGCTTGCCACCTCACGCTGGCTGGCAACGCCGCCGTCCCTGCCACCGGCATAGCGGGTCACCGCCTTCTCACGCAGCAGTCCCTGCGCGTCGTGCACGTAGTCGATGATCTCGAGACCATCGTCCTGCACGCCATTGCCAGCGCCATCCACCTGGGCATACGCGCGGGTCTGGCTCAGGCGACCCCGGAGGTCATAGGCGTATTCGGTGAGACCACTCTGCGCGAGCTGCCCGGCCGCCCAGGTCTCCAGATCGGTGGTGGTGAACGTACCGCTGAAGGTAGCGCCGAGGTAGCGACGCGTGGACGCCAGCTGCCCGATCCCATTGCCTGCACCAGCATAGCGGGACTCGCTTACCTCGCCAGCGGGGTTGATGGTGAAGCGCAGGCGATTCTGCGCGTCATACAGATAGTGGGTGGTGGCACCGCCGCTGGGAGCCGCGGCACTGCCTGCGCCATCCGCATCCAGCCCGGCGAACACGGTTTCCGACGCCAGCTGATTGCCTGCCGTGTAGGTTCGGTGGATCGCCGAGGCAGCAGCGGATGCACCGCCCTCGATCCGGTTCCACTGCCAGGTGAGGTTGCCCTGCGCGTCGTACTCGAAGTCGGCCTGGGCCAGTACCTGTCCCGCACGACGGGTCACGCTCTGCACCAGGTTGCCATCGGCGTCGTAGGTGTACTGGCTGACGTCGCGCAGGCCGTCGCTGGCCGGCCCCTGCACTTCGATCAGCTGGCCGGCCGCGTCGTAGCCGTAGGTCCAGGTCCGGCCGCTGGCATCGCTGATGTCGGTGCGGCGGTTGTTGGTGTCATAGCTGTAGAACAGGGTCTGCCCCACGCCATCGCTGTCGTCGGCGTTGGCATCGCCACTGGTTACCGAGCGGATCCGGCCGGCAGTATCGTAGGTATAGCTGACCAGCAAGCCATCACTCTGGCGCACCTGACTGATCTGCAGGCTGGTCGCATCAACATAGCTGTAGGTGGTACGGAACAGGTAGCCATCGTTCGCGGCAGCGTTCCCCGCATCCCAGCTGTCGCGGTCGTTCACCCCGTCGCGCGGCGTCAGGTCGACCAGTACGGACGTGAGGCGGCCAACGCTGTCATACCCGTAGCCGACCTGGCCGAGCAGCACGCCGTTCTCGCGGGTCGATACGCCCGAGAGCCGTCCCGCAGCGTCATAGCTGAACACCATTCCGTCCGGCGTTGCGCCAGCCGCGATGTCCTTGCTGCGGATCTGCGTGATGCGCCCTGCACCATCGTAGAGAACGTCCCAGGTGGTCGGATTGGCTGCGTCGCCGCGCAGATCGCGCAGGCGCGTCAGCCGCCCCTTCAAGGTCGCATTGGCGTGATCCGCGTAGGTTTCCTCGCGCCGCGTACTGCCTTCCACATACGTCCACGAACGCGTTGCAGAGGCGTATGTCAGCGAATCATGCGCGCCATCGCCGGAGGTGGACTGGTAGCTGCCATTCCCGGCGTAGGCAAAGTCCTGGAAGGCGCCATCCCCTGTGTGCAGGCGCATGATGCTGCCTGCGCTGTTCACCGTTCCGGCAAGGAGCTCGACCCGGCGCTCGAAGCCGGTCAGCCAACCGTCCGCGCCCACCTGGCTGGACAGTCCCTGGCTGTTGTAGGTACGCAGCTGCCCGATCGACATGCCGCGGAACAGGAGCTGTTCATCCTGGCCCTGCAGCACGAGATTGCCGTTGGCGATATTCACATACTGGCGAGTGCTGCCCTGCGCGCCGAGGCGTGCGTCGCTGCCCAGCCCCAGGCCGGCCTGCAAAGAACTGTTGAACAGACCCAGACCATTCCCTGAAATCACTGCGGCCATCACTCGCCCTCGAATTGGTGAACAGCCGCGGCTCTCCGTCGGCTCCTTCTCCAGTTATCCAGGGGTGCGCAGAACAGTTTAGGGCGCGGCGCGATCCTGCCTCTGCCGTCCAAGCCCGGACAGCAGGCCATCAATTCTTTCGCAGACCGCATCTGCCCGCAGCGACGCCATGTCCGGTGCACTCGCACAGAAATCGCGTTGCCAGTACGGACCATACTCGGCAGCAGAGGTCGGGCCATACAACCCCACCACCGGCACGCCCAGGGCATCGGCCATATGCACGCAGCCCGTATCCGGACTGACCACGATGTCGGCACGGGTCAGCAGTGCCGGCCAGGTTGTCGGCGAATCCATGCCGACCAGCACGCGATCTGCGGCTGCGCCAATCTGTGAGACAAGCGCCGCCGAAGACCTGGGGCCAATCAGGGCGATCCGGTATCCACGCCCGCGCAGGTGCGCCGCCACCTGCTGCCAACCCTGCGCGTGCCAGCGCTTGGGCGGATGGTCCGCCCAAGGGCTGAGCAATGCCCAGCCCGGTCCCGGCAAGGCGCCGTGTGCCTGCGCCAGGCCACGCACCGGGATCGCCATCCGCTCAGGCTCCACGCCAGCACCGAGCGTGGCCAGCCAGCCATCGGTTCGGTGCTCGCCGCTCCGCCACACCGGCAACAGCGTGCGTGCCGCCGGCGGACCGTTGTGCCGGAACAGCAGGGGCAGCGCCGACACCGCGGCAAAGTGCCGCGGCTGCAGCCCCGATATAACCGGCGTGGCGAAGCGTCGCACTGCGGCAATCGCCGGCAGCGCCATCAGCAGGTCACCGAGGTGCAGTCCTCCCAACGGGAACACCACCGACTCCGGGGTCGCCGACACGGGCGGCGGGCTCATCGCAGCAGCGTGTGCACGGCGAACAGCTGCGTACCTGCTTCGGAGCGGTCCGCATGTGGCTGCAGGAAACGGCCGCTGTCGGCAGCCGACGTTGCCATCGCAGCGACCAGCTGACCGACCTCGGCGCCCTGCGCGGAAGCCTGCACCGGCAATGCCGAAACGATGCCGGGAGCATCCCATACCGTGCCATCGGCAAACCAGATTTCATCCAGTGCGGTGGGCCAGTCACCTTCCACGGCAGGCAGGAAGTCAACCAGGGTTACGCTGTCGTTGCCACCGTCGAGGGTGAGCACCACATCCCTGCCACTCCTGCTGAGCGTGACGTCGCTTGCGGCAATGCCTGTCCCCATCTGCAGGACATCCCAGAAGGCACCGTCCGGATCCTGGCTGATGATGCGGTCATGCCCGCTGCCACGCGCGAATACAAAGATGTCGTTGCCTTCGCCGCCATCCAGGATGTCGTTGCCGGTACCGCCATCCAGCACGTCATCTCCGGCACCGCCCTCCAGGGTGTCAGCACCGGCATTGCCGTACAACTGGTCGTTGCCGTCCAGTCCCTGGATCAGATCATTGAGTGCGGTGCCGTACAGATACTGATCGCTGGCGTCGCCGGGCAGCTGCATCTGCAGCAGATCAGACTGCATCCAGCGCGTCCCATCGGCAAACACCACCTCCTGGACCTGATTACCCGGGCCGAAGAAGTTCTGCAATGTTACCGAGTCGCCGTTGGCATGCTGGAGCACCAGATCATCCAGGCGGCTCGACACGCGGATATCCTGGACCGCCACACTGGTGCCGAAGACAACCCGGTCGATATCCGACGCGGTATCACCTGCCGCACTGTTGTCGATGATGTCGGAGCCCCAGCCGAGGTCGAAGCGGTAGGTATCGCTGCCGCGGCCCCCCACCAGCACATCATGACCGGCTCCGCCGACCAGCGTATCGTCGCCATCGTGCCCATACAGCCAGTCGTTCCCGCCACCGGCATCGAGCAGGTCGGCGAGCGCTCCGCCATGCATCGTCTGGGCTGCAGATGTCCCGACCTGCTGAGCCTGGTAGAGATCGGCCAGCGTCCAGATGCTGCCATCACTGAACTGCACTTCATCGATCTGGCGATCCTGTCCCACCGCATCGACGAAGAAGCCACTCACCGTCACCCGGTCCGCCGTGGCCTTGTGCCGAAGCACCAGGTCATGCCCGGAACTGGATACCTCCACGTCTTCCGCGCGGATACCGCCAACGAACACGATACGATCCGTATCCAGTCCATCGGCATGCACGTCAAGGTTGAGGATGACATCCTGCCCCCATCCGGGCGCGAACACGTAGGTGTCGTTGCCGGTTCCACCGTCAAGGGTATCGTTGCCACGGCCGCCTTCCAGGAGGTCATCGCCGGCGCCGCCGTTCAAGATGTCATTGCCATCCAGGCCAAGGAGATAGTCATTCGCAAGGCCCCCAGCCAGCGTGTCCGCTAGGCCACTGCCGCGATGCTCGAGCAGGGCCAGCTCGCGCATCTGCGCGACTTCCAGCACGCTGCCATCAGCGAAGCGCAAGCGCGACAGGGCCCCGCCATTGAACGCATTCTCGACGAAGATGCTGTCCGCGCTGCCGATCACATCGATTCGCAGCGCGTCGTCCTGCCGCACGAAGGCGAGTTCGGCGCGCCCCAGTCCCACGCCCAGCTCGAGCACATCCAGCCCCTCCGAGCCGGCAGCGCTGATGGTGTCTGCCCCGTCTCCACGCGCAAAGACATAGGTATTGGTGCCCGCCCCGCCTGACAGGCGATCATTGCCTGTACCACCAACCAGTCGGTCATCACCGTCACCACCGTCAAGTTCGTCGTCGCCGCTGCCCCCCTTCAGGAGGTCGTTGCCGGTCCCGCCGCGCAGGACATCGTGGCCGGACCCGCCAATGAGTTCGTCATCGCCACCGCCTCCCTCCAGCGTGTCATTTCCACCGCCACCATCCAGCACATCGGCGAGCTCGGTGCCGATCATCAGCTGGGCCGTATCATTGGGTGTCAGCACACGCTGGCGAAGCTCGGCTGCGTTCCAGTAGGTGCCATCGGCAAACCTCACACCGTCGATGCCTTCCACGCCCGGCTCGGATGCGACGTAGAAATTCCGGACGCGGATGCTGTCCGTTGTATTGCCCGCCAGCTTCAGCAGAAGGTCGTCAGCTTCGCGGAACAGCAGAACGCTGGAGGCCAGGATTCCATTGCCGAACTCGATGAAATCAAGGTCGGCCGCGTTGCCCGATGCAGGCTCATCGATCTCGTCGGCACCGAAGCCGGTTTCGAAACGATAGGTATCGCTGCCATCCCCCCCCGAAAGGCGATCGGCGCCACTACCACCGATGAGAACGTCGTCTCCGCTGTCCCCATAGAGGTCGTCGTCGCCAGAGCCTCCATGAAGGACGTCATTGCCGTCGCGTCCTTGGAGTAAGTCGTTGCCATCATCCCCCCAGAGGCTGTCGTCGCCTCCATTTCCGATCAACCAATCATTGCCACCGCCGCCATGTATCACATCGTCGCCTTCAGTGCCGTGAAGCACCTGATCGGCTGCCGTTGGCCTCATTGCCCAATCGTAAAGCTGACTCGCCGTCAACACGATGCCGTCAGCAAAACGAAACTCTTGTATCGGATATGCAGCATCAAGAGAAAAGTCCGACAGAAGAAGGCTGTTGCCAAATGCTTCAAGCATCAGGCCTCCGTCCTCGAACCTGAAGCTGAAGGCGGACAGCACCAGGGTGCCGGTGAACTCAACCACATCGCTGCCAGACTGCCCCCGTGATTCGATCACGTCGTTGCCGAAGCCGTTATCGAAACGATAGACATCGTCCCCCTCATCGCCACTCAGAAAGTCGTCGCCTGGACCACCTATCAGTAGATCGTTTCCCGTACCACCAAAGAGATGATCCCCGGCGTAGCCGCCCAGCAGAACGTCGTTACCTCCCCGTCCATACAGAAGGTCGTAACCATCCAGTCCCTCGAGAACATCGTCATCTTCTGTTCCGTAAAGATTGTCAAAGCTGTCGGTTCCGACGATGTGGTTCGGTTCGCTCATGACTCAGTTCCTGGAGGGGATACAGAAGGGGTAGCGACCAGGATCATCCCGGCGGCACATAGGGTCCGGGACCCTGCTCCAACGTCAGGGTTCCCACTACCCGTATCCCGGCAAGCGTCACAGGGTTTAGCCCTCGCCTCAGCCCAGCCGCAGCAGACCTCGCGCTTGTTGCGTGACCGGCCCTGGCCTGCCAATCGGAGCCGGCGTGCAGAGATCGCCCGCTGCCGACATTTACCTCGTCGGTGCCGCCATATGAACGAGACTACCGCTCACGCATCGCTTCGCCCGCATGCTGGCGCAACGGGCTCAACAGGTAGTCGATCACCCGTCGCCTGCCGGTCTTGATCTCGGCATTCAGGTTCATGCCAGCGGTCATCCGCACGCGGATGCCATCAATCTCCAGCGTTGCGCTGTCCAGACGTATCCGCACCGGAAACACCAGGCCCAGCTTTTCGTCCTGCAAGGCATCATGCGACACGCTCACCACCCTGCCCGTCAGGTATCCATAGCGTGTGTACGGGAAGCTCTCGACTTTCACAGTCACCGGCTGGCCATTGCGGACAAAGCCGACATCCTTGTTGAGGATGCTGGCCTCCACTTCCAGCGCTTCCCCGCTGGGCACCACGGCCAACAGCGGCTGCGCCGGAGTGACAACACCGCCCACGGTATGCACGGCCAACTGCTGTACGGTGCCATCGACCGGGGCGCGCAGGATCTTCTGCTGGTCACGCTGGCCCGTGCGCGAGACTTCGGGCGTCATCTGGCCGACCTGCTCCTGCGCGGCGCGCAGGCCGTCCAGCGTCTGTTGGCGGAAATCCGCCATCAGTACGCGCAGCTCTTCCTCGGCAGCCTGCTGGGCGGACCGGATCTCCCGCAGGCGGTTGCGTTGCGCCAGCAGGTCACGCTCGCCCGCGATGCGCTCCTGCTCACGAAGCAGATAGTCATGGCGGCCGACATAGTTGCCTTCCAGCAGGCGGCGATAGTCATCCGCCCGCAACGTGGAGATCCGTGCCGACTCCGCCAATGGCTTGACTGCGGCCTGGACGGTTTCCCATTCGGCGCGACGCTGTGAGATCACAGCCTGCAGATTATGCCGCTTGGCCTGCAATGCCTCGTACTGGCTGCGTGCCAGCATCTGCTCGGCCAGGACGCGGTCGGCCGGCAGGTCCGGCTCCGCACGGATCACTGGCACTTCACCCGCCTGCACGGCCATGTCCAGTGCCCGCAGGCGCATCGCGGTCATCCGTGCATTCAGCAAGGCGTCGCCGGATTTGACCACATCGGCCGCCGTTGCGGTCGGGTCAAGCTCGATCAGCACCTGCCCGGCCTTCACCACCTGCCCGTCGCGCACCAGGATTCGCCGCACCACGCCGGTTTCCACCGGCTGCACCACCTTGGTACGCGAGTCGATGACGGTCCTGCCGGGTGCTACCGCGACGATATCGAGCTTGCCGAGGGTGGCCCAGAGCAACGCCACGCAGAACAGCGCCATGATGATGCGCAGGGTCCAGCGTGCGGCCGGCGAGGTCGGCGTTTCGACCAGCTCCAGGTGCGCAGGCAGAAACGCACGCTCATCGGCATCGCGCGGCAGCGGATCCAGTGCGTGGCGATTGCGCCAGGCCGCCTTGAATACAGCAATGTAACGTGAGGCGAAATCACGCAGTCCGTCGCGGATGTGCTTCATGCGGCCCCCTGCTGCAGGCGGTGCAGCTGGGCATAGTGGCCACCGGCCCCGGCCAGCAGCTCATCATGGGTTCCACTTTCGACAATGCGGCCGCGATCGACCACGACGATGCGGTTGGCCCTGCGCACGGTGGACAGGCGATGGGCGATGATGATGACGGTGCGACCCTTGCAGATCTCGCGCATGTTGGCCATCACCGCATGTTCGGACTCGTAGTCGAGCGCGCTGGTCGCTTCGTCCAGGATCAGGATGCGCGGATCGGTGATGAGCGCACGCGCGATCGCCACCCGCTGCCGCTGTCCGCCCGACAGGCCGGCGCCGTGCTCGCCCACCCGGGTGTCATAGCCTTCGGGCAGGGCCGAGATGAACTCGTGCGCGCCGGCCAGGGTTGCCGCCTGGATCACCCGATCCAGCGGCATGCCGGGATCGCTCAGCGCGATGTTGTCGCGCACGCTGCGGTTGAACAGGAAATTCTCCTGCAGCACCACGCCCAGCTGCCGTCGCAGCCAGGCAGGGTCGGCCAGGGCCAGGTCATGCCCATCCACCAGCACACGGCCGCGCTCGGGCGTGTACAGGCGCTGGACCAGCTTGGTCAATGTGCTCTTGCCTGAGCCGGAACGCCCGACGATGCCGATGACCTGCCCGGCCGGGATGTGCAGGTCAATGCCAGCCAGGATCTCGGGTGTATCCGTTCGATAGCGGAATCCGACCTGTTCAAACGTGATGTCACCCCGGATCGGCGGCAGTGCCATGCGGCTGCCCGGCAGTTCGGTACGCGTGTTGAGAATGTCGCCCAGACGCTGGACCGAGATGCCGACCTGCTGGAACTCCTGCCACAACTGTGCCAGCCGGATGATCGGTGCAGCCACCTGCCCGGACAGCATGTTGAACGCGATCAGCTGGCCCAGTGACAGCCTGCCGTCGATCACCAGCTTCGCGCCCCAGAACAGGATGGCGACACTGACCAGCTTCTGCACCAGCTGCACGCTCTGTTGGCCAACAGTGGCAATCCGGGTGACCGCGAAACCGGCATTCACATAGCCGGCCAACTGGTTGTCCCAGGTGCGCGTCACCCGCGGATCGACCGCGCTGGCCTTGACCGTACCGATACCGCTGATCGTCTCGACAAGGAAGGACTGGTTGTCGGCGCCGCGTGCGAACTTCTCGTCCAGCCGCTTGCGCAGCACCGGCGTGATGCCGGCGGAAATCAGCGCGTAGACCGGCAGTGACATCACCACGATCAGTGTCAGCAAACCGCTGTAGTAGAACATCACGGCGAGGAAGACCATGGTAAAGAACAGGTCGAGTACCGATGTCAGGGCCTGCCCGGTCAGGAAACTGCGTATGTTCTCCAGTTCGCGCACGCGGGCGATGGTGTCACCCACGCGGCGGGACTCGAAATAGGCCAGCGGCAATGCCAGCACATGGCGGAACAGGCGCGCACCAAGTTCGACATCGATCTTGCTGGTGGTATGGGCGAACACATAGGTACGCAGTCCGCTCAGGACGACGTCGAATACGGCGATCGACACCAGGCCGATCGCGATCACGTCCAGCGTGGTCAGGCCTTGATGCACCAGCACCTTGTCCATCACCACCTGGTAGAACAGGGGCGTTACCAGGGCAAACAGCTGGATGAAGAAGGAGACGACAAAGACCTCCAGAAGCATCTTCCGGTACTTGATGACTGCAGGAATGAACCAGCTGAAATCAAAGCGGGCCAGTTCGCCAAGCACCGACGCCCGCGAGGCCACCTGCAGAAGTCGCCCCCGATAGCGCTGCTGCAGCGCGGGCATGTCGATGGTGCGTGGACGCCGCTGGGTGAGGTCATGGATCAGCACCTGGTCGCCGGTGATCCGGGCAATGATGAAGGCGTCGCCGTTGTCACCCAGTGCCAGCGCCGGAAGACTGGTCAGCGCCAGGCGAGCCAGCGCTGTCGAACTCACTCTGGCCTTCAGGCCCAGCTTGCGCGCGGCGAGGACCAGCGTCGTCTCGTCCATTGCCGCACTGCCCACTCCAGCATCATGCGCCAGCTGACCCGCGTCAGCGGCGATGCCATGGAATTGAGCAAGCAGCACCAGCCCCCGCAGTGCAAGGTCCTGGTGTTCGTGCGCCCCTTCGTCCCCCGGCACCGAAGGTGCCGCGTCTCCCTGTGGCATAACGTTCCCGTGCGCTGCTTCCGTTGAGCGCATCCCCGGAGCGGGAGATTGGGGGGGGCCAATGCCCTTGTCAAGAGTGTTCAGGAGGGCGGAATCCAGCTGCTGCCGAAGCCACCGTTGAAGCGGGATCGAGCATCCTGCGGAAGGCCGTCAAGCGATACGCGCGAGTGCCCAACGGGTTTCCATCAACGCACTGCGGGCACAAAAATGGCAGGGAACCGGAGTTCCCTGCCATCGGGTAGATCTACAAGCAGAACCGGATCGTGGTTTAGAACGGAATATCGTCGTCAGCAAAATCGTCCATCGGCGGCGCCGACTGCTGCGGCTGCGGGCGCTGGTTGCCACCCTGGTTGCCGTAGCCACCGCCCTGGTTGCCGCCCTGGTTGCCATAGCCACCGCCCTGGCCACCACGCTGGCCGCCGCCACCGCCGCCGTACTCCTGGCGCGGAGCCTGCTGGCGCTGCGGGCGATCGCCGCCGTAGTTGCCGCCACCGCCACCGCCACCGCCTTCACCGCGGCCGCCCAGCATCTGCATCTCATCGGCGACGATGTCAGTGGAGTACTTCTCCACGCCGTCCTGGCCGGTGTACTTGTCGTAGCGCAGGCTGCCTTCGACGTAGACCGAGCTACCCTTGCGCAGGTACTCGCCGGCAATCTCGCCGAGCTTGCCGAAGAACACCACGCGGTGCCATTCGGTACGTTCCTGCTGGTTGCCATCCTTGTCCTTGCGGACGCTGGTGGTGGCCAGGCTGATGCGGGTGATCGCCATGCCGCTCTGGGTGTACTTCACGTCCGGGTCGTTGCCGAGGTTGCCGACCAGGATGACTTTGTTGATGCCGCGCGCCATAGGTACCTTCGTTCGTTGTCCAGGGGCAGACCAGCAGTGATAGCACAGCCCCGGGCGGGGGTGCAGCACGCTGGGGCGCCCCTGTTGAAATTTGGGGGAATGCGAGAACGAAACATCTTAGCATTGCGGCCGCCATCCGCCCGATCAGAACAGCCCTGCCCGGCCGAAGGATCGGACTCATTTCCTTTGCAGGCAATGACTTACCTTCGCCCTGGCGCAGGCCTGGCGGGGCATTGGCGTCAGCCCGTGGCATCATGCCCGAGCCCCCTCCTCGCTGCCCACTCGCGTTCCCATGACGATCAAAGGCAAAGCCACCTCCCTGGACATCGCCCACCTGGCCGGGGTCTCCCAGCCGACGGTGTCGCGGGCGCTGCGAGGCAGCCCGATGGTCAATGCCGAGACCCGTGAGCGGATCCTGCGCATCGCCCGCGAGCTGAACTACAAGGTCGACAAGAACGCCTCCAGCCTGCGCCTGCGCAACGCCGGCACCCTGGCCCTGCTGTTCTTCGAAGACCCGACCAACGACGACTCGCTGATCAACCCGTTCTTCCACTCGATGCTGGGCTCGATCACCCGGGCCTGCGCGCTGCATGGGCAGGACCTGCTGGTTTCGTTCCAGCAGCTGTCGACCGACTGGCAGGCCGATTACGAGGACAGCAACAAGGCCGACGGCATCATCCTGCTCGGTTATGGCGACTACCACGAATCGCGCGACCGCCTGCAGCGGCTGGTCGAACAGGGCACGCACTTCGTGCGCTGGGGCGCCGCCCTGCCCGGCCAGCCCGGCGTGTCGATCGGCAGCGACAACTTCCAGGGCGGGCATGACATCACCACCCACCTGCTGCACCAGGGCTGCCGTCGCATCGCCTTCCTTGGCCATGCCTCCAGCCATTACCCCGAGTTCCAGGAGCGCTACCGTGGCCATGTCGCCGCCCTGCACGACCACGGCGTGGCCGCACTGCCGGCGCTGCAGCACGATGCGATCACCACCGAAGCCTCCGGGCAGGAGGCCTGCCAGGCCCTGCTGGCACGTGGCGAACCGATCGATGCGATCTGCGCGGCCAGCGACCTGATCGCGATCGGCGCGATGCGTGCGCTGCGCGAAGCCGGGCTGCGGGTGCCCCAGGACGTGGCGGTGACCGGCTTCGACGACATCCCGCTGGCGGCCTCGGTGTCACCTGCATTGACCACCGTGCAGCAGGACACCAAGCAGGCTGGGCAGCTGCTGGTGGAACGCCTGCTGGCCTTGATCGGCAGGCAGCCGGTGCAGAGCCAGAGCATTCCAGTGAAGCTGGTGGCGCGCGAGTCATCGCTGCGCGGCTAGGGGCCAACACGCGCCTGCCAACGTGCAAGGGCGGCCGTCCCCCACCATGACCAACGGCGGATGCGGACCGGCACCGATGCGCGGATAACGCGCAGACACGTCCATGGAAAGGTGTACGTCGCATGCTGAAGATCGATTCGCTGTCCAAGACATACGCCAACGGCGTGCACGCTCTCAACAACGTCAGCCTGGATGTTCCGCGCGGCATGTTCGGCCTGCTCGGCCCGAACGGTGCCGGCAAATCTTCGCTGATGCGCACGCTGTCGACCCTGCAGGAGGCCGACAGTGGCTCGGCCACGCTCAGCATTCCCGGCGAGGCGCCGATCGACGTGCTGCGCGATAAGGATGCGGTGCGCCGCCGGCTGGGCTACCTGCCGCAGGATTTCGGAGTCTATCCGAAGGTCAGCGCGCTGGACCTGCTGGAGCACTTCGCCGTGCTGAAGGGCCTGACCCAGCGCGCGCAGCGCCGCGAGGTGGTCGATGGGCTGCTGCAGCAGGTGAACCTGTGGGACGCGCGCAAGCGCAGGCTCGGCACCTTCTCCGGCGGCATGCGCCAGCGCTTCGGCATCGCCCAGGCGTTGCTGGGCGACCCGCGGCTGGTGATCGTCGACGAACCCACCGCCGGCCTCGACCCCGAGGAGCGCAACCGCTTCCTCAACCTGCTGGCGGCGATCGGCGAGAACGTGGCGGTGATCCTGTCCACCCACATCGTCGAGGACGTCACCGACCTGTGCCCGACCATGGCGATCATGAACAAGGGCCAGGTGCTGCTGACCGGCCGTCCCGCCGACGCCATCGACGCCCTGCAGCAACAAGTGTGGCGCAAGCAGGTGGAACCCTCGGAACTGGCCGACCATGAAGCGCGCTACGTGGTGCTGTCCACCCGCCTGGTCGGCGGCCGCCCGGTGATCCACGTGCACAGCGCCAGCGACCCCGGCGACGGCTTCGCCGCCGTGGCTCCCGACCTCGAGGACGTGTACTTCCAGCGCCTGCGCCTGCAGGCCCGTGCCCGCGCGGCAGCCTGAGCGGAGCCCGTCATGATCCTCGACTTCTTCCGTTTCGAGCTGCGCGAGCAGCTGCGTTCCCCGCTGCTGTGGCTGCTGGCCGGGCTGTTCGCCCTGCTCGCCTTCGCCGCCGCTTCCAGCGACGTGGTGCAGATCGGCGGCGGCAGCGGCAATGTGCACAGCAACGCGCCCACCGTGATCGCCCAGATGCTGGGCATCTTCACCCTGCTCGGCATGCTGGTCACCGCGTTGTTCGTCAGCAATGCGCTGCTGCGTGACTTCGAACTCGGCACCGCCGAGCTGATTTTCGCCAGCCCGGTGAAGCGCCGCGACTACCTGGCAGGACGCATCGCCGCCGCCCTGGCCGCCGGAGTGCTGGTCTATGTGCTGATCGCACTCGGGCTGTGGCTGGCGCCGTTCATGCCGTGGGTCGACCCCGAACGCATGGGCCCGATCAGCTGGCAGGGCTACGCCTGGACGTTCGCGGTCATCGTCATTCCCAACCTGCTGTTCACCACCGCGCTGCTGTCGCTGCTGGCCGCGTTGACCCGTTCGATCCTGTGGGTCTATATCGGCCTGGTCGCCTACCTGGTGCTGTACGGCGTCAGTTCGGCGCTGCTGCGTGACATCGACAACACCTGGATCGCGGTCCTGGCCGAGCCGCTGGGCATGCGCGCGTTGGCCCGGACCATCCGCTACTGGTCCACCGCTGAACGCAACAGCGGGATTCCCGCGCTGACCGGCTACCTGCTGGCCAACCGGGCGCTGTGGCTGGGCATGGCCGCGGTGCTGTTCGCCGCCACCTTCGCCCTGTTCCGCACCGAGCGCAGCGGCAGTGGCCGTCGTCGATGGGGGCGCCGGCAGGCACTGCCCGTGGCCGATGCCGCTATCCATCGCCCGGCCCGCGCGGGGCTGCCGCGCGTGGTTCCGGCGTTTACCCCCACCACCGCGTGGCAGCAGTTCCTGCGCCAGGTCCGCTTCGATACGCGCGGGGTGCTGCGCAGTGTCCCGTTCATCGTGCTGCTGGTACTCGGCCTGGCCAACTTCGTGCCCAGCGCACTGTTCCGGCAGACGCTCTACGGCACCCCGATCTGGCCGGTCACCTCACAGATGATCATGGGCCTGCAGGGTGCCTTCAGCTGGCTGCTGGTGATCATCGTGCTGTTCTTCGCCGGTGAACTGGTCTGGAAGGAACGCGCGGCGCGCATCAATGAAGTCACCGACGCCATGCCGGTCCCGAACTGGGTACCGCTGCTGGCCAAGTTCACCGCCCTGCTGGCGGTGATCGCCTGCTTCCAGGCCGCCGGTGCGCTGGCGGCGATGGGCGTGCAGCTGGCCAAGGGCTATACCCACCTGGAGCCGATGCTGTACCTGCGCAGCCTGGCGCTGGATTCGGTGGTTTACATCCTGATGGGCGGGCTGGCGCTGGTGCTGCAGGTGCTGACCAACAACAAGTTCATCGGCTATGCGCTGCTGATCGTGGTGATGATCGGCCAGGGGGTGCTGGGCCTGCTGGACTACACGCAGAACCTGTACAACTTCGGCAGCTGGCCCAACGCCCCCTATTCGGACATGAACGGCTACGGCCACTTCCTGCCCGGGCAGCTGGCCTTCCAGGGCTACTGGGCGCTGTTCCTGCTGGCGCTGATGTGCGTGGCCTCCGCATTCTGGGTGCGCGGTGTCAGCCAGGGCCTGCGCCAGCGCCTGGCCCTGGCCGGGCGTCGCCTGCGCGGTCCCACCGGCGTCTTCGCCGGGTTGGCAGCGCTGGCCTTCGTCGGGCTGGGCGGCTGGCTGTACTGGAGCACCAACATCCGCAACGAGTTCATCCCGCCCGACCGGCAGCTGGACCTGCAGGCCCGCTACGAGCGGGAACTGTCGAAGTACCGCAACCTGCCGCAGCCGCGCATCGTGGCGGTGGACAACCGCGTGGACCTGTTCCCGGAATCACAGTCGATGGTGATCGATGCGGACTGGACGGTACGCAACACCCATGCCACGCCGATCCAGGACGTGCACCTGTCGATGGCCGATGACAAGCAGCTGGTCGCCGTCGACCTCGGTGGGCAGACCCTGGCGATGCACGATGCCGATCTCGGCTACCGCATCTACCGCCTGCAGAAGCCACTGCAACCGGGCGAAACCCGCGGCATCCATTTCCGTGTCGTGCAGAAGCCCAACGGCATCACCGCTGGCCAGGCGCCGAGCAACATCGTCGACAACGGTACGTTCTTCAACAGCAACGTGCTGCCCTCGTTCGGCTACAACGAGGGCGCCGAGATCCGCGACCGCAACGAGCGCCGCAAGCGCGACCTCGGTGAGCCGCGGCGCATGCCCAGGCTTGAAGATGAAGCGGCGCGGGCCAACACCTACATTTCCCACGATGCCGACTGGCTCGACTTCCGCACCACGGTCTGCACCGCACCGGACCAGGTCGCGCTGGCCCCGGGCTACCTGCAGCACGAGACCACGGTGAACGGGCGACGCTGCTTCAGCTACGCGATGGACCGGCCAATGCTGGACTTCTACGCCTACCTGTCGGCGCGCTGGCAGGTACGCAGGGCGAAGTACAAGGACATCCCGATCGAGGTCTACTTCGACCCGGCGCACGCTTACAACGTCGACCGCATGATCGAAGCGGTGCAGAAGTCTCTGGCCTACTACGAAGCCAACTTCACCCCCTACCAGCACCGCCAGGTGCGCATCATCGAGTTCCCGGGCTACGCCCGCTTCGCCCAGTCGTTCGCCAACACCATCCCCTACTCCGAGGCCATCGGCTTCATCGCCGATCTGCGCGACCCGGACAAGGTGGACTATGTGTTCTACGTGACCGCGCACGAGATCGCGCACCAGTGGTGGGCACACCAGGTGATCGGTGCCAACGTGCAGGGCGCCACCCTGCTGTCCGAATCGCTGTCGCAGTACTCGGCGCTGATGGTGATGGAGCAGGAGTACGGTCGCCAGCACATGCGGCAGTTCCTCAAGCGCGAACTGGACGGCTACCTGTCCGGTCGTGGCGGCGAAGCGATCGAGGAGCAGCCGCTGGAGCGCGTGGAGAACCAGCAGTACATCCACTACCAGAAGGGCTCTCTGGCGTTCTACCGGCTGCGCGAGGAGATCGGCGAGCAGGCCCTGAACCACGCCTTGAAGCGCTTCCTGCAGGACAAGGGCTACCAGCAGCCGCCGTACACCTCCTCACGCGAGCTGCTCGGCTACCTCCGTGCCGAGACGCCGGCCGACCGCCAGCAGCTGGTCACCGACCTGTTCGAGAAGATCAGTTTCTACGACAACCGGGTGATGGCCGCCAGCGCCCGCAAGCGCGATGACGGCCGCTACGACGTGACCCTGGACCTGCACGCCGCCAAGCAGTACGCCGATGGCAAGGGCAAGGAGAGCGACGGCACGATGGATGACTGGATCGAGGTCGGCGTGTTCGCCAACGGGCCGTCGGGCAAGGAGCGCGACCAGAAGGTGCTGTACCTGCAACGGCATCACATCACCAGCGCCACGCCGAAGATCACGGTGACCGTGGATGAAACGCCGGACGAAGCCGGCTTCGATCCGTACAACAAGCTGATCGACCGGGTGAGCGATGACAACCGGCGCAAGGTGACGATGTGACGCCAGCCGGGCATGGCCCGGCTCCAGGGGAGTGCCGAGCCGGGCTCGGCACTCCCTCCTCAACCGGTACACGGGCTCAGCGCAGCGCCGCCTTCGGCCCCAGCAGCGCCAACAGTGCGAAGACCACGATCGAGGCGACGGTGCCGAGTGCCGCCGGCAGTCCGAACGCCCACGCCGAGCGGCCCAGCTGCCGCGCCCACTGCGCCAGGTGCCAGGCCGCGCCCAGGTTGATCAGCCAGGCCAGGGCGAACGCCGGCCACAGCACCATGCCCACTGCGCGCAGCAGGGGCATGGACACCAGCGCCGCGGCAATGGCCGCGACCAGGAAGATCAGGGCGGAGCGGGAATGGCGCACGGTGTGCATGCTCATGCGGAGAGCCCGCGCACCATCACCAGCACGCGATAGCCGTGACTGTCCGCTTCGTGCAGTGCTTTCCAGCCAAGCCGCGCATACAGTCCACCTTCCAGCGCTTCGGTCTGCAGGTGCAGTTCGGACACCCCCATCCGCACCGCCTGTGCCGCCGCCTGTTCCACCAGCCCGCTGGCCAGCCCGCGGCCCCGGTGATGGTCGGCCACGAATACGCTGCCCAGCCAGTGTTCGTACTGCGGGAAGGCCTGCATCTCGCGGCGCTTGAGCTGCACTGCACCGACCAACTGGCCGCCATCGAAGGCGGCGATCAGGTGCGGAAAGCCATCGGCATCCTGCGGCGCGTTCAGGCGCTGCAGTTCCTGCTCCAGCGACAGGCCGGCGTCCCTACCCCATTGCGCGTGATACCACTGCGCCAGCTGCAGTCGTTCCGGCGCTTCGGCGGACAATCCCCTGAATTCCATGGCAGCGCCTTGATCCCGTTGTTGACCAAGGGGATCACGTACGGCGCCCGAAGGGAAGCTCTGTGTGGCGTCGCGCCGCGCTCGGCGGATCCGGCATTGCGCGAAACGCACAGCCGCGCATGGCTCGGCTCTGCAGGAGCGGTCAGCCCTGGGCGAAGTCCTTCAGGATCTCACCGATGCCGTTGGGCGAGATCTCGAAGCCCAGCGGAGTACCCGGGTTGATCACCACGCCATAGCCGCCCGGCACCCGGCGCAGCACGTCCAGCATCAGCCAGCGGACCTGGTGCTCGGCCTGCTGGCTGTAGATGCCCACCCGCGACGGATCGGTGAACACCGCCACGTGCAGGGTGCCCTGCTTGTCGAACAGCAGCGGGTCGAAGCCACTGCCATCGGGGGTCACCAGGCTGCCGGTCAGCAGCACCACGTCGGAGGCGACGAAGGCCTGCATGAAGGCGCGGATCGGCACCGCCCCGTCCATCGCCGCCTTCAGCAGGGTTTCGATCGGGGTCTGCGGGGCAAGGTCGGTCATGGCGGTACGGCGGGCGTGGGGGGCCTATTGTGCCGGATACGGCCACTCCCGGTCGTGCCGGCCGCTGGCCGGCACCTGCAGGTGCCGTGGATTCAAGGGTTCCGGCCAGCGGCCGGCACTACCGTCCCAGACGCTGGTCCCGCGCCCGCTGGTCGGCCATCGCCTTGTCCAGCTCGGCCTGCAGTGCCGGCTGCTGCACGGCGGCATCCAGCACGTAGACCTTCACCCCATGCGCGGGTACGTCCACCTTCAGGGTGCCGTCCACCTTCAGCGAACCGCCGTCCAGCGCGTCGCGCCAGCGCCCCGCCTGGACGTAGCGCGCCACGGTGAAGGTCCTCGCCTGGTCGCCCTTGTTCAGCAGCACCAGTGCGGTCTGCGCTACTTCACCGTGCTGCAGCACGCGGAAGAACACCGCCTCATCGCCGTGCAGGCGCTCGTTCACCTGCAGACCGCGCTGCAGTGCCGGGGTCGCTTCACGCACCCTGGCGATGCGCTGCAACGGCGCGAAGATCGGGCTCTGCGGCGCAGCGTCCACGCGTGGCTGGCCGAAATAGGCCCGGTTGCCGGCATGCTCGGCACGGCCTCGCATGAAGCCGGTTTCCGATCCGTAATACAGCACCGGAATGCCGCGCGCGGTGAACAACCAGTTGTGCGCGTCGATGAAGCCGTTGTCGCTGGCCTGCAGGCGCGGCATGTCGTGGTTGTCGTAGAAGCTCATCAGCTCGTACGGGTTGGCATAGGGACCGCCGGTCAGGTGCAGCGGTTCGGCCAGGGTCTCAAAGCCCTTGCCGGCGGTGCCGAAGACCTGCTCAAGCGCGCCACGCAGCGGAAAATCCAGCACGCTGACGTTGGCGTTCGCCGGCCAGGTGTGCTCGGCAATCCGCGCAGCGTCGTAGTCGAAGGCCTCGCCGAACATGAACATGCCCGGGTGCTCGGCGCGGATACGTTTGACGAAGGCATGCCACCACGGATGCGGCAACCAGCCGATGGTATCGATGCGCAGTGCATCCACGCCCTGCGCGGTCCACTGCAGGTAGGCGCCCACCAGGTAGTCCATCACCGCCGGATTGTCCTGGTTGAAGTCGGACAGCTCGGCCAGGTTGCCGTCGAAGATCGAGCCGTCCTTGCTGTCGACCGGACCGATGTTGTTGTAGAACGCGTGCAACGGGTTGTGCTTCGGGTCCAGCTTCTGCGGCGGCAGATTCTGGTGATCGGCAATCAGCGTGCCGTCCTTGTCGAACAGCTGGCCGAACTGCGGCTGCCGCGTCGGCATGGTCCAGGCCGGCGAGCCGTGGTTGCCGACGATGTCCAGCACCACCTTCAGGCCAGCACCGTGCAGGCCTTTGGTCAGCCCGGCGAAGTCCAGGTCGCGGCTCGGCAGGTGCTCGTCCAGCGTGTAGAAGTTGATGCCCCAGTAGCCGTGGTAGCCGGTCTTGCCGCGGTCGGTCAGCGTGCTGGTGCAGCTGATCGGCTTGCTGCCGGTGAAGGCCTCGTCCGGGTTGTCGACGATGGGCGTGATCCACACCGCGCCGAAGCCCAGATTGCGGATGTAGGCCGCATTGTCGAGCACGCCGCGGAAGTCACCGCCGAGGTAGCCGATGTTGCCGTCCACCTTGTCCGGGCATGGCACCGGAATATCGAAGGTGCGGTGCGCGCCGCCCTGGTCACGATGATCGTTGGACGGATCCCCGTTGACGAAGCGGTCGGTGACCACGAAGTACACCGCATCGCTGGCGAACGGTTCGGTGGTACCCACGTAGTCCGGGCGCGGCGAGGCCGCCGCGTGGCCGGCCAGCAGCATCAGGGAAACAGCAACAGACAGCGCACCACGCATCACACCACCTCCGGACGGGACGGAACCCACAACACGCACAGGCCGGCGATGAACAGGCTGCAGCCGCCCAGCACCAGGACATGCATCGGCTGGCCACCCAGCAGGGTACGCAGGGCGAAGCCGAGCGCACTGGCCGCAACCAGCTGCGGGATCACGATGAAGAAATTGAAGATGCCCATGTACACGCCCATCTTCGATGCCGGCACGCTGTCGGACAGCAGTGCATAGGGCAGCGAGAGAATGGACGCCCAGGCAAAGCCGACGCCGACCATCGACAGCAGCAGCCAGTGCGGATCGCGGATGAACATCAGCGAGACCAGCCCGGCACCGCCCAGCCACAGGTTGACCAGGTGGCTCCAGCGCAGGCCGATCGCACGCACCATCAGCGGAATCAGCACCGCCGCCAGCGCGGCGAAACCGTTGTAGGCGCCGAACAGTACGCCCACCCAGTTGGCGCCCTCGTTGTAGGCCGCCGACTCGGGCTCGGTCGAACCGAAGTGGGCGCCAGCCACCGCGGCGGTGGTGTAGATCCACATCGCAAACAGCGCGAACCACGAGAAGAACTGCACCCACGCCAGGCGACGCATGGTGACCGGCATCGCGCGCAGGTCGCCGACGATGGCGGCCAGCATGTGCGTGGCCGGCAACGTGCGCGCGAGCGCCAGCAGCAGGCCATAGCCGGCACACAGTCCCGCCAGCACGTACAGCATCCTGTCGCCCTGCCGCCACGCGATCAGCAGCGCCAGCAGCACGCCCAGCCCCAGCCATGCGGCCACCCGGGTCCAGGATGCCGGGCCACTGATCGCCGCTGCTGCATGCTGTGCCGATGGCTCGGCATCATCGAACGCAGCCAGCTCGGCCGGCGAATACTCGCGGGTACTGACCACCGTCCAGGTAATTGCTGCCAGCAGCACCACCGCGCCGAAGTAGAACGCATAGCGCACGGTGTCCGGCACCTCACCTGCGGCGGCGGTATTGGCAACCCCGAAGTGGGCCAGGATGAACGGCAGGAAGCTGGCGACGATGGCCCCCACGCCGATGAAGAAGCTCTGCATCGCGTAGCCCGCTGGACGCTGGCGTGGCGCCAGCTGGTCGCCGACGAAGGCACGGAACGGTTCCATCGACACGTTGATCGACGCGTCCAGCACCCACAGCGTGCCAGCGGCGATCCACAGCGTCGGCGAGTTCGGCATCACCAGCAGCGCCAGCGTGGTCAGCACCGCACCGATCATGAAGAACGGACGGCGCCGCCCCCAGCGCGTCCAGGTGCGGTCGGACAGGTAGCCGATCACCGGCTGCACCAGCAGGCCGGTCAGCGGCGCGGCGATCCACAGCCCCGGTACCGCGTCGATGTCCGCGCCCAGGGTCTCGAAGATGCGGCTGGCATTGGCGTTCTGCAGGGCGAAGCCGAACTGGATGCCGAGGAAGCCGAAGCACATGTTCCAGATCTGCCAGAACGACAGCTGCGGTTTGGCGGGACGATTCATCGTGCGCCCTCTGCCGCGGCCACCGGCGCCACCATCAGCGCCTGCACCTGGGCCTGGTTGAGCACGCCGTCGCGCCCGCCCTTGCCGCGGGTGTAGTGGGCGAAGTGTTGCAGCGCGCTCATGTTGAAGCCCTCTTCAAGCGTTACCGTGCAACGGCCCCGGGGTACGGCAAAGGTCGCCGAGGTCGAATCCTGCACCGCCACGCTGTGCGGCAGGGTGACGGTGTGCCGCTGCAGCGGCTGGCCCGGGCACTGCAGTGCCAGCTGCTTCACCGCAGCGGTGACGCCGGTGTTGATCGGGCCGTTCGCGTTGCTGTACTGCAGGCGCAGGCGCACGTGGCCGGCCTGCGCGGCACTGAACTGCCAGCGCTGTTCCCCTTTCAGCCGCTGCTGCGGGCCCACGCAGGTCGTCGGGCTGTGCAGTGACTCCAGCGTGCCCTCGCGACGGGTCAGGCTGAGGCAATGCTGCAGGCCATCGTCGGCCACCTGCGCCGGGCCCTCACCGGCGACGACCCGCTGGCCGTCCTTCCACAGCACCTGGTCCGCCGCCACCGGCACGGTCCAGCCCCTGCCTTCGCGCGTCGGCTGCGGCAGCGCCGGAGTGGCGGGTGCACGCGCATTGGCCTCGGCCACCCGGCCATTGAAGCCACTCGCGGAAGGGGCAGCGACCAGCTGCACCGTGGTCGTGTCGCCCTGGGTCAGCGTTGTGCCGGCAACCAGCAGGCCATCACCCAGCTGCTGCGGGCGCTCCAGCACGTAGCGCCTGCCCGCAACGTCCAGGCGGATGCTGCGCTGGCTGCCGAACAGTTCCGGTACCAGCGCCGCAGGCAGCTTGGGCAGCACACGGCCATCGTCCTGCACGCCGAACACGCCCTCGACCACCATCGACAGATAGCCGGCTACCGACCACAGCTGGCGTTCGGAATTGACCACCGGGCCGCTGAGTGCGCCTTCATCAACATGCACGGCCTGGCTGACCAGTTCGTAGTTTTCCATGTTGGAACCGGCCAGCGCCGCGCCCTGCATCAGCGAGCGGATCTCGGCAGCGATGCGCGGTGCGTCATCCAGTTGGCGTGCGGCACGCAGCGAATAGGCGCTGACGAACGGCCAGATCGCGCGGTTGTGGTAGATCGGCTGCTGTGCCTCCTGCGGCCACACCACCGGGCTGCCGGCCGGCCCCATCGGGTACGCCGCCAGCGCACGGCGCGCACGCTCGGGCGGCAGCACGTCGGCCAGGATGCCCAACGACAGGCCGAGCAGGTCGACCTTGGCGTACGGCACCGGGTGCGCGGCTTCGCCGATGTAGCTCATGTACTGGCCGATATCCTCGCGCCAGAAGCGGGCATCGATCTGCTGCGCCAGCGCGTCGGCCCAGGCCTTGTAGTCAGCCGCGCGGGTATCACCGTGCTGACCGGCCAGCCGCTCGGCCAGGCGCAGCGCCTGGTAGTGCAGCACGTTGGTGGACAACGCGTAGGAATCACCGATGAAGCGCACGTCCTCACGGGTCCAGTCCGGGTAGGTCTGCTCGCGCCAGTCCAGGAAGGAGGTCTCGCCACGGTACAGGCCCATCTGCGCGTCGAACACCATCGCGCGGTCCTGCGCCAGCGTACCCTGCAGCGCCTGCCAGACCTGGTCGGCAAACGCGCGATCGTCCAGCAGATGGCGTGCGGCGAGGAACCACACCACGCGGTCGCTGCTGATCGGCCAGCTGCCGCCGGAACCGGTGTCCTGCGCGACGAACAACCCGGGCGTATGCCCATCGCGCGCCGCCGACAGCTTGAACTGCAGCGACTGCCGGGTGCGCTGCGGATCCAGCCGCGCCAGCGCCAGGTCGGCGGCGAAGCTGACATCGCGGGTCCACACGTAGGGCCAGCGCGCGCCGGTCTGGAAGCACTCGCACGGCACCGGCCGGCCTTCGTCGAACGCGGGATCGCGGATCGCATCCACGCGATCCTGGTCCATTTCCTGCTGCGCCAGCGCGAACAGTGCATCGAACATCACGCTGCCGGTCTGGCTGCGCATCGGCATCGCCGCGATGCGCACCTCTCCGCTCGGTGCATGCAGCACGAAGCTGCCGCCGGCAGCGGCTTCGGCACGCGCGTGGCGGCCATCGAATTGCAGGTCGGCCGCCTGCGCGGTCGATCCCAGCGCTGCCCCGAGGGCAGCGGTCAGGCAAATGATCTTCAGCATCGAAGCGGCGGACCGGCTTGCGCCCGTCGGCCTCCCTCCCTCTCTGCACGCGTTGTAGGTCCGCACCGTCGTTGCCGGCGGGCGGGCACGGCGCCTCCCTCAAGGTGCCTTGGCCCCATGGTAGACGCGGGGCTGTCGGCTGCGTCCAGCTGCATACGTATTCATCGCCTGGTGCGCTGGCGCGCCCGTCGTGCTGGCTTATGGTCCGGGTCTGCCAACGGCGCCTTGGGAGGGGACATGCCGGTGTCATCCACTGCTGTACGTGCGGTGCCCGCACGCGTGCTCGGCCTGCTCCTGCTGGGGTGGGCCATGCTGGCCCAGGCCGCGCCACAGGTAACCAGCGTCCAATCACCCGGCAAGGTACTCACGGTCAGCCTGGTGCTGGACGGCGGCACCGCGCGCTACCGCGTCGAGCGCCTCGGCGAGGCCGTGGTGGAGGATTCAAGGCTGGGGTTCGTACTGCGCGACGGCCGCCTGGACCGCGATTTCACCGTAGTGGGACAGGAGCGGCGCAGCATCGATGAGCGTTGGGAGCAGCCCTGGGGCGAACGCCGGCTCACCCGCAACCACTACAACGAGCTGACCGTGCAGCTGGCCGAGAGCACCGGCAGCAAGCGGCGGCTGGATGTGGTGTTCCGCGTCTACGACGATGGCCTCGGCTTCCGCTATGTGTTCCCCGAACAGCCGAATCTGCACGAGGCGATCATCGATGACGAACTGACCGAGTTCGCCATCGCGCAGGAATCCACCGCGTGGTGGATTCCCGCCGGCGAACCGATCCACTACGAATACCTGTACCAGCGCACGCCACTGCGTGAAGTACCGCTGGTGCACACGCCGATGACGCTGCGCAGCCGCGATGGCCTGCATGTGGCAATCCACGAGGCGGCGCTGGTGGACTATGCCGGCATGTGGCTGCGCCGCACCGAGGGCCAGCGCCTGCGCGCGCAGCTCTCGCCTTCGGCCGAAGGCTGGAAGGTGCGCCGTACCCTGCCCTTTGCCACGCCGTGGCGCACGCTGCAGATCGCCGACCGCGCCGGTGGCCTGGTCGAATCGGACCTGATCCTCAACCTCAATGAACCCAATGCGCTGGGCGATGTGAGCTGGGTGAAGCCGGCCAAGTACCTGGGCGTGTGGTGGTCGATGCACCTGGACAATGAGAGCTGGGCGACCGGACCGAAGCACGCGGCCACCACCGCGAAGACCAAGAAGGTGATCGACTTCGCCGCCGCACACGGCTTCCGTGGCGTGCTGGTGGAGGGCTGGAACCCGGGCTGGGATGGCAACTGGGTCGGCAACGGCTACGACTTCGACTTCACCCGCGCCGCGCCCGACTTCGATATCGAAGCGCTGTCAGCATATGGCCTGGGCAAGGGCGTGCACCTGATCGGCCACCATGAAACCGGCTGCGCCATCGAACACTACGAAGACCAGCTGGGTGCCGCGCTGGACCTGTACGCGCAGCTGGGCGTGGACCAGTTCAAGACCGGCTATGTCTGCGATGACGGCCAGGTCGACCGCCGCAACCCGGCCGGTGGCCCGCTCTGGCGCGAGTGGCATGATGGGCAGTTCATGGCCCGCCACCACCTGAAGGTGGTGCAGGAGGCCGCGCGCCGGCACCTGTCGGTCAACCCGCACGAGCCGATCAAGGACACCGGCCTGCGCCGCACCTACCCGAACTGGATCTCGCGCGAAGGCGCGCGCGGCATGGAGTACAACGCCTGGGGCCAGCCCCCCAACCCGCCGGAGCACGAGGTCAACCTGGTGTTCACCCGCATGCTGGCCGGGCCGATGGACTACACCCCCGGCATCCTCAGCCTGAAGGGCCGCCACGGCCAGGCCATCCCCAGCACGCTGGCACGCCAGCTGGCGCTGTACGTGGTGCTGTACAGCCCGATCCAGATGGCCGCCGACCTGCCCGAGCACTACCTGCAGCATCGCGAGGCATTCCGTTTCATCGAGGACGTGGCGGTGGACTGGGAGCAGAGCTACGTACTGGATGGCGAAGTGGGCGACTACGTGACCATCGTGCGCCGCGACCGCAACAGCCGCGACTGGTTCCTCGGCAGCATCACCGATGAACACGGTCGTGTGCTGCCGCTGCAGCTGGGTTTCCTGGAGCCCGGCGTGCGCTACCGCGCCGATATCTACCGTGACGGTGACGGCGCCGACTTCCGCAGCAACCCGTTCGCGTTCATCCGCGAAACCCGCGAAGTGACCCGTGCCGATGCGCTGACCCTGGTGCTGGCGCCGGGTGGCGGGCAGGCCATCCGCTTCACACCGCTCTGAATGCCCCGGGAGTGCCGGTCGCCGGCCGGCAACCCGGTGATCGTGACTACCGGCCAGCGGCCGGCACCACCGCAAGTTCTGCCTGAAAGCGATTACAGCCCTGCACGCACCATTGAATACGTATGCAGGGTGATTCCCGCGAAGAACGCGCTGCCTACCATAGCGGCGACGACAGCGGCCACCGCGTCGCACGTCCACGGCAACGCCGGGACGTCCACGAATCGATCTGCAACATTGCCTGGGAGGGGAAAATGTTGAACCACAAGCGCAGCGCGCTGAGCATCGCGCTGGCCGTTGTCCTGGCGCCGACACTGGCGTCGGCACAGTCCACGCAGAGCACCACCACGCCGGCCGGCACCGCCGCCACCAACCTGGATACGGTGCAGGTCACCGGCATCCGCCGCGGCATCGAGAGTGCGATCGCGGTCAAGCAGGACGCCACCTCAGTGGTCGAAGCGATCTCCGCCGAAGACATCGGCAAGCTGCCGGACGTGAGCATCGCCGAGTCCATCTCGCGCCTGCCCGGCCTGGCCGCACAGCGCGTGGCCGGGCGGGCCCAGGTGATCAGTGTGCGCGGCCTGTCTCCGGACTTCGCCACCACCCTGCTCAACGGCCGTGAAGTGGTCAGCACCGGCGACAACCGCGGCGTCGAGTTCGACCAGTATCCGTCCGAGCTGGTCAATGGCGTGACCGTCTACAAGACCCCGGATGCGGCACTGGTCGGCCAGGGCCTGTCGGGCACCATCGACATGCAGACCGCGCGACCGCTCAGCTTCGGCGAGCGCGTGATCGCGGTCGGCGGCCGCTACCAGAAGAGTTCGCTGGGCCGCGCCGCCAATGTCGACCCGTACGGCAACCGTTTCAGTGCCAGCTACATCGACCAGTTCCTGGACAAGACCCTCGGCATCGCCATCGGCTATGCGCACAGCGACATGCCGATCCAGGAAAACCAGGTCGGCCTGTATGAGCCGTGGACCACCGAGCACACCGACAAGGGCAACCGCCCGGGTGTGGCCGCGGGCACCTACTTCTCCGACGGCATCAAGGCGCTGCGCCGCACCGGCAACAACAAGCGCGATGGTGTGATGGCCACCATCCAGTTCCGGCCCAACAACAGCTGGACCAGCACCTTCGATGCATTCCACACCGAAGCCGAGCAGATCGATACCGCCAACCAGTTCGAGCTCAACCTGAGCAACTACAACGGCAACTACAGCCCCGGCCTGCTGGTCAGCAACCCGCAGATCAACGCCAACGGCTCGTTCACCGGCGGCACCGCCAGCGGCGTGTATCCGCTGGTGCGTGGCATGTACAACAAGCGCAAGGACAAGATCGACGCCTTCGGCTGGAACAACGAGTTCAACTTCGGTGGCGTCAAGCTGGTCGCCGACCTGAACTACTCCAAGGCCACGCGCGATGAGCTGAACCTGGAGAACAATCTTCAGCTGACCCCGATGCCGCAGCTGGATACGATCGGCGTGACGATCCGCCAGAACGGCTTCTCGCAGATCAGCCCGGGGCTGAACTATTCCAACCCGGATGCGCTGTTCCTGACCAACACCATCTACGGCTCCGGCTACGGCAAGGTGCCGAAGGTGGAAGACCGCCTGAAGGGTGGCAAGCTGGCTGCCACCATCGCCCTGCCCGACGCCATCGCATCGTGGGCGCCGGACATCGATATCGGCGTGAACTACGCTGACCGCCGCAAGGTGAAGACCCAGTCCGAAGGCAACATCCTGCTCGGTGCGCAGGGCGACGCCAACATCGCTTCGGACCTGCAGTACCGCCCGGTCGACCTGAGCTTCGCCGGCCTGGGCAACATCCCGGCCTGGAACGTACCGGCCGCCGTGGGCCGCTACATGCGGTTCAATCCGGTCGACAACCTCGACTACCTGATTCCCAAGTCGTGGACGGTGCAGGAGAAGATCACCACGGCGTGGGCGCGCCTGAACATCAACACCGACATCGGCGTGGTCGGCGTGCGCGGCAACATCGGCGTGCAGATGCAGCACACCGACCAGAGCTCGGATTCACGCTACTGGGACAGCTCGCAGCCGGCCGGCAACAACGTGCAGCCCTATTCGAACGGCCGCACCTACAACGACTGGCTGCCGAGCTTGAACCTGGTCTTCATGTTCCCGCATCAGCAGACGCTGCGCTTCGCCGCCGCCAAGCAGGTCGCGCGCCCACGCGTGGACCAGATGCGTGCCGGCCTGGAATTCGGCGTGGATACCGGCACCGGTCGCCCCGGCGGCAGTGGCGGCAACCCGCTGCTGGATCCGTGGCGCGCCACCGCACTGGACCTGTCCTATGAGAAGTACTTCGGTGAGAAGGCCTATGTGGCCGCAGCGATCTTCTACAAGGACCTGAAGAGCTACGTCTACACCCAGTCGGTGGACAACTACGACTTCACCTCGCTGCTGGGCAGCTATGTACCGCCGCCGGGCATGACCGCCCCGGTGCTGACCACCGGCACCTTCTCCGCGCCGCAGAACGGCAAGGGCGGCACGCTGAAGGGCCTGGAGCTGACCGCATCGTTCCCGCTGGAGATGCTGACCGACAGCCTGCGTGGTTTCGGCGTGCAGGCCAGTGCGACGTTCAACAAGAGCGACATCACCATCCTGGACCCGGAAAGCGCGTCCAGCGTGGGCACTGATCCGATCAGCCTGCCAGGCCTGTCCAAGCGCGTGTACAACTTCACCGCCTACTACGAGCGCAGCGGCTTTGAAGCACGCGTCAGCCAGCGTCGCCGCTCGGACTTCATCGGCGAGATCGGCAACTTCAACGGCAATCGCAGCCTGCGTTACGTGGTCGGCGAGAACGTGACCGATGCGCAGGTCAGCTACACCTTCAGCGACAGCAGCGCCCTGCGTGGCCTGACCCTGCTGCTGCAGGGCAGCAACCTGACCAACGAGCCCTACCGCACCTACGCCGGCAGCAAGGACCGCCCACTGGAGTACATCGAGTGGGGCCGCACCTACATGCTGGGCGTGAACTACAAGTTCTGAGCATGACCGGGTAGTGCCGGCCGCTGGCCGGCAACGACTCATCGCAAACCCGCTGCGCAGGCAGCGGGTTTCCTTTTTGCGCAGATGCCGGCGAATGACGTGGACAAGGGCCATCCCCAGTAGATCCACGCCATGCGTGGATGCCCTTCACCGCCATCCCATCCACAAAAAAGGGACGGGGCGCTTCGGCCCCGTCCCCGCAAGTACCGCCACCGGAGAAAACGGTCAGCTGCGTCGGGCGCAATACACCGCACGCGGCGGCAGCTGGAGTTCATTGCCCTGCACCGTGCCCGCATCCGGGCCCGGCACCGCCACCACCTGCCAGTCGCCCGGCGGCAGCGGGTGGCTCACCGCTTCGGCCGACAGGTTGAAGGCCAGCAGGAGGGTTTCATCTGCAAGCATACGCTCGAACAGCAGCACTGGCTCGGCACTTTCGATGAATCTGATGCTGCCATGCAATAGCGCCGGCTGTCCCCGCCGCCAGGCCAGGAACGCGCGGAAGGCGGCCAGGACCGAGTCCGGGTCGCGCTCCTGCACCGCCACGGCCGCGGCCCGGTGCTCGGCCGGAATCGGCAACCAGGGCTGGCCGGAGGTGAAGCCGGCCAACGGCGCATCGGTCCACGGCAACGGCGTACGGCATCCGTCGCGGCCCTTGAAGTTGGGCCAGAACGTGATGCCATAGGGGTCCCGCAGGGCTTCGAACGGCACCTCGGCCTCGGCCAGCCCCAGCTCCTCGCCCTGGTACAGGCAGACCGAACCGCGCAGCGAGCACAGCATCGCCACCAGCATCCGCGCCAGCCGCGGATCGGCCGGGTGGCCGCCCCAGCGGCTGACCGCCCGCTCCACATCGTGATTCGAAACCGCCCAGCACGGCCAGCCTTCGGTCATCGCCGCTTCCAGGCGCGAGACCGTATCGCGGATGTAGCCCGCGCTGTAGTCATTGACCAGCAGCTCGAAGCTGTAGCCCATGTGCAGGCGGCCATCGCGGGTGTACTCGGCGGTGGTCGCCAGCGAGTCCTCCGAAGAGATCTCGCCCAGGCTGACCGCCCCCGGATACGCATCCAGCAAGGCGCGCAGCCGCTCCAGGAACGGCAGGTTCTCCGGCTGGGTGTTGTTGTAGTAGTGGTACTGGTACGCGTAGGGGTTGTCCGCGCTGAAGCCGCGGCCAACCCGCTTCCCGGCCGGCTTTGCCGGGTTGTCGCGCAGCTGCGCGTCATGGAAACAGAAGTTGATCGCATCCAGGCGGAAGCCGTCCACGCCACGGTCCAGCCAGAAGCGCACATTGTCCAGGGTCGCCTGCTGCACCTCCGGGTGATGGAAGTTCAGGTCCGGCTGGTCGACCAGGAAGTTGTGCAGGTAGTACTGCTCGCGGCGCGGCTCCCACTGCCAAGCGCAGCCACCGAACAGCGACAGCCAGTTGTTCGGCGGGGTGCCGTCCTCGCGCGGATCGGCCCAGACGTACCAGTCGGCCTTCGGGTTGCGGCGGTCCTGCCGGCTTTCGCGGAACCAGGCATGTTCGATCGAGGTGTGGCTCAGCACCTGGTCGATCATCACCTTCAGGCCCAGGCCGTGGGCCTTGGCCAACAGGCGGTCGAAGTCGTCCAGGCTGCCGAACAGCGGGTCGACATCGCGGTAGTCGGCGATGTCATAGCCGAAATCGGCCATGGGCGACCTGAAGAACGGCGAGATCCAGATCGCGTCCACGCCCAGCGCGGCAATGTGGTCCAAGCGCTCGATGATGCCGGGCAGGTCGCCCACGCCATCGCCATTGGCGTCGAGGTAGCTGCGCGGGTAGATCTGGTAGATGACGGCTCCGCGCCACCATGGATAGTGCGACATCGACAGCCCCCCTCCGGGCGTGCATGACCCACCGGAAGCGGGCCGAAATCCTGTTCCGGCAAGCTTAGCGGCGGCCCCCCGGGCATGGCGCAACCTGCATACGTATTCACGCAGGCGGCGGAGCCGGCCGGGCCGGGCAACCCCGACCGCCCGGTTTGCGCCCGAATTCACGGGCAGCGCCTATAATCAGCGGTGAGCCTGAAAGCCTGATCGCATGACCATCACCGAAGACACCCGTCCCGCCCTGGGCCTGCCCCAGATCCAGTCGCTTGCCGCGGCCGACATGGCCGCCGTCGACGCCCTGATCCGGCGCCGGCTGTCCTCGGACGTCGTGCTGATCAACCAGATCGCCGACCACATCATTTCCGCCGGCGGCAAACGCCTGCGCCCGATGCTGGTGATGCTGGCCGGCCACGCGGTCGGCCAGGCCGGCCCGGACCACCACCATCTGGCGGCCATCATCGAGTTCATCCACACCTCGACCCTGCTGCACGACGACGTGGTGGACGAATCCAGCCTGCGGCGCGGTCGCAGCACCGCCAATGCGCTGTGGGGCAATGCCCCGAGCGTGCTGGTCGGCGACTTCCTGTACTCGCGCAGCTTCCAGCTGATGGTCGAGCTGGAGCGCATGTCGGTGATGCAGATCCTGGCCGATGCCACCAACCGCATCGCCGAGGGTGAAGTGCTGCAGCTGCTGCACGTGCATAACCCGGATACCGACGAAGCGGCCTACCTGCGCGTGATCGAGCGCAAGACCGCGGTGCTGTTCGCCGCCGGTACCCGCCTGGGCGCGCTGGCCAGCGGCGTGGATGAAGCCACCCAGCAGGCCCTGTTCGACTACGGCATGCACCTGGGCTACGCGTTCCAGATCGCCGACGATGTGCTGGACTACTCGGCCAATGCCGACGAGCTGGGCAAGAACCTGGGCGACGACCTCGCCGAAGGCAAGGCCACCCTGCCGCTGATCCACGCGATGGCCCACTCCGACGACGCCACCCGCGAACGCCTTCGCAGCATCGTGCAGGACGGCGACGCGTCGGCGATGCCGGAAGTGCTGGCGGCCATCCGCGCCACCGGCGGCCTGGAGTACAGCCGCGCCCGTGCCGAGGAATACGCCGAAGCCGCCGAGCGCGCGCTGGACGGCCTGGGCGACAACGATGCCGTCGCCGCCCTGCGCGGCCTGGCCCGCTACGCGGTGCAGCGCTCGCATTGACCGAGGATGTGCCGACCACTGGCCGGCATGCAGGCATCTGGTGGGTGCCGACCGTTGGTCGGCACTGAAACATCGGCAGGTGCCGACCGTTGGTCGGCACTGAAACATCGGTAGGTGCCGACCGTTGGCCGGCACTGAAACATCGGTAGGTGCCGACCGTTGGTCGGCACTGAAACATCGGTAGGTGCCGACCGTTGGTCGGCACTGCCTCTCAATCCTTCCCGAACCGCTCCTCGAAGAAGTCATCCAGCGCCTTCCAGGCGCGCTTGGCCGCACGCGCGTTGTACTGGCAGCCCGGCGGACTGTTGGCATCGCGCTCGGCGAAGCAGTGCACCGCACCGCTGTAGTTGGTGAACTCCCAATCGACCTTGGCCGCGTTCATTTCCTTCTGGAAGGCGGCGATGTCATCGGCGCTCACGCTGGTATCGTCGGCCCCGTTGAGAACCAGCACCGACGGGTGGGTACCACCGGCCTGTGCCGGCAACGGCGATCCCAAGCCGCCATGCAGGCTGACCACGCCGGCCAGCGGCGCCCCGGCACGCGCCAGCTCGAGCACGGTGGTGCCACCGAAGCAGAAACCCACTGCACCGATCCGGCGGGTGTCGAGCGGCACCTTGCCGGCCTGCGCCTTGAGCACGTTGACCGCCTCCAGCGCGCGTGCGCGCAGCAGCGGCCGGTCGTTGCGCAGCGTGCTGGCCACCGGTCCGGCCTCGGCATCGGTCTTCGGACGCACGCCCTTGCCGTACACATCGGCCACCAGCACCACATAGTCATCGCCGGCGAGCTGCTTGGCCTTTTCGACCGCCGATTCGTTCACGCCCTTCCAGTTCGGCACCATCACCAGTCCCGGACGTTTGTCGTGCCCGCCATCGTCATAGACCAGCACGCCACTGAAGGTCGTGCCCTGATGCGTCCACTCCACCGGCTGGGTCTTCATCGCCGCCCACGCCGGCATCGCCGCCAGCCCCAGCATCACCGCCACACCGCATCGCCAACGATTCATGCGCCTGCTCCGCAAAAAAAGGGGACGGAGGGGATTAAGCCGTATTCACCCCTCTCGCGTCGCATTCTGCATTGGCGACGTGACGCAGGTGTGGTTGGATACGACTTAATCCCCTCCGTCCCCTTTTTCTGCATGAATGTTGTTGATCGTTTTCTGTCTGGCTTGATCGCGCGCCTGCCTGCCGAGGATGCTCCACAGTGGGCGTGGGTCCAGGGCGCCCGCGCCGAAGACCTGCAGCGCCTGCGTGCGCACTGGCCGCAGGTGCCGGACAGCCTGCTCGAGCTGCTCTCGCGCGTGGATGGCACGCACTTCCGCGAATACTCCGATGGCGAGGTCTGCGTGCTGATGCTCGGCTCGGACGTGGAGGGCGGCGGCTATCCCTACTACCTGCGCTCGGTGGCTCAGATCTTCGAGGACCAGCAGCAGTGGGACGACAGCATCCGTTCCATCTACGAAGAATGGCTCGATGACGAACCGGAGATCCTGGGTGAAGGCATCGATGCCGACCTGCCGATGAATCGCCGCCTGTGCTTCTCGCACTGCATGAACAACGGCGGCACTTCGATGCTGTACCTGGATTTCGATCCGGCATCGGGTGGCACCGTCGGCCAGGTGGTGCGCTACCTGCACGACCCCGACAGCTACGCGGTGATTGCGCCGAGCTTCGATGCGTACCTGCAACAGCTGATCGACGGCGACTACGCGTTCATCGACGACCAAGGGTGAAGGCAGCCGAGCATGGGCTCGGCTCTACAGTAGATCCACGCCACGCGTGGATGGCGGTCTCAGCCGCGTTCCATCCAATGCAAGGAGCGGGCTCGTCGGTGCACGGGATCCCGCTGGGGTCAGAGCCCTTTCCTGCGGAAAGGGGTCCGACCCCGATCCGGCGGTTCAGGCGATACCCAGCCCCGCAATCGCGCTGATGCTGTCCGGATCGAAGCCGGCCAGTTCGGCGAAATGACGGCCACGCGCCACGTAATCGCGGTACGCACCGAAACTCGGCGCCCCGGGTGACAGCAGCACCACCCCACCCTGCGCCCCCAGCGCGCTGCGAGCCAGCGCCATCGCCTCGGGCAGGTCGCCTGCGGCGTGCAGGCCGAAGCGGCCAGCATCAGCCAGCGGCTGCAGCATCGCGTGGATGCGCGGGCCGTTGCTGCCCATGGTCACGATTTCCACCGGCGGCACGTCGTGCGCCATGTGCTGCATGAAATCGGTCCAGTCCAGGCCACGGTCGTGACCGCCCACCAGCAGCGCGATGCGCTGCCCGGCAAAACACTCCAGCGCGGCCAGGCTGGCATGCGGCGTGGTGCTGATCGAATCGTTGACGTAGGTCAGGCCCGCGGCGTCGCCAATCCGCTGCAGGCGGTTCGGCAACGGGCGGAAATCCTGCACCGCCGGTGCCAGCGCCACCGCATCAAGTCCCAGTGCTTCCAACGCGGCCAGCACCGCGCACAGGTTGCCGCGGTTATGCCGGCCCGGCAGCGGCGTGTTGCGGGTATCGAACACCGCCTGCGCGCCACGGTGCACGATGTCACCGCGCATATGCCAGCCCTGCGGCTGGTTGAACCAGACCACCTCGCTGCCCGGCAGCTGCAGGGCGGCCAGATACGGATCGGCCGCATTGAGGACGGCAATGCGCGGCGCGGCTTCGGTCACCAGCCGCAGCTTGTCCTCGATGTAGCGCTGCTCACTGCCGTGCCAGTCCAGATGCTCCGGGAACAGGTTCAGCACCACCGCCACCTGCGGGTGGGCCCCGCTGCGCGCCACTTCACCGGTCTGGTAGCTGGACAGCTCGACGGCCCAGTACTCGGGCGCCGGTTGCGGGTCCAGCACTTCCAGCAGCGGCAGGCCGATGTTGCCGACCAGGCCGGTGCGATGACCGGCCGCGCGCAGCAGGTGAGCGACCAGCGCCGTGGTGGTGCTCTTGCCCTTGGTGCCGGTCACGCACACGGTGTCGTGCACGATGCCATCCCCGGCCGCATGCTCGGCGAACCACAGCGCGGTACCGCCGATGAAGACAGTGCCCTGCCCAGCCGCAGCCAGTGCGATCGGCTGGTAGGGGCTGATGCCGGGCGACTTGATCACCACCTCGAACGCGGCCAGCGCCTCGGCCGAGGGCTCGCCACGTACCTCCAGCGCGCCCTGCGTTTCCAGGCGCGCCGCCTCAACTTCAGCGGCCGGGCAGAACAGGCTCAGCGGCAACGACGGCAGGCGCTCGCGCAGTACCGCGAACGCGGCACGGCCCTCACGGCCCCAGCCCCACAGCGCGACGCGCTTTCCTTCAAGCTTCGAAATCTTCACGCACCCGTTCCCACAACGCGGCCGGAATGCGGTGTTCGCCCTGCAGCTGCAGCAGCGGCGCCAGTTCCAGTTCGGCGGCATCCAGCTGCGGCCGGATCTCATTGCAGAAGCGCTTCACCAGCACGTCTTCCTTCCACTCCGGGCGCTGTGCCAGGGTCGCCATCGCCGCACGCGACTCACGGCCTTCACCGACACATTCAAACGGCTTGTGGTCCTGGAACTCCAGCAGCGCATCGAAGCCACCGGCCTGTTCGGCATCGTCCAGCAGGTTGCGGCCGAAGATCCGCACCAGGCGGGTCTTGGGCATGAACGGCGCCAGCGCCAGGAACACGAAATGGCACTTCGGGCAGACGCCGCACCAGCGGTTCACCGGGCGCTCGCCGAGGATGTGGAAGTTGCGGTTGCAGCTGGAGAAATGCGCGTCGTAGAAATCGGTCTTGGCGAACTGTCGCGCCACCGCCAGCTCGGACATCGGGCGCAGCAGCGAGTAGTACTGCAGGTCCGCCGCTACGTGCTTCTGCACATGGCTGCCGAAGGCCTGCTCGAATGCCCAGCCCTTGGACCACTGGTGGTTCACTTCGCCGGTGCCCGGGATCTGGCTGCCGTAGCTGGCCGAACGTTCGTTGGAGAACACCACCTGGTCCACGCCCTGCAGCAGCGCGGCCAACACCATGATTGCCGAGTTCACCGCCGTGACCGGGATATGCCCGTTCCAGGCGCCCATTCGGTTGAGCTCGAACAGTTCCGGTGCCAGCGCGCGACCGAGGTTGAGGGTCGGCAGGCCGGTGCGCTCGGCGCAGGCACGGATCAGCTGCGAGCCACCGATCCAGGTCACCGTCTCGTCCACGCCGGCACGGCGCAGGGCTTCGATGCTGACCAGCGAATCCTTGCCGCCACCGATCGCCACCAGCGCGTGCGGCCGCAGGCCCAGCACCGGTGCCTGCACCGCCTCGCCCTGTACCGGCAGGCGGAAACGCCCGCGCAGGTTCAGGCCATTGCGGTACGCGAACTCGCCCAGGCCATTGAGATAGACCGTCTCCACCAGCGCAGCGGTACCGGCATCGATGGCATAGCTGTCGATGCTGACCGTTTCCGGTACACCCGCCTTGTAATAGCTGACGCCGGCGATCAGGTGCAGCAGTTGCAGCGCGCGCTGCACGGCCGCCGCACGCGCCTCGTCCAGCACGAACGGAGCGCCGGGCACGTTGATGGTTTCCACCATCTCCGGGCCATCGTCGAAGGCGTAGACCAGCCGGGCCACGCCGGTATCCGCAGCGAAATCGCAGCGGACGAAGCGGAAGCGGGAAACCTGGTGTTTATCGAAAGCAGTCATGGTGTATCCGGTCAGGCACCGGCCCGCGCGGCGGCGCGGGTCGTGTCGGTGGGCGGGTGCAGGGCGCGGGTGATGATCACTCGATCACGTCTTCGCGCGGCAACGCCCGCTGGTTGTAGGTGTTGGCCATCGAGTAGCCGTAGGCGCCGGCGTCGGCGATCAGCATCACGTCGTCCGGCGCGGTCGACACCGGCAGCTTGCGGCGCTTGCCGAACACGTCGCTGGATTCGCAGATCGGGCCGACCACGTCGAACGCCGCTTCGGCATAGCCACCCTGCCGGCTCAGGTTCTCGATGTCGTGCCAGGCGTCGTACAGGGCCGGGCGCATCAGCGCGTTCATGCCGGCATCCAGGCCGACACGGCGCACGCCGTCCTTCTCCACCACCTGGGTGACATGGGTCAGCAGCACGCCGGACTCGGCCACCAGGTAGCGCCCCGGTTCGATCGCCAGGCGGAACGCGGGATGCAGTGCCTTGACCTCGGCCAGCCCTTCGGCCCACGCCTCCAGGTCGAACGGCTCGTCTTCGGCAGAATACGGAATCGGCAGGCCACCGCCGATATCGATGGTGTGCACGCTGCCGATGCGGCGGGCGAAACCGGCCAGTTCATCGCACATCAGGCGCCAGTGCTGCGAGGTTTCCACGCCGCTGCCCAGGTGCGCATGCAGGCCGACCACGCGGCTGCCCAGGTCCGTGGCGGCGCGCACGAACTCGTCGACGCGGGCGATCGGCAGGCCGAACTTGGAGTCCTTGCCACCGGTGCGGACCTTGGCATGGTGGCCTTCGCCACGGCCCAGATCGACACGCAGCCAGAGTTCGCGGTTGCGGAACAGGTCCGGCCAGCGCTGCAGTGCTTCGACGTTGTCGACGGTCACGGTCACGCCAAGCGCGAAGGCCGCTTCGTACTCGCTGCGCGGGCAGAAGCTGGGGGTGAACAGCACGCGCTTGGGCGACAGCTCCGGAAGGTGCTGGAACACATGCTTCAACTCACCGTGCGATACGCATTCCAGGCCGAAGCCTTCCGCCTCCAGCAGCTGCAGGATGGCTGGATGGCTGTTGGCCTTGATCGCGTAGTAGCGCTGGTCGATCGGCTTGATCGCGGCCAGCGCACGGGCGCGCGCGCGAACCGTCGGCAGGTGATAGACGTAGCGCGGCGTGCCGGCATCGGCCAGCTGCAGCAGGTGCGCACGCTGGCCACGCCACCAGGGCGTGCCGCGCGGGCGCACGGTGCCGGCGATTTCGCGCCAGCGCGGGCCGAACACTTCGGTTTCCTCCACCGGCATCGCACCGCTGTCGATCAGCTCGGCATGCAGGATCGGCAGCAGGCCATCGGCATCGGCTTCGTCGATGACGAAGGTCAGGTTCAGGTCGTTGGACGACTGCGAGATCATGTGCACGCGCTCACGGCCGAAGGTGGCCCACACGTCCGACAGCTTGTGCAACAGCGAACGCATGCCGCGGCCGACCAGGGTGATCGCCGCGCACGGCACGATCACCTTGACCTTGCAGATCTGCGACAGATCCGCCGACAGCGCCGCCAGCACATCGGTGTTGACCAGGTTCTCGGACGGATCCAGCGACACCGTGACATTGGTTTCGGCCGAACCGATCAGGTCCACCGACAACCCATGCTTCTTGAACAGGTTGAACACGTCAGCCAGGAAGCCGACCTGCTGCCACATGCCGATGCCTTCCATCGACACCAGCACGATGCCGTTGCGGCGGCTGATCGCCTTCACGCCCGGCACCGGCGCCGCATTGCCATCGATGCTGGTACCCGGCAGCTCCGGGCGCTCGGTATCCAGGATCGCCATCGGCACGCCGCCATCGCGGCATGGCTTGATCGAGCGCGGGTGCAGCACCTTGGCGCCGGTGGTGGCAATTTCCTGCGCTTCGTAATAGTCCAGGCGGGTCAGCAGGCGCGCATCCGGCACATCCTTCGGGTTGGCGCTGAACATGCCCGGCACGTCGGTCCAGATCTCCACGCGGCTGGCGCCGAGCAGCGCACCGAAGTACGCCGCCGAGGTATCCGAACCGCCACGGCCGAGGATGGCGGTACCGCCATCGGCATGCCGCGAGATGAACCCCTGGGTGATCAGCAGGCGGGTCGGCTGCGCGCGGAAGCGCTGCATCCAGTCCGCATCCGCGCGCCACTGGCAGTTCACCGACAGGCGCTGCGACCAGTCGCTCTGGTTCGGCTGCGGCGGCATCGCGTCCAGCCACTGGCGGGCGTCCATCCAGCCCATGTCCAGGCCCGAAGCGTGCAGATAGGCTGCACCGAGCGTGGAGGACAGCAGCTCACCCTGGCCCAGCACTTCGGCCTGCCAGTCCAGCGGCCGGCTGGCCGCACGGGCGTCGTCCAGCAGGCCCTGCAGCGCCGCCAGGCGCTCGGCCAGCACCTCGCGGCCCAGGCCCAGTTCGACCAGGAAGCCCTCATGGCGCTCGACCAGCGCCGCTACACGATCACGGCTGTCCGGCGCGCCGTCGGCAATCGCGGTCAGCTCGTTGGTGACCCCGGACAGCGCGGAAACCACCACCAACACGCGCGAGCCGGTCTCTTCCGCGCGTTTTTTCGCCAGCTTCCCGATCGTGTCCCAGCGGTGACGACGCGACACCGAGGTGCCGCCGAACTTCAGTACGATCCAACGATCGACAAGGGGGGAAGCTGACATGGATTGGCTATGTAGAATGTGGGGAAGCCGCCCTCGGGGGCGGAACCTTTGATTCTAAGCGCAATATCACCGTAGATGGCCGTCCTTCGTTACCTGCAGCTTGATGTCTTCGCCACCCGGCCCGGCACCGGCAATCCCCTGGGGGCCGTACTCGACGCCGACCCGCTCTGCGGCGACCAGATGCAGGCCCTGGCCGCCTGGCTGAACCTGTCCGAGACGGTGTTCTTCCTGCGCCCCAGCGCCCCCGGCGCGGACTACCACATCCGCATCTTCACCCCGACCCAGGAGCTGGCATTCGCCGGCCATCCCAGCGTTGGCGCGGCCTGGGCGGCAGTGACCTGCGGCCTGGCCAGCCCGCGCGACGGCGCGCTGCTGCAGCAGTGCGCGGCGGGACTGCTGCCGGTGCGCGCAAGCGGCCCGGCCGACGCGCTGCACATCCAGCTGGCCAGCCCTGCCGCCCGTCGGCTGGCGACGCCTGCCGACGCAGCACCCGCCGCATTGCTGTCGCAGGCTGCCCACGGGCACCGGCCCGAACTGTGGGACAACGGCGCACGCTGGTGGCTGCTGCCGCTGCGCGATGCCGCCGCCGTGCGCGGCTTCGCGCCGGACATGGCCGCCCTGCGCGACTGGAGCATCGCCACCGACGCGACCGGCGTTGCGGTGTTCGCCGACGAGGCCGGCGCCAGCCACGCCCGCGTGGTGCGCGCGTTCTGCCCGGCCGATGCGGCCAGCGTGCCCGAAGACCCGGTCACCGGCAGCGCCAATGCGCTGATCGGCGCCTGGCTGCGGCAGCGCGATGCCCTGCCCGGCCAGCAGGGCCGCTACGTGGCCAGCCAGGGTCGCGAGGTCGGCCGCGATGGCCGCGTACACGTCGAGGTCGACGCGCAGGGCGTGGTCTGGATCGGCGGCCAGGTGCAGCCGGTCATCGATGGCCAGGTCCGTTGGCCGTAGCGCCGCGCCGGCGCTCGCCGGCACGGCGCAACCGCAATGCAGCCGGGCATCGGCTCGGCCCCACAACGGCGCGCTAAGCTGCGCGCCACCTGTTCCTGGAGTGCCCCTGATGTCCACCCGCCGTTTCCTGCAGCTGGATGTGTTCTCCCCGCGCGCCGGCGCCGGCAATCCACTGGCCGTGGTGCTCGATGCCGACGGCCTGGACGATGCCGACATGCAGGCCATCGCGCGCTGGACGCGCCTGCCCGAGACCACCTTCGTGTTCCCGCCACAGGCGCCCGGCAGCAGCTACCGGCTGCGCATGTTCAGCCCGCAGAAGGAAGTTCCGTTCGCCGGCCATCCCAGCGTCGGCACCGCGCATGCCGCGCTGCAGGCGGGCCTGGCCACGCCGGTTGACGGCGTGCTGGTGCAGGACGGCATCGCCGGTGCCCTGCCGCTGCGCGTCAGTGGCGAGGGTGCGCAGCAGCGCATCGCCATCCGCACCCCGCGTGCACAGCTGGCCGAGACCGCCGAGGCCACCGATCCACGCCTGCAGGCCGCACTGAAGGACTGGCCACTGGGCGCGCTGCCGCCGGCACGCATGCAGGGCGGCCGCAGCTGGTGGGTGGTGCAGGTGGCCGATGAAACAGCCCTGCGCGCCCTGCACCCGGACTGGGATGCGGTGGCCACGCTGGCCGAGTCCAGCGACAGCATGGGCGTATTCGCCTATGCCTTCAGCGATGGCCGCGAAGGCTTCGACCTGGCGGTGCGTGCGTTCGTCGGCAACGGCCGCCGCTTCGAGGACGCCGCCTCGGGCGCCGCCAATGCGGTGCTGGCGGCGTGGCTGGACCTGCGTGATGCGCTACCGCGCGGCCGCGCGCCGTTCGAGGTCAGCCAGGGCCGCGAAGTCGGCCACGACGCCCGCCTGACCCTGCAGGTCGATGACGAGGGCGAGGTCTGGTCCGGCGGCCAGGTGCAGACGGTGATCACCGGCACCCTGGACTGGTGATCACCCTGGGGGCAGAGCCGGCCACTGGCCGGCTGCCACCGTGATCATCGATGCATGCAGTTGCCGGCCAGCGGCCGGCACCACCTCCACTCAGCCCAGCTCGGCTTCCAGGCTGATCGGCACCGCGCTCAGCGCCTTGGAAACCGGGCAGTTCTGCTTGGCGTCATCGGCGATGGCGCGGAACTTCGCCGCGTCGATGCCCGGCACCACGGCCTTCACTTTCAGCCGGATCTGCGACAGCTGCGGGCCGCCCTCCAGCGACAGGTCGACCTTGGCCTCGGTATCCAGCGAGGCCGGGGTGAAACCGGCTTCGCCGAGCTTGGCCGACAGCGCCATGGTGAAACAGCCGGCATGCGCGGCGGCGATCAGTTCTTCCGGATTGGTGCCCTTCTCGTCGCCGAAGCGGCTGTTGAAACCGTAGCGGGTCTTGTCCAGCAGGCCACTCTGCGGCGTGCTCAACTGTCCCTTGCCCGACTTCAGATCGCCTTCCCAGTGCGCGGTGGCGTGTCGCGAGATTCCCATGTGCTGCTCCTGCGTGGCGGTGATGAACGGTCACCCTCGCATGGCGCGCGTTAGCCCTGCGTCGCTCCGCCGCATGCCCCGCGCCTGCGGGAAACCGGGTACGTGGACACTTCCTCGCCAGCCTGTCGCGCACTTTCTCCTTGTTTTCAGTGGTTTCGCGCGCTCAACCGATGGCGCCCCCGGCGGCGGTGAACACGCTCATCGGCCCCGATCCCGCACCACCGGCCATGTACTGAATCGGCCTGGATATGAAAAAACATGCACTTTCCACGCTTCGGGCTATTGGCGGCGCCCGAGAGTTGCCCTACATTGCGCTTGCCGACGGGGTTCGGCGCCGACCAAACAACCAACCGTTCACGGAACAGGAAACCATGGCAAAGACCGCTAAGAAGGCTGCCCCGAAGAAGGCAGTGAAGAAAGTCGCGACGAAGGCAGCCGCCAAGCCGGCCGCTCCGAAGCCGATCAAGGAAGTGCTGACCAAGTCCGGCCTGGTTGCACACATCGCTGAAGCCTCCGGCGTCATCGCCAAGGACGTCCGCGCTGTGCTGGCCTCGCTGGAAGGCGCTGTCGCCTCCTCGGTGCACAAGAAGGGCGCTGGCTCGTTCACCCTGCCGGGCCTGCTGAAGATCACCACCGTCAATGTGCCGGCCAAGCCGAAGCGCAAGGGCATCAACCCGTTCACCAAGGAAGAGCAGTGGTTCGCCGCCAAGCCGGCCACCACCAAGCTGAAGGTGCGTCCGCTGAAGAAGCTGAAGGACGCCGCGCTCTAAGCGCGCGCCCGGAAGTGGACTGCGACGGGACGGCTCTGGCCGTCCCGTTTTTTTTGTCCGAAGCACGGCCCGCAACACAGCGTGCCGGATTCCGGGAAATACCCGTCCATGCCCGCTGCCATTGGCTGCGTGCGCTCCGCGCCAGCCCCGGAACGTACCGGGTGGAACACTGCGTGCAGCGGCGGCCGTCGCCGCCGGCCGCGGCCTTGCCTATGGTGGGCACATCCTCCACAGCTACGGCGAGCATCCCCTCATGGCCAGCCCCTCCACCCGCTACCGGATCTCGGTGACCCCCATCGAAAAGGACGGGGTGCAGTGCACCGGGCGCTGCACCATTGAACTGGAACACCGTGCCAGCCGCGACCTGATGCGCCTGCTGGAAGCCGCGCCGCGCACGGCCGGGCTGAGCGGCGACGAACGCGCGACCCTGGTGATCGCCACCCAGCTGCTGCGTGACATCGTGCAGCGCCACGCCGGCACCGAAGGCCATGCGCTGGCCGCTATCGCCGCGCAGGTACTGCCGTCCCTGGATGCGCTGGAGCAGCTGCCCTCCTCCCGCTGATCCCGGCACTCCCGATACACTGCGCTCCTCCAGATTGCCTCGGGGAGGAGGCAGGCATGCGCCATCGGCTGTGGTTGATCGCCCCTCTGCTGCTTCTCGGCTGTTCACGGCCAGCTCCGCAGCCCGCGCCGGAACCGGCGCCGGCGCCAACCGCGGCCGCCACCACCGCGGCAGCCCGGCCCAGTACCGCAACCGAGGCGGCGGCACTGCAGCCGGCGGCGATCGATCCGCTGTTCGCCGCGCTGGCCAGCGATGCCGAGCCGCCTTCGGTGATGCTCAACCGTTACGTGCGGGCCCTGCTCGAACATGATCGCCGCAGCAGCGATGCGGCCTGGGCGATTGCGCCCGTTGATCCCCGCCGTGCAGACGATGCGGCATTGCGCCAGCTGCAGGACCTGCGCACCCTGCGCCTCGACAGCGAGACCCCGATCGCACGCGATGACCAACAGCCGCCGCGGTTGCTGGAGGTACCGGTACGCATACGCGCGGTCACCGCCAACGGCGTGTTCCGCTTCGGCGGCTGGTATCGCGTGCAGCCCAGCAGCGATGGTCGCAGCTGGCAGATCCAGTCAGCACAGCTGCGGCCAACGCTGGACTGAACCGTTGCAGCGGCATGCACGCACGATTCAGCCGCCGCGGCTACTCTTTCCCCATCCATTCCCCATTCACCGGTCACCGCCATGCGCCTGCGTTCCCTGATGACCCGCCTCGCCGCCTCCACCGTGCTGATCGCTGCGGCGATCGGTGCACAGGCGGCCCCTTCCATTTCCGGCCGTGAACTGTCGGTGGGTGCCAGCGACGTACAGCAGTACCTCGATGGCAGCTTCCCGCGCACCCAGGGCGCACTGGGCGGCCTGATCGCGCTGACCATGAGCCACCCGCAACTGAGCCTTCCGGCCGGCGAACGACTGAACCTCGGCATGGACCTGGCGCTGGCCACGGCCGGTGGCAACCCGGCCCGGCTGGGCACGGTGAAGCTCAGCAGCGGCCTGCGCTACGACGCGCAGACCCAGGGCTTCCACCTGCAGCAGCCGACCCTGGATGACTTCACCCCGGCCAACCAGGGCGGTCGCCTCGATTCGCGCACCCGCGGCCTGCTCAATGCCTGGCTGAGCGATTACGCCCAGCGGGAACCGATCTACAAGCTGGACCCGGCCGTGGCCGGCCTGCTCGGCGCACTGCAGGTGCAGTCGGCACAGGTGAAGAACGGCAAGCTGGTGGTCACCTTCAACCAGAGCCTGGGCAACCTGGTGCCGGCAGGCGTGCTGGGCAAATGAGGGCGTGCCGGCCAATGGCCGGCTCTTCCTTCACGCAGGTGCCGGCCAGCGGCCGGCACCTGCGGATCTGATCAGCGCTTCGGCTGCAGCATGGTGCCGGTGCACTTGGGCGAGCCGCAACGGCACTCCCAGATCTTCTTCAGCTTGGCAGTGTGGCGCTCGGCCAGCACGATCCCGTAGTTGTAGGTGAGCTCCTCGCCCGCGGCAATGTCGCGCACCGCCTCGATGAACACCTTGTCGCCGCGGCTGTCGCCGTCCTCGTCTTCCTCGATCACCGCCTCGCAGTTCGGGTCGCAGCTGTGGTTGATCCAGCGCGCGTCGTTGCCCTTGTAGTTGGCATCGATCACCCAGTCATCGTTGAGGGTGAACAGGAACGTGTGGCCGCTTTCCACATCGCCACTGTCATCGGCATCGACGTCGCCGTGGCTGCGCAGCAGGCCCTTGTACTGGATCACGCGCTCGCCCTGCTTGATCGGGGCCACGGCGAACACACCGTTGCCATGGATGGCGGACTTGCGGGCTTGGATCTTCTTCGGCATCGGCACGGGCTGTTTGCAGCGGATGGAACCGGGATTCTCGCCCATTCCGGGTGATTGCGAAAATCACCCCGTTGGCGCAGCATGGCGCCCTGGCAGCGGCCCCGGTGCGTCCTCCCGGCCCCGCCCCCAGCGCCGGCTGAATGCCCGGGTTGGATGGTGGCGAATAAAAGCGTACAATTTCAGTCCGCTTTAAGAACCACTCGCATCCCCATGTTGCGTGTCACCAAGCTCACCGATTACGCCACCGTCGTACTGACCGTGCTCGCCGCCCGTCCGGGCGAGGTGCTCAGTGCCACCGAGCTGGCCGAATTCACCGGCCTGGAGCCGCCCACCGTCAGCAAGGTGCTCAAGCCGCTGGCCCAGGCCGGCCTGGTCGAAGGCCTGCGTGGTGTCCGTGGCGGGTACCGCCTGACCCGCCCGGCCATCGAGATCTCGCTGTTCGAAGTGGTCGAAGCGATGGAAGGGCCGCTGGCCCTGACCGAATGCAGCCACGATCACCACCAGTGCGGCATGGCGCCCAAGTGCGGCGCGCGCAGCAGCTGGCGGTTGATCAACGACGTGGTCTCCGAGGCCCTGCGCGATGTCAGCCTTGCGCAGATCCTGCCCCCTCTCCCCCTTGCCGATGACGAACAGCGCCGCAGCATCGCTGTCGACGTCGTCTCCTGATCCGTAGGCAGCCCCCCATGGCCACCGAAACCATCGAAAACGTCGCCCACGACGACACCCCCAACCGCGAGATCCATGAGCAGCTCGGCCGCAAGTATTCGGCCGGCTTCATCACCGAGATCGAATCGGACTCCCTGCCGCCGGGCCTGGACGAGGACACCATCCGTGCCCTGTCGGCCAAGAAGGAAGAGCCGGAGTGGATGACGCAGTGGCGCCTGGACGCCTACCGCCACTTCCTGACCATGCCGATGCCGGACTGGGCCAAGCTGGAGATCGCTCCGATCGACCTGCAGGCGCTCAGCTACTACTCCGCGCCGAAGGGCCCGAAGTACGCCTCGCTGGATGACGTGCCCAAGGAACTGCTCGACACCTACGACAAGCTGGGCGTGCCGCTGCACGAACGCGCCAAGCTGGCCGGCGTCGCCGTGGATGCGGTGTTCGACTCGGTGTCCGTCGGCACCACCTTCCGCAAGGAACTGGCCGAGAAGGGCATCATCTTCTGCTCGATGTCCGAGGCCATCAAGGAACACCCGGAACTGGTGCGCCAGTACCTGGGAACCGTGGTGCCGGTCGGCGACAACTACTTCGCCGCGCTCAACTCGGCGGTGTTCTCCGATGGCAGCTTCGTGTTCATCCCCAGCGGCGTGCGCTGCCCGATGGAACTGAGCACCTACTTCCGCATCAACGCCGGCCATACCGGCCAGTTCGAGCGCACCCTGATCGTGTGCGAGGACAAGGCCTACGTCTCCTACCTGGAAGGCTGCACCGCGCCGATGCGCGACGAGAACCAGCTGCACGCGGCGGTGGTCGAGCTGGTCGCGCTGGAAGACGCGGAGATCAAGTACTCCACCGTGCAGAACTGGTACCCGGGCGACGAGAACGGCGTCGGCGGCATCTACAACTTCGTCACCAAGCGTGCCGAATGCCGTGGCGCGCGCAGCAAGGTCACCTGGACCCAGGTCGAGACCGGCTCGGCGATCACCTGGAAGTACCCGTCCTGCGTGCTGCTGGGCGACGACTCGGTCGGTGAGTTCCACTCCGTGGCGTTGACCCACCACCGCCAGCAGGCCGATACCGGCACCAAGATGATCCACATCGGCAAGCGCACCAAGAGCAAGATCGTCAGCAAGGGCATCAGCGCCGGCCGTGGCCAGAACACCTACCGCGGCCTGGTCAGGGTCGATCGCAACGCCGATGGTGCCCGCAACTACACCCAGTGCGACTCGTTGCTGATCGGCAAGCAGTGCGGCGCGCACACCTTCCCCTACATCGAGGTGAAGAATCCCGCGGCCACCGTCGAGCACGAGGCCACCACCTCGAAGATCTCCGATGACCAGCTGTTCTACTGCCGCGCCCGCGGCATCAGCCAGGAAGACGCGGTGTCGATGATCGTCGACGGCTTCTGCAAGCAGGTGTTCCGCGAACTGCCGATGGAGTTCGCCGTGGAAGCCAAGAAGCTGCTGGAAGTCTCGCTGGAAGGTTCAGTGGGCTGACCCCCCGCCCCCGCCCCTCGCAAACGCATTCTCTTTACTGGCGGGCCACGGCCCGCCCCACGGAAACCCCCACCATGCTGAAGATCGAAAACCTCCACGCCCGCATCGGCGACAAGGAAATCCTCAAGGGCCTGTCGCTGGATGTGAAGCCCGGCCAGGTGCACGCCATCATGGGCCCGAACGGCGCCGGCAAATCCACCCTGGGCAACGTCCTGGCGGGCCGCGACGGCTACGAAGTGACCGAAGGCAGCGTGCAGTTCGACGGCGTCGACCTGCTGGAGCAGGACCCGGAAGCGCGTGCCGCCGCCGGCCTGTTCCTGGCGTTCCAGTACCCGGTGGAAATCCCGGGCGTGAACAACACCTACTTCCTGCGCGCCGCGCTCAATGCCCAGCGCAAGGCACGCGGTGAGGAAGAACTCGACTCCATGCAGTTCCTCAAGCTGGTGCGCCAGAAGCTGGCCGTGCTGCACCTGAAGGACGAGCTGCTGCACCGGGGCGTCAACGAAGGCTTCTCCGGTGGCGAGAAGAAGCGCAACGAGATCTTCCAGCTGGCCGTGCTGGAGCCGAAGCTGGCGATCCTGGACGAGACCGATTCGGGGCTGGACATCGACGCGCTGAAGAGCGTGGCCGACGGCGTCAACGCACTGCGCGCCGCCGACCGCTCGTTCCTGGTCATCACCCACTACCAGCGCCTGCTCGACTACATCAAGCCGGACGTGGTGCACGTGCTGGCCGATGGCCGCATCGTCAAGACCGGTGGCCCGGAGCTGGCGCTGGAGCTGGAAGCACACGGCTATGACTTCCTGAAGGATCGCGTGGTGCGCGAGGCGGCCGTCTGATGAGCGCCCTGCTCGACTCGATGGCCGGGGCCTTCAGCGGCAGCGACGCGCGCCGCGAAGTGCTGGACGCGGCCCTGCGCGACGGCCTGCCCGCCGCCCGCAACGAAGCCTGGAAGTACACCTCGCTGCGCCAGCTGGAGCGCCGCTCGTTCGCCGCGGCACCGCTGCAGGGCCCGGCCCTGGACGTCGCACTGCTGGACGACATCCCGGCCCCGCGCCTGGTGTTCGTCAACGGCCGGCTGGATACCGCGCTGAGCGACGTACAGGCACTGCCGGCCGGCGTGCAGCTGCAGCCCCTGTCGGCCGCTCTGGCCGCCGGCGAAGACGCCGCACGCTTCCTGGGCCGCCGCTACGAGCGCAGCGAAGAGATCTTCGCCCGCCTCAATGCGGCGCTGGCCGATGAAGGCGTGGTGCTGCGCGTGGACGAAGGCGTGCAGGTCGAAGCGCCGCTGCAGCTGGTGTTCGCCAGCGTCGCCGGCGATACCGACCTGGCCTGGCACCACCGCCACCTGATCGAACTGCGGGTCGGCGCCAGCCTGGGCGTGGTCGAGCACCGCTTCAGCGTCGGCGACTCCGCCCACCTGGACAACACCGTGCTGCATGCACATGTCGCCCGCGACGCCGTGCTCAAGCACGCCCGCGTGCAGACCGGCAGCGCGCGCCAGACCAGCTTCCTGCGCACCGATGCCGTGCTGGCCCGTGACGCGCAGTACCACCGCGTCGACCTGGAACTGGGTGCGGCACTCAGCCGCCATGAACTGAACGTGCGCCTGGAAGGCGACAATGCCCGGCTGACCGCCAACGGCGTGCTGCTCGGCAATGGCCGCCGCCACGTCGAGACCCGGCTGGGCATCGACCACATCGCACGCGATACCGCCTGCGAACTGCTGTGGCGTGGTGTCGCCGCCAACCGCAGCCGCGTGGTGTTCCATGGCGGCATCCAGATCCGCGAGGGTGCCGACGGCACCGACGCCAACCTGTCCAACAAGAACCTGCTGTTGTCGGCCGATGCCGAGATCGATACCCAGCCGACGCTGGTGATCGACGCCGACGAAGTGAAGGCCGCGCACGGTGCGACCGTCGGCCAGCTCGATGCCAACGCGCTGTTCTACCTGCGCTCGCGCGGCCTGCCGCAGGCCCAGGCGCAGGCGCTGCTGAGCGCTGCGTTCTGCCATGAACCGCTGAAGATCCTGCCGGAGGCCCTGCGCGAGCAGTTGGCACGCCGCCTGGACAAGGCCCTGGCCGAGGCGGGTGTGGCATGAACCTGTCCACGCCGCGCCCGACCGAAGAACGCACCGGCGCTCCCGACTGGGACCGCGTCCGCCTCGACTTCCCGCTGCTGATGCGCGAAGTACACGGCAAGCCGCTGGTCTACTTCGACAATGCCAACACCGGCCAGAAGCCGGTGCAGGTGATCGGCGCGGTGGACGAGTTCTACCGCCGCTACAACGCCAACGTCAGCCGCGCGGTGCATGCCCTGGGCAGCGAGGCCACCGAGGCCTACGAGGGCGCGCGCAACAAGCTGGCGCGCTTCCTCAACGTGCGCGCCAGCGATCTGGTGCTGTGCAGCGGCACCACCTTCGCCATCAACCTGGTGGCGTATTCGTGGGCACTGCCGCGACTGAAGTCCGGTGATGTGATCCTGGTGTCGCGCATGGAGCACCATGCCAACATCGTGCCGTGGCAGCTGGTCGCACAACGTACCGGCGCCACCCTCCGCGTCGCCGAGATCACCCCCGACGGCGCATTGGACCTGGACGCGCTGCGCGCGGCGATGACCCCCGAGGTCAAGCTGCTGGCGGTCACCCATGTCTCCAACGTGCTGGGTACGGTCAACCCGGTTCGCGAGATCTGCCGCGAGGCACGCAAGCGCGGCATCATCACCGTGGTCGATGGCTCGCAGGCCGTGCCGCACCGCAAGGTCGACGTCGCCGCGATCGGCTGCGACTTCTACGCCATCACCGGGCACAAGATGTGCGGCCCGACCGGAACCGGTGCGCTGTGGGCGCGTCGCGAACACCTGGACGCAATGCCGCCGTTCCTCGGTGGCGGCGAGATGATCAAGGAAGTCAGCTTCGAAGGCACCGTGTTCAACGATGCCCCGCACAAGTTCGAAGCCGGCACCCCGAACATCGCCGGCTTCATCGGCCTGGGCGTGGCCGCCGACTACCTGCAGCAGCTCGGCCAGGAGAACGTGGAAGCCCGCGAAGCCGAACTGCTGGCGCACTTCACCGAGGAACTGCGCCGCGTCGACGGCCTGCGCATCATCGGCGAGGCACCCGAGAAGGCCGCCGTGGTCTCGTTCCTGATCGACGGCGCGCATGCCCACGACCTGGCCACCCTGCTCGACCTGGAAGGCGTGGCCGTGCGTTCGGGCCAGCACTGTGCACACCCGCTGCTGCAGTACTTCGGCGTAGCCGCGACCTGCCGTGCCTCGCTGGCGTTCTACAACACGCACGCCGAAATCGAGCGCTTCATGACCGCGCTGACCAAGGTCCGCAAGCTGCTGGGGTGATATTCCCCAGGGCAGCCGGAAGTGCCCTCAGGGTCGGATCCCTTTCGCGCAGCGAAAGGGCTCTGACCCGGCCAGCCCTTCCGGCAACTGTCGCTATGAATGCAGGGCCCTGCGGATCGCGGCCAGATCACTCGCGGGAATGCCATCCTCGATGAACTCGACATACCGCCTGCGCCGCTCGCCGTGATCGGGCGCCATCCGTTCGAACACCGAATGCGCCGCGAGCAAACTGTCGGGCTTACCCAACCCGTGGGCTCGATAGCTTGACCAGCGATAGTCCCCAGGGTGCGCCACGATGCCCGCACGCACCGGGTTGAGTTCGATGTAACGCTGGCAAGCAAGCAGGTAGCGATCAGTGTCAATCAGCGTGGAATGGAAGCGTCCCTCCCACAAGGTCCCGGTCCGCCCCGCGCCTGGTTGATGCGCCGAACGTAGCTGCGGTTCACCGCCTGCATCATCCTGGACAGCCCACCCGGCAGATCCGGCGTGACCAGCAGATGGACATGGTTGCCCATCAACACGTAGGCGTGGACCCGGCATTGCTGTTCCCGTGCATGGAGGCAGAGCAGACCCAGATAGGCCAGACGATCCTCATCGGAAAAGAACACGTCCTGCCTGTCGTTGCCGCGATGAGTGAGATGCTGGGGAAATCCAGGTACATCGGCACGTCGTGGTCGTGGCATCAGAGACTCCTGGGATTGGTGGAATCGAAAGCCTTCCCTTCGCAAAGGGCTCTGATCCCGGAGCATCCGCCCTGGCCAAAGCGAAGTCTGTAGGGCTGCCGCCCGCTGCCGGGTCAGATGAGTGGCAGGAGAAGGGGGTCAGATCCCTTTCGCTGCGCGAAAGGGATCTGACCCCCTTCTCCTGACCGCGTCCCCCCATTTGCGCCCGCCCACGCCCCACCTAGAATGGGGCCATGAGCACCCTGACCTTCCGCGCCGCCACGCCGGCCGACATTCCTGCCCTGATCACCCTGGTCACTTCGGCCTACCGCGGCGATGCCAGCCGTGCCGGCTGGACCACCGAAGCCGACCTGCTGGACGGCGCCCGCATCGATGCCGAAGGTATCCAGGCCGACCTGGACCGCCCGCGCTCGACCATCCTGCTGGCCGAACGCGAGGGCCGGCTGGTGGCCTGCGCGCATGTCGCCGATGTCGACGGCAAGGGCTACTTCGGCATGTTCTCGGTTGACCCGGCGCAGCAGGGCGGTGGCGTCGGCAAGCAGCTGATGGATGCGGCCGAAGCCCATGCCGCGCGCGAATGGGGCGTACCGGTGATGCAGATGACCGTGATCGACGTGCGCGACGAGCTGATCGCCTTCTACGAGCGTCGTGGCTACCAGCGCACCGGCATCAAGAAGCCGTTCCCGTATGGCGATGAACGCTTCGGCATCCCCAAGCGCGACGACCTGCGCTTCGAGATCCTGGAAAAGCAGCTGGCCGGAGCTGCCGCGTGAGCGACGCCTGGACCTTCGTCTGTGCCGGCGGTGAACTGCTGCCGGGTGAAATGAAGAGCGTGTTCGACGAAGTGACCGGCACCCCGATCGTGGTGTTCAACCTCGACGGCGAGCTGTACGCACTGGAAGACCAGTGCACGCATGAAGAGTTCGAACTGTCCTCGGGCGAGTTCAACACCACCGAGGGCAGCGTGGAGTGCGTGCTGCACGGCGCTCGCTTCGACGTCCGTGATGGCCGCGCCCTGTGCGCGCCGGCCTACACCGCCGTGCCCAAGTTCCCGGTCAAGCGCGAGCACGACGCGATCTGGACCCGCGACGACCGCGATTGAGCCCCCTGCCGGCCGGGCCGCCCCCTGGGCGGCTCTTCCGGACCCGCAGCATCCCGACCATGGGGTGGCCCGATGGAGCGCCACAGCGGGCCGCCCAGGGCCCTCTGCGCCCACCGGGGCAGTTCGCCCGTTCGCGCACATGCGAATCATTATCGTTGATGTTATCCTGCGTAACATCTTCGTAACGACTCTGCCCCTGCGCCATGGCTTCGCCCGCGCCCACCGCCACGCTGTGCCAGCTCGCCCGCCAGGGGTGGCCGCTGCTCGTGGCCGTGCTGCTGACGCTGCTGCTGGGCTGGTCGGCGCTGCACGAGGGCCGCGACAACGGGATGGCCCCCCATGGCTGGCAGGCGCAGCTGGATGAGCTGCACCAGGCCATGCCGCTGCCGGCTCCGCCGGCGGACGAATGCCCGCAACACGCGGCACCGGCACCGGAGCCACCGCTGGATGGCGAGGGCAGCATGCCCTGCTCCGGCCTGGCACCGCCACGCACGCCCCTGGTCGCCCATGTCCCGCTCTGGCGCGCCGATACCCTGCGCTGGCAGCTGCACGATCCCGCACTGCGCTTGAACCCCGGCCACGCGCCGCCCGCACCGCACGCCAGCTGAGGCGCCCTGCGGCGGTTGCCGTGCGCCTGAAGTCGTTCACCGCGCCGCCGAGCATCGGCCCGGCGCTGCACGCTCCCCCTTCGCCTACGTGTCGTCGCGCGGTCTGCGCCTCGGCCTTCGTCCTTTCCCGATCCAAGCCACTGCCACCCAAGCCATGACCCACATCAAGTCCCGCAAGCACGCCCCCCGCGTTTCCCTGCTCGCCACCGCCACCCTGGCGGCCGGCTTCGCACCGCTGGCCGTACAGGCCGCCGACACCGCCGATGCCGGCTCCAGCAAGGCCACCGACCTGGACAAGGTGCAGGTGCGCGGCAGCTGGTTCAATCCGTCCTCGCCGAAATTCACCGCCGAGCTGCTGGACACGCCGAAGTCGGTCTCGATCGTGTCGGAGAAGCTGATCGCCGAAACCGGTGCGACCAACCTGCAGGATGCGCTGCGCATGGTCCCCGGCATCACCTTCGGTGCCGGCGAAGGCGGCAATCCGACCGGCGACCGCCCCTTCATCCGTGGCTTCGATTCGCAGAGCAACGTGTTCGTCGATGGCCTGCGCGACGTCGGTTCGCAGACCCGCGAGATCTTCGACCTGGAGCAGGTGGAGGTGGTCAAGGGCCCGAGCTCGGCCTACGGCGGCCGTGACTCCGGCGGCGGCAGCCTGAACCTGGTGAGCAAGACCCCGAAGCTGAAGAACGAGACCAGCGCCAGCATGGGCGTCGGCACCGACAGCTACGCGCGCGGCACCGTGGATGCCAACTATGTGCTGGGCGATGGCATCGCTGCCCGCCTGAACCTGATGAAGCACGAGTCGGACATCGCCGGCCGCGACGCCGCCAACGTCAGCCGTTGGGGCATCGCACCGTCGATCGCCTTCGGCCTGAACGGCCCGGCGCAGCTGATCGCCAGCCACTACCACATGCAGAGCGACGACCTGCCGGATGCGGGTGGTTTCCCGTACGGCAACCCGAACGGCGCACCGGCCTCGAAGTGGGTCGACGGCCGCCCGATGGTGCCGGACCGCAACAACTACTACGGCCTGGTCGATCGTGACTTCCAGCGCACCCGTGCCGACATCAGCACCCTGGACGCCAGCTACGACTTCGGTGGCCACAAGCTGCGCAACATCGCGCGCCTGGGCAACACCAGCAACGACTACCTGTGGACCCAGCCGGACGACAGCCAGGGCAACCCGAACAACTACGGTACCTTGTGGCGCCGTACCAACAGCCGCGCCGTCGACGTCAAGAGCTTCGCCGACCAGCTGGGCCTGACCGGCGCGTTCCAGACCGGCGCGTTCAAGCACAGCTACAGCGCCGGCGTGGAATACAGCGACGAGAAGATGACCCGCGGCAGCTACCTGATGACCCCGGGTACCAGCAACCCGCTGACCGGCAACAGCAAGTGCCCGACCACCGGTGCCGCCACCGGCTACAACTGCACCAGCTTCGCCAATCCGAACCCGAACGACCCGTGGGCTGCCGCCCACTCGGTGTACCGCAGCGACAAGGCACTGGATGTCGAGCAGCGCACCAAGACCACCTCGGCCTACCTGTTCGACACCATCGAGCTCAATGAGCAGTGGATGGTCAACCTCGGCCTGCGCTACGACGACTTCCGCACCACCCTGACCACCCCGGTGGCCGGTGCCGCGCCCAGCCGCGTGCGCAACAGCAACGACTTCCTGAACTACCAGGCGGGCGTGGTGTTCAAGCCGGTTGCCAACGGCAGCATCTACCTGTCCTGGGGCACTTCCTCGACCCCGCCGGGCATGGACGGTGGTGACGGCTCGGACGGCCTGAGCGCTGCCGTGGCCGACCTCAAGCCGCAGGACACCAAGAACCTCGAGCTGGGTACCAAGTGGGACCTGTTCGACAAGCGCCTGAACCTGACCGCCGCGATCTTCCACACCGTGATGAACAACGCGCGCGTGACGATCGACAACGGCACCAGCCAGAATGCCGGCAAGAAGGAAATCAACGGCTTCGAACTGGGCTTCACCGGCCAGCTGACCGACGCCTGGAGCCTGTACGGCGGCTACACCTACCTGGACTCGGAGCTGAAGGACAACGGCTTCGTCTGCGCGGTGTCGGGCCGTACCTGCCCGAGCGGCATCTACGTGCCGTCGCCGAACAACGGCAACGAGTTCCCGAACACCGCCAAGCACAGCGCCAACCTGTGGACCACCTACCGCTTCCCGATCGGCCTGACCGTCGGCGCGGGTGCGTTCTACTCGGACAAGCAGTACGGTGATGTCGCCAACACCAAGTGGATCGCCAGCTACACCCGCTTCGACGCGATGGCCAGCTACGCGATCCAGGACAACATCAGCCTGCAGCTCAACGTGCAGAACCTGACCGACAAGACCTACTTCACCAAGGCCTATGCCTCGCATTACGCGAGCATCGCCCCGGGTCGCTCGGCCACGCTGGCACTGAACGTGAAGTTCTGATCCAACATCACGCTCCACGGCGGCAGGGCTTCCTGCCGCCGTTTTTGTTTCCGGCGATACTGCACTCATGGCTACCCGCACTCCCTTCGACAGCGACGCCCTGGCTGACCTGCTGCAGCACGATCCACAGGCCGCGTTCGCGCGCGTGCGCGACGCGGCGCAGGCCGGGCAGGTCGATGCACAACTGCTGCTCGCGCAGATGCACATGGAAGGCAAGGGCACCGCGCAGGACGCTTCGGCGGCGCTGCTCTGGTATGAAACCGCCGCCAACAACGGCGCGCCGATGGCGATGAACATGCTCGGCCGCTGCCATGAACTGGGCCAGGGCACGCCGGCCGACCCGGTACTGGCCGCGGTGTGGTACCGGCGCGCAGCCGACAGCGGCCTGGACTGGGGCCTGTACAACCTGGCCAACCTGCTGGCGACCGGCCGCGGCGTTGCCCAGGACCGCGCACAGGCGCTCGCGCTGTACACCCGAGCTGCGCACCAGGGCCATGCCAAATCGATGAACCTGCTGGCCCGCCACCTTGAGGACGGGCTGGACACCGCGCCGGATCCGCAGGCCGCACTGGCCTGGTACCGGCGTGCCGCCGAGGCCGGTGATTTCCGCGGCCAGGCCAACTACGCGTCGATCCTGCTGCAGGCCGGCCAGGTCGAACAGGCCGTGCACTGGCTGCGCCAGGCACTGGCCCACGGCAGCCCGGCGTTCATGGCGCACATCGTGCCGGAACTGGCCGCGTCGCCGCATCCACAGGTGCGTGCCCTGGTCGCACCGCCTTCCTGCTGAGGAATTCCGCATGCTGCTGCACATCCCCGACATCCTCAGTGCCGAACAGGTGGCCGAATTCCGCCGCCGCCTCGACACCGCCGACTGGACCGATGGCCGCGAGACCGTCGGTCACCTCGGCGCGCAGGCCAAGCACAACCAGCAGCTGCCCGAGGCCTCGCCGCTGCGCCGCGAACTGGGCGAGATCCTGCTGGTCGCACTGGCCCGGCACCCGTTGTTCTTCAGCGCAGCACTGCCGTTGAAGTACCTGCCGCCGCGCTTCAACCGCTACAGCGGTGGCGGCACCTATGGCTTCCATGTCGATGGCGCGGTGATGAACCTGGCCAACGGCGAACAGCTGCGCTCGGACATCTCCTGCACCCTGTTCCTGTCCGCACCCGAGGAGTACGAGGGCGGCGAGCTGGTCATCAGCGATACCTACGGCGAGCATGAAGTGAAGCTGCCGGCCGGCGACCTGATCGTGTACCCGTCCAGCAGCCTGCACCAGGTACGGCCGGTAACCTGCGGCGCGCGCGTGGCCTCGTTCTTCTGGGTGCAGAGCATGATCCGCGATGACGTGCAGCGGCGCCTGCTATGGGAAATGGACGGCTCGATCGAACGCCTGCGGCAGACCGGCGGCGACGCCGATGCGGTGCTGCAGCTGACCGGGGTGTACCACAACCTGCTGCGGCGCTGGAGCGAGGTCTGAGCCACGCCTGGCCGGACCGCGACATTCTGGCAATCATTCTCATTTGCAACCGCTAACGGCTCTCATTACAATCACGCCCCGTTGATGCCGGCCGCTGCCGGCAGACCACCCGGGGATTCCTGCTTGCTGCGCCCGCTTCGCCCTCGCCCACTCATCCATCGCCAGATGGGGACCGCCATGCGCGGCCAGCGCCCTGCGCTGGCGGGCCTGCTGGCATGGGTAGCGATGCTGGCACTGCTGCTGGGCACCCTGCCGCTGCTGCCGCAGGCCCAGGCCGGGATGGCGGTGCAGACCCCGCTGGAGGAACGCGGCGGTGAAGGCCCCCTGCAGGAAGAAGCACCGGCCAAGCTGCGCCGCTGCGGCTCGGCGCCGCTGAAGTGCGCCGAACAGGCGCGACCGCCGCTGCTGCTGGCCAGCCATTGGCTGCGTAGCGAACTCGAACTCGTACCCGCCACGCCGGCCACGCCCGGCGTGCGCCCGGACTGGCCGCTGGCTGCTCCGGACACGCCCTGGGCCGATGCCCCGGGGCGCCGCCAGCAACGCGGCCAGGCGCCGCCGCTCGCCTGATCCACGGCCCGCCGTGACCGCCCGCGCGGTCGCGCACGTACGCCGCTGCCTGCTTCATTCCTGCCGCCCCTGACCGGGCCTTCCCACGCATGCCGCGCCTTGCGCGCATGGCATCGCGTCTTCCTGCATCCTTCGAGGTAACTGCCATGGCCCAGCGCCATCGTGTCCGTTCGTTCCTGTCCCGTCCCCTGCTGACCCGCGCCGTGCTGCTGGCCTTGTCCGCGCCCGCCCTGGCCCACGCCGACGCCGCCGGCGCTCCGCAGACGCTGGACAAGGTGGTGGTCACCGCCTCCGGCTTCGAGCAGAAGGTGATCGATGCGCCGGCCAGCATCAGCGTGGTCAGCCGCGAAGAACTCAGCAAGCGTCCCTACACCAACCTGGTCGACGCGCTGCGCGACGTCGAAGGCATCGACGTCGGCCTGGAAGCCACCGACAAGAACGGCCGTGCCACCCTCTCGATGCGCGGCCTGCCGTCCGAGTACACCCTGGTGCTGATCGACGGTCGCCGCCAGAGCAACGTCGGCCAGCTGTACCCGAACAACTTCGGTGGCGGCCAGTTCGCTTACCTGCCGCCGCTGGATGCGATCGAGCGCATCGAAGTGGTGCGCGGCCCGATGTCCACCCTGTACGGCTCGGACGCGATGGGCGGCGTCATCAACATCATCACCCGCCGCAACCAGGACAGCTGGCATGGCGCGCTCACCCAGGGCTTCACCGTGCAGCAGGACGACCAGTTCGGTGATGCACGCACCACCGATCTGTACCTCAGCGGCCCGCTGCTGAAGGATCGCCTCAGCCTGGCAGTGCGTGGCAGCTATTACGACGCCAAGGCCTCCAACCCGGAGTGGGAGGCACTGACCCTGCCCGACGGCAGCCTGTGGGAGCGCAGCATCGGCTTCGGTGGCGGTGGCAAGTCGGTGGCCAACACCAACTGGAACACCGGCGTGCGCCTGGACTTCCGGGTCAACGATGACCACGAACTGTGGCTGGACTACGACGTCTCCCGACAGAAGTACGACAACAGCGAAGGCCAGACCGGCACGCTGGACAGCCTGGCCAGCCTGTGGCGCGTCGGCAATGCCGTCATTCCCAATCCGAACGGCAACGGTACGCTCACCCGCCGCGTGGTGCAGCCGCGCGTGGGCTACACCGCCTACCAGCGCTACGAGCGCGACCAGCTGTCGCTGACCCACCAGGGTCGCTACAGCTTCGGTACCTGGCAGACCTCGCTGACCCACAGCAAGAGCAGCAACCTCGGCCGCTCGCTGCCGCTGACCCTGGACGAACGCGCCAACCTGCAGACGCTGTGGAACGATGTCTGCCGCCGTACCGGTGCGGCCAACAACTGCGCCGCCGGTCGTGGCAATGCGCTGGCCGCCCTCAACCCGGGCGAACTGGCACGCCTGCAGGCGTTCCTGCCGCGCCCACTGCGCACCATGGAACTGGAAGGCTACGTGCTGGACACGATGCTGGACCTGGACTTCGGCGCGCACAAGCTGACCGTCGGCGGCCAGTACAACGACACCGACATGGTCGACGGCGTATTCGGCATGGACGGTGCCGGCTATCGCAGCAACACCAAGCAGAAGCACCGCATGTGGGCCCTGTTCGCCGAGGACAACTGGGCGCTGACCGATACCCTCACCGCCACCTTCGGCCTGCGCCATGACGACCACAACGTGTTCGGCAGCCACCTCAGCCCGCGTGGCTACCTGGTGTGGAATGCCACTGATGCGTGGACCTTCAAGGGCGGTGTCAGCACCGGCTACAAGACGCCGCGCCCGGACCAGCTGTTCCCCGGCATCACCGGCTTCGGCGGCCAGGGCGTGCTGCCGCTGGTGGGCTCACCCAACCTGAAGCCCGAAACCAGCACCAACTACGAGCTGGCCGCCTATTACGAAGGCCGGCGCTGGGGCTTCAACGTGACCGGCTTCTTCAACAGGTTCGAGGACAAGATCGCCAGCGGCGGCACGTTCCCGAACTGCGAAGTGGCGCCGGCCGGCAGCGGCTACTGCGTGGACATCGGCCCGGGCTGGGCGGCGCTGGGCTACAGCACCTTCACCCAGAGCGTGAACATCGACAAGGCCGAGACGCGTGGCGCCGAACTGGCCGCGCACGTCGACCTGCTCGACACCCTGCAGCTGCGCGGCAACTACACCTGGACCAGGAGCGAGCAGACCAGCGGCGCGCAGAAGGGCCTGCCGATCAGCGGCACCACCCCGGCCAAGCACATGGCCAACGCCAGCCTGAACTGGCAGGTCAACGAGGCAGTGAGCCTGTCGCTGACCGGCGAAGGCCGTTATGACCGCTACCGCGACACCCTGCTGGACGCCACGGGTAGCAGCCGCACCCGCTACTACGAGGACTACACGATCTTCCACCTCGGCGGCAGCTGGAAGGCAACGCCGTGGCTGACGGTCAACGCCCGGGTCAACAATCTGTTCGACAAGGATTTCGTCTCGCAGTCGTGCCTGCTGATCAACCCGAGCGAGTTCAACTGCGTGGACGACTACGCGACCAAGGACCAGCGCCGCAGCTACTGGATCTCGTTGAACGCGAAGTTCTGATTTCTGCCAGGCCGGTGCGTCATCCACGCATGCCGCCTTTCGGTAGTGCCGGCCGCTGGCCGGCAGTCCCAGCATATCGGTAGTGCCGGCCGCTGGCCGGCAGTCCCAGCATATCGGTAGTGCCGGCCGCTGGCCGGCATTGCCTCCGCAGGGATACAGAACGACACGCAATTGCGAGCTATTCTCATCAATGATGTAATGGGCAGTCCCCGTCCGCCTCGAACCGTGCCGTGAGCCGCCCTGCCTCCTCCACCGTGCAGCAGCAACAGAGTCGTGGCTTCTGGCTGCGCACGCTGCACCAGTGGCACTGGATCAGCTCGGCGGTGTGCCTGATCGGCATGCTGCTGTTCGCGGTGACCGGTCTGACCCTCAACCACGCGGCGAAGATCGAAGCCAGGCCCCAGGTGCAGAACCAGCACCTGGAACTGCCGGCCGCGCTGCTCGGCCAGCTGGGCACGCGTGAAGACGGCAACGCACCGATCCCGCGCCCGGCCCGGCAGTGGCTGGACGCGCAGCTGGGCATCGCCATCGGCGGTCGCCCGGCCGAGTGGTCGGCCGAAGAAATCTACCTGTCGCTGCCGCGCCCCGGCGGCGACGCCTGGCTGAGCATCGATCGCCAGACCGGTGCGGTGGAGTACGAATCAACCTCGCGCGGCGTGGTGTCCTACCTCAACGACCTGCACAAGGGGCGCAACGCCGGCCCGGCGTGGGGCTGGTTCCTGGACCTGTTCGCCGTGGCCTGCCTGGTGTTCTGCATCACCGGCCTGTTCCTGCTGCACCTGCATGCGCGGCAGCGGCGCATGACCTGGCCGCTGGTCGGCCTCGGCCTGATGATTCCGCTGCTGATCGCCCTGCTGCTGATCCACTGACTTCCACCCGTGATTTCCGTCCGTTTCCCCGGAGCCGCCCCATGCGCGTCACCCTGACCATCGCCCTCAGCGGCCTGCTGGCCACCTCGCCGGCCTACGCCACCACGCTCGACATCAACGTCGAAGTGCCCAAGCTCAACGTCGCCGAGTACCACCGTCCCTATGTGGCAGTGTGGCTGGAAGGCGCCGACCAGAAGGTCGCGGCCAACCTGTCGGTCTGGTACCAGCAGACCAGCAACAGCGAAGGCCACGGCACCAAGTGGCTGCCTGACCTGCGCCAGTGGTGGCGCAAGAGCGGCCGTACCCTGCAGGTACCGGTGGACGGCGTGACCGGCCCGACCCGCCCGGCCGGCAAGCACGCGCTGTCGTTCAACGACCGGCAGCCGGCGCTGAAGCAGCTGGCCCCGGGCAACTACACCCTGGTGGTGGAAGCGGTGCGCGAAGTCGGCGGCCGCGAACTGCTGAAGATCCCCTTCACCTGGCCGGCCACCGCCGCGCAGAACGGCAAGGCGCAGGGCGCCACCGAGCTGGGCCAAGTCACCCTCGCCGTCAAACCGTAACTGCCTGAGCCGGGGTCGGATCCCTTCCGCAGGAAGGGCGCTGACCCCATCGCCCTACCCCTCGGGGTCAGAGCCCTTTCCGTTGGAAAGGGATCCGACCCCTTCCAACTGGAGTCTTCCGCATGAAGCGCACGCTCGTCCTCGCCGCCGCCCTGGCCGCTGCCCTTCCCTTCTCGGCCCTGGCCCACAAGGCCTGGCTGCTGCCCTCGCAGACCGTGATCGCCGGCAACGCGCCGTGGATCACCGTCGATGGAGCGGTCTCCAACGACCTGTTCTACTTCAACCATGTACCGCTGCGCCTGGAATCGCTGGTGATCACCGCACCGGACGGCAGCAGCGTGCAGCCGCAGAACGCCTCGACCGGCAAGTACCGCAGCGTGTTCGACCTCGAGCTGAAGCAGCAGGGCACCTACCGCATCGCATCGGTCAACGACGGCCTGTTCGCCACCTACGAGCAGAACGGTGAGCGCAAGCGCTGGCGCGGCAGCGTGGCCACCTTCGGCGAACTGCCGAAGGATGCGAAGAAGCTGGAAGTCAGCCAGTCCATTGGCCGCGTGGAAACCTTCGTCACCAACGGCGCGCCGAACGACGCTGCGCTGAAGCCGACCAACCGCGGCATCGAACTGGTCGCCGTCGGCCACCCCAACGACCTGTTCGCCGGCGAGGAAGCCACCTTCCGCGTACTGGTCGACGGCAAGCCGACCGCCGGCCTGGAATTCGAGATCGTGCGGGGCGCCACCCGCTACCGCAACGCGCAGGACGAGCTGAAGCTGACCAGCGACGCCAAGGGCGAAATCAAGGTGACCTGGCCGGAAGCCGGCATGTACTGGCTGGAAACCGGCACCGAGGACAACAAGACCTCGGTCAAGCAGGCCGCCAAGCGTCGCCTCAGCTACGTCGCCACGCTGGAAGTGCTTCCGCAGTAAGCGGCTCCGCGATGCCGGGCGAACCCGGCATCGCGACCGCAACGCGCCACCATGACCGGATCCCCGCTCGACATCGCCCGCCTTGGCGGCACCACCATGGGTACCACCTGGAGCGTGTCGCTGGTTGCGCCACGCCAGCGCGACCTGCACCCGCTGCACGCCGGCATCCAGGCGCGTCTGCAGCAGGTGGTTGCGCAGATGAGCACCTGGGAACCCGGCTCGGACCTGAGCCGCTACAACCGCGCCGAGGCCGGCCGCTGGTGCGGGCTGCCGGCAGAGACCCGCCAGGTCCTGGCCTGCGCGCAGTCCATCGCCGCCGCCAGCGACGGTGCCTTCGATCCCACGATCGGCCCGTTGGTGGCGCTGTGGGGCTTCGGCGCACACGCCGGCGAGCGTCGCCAGCCCGACGCCGCCACCCTGCAGGCCACCCGCGCGCGCTGCGGCTGGCAACGCCTGCATTGGCAGGACGCCGCCCTGCTGCAACCGGGTGGACTGGAGCTGGACCTGTCGGCGATCGCCAAAGGGTTCGGTGTCGACCAGGTAACCGCCTGGCTGCGTGCAGAGGGCATCACTGCGGCGCTGGTGGAAGTCGGTGGCGAGCTGGCCGGCTACGGCCGCAAGCCGGACGGCCAGCCGTGGCGGGTGCTGGTGGAGTCGGCGCCGGAAGAAGACCTGCAATCCGATATCCCGCCGCGGGTCCTCGCGCTGGACGGCAAGGCGGTCGCCACCTCCGGTGATCGCTGGCACCAGTATCAGGCCGATGGCGAGGCTTACAGCCACAGCATCGATCCGCGCACCGGCCTTCCGGTACGTCAGGTCGCCGCCGCAGTGACGGTGGTGGCCGACGACGCCATGCACGCCGATGCCTGGGCCACCGCACTGACCGTGCTCGGCCACGAATCCGGCATGGCACTGGCCGAGCGCGAAGGACTGGCTGCACGCTACCTACAGCGCGTAGCAGCAGGCCCGCGCGAGTTTCTCAGCAGCGCGTTCCAGCGCCTGCTCGATGAGCAGGACGCATGAGCCCACGCCGCTCACGCGCCGGGCTCGGCAATGCCCTGGTCCTGCTCCTGCTGGCGGCGATCGGCTGGGCGCTGCTGCGCCTGCACCTGGGCGAGGCCTGGTGGCAGGGCGCGCCGCCCGCAAGGCAATCGCAGATCGCGACGGCCGCCACCCTGCTGTATGCGCTGGCCTGTGCGGCGCTGTGGTGGCGTGGCCGCCCGCGCGACGATGCGGCATCCGCAGGCGTCACTCCGGTGCTGCTGGCCTGGTCCAGCCAGACCGGCTTCGCCCGCGAGCTGGCCGAGCGCAGCGCAGAAGCGCTGCGCGGCGCCGGCCTGCCAGTGCGCGTGCGCGGCTTGCATGAGGTGGATGCGGCGCTGCTGGCCGGCAGCCAGCGTGCGTTGTTCATCGCCAGCACCACCGGCGAGGGTGACCCGCCCGATCACGTACTGCCCTTCCTGCGCGGGGTGATGACCGCGCCGCCTGCGCTGCAGCATCTGCACTACGGCGTCCTCGCGCTGGGCGATCGCAGCTACGGCCACTTCTGTGGATTCGGCCACCAGCTCGATCATTGGCTGCGCCAACAGGGCGCGCATCCGTTGTTCGATGCGATCGAAGTCGACAATGCCGACCCGGCCGCGCTGCGTCATTGGCAGCAGCTGCTGGGCCAGATCGGTGGCGGCGCCAGCGAACTGCCCGACTGGAGCCCCGCCGAGTACCAGCCGTGGACGCTGCTGCAGCGCCAGCACCTGAACCCGGGCAGCCCCGGTGGCCCGGTGTACTGGTTGCGCCTGCAGCCGCCCGCCGACACCACTGCGCAGTGGCAGGCCGGCGACATCGCCGAGATCGGCCCGCAGCACGCCCGCCACAGCGCGCGCGCGTGGCTGGAATCGCAGCACTTCGACGCGGACACGCTGCTGGACGACGGGCAGACACTGCTGGCCCGGGTCGAACGCTCACACCTGCCTTCGCTGGTTCCGCCCGGTGACCTGCCTGCGCTGCTGGCGGCGCTGCAGCCGTTGCCACACCGCGAGTACTCGATCGCCTCGGTGATGGCCGACGGTGCCGTGGAACTGCTGCTGCGCCGGCAGCTGCGCGCCGATGGCACGCCCGGCATCGGCAGCGGCTGGCTGTGTGACCACGCCGCGGTCGGCGAAACCGTGCAGCTGCGCCTGCGCCGCAATGACAACTTCCATGGCGTCGGCGCCGACGTGCCGCTGCTGCTGATCGGCAACGGCACCGGCATTGCCGGCCTGCGCGCACACCTGCATGAACGCGTGCGGCAAGGTGCACGACGGACCTGGCTGCTGTTCGGAGAGCGCACTGCGGCGCACGACTTCCACTTCGGCGCGGAGCTGCAGGCCATGCGTGCCGACGGCACGTTGTCACGGCTGGATGCGGTGTTCAGTCGCGATGGCGGCACCCACCACTACGTGCAGGACCGGCTGCTGGCCGAAGCCGCGACACTGCGGCACTGGGTCGATGAAGGCGCCACGATCCTGGTCTGCGGCAGCTTGCAGGGCATGGCACCGGCGGTGGACGCGGTGATCGAACAGGTGCTGGGCAGTGCGGGCAAGGAAGCGCTGCTGCTGGCGGGCCGCTACCGGCGGGATGTGTATTGAGCGGACGGGTGGCTGCGAAGCGGCCCTGAATGACATCCCAGGCTCTGCGCTATCCACGCATGGCGTGGATCTACTTCACGCGCAGCCGAGCGCGCGCTCGGCGCTGCACGAACCGCTCCGCATGACATCCCAGGCTCTGCGCTATCCACGCATGGCGTGGATCTACTTCAGCGCGGCCGAGCGCGCGCTCGGCGCTGCACGGTCATGACCCGGCGGCGCTGACCCGGATCGCCAGCAGTTCACCGCCGCCCTGCAGCGCGTGCCGTTGCCGCTCACCGGCCGACAACCAGGCGGTATCGCCTGCCTGCAGCGGCGGCAGGCTGCTGTCGGCACCGAAAGCGGCATGCCCGGCCAGCAGGTGCAACGCCCAGGCTACGCCCGGCTCGCAGAAGAAGAACATCGAACCGACCAGCGGCCGGTGCAGCAGTTCGGCCTGCAGCAGCCCGCGCTTCCACATCAGGTTGAAGTCGTGGGTGGTGCCGTCGACCAGCTCGCCGTGCAGTGCTTCCTCGCCGGCAAAACGCACCCGCCCATGCGGCGGCAGCACCTCGGCCACGCGACCGTCCTCGAAGCGCAGGCGCACGCCATTGCCCTGCAGCAGCACCAGTTCGCGTTCGACACCGGGGAAGGCGGAGAACGCGGCGTCCTGTTCGATCTCGGCGACCGACAGGCGCAACGCCCAGTCCTCTCCCTGCGATGGCAGGCGCAGGATTTCGCGGGTCCAGCCCAGGCCGTTGCGCCAGCGTTCGCGGCGATAGTCCAGGCTGGAGATCACCTGGCTCGGAGTGTGCAGCAGGGCATCGATGTTCATCGGCACATTGCATCACGCCGCGCGCCGCTGTGCATCACCGCGTGGCGAGCGTGCCCTGGCCGCCGCACTCACCGCCGAGCAGCTGCGAGTGCTTCAGCCAGTCCTGGTCGGGGTAGTAGGCGAACACCAGGGTGCCGCCGCGCAATGCGTCGATCAGCGGCCTGGCCACCGACAGGCGTACCGCAGGGCAGCCTAGGCTGCGGCCAAGCCGGCCCTGCAGCTGCGCGGTGGCCGGGTTCACATAGGGGGCGCCGTGGATGACGATCGCACGCTCGCGCGCGCGGTCGTTGAAACCGGGCTCCAGCCCGGCCAGGCGCAACGAGTAACCGTTGCCGCCCATGTAGGTCTCCTGCGCGGTGAACGCGCCGAGGCTCGACATGTAGCTGCCGTCGCGGTTGGAGAAGTGCTCGGTGCGGTTTTCACCACTGTTGCGGCCATGCGCCACCCATTCCTCGAACAGCAGGCGCTGATGGGCCAGGTCGAACACCCACAGCCGCGGCTCGGTGGAGGGACGCGAATAGTCGATCACGCTCAGGCGATCACCATTGATACCCAGTTCCGGCCGCTGCAGCGCGCAGCGCATGGCATGCGCCGCCAGCTGCAACACGTGGCGGTCGGCCTTGGGCGCACTGCGCGACAGCAAGGCAGCCAGATCATCGGCACTGGTGGCGAGGGCGGGCGTCTGTGCCAGCGCCGGGGCGCTGGCCGAAGTCGCCAGCAGGCCGAACGCGGCCAGCCGGCACAGGCGGGATGCAGTCATGGGCACAACGAGGGACTCAGTTGCCCTTGAGGGTGGACCCTGGCGGCTCGGATTCCAAGACCGGCTGCATTCCGGATTCAGCCGGGCTTGGGCGGACCGCCGGCAGCGAGGTGACCAGCAGGGTCGTGCCGGGCACCAGCACCTGGTACAGCTGGCGGGCGAAATCGGCCGGCAGCGCCATCGGCAGCGAGGGGGTGGCCAGCAGGTCCGGCGTGGCCTGGCCGCGCTCCTGGCCCAGCAGCGGATAGGCCGTCCACTGGTGCAGGCGCTGGTTCACGTCCAGCGGGCTGGGGGTATCGCTGTAACCCTGCCCCATCACGAACAGGGTGGTGCCCTGGAAGGCCGGCAGGGCGTCGGCCTTCAGCGGCGATTCGCCGATCATCACGCCGTCGCGCAGCACATACAGGCGCTGGTCATGCAGGCTGACCAGGATCCCGACCTGCCCGGCCGGGGCCGCGCTGTCGTTCCACCAAGCCTGTGCCGGCGCCCCGCCCTCGCTCTCGGGCAGGGCCTGGCCGCGCGCGTTGACCGGGGCCAGCACCGACGGATAGGCCAGGGTCATCGGCGAGCTCTTGGCATCGGCCACGACCACGGTGTCACCGCGCTGGGTTTCACTGAACAGTTTCTGCGCGAAGGCCTGCGGCAAACGCACGCAGCCATGCGAGGCCGGGTGCCCGGGCAGGCTACCGCCATGCAGGGCGATGCCATCCCAGGTCAGCCGCTGCATGTACGGCATCGGCGCGCTGTTGTAGAGGTTGGAACGGTGGTCCTTGTCCTTCTGCAGGATGGTGAACACGCCGGTCGGGGTCTCGTGCCCGGCCTTGCCCGAGCTGATCGTGGTCAGGCCGATGGCGATGCCGTTGCGGTACACATAGGCGCGTTGCTCGTCGAGGCTGACCACCAGCACGATCGGCCCGCTCGGCGAGATTTCCGGATGCCACAGGTATTCGCCGGGCTTGAGGTCGGTCGGCCCGCGCACCTCGGCCGTGCCGGCCGACGCCGGCGAAGGCGCAGCGGCATGCGCCAGCAGCGGCAGGGCCAGTGCAAGGGCGACGATCAGGGTCGTGGGGCGGTGCGGAAGCATCCAGCGGGGTCCTTTCCATGCGGAGCGGCCACCGTACACCATCGGCCCGTGGTGGCCGCGGCAAAACCAGGCGCCGGAAATGAAACTGCCCGGCGACACAGCCATGTGTCGTACCGGGCAATCGTTACGTCCCTGTCGGCCTGCTGCCGCCCCCTCGCATCCTGCGCTGTGGGGGTAGCGTTGCATCCTGCACGCGGCCGCGTCTGTCCTGTTTGTATCTCAGCCCCTTCCACAGGTCTGTGATGCCACCATCCTGGTGATTGGTGCCGCGTCCTGCGGCGGTCGGTGGTCACGGCCATCCTGACCGTGTCCGATGAACCAGCCTCCTGCCGGTTCCGACGATTCCTGCTGTCAACGCCTGGGTACGGTTCGCACCGGTACCGATCCGGGTACCGGATCCGCTGGCAACACCCTGTTGCCTACGGTGATCCGCTGTCGATTCCGTTCGACCGTTGCTTTCCCTATCCCCTTCACCTGCGCCAGGTCCTCGACGCGATGAAACGGGCCGTGTCTGCGCCGGTGCTCGACGATCGCCTCGGCCTTGGCGGCTCCGACCATCGTCAATCCCTGCTGCAGCGCCTGGGCATCGGCGCGGTTGATGTCGATCGGTTCGGCGGCATGCGCCCCAGCGATCCCCACCATCAGCACCAGTGCCCTCAACACGACAAACCCAGGCACAACGTGTATCTCCCTGTGATTCTGGCCGTCCCGACCGGCAATCCCGTCGGTAGGAACAGTGTCCGTCACCACATGTGCACAGCCTATCGGTTTCCCGCATTTCCGTAAGCCAGCCAAATACCCGACGTGATGTAGGAAAAACCCTACCCTCGGCACAGGCGTAGAATGCGCGGATCAGCCCATGCAACCGGAGTTTCAGATGGACAGCGCCAAGCTCGGCCAATTCGTCAATGACAAGTGGGACAGTGAAATCGTCCCGCAGTTGGTCGACTACATCCGCATTCCCAACAAGTCGCCGATGTTCGACGCCAATTGGGTGCAGAACGGCTACATGGAACAGGCAGTCACCCTGATGGAGAACTGGGCCAAGGCCCAGCAGCTGCCTGGCCTGAAGGTTGAAGTGGTACGCCTGGAAGGCCGTACCCCGCTGATCTTCCTGGAAATTCCGGCCAGCGGCGCCGAAACCGGCGACGACACCATCCTGCTCTACGGCCATCTGGACAAGCAGCCGGAAATGACCGGCTGGGACGACGACCTTGGCCCGTGGACGCCGGTCCTGCGTGGCGACAAGCTGTATGGCCGCGGCGGTGCGGACGACGGCTACGCCATCTTCGGCTCGCTGGCCGCGGTGCTGGCGCTGCAGGCCCAGGGCCTGCCGCACGCCCGCTGCGTGGTGCTGATCGAAGCCTGCGAAGAATCGGGCAGCTATGACCTGCCGGCCTACGTCGACCACCTGGCCGACCGCATCGGCAAGCCGTCGCTGGTGGTCTGCCTGGATTCGGGCTGCGCCAACTACGACCAGCTGTGGTGCACCACCTCGCTGCGCGGCCTGACCGGCGGCAACTTCACCGTGAAGGTGCTGAACGAAGGCGTGCATTCCGGTGATGCGTCCGGCGTGGTGCCGTCCAGCTTCCGCCTGCTGCGCCAGCTGCTGTCGCGCATCGAGGACCAGGACACCGGCCGCATCCTGATCGACGGCATGAACGTGGAGATCCCCGCCGAACGCCAGGAACAGGCCAAGCGTGCCGCTGAGGTGGTCGATACCGAGATCTTCGAGAAGTTCCCGATGGTCGACGGCCTGCGTCCGATGAACGACGACCTGACCGAGCTGGTGCTCAACCGCACCTGGCGCCCGGCGCTGTCGGTCACCGGCGTGGGTGGCATGCCGCCGCTGGAATCGGCCGGCAACGTGCTGCGCCCGCAGACCTCGGTGAAGCTGTCGCTGCGCCTGCCGCCGACCGCCGATGGCAAGACCTGCGGCGAACTGCTGAAGGAAGCCCTGCTGCGCGATCCGCCGAACGGCGCCCAGGTCACCCTGGACCTGGAAAAGGCCTCCACCGGCTGGAACGCGCCGGCGATGGCACCGTGGCTGACCCAGGCCATCGACGACGCCAGCCAGGCCTTCTTCGGCAAGCCGGCGATGTACATGGGCGAAGGCGGCTCGATCCCGTTCATGGGCATGCTGGGTGAGAAGTTCCCGGGTGCGCAGTTCATGATCACCGGCGTGCTCGGCCCGCACTCCAATGCGCACGGCCCGAACGAGTTCCTGCACATCCCGATGGGCAAGAAGGTCACCGCCTGCGTGTCCAAGGTGATCAGCGAGCACTACGCGGCCAGCCTGCGTGGCGAGACCAGCGGTTCGCCGGTGGCCGCCGACAGCGGCACCCGCCACGGCGGCCACGGCTGCTGCTGATCGGGCACCCGTGACGGACGCAGCCTGGCCTTGCTAGGCTGCGTCCACACTCAAGCGGAATCCGCGCGCATGAATGGTCTGTTCGGCAGCAGCAGCTGGCTGTACATCCTGCTGGTCGGCTTCTTCGTCGGCCTGCTCGGGCGTTTCTTCATGCCCGGCAACAACCGCATGGGCTGCCTGCTGACCATCGTGCTGGGCATCCTCGGTGCCCTGCTGGCGGGCTGGTTCGGCCAGTACATGGGCTGGTACGCCCCCTGCGAACCGGCCGGCTTCCTTGGCGCGGTGATCGGCGCGGTGGCCGTGCTGGCCGTGCTGCGGCTGTTCAGCGGCCGCCGCTGATCCCCACCCTTTTCCTGTTCCCGACGTTGGCGCGCCCGGCGCGCCCGGATATGCCTGCATGACCGAACCCGCCTCCGACCCCCAGCGCAGCGCGCAGCGCCTGCAGTGGGCCCGTACCCAGCTGGATGATGCCAACGCCGTGGTCGAACGCGCCTCGGTCGATGCCGGCATGCGCAGCTACTGGCGCACCACCAGCACGCGCGGCAGCCACATCGTGATGGATGCTCCGCCGGGGCTGGAAGATCCGCGGCCGTGGCTGCACATGCGCGACCTGCTGCACGACCACGGCCTGCGCGTGCCACAGCTGCTGGCGCAGGACCTCGAGGCCGGCTTCCTGCTGCTGGAAGATCTCGGCGGCCCGACCCTGGCCAGGATCCTCGACGAGCGCAACGCCGATGAATGGTTCGGGCGTTCGATCGAACAGCTGCTGCGGCTGCAGGCGATCACGGTTCCGGACGGCTTCGGCCAGTTCGGCGAAGCCCTGCTGCAGCGCGATGCCGGCCTGTTCGACGAATGGTTCCTGCAGCGGCACCTGCGTCTTGAGCTGGACTGCGGCGAGATCGAAGGCCTGCAGGGGGTGCACCGCCGCCTGATGGACAACGCACTGGGCCAGGCCCAGCTGATGACCCATCGTGACTTCATGCCACGCAACCTGATGCCGGTCGCCGATGGCCCGGCCGTGCTGGACTTCCAGGACCTGGTGCGTGGCCCGATCGCCTATGACGCGGTCAGCCTGTTCAAGGACGCGTTCCTGAGCTGGCCGCTGCAGCGCGTGGACGAATGGCTGGCGCAGTACCACGAGCGCGCACGCGCCGCCGGGCTGCCGGTGCCCGACCGCGCCACCTTCCTGCGCGATGCCGACTGGATGGGCATCCAGCGCCACGTGAAGATCCTCGGCCTGTTCTGCCGCCTGCGCTACCGCGACAACAAGGGCCACTACCTTGACGACGCCCCGCGCTTCATCGGCTACCTGGACGAAGTGCTGCCGCGCTACCGCGAGCTGGCGCCGCTGCAGCAGCTGCTGCAGGACCGGATCAAGCCGGCGCTGGCCGACCTGGCCGCCCCGTTGCGCGTGGCCCGATGAAGGCGCTGGTGTTTGCCGCAGGCCTGGGCGAGCGCATGCGCCCGCTGACCCTGCACACGCCCAAGCCGCTGCTGCCGGTGGCCGGCAAGCCGCTGATCGTCTGGCACCTGGAACGGCTCGCCGCACTGGGGGTACGCGAGGTGGTGGTCAACACCGCATGGCTGGCCGAGCAGTTCCCGGCGACGCTGGGCGATGGCAGCCAGTGGGGCCTGCGCCTGCACTACCTGTACGAAGGCCAGGCGCCGCTGGAAACCGGTGGCGGCATCCTCAATGCGCTGCCGGTGCTGGGCGATGCCCCGTTCCTGGTGGTGAACGGCGATATCTGGACCGATTTCGATTTCGCCACGCTGCCGCTCGAGCCGCAGGGACAGGCGCATCTGGTGCTGGTCGACAATCCCGCGCAGCACCCGCAGGGTGACTACCGCCTGGACGCACAGGGCCTGCTGCACCATGACCGCGAAGGGCCCTGCCTGACCTACGCTGGCATCGGTGTGTACCGGCCCTCGATCGTGGCCGGCTGGCGCGCGGTGATCGGCGATGCGCCGGGCAGCGAGCGGCTGCCACCGAAGTTCTCGGTGGTTCCGCTGCAGAAGCACTTCATGGCGCAGGGCCTGATCAGCGGACAGCACCATCGCGGTCGCTGGACCGATGTGGGGACCGTCGACCGCCTGCGTACGCTGGATGCGGAGTTGGCCGCGAACGGCTGAGCCCCTCGTGGCGGGTCTCGTAGAGCGGATCGCGTGTTTGGCCGGGCGGGTGGGCCATGCAGGGGACGCTGCAAGTACGTCCCTGTAAGCTCGATGGCGCCATCCATGGCGCCAACGCCCCTGCATGGCCCACCCGCCCGGCCTCTGACAGTTTCCGTGGGCGTCCAGCCACGGAAGAAAGAAAAAAAAGCAAAAGCGGGTCGCTGCGCTGCGCTTGCTCTGGTGACGACCAACGGTCGTCACCCACCAACGGTCGTCACCCTCCACAAGCAAGACAGCTGTCGACCAAGGTCGACACCCACCCACAGCGCCCCGCCTCCCCTGAGGAAGCCAGCCTTTGACGTTGACGTTGATTCGGCGGGTGCAGGGCGCAGCCCTGCCAACAACCCCCACCCTCAGTAGCGAGGCCGGCCTTCTTCCAGCACCTGGCGCAGGAACGGCACGGTGATCCGCCGCTTGGCCGCCAGCGACTCGCGGTCCAGCCAGTCCAGCAGCGTGATCAACCCGCCCAGCTCACGGCCGGTGTGCGACAGCAACCACTCGATCGCGGCTTCATCAATGGCCAGGCCGCGACGCAGCGCGCGCTCGCGCAGCACCGCCGCGCGGCCTTCCTCATCCAGCGGCTGCAGCAGCACGCGCACGCACTGGCCCAGCCGCGAACGCAGGTCCGGCAGCACCAGTCCCAGTTCACCCGGCGCCTTCTGCGCCGTGTACAGCACGGTCACGCCGGCAGCACGCGCGCGGTTGTGGAAATCGAACAGCGCGACTTCGTCCTCGCGGTTGCCAGCGACCTCGTCCAGGCCATCCAGCGCCACCAGTTCGCGCGCCTCCAGCCCATCCAGCGCCGCGCGCACGCGGCCGGCGGCACTTGCCAGCGGCACGTAGGTGGGCAGGCGGCCGGCCTGCTCGGCACTGGAACACATCGCCAGCGCCTGATGGGTCTTGCCCGTGCCTGCCGCACCCTCCAGGTAGACCCAGTCGTGGCTGGCACCCACCGCGATCGCACGCAGCTGCGCCAGCGCGCCGTCCGGCGCGCCGATGAAGGTCTCCAGGCGCTGGTCCCGCGGGTAATGCAGGGCCAGCGGCAGTTGCGGCACACCCATCACTTCAGGTCGGGGCCCTTGTCATTCGGGAGGATGATATGGGGCTGGTCGACCACGCCATCAAGCACGATCGCCGGCTTTTCGCCGACGTACAGCTCGCTTTGGCGGTAGCGCTGGTGCGCATAGCGCAGCAGCACGTTGGTCACCGCCGCCACCGGCAGCGCCAGCAGCATGCCGAGGAAGCCGAACAGCTGGCCACCGGCCATCACCGCGAAGATCACCGCCACCGGGTGCAGGCCGATCTTGTCACCGACGATGCGCGGGGTCAGCACGTAGCTTTCCAGCAGCTGGCCGACCGTGAACACCACGCCGACCAGCAGCAGCAGTTTCAGGTCGAAGCCCTGTGCCTGCACCAGCGCGGCCACCACCGCCATCAGGATGCCGGTGGTCGCGCCCAGGTACGGGATGAAGCTGATCAGGCCGGCAATCAGGCCGATCAGCAGGCCCAGCTTGAGGCCGACCAGCGACAGGCCGCCGGCGTAGATCACGCCCAGCGCCAGCATCACCAGGAACTGGCCGCGGATGAACGCACCGAGCACGTCATTGGACTCGCGCGCCAGCGCGGTGATGGTGCCGATGTGGTTGCGCGGGATCACCGACGCCACCCGTTCAACCAGCTTGTCCCAGTCGCGCAGGAAGTAGAACGCCAGGATCGGCAGCAGCAGGATGTTGACCACCCAGGTCACCATCGCAAAGCCCGAACGCGAGACATACCCCATGAACGTGGTGGCGAAGCCGCCGGCCTGCTGCCAGTGGCTGCGCACCCATTCGATCAGGCGGTCCGGGTCCAGCCACTGCATCACTTCCAGGCCGGTCTTCTGCTCGAACCAGGGAATCCCCTTCTCCATCAGCCACGCCTGCGCCTGCGGCGCAACCGCGATCAGGGTGGTGATCTGGCGTTCGATCATCGGCACCAGCACCAGCAGCAGCGCCACGATCACCAGCACCATGGCCGCGAACACCAGCACCACGCCGGTCATGCGCGAGCGGCCAGTGGCTTCGATGCGGTCGACCAGCGGGTCACCCAGCCAGGCCAGCGCCAGTGCCAGCACGAACGGGGTCAGGATCGGCGCCAGCAGCCACACCACCCAACCGATCAGGCCGGCGAACAGGATGTACTTCAGCCGGCGCAGGAACTGCGCGATCTCGGCTTCCGGAGTCAGTGTCATCGCAGGCGGTACTCGTTGCTGACCGGGGCCGGCACCGGCGCACCGGTGGTGTCATCGATCGGGGCAGGCAGGGCCGGCAGCGGCGCGCTGGGCACCAGCACGCCGTTGTCGCCGAGCATGCGGTTGAAGCCGGCCAGGCCGGTGGTCATGTCCAGGCTCAGCTCAAGCTGGCCGGCCGAGGCATGCAGCGGGGTGACATTGCGCACCACCGGCACGTCGCGCAGGCCGGCGGCCAGGCGCAGGTAGTCATCCGCGCTGTTGATGCCGGTCACCACCACGCGGTAGGTCCCGGCCTGGCCGGTTGCCACGCCCGCCTTGGCGTAACGCTTGACCAGCGCATCGGCGGCGCCGTCGGCACCGGCCGCCATCGCGCGCATGGCATTGGCGTCCTTGCTGGTCCACTTGTTCAGTTCACGACCGTTGTCGACGAACACCCAGTCCGCCTGCCAGCCGCCATTGGCGCGGTACAGCTTGCCGATCAGCTGCATCGGCGGCGAGTAGCGCGAGGAAGCACGGGCCACGGCGGCACTGTCCTGGCGCCAGATGGCACCGGCCAGCGCCTGTTCGGCGGCGCCGCCGGTGGGCAGGCCCAGCTTGTAGCCGCGCTCGATGGCACGGTTCAGCAGCGGGCGGGCCGCGTTGGCCTGCTGCACGCTGACCAGGCGCGGGCCGCTGCCGTCGTCGACGGCCAGCCACAGCACCGGTTTCGGCCGCGGCTGCGGCCACAGCGGCAGCCCCAGCGCCGATACCAGCGAATCGACATCCTCCTCGCGGAAGCGGGCCACCAGCAGGGTACGGAAGCTGGGCGCGCCACTGGCGCTCACGCTCTGGTCCTGCTTGTAGTCGTAGCTGGCCACGTAATCCTTGGCATTGCGCAGCGCCTGCACCACCCCGGGGCGGGACATCACGCTGCGATCGCCGGACAACTTGCCCAGGACCACGCTCAGGGCGCGGGCCAGGGCGCCGTTGCGATCGGCTTCGGCTTGGCTGTTGACGGGCACTTCGGCCTCGTACGCGCCAGTGGCGGTGGCGACATCACCCTCGGTGCGCAGGCCGCTCTGGGCCATCGTGGCCACCGGCAGGCTCAGCGCAATGAGCAGGGTCAAAAACAGGCTGCGGCGCATCAGGACATCCATTGGCTCGACGTATCCGGGGGGAATTGTTGCCCGAATACGGCCTTTGCGCCAATGCGGCCTGTTAAAATCGCCCGTTCAACCCCTGCCAGCGCCGACGCCCGTGACCAACACCCCGTCTTCCGCCCCCTCCCCCCTCACCTACCGTGACGCGGGCGTCGACATCGACGCCGGCAACGAGCTGGTCGAGCGGATCAAGCCCCTGGTCAAGCGCAGCTTCCGCCCGGAAGTGATGGGCGGCCTGGGCGGCTTCGGCGCCCTGTTCGACCTGTCCAACAAGTACCGCGAGCCGGTGCTGGTGTCGGGCACCGATGGCGTGGGCACCAAGCTGAAGCTGGCCCACCAGCTGAACCGCCACGATACGATCGGCATCGACCTGGTCGCCATGTGCGTGAACGACGTGCTGGTGCAGGGTGCCGAGCCGCTGTTCTTCCTGGACTACTTCGCCACCGGCAAGCTGGACATCGACACCGCCGCCGCGGTCGTGGGCGGCATCGCCAACGGCTGCACCGAGGCCGGTTGCGCGCTGATCGGCGGCGAGACCGCTGAAATGCCCGACATGTACGCCCCGGGCGAGTACGACCTGGCCGGCTTCACCGTCGCCGCAGTCGAGAAGAGCGAGCTGAAGGACGGCGCCAGCGTCGCCGCCGGCGACGTGCTGATCGGCATCGCCTCGTCCGGTCCGCACTCCAACGGCTACTCGCTGGTGCGCCGCATCTACGACCGCGCTGGCCGCCCGGCCGAGCTGGAGCTGGAAGGCGGCGTGAAGCTGGTCGACGCGCTGATGGCGCCGACCCGCCTGTACGTGAAGCCGATCCTGGCGTTGCTGAAGTCGCACGGCGAGGCCATCCACGGCATGGCCCACATCACCGGTGGCGGCCTGACCGAGAACATCATCCGCGTGGTGCCCGAGGGCCTCGGCCTGGACATCCAGGCCTCGGCCTGGACCCTGCCGCCGGTGTTCCAGTGGCTGCAGAAGGAGGGCGCGGTGGCCGACAGCGAGATGTGGCGCACCTTCAACTGCGGCATCGGCTTCGTGCTGATCGTGGCGCCGGACCAGGTCGCCGCCGTGTCCGCAGCGGTCAAGGCGCAGGGCCTGGACCACTGGACCATCGGCCAGGTGGTCAACGCCGAAGGCGCCGAGCGCGTCCACATCGGCTGATCCAGGCCAAGGAGCCCGCATGGACGCTACGCCCCCCTTGTCCCCCGCCCCCGTGCCGCCGCCGCTGGCGACGGCCGCGGTGTTCAGCCCCCAGGATGCCGACCACCTGCGCACGCTGTCGATCGCCCACTACGTGGTGGGCGGGCTGATCGCGCTGTTCTCGCTGATCTTCATCCTGCACATCGTGCTGGGCATCGCCGCACTGACCGGCAACCTGCCGATGAAATCCGGTGGCCAGCCCTCGTCACCGGCCGAGCAGCGCCTGTTCGGCTGGATGTTCACGATCATCGGCTGCGCGATCGTGTTCGGCGGGGTGACGCTGGGCGCATTCGTCGCCTACGCCGGCCGCTGCCTGGCCCGTCGCCGCCGCCATCTGCTGTGCCTGATCGTGGCCGGGCTGGCCTGCCTGTTCGCGCCGGTCGGCACCGTGCTCGGGGTGTTCAGCCTGGTCACCCTGCTGCGACCGCAGGTCAAGGCGGCCTTCGACCTGCCTGCGGCGGGCGCATGACCGCCTCCGCCAGCCCGCCGCCATTGCCGCAGCAGACGCTGGCACAGTTGCAGCTGGCCAGCCACCTGCAGACCCTGAAGGTGCTGTTCTACGCCCTGGCCGGCTTCCACTGGGTCGCCGCGCTGGCCTTCCTCGGCCTGATCGGCCTGGTGGCCCATTCGCGCGGGCTGGACGATGCCTCGGTGCTGGCCACGGTGTATGCCGTCATCGCGGTGCTGGCCGCCGTGCTCGGCTTCGTGCAGCTGCATACCGCCCGCCTGCTGTCGCGCCGTACCGGACTGACCTGGTGCCGGCGCGCGGCCTGGCTGGGCGTGCTGGCCGGCCCGCTGGGCATGGCCCTGGCCGCCTACGCCTGGGTGTTCCTGTCCAAGCCGGACATGGCCGCGCTGTTCGACCGCGGCGACCACCTCAGCGTCTGAGCCGGCCGGCAGACGCCCCGTCCTTTCCTGATCGACCCCACATGTCCTCGCCTGCCCTCTCCCCGACTGCTTCGCCCACGGCCTCGCCTCTCTCCGGACCGAAGAAGCTGGCCTTCGCCGCCGTGCTGGCGGTGTTCGCGATCAGCTGGATCCACCCGCTGTGGCCGACCGAACAGGCCCTGCACAGCACGCTGACGGTGATCGGGCTGGGCGCCCTGCTGTGGGTGGATCGTCGCGGCGGCTGGCTCGGCAACGGCGCGTTCATCGCCATCTGCGGCTTCATCGCCCTGCACTGCGTGGCGGCACGCTGGCTGTATTCCAACGTGCCCTACGACGCCTGGGCGCAGGCCCTGACCGGCTGGTCGCCGAATGCGGCGTTCGGTTGGCAGCGCAACCATTTCGACCGCCTCATCCATTTCCTGTTCGGCGTCTGCTTCACCCCGGCGCTGCTGCAGCTGGCCCGCCATGCGTGGCCGCCGTTGCGCCTGGGCCAGGCGTTCAGCCTGGCGGTGATGACCGTGATGTGCGCCAGCCTGGTCTACGAATGGTTCGAATGGGGTATCGCGCTGGCGCTGTCGCCGGATGCCGCCGAGGCCTACAACGGGCAGCAGGGCGACATGTGGGACGCGCATGCCGACATGCTGATGGCCACGGTCGGCAGCCTGCTGACCTGGCCGCTGATCCGCCGGAGTTCCCTGCAATGACCGCCCCCACCCGCATCGCCGTGCTTGCCTCCGGTCGTGGCAGCAACCTGCAGGCCATCCTGGACGCCATCGGCAGTGGCCGCCTGCCCGCCGAAGTGGTCGGCGTGCTTTCCGACCGCCCTGCCGCGCAGGCCCTGCAGCGGGTTGGCCGCGCCCTGCGCTGGGCGCGTGCGCCCAAGGAATTCAGCGACCGCGCCGCCTACGAGCAGGCACTGGGCGATGCCCTGGCGGCGATGCAGCCGGACTGGATCATCTGCGCCGGCTACATGCGCATTCTCGGCGCCGCCTTCGTGCAGCGCTTCGATGGCCGCCTGGTCAACATCCACCCCTCGCTGCTGCCGCTGCACAAGGGCCTGGATACGCACGCACGCGCACTGCAGGCCGGCGACGCCGAACACGGTGCCAGCGTGCACCTGGTGGTACCGGAACTGGATGCCGGCGCGGTGCTGGCGCAGGCGCGGGTACCGGTGCGGCCGGGCGATGACGCGCAGGCGCTGGCCGAGCGCGTGCTGGCGGTGGAGCATCCGCTGCTGATCGCGACCCTGCAGCTGCTGTGCGCCGGTCGCCTGGCTGAACGGGAGGGGCAGCCCTGGCTGGATGGTCACCCCCTGTTTAGCCCGTTGGCCCTAGATTCCGCCGGTAACCTGAACCGGTAACGCCCATGCACACGCCCCGCTGACTGCGGGGCTGGCATCCTGCTCCTCCCTGCGGTCCCTGTCCTCCATGAAGACCACGACGCTGCTGTCCACTTCACTGCTGCTGTCGCTTGCCGTGCTCCCCGGCGTGGGCTGGGGCCAGGCGCAGCCGCCTGCCGCTGCGCCGGTGCCGGCACCCGCCGCGCTGCCGCCCAACGAACCCAGCGTCCCGCTGCTGCCGGCCCTGGCCTGGGAGCCGCCACCGCTGCAACCGTTCACCGCCACCTACCAGGCCTTCTACAAGGGCAAGGAGGCCGGCGATGCCAGCATGCAGGTCACCCACACCGGCGGCAGCCAATGGCGGGTCGACATGCAGGTGGTCGGCCGCCGCGGCTTCGCCAGCGTGCTGGGCCTGAACATCGAGCAGAGCACCGTGTTCGAGCAGCGCGGCACCACCTACGCACCGCTCAGCCAGAGTACGGTGCGCAAGGGCCTGTTCCTGGGCAAGAAGGCGGTCGGCACCTACAACTGGCAGGCCGGCACCGCGCAATGGACCGGCGACGTGAAAAAGGACCGCGCGCAGCCGATCCCGCTGCAGCCGGGCGACCAGAGCGCGCTGCTGATCAACCTGGCGATCATGCGCGATGCCCGCCCGGGTGCGGCCATGCACTACCGCTACGTGGACATGGGCAAGGTCCGCCAGCACGACTACCAGGCCGCACCGCAGACCGAGAACGTCGAGGTTGGCGACCTGTCCTACAACGCGCTGCGGGTCTACCGGACCAACGGCGGCAACAACGAAACCATCCTCTGGATCGCAAACGGTGTCCCCACCCCGGTGCGCATCCTGCAACGCGAAGACGGCGAAGACCGCGTCGACCTGCGCCTGATCGAATACCAAGGAGTCTGAGCATGAGCACCCTGACCCGCCCCCTCACCTGGCTCGCCGCTGCGGCGCTGACCATGGCCAGCCTGCCGGCGATGGCGCTGGAGCCGTTCAAGGCCGATTACCTGGCCAGCTACATGGGCATGCAGGCCAATGGCAGCATGACCCTGAGCAGCGAGGGCGCCAACAAATGGCGCTACACGCTGCAGGTGAAGAACCAGCTGGCCGACCTCAGCCAGAGCACCGTGTTCGAGGAAGTCCGCGGCCAGCTGCGCCCGCTCAGCAGCCAGGACCGTTCGGCCCTGCTGGTGAAGAAGCGCAACGTGCAGGCCACCTACAACTGGACCAGCAACCAGGCCACCTGGACCGGCGACATCAAGCCGGATCGTGCGGGGCCGATCGCGCTGAAGGCCGGCGACATGGATGCGTTGCTGATCAACCTGGCGATCGCCCGCGACCTGGCCGCCGGCAAGCCGCTGAGCTACCGCATGGTGGACGAGGGCCGGATCAAGAACATGACCTACCGCGTGATCGGCAAGGAATCGATCACCGTGGGCGGCAAGAGCTACGAGGCCACCAAGGTCTCGCGTGCCGATGGCAACAAGGAACTGATCGCCTGGATCGTGCCGGACTTCCCGGTGCCGGCGCGCATGCTGCAGCGTGAGAACGACCGCGATGCGCTGGACCTGACCATCAAGGCGATGAACTGACCGGGGGGTTGCCGGCCAGCGGCCGGCACTACCGGAAAGAAAACGCCCGCTTGCGCGGGCGATTTTTTTTATTTCTTCTGTTCGGCCGGCGTTGCTTCGGCCGGCTTGAACTCGGTGCGGCAATCAACGCGGATCTGCTCGCCGGTGCTGCGCCAGACGAAGGTGCGGCAATGGCGGTTGCCCTCCTGGCTGTCGTTCACCGCGACCGCGTAGAACGACTCGATGATCTCGTCGCGCGAGACCGTGCCATCGCCGTTCCAGTCCATGTCCTTCTGCTCGATGCCCTGGGTGATGGCGATGTTGGCGTACCAGGCGTAGCCCAGCCACGCCAGCACGATCAGCACCAGGGCCAGCAGCGCCTTGCGGCGCGGGCTGAATTTTCCGCGCAGGATCATGGCACGCGCCGGATGGTGGCGCCGAGCGAAGACAGCTTCTCTTCGATGTTCTCGTAGCCACGGTCAAGGTGGTAGATGCGGTCGATGGTGGTCTCGCCGCTGGCCATCAGGCCGGCCAGGATCAGCGAGGCCGAGGCGCGCAGGTCGGTCGCCATCACCGGTGCGCCACTCAGGTGCTCGCTGCCACGCACGATCGCGGTATGCCCTTCGACCTGGATGTCGGCGCCCAGGCGCAGCAGTTCGTTGACGTGCATGAAACGGTTTTCGAAGATCGTTTCATTGATCACGCCAACCCCGTCGGCCACGCAGTTGAGCGCCATGAACTGCGCCTGCATGTCGGTCGGGAACGCCGGATACGGCGCGGTGGTCAGGTTGACCGCCTTCGGCCGCTTGCCCTGCATGTCCAGGCTGATGCTGTCTTCGGTGGTCTCGATTCTGGCACCGGCCTCGGCCAGCTTGGACAACACCGCGTCCATCGTGTTCGGGCGCGCGCGGTTGACCGTGATCCGGCCGCCGGTCATCGCCGCAGCCACCAGGAAGGTGCCGGTCTCGATGCGGTCGGGCAGCACTTCGTGGCGGCCACCGGACAGGCGCTCGACACCTTCGATGACCAGGCGGGCAGTGCCCAGGCCTTCGATCTTCGCGCCGAGCGCGATCAGGCAGTGCGCCAGATCGGTCACTTCCGGTTCCATCGCACAGTTGTCGAGGATGGTGGTGCCTTCGGCCAGCACCGCGCCCATCAGCACGTTCTCGGTGCCGGTAACGCTGACCATGTCGAAGGTGAAGTGGCCACCCTTCAGGCGCTTGGCCGAAGCCTTGATGAAGCCGTTCTCGACCACGATCTCGGCGCCCAGGGCCTGCAGGCCCTTGATGTGCTGGTCGACCGGACGCGAACCGATCGCACAGCCACCCGGCAGCGACACTTCGGCCGCGCCGAAGCGGGCCAGCAGCGGGCCCAGCACCAGGATCGAGGCACGCATGGTCTTGACCAGTTCATACGGCGCAACGTGCTGGTTCACCGGGCGCGGGTCGACCACGATCGCGCTGCCGCGCGACAGCGTGCCCTGGTCGATGGTGACCTTGGCACCCAGTTCGCCCAGCAGCTTCACCGTGGTGACCACGTCGTGCAGGTGCGGCACATTGGTGATCTCCACCGGCTCATCGGCCAGCAGGGTCGCGCAGAGAATGGGGAGGACGGCGTTCTTGGCGCCGGAGATGCTCACTTCACCGTGCAGCGCAGCGCCGCCGGTCACAACGATCTTGGCCATGTATTCGGGATCTTCTGCGGTTCAGCCGGCTTCGGCCGGGGTCACGGTTTTCAGCGCCAGCGCGTGGATCGCGCCACCCATGAGGTCGCCCAGGGTGGCATACACCATCCGGTGGCGGGCCAGCGGCATCTTGCCGGCAAAGGCCTCACAGACCACGGTCGCTTCGAAATGCACGCCATCGTCGCCACGCACGTCGGCACGGGCGCCGGGCAGGCCGGTTTCGATCAGATTGCGGATGGTGTCAGCGTCCAACGGGCTTTCCTAATAAAATGTGGGCTCATTCTACTTCCGCTGCGTGGCGTCCGCATGGCCGAGTCCCTCCTGCCCCCCCGTTCCGTCGATCCGGCCAGCCTGGTCGCCAGTGGCCGGCGCGTCTTCGAGATCGAGCAGCAGGCCCTGGATGCCGTCGCCGGCCGCCTCGGCGAGGCTTTCCAGCAGGCCTGCCAGGCCATCCTGGCCAGCCGCGGCCGGGTGGTCGCCACCGGCATGGGCAAATCCGGCCACATCGCCCGCAAGATCGCCGCCACCCTCGCCTCGACCGGCACCCCGGCGTTCTATGTGCATCCGGGCGAGGCCGGCCACGGCGACCTGGGCATGATCACCGAGGACGATGTGGTGCTGGCGCTGTCCTATTCGGGCGAATCGGATGAGGTGCTGATGCTGCTGCCGGTGCTGAAGCGCCAGGGCAACGTGCTGATCTCCATGACCGGCCGCCCGCAGTCCAGCCTGGCCACCGCCGCCGACGTGCACCTGGACGTGAGCGTGCCGGCCGAAGCCTGCCCGCTGGCCCTGGCACCGACCTCCAGCACCACCGCCTCGCTGGCGATGGGCGATGCACTGGCCGTGGCCCTGCTCGATGCACGCGGCTTCACCGCCGACGATTTCGCCCGCTCGCACCCGGCCGGGAGCCTCGGCCGCCGCCTGCTGCTGCACATCACCGACGTCATGCACAGTGGCGATGACCTGCCCAGCGTGGGCGCCGGCGCCAGCCTCAGCGAAGCGCTGGTGGAGATGAGCCGCAAGCGGCTTGGCATGACCGCCGTGGTGGATGCCGACGGCGTGCTGATCGGCCTGTTCACCGACGGCGACCTGCGCCGGGCGCTGGACAGCGCGCTGGACGTGCGCACCGCGAAGATCGCCGATGTGATGACCCGCAATCCGCGCACCATCGGCGCCGACCAGCTGGCGGTCGAGGCCGCCCGGCAGATGGAAACCCAGAAGATCAACGGCCTGATCGTGGTCGATGGCCAGGGCCGCGCGGTCGGTGCCCTGAACATTCATGACCTGTTGCGGGCCCGGGTGGTTTAACCGACAGTCCGTAGACCCCATTCAGTCTGTAACGCCGCACCTGACCCCAACGAGCCTGCCGCCCTGATGCCCTGGTCCCCCCTGCCCGCCTTCCCCGCCCACCTGCATGCCGCTGCGGCCCGTATCCGCCTGGCCTGCTTTGACGTGGACGGTACCCTCACCGACGGTCAGCTGTACTACGACAAGGACGGCAACGAGAGCAAGGCGTACTTCGTGCAGGACGGCCTGGGCCTGAAACTGCTGCAACAGCACGGTATCCATCCCGTGCTGATCACCGCACGCAACAGCCAGTCCGCGCTCAGGCGCGGCGCTGACCTCGGCATCGACACCCAGATCGCCGTGGGCGACAAGCTGGCCAGCGTGCAGGCGCTGTGCGCGCAGCACGGCATCGGCCTGGAACAGGTGGCATTCATGGGCGACGACCTGCCCGACCTGGCGCCGCTGGGCGCCGTCGGCCTGGCGGTGGCCCCGGCCAATGCCCATCCGTGGATCGCCGAACGCGTGCACTGGCAGACCCGCAGCGAGGGCGGTCGTGGCGCCGCGCGCGAGCTGTGCGACATCCTGCTGGCCGCCCAGGGCCATGTTGACGCGGTCCTGGCGAGGTTCGGCGCATGAACCTGCCGACCCTGAACTGGCGCACCGTCCTCGGCATCGGTCTGCTGCTGGCGGCCCTGCTCAGCAGCTGGGCGGCGCTGCGCAACCGCGACAAGGGCCCGGCCCATGGCGGCCAGGAAGTCGGGGTGGATTACATCCTGCACGACTTCCAGATCGTTGCCCTGGACGAGCACGGCAAGGAATCGACCACCCTGCGTGCGCCCCTGCTGGAACGCCAGCGCGGCGACCAGACCATCAACATCGCCACCCCGCTGTTCGAAATGCCGGACAAGGATGGCAAGCACTGGACGCTGCGTGCGGAGACCGGCTGGCTCAGCGCCAAGGGCGATGAAATGAAGCTGCGCGGCAACGTCGCCGGTGACAGCCCGGTCGATCCGGGCGTGGCGCCCACCACCTTCCGTACCGATCACCTGGACGTGTTCCCGAAGGAGAACCGCGCCCGCACCGACGCCCGGGTGACCATGACCCGCCCGGGCATGGAACAGTCCGGCGTCGGCTTCGAGGTGGATTCCAAGAACAACACGTATCATTTCCTCAGCCAGTCCAAGGGCCGCTACACGCCCCGGCACTGATTCCGCCGCCAGCCTGCGACGTCTCCGGACAGGCGCACGGCCGGCAGCCCCCCCTTCCGCCCCCGGCCCACCCGGGAGGCCCTCACCGGTAGAACGGACCCCGATGAAGATTCCCTTTGCTGCCGTACTCGCGCTCGGTCTTCTTGTCCCCAGCGCCGCCTTCGCCAAGTCCACCGACCGCAACGAAGACATGCACATCGATTCCGGCGCACAGTCGGGCATGCTCACCGGCGACGGCAAGACCGTGCTGTCGCAGGGCGTGATCATCACCCAGGGCACGCTGGACCTGCGCTCGTCCGAGGCCGAGATCTACCTCAAGGACGGCGAAGCCGTGCGCGTGGTGTTCACCGGCAAGCAGGCCAAGATGAAGCAGCAGCTGGATGACGGCACCTGGATGGATGCCCTGGCCGACCGCATCGACTACGACATCAAGACCGAGATCATCACCCTGACCGGCAACTACAAGGTCACCAGCGCACGCGGCACCAACGCCGGCCAGCGCATGGTCTACAACACCCGCACCGGCGAAATGAACTCCGGGGGTGACGGCAGCCGCGTGCGCACCGTCATTCCGCCGAAGAACAAGGCCCCGGCCACCCCGGCGGCACAGCCCAAGGCCACCACGCCGGCGCAGCCGGCCGGGAGCAAGAAGTAATGCTCGTCGCCAAGGGCCTGCGCAAGCGCTACAAGCAGCGCGAAGTCGTCAAGGACTTCGGGCTGACCCTCGATGCCGGTGAAGTGGTCGGCCTGCTCGGCCCCAACGGTGCCGGCAAGACCACCTGCTTCTACATGATCGTCGGCCTGGTCGCCGCCGATGCCGGCAGCATCGTGCTCGACGGCAAGGACATCACCGGTGACCCGATGTACACCCGCGCCAAGCAGGGCGTGGGCTACCTGCCGCAGGAACCGTCGGTGTTCCGCAAGCTGACCGTGGCCGACAACATCCGCCTGGTGCTGGAACTGCGCGAAGACCTGGATTCGGCCGGCCGCGAGCGTGAATTGAACGGGCTGCTGGACGAGCTGCAGCTGGGCCATGTTGCCGACCAGCTCGGCGCCAGCCTGTCCGGTGGCGAGCGCCGCCGCTGCGAAATCGCCCGTGCACTGGCCGCGCAGCCGCGCCTGATCCTGCTCGACGAACCGTTCGCCGGTGTCGACCCGATTTCCGTCGGCGAGATCCAGCGCATCGTCACCCATCTCAAGCAGCGTGGCATCGGCGTGCTGATCACCGACCACAACGTGCGCGAGACCTTGGGAATCTGCGACCGCGCGTATATCCTCGCCGAGGGCAGCGTGCTGGCGCAGGGCTCGCCCGAGGCGATCCTGGACAATGCCGACGTGCGTCGCGTCTACCTTGGGGATTCCTTCAAGCTGTGACGGCAGGCGCCGGGGCCCTTTCCTTCCTTTCGGCACAGGCATGAAGACTCGGCTGCAGACATCGTTGGGACAGCAGCTGGTGCTCACGCCCCAGCTGCAGCAGGCCATCAAGCTGCTGCAGATGTCGACCACCGAGCTGGAGCTGGAAATCGCCCAGGCCGTGGAGAGCAATCCCCTGCTGGACTGGGCCGACAGCCACGACAGCAGCGCCGCCAACGAAGGCGACGATGGCGCGGGCAGCGAAGCGCCCGCCGAGCGCACCGATGCGGGTGACGACTGGGCGCCGGCCGAACTGGACTGGAGCGCGGCCGGCAGCGGTGGCAGCTTCGATGATGACGACGATGCCGGCAGCGCCGCCGAACGCGTGGCCGAAACCGAAACGCTGGCCGACCATCTGCTCTGGCAGCTGCACCTGTCGCACCTGTCTTCGCGTGACCGCAGCATCGGCGCCGCAGTGATCGATGCGCTGGACGACGACGGCTATCTGCGCGAACCGCTGGCCACCCTCGCCGAAACCCTGTTGCCGGCCATCCATGCCGACGAGGACGAGATCCTCGCCGTGCTCCATCGCATCCAGCGCTTCGATCCGGTCGGCGTGGCCGCGCGCAGCCTCGGCGAGTGCCTGCAGCTGCAGCTGGATGTGCTGGCCGGCGACACCCCTGGCCTGCCGCTGGCGCGACAGATTGCCGCAGGGCCGCTGGAGCGCCTGCCGCGCAGCGGCGTCGCCGGGCTGGCCCACGAATTGAAGCAACCGGTGGACGCGGTCGAGACCGCGGTCACCCTGCTGCGCTCGCTGGACCCGCGCCCGGGCACGCAGATCGCGCCACTGTCGCAGGACACCTACGTGGTGCCGGACGTGGTGGTGTGGCGGCAGAACGGCATCTGGCGCGCGGCACTGGCCGGACATGCCGGCCCGCGGGTGGTGATCCACCGCGGCTACGAACAGTTGATCCGCCGCTGCGGCGAGGCCGATGCCGGCTACCTGCGCGCCCAGCTGCAGGAGGCGCGCTGGTTGCTGAAGGGCCTGCAGCAACGCGGCGAGACCCTGCTGCGGGTGGTGCGCAGCCTGATCCTGCAGCAGGCCGGCTTCCTCGAATTCGGCGAACAGGCCCTGCGCCCGCTGACCCTGCGCGAGATCGCTGCCGAGCTCGGCCTGCACGAATCCACGGTATCGCGCGCGATCGCCCGCAAGCACGTGCGCACCCCGCGCGGGACCCTGCCGCTGCGCGCCTTCTTCGCCTCCGGCATCGATACCGAAGGCGGTGGCGAGGCGTCCAGCACGGCCATCCAGGCGATGATCCGGCGCCTGATCGACGACGAGAACCCGCGCAAGCCGCTTTCTGACGCCAAGCTGGCTGACCTGCTCAAATCGTCGGGAATTCCAGTAGCGCGACGCACCGTGGCGAAGTATCGTGAAGCCATGAACATTTCCGCCTCGCACGAAAGAGTCAGAATCGCTTGACGCACCGCCGCGCCCGGCGGAGAGGTTCATTGGCACATCCGAACACAGGAGAAACCCGATGCGCATCGAAACGTTTGGCAAAGACGTCGAAGTTACCCCGGCCCTGCAGTCCTATGTAGAGGAGAAGCTGGCCCGGATCGGAAAGCACTTCGACCAGCACTGCGAAGCGCGGGTGACCCTCAAGCTGCAGAAGACCGAGCACCACGTCGACGCCAGCCTCAACATCCCGGGGCAGACCCTGCACGCCGAGGCCGGCGGCCAGACCATGTATGCCGCGATCGACCTGCTTGCGGACAAGCTTGACCGCCTGGTGATCAAGCACAAGGAGAAAAAACAGCAGCACGCACCGCTGCCGGTGGGCGACAATGGTGGCTGATCGCCACTGTTCCCCGCAGACATGCCCCTGACTGACCTCCTGGCGGCCGTGCAGACCCAGCTCTGCACGGCCACCGACCGCGACAGCGTCCTGCAGGCCGCCGCCGGGTTGCTGGCCTGCCGCCAGGCCAACGCCGAACAGATCTATCTGAACCTGTGCCAGCGCGAAGCGCTGGGCAGCACCGCGATCGGCCACGGCATCGCCATCCCGCACGGCCGCGCACCGACCCTGGATCGTCCCCGCGGCGCCCTGTTGCGCCTGGCCACCCCGGTCGACTTCGGTGGCGACGAGCCGGTGGACCTGGTGTTCGCGATGGCCGTCCCCGCCCACTACACCCACCAGCACCTGATGCTCCTGTCCGAACTGGCCGAGCTGTTCTCGGCCGCGGATATCCGCCAGGCCCTGCGCCAGGCGGGGGATGCACGGGCGCTGCGCGAAGCACTGGACCTCACCCCACCTGCGAGTGCCGCATGAATACCAGCATCACCGCCCGCGAACTGTTCGAACAGCAGCGCGAGCGGCTGGGGCTGCGCTGGGCCGCCGGCAAATCGGGGGAGAAACGCGAGCTGGAGGCCGGCAACACGGTCTCGCGGCGTCCTTCACTGGCCGGCTATCTCAACACCATCTATCCCAACAAGGTGCAGATCCTGGGCACCGAGGAACTGTCCTGGCTGGACGCGCTGGAACCCCGCCAACGTTGGGAGACGATCGAGAAGATCATGCAGTCGCATCCGCTGGCGCTGGTGCTGACCCGCAACCAGGCGTGCCCGGAAGACCTGCGCGCGGCCGCCGATGAATCCGGTACGCCGTTGTGGCTGTCGCCCAAGCGCGGCCACGAACTGCTCAACCACCTGTCCTACCATCTGGCGCGCACGCTGGCGCCGCGGGTGATCCTGCATGGCGTGTTCATGGAGATCTACTCGATCGGCGTACTGATCACCGGCGAGGCCGGGTCCGGCAAGAGCGAGCTGGCGCTGGAACTGCTCAGCCGTGGCCACCGCCTGGTGGCGGATGATGCCCCCGAATTCACCCAGATCGCGCCCGACGTGCTCGACGGCACCTGCCCCGAACTGCTGCAGGACCTGCTGGAAGTGCGCGGACTGGGCGTGCTGAACGTGCGCGAGATGTTCGGCGACACGGCTGTAAAGAAGAACAAGTACCTTCGGCTGATCGTCCACCTGACCAAGCCGATGACCGAACCCACCCCGCATGGCTACGAGCGCCTGACCGGCGATTCGGGGACCCGCCATGTGCTGGACCTGGACGTGCCGCTGATCACCCTGCCGGTGATGCCGGGCCGCAACCTGGCCGTGCTGACCGAGGCGGCTACCCGCCTGCACATCCTGCGTACCAAGGGCATCGACCCGGCGGCGATGTTCATCGCCCGCCACAGCAACCTGCTGGAACGGCGAACGCCCTGAAATCCCCGTCCTTCGAAGAGCCCGTCCATGAGCACCGTCATCCCATCCGCCCCGACCCTGATCATCGTCAGCGGCCTGTCCGGCTCGGGTAAATCCGTCGCCCTGAAAACCTTCGAGGACCAGGACTACTACTGCTCGGACAACCTGCCGATCAACCTGCTGCCGGACTTCGTGCGCAGCCTGCTGGCCAACCACGACGGCAGCGCGCCACGCCGGCTGGCGGTGGGCATCGACGTGCGTGGCCAGGCCGACCTGAGCCAGCTGGGTGACTGGCGCCAGCTGGCTTCCGACGCCGGCGTGGAAGTGAAGGTGCTGTTCTTCGAGGCCAGCGACGAGGCCGTGCTCAAGCGCTATGCCGATACCCGCCGCCGCCACCCGCTGAGCCAGCTCGGGCTGTCGCTGCCCGAGGCGATCGCCCGCGAACGCGAGCTGACCGCGCCGCTGCGCCGCGAGGCCGATGCGGTGATCGACACCAGCGGCCTCAACGTGCACCAGCTGCGGCGCCGGATCGTCACCGAGTTCACGATGGGGCATGCCACCAGCCTGTCGCTGCTGTTCGAATCGTTCGCGTACAAGCGCGGCGTGCCCGCCGAAGCGGACTTCGTGTTCGATGCGCGGGTGCTGCCCAATCCGCACTGGGACCCGGAGCTGCGTGCGCTGAGCGGCCGCGAACCCGGCGTGCGCGAGTACCTGGAAGCGCAGCCGGATGTACAGCGCTACCTCACCCAGCTGATGGATTTCCTCGATACCTGGCTGCCGAAGCTGGCCGATGGCACCCGCAGCTATGTGACTGTCGCCTTTGGCTGTACCGGCGGCAAGCATCGCTCGGTATTCCTGGCCGAACGCATGGCCCGCCATGCCCGCGAGATGGGCTGGGAAGACGTGGCCACCTACCACCGCGAACAGGATTGAGCGGGCACGGCCGGGCTGCGCCCGGCCCCCACCGAGGCCACTGGCAGATTTCTGCCGCTGTTGGTAGGTGTCGGCCCTGGCCGACACGGTAGATCCACGCCATGCGTGGATGGATGTGTCAGGTATCGAAAAACGGAGAGGGCCGGATCCTTCTCAACAGAAAAGGGCCCTGACCCGAGCAACACTGAATACGGGACACAGTACCCCTCTTCTGCTGCTATCGCCGATTCACCTTGACCTGTTAACGTGCAGTAATGACCTGTGGCATTCTCCTCGTAACACATCCCGGGGTCGGGACCGCCCTGCTCGACGTGGCGACCCGGCTCCTGCGGCAATTGCCGCTGAAGACCGAAGCTTTCGAAGTACCGTTCGACGCAGACCTGGACGTCCTGCTCCCGCTCGCCTCGGCCGCCCTGCGGCGGGTCGACAGTGGTGAAGGCGTGCTGATCCTGACCGACCTGTACGGCGCCAGCCCCGCCAACCTTGCCGGGCAGCTGGCCCGGCTGGGGACCCCGGTTCGCCGGGTGTCGGCGCTGAGCCTGCCGATGTTGCTGCGGGTGATGAATTATCCGGAACAGGGACTGGATCAACTGCCCGCCACAGCCGCGGCGGGTACCCGTAATGGAGCGATAGTCGACGATGCTTGAACGAGAACTCACCGTCAGCAACCGCCTGGGCCTGCACGCCCGGGCCACCGCCAAGCTGGTGCAGACCCTGGCGCCGTTCCGCTGCAACGTGACCATGGCCGCCAAGGGCCGTGAGATCAACGCCAAGAGCATCATGGGCGTGATGCTGCTGGCCGCCGGCCAGGGCACCCCGGTCACGGTGCGCATCAACGGCGAGGACGAAGCCGCCGCGATGGAGGCGGTGGTCGGCCTGTTCGAACGCCGTTTCGACGAGGACAGCTGAGCGTGCCGCGTGCACGTGCCGGCCAAATCCCTTCCGGCCAGCGGCCGGTACAGCTGCTGGCCGGTCACGGCGCGGCACGCGGTACGGCGATGGGCCGCGCGCGCGTGCGCCTGCCGCATGCACTGGAAGTCGCCGAGCAACGCGTCGCCAGCAGCCAGGTCGAGGCCGAACTGGCCCGCCTGCACCGTGCGCTGGACGCTGCGCGCGCGGAAATGCACGAACTGCGCCAGCGCCTGCATGGCGCGCTGAACCAGGAAGTGGGCGAGTTCCTCGACCTGCATGCCCTGCTGCTGGACGACCCCGAGCTGCTGTATGGCCTGGACGAGCTGATCCGCAGTGGCCCGTACAGCGCCGGCTACGCGCTGCGCCTGCAGCGTGACCGCCTGGCCAAGGTCTTCGATGGCATGGACGATGCCTACCTGAAGAGCCGCATGGATGACCTCGACCATGTGATCGGCCGCATCCACGCCTTCCTGCAGCCCGAACGCCCGCCGGCGGTGAAAGGCCTGGCCGGCGAAATCCTGGTCTGCGACAACATCGCCCCCTCCGAACTGGCACAGCTGCAGGCCCAGGGCGTGGTCGGCATCGTCACCGCCGCCGGCAGTGCGCTGTCGCACAGCGCCATCCTCGCGCGCAGCCTGCACCTGCCGCTGATCGTCAACGTGCCGCAGCTGCTCAGCCGCATCGCCGATGGCGACGTGCTGATCATCGACGGCGCCGACGGCAGCATCACCGCCAACCCGCAGGCCGACAACCTGCGCGACTACCGCGCACGGCTGAAGGAGCACGCGCGCGAGCAGCGCGAACTCGGCCGCCTGCGCAGCAAGCCCAGCCGCACCCGCGACCAGGTCGACATCGCGCTGCTGGCCAATGCCGAATCGCTGGAGGACGTCACCCAGGCCCACGCACTCGGCGCGCATGGGCTGGGCCTGTACCGCACCGAATTCCTGTTCCTGCAGCGCAATGAACTGCCGGACGAAGAAGAGCAGTTCCAGACCTACCGCGACGCCGCGCTCGGCATGAGCGGGCGGCCGGTCACCATCCGCACCCTCGACCTCGGTGCGGACAAGGCCGATCGCACCGGCCTGACCCTCAGCAACGAAGAAAACCCGGCACTGGGGCTGCGCGGCGTGCGCCTGTCGCTGGCCCGGCCGAAGGTGGCCGACACCCAGCTGCGCGCGATCCTGCGCGCCTCGGCCTACGGCAAGCTGCGCGTGCTGGTGCCGATGGTCAGCACCCGCGAGGAACTGCTGGCGGTGCGCCGGCGCATGCTCAAGCTGAGCGAACAGCTGCGTGGCGAAGGCCACATGGTGTCCGAGCATGTACCGCTGGGCGCGATGATCGAGGTACCGGCGGCCGCGCTGGCCCTGGAGAGCTTCATCGACCTGGTCGACTTCCTGTCGATCGGCACCAACGATCTGGTGCAGTACCTGCTGGCCGCAGACCGCAACAACGAGGCACTGGGCGAGTTGTATTCACCGCTGCACCCGGCCGTGCTGCGGCTGCTGCAGGTGGTCATCGAGACCGGCGCGCGCCATCGCATCCCGGTGGCGGTCTGCGGCGAGATCGCCGGCGACGCGCGGATGACCCCGCTGCTGCTGGCGCTGGGCCTGACCGAGTTCAGCCTGCACCCCGGCACCCTGCTGGAGGTGCGCCGGGCGATCCGCGAGGCCGACCTGGCCACGCTGCGCGCGCGCGCGCCGAAGCTGCTGGCCGCGCGTGACCGCCGCGCCATCGAGCGCTGGCTGGCGCTGGTGGCGGATACGCCCTGACTGCCGAGGTAGTGCCGGACGCTGGCCGGCACCACCACCCGGCGGCTATGCGTTGAAACATCACCTTGCGATAATGACGCGCTGAACACCCCTGTTGCCGCATCCTTGCCGGGATCGCGGCTTTTCTTATCCCGCGGGAGCTGCGATGGCTGAAGCTGTACGCCACGACAAGACTGCGCGCCAACTGCGGATGCTGTCCGATGCACTGGACAGCGGACGGCTGGGCCCGGTACGTCGCCTGGTCAACACCCTCGCCCCGGCCGAGATCGGCAACCTGCTCGAATCGCTGCCTCCGGGCAAGCGCGAGGTGGTGTGGGGCCTGGTCGATCCCGAAGACGACGGCGAGGTGCTGGTCCACGTCGGTGAAGACGTGCGCGAAAGCCTGCTCGCCGACATGGACCCGGACGAGATCATCGCCGCGGTCGAAGACCTGGACATCGACGATCTGGCCGACCTGGTCGAGGACCTGCCGGATACGGTCATCGACGAAGTCCTCAAGTCGATGGACCGCGAGAACCGCGAGCGCCTGGAGCAGGTGCTGTCCTATCCCGAGGACAGCGCCGGCCGCCTGATGAACCCGGACGTGGTGACCGTGCGCGCCGACGTCAATGTCGATGTGGTGCTGCGTTACCTGCGCCTGCGCGGCGAACTGCCGGACCACACCGACCACCTGTTCGTGGTCAGCCGGCGACACCAGTATCTCGGCCGGGTGTCACTGGCGGCACTGGTGACCCACGAGGACACCACGCCGATCAACCGCCTGATCGACGACGAGCAGCCGGCCATCGATGTCGGCGAGAGCGACCAGGAAGTGGCCCGCCAGTTCTCCGACCATGACTGGATCTCCGCACCGGTGGTGGACGAGAACAACATCCTGGTCGGCCGCATCACCATCGATGACGTGGTCGACATCATCCGCGGCCAGGCCGAGCACCAGGCGCTGGGCGCCGCCGGCCTGGACGAGGACGAGGACCTGTTCAGCCCGGTCTGGCGCGCAATGCGCCGCCGCCTGATGTGGCTGTCGGTGAACCTGTGCACCGCCTTCCTGGCGTCCAGCGTGGTCGGCCACTTCGAGGGCACCATCGACAAGCTGGTGGCGCTGGCGGTGCTGATGCCGATCGTCGCCGGCCTCGGCGGCAATGCCGGCACCCAGGTGCTGGCACTGATGGTGCGCGGCCTCGCGCTGGGCCAGGTGGGCGCCTCCAATGCGCGCACGCTGTTGTGGAAGGAGGTGCGCGTGGCCGCGCTCAACGGCCTGTTGCTGGGCTCGGTCCTGGGCCTGATCGTGCTGGCCTGGTTCCACTCGCCCGGGCTGTCGGCGGTGATCGCCATCGCGCTGACCTGCAACCTGCTGTTCGCCGCGCTGGCCGGCGTGCTGGTGCCGCTGACCCTGAAACGCTTCGGCTTCGACCCGGCATTGGCCAGCGGCATCTTCCTGACCGCCGTGACCGACTCGATGGGCTTTTTCACCTTCCTCGGCCTGGCCACCCTGGTCCTGCTGCACTGACCGTACCCAGGGCCGGACCCCGCCGCGCGGGGCGCCGCCCCGACCCCAACTGGAACCCCCATGGCAACGACGATCGAAAACTACTTCCAGCCCGGCTGGCGCGACCAGCAGCACAGCTGCCCGGCCTGCGAGTGGAAGGGCAGTTCGCGCGCCATGGTAATGGAGCTGGACGAGGACGCCACCGAGTACGACTGCCCGGTCTGCGAGAACCCGCTGCTGGTGGTGCTGCACCCGGACATGGCGCAGGTGCAGGCAGCGGCCGCCGAAGGCAATGCCGAAGCCCAGGAGCAGCTGGACATCATCGCCAGCTTCCCGCGCCCGCAGTGACGCGGCGCATGATGCCGCGTTGACCCCGAGCGGACTACGATGCAGGCGATCCTGCCGCTTCGGGAACGCCCATGGTCCGTTCGATGTCGCGCTGGCTGCCACTGCTGGCCTTTCTGATGATGACCGGTTGTGCCTCGCTACCGGATACCCCGCATGGACGCTTCGAAGCCCGCGCGGTGAAGGTGGACGGAGAAACCGCCTACTACCAGGTGTTCATTCCTGCCAGCCTGCAGGCCCGGAATCCGGCGCACCCGACCGCGCCGCCGGTCCCGGTGATCCTGTTCCTGCACGGCTCGGGCGAACGCGGCGTCGATGGCGTCAAGCAGACCTATTCGGGACTGGGCCCCTACCTGCGCGAGCATGCTGATTTCCCGGCACTGGTGGTGTTCCCGCAGGCCGCGCGCCATTCGGAATGGAGTGGCCGCAACAACCGCATGGCGGTGGCCGCGCTGGACGCGACGATTGCCGAATTCGGTGCCGACCCCGCGCGCCAGTACCTGACCGGCATGTCGATGGGCGGCTACGGCAGCTGGAACATCGCCCTGGACGACCCGCACCGCTTTGCCGCGATCGTGCCGGTGTGCGGCGCGGTGCTGGCCCCCCGCGCGAAGCGGCCCGCCCTGTTCGTCAAGCAGGTCGCGCAGGAATCCGATCCGTATGCGGTGATCGCCAGGCGGCTGCAGCACACGCCGATCTGGATCTTCCACGGCGCGCAGGATGATGTGGTGCCGCCAGAGGATGACCGCAGGTTGCACGGCGCCTTCCAGGCGGCCGCCGCGCGCGATGTGCGCTACACCGAATACCCGGAGGGCAACCACAACGCCTGGGATGCCACCTACGCAGACCCGGCCCTGTGGGCATGGCTGTTCGCGCAGAAGCGCTGAACCCCACCTTGGGTGGGTGCCGACCGTTGGTCGGCACTATCGCTTCGCTCCAGAATGCTCCCCTGCCTTGAACTGCCCTTCAATCTCCCATCGGCACCAGGCATGCGGTTACTCTCCCAGACAACTCGCCAGGCTTGCCCTGACCGGATTGCCCATGACGTACATTGCGTGGCGGAACAGCGATTCGCAGGAACGGATCGCGTGATCGTGATAGCTCGATTGCCAGAATCGACCTGATCGGCCCAGCATGCGGTTGATCCGCAATGCACTGCTCGATTTGAAGCGTTGCATGACGTAGTCCAGCGAGAACGCACGCAACTCCGCAAGCCAGTGGATATGGTCCGGCATGACCACGTAGGCAAGCGCATACGTCAAGCCTTCATCGTCCATACGACGGATGACGTCCATCACTACCTGGGCCACGGCAGCATCGTCGAAACAGCGCCGACGCCCTAGTGTGATGGTCGTCAGGATGTAGGACTGACCGCTCTGGGAGTGGCGGCCGAGCCTCAGGCGTGCACGGTTCATGGCGATGAGCGTGCACTCCGCTGCCGTGGTTTCCCATCAGGCAAGGCCCAGGTAGGCCAGTAGCCATTCCATGGCCAGGTTCCGATGAAGCACGGCGCTGATGGTTCAGTGCCGACCAACGGTCGGCACCCACCGGATCGGAGCCGGGTAGATCAATCCCGCCGCACGATCAGTTGAAGGACCTCAGCCCAGCAGGGTTTCCAGCACGGCCATGCGCACGGCGACGCCGTTGGCGACCTGGCGCAGCACCCACGACTGCGGGCCGTCGGCCACTTCGTCGGTCACTTCCACGCCGCGATTGATCGGGCCCGGGTGCAGCACCGCGGCATCCTTGCCGGCGCGGGCCAGGCGCTGGTGGGTCAGGCCGTACTGGGCGTGGTACTGCTCCAGCGACGGCACCAGGCCTTCTTCCATGCGCTCGCGCTGCAGGCGCAGCATCATCAGCGCATCGACGCCTTCCAGCATCGCATCGAAATCTTCGCCGACCACGCAGCCCTTCAGGGTCTCGTCGTCCGGCAGCAACGACTGCGGGCCGCACACGCGGATCTCGCCGACGCCCAGCGTGCGCAGGGCATGCAGGTCGGTGCGGGCAACGCGCGAGTGCTTCACGTCGCCGACGATCACCACCTTCAGCTTCGAGAAATCCGGGCCCTTGGCCTGGCGCAGGGTCAGCATGTCGAGCAGGCCCTGGGTCGGGTGCGAACTGCGGCCATCACCGGCATTGATCAGCGCCGTTCCCTCGCCCGCGGCTTCGGCCAGTGCAGCCACTGCGCCGTCATCGGGATGGCGCACCACGAAGCCGCGCACGCCCATCGCTTCCAGGTTGCGCAGCGTGTCGCAGGCGGTTTCGCCCTTGCGCGTGGACGAGGTCGAGGCATCGAAGTTCAGCACGTCGGCGCCCAGGCGCTGGGCGGCCAGCTGGAACGAGCTGCGGGTGCGGGTGGACGGCTCGAAGAACAGCGTGCATACCGCCGAACCGGCCAGCACATGGCGCTTGTTGCCAACGCGGCCGACCGCGGCATCGCGGATCTGCCCAGCCCGGTCGAGCAGCTGCAGCAGGGTTTCGCGCGGCAGGCCCTCAAGGGTCAACAGGTGGCGCAGGCGTCCGGAGGCATCGATTTGCTGGGCGGTCATGGCGGGAGTCGTGCAGTCAGGGAATGGGGGTGGCGTCGTCCGGTGACGACAGCCAGCGGTCGATGATCACCGCCGCGGCCACGGCATCGAGTGCGGCCGCATCACGACGGCGCTTGCGTCCTTCGGCGCGCTCGACGGCGAAGCGGCGGGCGGCCTCGACCGAGCTGGAACGCTCGTCGATCATCACCACCGGCAGCTTGAAGCGTTCCCGCAGCTGGCGGGCAAAGCCCTGCGCACGCTTGCGGTTGGGTTGGTCCTGGCCGTCCAGGGTCAGCGGATCGCCGACCACCAGGCCATCGGGCTTCCATTCCTTGAGCAGGCGTTCGATCGCAGCCCAGTCCGGGCCGTTGCCGTGCACATCGACCACGGCCACCGCGCGCGCATGCGCAGCGAAGGCACTGCCGATGGCCACGCCAATGCGCCGCGAGCCGACATCGAAACCGAGAACGGTGCCGTCACGGCGGATCGCCGGGGCAGGAGAAACCGGTGCGGGCGCCGCCGGCTCAGACATGGCCGCTGTAATCGGTCAGACGGAACAGGTCGACGCCGATGCGCGAGGCAGCCCCCTGCCAGCGCTGCTCCAGCGGCAGCTGGAACACCAGCTCGGCATCGGCCGGCACGGTCAGCCAGCTGTTCTCGGACAGTTCGCTTTCCAGCTGCCCTGCGCCCCACCCGGCACAGCCGAGGGTGACCACGGCGTTGGCCGGGCCTTCACCGCGTGCCATCGCTTCGAGAATGTCGCGCGAGGTGGTCAGGTACAGGCCTTCACCCACGGTCAGGCTGGAATCCCACGCCCGCGCATCGTCATGGATGACGAAGCCACGCTCGGGGTGCACCGGACCGCCATTGAGCACCATGCGCGCCTGCAGGTCGCCGTCACCGGTGCTGATGTCCATCTGCGCGAGCACTTCGCCCAGCGTGTATTCGGAAGGCTGGTTGACCAGCACGCCCATCGCCCCGTTCTCGTCGTGCTGACAGATCAGCGCGACGCTGCGGGCAAAGGTCGCGTCGAGCAGCGACGGCAGCGCGACGAGCAGGTGGTCGGCAAGGGAGGTCGGCGTTACAGGCATGGCCCCATTCTACCTGCTGGGGGCAGGATGGTCGCGCGATGGTGCCGAACGACGATCGGCTAGGATGGTGCTTTGCCATGGAAGGTCGCCGATGCCGTCTACATCGCCCCTGAGCCTGCCGGCACGCAGCGCCATCGTCCTGATCGCCCTGCTGCAGGGCCTGATGCTGTATGCCGCGCAGGAACTGTCCGATGCCTGGCCGTTCCGCGATATCGGCTGGCGCTACTGCTGGTACGCCTGGGTGCTGGCCATTCCCAGCGCGGTGGCGCTGAGCCTGGTCGAGCTGCGCCAGCGCCGCCTGTGGCTGCAGGCCGCGCTCGGATCCGCCGTAGTCCTGCTGCTGGCCGCCTGGATCGGCTGGAACCTCGAGGGTGAAACCGCGCTGGCGTCCGGCGCGTTGCAGTTCCCGCTGACCGTGGGCATCGCCGTGGCAGTGTTCGTGGCCCTGCCCTGGTGGCAGTTCCAGCTGCAGCACGGGCATTGGCGCGCCAGCTACCCGGCATTGTTCGAGCGCGCCTGGCAGAACGGACTGACGCTGGCCCTGGCCGCGCTGTTCACCGGCCTGACCTGGCTGCTGCTGTGGCTGTGGGCGGCCCTGTTCCAGCTGCTGGACGTCACCTTCTTCCGCGACCTGTTCCGCCAGGATGCGTTCATCGCCCTGGCCACCGGCAGCCTGGCCGGGTTCGGCGTGCTGATCGGGCGCACCCAGCATCGTGCGATCCAGATCACCCGCCAGGTGCTGTTCGCGATCTGCCGCGGGCTGCTGCCGCTGCTCTCGTTCATCGCGGTGCTGTTCGTGCTGAGCCTGCCGCTCACCGGGCTGGAGCCGTTGTGGAAGACCCGTTCCGCCGCCAGCCTGCTGCTGGTGCTGTCGCTGCTGCTGGTGTCGTTCACCAACGCGGTCTACCAGCAGGGTGATGACACCCCGCCCTACCCCGTGCTGCTGCGTCGGCTGGTTGAAGCGAGCCTGCTGGCGCTGCCGGTCTACGCCGGGCTGGCGCTGTATGCGCTGGGCCTGCGCGTGGCGCAGTACGGCTGGACCGTGGAACGCGTCTGGGCGGTGCTGATCGCGCTGGCCGTGGCCGGCTATGCCGTGGGCTACGCGCTGGCGGTACTGCGCCGGCAGGGCCGCTGGCTGCAGATGCTGGAGCCGGTCAACCGCGGGTTGTGCTGGGCCGTGCTGGCGCTGGCGCTGCTGGGCAACTCGCCGCTGCTGGACCCGGTGCGGCTGACCCTGTCGAGCCAGCTGGCGCGCCTGCGCGCCGATCCGGCCGCGATCACCCCCAGCGACGTCAACGTGCTGCGCTTCGACCTCGGTCGCCGCGGCGTGCAGGCGCTGCGCGTGCTGCAGGACGACCCGGCGATCCGCGCTGACGCCAACGCACCGCAGCAGATTGCTGACGCCCTGGCGCGGACCTCGCGCTGGGATGCCGCCACCCGCCTGGACAAGGGGCCGCAGGATGTCGCCGCCCTGCAGCGCGCGCTGAAGCTGGCCAAGGGATCCCGCTCACCGCCGGCCGACTGGTGGCAGGCGCTGGCAACCCGCACCATCAACGGCGAGTCCTGCGCCGAGAGCGAGCGGAACTGCCTGATCGTGCATCGCGACCTGGATGCAGACGGCAGTGCCGAAGTGCTGCTGTGCGAGCTGTACAGCCATCGTGGGCCGGACTGCGTGCTGTATGCGCGCGGCAGCGACACCCACTGGCACCGGGCCGGCTCGCTGTTCGGTGCCGCCAGCGGCCAGGCCGCGGCGATCAACCAGGCGCTGCGTGATGGCGAGATCACCCTCGTTGCGCCGCGCTGGCCGATGCTGTCCATCGGCGGTCGCCCTGCGCTGGCCATCGATCCCGAACCCGAATCCAACGAGCCTTCCCCATGAGCGGTTACTGCCTCATCGCCCCGGGCCATCCGGTGCACGACCACTACCACGCCAACGAGTACGGCTTCCCGCAGCGCGACGAGCGCGAGCTGTTCGAGCGGCTGGTGCTGGAGATCAACCAGGCCGGGCTGAGCTGGGAGACCATCCTGAAGAAGCGCGAGGGCTTCCGTGCCGCCTACGACGGCTTCGACGTGGACCGCGTGGCGGCCTACGCCGAGCAGGACATCGAACGGTTGCTGTCGGACGCGGGTATCATCCGCAACCGCCTGAAGGTGCTGGCGGCGATCCACAACGCACAGGTGATCCAGCAGCTGCGGGCCAGCCATGGCAGTTTCGCAGGCTGGCTGGATGCGCATCACCCGCGCAGCAAGGCCGACTGGGTGAAGCTGTTCAAGAAGACGTTCCGCTTCACCGGCGGCGAGATCACCGGTGAGTTCCTGATGAGCCTGGGCTACCTGCCGGGTGCGCATGCCGAAGACTGCCCGGTGCACGCGCGGCTGCTGAAGCTGTCGCCGCCGTGGCTGCGCGCCTCGCGGTAATGCCGGCCAGCGGCCGGCATTACCGTGGAAGGGTCACACGCCCATGTAGCGGCCCGGGCGGTGGTTGAACATCAGCACCAGGCTGAGCACCACCGCACCGATCGCCGAGTACAGCACCTTCGATGGCGACAACACGAAGAACGCGGCCACCATCAGGCAGGCGTCATAGGACATCTGCACCTTGCCCGCACTCCAGCCACGGGTGCGCTGCAGGTACACCGCCAGGATGCCGATGCCGCCCAGGCTGGCGCGGTGGCGGATGAAGAACAGGATGCCGAGGCCGGACAGCGCGCCACCGACGATCGCCGAGTACAGCGGATGGATGTGCGAGAAGTCGATCCAGCGCGGCAGCAGGTCGGTCAGCACGCCACTGGCGGTGACCGCGGCGAAGGTCTTGAGGGTGAATTCCCAGCCCATGCGGCGCAACGCCACCCAGTAGAACGGCAGGTTGACCAGCACGAACACCAGGCCGAAGTTCCAGCCCATCGAGTAGTGCAGCAGGAAGGCCATGCCGGCCATGCCACCGATCATCAAGCCGCCCTTGGCGAAGATGGCCAGGCCCAGCGAGGCCACCATCGTGGCCAGCACCATGCCCTGCACGTCCTCGGCGACCGAGTGGCGCAGTGCTTTTTCGTCGGCGGTGGTGCCGGCACTGTCCGGCGGCGGGGTCAACGGACCGGCGGTGACCAGGTGGCCGTCAGCGTCGTCGCACGGCGCGGGGCCATGGGAAGGGAGGGACATGCGGGTGGGGGAACAGCAGGTGGGGAGCGGTATTAGACACGATCTGCATGACAGTTGCAGATGAAATCGTTCAGCCACCCTTGCCCATTCAGGTTATTCCGGCGCGGCGACCGCCCGCACCGCCAGCATGTCCTCGCCGTCTTCATCCATTCCGGTTTCGACGAACCCGAAACTGCCGTAGAAGCCCCCGGCGACCGGATTGCGCGGGTCGTAGCAGATTTCGATCGCCGTCAGCCCCGGCGTTGCCTGGATCTGCGCCAGCGCCAGCTCCAGCGCGCGGCGCCCGATGCCCCGTCCCTGCCAGCGCTGATCGACCATGAAGCGCCAGATCGAGATGCGCTGCGGTGTCTCCGGCACCCACATGAAGAACCCGACCAGCTCGCCGTCGGCGCGGATGGCACGGGTCTGGTAGCCGGGATGGAACGCCGCCTGCACCAGCGACCAGGTGTTGCCCGCGACAAAATCCTGCTGCGCCTCGCTGACCTCGAGATCGCACACGGCTTCGTAGTTGTCGACGGTGATCGCTTCCAGCGTGACCTGCATGCGGGCGTCCTGCCTCGGGGGAGGCCCAGTGTGCCCGAGCCGGGCGGCGGTGTGGCGCGGCGCCACACCGCCGTTCAGCGCCGCGTTTCCCGTTCAGCCCTTGCCGGCCAGATGGTGGGCTACCAGTGCATTGGCGTGGCCGTGACCGAGCCCATGTTCGCTCTTCAGGAAGCTGACCAGCTCCATGTGCTTGCGCCCCTGCCTTGCTGCCAGCAGGCCGAACCAGTGCGCCACCGGTTGCCCGTAGGTCTTCTCGATGGAGGGGAAATACGAGGCCGGGCCCTTCGGCTTTTCAGTGCTCATGCGCCAGCTCCTTGCGTTGGATGTACCGGTACGACGAACCGGAGTGCCGGAAATCGACAGCCCCCTCGAGCGTGCCTTGGCCACCGTGCACGTGCGGCGCGGATCGGCAGCCGGCGGTGGGCCGTATGATCTACACATGCCCCGCGAAAACCTCAACGACCTGCAGGCCTTCGTCCACGTCGCCCGCGAGGGCAGCTTCACCCGCGCCGCGGCCCAGCTGGGTGTCTCGCAGTCGGCGCTCAGCCATGCCATGCGCGGCCTGGAGGAACGTCTGGGGGTGCGCCTGCTGACCCGCACCACCCGCAGCGTGTCCACCACCGAGGCCGGCGCCCGCCTGTTGCAGACCCTCGCTCCGCGCCTGGCCGACATCGAGGACGAGCTGGCCGCGCTGGCCGAGTACCGCGAACGCCCGGCCGGAACCATCCGCATCAACGCCACCGGCCATGCCGCCGAGTACCTGGCCTGGCCGCGCCTGGCGCCGCTGCTGCAGCGCTACCCGGAACTGAAGGTGGAACTGACCACCGACTATGGCCTGGCCGACATCGTTGCCGAGCGCTACGACATCGGCATCCGCCTTGGCGAACGGCTGGCGCGCGACATGATCGCGGTGCCGATCAGCCCACCGCTGCGCATGCGCGTGGTCGCGGCCCCCGGCTACTTCCGCCAGCACGTGATGCCACGGCATCCGCACGACCTGGCCCATCACAACTGCATCACCCTGCGCCTGCCTACGCATGGCGGGCTGATGCCGTGGGACTTCGGCCAGGACGGCAACGAACTGAGCGTGCGCGTGAGCGGGCAATGGACGTTCAACACCATGGGCATGACCCGTGCGGCCGCGCTGGCCGGCAGTGGACTGGCCTGGTTGCCGGAAGACCAGGTGCAGCCGATGCTGGACGATGGCCGCCTGCAGTCGGCGCTGGATGACTGGTGCCCGCACTTCGACGGCTACTACGCGTACTACCCGTCGCGCCGCCACGTCACCGTGGCGATGCGCACGGTGCTTGAGGCGCTGCGCGGGCCGATGCTGGGTTGAGTGGGGGGGTAATGAGTGCGGACCAACGGTCCGCACCCACCGGGGCCACCCCCATCCGGTCAGCCTTTGGCCTGCGCCGCGCGCTGCGCGTTGTAGCGCTCGCCGACGATCGACACTTCGTCCAGCGCCTGTGCGATGCGCTGCAGTTCATCAGCCGCCAGCTGCAGGTCGGCCGCGGCCAGATTCTCTTCCAGGCGATGAACCTTGGTGGTGCCCGGAATCGGCACGATCCACGGTGCCTGCGCCAGCAGCCACGCCAGTGCCACCTGTGCCGGCGTCGCGCCACGCGCTGCAGCAATCGTGCTGATGCGATCAACCAGTGCCTGGTTGGCGCGGCGTGCGTCCACTTCGAAACGTGGCACGGTGTTGCGGAAGTCGGTGGCGTCGAAGGTGGTCTCGGCGTTGATCGCACCGGTCAGGAAACCACGGCCAAGCGGACTGAACGGCACGAAGCCGATGCCCAGTTCCTGCAGGGTCGGCAGCAGCTCACGCTCCGGCTCACGCCACCACAGCGAGTACTCGCTCTGCACGGCGGTGACCGGCTGCACCGCATGCGCACGGCGCACGGTGGCGGCACTGGCCTCGGACAGGCCGAAGTGGCCGACCTTGCCCTCGGCGATCAGGTCACGCACGGTGCCGGCCACGTCCTCGATCGGTACGTTCGGATCGACACGGTGCTGGTAGAACAGGTCGATGTGATCGGTGCGCAGGCGCTTGAGGCTGGCTTCGGCCACAGCACGGATGTTCTCCGGGCGGCTGTCCAGGCCGGTATCGACGCGTGCATCCTTGAACCCGAACTTGGTGGCGATCACCAGCCTGTCGCGGTACGGCGCCAATGCCTTGCCGAGCAGATCTTCGTTGATATACGGCCCGTACACCTCGGCGGTGTCGAAGAAGGTCACGCCGCGCTCGACCGCTGCATGCAGCAGGGCGATGCCCTGGTCCTGCTCCACCGGCTGGCCGTAGCCGTGGCTCAGGCCCATGCATCCCAGGCCCAGGGCGGAAACCTTCAGGCCGCTGCGGCCCAGTTCACGTGTCTGCATCGTGGTGCTCCAGAGGGGGAGCACCGACGATACGCCTGCAACCGCCGCGGATTGAATGGCCGGCATCGCAGTTGGTCATGACTGGAATTCATCAATCCAGGCCTCCGCCCCGAACCGGAACGGCGGCCCCCGCCTCGACCACGGCAGCGATCAACGGATCTCGGAGATCTCCACGCCATCCAGCCCCTGCGACAGCGTGCGCGCATCGCCGCCCTGGCTGAGCTTGATGCGCAGGCGCACTTCGTTCTGCGAATCGGCGTAGCGCAGCGCGTCCTCGTAGCTGATCTCGCCCGCCTGGTACAGCTCGAACAGGCTCTGGTCGAAGGTCTTCATGCCCAGCTGGACCGAGTCCTTCATCACTTCCTTCAGCTTGTGGATCTCGCCGTCGCGGATGTAGTCCTGCACCAGCGGCGTGCCCAGCAGGATCTCCATCGCCACCTTGCGCGAGCGCCCATCGGGCGACGGCACCAGCTGCTGCGCGACCACCCCCTTGAGGTTCAGCGACAGGTCCATCAGCAGCTGGTTGCGGCGGTCTTCCGGGAAGAAATTGACGATGCGGTCCATCGCCTGGTTGGCGTTGTTGGCATGCAGGGTGCACAGCACCAGGTGGCCGGTTTCGGCGAACGCGATGGCGTGGTCCATGCCCTCGCGGGTACGCACCTCGCCGATCATGATCACGTCCGGCGCCTGGCGCAGGGTGTTCTTCAGCGCAGCCTCCCAGCTGTCGGTATCGATGCCGACTTCGCGCTGGGTGATGATGCAGCCCTCGTGCTTGTGCACGAATTCGATCGGGTCTTCGATGGTGATGATGTGGCCGGTCGAATTCTGGTTGCGGTAGCCGATCATCGCCGCCAGCGAGGTCGACTTGCCGGTACCGGTGGCACCGACGAACAGGATGATGCCGCGCTTGGTCATCGCCAGCGTCTTGATGATCGGCGGCAGGCTCAGCTCTTCCACGGTCGGAATGCGCGTCTCGATGCGACGCAGCACCATGCCGACCTGGTTGCGCTGGTAGAAGCAGCTGACACGGAAGCGGCCGACACCGGACAGGCCGATGGCGAAGTTGCACTCATGGGTCTTTTCGAATTCCTCGCGCTGCGCGGGGGTCATCACGTTGAGGACCAGGTCGCGGCTCTGCTGCGGGGTCAACGGCGTCTGCGTGATCGGCGAGATCTTGCCGTTCACTTTCATCGCCGGCGGCATGCCCGCGGTGATGAACAGGTCCGAGGCGCGCTGGTGCGCCATCAGCTTGAGGTAGGACGTGAAATCGATGGTGGTCGCGGTGGTGTTCACGGCGGGCTCCCAATGGGGCAGGTACCAGGAAACGGTCGGTGTGGGAAACAACACGGGAACGGCCGCGCCTTGGCGCGCGCCGTCCCGCCACTGCCCGCCTTACTCGAACAGGCGCTTGTCCTTGGCGTACTCGCGGGCCTGGTTGCGGGTGATCAGGCTGCGCTTGACCAGGTCCTGCAGGTGCTGGTCCAGGGTCATCATGCCGTACTGCTGGCCGGTCTGGATCGCCGAATACATCTGCGCCACCTTGTCCTCGCGGATCAGGTTGCGGATGGCCGGGGTGCCGACCATGATTTCCCACGCGGCGGTACGACCACCGCCGACCTTTTTCAGCAGCGCCTGCGAGATCACCGCACGCAGCGATTCGGACAGCATCGAGCGCACCATCGGCTTCTCGCCGGCCGGGAACACGTCGATGATTCGGTCGATGGTCTTGGCCGCCGAGCTGGTGTGCAGGGTGCCGAACACCAGGTGGCCGGTTTCCGCGGCGGTCAGCGCCAGGCGGATGGTTTCCAGGTCACGCAGTTCGCCGACCAGGATGATGTCCGGGTCCTCACGCAGTGCCGAGCGCAGCGCTTCGTTGAAGCCATGCGTATCGCGGTGCACTTCGCGCTGGTTGATCAGGCACTTCTGCGAGGTGTGCACGAATTCGATCGGATCCTCGACGGTGAGGATATGGCCGTATTCGTTCTTGTTGATGTAGTCGATCATCGCCGCCAGCGTGGTCGACTTGCCCGAGCCGGTCGGGCCGGTCACCAGGATCAGGCCCTGCGGCTGCTGGATCACCTCGCGGAACAGCGGCGGGCAGGCCAGGTCTTCCAGGGTCAGCACCTCGGACGGAATGGTACGGAACACCGCACCGGCGCCGCGGTTCTGGTTGAACGCATTGACACGGAAGCGCGCCAGCGACGGGATCTCGAACGAGAAGTCCACTTCGAGGAATTCCTCGTAGTCGCGGCGCTGCTTGTCGGACATGATGTCGTAGACCAGCGCATGGACCTGCTTGTGGTCCAGGGCTGGAATGTTGATCCGGCGAACATCGCCGTCCACACGGATCATCGGCGGCAGGCCTGCGGACAGGTGCAGGTCGGACGCTTTGTTCTTTACGGAAAACGCCAGCAGTTCGGCGATATCCATGAGCGGCTACTCCCCAATAACGGCTTCGACTGGAAGGATCTTTCCCCGGGCGGCAGTATAGCCTCCTGATTCAACGGAACGCGTTACGTGGCCACTCCCCTGCCCCAGATCCTGAGCAACCTGCATGCCGCCGCCGAGGCCGCTGGCAGGCCCGATCCACGCCTGCTGGCGGTCTCCAAGACCCAGCCGGCCGAGGCCGTGGCCACCCTCGCCGCACAGGGCCAGCACGCGTTCGGCGAGAACTACGTGCAGGAAGCACTGGCCAAGATGCAGGCGCTACAGCACCTGGACCTGGAATGGCACCTGATCGGCCACCTGCAGTCGAACAAGGCCGATGCCGTGGCCGCCCATTTCGACTGGGTGCAGAGCGTGGACCGGCTCAAGCTGGTGTCCGCGCTGGCACGCCATCGCCCGGCCACGCGTGGCCCGCTGAACCTGCTGATCCAGGTCAACATCGACGACGAATCCAGCAAGCACGGCTGCGCACCGGAGCAGGTGGAGGCGCTGGCCGCGGCGATCGCCGCCGAACCGACCCTGCGCCTGCGTGGCCTGATGGCGATTCCCGCGCCCTGGCCGGAGGCCGAGCGACGCCGCGACGCCTTCGTGCGCATGCGCACACTTTTCCAGTCGCTGGCGGCCCGCTACGCGCAGGTCGATACCCTGTCGATGGGCATGAGCAGCGACTACGCCGAAGCCATTGCCGAGGGTGCGACCCTGGTGCGCATCGGCACCGCCCTGTTCGGCGCCCGCCCGCGCCCGGCCTGACCCCCAAGGAGACCTCCATGTCCGTTGATTCCATCACTTTCATCGGCGGCGGCAACATGGCCCGCAGCCTGATTGCCGGCCTGATCCGCCAGGGCGTGCCTGCCGCGCATATCCACGTGGCCGAGCCTGTGGTCGAGCTGCGCCAGGCGCTGGCCGCTGATTTCGGCGTGCAGGTGCACGACAACGCCACCGACGCCGCCGCGCAGGGCAGCACCTGGCTGCTGGCGGTGAAGCCGCAGGTGCTGCGCGAGGTCTGCCAGTCGCTGCAGGCGCTGGCACAGGCACAGCGGCCACTGGTGGTGTCGATCGCCGCCGGCATCACCAGCGCGCAGCTGGAGCGCTGGCTGGGCGGCAACCTGCCGGTGGTGCGCGCGATGCCCAACACACCTGCCCTGCTGGGTGCCGGCGTCACCGGCCTGTACGCGACGCCCTCGGTGGACGCGCCGCAGCACGCACGGGCCGAACAGGTGCTGGCCAGCGCCGGGCGCACGGTGTGGATCGACAGCGAATCGCTGATGGACTCGGTCACCGCTGTGTCCGGCAGCGGCCCGGCCTATGTGTTCCTGCTCGCCGAAGCCATGGAGGCCGCTGGCATCGCTCAGGGCCTGCCGGCCGAGGCCGCACGTGCGCTGGTGGTGCAGACCCTGCTGGGCGCCTCGCGCATGCTCGATGAAGCCGGTGAGAGCCCGGCCGAACTGCGCCGCCGGGTGACCTCGCCGAACGGTACCACCCAGGCTGCGATCGAGAGCTTCCAGGCCGGTGGTTTCGAAGCGCTTGTGGACAAGGCGCTGCGGGCCGCGCAGGTGCGTGGGCAGCAGCTGTCTGCGGCGAATGATTGAAGCAGGGGTGCCGACCAACGGTCGGCACCCAACGTCATCCACGCGTGGCGTGGATCTACTGAGGAACAGCGTGCATTCCAGCGGCGATAGGCATCAGTAGATCCACGCCATGCGTGGATGCTCATTGCCCCAGCGTAGCCATGACGAAATCGACGAAGCACTGCAGCCGCGGGCGCGGCCTGCGGTCGGGCAGATAGATCAGATGCATCGGCCGGGGTTCGGGCAGATACTCGCGTAGCAACGGCTTCAAACGCCCCGCCGCGATCTCGCCCGCCAACAGCGCGGTCGGCTGCAGTACCAGCCCTGCCCCGGCCACCGCGGCCTCGCGCAGCGCAACGCCATCGTTGCAGGTCAGGCGCGCTTCCCAGTCCACCGGTTCGCCGTTGGCCAGTTGCCAGCCATGGCCGCCGCGCCAGGCCAGGTGGCTCAGGCAGTCATGCCCTGCCAGGTCCGCCGGGGTGCGTGGCGTGCCACGCCGGCGCAGGTACGAGGGCGCCGCGCACAGGCTCATCGCATACGGCGGCAGCGGCCGCGCCACCACCTCCTGCGATGGCAGCGGCCCGACCCGGATCGCCACGTCGAAGCCGTCCTCGATCAGGTCCACGCGGCGATTGCTCAGGTCCAGCTCGATGTTCAACTGCGGTTGCGCGCGCAGCAGCGCTGCCAGCTGCGGTGCCAGCACGCAGCTGCCCCAGGTGGTCGGCGCACTGACCCGCAACAGGCCGCGTGGCTGCACCTGCAGGCCGGCCACGTCAGCTTCGGCCTGCTGCACCTGCTCCAGCACCTGGCGGCATCCGGCCAGGTAGGCACTGCCGGCCTCGGTCAGGCGCTGGCGGCGGGTGTTCCGCTGCAGCAGTGCAGTGCCCAGATGGGCCTCCAGCTGCTGGATGTACTTGCCGACCATCACCGCAGAGACCTGCAGCTGCTCGGCGGCACCGGCGAAGCTGCCGCGCTCGGCAACGGCAACGAAGGCCTGCATGCAACGGAGGGTATCCATTACTAATCCAGAGTTTGGAATCTGCGAATCATACGCCGCTTACCAAACCTCCCTGTGACGGCGCAGACTGCCTCCATTCCCCCACCTCGCAAGGAACCGCCATGAAGATCCTCCTCGTCGGCGCCAGCGGTACACTCGGCCAGGCCGTCGCCCACCAGCTCGGCCAGCAGCACCAGATCCTCGCTGCCGGCCGCCACAGCGGCGAGCTGCGCGTAGACCTGACCGACGATGCCAGCGTCGCCGAACTGTTCGCGCGTACCGGCCCGGTTGATGCGGTGATCTCCACCGCCGGCAAGCTGTACTTCGGCCCGTTGCAGGAGATGACGCCTGAGCAGTTCAACATCGGCCTGCAGGACAAGCTGCTGGGTCAGGTGCGGCTGGCGCTGGCCGCGCAGCACCACCTCAACGCAGGAGGGTCGATCACCCTGACCAGCGGCATCGTCAGCGCGCAGCCGATCCGCGATGGCGCCAACGCCACCGCCGTGAACGCCGCGCTGGAGGGCTTCGTGCGTGCGGCCGCGCTGGAACTGTTGCCGCGCGGCCTGCGCATCAACGTGGTCAGCCCGAACGTGCTGATTGAATCAATGGCGGCCTATGGCCCCTACTTCCCCGGCTTCGAAGCGGTGAGCGCACAGCGCGCGGCACTGGCCTTCCAGCGCGCGGTCGAAGGCATCCAGAGCGGCGAGACCCTCACCGTCTGGTAAAGAAAAAGGGGACGGAGGGGATTAAGTCGTTTCTGGCACAACAGGGGCAATAGCGACTTAATCCCCTCCGTCCCCTTTTTGTCATTCCCAGCGCATCGGGCCGTCGCCGCGCTCGCCGAGGACGTCTTCGGGGTTGGCCAGCCGGCAGCGCTGCAGCGACAGGCAGCCACAGCCGATGCAGCCGGTCAGCTCGTCGCGCAACAGTTGCAGCATGTGGATGCGCTCCTCCAGCTCGGTGCGCCAGCGCGCGGACAGCTTGGCCCAGTCGGCCTTGGTCGGTGCGCGGCCCTCGGGCAGGCTCTCGAAGGCACGGCCCACCGCTTCCAGCGGCATGCCCACCCGCTGCGCCACCCGGATCACCGCCAGCCGGCGCAGCACGTCACGGCTGTAGCGGCGCTGGTTGCCCGAGGTGCGCAGGCTGCTGATCAGCCCCTTGCGCTCGTAGAAGTGCAGCGCGGAAACAGCCACGCCACTGCGCTGGGCCACCTCGCCAACACTCAGTTCCTGCGACACCATTGCTTGACCTCAACTACGGTTGAGGTGTCATGCTGCTATCTTCGCCGCCAATTGACAAGCGCGGCCCGCATCTGACCCATGTGACTCCCACTGCCACGCCCGCCGACGCCATCGCGCCGGCCGATACTTCGATCCTGTCCCCGCGCTACCGCGCCACCACCATCGGCATGGTGGCGCTGGTCGCGCTGCACGCATTCGAGGCGCTGGCGGTGGCGGCCGCCATGCCGACCGTCGCCGAGGCGCTGGATGGGCTGCGCCTGTATGCGCTGGCCTTCGGTGGCACCCTGGCCACCAGCGTGATCGGGATGACCCTGGCCGGGCGCTGGGCCGATCGCCAGGGGCCGGCGCGGCCGCTGTGGTACGGGCTGGCCTGCTTCGTGCTTGGACTGCTGCTGGCCGGCTTCGCAATGCGCATGGGCATGCTGGTGGCCGGGCGCCTGCTGCAGGGCCTGGGCGCGGGCGCAATCTCGGTCTCGCTGTATGTGATGGTCGGCCGCAGCTATCCCGAGCCGCTGCGGCCGAAGGTGTTCGCCGCGTTCTCGGCCGGCTGGGTGGTGCCGTCGATGATCGGCCCAGCGCTGAGCGGCCTGATCGTGCAGCACCTCGGCTGGCGCTGGGTGTTCCTGGCGGTGCCGCTGCTGGCGGTGCCCGCCGCGCTGCTGCTGCGTCCGGCGCTGGCACGCATGCAGTCTGCTGGCAGCGGCGATGGCGACGATGGGCGCGGCAACGTGGTGCGCTGGGCCAGCGGTGCATCACTGGCCGCACTGCTGCTGTACTTCGGCGGCCAGCAACAGGGCCTGCAGGCCCTGCTCTGCATCGGCGCGGCGATACTGGCACTGCTGTTCTGTGTTCACCGCCTGCTGCCGGCCGGCACGCTGATCCTGCGCCGCGGGCTGCCCAGCGTGATTGCGCTGCGCGGTGTCGCCGCCGCCGCGTTCTTTGCCTGCGAGGCCTACCTGCCACTGCTGCTGCAGCGCGAGCGCGGCCTCTCCCCCAGTTGGGCCGGTGCGGTGCTCAGCCTCGGCGCGCTGGGCTGGTTCTCCGGCTCGTGGCTGCAGGGTCACCAGCAGCGCGGCTGGTCGCGGCAGCAGCTGCTGCGGGTCGGTACGCCCCTGATGACGATCGGCATCACCGCCACGCTGGCGGTGCTGTTCAACGCCGTGCCGCTGCCGGTGGCCCTGGTGGGCTGGGCACTGACCGGGTTCGGCATGGGCATGATCTACGCGAGCCTGTCGGTGCTCACCCTGTCGCTGTCGGCAGCGCATGAGCAGGGGGCCAACACCTCGGCGCTGCAGCTGAGCGAGGCACTGTCGGTGACCACCGCGCTGGCGGTCTCCGGTGCGCTGTTCGCGCTGTTCGTGGAAACCGCGCCGCACACCGGCTATGTGCTGTGCCTGGCGATCACCCTCGGCCTGGCGGTGCTGGCGACGGTGATCGCACGACGGGTCTAGGCAGCTGCATTACGGGAGTGCCGGCCAGCGGCCGGCATTACCTGCCTGCGGTGTCTACGTCATCGATGTCGCGGTGCAGGATGCGGCGCACCTCCAGTACTGCCTGCGGCGTCTCCTGCACGCTGTGGCCGGAAATGATCACCTTCTCCGACAGTGCACCCGGCAGGTGCGCGCTCCAGTACGGCACCAGCCCATCATCGGATTTCTGCAGCGGCAGCTCCGGTTTGCGCTGGGCGATGATCGAGTGGTACTTCAGGCCCGCTTCGATCGGCAGCTGCGCGGCGGCCTTCACGAACGGATCGCTGGCCTTGAGGTTGTCGATGCTGTTGGGAATCTTCGGCTTGGCCGTGCCGTCCACCTGCTGCTCGGCCTGCGCAAGCGCCATGAACACATCCTCGAACTTGCCGAGGATGGTCAGCGGCAGGCGCACCAGCCGGCCGATCAGGCGCCCGACCTTGTTGCCGGCGATATCGGTGCCCTGGTGCGGCGCGGCGATGAAGATCGCGCGCTCCACGTCCGGCTGCGCCTTGAAGTGGAGCAGCGGCCCCAGCTTGGTCTGCACCCGCTTCAGGCGCTCGCCCTTCAGGTCGTAGTTGGCCAGCAGGTCGTTCCACAGCACATCACCCGAATCGCTGACCAGCAGCCGCGCCAGCACGCCGCCCATGCTATGGCCGATGTAGACCATGTCCTTCGAGGCGCGCGTGCTGCCGTTGGGGTCGAAATGCTTCAGCGTGTCGTTGAACGCGTTGGCGATCTCGTAGCGGTTCAGCGCGATCGGTGCATTGGTGGGGTAATAGACCTGCCAGACCTGGAACTGCTGGCGCAGCTCGGGGTCACCCATGATCTCGTTGGCCAGGTTCACCCAGGCCTCCGGGCTGCTGGCCAGGCCGTGCAGCATGAAGATGATGCGACGGTTCGGATCCCACGGCTGCATCAGGTAGATATGCGGCTCGCCGATCCCCTCGCTCATGCCGAACAGGGTGCGCAGCGATTGCCGGGCGAAGCCACTCTGCGCCAGCCACAGGCCGTAGGCAGCGGTGAAGTTGCCGGCCAACGGTACCTGCTCGCCATGCAGGGTGATGCGCTCGGTGGCTTCGGGCGAATAGGCGTCAAGTTCGACCCGGCGTGTACGCATCACGTCGTCCAGGCTGCTGCCTTCGAATCGCAACAGCGCGGTGACGTTGAGCGAAGACATCTCGCTGAACTCGGGCACCGAATCGTCGTGGCGATGACGGCGGCCACGGCGCTCGCCGTCCTCATCGTCCTGCTCCGGCTCCGCCTTCGGGCCGTCCGCGGCGATCACCGGAGCGACCAGCTTCGGCGGGTCCATCACCATCACCAGTTCGGCACCGAAGCCGTCGCGGCGATAGGTACTGCGCAGGCCGACAAAGCTGACCGTACCGGCCGGAACCAGCTGCGCGGGAATGCTCTTCAGCCCCAGCTGCTGGTAATTGGAGGCGAGCGACCAGCTGCCGACCGAGAGCGGCTTCGTATAGTCCTCACCGGCCAGCGCCGCTGCGCGTGCGCGCACGAACAGCACCACTGCGGCCTTCTCCGCGGCGTAGTTGTAGTAATCACGCACCTGCGTCTGCCGGTCCTCGAAGGCACGGTCGGACGGCGAGCGGCCGCTGTAGAACAGGTAGGCGTACGCATAGCGCGCAGCTTCCAGCCAGGCATCCAGCGCCGCATCGCTCATCGGCGGCTCGCCCGCGGCGGTCTTCTTCGGCGTCAACGCCAGCGCCGCCTTCACCCACAGCTCGGACAGCGCCGACAGCCGCTGTTCGACATTGAGGTCATCGGTCATCAGCAGCGTGCTGCGGCAGACCAGGAAGTCCTTCTCGCACTGCGATTCATCCAGCCCCGCCGCACTGAGCGTCTCGCGCGCCGCCGGGCTGAGCTTGCCGGTGTTGAGCACGTCGGCGCGCTTGTTGACCAGCGAGTCGCTGGACTTGATCTGCTTGACGGTGACCATCGCGCAGCCACTGCCGCCGAGCAGCAGGAAGGCGGCGAGCAGCGCCGGCAGCACGCGCTGCCAGCGGGTCAGGAAGAGTCGGGTCATTACTGCGGGTCCTGCTCGGTGCCGGGCACGCCCTGGCGGATCACGGTGGAGAAGTGGTCGCCGTCGCCCAGGTCCAGCGCACGCTGGGTGATGCGGCCCTTGTCATGCAGCTCGGTGTACGGCACGCCCGGCGCCAGCGCGCCGACCTCCTGTGCGTACTCGGCCAGGTAGCCGGACAGCAGCAGGCGATAGTCCAGCGGCAGCCGTGGCGCGATATGCCGGGCCAGGTCGAAGACGATGGTGGTGCAGTTGCTGGTCAGCGTGTTGTAGAAGCCCGGCTTCGCGTCCAGCGCCCGTGCCTGCGCGATGTAGGCGGCGAACAGCGCCTTCAGCTGCGCGCGGTCCATCCCGTACAGGCGGTACAGGTAGACGTCCTCGCCACGCGCATTGGTGCGGGTGCGGATGATGTCGGTCTCCTCCGAAGCCACCAGGGTCATCTCGAACTTGCGGAAGAAGCCGCCCAGTGCAGAGAACGACTCGCCACGCTCCTTGCGGATCTCCAGCGAGAACACCACGTGGCGGCCATCCTCGAAGCCGAACGAGATCAGCGTGTGCGCGATCGCCGGTCCCATCCAGTACGACAGCACCAGATCGGCCGAGCGCAGCTGGTCCAGGTCATACGTGCGGCGCACCCAGCGCGCGTCATAGTCCGTCTCGGTACGCCAGCGGAAGTCGCGCACGTTATCGAACACCACATGCCGTCCATCGAAGGACACCACGTGCAGGCGCTGCGCCACGTCGTCGGCCCACACGCGATCCTGGCGCGGCGTCAGCAACAGCCACCACAGGCCGGCCAGTGCCAGCGAGGCACCGAATGCCATGCCCAGGCGCCGGCTGCCGCGGCCGCGCGCGATCCGCCACGCTGCCCACAGCGCCGCCAGCAACCACAGCACCGCCACGCCCGTGGCCAGCCAGCCCGGTCCCGGCAACTGGTAGGCCAGCAGCCCGGTCACCCAGAGCGCTGCCAGCGCCAGGGCACTTCCTGTCATCCAACGTCCTGCGGCTTTCACTGGCATCCTGTCGCGGTCTTGAAGCCGCATAGTTAGCCACAAGCCGGATCACCGTGGCATCTACGGCCCGTTCAGGCGCGTCGACGCACCCTCTACGATGGCCGCGCTGGCCAGGTTCACCCCACTCACAGGAGCAACGATGGGCATCACTTCCGTGGCCGGCGTTCCGGTCCAACCCCGGCATCGCGCCAGCTGCCACTGCGGTACCGTCGAACTGCTGCTGGACCTGCCGGACGGCATCGTCGACCCGCGCCGCTGCGACTGCTCGATGTGCCGCCGCCGTGGCGCCATCGCGGCCAGCGTTAGCCGCGACGGCCTGCAGGTGGTGCGCGGGCAGAGCCACCTGCAGCTGTACCAGTTCAACACCCATGTGGCCGAGCATTACTTCTGCGGCGTGTGCGGTATCTACACCCATCACCGGCGCCGCTCCAACCCCGACCAGTACGGTTACAACGTCGCCTGCCTGGAGGGCATCGACCCGTTCGCGCTAGGCGTGATTCCGGTCAACGACGGGGTCAACCATCCGGCCGACCGCAGCGCCTAGTGGCGCGTGCGCCGCAGCGGTGCGGCGACCTTCTGCCAGGGCGCCATGCCACTGCGCCCGGCCCGAGCCGGCCGTTTCAGCCAGGGCCGTCGAGGTGCTGCCTGCGGTTCGGCCGCGACCGGGGGAGGGAGCGGTCTACGGCCAGGCCAGAGATGGTCGAGCAGCCACATGGCAGGTCTCCGTGGGGGACGGGGACGATCAACACTAGGCCCGGATCGGCATAGGCGGCGTGAGAGGAAAACGACAGCGGGATGACGGTGGGCACGCCGCTGCAGAAGCTGCCTTGGCCGTCGACCCGCGTTTGCCGCGGTAGCGCGACGACGGAGCCGCCTAGGCGGCCTGCTCCGCCGCTGGATTACCACTGGCCCGCGTCAGCAGCAGATGCAACACCACCGCGCTGCCTGCGGTCAGCAACGCCAGTACACGCAACAGTGTCGCCAGCGCCTCTCCGCTGGCCAACCGCACCTGTGCACTGCCCATCGTCGGTAGCAGGGCCTGCGCCTGTGCCTGCGCCCCCGTTGCCAGGTAGGCGCCGGCCCTGGCCAGCGACGCGGATGGCGCACCCTGCAGCTGGTGGCCGATCAACAGCGCAAGCAGTGCGGTCACTGCAGCCAGTGCGATGCCCTCTCCGGCTACCCGTACCGTGCCGAAGATGCCCGCGGCCATGCCCGCACGTTTCACCGGCACCACGCTCACTGACAGCCCATCCATCAGTCCCCACGGCAACGCCGTGCCTGCGCCGATCAGCATCAACCACGGCAGCCACTGCAGCGGCGACGGATGGGCCGCATGGCGCGACAACAGATACAGGCCGCATGCACAAACCAGCAGGCCGAATGTGCACAGTCGCGCGGCGCCGATCCGCTCCGCCCAGCGCGCGGCCAGCAAGGGCAGCACCAGCATTGGTGCGGACAGCGCCAGCATCTGCAGCCCCACCTGGGTCGGGCTCTGTCCATGCACGCCCAGCAGCTGCAGAGGCAGTACAACCAGCAGCACCACGTAGCCGAAGCAGGTCGCCACCGGCAGCAACTGGACGCCGAGGAACGCCGTTTGCGAGAACAGTGAGAGGTCCAGCAACGATGAGGGGTGCCGCCGTTCGATGCAGACGAACACCCCGCCCAACAGCAGCGTCGCCAGTAGCGCCAGTTGCACGCGCACGGCATGCAGGCCGAACTCCCCCAGCCACAGCAAGGCCAGGGTCAACGCCGCGAGCGTCAGGCTGAAACTGAGCATGCCTCCGATATCCAGGCGTCGGCGCTCGCCATGACTTTCAGGCAACACGCGCACGCCCAGGCCAAAGGCCACCAACGTCAGCACACCGCCGGCGGCGAACACGCTGCGCCATCCCAGCACCTGCAGCAGCAGCCCTGCGAGCAAGGGCCCCAACGCCAACCCCGCGCCGAACGTGGTCCCGAGCAGGGCAAACACCCGGGCCCGCGCCGGCCCCTGCCAGGCGTGCGCCAGCGCGGCGCTGCCGGAGGCCAGTGCGGCGGCCGCGGCAACGCCCTGCAGGCCCCGCGCCAGGTCCAGCCACGGCAAGGTGGGCGCGATGCATACCAGGCCGGTGGCAAGCGCGAAGCCGGCCGTCCCCAGCAGGAACAGCCGCCGCCGGCCATAGCGATCGGCCAGGCCGCCGGCAGCCAGCAACAGGCTGCCGAAGGTGAGCATGAAGGCATTGGTCACCCAGGCCAGCGCGGTGGGCGAAGCTGCCGCGGAACGGGCCAGCGCCGGCACCGCGACCGCGCCAGCCGAAAAGGACAACGGCAGCGCCAGAGCAGCCAGGCAGACCGCGAGCAACGCCCAGCGCTGCTGCGGGTGGACAGACACAGGGGACAGTGAAACCGGGGCCATGCGGGCCTCCTTCCATCGGGGGCATTGATGATGGACAGGCCGCAATTTCTGAAAAACAGGCTCAATGGACGTTGATTACATCCATATGCTCCGCAATCATGCCGGCATGGACTCCATCTCCGCCCTGCTCGCCTTTGTCCGCACCGCCGAGGCAGGCAGCATTGTCGGTGCCGCCCGCGTACTCGGCCTGTCTGCCTCGGCCGTCGGCAAGCGCATCGCCCGCCTCGAACACGACCTCGGCACGCGCCTGTTCCAGCGCACCACCCGACGCGTGCACCTCACCGACGAAGGTGAACTGCTGCTGCAGCGCTGCAGGCGTGCGCTGGATGAACTCTCCGAAGCACAGGCGGATCTGGCGCAGCGGCAGCACGCCCCCAGTGGACTGCTGCGCATCGGCCTGCCCACCATCGGCTACCGCTTCCTGTTGCCGGTGCTGCCCGGCTTCCAGCAGCGCTACCCGCAGGTGCAGCTGGAACTGGACTTCAACGACCGCATCGTCGATGTGGTCAGCGAAGGGCTGGATGCGGTGATACGCAGCGGCGAACTGGCCGATTCCAGCCTGACCGCGCGACGGCTGGGCGGCTTTCGTTTCATCCTCTGTGCGGCGCCGGGCTATCTGCAGGCCTACGGCACGCCCGCCGATGTGAGCGACCTGCGCATGCATACCGCACTGCGCTTCCGTTACCCCACCACCGGAAAGCTGCATCCATGGCAGCTGCCGGGCATTGAAGGCGATGCCGGGGCGCGCCTTCCCACGGCGATGACCTGCAACAACATGGAAGCCGTGCTGGCCGCCGCGATCGGTTGCATGGGCCTGGCCTGGATGCCTGACTTCCTCGCCGCCGGTGCGCTGGCCGATGGCCGCCTGCAACAGGTACTGCCTGCGCTGCCCACGCACCAGGGGCAGTTCTCGTTGCTATGGCCCGGTGGGCGCCATCCCAGCGCACGCCTGCGGGTGTTCATCGACTATGCCGTTGCACATCTGTTCCGCCACGATCAGGCCTAGTTGATCAACAGGTTCAGCCCGCGGCGGCAACATCCAGGAAGTTCCGCAGCACCGGCGACGGTGCGTCCGGGCGCATGCAGAACTGCAGGGCAAAGCACGCGGCCTCATCCTCCAGCACGTGGTAGGCGATTTCCTGCGAACGGAAACTGGCCATGCTGGCCGGCACGATCGCCACCCCGGCCTCCACCGCCACCAGTGACAGCACCGCATGCATGCCCTGTGCTTCGTGCATCACGCGCGGGGTGAAGCCTGCCGCGGTGCACAGGCCCAGCACCTGTGCATGGAAGCCAATGCCCTCGCCTGCCGGCCACGAGACGAACGGCTCATCGGCCAGCATCGCCACCGTGGCAACCGGCACCGCAGCCAATGCATGTGCGCGCGGCAGTGCAATGGCCAGGCGGTCGTGGTCGAAGTCGTGCAGCACCAGTTCGGCAGCGGGAATCGGTGGAATCAGCACGCCGACATCGATGCGCTGCTCGCGCAGCCACAGTTGCTGCTGGTACGAGGTCGCTTCCTGCAGATGCAGTTGCACCTGCGGGTAATGCTGGCGGAAACGACGGATCAGTCCCGGCAGTCGCCCGTACAGCGCACTGCCCACATAGCCTACGCGCAGGCTGCCGCTGTGCCCTGCCGCGGCTTCGCGGGTGCGCTGCAGCGCCTGTTCGGCCTGCTGCAGCGTCGCCCGCGCCTCGACCAGCAGCGTCTGCCCGGCCACGGTCAGGCCCAGGGTGCGATTGCCGCGCACGATCAACTCGCTCCCCAGTTCGTCTTCCAGCCTGCGGATCGCCGCCGTCAGCGGTGGCTGCGACATGTGCAGGCGGGCCGCAGCGCGGTGGAAATGCAGTTCTTCGGCCACGGCCACGAACTGGCGAAGCAGGCGCAGGTCGATCATCGGGGGGCAGGCAGTGGAAACCTGCCTAGGGTACGCCCTCAGCTGCGCACGTCCACGCTGGCGCGGGCGATGGCCGGCCACTGCAGGGCCACCGACTCGATGCTGTCGGCACAGACCGCGCGCAGGTCACGCGGATACGCGACATGCTCGGCGTCCTGCAGGCGCAGTGCATGGAACTGGCCATTGCTCGCACGCAGCGCCCATCCTCCGTCCATGCAGCGCGTCGATGCCAGATAGGCCACCCCCTGCGCGACCGCGTCCGGGTGCAGTTCGTCGGGCTCGCCGTGGACGCCCCACATGCGCGTCTTGGCCACCGGCGAAACCGCATTGACCACGATGCCGTGCTCAGCGCCTTCCAATGCCAGCACATTGACCAGGCCGAGCGCGGCCTGTTTGCCCATCGCATAGGCGGCCAGCCCGCGCTGTGCGTACTGCGGATACAGCGCGCGATCAGACGTGGTGATCACGATGCGACCGCCGCCTGCCGCACGCATCGCCGGCCACGCTGCCTGCGCCAGCCACAACGGTGTCTTGGCTGCCAGGCACAGCATCTGCTCCAGCGCAGCGTCCTCGACCGCTTCCAACGCCTGGTACTGCACCCAGCCGGCGTTGTGGATCAGGAAATCGATGCGGCCATGCTGTTGCAGCAGATCCTGCACCAGCGCGTGGCAGCCGGCGCGATGGTCGATCGCATCGCTGGCCGCCTGCACCAGCAGGCCCTGCGCCTGCAGCGCCTGCACGCTGCGCAGCACGCGCTGCGGGTCGCAGCCACGCCCATCGGCGCCGGCGCCCACGTCATGCATCACCACATGCGCGCCGCGCTGGGCCAGCAGCCGGCTGTAGGCAAGCCCAAGTCCACCGGCGGCACCGGTCACCAGGCCCACCTGGCCTTCGAAGGAAACACGCGAGTTCGGCTTCATCGCAGCAGCTTCGGCCAGGCCCCCCCGCCTCGGCAAATACCGTTGGCCGCACGCCACGATACCTCCACGCTATCACCGCAAAAAAGGGGACGGAGGGGATTAAGTCGTTTCAGGCACATCAGGGGCGATTGCGACTTAATCCCCTCCGTCCCCATTTTTGTGGTCAGCGGCTGAAGCGGCGTGCGCCGGCGACGCAGATCACTGCGGCCACGGTCACCAGCACCATGCTGAGGCTGACCGGTTCGTGCAGCAGCAGCGCGGCCAGTGCCAGGCCGAAGAACGGTTGCAGCAGCTGCAGTTGCCCAACTGCGGCAATCCCGCCCTGGGCCAGGCCGCGGTACCAGAACAGGAAGCCGACCAGCATGCTGAACACCGCCACGTACCCCAGTGCCCACCACGCCGACGCGGCCACTGCGGCGAACGAGGCCGGACGCATCAACACCGTCAATGGCAGCATCACCGGCAACGCCAGCAACAGCGCCCAGCTGATCACCTGCCAGCCACCAAGGTGCCGGGCAAGCCGGCCCCCTTCGGCATAGCCCAGGCCGCACACCACGATCGCCGCCAGCATCAGCAGATCCGCCTGCAGCGACGCTTCGATGCCGTTGCGGACCGCATAGCCAACCACGCAGGCACTGCCCAGCAGCGAAAAGGCCCAGAACGCAGGGCGCGGCCGTTCGCCGCCGCGCAGCACGCCGAACACCGCGGTGCTCAACGGCAACAGCCCAACGAACACGATGGTGTGCGCCGACGACGCATGACGCAGGGCCAGCGCGGTCAGCAGCGGAAAGCCGACCACCACCCCGAGGCTGACCACCACCAGCCCGGGCAGGTCGCCACGCCGGGGCCAGGGTTGGCGCAGCAACAGCAACAGGCCCAGGCCGAGCACGGCGGCAATGGTGGCGCGTGCAGCTGTGACGAACCCGGCATCCAGCTGCAGGACCGCCAGGCGCGTGGCCGGCAGCGAGCCGGCGAAAATCACCACACCGATGAGGCCATTGATCCAACCACTCGCCGAGCGTTCCACGCCTGTACTCCTGCAATGCCGGGCGACTCCCGGCGGAACCTGCATGGAAGCACCCGCAGTCACGCCCTCCCAGTCACAATCCAGTACAGTTTCAAGTAACTGTACTGCCCACACTTCCACTACAGCCCTCATGCCAGCCCCGCCTACCCGCATCGAATCGGTCATCCAGGCCGTCCGCACCCGCATCAGCGCACGGGTGGATGGTCCCGGCTCGCGCCTGCCATCGGTGCGTGCGCAGGCGGCCGCAATGGGGGTGTCGGTCTCCACCGTGGTCGAAGCCTACGAGCGCCTGGCCGCCGAAGGCGTAATCAGCGCGCGGCCAGGCTCGGGCTTCTATGTGAGCGGGCCGGCCGCGCCGCTCGCGCTGGCCGAACGCGAACCGCGGCTTGACCGTGCGGTGGACCCGCTGTGGGTGTCACGGCAGTCGCTGGAAACGCCCGCCGGCCACCTCAAGCCGGGCTGCGGCTGGATGCCCAGCGACTGGCTGTACCAGGACGGCATGCGCCGTGGCCTGCGCCGCCTGGCGCGGGCCGACGCCCCCCATCTGGCCGACTATGCCGGCCCGCTCGGCCTGCCACCGCTGCGCCAGCTGCTGCAGCGACGCGCCGCTGCGCTGGGCATCGAGGCACCGATGGAACAGATCCTGCTGACCGAATCGGGCACGCATGCGGTCGACCTGATCTGCCGTTTCCTGCTCAAGCCCGGTGACTGCGTCCTGGTCGATGATCCGAGCTACTTCAACTATCACGCCCTGCTGAAAGCCCATCAGGTGCAGGCGGTGGGCGTGCCGTACACGCACAACGGCCCGGACCTCGAGGCCTTCGCGCAGGCACTGCAGGCGCATTCGCCGCGGCTGTACATCACCAACTCCGGGCTGCACAACCCGACCGGGGCAGTGCTGTCGGCCAGCACCGCGCACCGCTTGCTGGGGCTGGCCGAGCGCAGCGAACTGATCATCATCGAGGACGACATCTTCGCCGATTTCGAACTGCATCCCGCGCCCCGGCTGGCCGCACTGGATGGGCTGTCGCGGGTGATCCACGTCGGCAGCTTCTCCAAGACACTGTCGGCCGCCTCGCGCTGCGGCTACATTGCCGCGCGTCGCGACTGGGTCGAGGCGCTGACCGACCTGAAGCTGGCGACCAGCTTCGGATGTGGCCACCTGGCGGCCCAGTTGATGCACATCGCGCTGACTGACAGTGGCTACCGCCGGCACATGCAATCGGTGCGTTCGCGCCTGGCCGATGCGCGCCGGCTTACCCTGCGCAGGCTGCACGCACTGGGCATCACGCCGTGGCTGCAGCCACACGCCGGCCTGTTCCTGTGGTGCCAGCTGCCCGACGCCCGCGACGCTGCCACGCTGGCGCGGCAGTGCCTGCGTGAGGGCCTGGTGCTGGCCCCGGGCAATGCCTTCAGCCAGTCGCAGCGCGCGGCCGACTATGTGCGCTTCAACGTCTCGCAATGCCAGGACCCCAGGATCTGGCAGGTGCTGGGAAAAGCGCTGCAGCAGCGCCGCTGAGCGGAGGGACGGGGTCACCCGGAGTGATCAACGTCAGCACGCCGGGACACCGCGACTCACGCCTGCAGGTAAGTCTCGGCGGGAATATCCAGAAGCTCGGGGCCTGACAGTGTCGCCCCCTGCAGATCGGCGCCAGCCTTCAGCGCATTGTCGATGGCGTTGAGCGACGAACTACGCTCGCAGATCGCCTTGAACGCCGCGCGTGGCCCCTGCTGGTACATCAGCCGCGCGCGGCGCAGGCCTTCGGCGAAGACCGGCTCGCACTCCAGCGGCAGCGCATGCAGATGGCCATTGCCGTCGCGTGCAGTGAACGAACATGGCAGCACGACACCCAGCTCGCTATGCGCAACCAGCGTCATGGCGAACGCCTCCGGCAGCCAGAGCAGCAGCCGACGCGCCAGCTCATCGCCGATGCCCTGTTCGGCCAGATCCCGCGCGGCCTGGTCCTCGTCCACGTTGTCGCGGCCGAGCAGGAACAGCGCGCGTTCAACGCTCGCCGCCGCGGGTACAGGGAGGGGGCGATACTTCATTTGCAGGCTCCGGCGGTTCAGACAGACGGTAGCGTCAGGCAAGTGCGTAGTCCGCTGCAATCGCCTCTTGCCGGGCACGGTACAGTGGATATTGGTCGTTGCTGCAGGAACCCACCCGATGTCCTTCTCCGATCCGCAGGCCGTGGCCCGCTATGCCGAAGCACCGCTGCGCCAGGTGCCCGGTTTCCTCGCGTTGCAGCAGATGAGCCGCCTGCTGCTGGCCGAACGCGTTCCCGCGCAGGGCCGCGTGCTGGTACTCGGTGCCGGTGGTGGGCTGGAGCTGAAAGCCTTCGCCGAGGCGCAGCTGGGCTGGCAGCTGCTGGGCGTAGACCCGGCCGCGCCGATGCTGGCCCTGGCCGAGCAGACACTGGGCCCGTTGAACGCACGCGTCGAATTGCTGGAAGGCTACATCGACGATGCCCCCGACCTGCGCTTCGAAGGCGCCAGCTGCCTGCTGACCCTGCACTTCCTCGATGCCACCCAGCGCCTGCATACGCTGCGCGAGCTGCACCGGCGCATGGTCCCCGGCGCGCCGCTGGTGGTGGCCCACCACAGCGTGCCGCAGGACCCGGCCGGGAAACGGCGCTGGCTACAGCGCTATGCGGCCTTCGCCGAGGCCTCCGGTGTCGCCCGTGCGGATACACAGCGCGCGATCGAGGCCATTGCCGAGCGCCTGCCGCTGCTGGCACCCGAACAGGAAGTGGCGCTGCTGCAGGAGGCCGGCTTCAACGACGTGGAGCTGTTCTATGCGGGCTTCAGCTTCAAGGGCTGGGTGGCGTACGCCGGGTGATGCCTAAGGCACCACGGTGATGCCGATGCGCTGCATCAACAGCGCCACCTGCTGCACGTCCAGCGTGGCGCCGCGCAGGTTGGTGCTGCGCAGGTCCAGCTCACCCAGCTCCGAGTTGGTCAGGTCGCACTCGGTGAAGTTGGCGCTGTTCCAGTCGATGCCCTCGAACTGGCCACCGGACAGGTCCGAACCGGCGAAGCTGGCACCGCTCACATTGGCGCCGTCCCAGCGGTTCTCCCACAACTCGCACTTCTCCAGCGTCACCCGCGAGAAATTGGCATAGCGCAGGTTCGACTTCTTGATGAAGGCGCTGCAGAACCAGCTGCGCGTGGTGATCTGGTTCATGAAGCTGGCGTTGCTGAAATCCGCGCCCTGCGCGCGGCACTCGCTGATCTCCAGCCCCAGCGCCTTGATGAAACTGAAGTGGCACATGCTGATGTCGCAGCCGCGGAAACTGGCCTCCTTCAGCGTGGCGCCGTTGAAGCGGCAGCCGCTACGGCTGTCGGCATCGTAGAAGCTGCAGTTGATGAACTCGGTCGCGGTCAGGTCCGCGCCGGAAAAATCACATTCGAGGAACTGCTGGTCGACCACTTTCTGGCCGGTGTACTGGTCCGCGCCGATGCGCAGCTTGCGGTGAACGTTGGGGGACATCAGGGATTCCATGCCAGGTGCCCTGCCATGATGCCGGAACGCCATTCGCACGTTGTTGCACGCTAATGCACGAACGTGCACACTTCCTGCATGAGCTCCGATCCCAGCCCCCTCCCCGCCCAGCGCACCGTGCAGATCCTCGAGGAACTGCGGCGGCAGGGCCGCGTGGTCGCCGCCGAACTGGCGCGCCGCTATGCGGTTTCCGAAGATTCGATCCGCCGCGACCTGCGCGAGCTGGCCGCGCAGGGCCTGTGCCAGCGGGTCTACGGAGGCGCCGTACTGCCGCCGCCGAAGGAACGCCCGTTGCGCGAACGATTGACCCGCGATCGCGGCGACAAGGCCGAACTGGCGGCCCGTGCCTGCGCATTGCTGCTGCCGGGCCAGGTGGTGCTGCTCGACGCGGGCTCGACCAACCTCGCCATCGCCCAGCAGCTGCCGGCGGCGCTCGGGCTGACCGTGATCACCAACGCGCCACAGATCGCCACCGCCGCCAGCGTGCATGAAGGCACCTGCGTGCAGCTGATCGGCGGCCGCCTGGCCAGCGGTGGCGGTGCGGTGGGTGCCGAAGCGCTGGCCCAGGTACAGCGCTTGCGGGCCGACGTATACCTGCCGGGTCCGTGCGCAGTGGACGGCGATACCGGGGTATGGGCGATGGATGCGGAAGAAGCCACGCTGAAGCGCGCGATGGTGGCCTGCAGCAGCCGCGTCATCGTCGCCGCCACTACCGAAAAACTCGGTGCCCGCGGCACCTGGCAGATCGCCAGCCTGGACGAGATCGACGATCTGGTGCTGACCACTTCGGCGCCGCCCGCACTGGCCGCACGTTTCCGTGCCGCCGGTATCGCGGTGCACCCCACTCCCCCCTGACCGTACCGCTCATGTCACTTCCCAACCGCGCGCGTGCCGAACAGCACGCGACCCGCGCTGCATTCTTCATTCCCGGGTTCGCCACCGCGCTGTGGGCCACGCTGGTCCCGTTCGCCAAGGCACGCACCGGGATCAACGATGCCACGCTGGGGCTGGTCCTGCTCTGCCTCGGTGCAGGTTCGCTGCTGGCGATGCCGTTGTCCGGCGTGCTCGCCGCGCGCCTGGGCTGCCGCCGGGTGATGGTGGCCAGCAGCCTGCTGATCTGCCTGAGCGTGCCCGGCCTGGCCCTGGCCGGTTCGGCGTGGCTGCTGGGGCTGGTGCTGTTCGTGTTCGGTGCGGCCGTCGGTGCGATGGACTGCACGATGAACGTGCAGGCGGTGATCGTCGAGCGCAAAGCGCGACGGGTGATGATGTCCGGCTTCCATGCCTTCTTCAGCATCGGCGGCTTCCTGGGCGCGGCGACGATGACCGTGCTGCTCTCGGCGCAGCTGCCACCGCTGGCATCGGTGCTGATCGGCGCCGGCGCGATGCTGCTGGTGCTGGTGTTGTCGGCGTCCTACTGGCACAGCGAGCGCATGCCGCATGACACGCCGATGCTGGCCATGCCGCATGGCATCGTGCTGTTCATCGGCATCCTGGCCTTCGTCGCTTTTCTTGGCGAGGGCGCGATGCTGGACTGGAGCGCGGTCTTCCTCAGCGATGTGCGCCACGTCGATGCCAGCCTCGCCGGCATCGGCTATGTGACCTTCACCCTGACCATGACCGTCGCGCGCCTGTTCGGTGATGCGCTGGTGGCGCGCGTGGGCCGCCAGCGCGCGATCGTGTTCGGCGCGTTGCTCGCCGCCGCGGGCGTGCTGCTGCTGACCCTGGTCACGCCGTGGCAGGCATCGCTGGCAGGGTATGTGCTGGTCGGCCTCGGCTGCGCCAACATCGCACCGGCCTTGTTCTCGCTGGCCGGCCACCAGACCCGCATGCCCGGTGCATTGGCGATCACCGCCGTCTCCACGCTGGGTTTTGCCGGCATCCTGGCCGGCCCGGCACTGATCGGCTTTGCCGCCAACCATTTCGGCCTGATCGCAGCCTTCGTCGGCGTCGCCCTGGCGCTGTTGATGGTGGCGGTGTCGACCCGCTGGCTGCGGGTCTGACCGGCTGCATCAGCGCCGCTGACGCCGCAGCGTCATGCGCAGACGGCGGTAGCCGATCACCGTGGCCGTCGCACACAGCGCGGTACCGGCCAGGCTCAGCAGCAGCAACACACTGAGCCGCACCGCGCCCTGCCGCAGCATCGCCGGCAGGTCCCAGCTGTGCAGGAAGTAGAACAGCCAGCGACCTGCACGCTCGCGATGCCCCATCGTCAGCAACGGGTCACCGGTGGCCAGATCGACATAGACGCGCGTGGCCTCGGCATCGCCGAAATCCGCCACCGCCACCGGGAAGCGCCGCACCGCCGCGCCATTCATGGCTTCCGGCGCACGTGGGTAGAAGTACGCATCCGCTGCATGCTGGATCGCAAACATCCGCATCGGCGCATCGGACATCGCCCGCAGCTTCTGCTGCAGCCACGGCGCAGGCAGCAGGTGCGTCACCTGCAGCGCTCCTGCGTGCGCGGACACGATGCGGGTATCGCCCTGCCCGTCCAGCAGTACCGCAAACAGCTCGCCGCCAATGCGCCGCCACTGGATCTCGACCGCGCGGAAGCGTGCGTCATCCACGCTGGCCAGCAAGACCGCAGGCTCGGCCAGCGCCCCGTTCACGCTCACCGTGCCGCCGCGATAGCGCCCGGCATCCATTGCCTCGCGCGTGCCGGTGAAGATGCCCAGCGGATTCATCGACATCAAGCCGCTGAAGATCCAGGTGAACACGAACGCCGCCGCCATCAATCCGACCAGGTGGTGCCAGCGCATCCAGGGCTCGGCGTACGGCGTCTTCGCGCCCGAGCGGTAGTGGCCCCGGAATCGCCAGCGCCAGAGCCCGACCACGATGCCGCTGACCGCCGCCACCGTGCACAGCGCCGACAGCACGATCACCCCCCACGTCCACACCGGATCCACCGACTGCATGCGCAGGAAATACAACCAGTGCAGCCAGGCGCCTACATAGTTCCAGCGCTGCTGCACACGCGGCGCATCCAGCACCACTTCGCCGGTGCGCGAGGACACGTACACATCGCCGGGTTGCGCACCGCCGACCCCGACCCGATACAGCGGCCGGTGTGCGTCCAGCGCGCGCGAATGCGTCCATCGATCCTCCTCCACGCGCACCGCGCCGATGAAGGCCGGACCCGCGGCAAACTGCGCGGCCGATGCTTCGGCCCGCTGCGCCGAGACCGGCAGCAACGCGTGGCCCGTGGTTGCCGACCAGGCGCCGACATTGCCGCCGCTGCGCACGACGTACGTCGGCTCGCCGCGCAGCGTGGTCAGCGCTACGTTCTCCGGCGCTGCCTGCAGCGCCGGCGGCAGCGCCGACAGCCCCAGCACACCGCGCGCATCGCCCAACAGCGGCAACGCCGCCAGGCGCTCACCCGGTGTCAGCTTCGGATAGCCGATGAACAGCATCACCATGCCGCTGACGAACCACAGCAGCATCAACAGGCATCCGCCGATGCCCAGCCAGCGGTGCACCAGGTAGGTCCAGCGCTTGGCGGTGGATCGCAGCGACATGGCGGCCGCCCTCAGAAGCGATGGTCGACGGTGAATTCGACACGCCGGTCGGCCCCCAGCAACCACTGCGTACTGGTGTAGTAGGCGGTGGCGTAGTACGCCTTGTCGAACACATTGAACAACCGCGCGGACAGGCGCGTGCGCGGCGCCGCCTGCCAGCTCAGCGCCAGGTCGGTGGTGCTGTAACCGGGCAACTCCAGCGTGTTGGCATTGTCTGCGTAGCGCTTGCCGACATAGCGAACGCCACCCGCTGCGCTCCAGTCCGGCAGGAACTGCCAGCTCAGCCACACATTGGCCAGGCGTTCGGCCACGTTGGGCGGCACGTTGCCATCACGCGAGACCAGCATCGCCGGCGAACCGGTGGTTTCCAGGAAGTCCTCGAACTCGGCCTTCAGCACCGTGGCGTTGGCATCGAGCGTCCACTGCGGTGCGAAGTTCCAGTTCAACGAGGCTTCGACGCCGCGCGAGGTCTGCGCGCCCACCTGCACCCGGCGATCCGGTAGCAGCGGGTCGCGGCTGAGCAGGCCGGTCTTGCGGATGCGATAGGCGGCCAGCGTCCACTCGCCGCCATCGAAGGCCTGTTTCAGCCCCACCTCGATCTGGCGTCCCTTGGCCAGGTCGAATGCGCCGTTGGCCGGGCTGATCATCAGCAGGCCGCTGACCGGGTCCGCCGCCTGCGAGTACTGCGCATAGAGGCTCAGCGTCGGCTGCAGTGCGAACACCGTGCCTGCGCGCCAGCCGGTGCTGCGGTAGGTCTTCGAGAACGCGCTCTGGCCACTGATCAGATCGGTGCGCTCGATGCGTGCACGGTCATGGCGCAGCCCCCCCAGCAGCGACCAGCGCTCGCTCAATGCCAACCGGTCTTCCATAAACAGCGCGTACTGCTCGGCACGGTTGCGGTAGCGCGGCAGGTTCGGCGCATCGCTGCTGAACTGGCCAGGCAGCGGGTTGAATGGATCGACCGCGCCCGAACTGCCGGCATAGGTATTGTTGGTGTGCTTGAAGTGGGCGCGGTTGGCATCCAGGCCGACGGCGAAACTGTTCTGCAGGCCACCCGCGGTGCCCTGCACCCGCAGCGTCGAGGTCAGCCCGGTCTGGTCCTGGTTGTGGGTGATCTGGGTGTTGCCCGAGCGATCGATCAAGCCGGTGGCCCGGTTGTAGACATAGGCCTCGGCATTGCGCCAGTCGCGCTGGCTGTCGATCTGATAGAGGCGCGTGCGCCATTCCACATCCGCATTGGGCGTCCACAGCGCATCCAGCTGGGTCCAGCGATCGCGGTAGCGGATCTGGCTGTCTTCCACGTTGTAGTTGCGGTGGCGCAGCGCCTCCAGCTGGCGGCCCTCGACCAGCGGCGTACCGAAGTAACGCATCGGCTGCTGGTCGCCCTGCGCATGGGTGAGGGTCAGCTGCAGGTCCGTACGCGGCTGCCACAGCAATGCACCGGAGAACGTCGCGTCACTGTTGCGCCCCCGATCGACCCAGCCACCGCTGTAGTTGCCGCTCATGTCGAGCCGGTAGGCCAGCTCCGGGGTCAGCGCACCGCCGCTGCCGAAGCCCAGGCGTGCGGTGTCCTCGCTGCCGACGGTCACGCTGATCTCGTTTTCAATGGCTCCGCGCGAGGGTTTCTTCGGCACGATGTTGATCACCCCGCCAATCGCGCCATCGCCATGAATCACCGAGGCCGGCCCCCGCAGCACTTCGATGCGTTCAATCGACCAGGTATCGAACGGGAAGGTGATGCCGACCCCGCCATACTGGCGCAGCCCGTCATACAGCCGCATCACCGATGCACCATCGGTGAAGCCACGGCTGGACAGCGCACTCAGGCCGTTGCCCGGGTGCGGCATCGCACTGATCGCACCGGCCCGGCTGATCGCATCGTTGAGGTTGCTGTCGCCGCGCTGCTCGAGTTGTTCGCGCGAAATCACCGTCAGGCTGGCCGGTGTCTGCAGCACGCTCAGGCCCAATGCAGAGCCGGCGCTGGCGGTGGACGACAGTTCGCCACTGCGGGTATCGACCACACGCACGGTATCCAGCGTGGTCGGCGATGCCAGATCGGCGGCAAGCAGGGGCGCGGCATGCAGGAGCAACGCGCACAGGACAGGCAGCGTCGCCCGGCGCAGGCGCGCGGAGTTGGGGTTCGTTTTCATGTTTTCACGGCATGCAAGGCCACCCCGCAAGTGCAGGGCAGCAATCAGAAAGGGACAAACACGCGCGTGCGGGCACCGGCCGTGGCCGGCAACCTCATGGAAAAACGTTCAATGCAACGCGCGTGCGGCTCAGGCGGCCATCATGGCCGGCGGCCCACGCGCTCCCAATGTGCCGCTGATCCGTTGCGGCAACGCCCGCACCGCACCGCGCAGCGCGCGGCACACCGGTGCCATCGGCGCCAACAGCAGCAATGCGGCCACCAGCAGGGTGATCAGCCGCGCGGCGATCAGGCAGTAGTCGCAGTCCACGCCCATCTCATGATTGGCGTGGGGATCGGCAGCGGGCTTCGGTGTCGATTCGCCGTGCGGCATTGCCATCGCGTGATGGTCGTGGTGCCCTTCCATCGCGTGCTGCGCGTGTTCTGCATGCGTCGCGTGGTCCATGGCTGCCACCGGCGCAGCCGCAGCGGCGTGGCCATGCGCCAGCCAGCGGCTCACCAGCGGGGCAAGCAGCACCAGCAGCATGGCGAGCCATGCCAGGGCCTGGAACCGGCGGTGGAGGACAGAACGACGCACCCGGCCATTCTACGGGGCCATGGCCAACCTTGGACCCCGTTCAGGGTTTACCCCCTGCGACACGGTGACGCAGGCCTATGCGCTCCTCTGTAGATCCACGCCATGCGTGGATGTTTTTCGCGCATCAACTCACGTACTGGGCCATACCATTACCGAACGACCAGTTTTCCCGCTTCACTTCCACCAGGTTGATGAACACATCCTCGCGGCGGATACCCACTGCCGCGTGCAACCCATCGGCGATGCCGGCGTACAGCGCCTTCTTCTGCTCCAGCGTGCGCCCTTCATTCCAGGTGATCTGGATGCAGATGAAGTCGTCGCTGCGGTCCACGCCCAGGTAGCCCGGGTCGTAGACCAGCGTGTCGGCATCGTGTTCCTGGAAGATCTGGAAGCGATCGTTTTCCGGCACGCCGACCGCACGCATGGCCTGGTAGATGGCTTCGCCGATACGCTGGCGGTAGTCGGCGGATTTACCTTTGCGAAGATCGATACGGGCCAGCGGCATGGTGGCACTCCAAGGCGGATGGGCACGGCAACGGGCTGAGACTACGCCTGCCCGCGGCGGCGGGACAGCGCAGGGATGGAACCCTCTACGTCGATCGATGATGCGTTGCCGTGGCGTCATGCGCTCGCCTGCGTGCGAGCGCGGGCAACAAAAAAGCCCCCATTGCTGGAGGCTTCTTTCGTTCTGCAACATGGTGGGCGGTACAGGGATCGAACCTGTGACCCTTGCCGTGTGAAGGCAATGCTCTACCGCTGAGCTAACCGCCCGGTGTGTTGCTGAGCCGCTCATTATAGGGGCTTTTCAGAGGCCGTCAACAGTTTTTCACATTCGTGTTCACGGCTGTTTCCCAGGCCTCAAGCCGAGCATGGCTCGGCTGTACAGAAAGGCCCCGCGCAACCTCACATCGTGTGGGTCGGCTTGTCGGAACTGGTCAGGCCGGCCAGCAGCGTCTCGATCTTGTGGCGCACGCCCTCGCCTTCGGCACCGTCGGCCAGCTGCACGCCGATGCCCGCGGTACGGTTGCCCTGGGCACCGGCCGGGGTCACCCAGATCACCTTGCCGGCCACCGGCAGGCGTTCGCTGGAATCGGGCAGGGTCAGCAACAGGAACACCTCGTCGCCGAGGAAGTAGCGCTTGGGCGTGGGCACGAAGATGCCGCCATTCTTCACGAACGGCATGTACGCGCTGTACAGCGCGGCCTTGTCCTTCACGGCCAGGGACAGGATGCCCTGGCGGGCGTTGCTGGCACTCATCGATTTCCCCTTGCGGCAGGCCGCTCGTTCACCTTGTTCCAGGCCAGCAGCAACTCGACCACCGCAAGGTCTGCACGCACCGTGGTGCGTAGCAGGTCGCGGGTGCGGTTGGCCGCATCGAACCAGGCTGCAAGCTTGTGCAATCGCTCCGGCATGGTCAAGGCATCGGTGCTGGCCTGGGCCAGCGCCAGGTCGGCAGCGAAGCGCAGGCGCAGCGCGGCGTTGTCGTCAGCGCACCATTTCTGCGCCAGCTCCACCGCGCCGGTCTTGCCCGCGGCCAGCTGCTCCAGCTCGCGGCCGACGTCGCGGCGCAGGCCAAGGCCGTCTTCGCGCAGCCAGTTGTCGGCCTGGCCGGGATGGCCGCGTGCGGCCTCCAGCGCCTCGATCGCCGACGCTTCGCTGTGGCCTTGCCGCTGCAGCCAGGCCAAAGCTTCCTCGCGTGGCGGCAGCTTGAATTCCAACCGCTGGCAGCGGCTGCGGATGGTCTGCGGCAGGCGCGCCGGGTCGCTGCTGATCAGCCACAGGTAGCGGCCCGGCTGCGGTTCTTCCAGGGTCTTCAGCAATGCGTTCGCGGCCGAGCGGTTGATCGCATCGGCGGGGTCGACGATCACCACCTGCGCCACGCCGTACTGCGGGGTCAGTGCCAGCTTGTCGGTGATCTCACGCACCTGCTCGATGACGATCTCGGTGCGCAGCTTGTCGCCGCTCTTGTTCGGGATGAAGCTGACCAGCTGCAGGTCCGGATGGGTCCCGGCGGCAATCAGCTGGCGCGTGCGCGTGGCATGCGCGGCGTCGCCCTGCGCCAGCACGTGGTCGGCCAGCGCCAGCGCGACTTCGCGCTTGCCCAGCCCGGCCGGCCCGCAGATCAGCAGGCCATGGCCGAGGCGGCCGGCATCGAGCGCGGCCACGGTCTGTTCGAATGCGCGCTGCTGCCACGGCGAGAACGTGCTCATGCGCCCTCCCCGTCCTGCAGCCAGCGCTCGACCCGGGCAACCACATCGGCCGCCACGCGCGCCTGCACCTGGCCGGCGTCGATCAGCGCGAAGCGCTGCGGATCCTGTCGTGCACGCTCGCGGAACACCGCACGTACACGCTGGAAGAAATCGTCCTGCTCGCTTTCGATGCGGTCCGGCCACAGATCACGGCCGTTGGCACGCGCGCGTCCAACCTCCACGTCCACGTCCAGCAGCAGGGTCAGGCCCGGCAGCAGCCCGACCGCGCGACGCTCCAGGTCGGCGATCCACTGCGGATCGAGGCCACGGCCACCGCCCTGGTAGGCGTAGCTGGAATCGGTGAAGCGATCGCTCAGCACGTAGGCGCCACGCTGCAGTGCCGGCCGGATCACCTCCCGCACGTGCTGTGCGCGTGCGGCAAACACCAGCAGCAGTTCGGCTTCCGCGCTGAGCGGTTCGGCCGCGATCTCGGCATCGGGCTTCAGCACCAGGCCGCGGATGCGCTCGGCCAGCGGCGTGCCACCCGGCTCACGGGTCAGCACCACCTCGTGGCCATGGCTGCGCAGGCAGTCACGGATGGCATTGATGGCGGTGGTCTTGCCAGCGCCTTCGCCACCTTCCAGGCTGACGAAACGGGGATGGCGAAGCAGCGCGGGACTCATTGCGCCGGGGTCTCCTGGGTACGTTGCTGGCGCAGCTGCTGCAGGTAACGGGCAACTGCGGCGTTGTGCTGGTCCAGGCTGGGCGAGAACACGTGCGCGCCACTGCCATCGCCGACGGCGACGAAGTACAGCGCGTCGCCGGACAGCGGCTGCGCGGCGGCCATCAGCGCATCGCGGCTGGGCATGGCAATCGGGGTCGGGGTCAGGCCCGCACGGGTATAGGTGTTGTAGGGCGTATCGGTGGTCAGGTCACGGCGGCGGATGTTGCCGTCATACGCGGCACCGAGGCCGTAGATCACGGTCGGATCGGTCTGCAGGCGCATGCCGATCTTCAGGCGGCGCATGAACACCCCGGCAATCTGCGGGCGCTCGCTCGCCAGCGCGGTTTCCTTCTCGATGATCGAGGCCATCGTCAGCAGTTCGTACGGCGTGTTGATCGGCAGGTCCGGCGCGCGGCTTTCCCAGGCTTCGTCCAGTGCCTTCTCCATCGCGGCGTGGGCACGCTTGAGCACGTCCAGGTCACTGTCACCGCGCTGGTAGACGTAGGTCTCCGGCAGGAAGCGGCCTTCCGGATGCTGGCCGCCAAAACCGAGGCGCTGCATCAGCGCGGCATCATCGAGGTTGTCGGTGGTGTGCAGCAGCGGCTCGGCACGCTTGAGTGCGGCACGCAGCTGGCGGATGTTCCAGCCTTCCACCAGGGTGACCCGGTGCTGCAGCACCTTGCCGGCGCGCATGCGCAGCAACAGCTCACGTGGGGTCAGGTCGTTGCCGAGTGCGTACTCGCCCACCTTCAGCTTGCCAGCGGCATCCAGCTGGCGCGCCAGCAGCTGCCACTGCGCATCCTGGCCTTCATCCACGCCGGCCTCGCGCAGCTTGCGCAGCACGCTGTTCATGCCATCGCCGCTGGCGATGACCACGCTTTCGGCGGACGGGGTGATCCGGGCGTCGGCGAACTGGCCCTGCTTGTAGAAGAACCACGCGCCCGCACCGGCCACGATGGCGGCCAGCACCACCACCAGCGTGACCACGAACAGACACCCGCGCTTGGCTCCCGCCATGGACTACCTCTGAACTCGATTCCGTCGTGCAGGATACCGTGCCGCTGGTGTGGGGTCATGACTGGAAGGGCTATCCGTGCCGACCAACGGTCGGCACCTACCATCCCCCGTGCCGACCAACGGTCGGCACCCACCATCCCCCGTGCCGACCAACCGTCGGCACCTACCATCCCCCGTGCCGACCAACGGTCGGCACCCACCATCTCCCTTGCGGACCAACGGTCGGCACCCACCAACCTTCCTGCCCCGCCGGTCGATCACCCCTGCTGGCCCAGCGCGCGCAGCAGGCCGCGGGCCTTGGCGCGGGTCTCGTCCAGTTCCTTGTCCGGGTCCGAATCGACCACGATGCCGGCGCCGGTGCGGAAGCTGACTTCGTGGCCATCCACTTCGGCGGTGCGGATCAGGATGTTCAGGTCCAGGTCGCCGTCGCGGTTCAGCCAGCCGAACGCACCGGTGTAGGCACCACGCGGCACCTGCTCCAGCTCGCTGATGATCTGCATGCAGCGCACTTTCGGGCAACCGGTGATGGTGCCGCCCGGGAAGGTCGCGGCGATCACCTCGCCGGGAGTGACCTCCGGACGCAGCTGGCCGCTGACGTTGCTGACGATGTGGTGGACGTGCGCATAGCTCTCCACGGTCATCAGCTCATCGACCACCACGCTGCCCGGCACGCAGATCCGGCCCAGGTCATTGCGCTCCAGGTCGATCAGCATCACGTGCTCGGCACGCTCCTTCGGATGACCGACCAGCTCCTGGATGCGCGCGGCATCATCGTCCCCCTCGAAGCGCGGCCGCGTGCCGGCAATCGGCCGGGTCTGCGCATGGCCGGCATGCACCGAAACCAGCCGTTCCGGCGAAGAGCTGACCACGTGGCGCCCGTGCGCACTGAACAGGCCGGCGAACGGTGCCGGGTTGGCACGGCGCAGCTGCGCATACAGCGCCTGCGGGCTGACCGGCGCGGCAAACAGGGCGCTCCAGCGCCGCGACAGGTTCACCTGGAACACGTCACCGGCACGCAGGTAGTCGATCACCCGGCGCACGCCGTCGGTGAAGCGTTGCGGCGCGTCCTCGGCCACCGACTGCGGCGGCTGCCAGGCCAGGCCAGCTTCGGGCAGCACGCTCGACGCCAGGCCAACCAAGGCGTCCAGCAGTGCCTGTTCTCCGGCTTCGGCAATCACGAAGCTGGCGCCGTTCTGGTGGTCGTGCAGCACCGCCGCCGGACAGCGCAGCGCCAGCGCGCTCGGGCCGGCATCGTCGCGCGCGCGCGGCGGCAGCACCGGTTCGATCTGGCTGGCCACTTCGTAGTCCAGCATCAACGCCCAGCCACCACGGAACGGCAGGCTGTGGCTGCCGTCATGCGGCAGCCGTTGCTGCTGCCAGGCGCGATCCAGCACCTGCAGGAAACTGCCGGCGTGCAGGTTGCCGTGCTGGTCGCGCACGCGGCCGTCGGCCTCCAGCCGCAGGCAGTCACCCTGCGCGGCCAGCAGCAGGCTCCAGCGGCCCTGCGCGGTGCCCGATGCGGTGGACTCCATCAGCAGCGGGAAACGGGCCGGGTCGTGCTGCTGCAGCGCCAGCAGATCGATCGGGTGCGGCAACGGGTGGATCAGCGGTGCGTGGGTCATGGCGGCCTGCAGGGGAATTCAGATGCACGGAAGCCGCCTTGCGGCGGCTCCGTGGTGCACGACGTGGATCGGGATATCCGTCAGATGCGCTTGAAGATCAGCGTACCGTTGGTGCCGCCGAAGCCGAAGCCATTGGACATCACCACGTCGACCTTGGCCTGGCGTGCTTCATTGGGCACGTAGTCCAGGTCACAGCCTTCGCCCGGCTGCTGCAGGTTGATGGTCGGCGGAATGACGTTGTCCTGCAGCGCCATCACCGAGAAGATCGCTTCCACGCCGCCGGCGGCACCCAGCAGGTGGCCGGTCATCGACTTGGTGGAGCTGACCATCATCTTGTAGGCGTGGTCGCCGAAGGCGGTCTTCATCGCCATGGTCTCGCCCAGGTCGCCCAGCGGCGTGGAGGTGCCGTGTGCGTTGAGGTAGCCCACCTGCTCCGGGGTCACCCCGGCGTCCTTCATGGCCATGACCATGCAGCGGGCGGCGCCTTCGCCGTTCTCGCTCGGCGCGGTCATGTGGTAAGCGTCGGAGCTGGCACCGAAGCCGGCCAGCTCGCAGTAGATCTTCGCGCCACGGGCCTTGGCGTGCTCGTACTCTTCCAGGATCAGGATGCCGGCGCCATCGCCCAGCACGAAGCCGTCACGGTCCTTGTCCCACGGACGCGAGGCCTGTTCCGGGGCATCGTTGCGGGTGCTCATGGCCTTCATCGCGCAGAAGCCGCCCACGGCGGTCGGCGAAGAACCACGCTCGGCACCACCGACCACCATCACGTCGGCATCGCCGTACTGGATCATGCGCATCGCGGTACCGATCGAATGGTTCGAGGTCGCGCACGCCGACACCGCCGAGAACGACGGGCCCTTCAGGCCGGTGATGATGCTCAGCTGGCCCGGCAGCATGTTGATGATGGTCTTGGGCACGTAGAAGGGCGAGATCTTCTTGCCCTCATGGAACTCGATGGTCTGCTCTTCGATGCCGAGCAGGCCGCCGATGCCGGCGCCGACGATGGCGCCCATGCGATCGGCATTGGCTTCGGTGATTTCCAGGCCCGAGTCATGCAGGGCCATGAACGAGGCACCGAGGCCGTAATGGATGAACGGGTCCATCTTCTTGGCATCCTTGCCACTGACCCGGAACCTGCCGAACAGTTCGTTGTCGGCGGTGATGTCGAATCCCTTGACCTCACCTGCAATCTTGGTGGTGAACCGATCCAGGTAGGCATCAGCAACGTTGGTCAGCGGACCGATGCCTGAACGACCGTGGGTGATGCCTTCCCAGCTGCTGGCCAGATCATTGCCCAACGGCGAGACGATACCCAGGCCGGTTACGACGACGCGACGCTTCATTGCTGTTTCTCCTGACCCGGATGATTTCTACGGGTAACTCGGGTTGCTTCGATTGATGCCCAAACACACGGGGCCGCAACAGCGGCCCCATGGGGTGCGGTGCGCGGCGAGGATCAACCCGCACGCGCACTGCCGTCTGACATCAGGCCTTGACGTGGGCCTTGACGTAGTCGATGGCGGCCTGCACGGTGCTGATCTTCTCGGCTTCTTCGTCCGGGATCTCGCACTCGAATTCTTCTTCCAGGGCCATCACCAGCTCGACGGTGTCCAGCGAGTCAGCGCCCAGGTCATCGACGAACGATGCGCTGTTGGTGACTTCTTCTTCCTTGACGCCAAGCTGTTCGACGACGATTTTCTTGACGCGTTCTTCGATGGTGCTCATGGGATCTCGCTCCAGATGGAGTTGTGGTTCAAAAGTGGTCGCCATCAAAGGCGATGGCCGTGGGATAGTGTAGTGGAAACCGGCGCGGCCTTGCATTGCAGCAAAAACCCCAGCAGATCAACCACTTGCGGCGCAATCCCTGCGCCCCTTGCTTACGGCATGTACATGCCGCCGTTCACATGGAGGGTTTCACCGGTGATGTAACCGGCAGCCGGGCCAGCCAGGAAGGCCACCGCATGGGCGATGTCTTCCGGCGAACCCAGGCGTTCGAGGGCGATGTCGTTGATCAGCGCGGTACGCGCTTCTTCCGGCAATGCCTTGGTCATGTCGGTGTCGATGAAGCCGGGAGCGACCACATTGACGGTGACACCGCGCGAACCGATTTCCTTGGCCAGCGACTTGCTGAAGCCGATGATGCCGGCCTTCGCCGCAGCGTAGTTGGCCTGGCCGGCATTGCCGGTCACGCCCACCACCGACGCGATGTTGATGATGCGGCCCTTGCGCGCCTTCATCATGCCGCGCATGACCGCCTTGCTGGTGCGGAACACGCTGGTCAGGTTGGTGTCGATGATCGACGCCCAGTCCTCGTCCTTCATGCGCATCAGCAGGTTGTCGCGGGTGATGCCGGCGTTGTTGACCAGGATCGAGATCGGGCCGAATTCCTTGGCGATGCCATCCAGCACGCTGTCCAGCGCGGCGGCGTCGGTGACGTTCAGCGCGCGGCCGTGGCCACCGTGGGCGGCCAGGCGCTCGCCGATCGCAGCGGCACCGGATTCGGTGGTCGCGGTGCCGATGACGGTGGCGCCCTGGGCGGCCAGCAGATCGGCGATGGCGGCACCAATGCCACGGCTGGCGCCGGTGACCAGTGCGATTTCACCCTGCAGGGGCTTGCTCATGATGTTTTCCTCAGGCGGGGACGGCCGCCGCACCCGTGCCGCTTGCAGCGGCCACCGGCACGGTCGGCAGGAACAGGGGAGGTCAGGCCGACCATGCCTCGCGGGCGGCTTCGAAGTCGCCCGGAGTGGCCAGCGAACGGCCATCAATGGCCTTGTCGATGCGCTTGACCAGGCCGGTCAGCACCTTGCCCGGGCCGCATTCGGCGATCCGGGTGACGCCACGGCCGGCCAATGCCTGCACGCAGCCGGTCCACTGCACCGGCTGGTACAGCTGCTGCACCAGTGCAGTGCGGATCGCGTCAATGCCGTCATGCACCTTCGCATCGACGTTCTGCACCACCGGCAGCTGCGGTGCCTGCCAGGACAGACCGGCCATCACTTCGGCCAGGCGGTTGGCGGCTTCGCGCATCAGCGGGGTATGCGAGGGCACGCTGACCGCCAGCTTGACCGCCTTGCGCACGCCCTTTTCAGCGAGCAGCGCCAGTGCACGGTCAACCGCGTCGGCATCGCCGCCGATCACGATCTGGCCCGGCGAATTGAAGTTGGCCGGCACCACCACCTGGCTGCCTGCGGCTTCGGCGCAGACCTCCAGCACCAGCGCGTCTTCGGCACCGAGCACGGCAGCCATGGCACCGACACCGGCCGGCGCGGCTTCCTGCATCAGCTGGCCGCGCAGGCGCACCAGGTGCGCACCGTCATGCAGGCTCAGCGCGCCGGCCGCGACCAGCGCGGTGTACTCGCCCAGGCTGTGGCCTGCCAGCACCGACGGGCGCGGACCGCCCACGGCGTTCCAGGCGCGCCACACGCCGATGCTTGCGGCCAGCAGCGCCGGCTGGGTGTATTCGGTACGGTTGAGCATTTCCTCCGGGCCGCCCTGGGACAGCGCCCACAGGTCGACGCCGGCACCATCGGATGCTTCGGTGAAGGCTTCACGCACCTGCGGGTGCAGTTCGGCCAGCTCGGCCACCATGCCCACAGACTGCGAGCCCTGGCCGGGGAAGACAAAAGCGAGGGTGGATACGGTCACGCGGTCATCCGCTTGTTGCAATCGAAGCGGGCCATGATAAGGGCGAATCCGCTGTGTCGTCTGTACGTGCGCGTATGCAGGCGTATGGAGGGCGGCCAGGCAAGCGCAACGGGGCCGGATCCCCTTTCCGCAGGAAAAGGGATCTGACCCCTGTCAGCCATCAGCAGAACAGCTCCAGCACGTCCAGCTGGCCGTCGGCCAGGAAATCCACGCACAGGCCCACCAGCATCAGCACGCCGATGGTGCTGGCGCCGTGGGTGATGAAGATCGAATGGGCCAGCGCACGCGCCGAGCGGCCCAGCTTCATGCACACCCGGGCGAGACTGCGCAGGCGGCCACTGACCGCATGCACGTGCTCGCGCACCGGCGCCTGAACGTCGCCCATTGCGTCAGCCATCATCGCCTGCAGGTGCTCGGGACGGTCCGCGTAGTACTTGGCGACGCCGTAACCGAACATCAGCCAGTCACGGGCCTGCGCTTCGGACAGATCCATCACCTCCAGCGGATCTTCCTCGAAGTCGATGAAACCGACCTTCTGGCCATCCCAGGTGAGGTTGCGCGGCAACGGCTGGCCGAAATACGCCCCGCGCGCATGCGCTGCGGCGATGGCCTGCATCGCCGCCATCACCAGCCGATCGCGGCCGGCATCGTCAGCCTGGCGCAGGCAGGTATTGAACGAACTGCCGTTGTCGCCGATCACCAGCGCGGCATGGCCGGTGCCCAGCACGTCGGGCACGTTCACGCCCTGCGCCTGCAGTTCTCCCAGGCGACGGGCTTCGGTTTCGCGTGCAGCATCACCGCCGCGGTGCGGCGGCGGGCGCAGGGCATCAAGATGAAAACGGCGGGCAACAAAATTGAGCAGGCCCAGGGCCACTGCTCGGCTTCCCTTGCCGTACTGCTTCAGCCAGGCGCGTTGCCCTTCGATGACGATGGGCTCAACCATGACAGGTCCTCCTTAAAACGCGCTACGGCCCCAGAGGGGCCGTAACGACAAGACTTCACATTGTCGTAACTTGCACTATCAATAGCGCAACAGGGCCGAACCCCAGGTGAAGCCGCCGCCGAACGCTTCCAACAGCAACAACTGGCCGCGCTCGACGCGGCCCGATCGCACGGCGGCATCCAGCGCCAGCGGCACCGAGCCGGACGAGGTATTGCCATGCTTGTCGACGGTGACCACGACCTGGTCCATCGACATGTCCAGGCGCTTGGCGGTGGCTTCGATGATGCGCAGGTTGGCCTGGTGCGGGATCAGCCAATCCAGGTCGGACTTGTCCAGGCCGTTGGCGGCCAGGGTCTCGTCCACGACCGAGTCCAGCGCCTTGACGGCGTACTTGAACACGTCGTTGCCCTTCATGTTGATGGTGCCGCCCCCATTGGCGCCGTCCTTGAAGCCGGCCGAAACGCCGACCGGGTTCCACAGCAGTTCCTTCTTGCTGCCGTCGGCATGCAGGTGGGTACTGAGGATGCCGGTCTCTTCGTCGGCCTTGAGCACGACGGCGCCGGCGCCATCGCCGAACAGCACGCAGGTGGTGCGGTCGTTCCAGTCGACCATGCGGGTCAGCGTTTCGGTGCCGATCACCAGCACGTGCTTGCAGTCGCCGGAACGGATGAACTTGTCAGCCACGCCCAGCGCGAACACGAAGCCCGAACAGGCCGCGTTGACGTCGAAGGCGGGGCACCCCGCAACACCGAGCTTGGCCTGGATCAGGCACGCGGTAGACGGGAAAATAAGGTCAGGGGTGGTCGTACCGACCACGATCATGTCGAGCTGCGAGGCGTCGATGCCTGCGGCTTCAAGCGCACGCAGCGCGGCGTTGTAGCCAAGGTCGCTGGTGGTTTCGCCTTCGGCCGCGATGTGCCGTTCACGAATTCCGGTGCGCGACTGGATCCACTCATCCGAGGTTTCGACCATTTTTTCCAGGTCGGCGTTGGTCAGGACTTTTTCCGGCAAATAGCTACCGGTGCCCGCGATCCTCGAGTAGATCCGCTTGCTCATCATGTTTCCTGTTGCGCGGGCCGCCGATCACCGGCACGCCCGGGAAAGAAGGCAAAGGCCGCTGCCCGGAGGCAGCGGCCTTCCCGGCACATCAATCTTCTTCGACAGCCGAGGTCTTGGTCTGGATGACCTTCTTGCCGCGGTAGAAACCATCGGCAGTGATGTGGTGACGCAGATGCACTTCGCCGGTGGTCGGGTCGGTCGACAGCTGCTTGGCGCTCAGGGCGTCATGCGAACGGCGCTGGCCGCGGCGGGACGGGGTAACACGGGATTTCTGGACAGCCATGGGATTGCTCCAAACTCGGTTCGTTTTGCTTCGTCGTTTCGTCGCACAGGACGCCAGCGCCCAGCACACTTTTCGCTTTCGCCGCAGCCGCCGACGACAACCGGCTGCTATTGTTTCTTCAATGCCGCCAACGCCGCAAACGGGTTGGCCTGCTTTGTTTCTTCTTCGCTCGGCGCCCAGTCCTTGTCGACTGCTTCGCCGTCGGGCGACAGCGGTACCACCGGTACCGCCAGCACCAATTCGTCCTCGACCAGGTCCAGCGGACGCAGCTGGCCGTCTTCCGGCACCAGCAACGCCTCGTATTCCTCCGGCAAGGACGATTCCTCGTCCTCGTCGCGGATCAGGCCAAGCCTCTGGGTCACCTTCACCGGCAACAGGAATCGCTGCATGCTGCGCTGACAGATCAGCGGCAACGCGGTGTCGATGTTCAGTTCAACATAGGATACCCGCAAGACGTCGTCGCGACCGAATTCAAGCGAGTAGACACACTCGCCGTCGGTATCTGCGACCAACCCCTGCAGGCGGGTCAATTCAGCCAGGGAGACCTGACCGTCGAAGCGCCTTCGCGCTACAACCATCCGCCAGGCATCCAGCGTTTCGGGCACGTTCGCGGACATAAGCCGCTGAATACTAAGGATCGAGGCGGCGGCTGTCAAATGCCCGCCATACAGGACTTGCCGCTGGCGCCGTGGACGGGCCAGACTGCCTCGCCCTGCCCCGGTATTGTCGCATGCCACTGGTCCTGGCCTCCACCTCCCGCTACCGCCGCGAACTGCTGCAACGGCTGGGCCTGCCGTTCGACTGCGCACGCCCGGACGTCGATGAAACCCCGTTGAACGGCGAGGCGCCACTGGCCCTGGCCACGCGCCTGGCCGTGGCCAAGGCGGCCGAGGTGGCGGCGCGTCATCCGGGGGCCTGGGTGATCGGTTCGGACCAGGTGGCGGACCTGAACGGCCAAGCGCTGGGCAAGCCGGGGACGGTCGAGGCCGCCTGTGCACAGCTGGCGGCGATGGCCGGGCAGACGGTGCGCTTCCACACCGCCGTCTGTCTCAGCCGTGATGGAGAATCACGGACGGTCGTTGACCTGACCGAGGTCCGCTTCCGCGCCCTGGAACAGCGCGAGATCGTCCGTTACGTGGCTGCCGAGCAGCCCCTGGACTGCGCCGGCAGCTTCAAATGCGAGGGCCTGGGCATCAGCCTGTTCGAAGCGATCGACAACCGCGACCCGACCGCCCTGGTCGGCCTGCCCCTGATCGCACTGTGCGGACTGCTGCGCCAAGCCGGCTACGCGGTGCCGTGAGCCCCCGTGGAGCAGGGCCCCTGCCCGGCTGGTTTTCCGTAGCGCCGAGCCGATGCTCGGCTGCCATTCCGTCGCGCTTCAAGCCGAGCATCGGTTCGGCGCTACGTGGCGACACGCGCCTCAGCGCGTGCCCACCTCGAACGGCTGCTCCTGCCACTCTTCCACGCTGCCATCGCGGCCGTGCAGGCGTAGGCCCAGCCAATGGCGCCCCGGCGCCAGCGTGGTCGTATCCAGCGATGCATCGAAACCCACCGCCGGATGCTGCGGGTCGGTACTGTCCGGCCACGCCTGGCGCACGTCGAACGCGCGGCCATAGCCGGCATCGCCGATCGAGCGGCCGTCGACCAGCACCTCGACACGCGAGAGCCCTACCCCATCCTTGAAGGCCCAGCCCTTGATGGCGAGCGTGCCGGACACCGTCTCGCCATTGGAAGGTGCATCCAGCCAGGCCATCGCCGGGGTTACGCACGGCCCGGGCGCACGCTGTGCCGGCAGCCGGAACAGCAGGAAGCGCTGGAATCCGTGGTCACTGCTGACCACCCGCGGTGCCGGCAACGGCCCCACCTGTTCGCAGATGGCGTGATAGCGCGTCAGCAGGTCGCGGTAGCGCTGATCACTGGGCGAGAGCACCAGCAGCATCGGCGTGGTGCGCGCGCCCTCGTGCAGCAGGTTCCACTGTGCCAGCTGCGCGGTACGTCCATGCTTGTCGTTGAGCGGGTGTGGCAACACTTCAATGTCGCCGTTGCCGAGCTGGAAGCCCAGCTCCGCGCCGACCTTGAAGTTGCCGGCCAGCACCCGCGTGCCCTTGGGCATCTGCTGCAGCTCCTCGCGCACGGCCACCGCCAACGGCTGCCAGCCGGCGAAATTGCGCGGGTAGTACTTGCTGCCCGCCAGCTGCTCGCGCAGCGAAGGCGTGGACGCCATCAGGTAGTAGCCGAAGGCGAGCACCATGCCAGCGCCCGCCAGCCACCAGCCGGTCCGGCGCAGCCAGCGCGGCCAGCCGTTGAGCACCACCGGCACCGCCACCAGCAGGGCCAGATAGCCCGGCAGCGGCCAATGGAAGCTGATCCGCTCGACGTCGGTGAAGAAGCCCAGCAGGAAGATGCCCAGCGTGGATACGCCGCCGACCAGGCCGAAGTAGCGCCACTGCACGCGCGTACCGCCGCCGCTGCGGGTACCGGCCAGCGCCACTTTCCACATCGCCATGCACAGGATCGGAGTGACCAGCATCGGCTGGATCACCAGGAACCACAGCCCCGCCCACTCGAACGTCCAGGGGTGGCGCTCGACCACCTGGAACTTCAGGCCGGCATCATGGTTGTCCGCATTCCATGCCAGCAGCGGCAGCCATGCCAGTACGCCCACCGCCAGCGCGACCCATACACGCGGATCGGCCAGCATGCGCCGCCCGCGGGGCAGCGCCAGCAGCGCGATGAATCCGACGCCGATGACACCGATGAAGCGGTAATGGCTGAGCGCACCGATCGCCAGGCCCAGCGCCAGCTTCATCGCCGATGATGCATCGACGTTGTGCAGCAGCCGCGCACCGGCATGCAGGCAGATCACCGCTGCCAGCGCCATCGGCACATCCGGTACCGCCAGCAGGCCCAGCGTCGCCGACAACGGCATCAGCAACGTCAGGCTGCCCGCCTGCCAACCGGCCACGTTGCCGAACCAGCGCGTGGCGGTGCGCACCACCAGCAGCGGCAGCAGCGCGCCGATGGCCAGGAACGGCAGGCGCAACGCCAGCACGTGATGGCCACCGATCTCCACGCCCAGCCGCGCCAGCCATGCGGTCAGCCCGGGCAGATCGGAATAGGCCGCGGCCAGGTGCTGGCCTTCCTGCCAATAGAACGCCTCGTCGACGAACAGCGGCAGGCGCGCGGCCACCACCAGCTTGGCCGCTGTGACCAGCGTCCATAACCAGAGAAATATCGTTCGTGCGCGCTGTTCGCCTTGCATTGCTCTATGGATAATCGAGTGGATTCCAGATCTGAGACGATCATGCCAGCTTCGTCCCCCAATCCCAGCATGCTAACCGATCAACTGCGTCAGGCCCTGCGGGAGGCACAGGATCAGGTCAACGCACTGGTGCTGGGCAAGGTGCCGGAAGTCAGGCTGGCCTTCGTCGCCCTGCTTTCCGGCGGCCATCTGCTGATCGAGGATCTGCCCGGGCTCGGCAAGACCACGCTGGCGCATGCGCTGGCCAGCAGCCTCGGCCTCAGCTTCCAGCGCGTGCAGTTCACCTCCGACCTGCTGCCCGCCGATGTGCTCGGCGTCTCGGTGTACGAAGCCGGCAGCCACCAGTTCCAGTTCCATCCAGGCCCGGTGTTCACCCACGTGCTGCTGGCCGACGAGATCAACCGTGCGCCACCGCGGACGCAGAGCGCACTGCTGGAAGCCATGGCCGAACAGCAGGTGACCCTGGATGGACAGACCCATCCGCTGCCCGATCCCTTCTTCGTGATCGCCACCCAGAACCCGGTGGACCTGTCGGGTACGTTCCCGCTGCCGGATTCACAGCTGGACCGTTTCCTGCTGCGCCTGGCGATGGGTTACCCGAGCGCGCAGGCCGAGCGCGAGCTGCTGCGCGGCAGCGATCGCCGTGACCTGATCGCACGCGCCGTGCCCCGGCTGGACGACACCCAGGTGCGTGCGCTGCGTGAAGCGGTCGGCCAGGTGCACGCCAGCGACGCACTCATCGATTACGTGCAGGCGCTGCTGACCCGCAGCCGCCAGCACGCGGGCGTGCGCGTGGGCCTGTCGCCGCGCGCCGGCCTGGCGCTGCTGCGCGCGGCCAGGGCCCATGCGCTGCTGCTGGGCCGCGGCCATGTGGTACCGGAGGATGTGCAGACCCTGTTCGTGGCCGTGGCGGGTCACCGCCTGGTGGCCGAGGCGGAGTCCAGCTCGGGACCGGCGCTGGCGCGCGCCATCCTGCAGACCGTCGCGGTGGATTGAGGGTGGCCACGCCGTGGGCACGACTGCAGTGGCTGGCACGCCCGCGTGCGCCGGAAACGCTGCCGCAGCGGCTGGACCGCCACCGCATCTACGTACTGCCCACCCGCTTCGGCCTGTTCGTTGCCACCTTGCTGGCGGCGATGCTGCTGGGCGCATTGAACTACAACAACAATCCGGCGCTGCTGCTGGCGCTGCTGCTGGCGGCCGCAGCGATCGCCAGCGCGATCGCCGCGCACCTGCAGTTGTCCGGCGTGCAGATCGACGCGATTTCCGCCGAGCCGGTGCCGGCCGGGCAGCCGCTGCGCCTGCGCGTGGACCTGTCATTGCGCGATCCGCGCGCGCGGCATGGTCTGCACCTGCAGCTGGGCGACAGCGACGCCTGGGTGTCGCTGCCCACGCACGGCCGCGGCGAAGTGGAACTGGAAGTGCCCAGCACGCGCCGCGGCTGGCTGGAGCTGCCGCGCATCCGCCTGTCCACCACGCAGCCGCTGGGCCTGGTCCGAGCGTGGTCGTGGGTGTGGCCGGAACAGCCCCTGCTGGTCTATCCGCTGGCCGAAGCACGGGCCCCTGCACTGCCGGAAAGCGGCAGTGATCCGCTGCACACCCGCGCCCATGCCAGTGGCGAGGAGCTGCACCAGCTGCGGCCTTACCGCGCCGGTGATGCGCCACGCAGCATTTCATGGAAGCACTCGGCGCGCCGCAACAGCCTGCTGGTGCGCGAGTATGAAAAGCCGATCGGCATCGAGGTCGTACTGGACTGGCGCACGCTGGCACCGCTGGGCCACGAAGCACGCATCGCGCGGCTGGCGCGCTGGGTCGACATGGCCGAGCAGGAAGGTCGCCGCTACACCCTGCTGCTGCCAGCGCATCCCGCGTTCGGTCCCGGCCAGGGCGCCAGCCACCACCATCTGTGCCTGCGCGCACTGGCCTTGATGCCTCATGGCTGAGACCCCCTCCCTGCTCGACCGCAACGCGCGCAGCTGGACCCTGGCCAGCGCGACGCTGGCCCTGTTGCCCCTGCTGCTGCAGTTGCCGCCGCTGCTGGCCGGGGTGATCGCGATCGCGGCGATCGTGACCGCAGCCTTGTCATGGCGGAAGGTGCTGCCGATGCCGGTGCGCCTGCTGCTGGTACTCGGCATGCTGGCCGCCATCGCCTGGCAGATGGGCATGGTGCGACCCGGCCGCGATACCGGCTGCGCCCTGCTGGCCGCGATGCTGGCCATCAAGTCCAGCGAACTGCGCAGCCTGCGCGATGCGCGCAGCCTGCTCGGCTTCGCGCTGTTTTCGCCTTTTGCGGCGTTCCTGCTCGACCAGGGACCGCTGACCACGGCGCTGGCGGCGCTGGCGGGGATCAGCGCGCTGCTCGCGCTGCAACGCCTGGCCGAGGATGAAGGACATGCCGGCCGCCTGCCGCTGCGCGGGCAGCTGCGCGGTGTCGGCCGCCTGCTGGCAATCGGCCTGCCGTTGGCACTGGCCTGCTTCTGGCTGTTCCCGCGCCTGGCCACACCGCTGTGGGGTATTCCCGAACGCGCGGTCCGCACGCCCGGGCTGTCCGACACCATGGAACCCGGCCAGTGGCTGGACCTGATGGCCGACGACACCCCGGCGCTGCGCGTGCAGTTCTTCGGTGCGGTACCCGAGCCGGCACAGCGCTACTGGCGTGGACCGGTGCTGACCGCCTTCGATGGCCGGCGCTGGAGCCGCGACCGTGCCAGCGAACGGCGGCCGCCGGCAGTGATCGAGGCCGGTGCGCAGGGCTGGGACTACCAGATCGACTACGAGCCTACCGACCGCCGCCAACTGGTGGCGCTGGACCTGCCCAGCCGCGCGCCTGCGGGCAGTTCGCTGGATGCGGACATGAGCCTGAGCAGCGAACAGTCGCTGGCCTCGTTGAGCCGCTGGCGACTGCATTCCGCACCGCCGCAGCGCTTCGACAGCACGCTGTCGCCCTACCTGCGGCAGGCGACGCTGCAACTGCCCGGCGGTTTCAATCCGCGCACGGCGACCCTGGCGCAGCAATGGCGGCAGGAGGCCGGCGGCGATGACCAGGCGATCGTGCGCCGCGCCCTGCAATGGATCACCACCGACTTCTCCTACACGCTGGATGCGCCGGCAGCCGGACGCGACCCGGTCGACGAGTTCCTGTTCGAATCCAAGGCCGGCTTCTGCGAACACTTCAGCTCCGCCTTCGTCGTGCTGATGCGCAATGCCGGCATCCCGGCACGCGTGGTGACCGGCTTCGCTGGCGGCAGCCGCAACCGCCTTGGCGACTACTGGGTCGTGCGCCGGATGGACGCGCATGCCTGGGCCGAGGTGTGGTTGCCGCAACGCGGCTGGGTGCGCGTCGATCCCACCGCCGCCGTCGCCCCCGAACGCATTCTCGACACCCTGGACGACCGCCTGCAGGCCGGCGGCGACGGCCTGCTGCAGCAACGCTGGTTGCAGCTGGCGCAGATGGGCGACTGGATGCGCCGCGGCTGGAACGAGCTGGTGCTGTCCTTCGATGCGCGCCGCCAGCAGCAGCTGCTCAAGCCGTTCGGGCTGGACGAGCTCGGGCCCGCGCAACTGGTCGCCGGCTTCGTGGTCGCCACCCTGCTCGCCCTGGCCTGGATGGCCTGGCTGCTGGCCCGTGGCGAACGCGAGCGGGATCCGCTGCTGCGTGCCTGGCGCGCGCTGGGCCGGCGCTATGCCCGCCGCGGGCTGCAGCGGCATCCCCATGAAACCGCGCTGGACTGGGCACAGCGGGTACACGCCCAGCGTCCGGACCCCGCCCTGCTGGCACTCAGCCAGCGTTTCGCCGACGCGCGTTACGCTGGAACTTGCACCGACCTCGCTTCATTATTGCGGGACCTGCGCAGGCATCGCCCGACTTCCGGAGCCTCCCCATGAACACCAAGTTCCTCCTCACCGCTGTGGCCACGCTGGCCCTGTCGGCCTGCGCCACGGCCCCCAAGCCGCTGCAGGGACAGTTCAGCCTGGTTTCCCCGCGCGACTCGGTCGCCACCCAGCAGGTCGGTACGCCGGTCCGTTGGGGTGGTCGCATCATCGAAACCAAGCCCGGCCAGGGCGAGACCTGCTTCCAGATGATCTCGCGCCCGCTCAATGCCAGTGGCCGCCCGAACACCAGCTCGTCCGACGCCAGCGACGGCCGCTTCATCGCCTGCCGTGCCGGCTTCTATGATCCGGCCGTGTTCGAGGCCGGCCGTGACGTGACCTTCATCGGCAAGATCGAGGGCTACCAGAATACCCGCATCGGCGAGTACGACTACCGCCTGCCGAAGCTGTCGGCCGATGTGATCTACCTGTGGCCGGAACAGCGCCAGGTCGATGTGGTGCCCTACCCCTATGGTCCGTGGGGCCCGAGCCCGTACGGCCCGTACTGGGGTGGCTACGGTCGCTGGGGCTGGTGGTGATCGCCAGCGTATAGCCTGAAACGAAAAGGCCGCCCCACGGGCGGCCTTTTCCATGCAGTAGATCCACGCCATGCGTGGATGCCAGGCGCGGATGCCCGGCGCTCAGCGCCCCGGCGCGCCGAAATGCCCCAGCTGCGCGCCGGCCAGCAGGTGCATGTGGATATGGAACACGGTCTGCCCGGCATGCTCGCGGCAGTTCATCACGATGCGGTAGCCGTCCTGCGCGAAGCCCTCGCGACGCGCATAGTCGGCAGCGGCCAGCGCCAGCTTGCCGATCAGCTGGGCCTGCGACGGCTGCAGGTCATCCAGGGTCGGAATGATCTCGTTCTTCGGAATGAACAGCACATGCACCGGCGCCTGCGGTGCGATGTCCTTGAAGCCCAGCACGTCCTCATCCTCGTAGACGATGGTGGCCGGGATCTCGCGACGGATGATCTTGCTGAAAAGGGTTTCGCTGCTCATGGTCGGCCTCCGTGGGGATGTCCCCCGCATTGTAGGCCGGCCCCGCCGCGCCGGATCATGACGTCAATCGCGGAATTCGCTGCGCGTGCCGAACGCGTGCGACAACGTGCCCCGATCAACATATTCCAGCTCACCGCCCAGCGGCAGCCCCTGTGCCAGGCGGCTCGGCTGCACGCTGCGTGCGCGTGCCAGCTGCGCCAGGTAGTGCGCGGTGGCCTCACCTTCGACGGTAGCGCTGGTGGCGATGATCAGTTCCTGCACCTCGCCTTCGGCCAGGCGCTGCTCGAGCTGTTCCAGCCCCAGTTCGCGTGGGCCGATGCCATCGAGCGGCGACAGCCGGCCCTGCAGCACGAAGTAGACACCCCGGAAGCCGGTGGCGTTTTCGATGGCCAGGCGGTCGGCCGGCGATTCAACCACGCACAGCTGGCTGCGTTCGCGGCTGCTGTTGGCACAGGTCGGGCACAGCTCGGTTTCGCTGAAATCGCGGCACTGCGCGCAATGGCCGATGCGCTCCACCGCCAGTGCCAGCGTCTCGGCCAGGCGCTGGCCACCTTCCCGCTCGCGCTCGAGCAGGTGGTACGCCATGCGTTGCGCCGTCTTCTGGCCCACGCCAGGCAGCACCCTGAGCGCATCGATCAATTGTTCAAGCAGGGGTGCGGACACGGCGGCAGGCTTGGTAGCGTCGAGCACGCTCGACGGGCGGTGCAGGCCATCGAGCAGGCTCGACGGTGACAGGATCGGTGGCACCGGTTCGCACCGGCGCCACGCTGACCATCAGAACGGCAGCTTCATGCCCGGCGGCAGCTGCATGCCGGCGGTGGCCGAACCCATCTTCGACTTCGACTCGGCATCGATCTTGTTCGATGCGTCGTTGAAGGCGGCGGCGATCAGGTCTTCCAGCATCTCCGGGTCGCTGGCCAGCGACGGGTCGATGCGCACCTTGCGGCACTCCTTGGCGCCGGTCAGGGTCACGCTGACCATGCCGCCACCGGCGCTGCCGGTCACTTCGATCTTGGCGATTTCTTCCTGGGCCTTCTGCAGGTTTTCCTGCATCTTCTGGGCCTGCTGCATCAGTTGGGCGATGTTGCCGCGCATAGTGTCTTACTCGTCAAAAGAACGGATGGAATCGGAAACAACCCGGGCGCCGTGCTGCTGGATCAGCACCTGCACTTCCGGATCGTCCATGAAAACGGCCTCAGCCACCTGCTGCCGCTCGCCACGCTGGCGGTCGGCGCGCTGGTGCAGGGTCTCGGCCGGAACGTGTTCGGTTTCCACGGTCTCGACCACGATCTTCAACGCCTGGCCCAGGGCCTTCTCCAGCATTTCGCCCAGGGCGGCCAGCGCGCGCTCCGAGCACAGGTATTCAAATCCGGGCGAAAGGCCCAGTTTCAAGGTCCCGTGCTGGCAACTGATGAAGGCGGCGTTGGCCGCCAGCTGCCGCGATGGGCCGCTCAAGCCGCTGCCGGCGACCAGATCCAGCCAGTCCTCGGCGCTGGCCAGCTCGCTGACGCTTTCCAGCGCAACCGCCTCCCGCACCGGCGCCGGTGTGGCCGGGGCGATGGCGATACCCTCGGCACGGAACGGGCGCTCGGGCTCGGCAGGCGGGGCTTCAGCCGGCACGGCCGGCGGCTCATGCCAGGGCACCACCATTGCAGCGTCCGGGCCGGCCATTTCGGCCGCCAGTGCCTCATCACGGGCCTCGGCTTCGCCCGTGGCCCACGGCGGCAGGTCGTCACCCGCCTCTGCTTCAGCCGCCGGCGTCGGCGCCTCCACGTCGGCCTTCACCGGCAGTGGCGAGCCGGGCTCCTGCACCGGAGCCGGCTCGGGTTCCGGCGCAGGATCCGGTTCGGGCTGCGGGGCCGGCTCAGGTTCGGGTTCGGGCTCACGAGGGGCAGCCTGCACCGGAGCAGCGGCCTCAGCGGTCACCGCCGGGCTCGCCGAAGCGGCGGCCTGGGCGGCCTGCTGGGTACCGGCGCCGGCACCACCACCCGCCGCGCCAGCGCCCGGGGCTCCGCCCAGGGTGCCGTCAACCGCCTTCGGCACCGGCGGTACTGCTGCCGCCGGACGGAACGCCAGCATGCGCAGCACGGCCATTTCAAAGCCCGCGCGCGGGCTGGGCGCCAACGGCAGGTCACGGCGGCCGTTCAAGGCCATCTGGTACCAGAGCTGCACCACTTCCGGACGCAGGCGCTCGGCGAATGCGGCGCTGTCCAGGCCTTCCGCGACAGCGGCGCCCGGCACCAGCTGCTGCACCTGGATGCGATGCAGGCCTTCGGCGAGCGCTTCCAGCACGCCGCTCCAGTCCGGCGAGAATTCGGCCAGCGCGGCCACCACCTGCAGCAGGCGCTGGCCATCGCCCTCGGCCAGCGCATCCAGCATCGCCGCCACCTGGGTGCGGTCGACGGTGCCCAGCATGGTGCGCACCACGTCCTCGCGCAGCGCGCCGCCGGCATAGGCGATCGCCTGGTCCAGCAGCGACAGGCCGTCACGCAGGCTGCCATCGGCGGCCTTGGCCAGCTGCACGATGGCGCTGCCGTCGGCCTCGATCTCTTCGGCCGCCAGGATGCGGGTCATCTGCCCCTGGATCTGATCCTCGTCCAGGCGCTTGAGGTTGAACTGCAGGCAGCGGCTGAGCACGGTGACCGGCAGCTTCTGCGGATCGGTGGTGGCCAGCAGGAACTTGACGTGCTCCGGTGGCTCTTCCAGCGTCTTCAGCAGCGCATTGAACGCGGCCTTGGACAGCATGTGCACTTCGTCGATCAGGTAGACCTTGTACTTGCCGCGCGAGGGCATGTACTGCGCGTTCTCGATCACCTCGCGCACATCGTCCACACCGGTGTTGGACGCGGCGTCGATTTCCAGCAGGTCGATGTAGCGGCCGGCGTCGATGTCCAGGCAGGCCGCACACTGGCCGCACGGGTCGGCACTGGTGCCCTGCTCGCAGTTCAGCGACTTGGCGAAGATGCGCGCGATGGTGGTCTTGCCCACGCCGCGGGTGCCGGTGAACAGGAACGCGTGGTGGACCCGGCCGCTGTCCAGCGCATTGCTGAGCGCACGGACCACGTGTTCCTGGCCCACCAGCTCGGCAAAACGCTTCGGACGCCACTTGCGGGCAAGGACGAGATAGGACATCAGGCCACCGTTTTCCATCGGATGTTCCATTGTGCCATGCCTGTCCAGCCCCCTCGCCTTCAACACCGATTGAGGGGGCCCTGATCGGGGTGCTTGTGTCCGGCCGCGCCGCCCGCTAGAATCTGCGCCCCTGCTGAGGCGTTTGCCGATGGCAGGGATCCGGAGAGGTGTCCGAGTGGTTGAAGGAGCACGCCTGGAAAGTGTGTAAGCGTCTAAACCGCGCTTCGGGGGTTCGAATCCCCCTCTCTCCGCCAGACTCTGCAAACCCCTGAGAAATCAGGGGTTTTGCTTTTCTGGGCCTACCAAGGGGCAGGACACAAATCGGGACACATCCCGATGAGAGTTCCCCATCACTTGATCAAGACGCCAGCGGGCTTTTCGTTCCGTCAGCGCGTGCCCGTCGATCTCCAGCCCCTTCCGGGCTGCCGAATTCTCAAGCGAAGCCTTCGAACGCGCGAAATGCGTAGCGCCCAGGCTTGCGCCCTAGTCCTGGCCGCCCGCTATGCTGAAGTTTTCAGCGCCATCAGGAAGAACGGCATGGGCGAGAAGACGGCAGAGCAATGGCTCCAGGAGCTTCGGGGACAACGGCTCCAGGACTACACCCTAGAGCGAGACGCCAACGGCTCCCTGCGTATCCAAGCGGAGCCAGGCGAAGACACCGAGGCGCTGACTCGCGCCATCGAGAGCATCGGACGGGTCAACCCTGCGTTCTTCGGCCCGGTAGCCGCAGCCCCAGCAGCCCCCTCCAAGCCGCAGCCCAGCAAGATCCTGTCGCTGATGGAAGCGCGTGATCTTTGGCTCAAGGCCATCGCCCCAGACACCATCCCCAAGACCTACAGCATCAAGAAGTCGGCGATTGACGGGTTCGTGCGCACCACCGGCCCTGACTATCCCTTGCCGAGCATCAACCGGATCGACCTGTCGAACTTCTATCAGTCGCTCGCCGACGCTGGCATCTCAACCCCGACCCGGGTGAACAAACAGTCCTACCTGGGCGGCTTCTTCGACTGGTTGATTGCCGCTGGCTACTACACAGACAGCAATCCGGCCCGAAGCCATGTCTCATACGGCAATAGCGCCAAGCGTAAGCGGCGCAAGCTGGGCTTCAAGGCCTTCGACGTGAAGCAGATCAGCCTGCTCTTTGCTCCATCGGCCTTTGCCACCTTGTCACCTGCCGCGCGCTGGGCAGCCTTGTTGGGCCTTTATACCGGTGCCCGTGCCTCTGAAGTCGGGCAGCTGCTGGTGAGCGATGTGCAAACGGAAGGAGGCGTGGCCTACATCCATATTAATGACGACGGCGAGCACCAGCGCCTCAAGAGCGAGGCCAGTATCCGGACTGTCCCGATCCACGCTGACCTGATGGCCCTGGGCTTCGGCGACTATGTTGCCAGCCTGCCCACCTCAAGCCGTCTCTTCCCTCAAGCGAAGGCCAATGCCGTCAATGGCGCGGGGAACTGGATCTCCAAGGCCTTTACCCGTCACCTCGCCGAACACGGGAAGACCTGGCCCAAGGCCAAGCGCGGTTTCCATTCCCTGCGTAAGACGGTCATCCAGCAGATGCAGGGCTTCGGTGTCGCCTCAGAAATGCGCGCCCAGATCGTCGGTCACGAGCTTGATGATGAGCACCATCCCGTCTATAGCCGCGAATTCACCCCGGCAGAAAAGCTCAATGGGCTGATCACTCCTGAATTCAAAACAGCAGGGCTCTCATCCTTGAGCTTCAATCTTGAGCTCGCTGCACTGAAGGAGTTGCTGGGATAGCAGATCTCCGCGCCAGGAAAATTACATGGAACGTCTAGGAGTATCTCTAACGGGCCAACATTCGCACTGACAAACGCCACAACTATTGCGATCAACGCAAATGGTGGTTTTATGAAAGCTCCCCCACTTTAGGAGCTTCATATGCCCTTAGAAAGAAAGCTAGCTATCGCTAGTCGAGTGCTATGCCCTTTGATTGCCCAAGACCGGACACGAGACACGCAGGAGCGGATAGAGGACATCATCCATGCCCTCGAAATCGCCGACGAGCTGATCAACCGATGCATGCACCCCAAGCCTCCTGCTGACGACCACACACTGAAACCTGCTGTTAGGGTCAGAGAAGCCGTGGTAGACCGCGACCAGGTACAGCTCAGCGACATGATTTCAGAGCGCCGTGGCGCAGTGTCCAAGCCCACTCGCGGACCTACCTACCACTGAGTTTTCGAAACGAGGTGGGCTAAAGCCCCGGTTCGCCGGGGCCTTCTTGTCGGTCAGTGCAACCTGGCTCCAGGCTCCTTGCTCTGCTTCATTGCCAGCAGGGCATCAGCCGGAGCGGACGCTGCAGGAGCGTCAGTGGGCGCGTCCCCCAAGACCGGATATCTACGCAGCAGCACTTCACTCCAGTTCTCCAGCTGCGACAACGACTCGCCTGTTCGATGGTTGTAGTCTTCCTGGGCCTTGGGTCCGGTGGCTTTGTGAGCGCGTTGATAGTCCTGGCGCCCCAGCTCAACAGCCCTAACCCGGCGCGCCCGACGCCGCGACCAATCCGACCGATTCAAGAGGCCCGGCCTTGGGTTCTGGCTCTCGAAGTTCTCCAGAGCAAACTCAGCCTGTGCTAGCCCATGCTGAGCACGGTCTTCAGCTTTCAGCCTACGCTTGAAGCGTAGAGCGTCCCGCTTCAACTTCTTCAGTCTTACGAGCAACTCTTCCAAGTCGCCACGGAGCCTGGGCAATGTTCCATGAGCCGATATCAGAGCAGCACTGTTGCGCAGCAACCTGCGCGTGAATTTGAGTCTATCTCGCAGTGCCTCAATCCACGCCTCGGCCCAAATTTCTAACACAGCCTTCAACGCCTGCTTGGATGCGGTGGCCTGCGGCTGCCGCGTCCCGTCATCGGCCACCGCCCCAACCGGAATGACTTCCTTGGCCCCGTTAACCAAAGGAGTCGCTCCCCCAGGAGACAGCATTAGTTGGATAGCGGGATGCGAAGCAACTTCACGCGGGCCGACCGGCATGGCTTGATCGGATGCGGGCTCCATCAGCCTGCCCTCTCCTGCCATCTCGGCCACGGCGCGATCCCAAGCAGCGCTGTTAGCCTGAGCAATTCTGTCATTGCCCTGCTTGAGGACTGTATCGGCGCCTCGGCGATGCAGCGCCGTCGCGTCTTTGCCCAAATGAAGCCCTGGGGTGCGTGAAAGCTCCGCCGCTGTAAGCTCATCCCCTTGCTCTTCGGCCTCGGCCGCCTGCTCTTTCAAGCTGCGGTGATCGACACGGGCCGAGACACCTGCAGCAGCAAGATGGGCATTGATGGCTTCCCCTACCATCTGGCGAATCCATTCCACTTCACCTCGACCCGAAGGTCCGCCGTCTAATTCCCTCGTCTTGTCCTTCAGGCCCTCTGAGTCCACCCGTCGAGTCGTAGCCAAGATGTGCACGTGATAGTTGAGCCCGTCAGCGGTCTGCGGCTCATGGATGCTGGATTGGACAGCGAACCTGTAACGCTGGACCAGACAGCGCGATATTTCGGCTGCCAGGTCTGAACGCTGCTCATTGCTCAGTTCGTGTGGCAAGGCCACCTCGAACTCTCTAGCGACCGTGGCATCTTTTCGGCGCTCCGAAGCCTCGGCTGCAGGCCAGAGTTGTCGGGGGTCGAAAGCCCAGTCGGGAGCGTCGTCGGGAGCGAGGCAACGGGTCTCAACGACCCCGCCGCGCCTTCGGTAGTCGTGTCGAAGCCCCGTTCGCTCATCGAGGATCAGCAGGCCTGCGCGATAGGCCGCTGCAGCGGTGGATGCGTGCCCATGGGCACGGCTGAAGGTCTTTACTCTGGTGTGATAAATGGCCATTGATGCTCCTTGTTCTGGCCCCCGCACTTGCCTTTATGCCTACGTTTTAGGCTTTGGCAAGCGCTTTTTTAGGGGGTCAAGGGGCACAGCCTCTTGCGCACGCATTGCCCGAAAGGCAATGCCTAAGTGCGCTCTTGCTTTGCTTGTTGATTTCGCTAAGCGATGGATTTTTCGCCACAGAGACGGCGGCCACTAGACCTTCCATTGCCAAGTCGAACCATGGATAGGAATGCCACCCTGCTCGGCCCAGCTGAACTCCTTCCACATCAACTGCTTGGATTGGCCACCGAACTTCGCCTCATCAAGCAAATACAGGAACGCGTCAGCGGTTATCCAGGTCTTGGGTTCGAGATCCAACTCAGTCAGCTTTGCCGCATAGTTCGCGGCCCGCCCCACCCAAACAATGTCATTTCCACCTCGAACTCCAGTGCGGGCAGCACGAAGAGCGCTTGAGTCAATGCCGACACTCTGCCTGATGGTACGGTTCAATGCCGGGTATTGCTTCTTAAGGGCAGGATTGATGATTTCGTTCACAGCGTAATTGATCTTCAGACCTGCAATCGCTGCCGGTGTCGTTTGAGGATCCCCTACCCAGATTCCCATCACACGGTCACCGTCGTAAGAAGTGATCGCGCCACCCTCAGCCCTGATGATGCTGGCAGCACAATGCAGAAATGCCTTGTAGACCTCCGCACTAAACCACCATTCCTCAGTGTCGACCATGTTTGTAGAGCCGTGGAGATCCGCATACAGCACAGTAGCCCGCGAAAATTCAACAGCGTCATTGCCGAGTCGCAGATCCTCCGGATCCGGAACCACGCGTCCCTCTCGCTTGTCCCAGGCACTGCTGAAGATCGTTGCAACAGCACCCTCCATGTCTTCGAGCAAAGCCATGATTAGTCTCGCGGTCCCATAGCAAGAATGATGTCGCGAATTTGGTTGCAAGCCGGAGCAAGCCTCGCTCTGGCATCCTCCCCAGGCACATAACGGTAGGAAACCGTAGTCAACCCCGCAAGATCACTCGGAAGCTTCAACTTATCTTCCCTAGGCTCCATCAGGAAAGCGCGCTTCCTACCCAGGAATCCAATAAACATTCCCAACTCGAACACGACGTTGTCTCGCATCGCAGGCCATTCGTCTCCACGACTAATCACAAGATCATCTGCGTGCGCGATTGCGATTGCAAAGTCAGCCAGTTCGAGCTGCTTTTCCAACTCATCTAACGTGTAGTTTGACGCGCGAAACACGCCATGGTCCCAGACCACAGTCAAGAATGGATCATGTTCAAAGTGTTGGACCAATAGACGGGTGACTGGAAGCGCCTCCACCGAAGACATGACGAACACCCGAACTTGGTTGCGAGGCTTGGCCAGAAGGCTATTCCTCTGCAGAAGTCTCCTCGAAAGTGTGGCGGCCAGTCGCCTCCAGATGATCGGGTGACCATCTGCCATTTCAATGAAATCGCTTTCAGCGACCTTCAGCAGAACACTTAGCTCCCGTGCCACCAGCGTAGCTGCGCGCCTCTGAGCTGGCTCAATCGCAGCCATCTCGCCGACATGATCTCCTGTATGGCGGATGTTGACGATCTTTCCGTTGATCACTACATCAACAGATCCAGCAACGATAAAGAACACTTCGGTGTCCATCCCGTCCTGCTCGACAAAGGACTCGCCCGCCTGGACTTCTAGCAGCTCCCCCCGGTCCATGAGCCACTCTGGCAAGCCGCCGATCCCGCCAAGCAGTCGAGCCTCAGATAATGCAGCGAGCAGCCTCCGCCCTCCGTCTGAGCGGAATCGATCAATAAGTCCAGTGGCCACTTCGCCCCCTTGAAAGTGTGAACCAAGACACAATATACAGGTTCAACGAGCCGCCGCCAGTGCATGGGGCGACACCTGGGCCTCAGCGAAGCGCCCCCCGCTTTGGCTTTACCTTTACTGGACGAGAGGATATTGAGATGGGCCACAGCTGGAAGGAAGACCGCGCGAAGAAGCGAATCAAGTCTCGCTACGAGGAAGTGCGGGATGTGGAAATTTACGACTACAAGCGCGATACCTCACTGGAAAGCATCCCAGCAAAGCGGGCTTATCGCATTCATGCGGCCCACGTCTACATCGATATCGTCAACATTGACGAAATCCTGGCCTGTACGAAGGACGAGGGCACCACCTGCCACAAGCGCACCCTAAAATTCCTCAACCAGCACTATCGCGCAGTCCATCGCATTCTTGAAGAAAGCAATGCCAAGCGCGTCGACTTCCATAACCAGCGCCTGCATGCCTTGGTCGCTAAGCCTTACGGGGAAGATGAAGAGCGCCAACGGGTGGCCAAAGCCGTCGCCATCGCAAAACTAGTTGATGAAGTCCTGGCAGAAACAGGGGATACCGACGAGCACATTCCAAATGCACGTGTCCGCGTAGGTATTGATACCGGCTTGGCTCTGGCGGTCAACAACGGTCGGCGCGGAGGCCGCGAGCCCCTTTTCCTGGGAAGTCCTGCCAATCACGCTGCCAAGTACGCTGGACATGCCAGCACAGAAGGCATCTACCTCACAAACTCAGCGCGATCCGTCATGGGCTTCCCCGCACTGGACGGTGACAAGGACCGCTCTACCCGCCTTACTGACGAGCAGATAGCCACCTGCGTTGATGAAGCCAAGCTCGAAACGTCGAAAGACAAGATCATCAAGCTTTGGAAGGAAGAGCAGGAAGAGACCCCCATTGGCAGCATTGAGTTCAGCAGGCCAACGCCACCTTTGTCAGATCTGGACTTTGATGCTCTCACCCCAGGGAATTCAAAGAACTTCGAGGGCGTTTCTGTATACGCTGATATCGATGGCTTCTCTGCGTTTGTGGACCAACACCTTGAAGAGAATCCAGAGAATTTGGTCCGCACGTTACACGTCGTTCGCTCCGAACTGGACTCGGTCACGCACAGCGACTTTGGCGGACGCCGCGTAAGGTTCATCGGCGACTGCCTCCATGGAATGATGATTGAGGGGACGGCCTATACAACGGATGCAGAGGCGACTGTAAGCACCGCCGTCCAATGCGTCGGCGCCCTCCGCAGCAGCTTTCTGTCCGCTATTGAACATCTGAAGTCTGAAGGTGGAGACACTGGGGAGTTGGGTCTCGCGATTGGCTTTGAGTACGGCCCGCTTAGTTTGAGCAGACTGGGCATGAAGGGGGAGCGCGTCCGATGCGCAACGGGGCGGGCCGTAATTGCCTCCGAGGCAGAGCAGCGCATATGCAAGGGAACCGAGAGCAGGATCGGCCCTGCTGCATACAAGGCTGGATCGGACGCAGTTCGCACTCTCTTTGGCAACTCCAGGACGGCTGACAACCTTGACTATGACGCGGCTGTAGAAGAACTTTCGGCCTCTGGCGATAAGGTGGCAAAGGCGGCTCTTGAAGATGCATATGCCTCTTCGCGTCCTGCGGTGGTCCCGTCCTTGTCGCAACCACTTCGCCCACATTCGAAGCTCGCCCACGATGAGCGAAGTTGAGTCATTGCTAAGGAGCGTGGCCCCCGAGTTCGGGGCTACGCTCTCCAATCAAGCCGGTGCAGTAGATGCCACGATTGAGATCTCTCTCCCCAGCGGGAAGACTCGATCTTTTGCTCTATTGCTCACCATCCATGGCAATTACGTCTTTGTCCAAGAGAAAAAAGCCTCGTCCCAACTGCCTCAGTGCTGCCCGGATCGCCACATCAATCCGGGCGGAACATTCTGCTTGGGCTGGAAAGATGACAGCCCAAGCGAAGTCCGCGACGAAGCGGCCGCACGCAGATGGTGGTCTGCTGTTGTGCGATTTCTTTCTCGCCAGATCAACGCAAGCTACCGACGCAAATGGGCAGGTCAAGAATATGACAGAGCCCATGGTGATGCAGCTGTCCATCAGGCCGCCGCTGAGGCTGCAGCAGAGAAATTGGGCCCTGATTTCTTGGGTCGCGCGAGGCGCGGAAGCTTTACGGTGCGCCTCGATGAGCATCTCAGAGGGCCACGCATTGAACTATGGGGAGATGGTAGACGCCTCGCACGGATCACGAAGCGTGGCGGATCGTTGGTGGGAGGACACACCTACTGCCCATGCGATCCGTCGGGAAAGATCGAGATTTCGAGATGCCAGGATCACGCCGAGCATTTGGAAAGCTATATATCTAGCTACTACAGTTGGCGCGTCTCGGAAGAGAAGTTCATGCAAGACCTTGCGAATCACGGCATTCCTTGCTGCGGGACGCTCGATTCCTGTGGACTGAGGGATGCGCATTTCCGCCTGAACCAGTTAGCCAAACCTACTGCTAAACCATATGCCCGACGATCAAAATTCTATCAACCCCCCAAGCCCTCCAAACGCCCCAGGCGAGCGCGTTAGCATTGCTTGGCAACAGTTGAATCTCGTTCTTGGATTTTTTTCAAGAATCGACACTAAGCTATCGGTGGTGTTGGGCATCGATTTGGGCATGCTGGCGCTGGTTGCCACTAGACTTCCTACTCCGAGCGAGATGACCGCCGCAGCTGCGGTCTTCACGACTCTATTTTTTACCGCGCTGGGGTTCAGCTTCCGACACCTCTGGAACGGCTCGTTCCCACATCTAGAGGGCGGCACGGCATCATTGCTCTACTTTCGAAGCATCGCTCAGATGCGAGAGAGTGAATTTCGGCAAGCATGCAAGAGTCGGAGTCCTGAGGAGCTAGCAGATGATCTTTTTAATCAGTGCTGGCGAAATTCGAAGATCCTCACCTGTAAATTCCACTCTCTCCGGCAGGCCTACATAGCAACGCTACTCGCCGTTGTGCCATGGGTCGCGTTGATAATTCTCCTGCCATCCCCGCAGCGACCGGGATGAACCCTTGGTAGAACGTCGAGCAGCTCACTGCTCAATCCATGCCTTCATCCTAGCGAACCACTCATCTCGCTCGGCTTCATTGGCCGCTGTGCTCCTGAGCCAGCGGTCAGAGTGACGCACGAAGGGGACAAGCCAGAGCGGGTGGACAACGTCCCGAACCTGGACTTCCAGGCGATGGGTGACCACTCCCTTGTAGTTGTATTCCCCAGTGCGGATGGCGAGCACTTCAGCCCGTCGCAGGTAGCGCTCGCCCTTCACGGGGTCCCGAACCCAGATAGTGTCCCTGCCCAGGTCCAAGGCAATGTGATCATGGGATACCGTGGGCTCAAACTCTTCAGGCCTATGCTTCTTCAGTTTTGGCGCTCGGCGCCGGAACAGCCACGGCAGACCCCACAGCAGCGCAAGGGGCCAGAAGACCAGCTGCCCGAACAGCATCAGCCCGAAGACTGCTCCGTCAGCCGTAGTGCCCTCTTCGAACACGACACCGCACAACCACCAAAGCGCAAGACCGGTAATGATCCAGCGGATTACCTTGAACAAGGTCCACATACGAGCTTCCTAGCGATGGTTGGCGGGCTTCAATTCAGCGACGATCTACGACAGTCCAGTTGCCGCCAACTTTGTCGATGACGAAAGTGCCGACAAGCTGCTGTTGCTCAATGCGAGTGCCCGACTGATATCGCGCGATTCCGGTCACACTGCATGCATAGCCCGGGATGTCCCCTCGCACGCACTCGCCTACCTTCAACCGCTCAAACGTCATCGTCGTTCCTGTGGCCTCTTTGAAATACACGGACAAGGCTTTCTCAACATCGCCACTACCAGGACCACCCGAGCAAGCGGCCAGCAGCACTACGGCGGAAACCATCCAAAGCTTCTTCATGTGTGTTCCTTCAGTCGATGAGCAAGCAGTGCTTGCCCGGGTTGAGGCTCGTGCCAGGGAGCACATCGCTATCAATTACTGACCCAGCCTTGTTGATGACGATCACAATCTGGCTAGGCCGGGCGGACGAGTCCTCCTCACGCTCGCCGAGGTAAGCCAGAGCGATGGCGTCCTTGAAGTCATAGACCTTGCCGAAGCCGATGACGCTTTGTGCGTCCGGAGGCAACAGAACGGGCTTGCCATCGAGCTTAATAGCGCGTTTGTAGTCTCGGCCCTCTACAGGGTCGATGCGGCCGATCCTGGTTCGGATGGGGCCAGTAGGCGTTGTGGAGCCATGACCCGTGGCCCAGATGAAAGCGGAGACCCTGGGCTTTCCTCCCCCACCAACCTTGAACTGGCCGCTCTGCAGTTGGCACGACAGGCTGGGCGCAGCCTCAGCAGAAGCGGCGAACGCCAGGAGACCCATCACCGCCCAGCACCTCATATCCATACGATAGCCTCCAGGTTGAATTTTGCGTTGAACGCAAATGACCGACTAAGCTTATGCCGTCAAACTCTGGAGAGTCAACGTGTTTGTTTCTGCCGGATGCCCGCTCCTCAGCCCACGCCCACAGCCCTCGGTCATCGCCTACGCGCAGCACGCGTCGCCAAAGGCTGGACCCAAGCTCAGCTAGGCGAAATGCTTATGGGCGTAGATGACTCAAATACGACGGCCCCTCGGATCAGCCGATATGAACGAGGGATGCACAAGCCAGACCTAGAGACCATCGAGAAGCTCGCAGGGCTTCTAGACCTTCCTGCGGCCTACTTCCTGGCGGCATCGGATGTTGTCGCTGAGGCCATCCTGCTGCTTTCTCAGCTTGATGCCAAAAAGCAGAAACAAGCACTTGGGCTGATTAAGAGCCTGATAGACGCTTCATAGCAGCCGCAACCTACTTCTGAAATAGCTTCAACGATTACTACGCTACAGATGCACCGTTAGACCTTCACCTGCGATGGGCATGAAGCCCAAGGAGTGATCGTATGACCTGCGAGATAGTGAACGTCGGAAAGAGGCGAGACGGGGGAAGCCGATACTGGTGCCTATCCCATCATGCAAATGCCACCGCAAAGTATGGCGTGGCGGCAGAAGAATGCGTGGCCGCGCATGACGAACCCATTTCGGAGACTGAGTCTCTTGATCTTGAGGTCAACCGCTACGTCGGAGGGATAGCACTTTGGGGGTCAGTGCCCGCGTCGTACGACACTACCACCCTGCCCACCGATAGAGGCATCCATGTCCATGCCAGGCGCTTGGGCCGGGACTCAGCCAAGGACATCGACAAGACATATCGAAGGCTGAGGATCCCATTCACGACAGACTTGCTGTCCTCGGAATGGTTCGTAGTGGATGAGATCGACGCAATCAATTACATGGTGTCTGGGGTCTTCGGCTTCGGAACCATCAGTGTCAAATGCAGCCACTGCGGCTTCCCTCATCTGGACCGCGACTGGTTCGCAGTCCATCCTCACAAGAAGCATCAGTGCCATGGATGCGGAAGACAGTTCTCCGACTCGGAAATCGCGATAGGAAACCCTCTCTCGCAGTTGAGGAGCCACCTTGAGCCAGGCAATCGATCCCAGATAGCTGCGCCAAGAAGCATAGAGATACGCCAACAGGACTACCCAGGAGGGATACAGATCTGGGGATCAAATCCTGCCATCCTCTGGACCTCCACAGCGCCTGAAGAAACCGGAATCCATCTGCACGCTCTGAGCGAGGAAGGCCAAGAGTGGCCCAAGATAGACGACACGTATGAGTCCGTCGTGATAGATGGCATCGAACTTGATGCCGAACAAGTACGCTACTACATGGCGCAAACAGCACTGCCGCACATCGAAGGACGCGTCGTGGCTCTGTCATGTCCGCGCTGCAAAGAGCCTCACTTCGATAAGGGACAGTGGGCATATACGCCCCACATTGACCACGAATGCCACTTCTGCGGAGCGATCTTCCAGAATCCATTGCAGATCAAGAAGACGATATCGAACCCGTTTGTCGAGACGAGAGCACGCCTTTCCAAGCATACGAATCGAATTCTTCGTGAAGACAAGCTAGGGTTGCGCCCCGAAACCATCTAGCAGGGTCACTTCTTTGGCGAAGAAGTCCACATCGATCTGTGGAAGATAGCCACCGAGCTTGCGCATCTCTTGATAGGCGAGCTGCGCAGCTTCAGTTGTGATCAGTCCATGGCTACAGGCTCGTTGCATCAACCCCAAAGAGCCGGTCACCAGCGACTCATGCCCGAGCCGCTTGATAGCCGCCTTCCGGGCCCGGCCGTCATCACAAGCAATCTGGCACTGGAGAGCGGATGCAATGAGAATGCACTCGGTCTCGCCATCACCGAGCCCCATATCATTCTTCGCGGCCAGAAATGCCGAATATGAGACCAATCCGTCGTCAGCAAGGGTCAAAGATCCCTTGGCAAGCTCCAAGTCCAACACTTCGGAGGCGGATGAAGCCTCATCTCTCACCAAGCTTCCGACTTGGAACTGTACACCCTCGATACCCAAGACCGCATCAAAGACCCCGCCATTCACGAGGTTGATGACTGTCGAGGCGTCGAGAAGCACTATCATGCTGCTACTTCGAGTTAGCGGCGAACAGATAGGAGATGGGGACGTTCAAAAGCTCAGCGGCTTTACCGGCAGAGAGCTCCTCACGATCCACGAGCTTCGCAGCAGCCTCAAGCAGCGTAGGCGAAGTTGAAATCTGTATCTCCTCTCGTTCCCGAAGCCCCAGCTCTCTCGCTCTCTTTTCAGGATTTCCATGCTCGTCTGAGATCTTCTGATACAGCGCCCTAGCGCCTCCTGGCTCCAGCAACCCCAAGCCTTCGCAACGGCGCGCCGCAACCTCAAAGCTCACCCCGAAGAAAATTGCAGTGGTCAGTATCTCTACGTCCCCCAGCGGCCCCTTTGCCCGGTAGTGAGTGCGAACCGCCTCAAGCGCCTTCAAGAACCCTTTCCGGGGCATTAGCAAAGACGCCGCGAAAGCATCGGCAAAGCGCTCTTCATTCCGATGCTCAGCCGAGACAGTCGTCTCTCTGTCTCCACCCACCTCTTCGTCCAATCTTGCGAAGTCAATCTTTAGCAAGTCATGGCGTGCTACGAGGTGTCCCACCTCATGAGCAAGAGTGAACAGCATCCGCGCCTTGAAGGTTCGAGGAGCAAGCAGGATTAGTGCGTGGCCTTCGACAATCGCTGAAACCCCCTCGATCTTAGGGTCCCTTCCATAGCAGACAAAGACCCCCAACTCCTCCAAGGTAGTTGCAAGACTAAGAAAAGGAACTTGGTCATCCAGCTGTGCGAACGCCCGTCTGAAGATGGCAGCAAAGTTCTCTGCGTTTTCAAGATCGGGAGCCAGTCCCCTGAACAGCTCCAGCCAGTTGAGATTGGAAGGCAGAAGTCTCGCTATCGAGAGTATGTCGTTTAGCTGGTCACCTATGATGCTCAGAGATGAAGACATGCCCCTTGAACGCTGATCAATGGTCTGCCTCAGCAAGAGCTTCGAAGTGCTCTGGTCCTCAGTTGATTCCGGCCGCCCTATCGAGCTCAGCGGAACACGGATTGCCTTTGATATTTTTCTGATTTCCGACAGCGATGCCTCATCACCCGAGACGATCTCGCTAACACGGGAAACGGGCAAGTTTGCCCGTCGGGCCACATCACTGACCGTGAGACTGCGATCTGCGATGTGTTGCGCAATATCCATTACTTCCTGGCTTCCCTCTTCAAGGCCTGAAGCTCTTCTCTCAGACGAATAGCTTGCTCTTCAGTCAATTTTCTCATGCGCCCGATCACTTGCTGGATTCGCGTAGAGCCTGGACGATCAAACAGACTGGCGAGGATGTCTACTGATCGCTCCCTACCAAGCTGGATCTCCCGAGGCGTCTGAAGGATGACAGAGGTCCGACCAACCAGATAGTTCTGGATTCGCCTCTCAAACTTGTCGTGATGGTCTTCGGGGTGATGTCGTCCATCTGCAGTCACAATGATGTTGCCCAGCCTTTGGCCGGACTCGTCAAATCTGAGCCGATTTTCAGGGAACTGATCGAACGCTGCGATCTGACTGGAAAGCTTGTCCTGCACCTCAAGCCCTCCAATCACATACTGCTGAACGTTCTTGCCCATGCTGCCGCTGATCACGAAGATCTGATCGCCCAACTTCACCCTGCGGCGGAGGTCAGGCCGACAGGTTCCCATGGTCGACTTAGCTTTCTTGTCCGGTTGCAAGATAGGGTCCACAAGCGCTTTACCCATACCCGGGTCAGAACCAGGGGAAACGAATATGTAACTCGACACGCCACACCTCCAATCCATGTGAAGACGAAGCCCAGAACTAGACCCGCCGCGGCGGCCTGTTTTGCGATTTGTACCGCATGCCACGCCGCTGTGCCAGTGCCCCTCCCAGCACCTATCTGGAAGGCAATCCCCAGTCTCCTTCTCCAGAGATTCGATTGCCTGGTCTCAAATTGTGAGATAGCGCCGCTATATTCTCGCGCTCGACCATACCCTGGGCAGACATGCATGACATCGATCCACCTGGTTTCAGTCTCTTCGATTCCTAGGAGCATGGCGAACTGGTGGCTTGAACATCCCCCGACTGTGCGCCTTTACCTCGGAGGAGTCGCATGTATGCTCCTGAGCATCGCGCTCTTCCTCCATGACCCCAGATCGCTGGCTTCCGATGTCGCCATATATGCAGGATGCGCACTGCTCGCATCTGCTTTCCTAACGGAGTGCTATTACTGGACCGTCAAAAGGCTCAACTACCCCCTGATGAAAGTGGCCGTCACCGTATTGGGTGTCGTGACCCTCGCGGCTGCAACAGGCGTAAGCAAGATCACAGTCAACGATGCTACGGGTCAAGATCCGTCCTATTTCACCAGCGCAGTCGCGCTGTTGGTTCCGCTTTCGTTTGTCCCAGTCGCGGCTGCCCTCGTCATCGTCTTGGGGACTTTCGGGGTGATCATCGGTCTTGTCTGGGGACTAGGAAAGCTAGGCACGACCTCATCCAAGGTCCGCGATCTGGATTTGGTTCTCACTCTGACCAGAATCATCTCTGGCTTTGTGATCGTCGCAATCGCCAGCGCACTTCTAAATAGCTCGTCCTTCATCTACCCATCAATGCGGTGGGTGGCAAGTCACAGCGCACTCTTTTTCGACATGTATGAAGGATCCGGATGCTCTGCTGACGTGCGAGACCGTGTCGGGCGTGTAAATGATGAGCTTGTGGTCATCGGTCGAATGACAAATTCGGGGCCACAATTCATGAGGGCGAGCTGCCCTTTGGGGCCACAAAACACGGTCCTGGCGCCCTACCCACCAGAGGCGGAGAAGCATATCAGGAGCGAGTCAACTCCGGACCGGCAGTGACAAATAATCTAATGGATGGTTGGCCCCTTACCGGACAGGTCTTCCAAGCTTTGCGTCACCCCGCGCCGCTCCGCTCCGCTCCGCTATCACCAGCAAGACATAAAATCAGAGCGGTGATGAAGATCGAGATACTGACGAGACAGCAGGACTACCTGGTGTCCCGTGCTTGTGTCACTTACTCAGGATAGGCCTGAATTTATCGCTGGGATAGCAGACCCAAGAGGATCCAAGCCCGGCGACATAAATAATCCTGAGAATATTTATGATACCCTCATCTCAAAATGAGCATGCCTATTTTGTAAGAAAGCACACTTAGGCGTCAGAACTGTCAAAATCGTACAGTACAGAAATGACTGCAAGATAGAAGCGGTCACCCATGGCAAACCTTTGCGCCACAGCGCCTCGCGACGCAAACCCCACTAATTTCCTCTAAAAGTTTTCGCGCTAATTTCTACGGTTCGGCGAATGCCTAAGCAACGCGGCAACGCTCTAGATCTCGTTTGACGAATCAAAGCCAGGCCTTAGCACTGCTCCCACCATCTACGGAGACAGTGCAATGCCAAAAACAGTAAAGAACTTCCTTCAAGACTTCCCTTTCAATGCCGACGCCGAGGACACGCTGCACCTTAAGGGCATCAAGATCGGACGGTTCCGAATTGATGAGCTGGTCATCACCGGACGCGAAGCGGCCATCCACGCGCAAGAAATCCTCAACGCGGCTATGGAGTGCTCCCGACGCTCTCGCATCAATGCCGCAGGCACGCGCTACCTTGAACCACTTTCGGCAGGCCACCCTGCCCGTCTTCTGTCCGTAGAGATCAGGGACTACCTGGGAGACCGGGAACGCCGCTGCCTCGCCCAGGAAACCATCGACTCCACAGCCCGAACCCTGCGGCTTCTCCAGATGACCTGCGGCGACATTCCAGTCTCGCGCATTGACCACCCTCACATCTACCGACTCTGGGACCTCATGCGCTGGTCACCCCCAGGTCTCTTCTCTGACCCCGCCTACCGAGGGATCAGCTATGAGGAAGCCATTGCCTGCGGCAAGACGCTAGATGTTCCTCAGCTTGCCCCTGCAACGCTTGAACGTCATCGACGCTTCCTGGTCTCCTTCTTCAACCAGCTGGTCAAGACCAAGGCCATCGATGCGTCCCCCATGGCTGCGTTCGCCGAGATCAAGAAGGACTTGGTCACAGACCCCAACAAGCCTGAGCGCCTCTTTGATGAAGACGACATCCGGCGCATCTTCGACCCCAGGACTTTCATTCCCTGGGCGAGCAAATACCCCCACCGATGGTGGCTTCCTATGATCGGACTCTACACAGGTGCACGCATCAACGAGGTCGCTCAGCTGAAGGTAGCCGACATCGTCCAAGAGAGCGATGTCTGGTGCATCCGCATCCAGAAGACCGTGGATCCTGACTTGGCGCACCGGACCCGGCTCAGGAGTCGGCAGAGCCTAAAAGGCAAGGCCTCTATCCGAACGATCCCTATCCCCAAGCCGCTGCTTGACGCAGGCTTCCTGGACTTCATGGATGACATCAGAGAGTGCGGGCACCCTCGCCTTTTCCCACACCTGTCCGCTGGTGTGAACCGTAAGACCGGTGAGACCAACGCTCGCTACAGCTTGGCAGCGCTTAGTCAGTTCAGCCGCTACATGAAAGACCTTGGCTTCCCTAGAGGTGTCGGGTTCCATGCCTTCCGCCACACCATCGCCACAGAGCTCCACCACCAGAACGTCCCTGACGAAGACATTGCTCTGATCACCGGCCACTCCGTCAGCAAGCGTGTGCCGGTGCTTCACGAGGCCTACTTCCACAAAAAGCCTGCCGTGATGCGCAGAAAGCAGATAGAGACTTTGGAGAAATACCGGCCTGCGGTCGCGCTTCCAGTCTATGCCAAGGGGCAATTCAAGCGCTGCTTGAAGGACAAAAAGAGGTTCTATCCTTAAGGATCGAAGCAGCATCAGCCCAGCCGGAAGGTAGTCCAGCCCCAACACTGACTAGCCTTGCTACATGGGATACATTCAAGGGCTATGGGCAAGGCTAGGACGCCGCCGACCGTGCCCCTGACATTTCTGGTCCCAGAAGGAGCTGGTAGCTAAATGGATTCAACTCGATTGCGGGCACCTGTTACCCATCGTTTCAAGCCAGTCGGCGCCTGCATCTATTGTGGTGCTACACAAGGGCGCTTGACCGAAGAGCACATCGTGCCGAAAGGCCTTGGTGGAACTCTCGTACTGCCAGATTCAAGCTGCGATCCGTGTGCAAAGCTTACGTCCCAGTTCGAAATGAGAGTGCTTCGCGGATTTTTGGATCGCGGCCGCCAATCTTTGGGAATAAAGGGTCGAAAATCTCATCGACGGCCCGCCACGGAATCGATAAAACAGACCTTCATACGCGCCGACAATTCCTTGGTTGAGCACGATCTCCCCTGGGATCAAAGCGTCAAAGTCAAGCACCTCCCCGTCCTTGCTCTGCCCGGCTTCCTCAACCCTAAATTTCCGCCCGATCCCTCTGCAGAGGGGATAGAGGTTTCCGCCATGGATACGCTGACCATGGGACTTGGCGAGGGGGAGACAGTTCGCGAGCATGCCTCTGTAGGCATGCAGTTTCAGGACAGGATGGACATCAGGTCTTTCGTTCGGATGCTGGCCAAGATTGCTCACGGCTACCAGGTCGCGGTGCACGGTGCTTTCCCGATTGAGCAAAGCCCACTGGTGCCCATTATTCTTGGCAAGCGTTGGGATGCGCGAAACTGGATAGGTTGCACAGAGCAGAATCCGCTTCCATCTAACCGAAAGTGCTTACACATCATTGAAGACGTTCGCCTGACGGCTGATGACGCAAGCGCCTCAATGATCCGGATAAAACTACTGAGTGAGCACTCCACTCCAACCTATGCTCTCGCAGCAAAAATAAAGGAAAAACCCACCTGATTGAAATTTGCAGTCAAATTGATCCACAGGGAAAAGAAACCAAAAAGTATAAGGAAGGAAATTTCATTGATGAAAAACAACAAAAGGAAATCGGCCTCAACCGCCGCAGTCAACATCGCCGTGATAGGAGGCTGACCCAAAGCCGCAGCCCTTGCAGCCAAGGCCTTCTGCCTTAATGAGATTAAAAAAACTAAAATAAATATAACAATATTTGAAAGCAAATCCATTGGAGCAAGTTGGAACGGAGAAAATGGCTATACCAATGGCTCACAAGAACTCTGCACGCCCGCCGAGAGAGACTTAGGATTTCCCTATAACTCTACGGCAGGCCAAGATGTTGAGGTGATGATGCAAAGCCTATTTTCTTGGAACTCTTTCAAAGTCGCCTCTGGCGATTACCCAGACTGGGTCGGCCGAGGTCGAACCCCTCCTACACACCTTGACTTTGCAAAATACATCAACAAATGCGTGGAGATAACTGGTGCAAGAGTAGTAATCGAGGAAGTGGTCAGGCTATCTAAATCGGGGAAAAAATGGAAAATAAGAACCAAAGAGAAGAACTGGGATCCAAATCTATTGGAGTTTGATGCAACAGTTATTACCGGCCACGGCCCTCAAGCCAGCAGGTTTCAAAAGATATTAAACAGGAGAGTTTTTGATGGCCGCGACGTCTGGATGCGGACTGATGAGCTCCTTAAAATCGCAAGCCAAGATTCCAGTGGCGCTATAGTGCTGATAGGCGCTGGTGGAACTTCAGCCGCCATAGCAGGCTGGCTTGTGCGCAAAGGGGTCACAAACCCCATCATAATAATCGGAAATCAAGCCTCACTTTTCGCGAGGGTAGACAACTGGTTTGAAAATAGAGTTTTTACAGACAAGCAGCTATGGGCATCACTATCTGACGACGCGCGAAGAAAATTTACTGAACGATTAACTCGAGGCGCCGTCTGGGCAAATGTACTTACATACATTTCAAACGCCAAAAATATTACATACCGGGCCGGTCAAGTCGAGAGCATAACCGAAAAAGACGAGAGCGAAGTTAATGTCAATTACATAACATCCAGAGACGGAGAGAAGCATCCGGCGCCAGCCATAGCAGCCGTTGATGCAACTGGATTTGACGACATGTGGTTTACCAAAATCCTACCAAATAGTCTCTCAGTCAGCCTTAATGATAGGGCCCTGATACAGGAAAAGATCGACTCTAGCCTTGCCATCCACAAACCTGGCTTCGGGCCTATTCATTTACCGATGCTCTCCCAGATCCAGAGCCCTGCATTCGTTTCGCTCATGGCTCTAGGCGAAATGTCTACCGAAATACTATCCCCCTATTTTGCCGATTGACAATCCATACATACATATGTATACATGGCAAATAACACAAATGCATGAGGAAGGCGCCTTATGAGCTCCACCAACGATAAAGACACAGAAAACATGGTTCTAAGAACCGTATTTTTGCCTCCTTCACTGGACGACAGGTTGCGTGACGTTGCTTTTCAGAGACGCGTTAGCAAAGGCGACCTAATTCGAAGCTTGGTTTTGGAAGCACTTGACCCAACACCGTCTTCTGCATCGAAAGCGAAACCTGCAGCTTCTATTGCTGCAAGCGGAACTTCTTCTTCCTTAACCAGAAGGATCATTGCGTCACATAGAGCGGTCGCAAAGAAGGCAGCGGCGAAGAAAGTGGCGATGAAGAAGAAAGCCGCAAAGAAAGTCACTGTTAAGAAAGCGGTTACGAAAAAGTCGACGCCCAAGAAGGCTTCGGCCAAAAAGGTATTGGCAAGGAGGTAGCATATTCCTGACGACCCCATAACCTCATTTTTTTAATTTTCTACAAAGCAAAGACATTTCTTTGGCGTTAGATATTTCGTTAGTCATCAAGGCAAAGCCACCATCAGCCCATCACTCTTGCTTCTTCAATGCCATTGAACTCAGCTCGCCTTGCTCGCCCGCCAATGCCGGGCACAACTAGTCTCGTCGCAGTCGACGCTTGGCGCAGTGCACTACCTCGCTGCAAAAGGTGTAGCTCGCTTCTTTTTTAAAGTTTCGACCCTTTTCTCTAGTGCGGCCGCGTATCGTTGAGCGCCCCATTTAAGAGAAGAAGTTGAGATACAATCAGGGACACACTACAGGACACAAATCCGGTTTGTGGACGCCTCCGGAGCTAGGCGGGACGGTCAAGGTACTGTTTCCCCCTCTCTCCGCCAGATAAATGAAGAAGCCGCCCACTGGGCGGCTTTTTTATTTGGCTGGCGGAGAGCATCGGGCGAGAGAAGCCCCGCCGGGGTTCGACGGTTCTGCAAGTAGTTCCACGCCATGCGTGGATGCCGTTCGCGTCGCGCTGCGCACTTCTGCGCCTTCGCCACCCAAGCTGAACGAATCCTGAAAAATCGCTATCGTAGGCGCCTTCACCCGACGCCCGGCCCATCGCCCATGAGCTCGACCGACAGCACGCACGCCGCCTGCGAGAACTGCGACACCGCCCTGCATGGCCACTACTGCCATCGCTGCGGGCAATCCGCGCACAACCCGCTCAAGCACGTCGGCCACGCCATCGAGGAAGTCTTCGAATCGTTCTGGCACCTGGACGGACGCATCTTCCGCACGCTGCGCGATCTCTGCATTCCCGGACGGATTGCGCTGAACTACCTCAAGGGCCGCCGCGTGGGATACGTGCAGCCACTACGGCTGTTCGTCATCCTCACCCTGTTTACGTTCTTCATCGGCAAGCTGCTCGTGCATGTCGACGATTTCAGCATGGGCGGTAGCCGTGACTCACTGGCCAATGCGAGCACGCTGGAACAGGTCGAAGCTGCGCGTACACAACAACTGGCGATGATCGATAAGCAGCAGGCCGGCTCGGCCGCCAGCGGCAACGCCGGTTTCGCCATGGCGCGGGCGGCGGTGAATGCAGCGGCAGCGCAGCGCAGGGCCGAGCTCACCGGCAACGGCGAAGCGGTCGCCACTGCCGGGCAGGATGCCTTCTTCAACCACACCGTCAACGGCAAACCCTGGGATGCCGAACGCAATCCCATCGTGCTCAGCGGCTGGCCGCAGTTCGCCAACACCTGGCTCAACCGGCGCCTGCAGAATGGCAACGCCAACATCCAGCGCATGGGCGGCAAGGCCGACCTGTACATGCAGGCGATCCTGACCGCCCTGCCCGGCGCGCTGTTCTTCCTGATGCCGGTGTTCGCACTGGTGCTGCGCATCGCCTACATCCCGCGGCCGATGGGTTATCTCGAGCACCTGGTGGTGGCGCTCTACAGCCATTGCTGGCTGATGATGGTGCTGCTGGCCACCTTCCTCGTTGCCGGCATCGGCAATGCCCTGGCATCACCTGCATTCGCCGCCGCCAGCCAATGGCTGTATGCCGTGCTGTGGCTGGCGGTTCCGATCTACCTGCTGTGGATGCAGCAGCGCGTGTATGGCGGCAACAAGGCACTGACCGTGCTGCGCTACCTGGCCATTGGCGGCGTCTACCTGTTCCTGGTGAGCTTCGTGGTGATGTACGCGGTGCTGGCCGGCATTTCCGCGTAAGCCCAGGCGCGAACAGTATCCGGTTACAGGCATCCGCGCATGGCGTGGCTCTACTGTGGACCGGCTATCCTGCCTGCATGAGCATCCGCCTTTTCCAACCCACGGATACCAGCGCCTGCCTGTCGATCTTCGACGGCAACGTACCGGACTACTTCGCGCGTGAAGAACGTACCGACTTCGAGCGTTTCCTGCGCGAGCACGCGGTGGCCTGCACGTTCCAGGTGATTGAACACGAGGGCAGGATCGTGGCCTGCGGCGGCCTGTGGCGTCGCGGCGACGGCAGCGCGGCGTTCTGCTGGGGGATGGTCGAGCGCGCGCTGCATCGGCAGGGATTCGGCCGCGAACTGGCGTTGGCGCGCCTGCAACAGGCCGACCATGATCCCTCGATCACCCGCATCACGCTCAACACCAGCCAGCACACCCAGGGCTTCTACGCACGCCTGGGCTTCCAGGTGACACGCGTGGTCAGCAACGGCCACGGCGCCGGGATCGACGCCGTGGAGATGGAGCGGTCGGGATGACCACCCGCTGCCGGTGGATCCACGCCAAGACGTGGATCCACCGCGGGTCCGCTCCCCTCAGAAGCCTACGCGCAGGTTGATCTGCCCACCGATATCGCTGCGGCCGTCGCCATGCTGGCCCTGTACGAACATCGACAGTTGGCTGTTGCGACCGAGGCCGACCGCCACGCCCACCTGGCTGACCAGTGCATTGCGTGCCATCACCGCGCTGTAGACATCGAAGGCATTGCCGCCGACGGCGAAGCGGTTGCGGCTGGCCACATCGGTATCACCCGATGCGTGCTGCCAGCCGAGGCCGACCGTCAGCTGCGCCGGGAAGCGCTCGCCACTGCCAACGTCCCAGCGGCCACGCACGCCGACGGTGCTGACATTGAGCGTGTCCTTGCCGCCTTCCAGCACCAGCGCGGCGCTGCCGCCCTGCTCGACCGCACGATCACTGTCGACCCAGTGCCGGGTGAACTGCACGTACGGTTGCAGCTGCGTCCTGCCGTGGGTCCAGGTCCAGCTGCCCTCGACCTGGGCGATGGTCACATCCGAATCCTGGCGGCTGTACAGGGTCTGGCCCAGCAGCGGCACTTCACGCGTGGTGCGCGTGCGGTAGTCGCCGCGCGACACGCTGCCACCGACCGCGAAGCCGTTGTTCCACTGGCCCTGCGCATACAGGCCGAAGGTGGTACCACGCAGGCGCGCCCGCGAGCTGCGGTCGTACAGGCGGGTATCCAGCCGCTCGTTGCCGGCGGCCGCACCCAGCACCACGTGCTCGCCCAGCTGCCAATCCACGCCGGCCATCAGCGCATTGCGGTTGGAGCGGATCTCATCGCCATTGCCATCGCCATCCTGCTTGAATACCTTGCCGCTACCGGCCAACCAGGCCGAAGCACGCTCGCCACGCACGGTCGGCAGCTCGCTGCCCAGGCGCTGGCGGATGCCTTCCTCCAGGTAATTGTCGTACAGCAGCACCGCACGGCTGGCGGCATGCACTTCGCCGGACAGCTGGTCGAATGCGCTGCGCGCGGTCGCTGCGTCATACAGCAGCACGGTGTTGTACAGGCCCAGCGCCGCCCCACTCTGCGGCAGGCTGTCCAGTGCGGCAGCGGTGTTGTACTGGTTGCGCGTACTGGCCACCGTGGTGAATGCCGCGGTCTGCGCCACGTCGATCTTCAGATTGGCGGTGTTGGCGGTATACACCGGCGTGATGGTCAGGAAGGCCGACGGCGACGTTGCCGCGGCGAACTGCCCGCTCACGCCACCACCCGCGTTGATCACGGTGTACTGCTGGCCCTGCTGGTAGCTGGTGCTGGGCGAGAGGGTATTCACCTTCACGGTGCTGCCGCCGACATTGGCGCTGCCCCCCACCTGTACCGTATCGCTGCCGCTGGCCCCAAGGTCGATGCCCAGCGTGCTGCCCGGCGACAGCGTCAGGTTGCCACCCACGGTGATCGTGCCGGTGCCGTTGCCTGCACCGCTGCCGTTACCCGGGCCATTGCCCGGCGACAGCACGCCACCACTGGACACCGTCACGCCGCCGCCGGTACCACCGATGGTGCCGGTGCCGGACAGCGTGTTACCGCTGCCGATGGTCCATTGGCCACCGATGGTGCCGGTGACGTTCAGGCCACCCCCGGTGACCTGGCCGGTGCCGCTGAAGCCACCACTGTTGCCGCCGAGGTTCAACGTGCCCGGACCGGCCTGCACGATGCTTCCCCCCCCGCTGATGCTGCCACCCAGCGTGGTGGTGCCGCCGGTGTTGATGACCAGGCCACCGTTGTTGGTGATGTTGCCGGTGATCGAGCCGCTGGCCCCACCGTTGCCGACCTGCACGGTGCCGCCGGCATTGATGGTGGTGCCACCGGTATAGGTGTTGTTGCCGGTGAGGGTGACAGTGCCGGTACCGGCCTGGGTCAGGCCGCCGCTGCCACTGATGGTGCCACCGACGGTGGTGTTGCCACCGACGTTGAACACCAGGCCACCGTTGTTGGTGATGTTGCCGGTGATCGCACCGCTCGCGCCGCCATTGCCGACCTGCAGCGTGCCGCCGGTGTTGATGGTGGTTCCACCGGTATAGGTGTTGTTGCCGGTCAGCGTCAGCGTGCCGCTGCCGGCCTGGGTCAGGCCACCGCTGCCGCTGATGGCGCCGCCCACGCTGGTGTTGCCGCCGACGTTGAACACCAGGCTGCCGTTGTTGGTGACGTTGCCGCCGATCGCGCCGGTGGCGCCACCATTGCCGACCTGCAGGGTGCCGCCGGCATTGATGGTGGTCGGACCGGTATAGGTGTTGTTGCCGGTGACCGTCAGCGTGCCACTGCCGGCCTGGGTCAAGCCGCCACTGCCACTGATGGTGCCGCCCAGCGTGGTGTTGCCGGCCACGTTGGATACCAGCGAACCGTTGTTGGTGATGTCACCGGTGATCGAGCCGGTCGCACCGCCATTGCCGAGCTGCAACGTGCCGCCAGCATTGATGGTGGTACCGCCGGTATAGGTATTGGTGCCGGTCAGCAGCAGCGACCCGCTGCCGGCCTGGGTCAGGCCACCACTGCCGCTGATGGTGCCACCCAGCGTGGTGTTGCCGGCCACGTTGGAGATCAGCGCGCCATTGTTGGTGATGT